>JAXMBI010000003.1:0-321221 GCA_046349955.1 Pirellulales bacterium | reverse complement strand
CGGCTTCCACGGCTGATGCTCTGAGAGATCGGTACAGCGACACCAATCCTTGACAACGCAGCAGGTGGCGAGGTTCACTCTCCTGCTGGCCACGGGCGATGGCCCGTCCACCGTCAAGTTATGCTGAAGCATAACCTACCAAGCAGCCCCTTCCTCTCCGCGCCTCCGCGTCTCGGCGGTTCAAAAAATCCGCCTGAGCTAAGCCAAGATCTCCCGAATCACCTTCCCCGCCACATCCGTCAGCCGGAAGCGCCTCCCGTTGTAGAGATAGGTCAGCCGTTCGTGGTCCATGCCCAAAAGGTGCAGGATCGTGGCGTGCAGGTCGTTGATGTGGACCGGGTTCACGGCCGCCTTGTAGCCGACCTCGTCGGACTCGCCGTAGCTCACGCCCCCCTTCACGCCGCCGCCGGCCAGCCAGGCGGTGAAGCAGTGAGGGTTGTGGTCGCGGCCCGGCTTCTCGCCCGTTTGGGCGATCGGCAGGCGGCCGAACTCGCCGCACCAGATGACGAGCGTGTCGTCGAGCAGGCCGCGCTGGGCCAGGTCGGTCAGCAGACCGGCGACCGGCTTCTCGGTTTCGCCAGCGAACTGCGTGTGGTTGCCGAAGATGTCGACGTGACCGTCCCAGGAGCGCTCGTTCTCCATGCCACCGGAGTAGATCTGCACGAACCGCACCCCGCGCTCCACCAGCCGCCGCGCCGTAAGACACTGACGGGCAAAGTGGTCGCAGCGTTCCTCGCCGATGCCGTACAGCTTGTGAATGTGCTCCGGCTCGTCGTCGAGGTTGATCGCCTCGGGCGCCGCCGATTGCATGCGATACGCCAGCTCGAAGCTTTCGATGCGGGCAGCCAGCTCGCTTTCCGACTCGTGCCGCGCGGCGTGCAGCTCGTTGAGCCGCTTGATCAGGTCGAGCTGGCCGCGCTGGCTGGGATCGGTCATCTCCGCGGGGCGAACGAGGTTCTCGATCGGCGGCCCCTTGGGCTGCAAGTGGGTGCCTTGGAACACGCCGGGCAGAAACGCCGCGCCCCAATTCGCGGCGTGCCCCTTGGGCAGGCCGCGTCCCTTGGGATCGCTCATCACGACGAAGCCTGGCAGGTCGCGGTTTTCGCTGCCGAGCCCATAGGTGACCCACGAGCCGACGCAGGGAAAGCCCATGCGAGGCATGCCGGTGTTCATCATGAACAGGGCCGGAGAATGGTTGTTCGATTCGCTGTGGCCTGAGTGAATGAAGGCCATCTTGTCGACGTGTTCGCCGAGATTGGGAAAGATCTCGGAGACCAGCTTGCCGCACTCGCCGCGGGGCGTGAACTTGAATGGCGACTTCATCAGCCCGCCGACCGAGTCCTTGAAGAACCCGGTGGTGTTCTGGAACGCGGAGTCGAACTCCCGCATGGATTTTCCGTTCCACTTCTCGAGCCCTGGCTTGTAGTCCCAGGTGTCGACGTGGCTCGGCCCGCCGTTGACGAAGACCCAAATCACCCGCTTGGCGCGCGGGGCAAAGTGGCTTGGCCGCGGGGCCATGGGATCGAGCGGCTGCCCTGTGGCGGCGCCCGCAGGTCGTTCGAGCAGCCCCTGCTCGCCCAGCAGCGAGGCAAAGCCAAGCAAGCCCGCCCCAGCGCCAGCCCGCCCCAGCCACTCACGACGAGTCCAAGCCGCCGACGGCAAGTGATTGGTCAAGTTCATGGCTGCAACTCCCTTAGGCGGCTGCTTTCACCACGGAGACACGGAGAGGACAGAGATTGAACCACAAAGGCACGAAGACACAAAGAAGCAGATTTGTTTCTCGCAAAGGCGCAAAGATCGCCAAGGGGGGCGATCGCAGATCTCTGGCTTCTTTGCGAGCTTCGCGCCTGGGCGAGAAATGAATTCTTTGTGTCTTTGTGGTTCAAGATCCTCTCCGTGCCTCCGTGTCTCCGTGGTGAAATAGCCCGAGCTATTCCACGTAGACGAATTCGTTCATGCCGAACAGCGCCTGGCAGAAGTCGACCAGGGCCGTGTGTTTGGCTTGGTCGTCGCCGAGCGCCGTGTATTTCGCGTGTTGGGCCTCGAGGAACTGGGCGGCCAGTTGCCGCTCGTCGTCGTTCGGGACGCGGCCCAGGCAGATCGCATACGCCCGCTCCACCGGCGTGCTGGGAGCCTCGCGCTGCGCGCGGGCGGCCAGTCCCTCGGCGTACTGCCGTGTCTGCGGGCCGTTCAAGAACAAGAGCGCCTGCGGGGCGATCGTGGTGCTCGACCGCGCGCCAATGCTCACCAGATGCTCGGGCCAGTCGAACAGCATCATGTTCGGAATGAGCTGGCTCCGCTTGATGAAGAAGTAAACGCTGCGGCGGCGCATGTTCGGGTCGAGCGCGCCGGCGCCGTACATCGTGGAGTCGAGCAGGCCGCTGGCCGCCAGCATCTGATCGCGAATCGGCTCGGCCTCGAGCCGCCGCGGCGGCCGCCGCCAGAGCAACACGTTCTCACGGTCGATCGCTGCCCGCTCTTCATCCCACGAGCCGTCTTGCTGGTACACCGCGCTCAGCATGATCAGCTTGTGCAGCCGCTTGAGCTGCCAGCCGTTGTGCACCAGGTCGGTGGCCAGCCAATCGAGCAACTCAGGGTGCGAGGGGCGCTCCCCTTGCATGCCGAAATCATTGGGCGAGGCAACGATCCCGCGGCCAAAGTGCAAATGCCAAAGCCGGTTCACGATCACCCGCGCCGCCAGGTGCCCCGCCCCATGGCGCGGGTCGGTGATCCAGTTCGCCAGGCTCGCGCGGCGAAAGCTGGTGCGCGTCCAGCCTTCGGGCGGGGCTACCTGCCAGTCGGCGGTGTCGCGTCCGTCGCGCATCAGCGCCGGCAGGAAGGCGAGCGCCGCCGGCTCTTTCTTCTGGCTCGGGTCGCCGCGGTTGAGCACGAACGTTTCAGGGTAGAAGTGGGGAAAGCCGCGGTCGTCGGCGTGGTGCTTCGTCTTGGGATAGCCTTCGCTCGTGACCTGCACCTTTTCCGGCTTCTCGGCCCCCGGCAGCGTGAGCTCGATCTCGCTGCGGATCGTCGTTGTGAACGCCGAGGCCAAGCGGTAGTAGTCGGCCGAGGCAATCGGGTCGTACTTGTGGTCGTGGCAACGGGCACAGCCTACGGAGAGCCCGAGGAAGGCCGAGCCCGTCGTGCTCGTCATGTCGTCGAGCTCGTCGTAGCGGGCACGCTCGAACTCATTCTCGGTTAGCTGCGTGGGAAACGCGCCACCCCCCAGGAAACCCGTGGCCGCCAGTGCCCAGGGGTTGTCTGGGGCGAGCTCGTCGCCGGCCAATTGCCAACGGACGAACTGATCGAAGGGCAGATCGTCGTTGAAGGCTCGGATCAGGAAGTCGCGGTAGTAGAAGGCGAACGGCCGGTCGTAGTCTTGCTCGTAGCCGTGCGACTCGGCAAAGCGGGCCACGTCCATCCAGTGCCGCGCCCAACGCTCGCCGTATTGGGGCATGGCCAGCAGTCGGTCGAGCAGCTTTTCATAGGCCGCCGGATCGGAGTCTTCCACGAAGGCCTCGACCTCTTCCGGCGTCGGCGGCAGGCCGATCAGATCGAAGTAGGCCCGGCGGATGAGCACGCGTTTGGACGCCGGCGGATTGCCGTGCAATCCCTTAGCTTCCTGCGCGGCCGCGATGAAGCGGTCGATCGGCGTTTTCGCCCAAGCGGCTTGCTTCACTTCCGGCGGCGCAACGACCGCCAGCGGCTGGAACGACCAAAAGTCGGAACGCTTGGCGACGGCCGTTTTGTCGTCGCCTGCGGGGTCGCGCTCCGGTCCGGCGAGCGGCTTGTCGTAGGGGGCGCCCAGGTCGAGCCACTTGCCGATCGCGGCGATCGCCTCGTCCGGCAGCTTGTCCTGCTTGTGGGGCATGTGCGGCTCTTCGGCGTGCTGGATGAGCGCGAAGAGCGGGCTCTCCTCGGCGCTGTCGCCGGCATAGCCGCTGTCGAACAGCTTGTCGCGGTCCGAAAGGTCGAACTCCCCTTCCGTCTTGGCCCCGCCATGGCAGGCCAGGCAGTGCTTCGAAAGCAGGTCGCGGACCGACGCCTTGAAGAGCTCGAGCCCCGCCTGCATTTTCGGCGCATGATCGGCCGGCACGGCGACCGGCGGCTCTTGGGCAGGCGCCGCGGCGGACCAACACAGCCCACTGAGCGCCGCCAGCCAACCGGCGGCCAGTGCGAGCCGAAAGCGCAGCGCAAACCGGCGAAGGCACGTCATCGTCTAACGACCGGGGACCTAAGGGGACTAGAACGAACTGGCGGGCGGAGAGGGCAGGGGCGGGTTTCGCCGCACTCATTCTAACAGCGGTCCGGCCTCGATGCAGCCCTGCAACAGCTCAGACGCCAGCTCAAAAAACCGCTCACTGACCGCCCGCCGGGGCCGTCTTCGCGGGCCGCGTATCCTCGGCAAAGCGGAACGGCTGGCCCCCCACCAGGTCCGTGCTCAGGATCGTGGGGCACCAGTGCTTTTCCACGTGCTCCACCACCAGGTCGGTGCCCGCGAAGTGGTCGACCTGGGGGCGTTTTTCGTGGTTGTACATGGTGTCGGTGAGGTCGCGGACCAGCACAACGTCGACCCCCTGCTGCACCAACTGCCGGATGGCGAAGGGGCGGCCGAGCACGCACATGTTGAGATGCACGCCCATGATCATCACGTGCTCGATTCCCCGCTCGGCGAACAAGTTGAACAGCTCCTGCCCGTTGTCGGTGATCGCGTCCCCCTCGGCAATGTCGATCAGGTCGATCTGCCGCTTCCAGGCCTCGCGAATCTCACACTTTTGGGCACAGTCGCAGCCCATGTCGGAATCGTCGATCGGCAGTTCGGGCTCGCGCGACGCATCGGGCCAGCACCAAGCGGTCCCCCAGCGGGGCGACGTGGCGAGCGGGGCCTTGGTTTTCGCGAAGGGGGCCGACTGCGCGAGCTTGCGCTGCGGCGTGTCGCGGTAGAAGTCGACCGTCGTGCTCGGGGCATGCACGATGAGCACTCCGCGGTCGCGGGCGGCCTGGACCACCTTGTTCATCGGCCGGGCCATCTCGACCACGCGGCCCGCGGCCCCCTTGCACCAGTGGTCGTCCCACATGTCGCAGATGATCAGGGCCGTTTTCTGGGGATCCCAGGTCCGCTCGACCTCGACGACCTGGTACTTGGCGTCCTCGCCGTCGGAAGCGACCGGTTTGCGTACCCGCGTGTGCAGCAAAAGCGCCGAATCGCCTTCGGCGGCCGACGGGCCCTGGTCCGCCGCAGCGAGCGCGCACAAAGCGATCATCAGGCACAGTCTCGTCAGGCGGTTCATGTGAGTCTCCAGAGCGGGGGATCGATCGCCCCCCATCCTAACCCGACGCGTGAACGAGGGAAAACTGCTGCGGTCTGGCGCAGGCTATCGCCGCTTGCCCGCAGCGATCAAGCCGGCCACGTAGCCCGCCTTGAACCCGGCGTCGATGTTGACCACGGTCACGTTCGCCGCGCAGCTATTGAGCATGCTCAAGAGCGCCGCGATGCCGCCCAGGCTCGCGCCATAGCCCACGCTCGTCGGCACGGCGATCACCGGGCAGGCCACATACCCGCCGACCACGCTCGGCAGGGCCCCCTCCATGCCGGCCACCACCACCACCGCGTCCGCCGTTTCTAGGTGGCCGAGCTGAGCAGGCAGCCGGTGTGGTCCTGCGACTCCCACGTCCGCGACGAGCACCGTTTCGACCCTCATCCAGAGCAACGTCTCGCGGGCTTCCTCGGCCACAGGCAGATCCCCCGTGCCGGCGGTGACCACCGCCACGCGCCCCACCGTCGGACGGGGCGACTGGTCGACGGCCAGGCGAAATGTGCGGCCGAGCACGTTCAACGTCCCCTGGGGAAATCGCTCGGCCAGCCAAGCAGCCTGGTCTGGAGAGAGCCGGGTGACGAGTGCGTCGCAGCCGTTCTCGCGCAGGGCCGCCACTGCCCGGCCGATGGCTTCGGGCGTTTTGCCCTGGCCGAACACGACCTCGGGGTAGCCGCAGCGGCGGCGGCGGTCGAGATCGAGTTGCACGTCCCCCAGGTCGAGCGAGCGGGCGGCCAGCACGGCGGCCGAAAGCTCGTCGAAAGAGGCGCCGCCGGCGGCGAAGCGTTCGGCCAGTTCGATCAGGGAGCGCGAGGTCATGAGGGCATCTTAACACGGCCCCGCGCCGCGCGGCGACCGACCCCCGGCGCTCGGCAAAACCCTGTGTCGCTTCCCCCCGAACGTGCCAGCAAAACCTTGACGCCCCATCGGCGGCGACTGAGAATGCGGGTTTGGTGGTGAGCTCGTTCCCCCGTCCCACGCTTGGCAGTTTTCGCCCTGCGCGATCGGCCCCCTTTCCCGGCCGGGACGGCGCGGACGGTTCGCGCCCGTTTCCCGCCTTTTTGGCAGTTGTCCGTCCGTCGGGCGCCATCGTTTCGTCCTCTGCAGGTGAATAGTCATGGAATTTCTCGAGGGGCACACTGTCGGCATCGACCTGGGGACGACGTTCTCCACGCTCGCCTACCTCGACGAGCAGGGAAACCCGCAGCCGGTTCCCAACGATGACGACGACGTGGAGACCCCCAGCCTGATCTTGCTGGCCGAGAGCGGCCACGTGATCGTCGGCCCCAATCGCATGCGGGCCGCCATGGAAGACCCCGACAACGTCGTCGAACGCGTCAAGCGGCAGATGGGAAACGTGGGCTACAACCGCACGTTCGACGGCCGCGAGATCACCCCGGAGTTCCTGTCGGCGCTCATCCTCAAGAAGCTGCGGCAAGACGCCGAACGGCGGATCGGCCCGATCGGCAACGCCGTGATCACGGTGCCCTACTACTTCAACGACGCCCGGCGCAAGGCCACGCAAGACGCCGGCCGCATCGCGGGGCTCAACGTCGTCGACATCATCAACGAGCCGACCGCCGCCACGCTCACTTATGCCTGGAAGCAAGGCGAATTGGGCGGGATGGCCGAAAAGGAGCGCGAGCGCCGGGCCCTGGTCTACGACCTCGGGGGCGGCACGTTCGACGTCACGGTTGTTAAGTACACGCCGACGCACTTTCAGGTGTTGGCCACCGACGGCGACGTCCACCTCGGCGGCGTCGACTGGAACGATCGCCTGGTCGAGTACGTCTGCAACGAGTTCCAAACGCGGCACGGCGTCGATCTGCGGGCATCGCGAGCGGCCATCCAATTGCTGCACTACGAGTGCGACCAAGCCAAGATCGCGCTTTCGGAGCAGGAACAAACCACGATTCACTTCCGCCACGGCGACAAGTCGATCTCCGTGACGATTTCGCGGGCTCAGTTCGACGAAATGACGGCCGATCTGGCCCAGCGCACGCTCGACACCACGGAACTGGTGATGGAGCAGGCCAAGGTGGGCTCCGGCGACCTCGACGCCATCGTGCTGGTGGGCGGGTCGACCCTCATGCCGTGGGTCTCGCGCCGCATCTACGAAATCACGGGAGTCGAGCCGTACCGGGGCATTTCGCCGTTCACTTCGGTGGCCCAGGGGGCCGCGATCCATGCGGCGATCCTCGACGCCAAGTACCGCGGAGACAGCCAGCTCACCGACCGCGTCCGCCGCCTGCTTGCGGGCGTGCGGCAGGAAGACGTCAACTCCCACGGACTCGGCGTCGCCGCCCGCAACCCGAAGACGGGCAAGGTGGTGAACCACGTGATGATCCCGCGCAACTCGCGGCTGCCGGTCGAGGTGACGCAGACCTTCGTCACGTCGCAGGACAAGCAGCAGCGGGTGAACATCCAGGTGATCGAAGGCGACGCGCCCGATCCGGCCGCCTGCTCGCTGCTCGGCAACTGCCGCGTCACCGGACTGCCCGAAGGCTTGCCCAAGGGCTCGCCGATCGAGGTGACCTACTCGTTCGACACCGCCGGGCGGATCAAGGTGCGGGCGCGAGACAAATCGGGAGGGCAGGAGGCCACGATCGACATCGAGCGGCGGGCCGGGCTCGATGAGCAGCAGGTCGACGCCTACAGCGCGCTGGCCTCGGAATACGTCGTGGAATAGGGCGAGACCCCGCGCTCGCGTTTTCGTTCGAACCCTCGTCGCCTCGGCCCCCCGCGCCGCGGCTCGTTTGCGCTACAGCGTCCGCCGGCATGGCCACACAAATCGACGTCTACAAGGAATGGCTCCAGATCCCTGACGCGGAGCGCCCCCTCAACCACTATCAGCTCCTGCGGCTGAAGAAGTTCGAGGACGACGCCGCCAAGATCCGCGGCAACTACCGCAAGATGAACGCCCACGTCCGCAAGTATGCGGCGGGCGACTTCGCGCAGAAGTCGCAAGATCTGCTCAACGAGCTGGCCAAGGCCATGCTCTGCCTGACCGACCGTGCGCGCAAGGAAGATTACGACGCCAGCCTGGGGCGTGAGGCGACCGGCGGACGCCGCTACACCTTCGAGCAGCTCTTGGTGGGCCGCCGCATCATCACGGCCGAGCAGTTGGCGAAAGCCCGGACCTACGCCAACGCCGTGGGGCTGGACCTGCGCGACGCCGTGACGCAGCAGAAGATGGCCGCTCCCGACGTTGTGATGCAGGCTTACGCCGAAGGCATCGGGCTGCCGTACATCGAATTGGCCGACCTGGGCGTCGACCTCGAACTCGTGCCCAAGATCCCGGCCCAGATCGCCCGGCAGCACTCCTGCGCCCCGGTGATGGTCGACGAAGGCACGCTGCTCATGGCCTCGCCCAATCCGCTCCGACCCGAGGTGGAGGACGAACTGCGGCTGCGGTTGGGCATGCCTGTGCGCACGGTGCTCTGCACGGCGGCCAGCATGAACGAAGCGATCGGCCAACATTACTCACGGGCCGTGGCGGCGGCCGAGATGGCCAGCGGGGCCCCGCCGCCGGTCCGAGCCAGCAGCACGAGCGATGACGACGAGGAGGGAGAGGACTCCGCGGGCGGCGGCAGCCGCCGCGAGCCCTTGCCGCAACAGGCGGTCGTATTGGGCGCCTACCTCGGCACCGCGGCGCTGGTCTTCCTGGCGCTCAAGTTCGGCCTGGGCATTCGCTCGACGACAACTGCGCTCTACGCGGCGATCGCTTGCGGGGCGCTGGCCGCGGGAATCGCCTATATGGCGACCAAGAAGCGCAGCTAGGGTCTCGCGCACGTTCACTGTGCCGTTCAGTTCGCAAGCGTACCCTGCGGCTCTTGACTTGTTCGCCGCCGCTCCGTCTCTAGGGAGCAACCTATTCCTTCCTCCGCGCTCACGAGCCCCGCGACATGGCGCTTGCAGACATCACCACGTACTACCTCGAGATGACCGACCCGGGGCAACTGCTCCCGGCAAAGTCGCCGCGCACGCCCTTCGAGCTGCGTCAAGCGGAGATTCCGCTTCCCGAGCTGAACCGCTTCCTCTACGCCGCGGTCGGACCCAAGTATCATTGGCTCGACCGACGCGTCTGGAGCTACGAGCGCTGGTCCGCGTATCTCGACCGGCCCGAGGTCGAAACCTGGATCGCCTATGTGCGGAACACTCCGGCCGGGTATTTCGAGCTCGAACGCCAAGCCGGCGAGCAGACCGAGATCGTGTACTTCGGTCTGCTCGAAAAATTCGTCGGCCAAGGGCTGGGGGGAGCCATGCTGACCGCAGCCGTCGAACGTGCCTGGCGGCCTCCGACGCGGCGCGTTTGGGTGCACACCTGCACCCTCGACCACCCGCAGGCTTTGCCAAATTATCAGGCCCGCGGGTTCCGCCTCTATCAGGAAGAGGTGAAGCCGAAGGACATTCAACCGCTGCCGACGGCGCCCTGGTGATATCCCTCAGAGCCGTCGGCCGGCGGGGCGCATAGGGCGCCCACCCGGCGCGAGCGGCCTAGGCAATGCCCCAGAGTCGCCCCCGCGCGGCCCTCCGCGGCGAGCGCCGTGGGGCACGAGTGCTACGGTTTATGCACAGTCGGATGTGCGGCTTCGACACACCAGGCTTGGGGCAACCGATGAGCACCGCGACCAACTCCACGCCCGAAGGTCCTACTTCCCTCTCCTCGGCCGAGGTTACGGAGCGCCGCTGGATGCGGTTTCCGGCCGACGAGGCCCGCGTCTTTCTGTTTACCGGCAGCGGGGAAGAAATCCCCGCGCACGTGCGCGACGAGTCGTTCGGCGGCATCGGCGTCCTAGTCGATCATGCGCCCGCCGAGTTCGTGCCTGGCTTCGCCGTTGAAGTGGAATATGCCGGCTCGCCGATGGCAGCCCTCATCCGCCGTGTGAACCAGCAGGACGACGGGCGCACGTTTCTCGGCCTCGAGTGGAGCTGAGCGGGCCCGCTGGCGCCCTAGAGGCCTAGTAGCCCGAACAACTCCGGCAAGCAGCGGTAGTCGCCCACGATGAGGTGCGCCCCGGCGTCGATCAGCCGGCCGCGCTTCCAGGCGTTCACGCCGACGCGCTTCTCTTCTTCGCTGGCCACGCCGATCGCCAGGCCGCCACGCCGGGCGACTTCTTGAATTTCGACGAAGCCGTCGCCAAAGGCCAAGAGCTCGTGCGGCGCCACGCCGGAATCGCCCAAGATCTGCTCGACGATCATGGCCTTGGAAAAGTTCTGGTAGTCGTCGAGCGCGCCATAGATGTGGGGGCCAAAGAAATGGGCCAGCTGCAGGGCGGCCGCCTCTTGCTTGACGTAGCCCACGTCGGTGCCTGAGGCCAGATAGAGGGCGATCCCGCGTTCGGCGAGCGCCGACAGCAGGGCGTGGCTTTCCGGCACGGTCACATCGGCCGCGGGCGTTTCGCCCGAGTGGAGCTTGGCGACGCGGTCCCCCATGTCGGCGAGCAGCAGCTCGTGGTAGGCGTGTTTGTACTCGAGCGGATCGCGGGGCTGGCCGCCGCGCTTTTGCACTTCTTCGGCCAGCCGGATCATTTGGTAGATCGTTTGCCGGCCGTTGAGCCGCATCACGTAGTCTTCCACGGCGGCGTGCAACTCGTTGCGGCTTTCCCCCGTGTTGGTCGCGGCCAGCACGTCGACCATCATGGGAATCATCACGCCCGGCCAATTACGGCGGATCAGCGAGAGAGTGCCGTCGAAGTCGAACAGGGCGGCGCGAAAAGGGCCGCGGGGAAAATCGGGGCGAACGATCTCGACGGCAGGCTCGAGCGACGACGACGCAGACGACATGCAGGCAGCAACGTGGGGCTAGGGAGCGGAAAAACAAACCGGCCGAGGGCAGTGTAGTCACTGCCCTCGGCCGGGGGAAAGGGGCGGTACCGACGCCGCAGCGCCCTGACTAGTTCTCGAAGCCAGCCGGCAATTGGTCTTCGCGGTGGCCGAGGCGGCGGTAGGTTTCGGGATCGATGTTGAAGCTGACGAAGTGGACCGAGGCGTCGCCCGCGGCGGCGTTGAAGCCACTTCGGTGAGGGCCGCCCATGGCGGCCGCCGAATTGTTGCTCTCGCCGATCGAGTCGGGGCGAGGCGCAAAGGCGCTGCAGCGCATCACGTCGGGGTCCCAACCATCGGTCCAGCCGCGGTCGTCGTACCAGGCGCCCAATTCATACAGGCTCGGATCGAGCCATTTCTCGCCGAACATGATCGTGTTCGACAGACCGTCGATCACGTCTTGCGGACGACCGGGCGTCGAATACCTGGTGCGGGTGATGATGCCTTCGTACCGGTACGTCGTGCCCGTGGGCGGATTCTGATTGAACGGGTCGGCGTTGGCCCAGAACTCGGTGTTGTAGTTGCCGTTCACTTGCTGACCGGCGGTCATGCCGGCGTAGTCCATCAGGGTCAACTGATTGAGCTTGGCCGGCTTTCGCCGCGAAGGACAGAAGTAGTACGTCACCACGATCCGGCCGACCAGTTGCTCGACCTGCGAGGCGGGCATGTTGCCCGTGCCCTTGGCGTTGTCGGCCGGCAACCGATAGATGGCGTCTTGTTCGAGGAAGGGCAGGATCTGGAACGCCCAGCCCATCGCCTGCTTTTCCGGTCCCGCGATCTGACCGTTGACCATGGTCACTTCCGGCCAGGGCACGAGTCCGCCAGTGGGAAAGCACTTGTGGCGATCGGCGAACACGTGGCTCGCCAGCGCCATTTGCTTTAGGTGGTTCACGCATTGCATGCGGCGGGCCGACTCGCGGGCAGCCTGCACGGCGGGCAGCAACAAGGCGATCAAGATGCCGATGATCGCGATCACGACCAGCAGTTCCACCAAGGTGAAACCGCGTTGAGAGGGGCGGGAACGATGCATGAACGACTCCGGAAACGGTGGGCGAATGAGGACGAGCAGGGAGATCCGTCGCGCGGCCCGAGCAGGCCCGACGGCGCCATTACTTGGGTTTGAGTTGCGCGAACTCCGCTTCAGGAACCACGATCACGGCGCCGCTCGCTCGGGCCACCTGGCGCGTCGAGCCGTCGCCGGTTTGTTCCCACATGATCACGGGCGAATCCGGACCTGGAAAGCCGGGACGGATCTTGTAGCGGATTTCGTAGGGCTGGTTGTCGCGCGGAGAGATGAACAACTCGTCGATCGTGAGGCCCTCGGGCAGGCCGACTTTCTTGATGAAGTCCTTGAACTTCTGCTCCGAGGCAGGGCCGTTGCCTTGGTTCTGCCCCGCGTAGCGCTGGTAGTTCACCGCCAGCGTGCGCAGCCGAGCGGCCGCGTCGTCGGTGCCTGTATTGCCCTGCGGCGTGCAGCCCGCAACCAGGCAGGCCAGCAGCAACCAAGAGAAAAACCTGGTCCGAAACGCCATCGACACTTTTCTCCGCCTCGGTTCGCGAACAGGCCCCGCTACGAACCTGCATTCTAAGCCGGCCGTTCGCGGGCCAGCAATCATTCGGCGGGGGAATTTCCGCGAATTCTGCGCGATCGCAACTGGGCGCTGCGGACCCGCCGACTGTGCGGAATGGCGCCTGTTTTGGACGTTGCTTTGCCGCTCAGGCTCGCGCAAGCGCAGAGCCCTGGCAACGCGTCGCCAGCCCGCGGGAAGTGGGGCGCGAAACGCCGGCTAGGCGCTACAGTCCCCGCAGAGACGACGCCGCCCGCGAGGCCAGGTACCCCACGGCGGCGGTCACCGCCAGCGCGAACACCCACTGTTCGGGCGTCAGACGAGCCGAGAAATGGGTCAACTCTTGGAAGAGATCGTTCGCAATGCCCATGACCACGACCCTCGAAAAGAGGAAGCGAACTGCAGAATGACCCGTCTGACGAAAGGGTAGCCCAAGGCCGCCCCCGGCGGGGGAGGATCGTTCGCCCTCGGCTCAGAACGGGGATTCCGCTGGACCGGTCGCGCGGGCAGAGCCCGATGTAGGGCCCGCACCACGGGACCGCGGCCCTGATTTTGACGCTCCTCCGCCCGTTCGGCTAAAGTGACGGCCGTGCTCCCCGCCCCTTCCTGCTCGGAATTTCAGAGACATGCGTCGCACGATTGCCCTGCTTGGCTTGCTCGTGGCCCTTGGCTGTTCTCCGGCGCCGACCGGTCCCGCCGGAACGTCGGCCGGCCCGTCGCCAACCGCCCCCACTCAAGGCGACACGCCCGCGTCTGAACCGGCAGCGCCCCCGGCCTCAGCCCCAGGCGTGACCCTGAAAATCCTCGACGGCGCCGGCCTCGATCAATTGATCGCCAGCCACCGCGGCAAGGTGGTGGTCGTCGACGCCTGGAGCACGAGTTGCGAGCCCTGCTTGAAAGAGTTTCCCAACCTGGTGGCGATGAGCCAGGAACTGGGACCTGAGCGATTGGCCTGCATTTCGCTGAGCCTGGATTTCGACGGCGTCGGCCGCCCCGCGGACAAGCAGGCCAAGGTGCTCAAGTTCCTCGAGCGGTTTGGGGCCAAGTTCGACAACGTGCTCTCGAGCGACGAAGCCGACGCGGTGCTCAAACGGCTCGAATTCTACGCCCCTCCGGCCGTTTTCGTTTACGACCAACAAGGGAAGCTGAGCCACAAATTCGGCATCGACGGAGAATTCACCTACGCCGAGGTGCGGAAGCGCGTCGACGAGTTGCTCGCCAAGCCCTAGCCAAGAGTTCTCGCGCTCAGTGCGGCGGCGAAATGCCCCGCAGGTAGTCGTCGAACCGTAGCCGCCGACCTGACGCGTCGGCCGGCCAGATCGCCCGGCTGAACAGCTCCTCGAGCCGCCGCGGCTGCAGGTGATAGTAGTTGTGCTTGCCGGACCGGCGGGCGTCGACCAGACCGGCCGCGCGGAGCAGACCCAGGTGATGGCTCACCGCAGGCTGGCTCTGACCAAGCATTTCGCACAACGCCCGCACATGGAGTTCGCGAGCCTGAAACAGGTAGGCCAGGATTTTGAGCCGAGTCTCGTCGGAAAACAGCTTGAACACCTGAACGAGCTCGCGGGCGACCGAGTCTTCCAGCCCGACGACCCCGGCCGGCAACGGCGCTGGGGGAGCGGGCAGGGTGGCCATGGTTCCGTCTGCGGCGGGATTCATACAGCCCTCTCTTTGCGCGGCAAAACGCCGGGAAGCGCACGGTCCGCCGGCCGCAGGGATGCTTCCCAAAGCGCAACCACCAAATGCCTCCTGATTCCCGGCGCGCAATCCCCTTCGGGGGCCGTGAACCAAAATTGCGACGAGTTTTCGAGCGTGGCCGGACAAGCGGCCGTTGAAGAGCGGTTCGCGGGGGGCGCCTGGGTCGCCGGCCGCAACGGCAGAACGTCGTTGCTACTGATCAAGCCGACAAGGCGAAACGCCGGCCGCGAATCGACGCATTGTAGCCGCAGAACAGGTTGCGGTGAAATAGCTCGACGGAGGGATTCGTTCGTCGACCGTCGTCTCCCTGCGGGCAGCCGCTAGAATGGCCCGCTCGCACCCGCGCGATTCCAAGAGTGCCTGAACAGGAAACCCGAGATGCCGGCCGAACTGGTGCTGGGAACAGGAAACCGCAAGAAGCTGGTCGAGTTGCAGGACCTGTTCGACCCCTTGGGCCTGCGGCTCTCGACCCTGGCCGATTGGCCGCGGGCCATCCAGGTCGAGGAGACCGGCGACACGTTTGCCGCTAATGCACGGCTCAAGGCCGTGGAACAGGCGCGGGCTTTGGGCGCGTGGGTGCTGGGGGAAGACAGCGGGCTGGCGGTCGACGCGCTCGACGGCCGCCCCGGCGTCTATTCGGCGCGGTTCGCCGGCCCGTCGGCCACCGACGAAGCCAACAACGTCAAACTGCTGGCGGATTTGGCCGGTACACCGCTCGAGCGCCGCGGCGCCCGCTACGTGTGCCACATGACGCTGTCCGACCCGCGCGGCGACGTGCGCGCCGAGAGCGAGGCGGATTGCCGGGGGCGGATCTTGATCGAGCCGCGCGGCGAGCACGGCTTTGGCTACGATCCGCTCTTCGAGATTCCCGAATACCACTGCACGTTCGGCGAGCTGGGGCTGGCCGTGAAGTGGGCGCTCAGCCATCGCTCGCGCGCCGGGCGGATGCTGTTTCCGCAGGTGGCGCGGCTGCTCGTCGCAGGCGAATGGCCGACGTAGCCGTCACCGCGTTGTGGCCGTGCTGGCACGTGAGGCCATAGACGGGCCGCGCTTGCGCGACGAAGCAGCGCCGAAATTCTTGCCGCCTCTGCGGCGCGGGGTGACAAGGTGTTGTCACCGGCCTTCGCTAACGTGCTGCCTGTGCGATGAACCTCTCGTTGCACGCCGCGAATGCCGGCATCCGGCCGGTCGCGGCTCGAGACCCTTGTTTCGCAGGTGGTCCGTCGGATGTGCGCATGCTTGGCTCACTCCTCGTCGACGTTTCCCGGCCGTCCGCCGCTGCGCCTGGCGGCGGCCCTGGCGGTCTTGTATCAGGCCCGCGACTACGCGGCCGAACTGAAAGTAAGCCCCTGGGAGTTCGCCGTGGAGTGGGAAGACCTGGCCCGCGCGGGCGCCACCCACAACGACCTCCGTTGGCTCCTGGCCTACGGGCTGCTCGAGCATGGGATGGAAAAGACTCGCGCCAGCGATCCTTGCCGCGCCTTCCAACAACGGCCCGCTGGGCGAGCGCTCGGCCCGTCGAGTTGCTTCGTGCTGTCGGCGATCGGCGCCGCCTGGGCCGAACAGTTCGTACGCGAGGCGACGCAGGCGGCGCCCAACGGCGAGCGCAACGGACGGTCTCTGCCGATCGGCGAGCGACCGCGCTGGGACGCCGATCGCCGTGAGTTTTCGTTTCGCGAGGAGGTGCTGAAGCGATTCCGCTCGCCGGCGCCCAATCAGGAGCTCGTGCTGGCGGCGTTCGAGGAGGAGGGCTGGCCCACGCGGATCGACGACCCGCTGCCGCCGCACGCCGATCAGGATTCGAAGCGCCGCCTGCGCGACACGATCGCCACGCTCAATCGCGGTCAGAAAACGATCCGCTTCCAGGCCGACGGATTGGGCCAAGGCGTGTGCTGGAAAGCGGTGGAACATGACTGACCTTGGCCGAGCAGTCGCCTGCGAGCCTTCGTCGAACCTTCTGTATTCAACGAAGAGCAGGGTGCTCTAGGGTGACGTCATGACGATCCAGCCATTTGCCTCTCTGACCGGACTCGATCGCCTGTGGCAAGCAACGCAAGGCGACCCGCACGTGGTGATCGCCCTGCTCGATGGCCCGGTCGATACGGCCCACGCTTGTTTTCAAGGAGCTCGCGTGCAGAACTGCGGAGGCGGGCTAGTCGCGCGGAGCGCTGCAAGCAACGGCTTGGCCATGGCGCACGGCACGCACGTGGCCAGCACGATCGTCGGTCAGCCGGGCTCGCCCGTGGTGGGCGTGGCCCCCGGTTGCACGGTGCGCGTCTGCCCCGTCTTCGTCGACCAAGGCGCCGGCTTGCGCGCCTGCACGCAGCCCGACCTGGCGCGGGCCCTGTGGTCGGCGCTGCGTCCGTCGCGCGGCGTGGCGCCGCCGCTGGTCATCAACATTAGCGGCGGCGAACTTATGCCGCGCTGCGCGGGAACGCACTGCCCGACGGCGGTCGGTTTCGCGCATCCTTCGCTGCGGGCCGCGATCGAGGAATGCCACCGGCGCGGCGTGCTGGTGGTGGCGGCCGCCGGCAACGACGGCTGCCGCTGCCAGCACGTGCCCGCCGCGCTGCCTGGCGTGCTGGCCGTCGGAGCGCTCGAAGCGCAGGGCCCCGCGCCGTATTCGAATCATGGCCCAGTGTACGCGCGCCAGGGAGTGCTGGCCCCAGGGAGAGCCATTCTCGGCGCTGTGCCCGGCGGCGGGACGATTGCCCGCGATGGCACCAGCTTCGCCTGCGGCGTCGTGTCGGGCCTGGCGGCATTGCTGTTGAGTCTGCAGCAGATGCGCGGCCAAGAACCCAGCGCGCGCGCCGTTCGCGAAGCGCTGCTGCGGTCGCGCGATGCGATCCGCTCGTCGGCGACGCCCTCCAACCATCCTGGCGCCCTCAACGCCTTGCGGGCGGCCCAACTTCTGTTTCCCTCGAAAGGAGCTCTGACGATGAACGAGTTGCAGGAACGAGCGGCAGTCGAGCCGCGTCCCAAGTCGCAGGTTGCGCCGTCCAGCGTGTCGGCGTCTTGCGCTTGCCAATCGAACCCCGCGAGCGATGTCGAGGAGGAGGAACTCCTCTCATCGGTCGACGCGAGCGACTTCGCTGAAGGTCTGGCCGTCCCGGCGGCGAGCGTGGGGCGCGAAAAACCTGCGCGGGGCCGCCGCGTGCGGCCGAGCCTGGCGCCATCGGCCTGCGGCTGTCAACAACAAGGGCAACCAGTTTACGTCGTCGGGGAGCTGTCCTACGACTTCGGGCTGCTGGTGCGGCAGCGTTCGCTGCAGGACAACTTCGACGGCGCAGTGCTCAACGGCCTGAACGTCGCCGATCCTGCGCACTTCCTCATGTACTTGCTGGGGTACGACGGCGTAGGCGCCGACGGCGGTCCGCGCCGCTATGGCGGCCACCTCTACGATGCCTCCTCGGTGATCTGGCTGCTCTCACAAGACGGCTGTCCGAAGTATGCCGTGCGGCCCACCGGGCCCTTCGCCGAGGCGGCCTATCTTGAGCTCGTGCGGTTCTTGTTCGAGTCGCAAGGCATTCGTCCCAACAGTCCCGTGCAGGGCCGGCCCAACTTGGTGATCCCGGTGACCGCATTGGACCGCTTCTTTGCGGACCACGGGGGGCTCGAGACCGCGGCGAGCTCGCTCGACGCGCCGTCCGACGCGCCGCTCGCCGCGGTGGCGGCCGAAGTGCGTGCGCAGGCCGAGGCCACCGTGGCCTCCATCGCGCGAGTGTTTGGCGAAACGCTGGACCGCGCATCGCACCTGGCCTTCGCGGGTCGGCTCGGCGGCACGGTGCAATTGCTCAGCGGCGAAACCGTGCCCGTGATCGAGCCCCAGATGCGCGGCACCGCGAGCTGGAATACGGCGCGGCTGCTGTTGGCCTTGGCGCCTGACGCGCTCAACGACGTCGCCTCGCGCGCCCTCGCGACTCGTCTGGTCAGCCGCTTGTACCACGAAATGCGCAACGACGGACTCGCCCCGCAGGACCGGGCGAAGAACTTCGGCGCCACCGCCGCAATCAGCCTGCTGGGCAGCGTGCTGGCCGATCCGTTGGGGCTGTTCGCCAGTCTGGTGGCCGGCGGCGACGGCAAGCCCAACGCCTACCGTTCGCTGGCGGTCGACGGCATCGAGGTCAACCCGGCCCCGTGCAATCGCCTCGACTCCGATCCGTACGACGTCGACGTGGCGTTCTTCGACTTCGACAACCAGTTCCGCGGCCGCACGGTGCTGTCGCTCACGGTGGACGTGGCCGATGTCGTTCCTCGGCTCGACGGCTACCGCATCTATACGAGGAGTTAGCTCATGAAGCTGCCCAGTCTGCTCCTGGCGATTCGTCAGAAGAACGCTGCCATTCGCAAGCAAACGATCCACGGCCCAATCGCTCCGCAAAGCGTCTTTGCAGGGCATTGCGAGCAAATCTGCATGCGCATCCAAGACGCGGCCCTGCGCGAACGCTGCCTGCGTGCGTGCGGGTATTAGTTCCCTTTCCAGTTTTCCTGTTCAAACGGAGGTTGGTTCCATGAAGCTTCCCCTGTCGCCCGCCAATCGCCTGCTGGCGCAGTCCAGCGAGCCTTCCGCCTCGCCGGCGAGCGCGGTTGCTGCGCAGCGCGACGAAGTCGGTCGGGTGCGTCCGTCGCTCGGCGCGTGCGACCTGTGCAAGTTGCTGCCCGAGCCGGCGCGCTCGATCTGCGAGGCGCTTTGCTAGGCCTGACTTTTCCGCGGCGGAAAGGGCGGCTCCGAGGACCGCCCTTTCCCCGCCATTTCTGATGAGTTCTTCCATGAAACTATCCGCCCATGTGTTCGTAGGTCCCTCTTGGCCCAACATCCGTCAGCCCCGGCTCCCCCACTGGGTTCCGCCGCCATGGACTCGCCCGCTCTGCAGGCCTGCCTGCGACGCTGCGCTCGCAGCCTGCAACGCCGGTTGCACGGCAGGCACGTCGGGCGTCGGCGTACCCATCTGCCAGGCGGCCTGTGCGGCCGCGGCGGCTCGCTGCCACAGCCGGTGTAGGTAGCGCACGTTTTTCAGATCCCTTCGTACTTGGAGAAACCCCATGAAACTTTCTTCGACGCATCGGATTGGCCCTTCGTGGCCCAACATTCACGTGGATGTCGGCGGAATCCGCCGCCGCATTTGCCGAGCTGCTTGCGATGCGGCAGCCAGTGCTTGCGCGGCTGGTTGTTCGCGGATTCACTCGCGCGCTGGCGCCGAGGCGTGCCGCGCCGCCTGCGGCGCAGTGCGCTCTGCTTGCCGTAACCGCTGCTAGCTCTTCGAAGGAGACTTCCATGAAGCTGCCAAGGCTGCGACTGAGTGGGAGGCCCGCAGCGCGCCGGGCCTCCGCAAACCACGGGCGCCCGCCAGCTCTCTTTCCCTCCGGCGCCTGCGGCACCGGGTGGAACGAGCCGCTCGTGCCGGAGCAGTTCGGCGACGCTGATTTCACGCCGGCCTGCGAGGCCCACGACTCTTGCTACGAGACCTGCGGCCGCGAAAAGTCGGACTGCGACTCGCAATTCCTCGGCCATTTGCGCGACGCCTGCCGCAACGGCTACTCCGGCTGGTGGCAAGCGCCCGGCCGGGAAGCCTGCAATGTCGTCGCCGAGACCTACGCGCTGGCGGTGCGACGCTTGGGGGGCGACGCCTATCGCGCCGCTCAGCGCGCCTCCCACTGCTAGGCTCAAATCCCCGGATCGCCGGGCGCCGGTCTTGTCCCTTGCGACGAAGCCGGCGCCCTTTCGCCTTTCTCTGGCGCGGTCGCCAAAAAACGCGCGTGGACATCGTGTGCGGCGGTTTTCCTTTGACTATCCTGAGAAGCGGCTCTCCCCCGCCTGACTCGGATCGCTTGGGAATTCCCGGATATGCCGTCAGACTCGCCGGACCGCATCGACGAAATCTTGGCCTTCTGCCGCGTCCGCCCCGGCAAGCGCTGCCGGCTCGAGCGTCACGACCCCGCCTGGGCCGGCGATCCCGAGATCCCCAAGTCCGAACGCCGCGCCTTCGCCGAGAAGCTGCTCAGTCAAGATGTCACCGCACTCTCCGCCGCCCAAGAGCGCCTCTACGCCGCTGACACCTGGGCCGTGCTGCTCGTCTTCCAGGCGATGGACGCCGCCGGCAAGGACGGCGCTATCAAGCACGTGATGTCCGGGGTGAACCCCCAAGGCTGCCAAGTGTATAGCTTCAAGCAGCCGACGAGCGAGGAGCTCGACCACACGTTCCTCTGGCGCTGCATGAAGGCCCTGCCCGAACGCGGCCGGATCGGCATCTTCAACCGCTCCTACTACGAAGACGTGCTGGTGGCCCGCGTCCACCCCCAGGTGGTGGCGGCGCAGCGTCTGCCGGGCGCCAAGCCGAAGCGAAAATCGTTCTGGGCGGCCCGCTACGACGACATCAACGCGTTCGAGCGGCACCTCGACCGCAACGGCACGCTCGTTCTCAAGTTCTTCTTGAACGTCTCCAAGGACGAGCAGCGAAAGCGGTTCCTCGACCGCATCGACGACCCGGCCAAGCACTGGAAGTTTTCGGCCGCCGACCTGGCCGAGCGGGCCTACTGGGACGACTACCAGCAGGCCTACGAGCAAATGCTCACCCGCACGAGCACTCCCTGGGCCCCTTGGTACGTCATTCCGGCGGACTATAAGTGGGTCAGTCGGGCTTTAGTGGCCAATCTCATCGTGCGGGCGCTCGACGGCCTGAAAATCGAGTTCCCCACGGTTTCCCCCGAGAAAAAGGCCCAGATCGACGCCGCCCGCGCCCAACTCGAGGCCGAATAGACCGCCGGCCTCGGCCGCGGTTCGCCTTGACCAAATCCCGCTCGAGGCCCAAGCTGGTAATAGGCGTTTCCGCGAGCTTTCTCGCAGGGGCGCGGCCCGCGGCGGGGCTGCGGCTCGCCCCGGTTTTCCCTCTCTCGAACGACGGCGCACACGGAACATGGCTGGCCATTCCCATTGGGCAGGGATCAAGCACAAAAAGGCCCTCATCGACAACAAGCGGGGCAAGCTCTGGAGCAAGCTCTCGAAGGCCATCATCATCGCCGCCAAGATGGGGGGCGGCGACCCTGACGCCAACCTGCGGCTGCGCTACGCCATCGACGACGCCCGCAAGGTCAGCATGCCCAAGGACAACATCCAACGGGCGATCAAGCGCGGCACGGGCGAACTCGACGGCGGCGACCTGTACGAAATTCTCTACGAGGGCTACGGCGCGGGCGGCGTGGCGGTCCTCTGCGAAATCATGACCGACAACCGCAACCGCACGGCCCCCGAGATTCGCAAGCTGTTCGAAATCAACGACGGCAAGCTCGGCGCCGCCAACTGTGTGTCGTGGATGTTCGAGCGCAAGGGGCTGTTCATCCTTCCGGCCGCCGGCATCGAGGAAGACGCTCTTATGGAGCTGGCCCTCGAGGCCGGCGCCGACGACGTGAAGGCGGTCGAGCAGAAGTTCGAAGTCACCTGCGATCCCAGCCAGTTCATGGCCGTATCGGAGGCGCTCACCAAGGCGGGACATACGCCCGAGGTCAGCGAGATTGCCCGCATCCCCACCAGCACCGTCGACCTCGACGCCGAAACCGCCCGCAAAGTGCTCAAGCTGATGGAAGCGCTCGACGACCACGACGACGTGCAGAGCGTGGCCTCGAACTTCAACATCCCGGCCGAAGCCATGGCCGAGATTTCGGCGGGGTAGCGGTCTGCGGACCGCGGAAACGGAGAGGGCCGCAGGTGCAGCGGCGCGTGGGCCAAGTTGCGGCGCGCGGAGCCGGGTTTGTGGTCCGCACAGCGGACCCTACATCGCACCTCAGGCGCCGCTACGAGAACCAGCCCTTCTTCTTGTCGAAGGCGGCCACCGCCGTCGCTTCGTCGGCCTGGATGTCGAAGACCTTGTGCAGATTGGTGACCTTGAACACCTCCATGATGTCCTTGGAGATGCTGCACAGCTTGAGGTCGGCCTTCATCTCGGTGCACTGCTTGCGGAACCGCACGAGCGCCCCCAGCATGGCCGACGACATGAACTGCACCTGGCGGAAATCGAGCACCACCCGCTCTTGCTCGGTCTTGTCGAGCAGTTCCTTGAGCTCCGTGCCGATCTGGTCGATCACCTGCTGGTCGAGAATCCGCGGGTTCGCGAGCTGGATGACGAGCACGTTGCCTGAGGAGTGATGATTGAGGCCCGGCATCGGTCGGATTCTCGGCGAGAAAGGGGCAAAGGCAATATCCGGCGGCGGCAAGCGGCGGCCGCGCATTCGGCTATTGTAAGCCGGCAATCTAGGCAAACAAGCCGCGAACCGCCACGCGCCGGCGCGAAACGCATTCGCTGCCCACGGCCGTCACTCGCGGATCGTCGCCAGCACCACGGCGGCCAGCGCCGCAAAACCAGCCGCCATGCTGAAGGCCGCCGTCGGCGAGGCGGCCTCGTAGACCCAGCCGAACAGCGCGTTGCCTGGCAGCGCCGCCAGGCCCACGCTGAAGTGGAACCAGCCGAAGCCTTGCCCGGCCTGGTCGCCGGCCAGCCGGGCGACGAGCGTCTTCTCGGCCGGCTCGGTCAGGGCGTCGAACAGCCCATACACGAGCACGAGCGCCACGACCTGCCAGGCCGAGTTCGCCAGGCCGATCAGCCCGTAGACCACCGCATACAGCGCCCAGCCTAACAGCATCAGCCGCCGCGCGCCGAACTTTGGAACGGCCCGCCCGGCCACGAGCGTGCCGCCGCTCTTCACCAGGCTCAGGGCCAGCCACAAGAGCGGCACCAGCGGCTCGCTCAGGCCCCGCGCCGACGCCCACGCCAAGAGGAACAAGTCGCTCGAATTAGCCAGCGCAAACAGCGCCGAAGCGCCCAGCAACCGGCGAAACCGCCCGTCGAACCCGGTGAGCCGCAGCGAGAACCGCTTGCCGGCGGCGATCTTGGGCGGCTGGGGTGCAAGGCCAAACACCACGAGCGCCACCACGAACAAGCCCGGCACGAGCGACAGTCCCACGATCAGCCGCAGCCGCTCCGGAAAGAGCCACAGGCAGAGCATCGCCAGCAAGGGGCCGATCGCCGCCCCCAGGTGGTCCATCGCCCGGTGGTAACCGAAGGCCGCGCCTCGCTGCGCTTCCGGCGTGCTCTCCGCGATCACGGCGTCGCGCGGCGCGGTGCGCAGCCCCTTGCCGATGCGGTCTCCCACACGAATGGCCACCGCCTGCCAGGGCGCCGTGGCCAGGGCCAAGAGGGGCCGCCCCAGGGCCGCGATCGAGTAGCCGGCGACAACAAAGCCTTTGCGGTCCCCTGCCCGGTCCGACCACCAGCCACTCCACAGCTTGAGCAGCGCCGCGGCGAAATCGGCCAGCCCCTCCATCACCCCCAGGGTGATCGCGCCGGCGCCGAGCACCTGGGCCACATAGCGGGGCAGCAGCGGAAAGATCATCTCGCTGGCGATGTCGTTCCCCAGGCTCGCCCAGCCGAGCAGGACGACGTTGCGCGGCAGCCGCGGCCGCGGCGCGGTGTTCGATTCCTCTGGTTCCTGTAGGTTATGCTTCAGCATAACGACCGGCGCAACGGCGGGAGAAAGCCACGAAGCGTACGCGCCGAAAAAGCGCTGTCCGCGGGGTAGTTATGCTGAAGCATAACCTACTTGCCTAGGCGTCGCCGGATGTCTGCGTAGGACGCCGCGATGAGTTCGCTCAGGGCGTCTGCGTCCAGGTCCTCGCCGGGGCGCAGCTTCACGTGCCGCATTCGCTTGCCGGCGCCTTCGAGCAGGCCGGCCGGATCGGCGAGCGCGGCGCCGTGGAAGAAGCCGACGTTCGCATGCGCCTTGAAGGCGTTCACGTAGGCGAAGGGGGCGTCGTCGACGCAGGCCACGGGGCAGCCGTCGTGGAACAGCTCGCGCACATCGGCGCCGCAGCCGCGCATCTGCTCGAACCAGAGCCGCGTCGTCTGCCGCAACGGATTCGCATCGCTGGCGAACCAGGCGAAAATTTCGGGATCTCGCCGCACTGCGCCCGAGAATCGCAGGAAGTCTTCCATGCGACCACGATAGCCGCGCCGCCGCCGTGAGTCGACGGCTACTGCGTGCCAATCAACCTGAGCTTCTCGCCATCGAACGGGTCATGCCACCACGCATTCGAAAACAGCTTTCCGATATAGCTCGTTCGCTTGCGAACGGTCGACACGAGTTCCGCCGGCGTTCCGACTCCAATAACTGCGCACACTCGATCTGCGTACTGGCGGCTGCGCGATTCAACCAAAAAGCGAGGCGTCTGGCGAAGATACAGCGCAGTCCAAGGGCGCCAGCGTTCGTTGGCCAGCACGACTAAGAATTCTGCCGCCACGAGATCGTAGAAGGGAATTGCTGTGCCCAGCCGGCCGATGGAATGCCGCTGTTTCAACAGCTCGCCATGAGGTGAAGCGAAGCGAGTTTTGTCTCGCTCGTTTTTTACCGCCAGGGTTCGCACGTATTCCGAAATCTCTGAGACCGATGCGGGCTCATCTGAGCGGCGTCCGGGCACAAAGATATCTCTGTGCAAGAGCATCCCGATCGCTTCAAGTCTATCTTCGTTTAGCAGCGCAGCAATCAGGCATAGATAGAGCTCGTGTCCGAGGAACTTCGCGTAATCCGTGTCAACGTCGTAGTGCGAGCCCGGGCTATTGTCTTCATAATGTCCGACGATCGCGCCAAATTCTCGGTGAATTGCGGTCGCAGCCGACTCAGCGTTGAAAGCTGCAATCGTCAGGCACACGTCGGAGAAGTCAGCAACGAGATCGGTCGCTGCCTCCAATGCGGAGACAAACGTTTCCGGCCACGCGGCATCGTTTCCCCGCGCGTATCGCGGTCTTTCTGCGTCGATTCGCGAAGCAATGTTCTTTGTGAACCGGCGCGCCAGAGAGTCGGCACTTGGTGATCGATTCCGCAGCGAGTCAAGAAGCTCATCTGGTGAGGGCTGAACAGCCGCCGTCGAGGTCGCATCATCTTGCAGGATTCTGCCCAATCTTTGTTTCAGGTCCGCAAGAGTCAGCGCACATCGAGGGTCGTTGGCGGCCAGCACATCGGCTCGGACTACATCGGTTTTTTGCAGTACCAGTGACAGCAAGAACGAAAGGCTCGCAATGTCCTGTAAGACGCGTTGGTCTCTGTTCAGAGTGCTGAGCAGAGCCAGTGACCGGGACGACGAATAATCGATGTCAATGAGCTTAGGGACGTTACCCGACAGCACAACGTTGCCTTGATGCAAGTCTCCATGCGTGAGCCCCTGTGCATGGAGGTGCTCAAGCCCCGCGATGAGTCCGTTGCAGAGTCCCGTCGCGGATTCGAGACTCAGCAGAGATCCTTGCAGCACCGAGTCGAGAGTGCCTCCCTCGATCCATTCCATGACGACGACATCAACCAGCTCGGCTGTCTCGGGATGAGCAATGCTAGTGATGAGGTGGACAGATACGACGTTCGGATGTTGGCCGGCTCGCGCAAGGCCCCTGGCGTGCTCAATGATATCGGAAAAGGCCGCCATGGAAGGATGGAGGATCTTGACCGCGACATCCCTATCGAGGCCTGACTGCCTAGCCTTCCACACCGCGCCGTAGCACCCGCTGTTGCCCCGCGTGAGAAGCTCAATAGTCGGATCCGGGTCATCGCGAACTGGCATGCGTCCTATCCTTCGCGAAATCTACACCAGCAAGTCCTTGACCACCTTTCCCTCGACATCGGTCAGCCGGAAATCCCGCCCCTGGAAGCGGTAGGTCAGCCTTTCGTGGTCCACGCCCAACTGGTTCAAGAGCGTGGCGTTCAGGTCATGCACGTGAACCGGGTTCTCCGTCACGTTGTAGCTGAAGTCGTCGGTCGCGCCGTAGGTGATGCCAGGCTTCACGCCGCCGCCGGCCAGCCACATGGTGAAGCAGCGGGGGTGATGGTCGCGGCCGTAATTGGTCTTGGTCAGCGTGCCTTGGCTGTAGATCGTGCGGCCGAACTCGCCCCCCCACACCACGAGCGTGTCGTCGAGCATGCCGCGGGCTTTGAGGTCCTTCACCAGGCCGGCCGCCGCGTTGTCGATGTCGTGGGCCATCAGCCGGATGTTCTCCGGCAGATCGTTGTGATGGTCCCAGCCGCGGATGAAGACCTGCGTGTAAGGAACGCCGCGCTCCGCCAGCCGGCGGGCCAGCAAGCAGTTGTAGGCGAAGGTGCCAGGCTGCGTGACCTCGGGACCATACAGTTCGAGAGTGCTCTGCGGCTCCTTGGCGATGTCGACCAACTCCGGCACCGACGTTTGCATGCGAAAGGCCATTTCGTACTGGGCGATCCGCGTGACGATTTCGGGGTCGGCAAACTCTTCGTGCCGCTTCTGGTTCAAGGCGGCGATGCCGTCGAGCATCTTGCGCCGCAAGCCGCCGCTCACGCCTGGCGGGTTCGAAAGGTAGAGCACCGGGTCGCCGCTCGAACGGAGCGCGACGCCTTGGTGCTTGGTTGGCAAGAAGCCGGAGCCCCACAGCCGCGAGAAGAGGGCCTGCGTGCCGGACTTGGCCGACCACTTGGAGTGCAGCACCACGAAGGCCGGCAGGTCTTGATTGGGGCTGCCGAGGCCATACGACACCCACGCGCCGGCGCTGGGGCGGCCGGGCAACTGGCTGCCGGTTTGGATGAAGGTGATGGCCGGGTCGTGGTTGATCGCCTCGGTGTGCAGCGACTTCACGATGGCGATGTCGTCGACGATCGTGCCGGTGTGCGGCAGCAACTCCGAGAGCCAAGTGCCGTTCTGGCCGTGCTGGTTGAACTTGAACAGGCTCGGCGCGATGGGGAACCGCGACTGCCCCGAGGTCATCGTCGTCAATCGCTGCCCCGCCCTCACGCTCTCGGGCAGGTCCTTGTCGTACCAGTCGACCATCTTGGGCTTGTAGTCGAACAGGTCGAGCTGCGAGGGGGCATCGGCCATGAACAGCCAGATGACCCGCTTGGCCTTGGGGGCATGATGCAGTTGCGGCAGCGCGCCGCCATGGGTGGCCAGCCCTTCCGGCACGCCGGCCGAGAGGAGTCTGGGGTTGAGCAGCGAGCCGAGGGCGGCCGTGCCGAGGCCGGCGGCGGCGCGGCCGAAGAAGTGGCGGCGGGTCTCGGTCAGGGCGTATTCTTGGCGAGGATCCATGAACGGCTTCCTAGGCAGGCCGGGACTTCTTCTTTTCTATTATAACCGCGGAGGGGCGGAGATTTCTCACCACGGAGACACTGAGGCACGGAGATTTTCACCACAAAGGCACGAAGGCACAAAGAATTCAATTTAACCGCAGAGACGCGGAGGACGCAGAGAACGAAACTCCGACCTTACTGCTTTGTGTCTTCGTGCCTTGGTGGTTCAATCGATTGTTTTCTAGTGAACTGGGCAAACTTCGCCTATCTGCCAATCTTTCACATCGACGAAATAGGTGAAGCCGCAGCAGTCGTCGTTGTCGGAGCGATGGTAAGCCAGGGTCCAGGCGCCGGGGGCCGATTCGATATCGATGCTGGCGAGGTTGAAGGAGGGAACGTTTGTCTCGCCTACGAACTCCGCACATTCGCGCAGTTTGGCTTCGATCCCGGGAAACAACTCTGAATAGCGATCGACGATCTGGCGATACAACTGTCGCTGGTCTTCGTTCGGGCCGGCTTCGTTGGCATCGACCGACACACCAATTTCGCCCGCTGCACGAGGAAACGACAGGTAGTTCTCCCACTGGTTCTTGCCCGGATAGCGCTTCAGTCGGCCAAACATTGGATCCTCGAGTTCGGCAATCGGCGTATTGTCACGCTCGATCGCTTCCTCCCACCTGCGATACAGCCACCACCCGCCGCCATCGATCACCAAAAACGCAAGCGGCACTCCGATCCAAGGTGCGACCCCGAATACCTGATGAAGTCCCGCGCCAATCACGAGCGGCATTGCGATCACCGCAAACCACAAGTTCCACGTATCCCGGTCCGCACTCACGGGCGATCACCAGTTTTTTGGGGAGCTACTCGGCGTCCTCTGTGTCCTCCGCGGTTCAAGAATTCGCCGTGGACGCCGCTTCAGCATTCGGCACACGGAGTGTGCCGGCTACGCTCCGCGCCTCCGCGTCTCCGCGGTTAAAAATCCTCGGTCACTCCTTCGTGATCGTTTCATCCAGGTTCAAAATCATGTTCGCCACCATCGTCCAGGCGGCCAGTTCCGCCGGATCGAGGCCGTCGTTCTTGGGCGAGGCGCCCACGGCCAGCAGCTTGTTCGCTTCGTCCTTGTGAGCGACGTACTCCGATAGGCTCTGACCGAACGCGCCGAGCAGCACCGCCAGCTCGTCAGGCCGCGGGGCGCGCGCGGTCGCCAGGCGGAAGCCGGCGGTGGCCTTTGATTCGGCCGTCTCGCCCCCTTCGGTCATCATCCGCTCGGCCAGCTTGCGCGAGGCCTCGACGAACTGCACGTCGTTGAGGAGCGCGAGCGCCTGCAACGGCGTGTTCGTGCGCGGACGCCGCATCGTGCAGGTTTCCCGCGAGGGGGCGTCGAACGTGCTCATCGAAGCCGGCGGGCTCGTCCGCTTCCAGAAGGTGTAGAGGCTGCGGCGATAGAGTCCCTCGCCGGGGTCGGCTTTGTACACGCCGGTATTGCTGCCGAGGAAGGCCACCGCTTCCCACACGCCGTCAGGCTGATAGGGCTTCACGCTGCGGCCGCCAATCTTTTCGACCAGCAGGCCGCTCGAGGCCAAGGCCGCGTCGCGCACCACTTCGGCGTCGAGCCGGAACCGCGGGCCGTGGGCCAGCAATCGGTTCTCGGGATCACGGGCCAGCAGTTCAGGCGTCGCCTGCGACGATTGCCGGTAGGCGTGCGACATCACGATCAACTTCTGCAGGTGCTTCACATCCCAGCCGCTCGAAATGAACTCGCTGGCCAGCCAATCGAGCAGTTCCGGATGCGAAGGTCGTTCGCCCTGCGCGCCGAAGTCTTCGGCCGTCTTCACCAGCCCCGTGCCGAAGTAATGCTGCCAGAAGCGGTTCACCACCACACGGGCCATGAGCGGATGCTTGGGGTCGACGAGCCAGCGGGCCAAGCCCAAGCGATTGGCCGGCGCCCCCTCCGGCAAGGCCGGCAGCATCGCCGGCACGCCGGGGTCGAGCTTGTCCCCCTTCTTGTCGTAGGCGCCGCGGATCAGCAGATGCGTCTCCCGCGGCTTCTCCATTTCGGCCATCACCAGCGTGTCGGGAATCTGACCGTAGACATCGGCCTTCTGCTTTTCGAGCGCGGCAATCTTTTCGTGCAGCGGCGCGAGTGTCTCGCGCGAACCGCCGTAGGCGTGCTCGAGGAAGTAGCCGCGCACGCGCGCAACTTGCTCTTCGCTCCGCTTGTCGGCCTCGAGTTCGAGTGCCCCCTTCACCGCCTCAGGAAGCGATTGCGGATTCGCCTTCACGGCGAGCGCCCAAGCGGCGAGCGACTCGAACTTCTGCCCCGCTTGCGGAGTGCGGGTGACGATGCCGGCGGTGTCCCAATAGACGCTGCCGCCATGCTGGGTGAAGGCCCAGCCGCGGATTACCGCGCCGGGGTTCAGACCGACTGCCTGCGCCTCGACCTCGAGGCGCACCCACTTGCCGGCTTCCGGCAGCGGACCGAGATGCCGCTTGCTTTCCGTGCCGGCCGAGCCGAAGGGGATCAGGTCTTCGCCCCAGAAGGCCCGCTGTTCCCAGTCGCCGTCGTTGAACTGCAGCATCACCGTCTTGGGCGGATCAGTCGGGTCGATGTACAGGTGGGCAAACAGTTTGTCGCCGGGGCCGATCACCAAGCCAGGCTCGGCGTCGGTGAAGTAATGCTGTCTCACCCCTTCGGCCTTACGGTAGCTGGCCTTTTGGCCGCCAAACACGGGTCGGTCGACCTCGGAAACGAACTGCCAGCCCCCGTCGTCGGTGTTGGGCTTCGCGCCGGCCGGCAACTCGTCCTCAATCCAGACAAAGTCATGCGGCCCGCTCGGGGCGGCGCTCGCCCCTGGCGGCTCCTGATACTCGATCTTCTTCACCGCCTCGGCCACCTGCGTCTTGACAGCGGCGATCTCGTCGTCGAGCCGGGCAAGGTCCGCCTGCTGCTCGGCGCTGGGCACCTTGATGCTGGGGGGCGGGGCCAGGGCGTTGCCGTCCATGGCGGCGTCGGAGAGGCCGTTGAAGTAGGCGAAGAGCTGGTAGAACTCGCGCTGGCTGAGCGGATCGTACTTGTGGCTGTGACATACCGCGCAGCCGACCGTCAGCCCCAGCCAAACGGCGCCGACCGACTCGGTGCGGTCGATGGCGTAGCGCACGAGCACCTCGTCGTCGATCGAGCCCCCTTCGCTCGTCGACAGGTTGCAGCGGCCGAAGCCGGTGGCGACCTTCTGGTCGAGCGTCGCCTCGGGCAGCAAGTCGCCGGCGATTTGCTCGACGGTGAATTGATCGAACGGCTTGTTCTCGTTGAACGCGCGGATCACCCAATCGCGATAGGGCCAGATCGAGCGCTCGTTGTCGAAGTGCAGGCCGTGCGTGTCGGCGTAGCGGACGGCGTCGAGCCACTCGCGGGCAAAGTGTTCGCCGTAGCGTGGCGAAGCGAGCAGGCGGTCGACCGCCTGCTCGTAGGCCTCGGGGCTCTGGTCGGCGAGGAAGGCGTCGACCTCGGCCGGCGTCGGCGGCAACCCCGTGAGGTCGAAGGTCACGCGGCGGAGAAGAAGCGTCTTGTCGGCCTCAAGCGCCGGGGCGAGTTGCTCTTCCGCCAGGCGGGCGAAGACGAAGCGATCGATCGGCGTTCGCACCTGGTCTTCGTGCGTTGTGGTCGGCGGTTCCGGCCGCACCGGCGGCTCGAACGACCAGTGCTTGGCGAACGGGGCCCCTTCGGCTACCCAGCGCACCAAGAGCGCACGCTGCTCCGGCATGAGCACCTTGTTCGAGCCCGGGGGCGGCATCATCGTGCTCTCGTCGTCGCTCGTCACGCGGGCGACGAGCGAGCTCTCGTCGGGGGCGCCTGGCACAACGGCCTTCTCGCCCGACTCGAGTTCGGCCCGCTGGCCATCGAGCGTGTCGAGCCGCAGGCCCGCCTTGCGCTCCTTGTCGTCGAAGCCGTGGCACTTGAAGCAGGTGTTCGACAGGATCGGCCGGATGTCGCGATTGAAATCGATCGGCCGCTCGGCCGCCGAGGCAACGCCAGACATGAGCAGCGAAAACGCGCAACCAACACAGAACCACACGCGGGGCATGGCGAAGTCCGAATCGGGTTGTCGGGACAGGCGGGTCCAGCCGGCACAAGTTGGCGGCGGAGCGAACTCCACAGCCCGCATGCGCCGCAGACTTCTGCGACTGGCGGACCCGGCTGGAGGGTTTTTTAGGGGGGCGTGCTCCGGCCTCCATTACAGCAGAAGGCGGCGGCTTTGTCCAACTTTGCACCAGCCACCAAGCGAGCGCCAAAATGGGCTCTGAGACGCGCGCCAGCGCGCCGCATAGCGCAGGCGCATGGACCTTTGTGGACGGGGTCTGGGCATGACAAAAGCCGCAAAACGGGGCAAAACCGGGGCCAATGGCAGGCCCCGCGTGCCGGAGTTAGAGTGATAGCCCCGGCGGCACGAAGACTGCTTCATTACGGTCGACCGTGCCCCGCAGTTCCACACCCGGATTCCGCTCCATGACAACCCGCAGACAGTTCGTGCAGTCCCTCCCGGCCTTTGCAGTGGCCGGTCACATGATCCTCGAGGGCGGTTCGGCGCACGGTCAGTCGCCCGCCCCGGCGAAAGACCACTTTCACCCCCAAGGAAAAGCGCCCTCCCCCTTCACGCGCGCGATCCTCGAGAAGGCCAAAGCCAGGTTGCCGTTTGCGGATGAGCAGGACTTCGAGGAACAGCGGAAGGGCCTGATTGCTCCGATGAAGGAGCTCACGATCAAGGCGGACGCCGGCCACCTGGCCTGGGACATGGAGCGGTTTCAGTTCCTCGACAAGCAAGCTGAGTTCGACAGCATCCATCCCTCGCTGCTCCGCCAGTCGGTCCTGAACAACAACTACGGGCTCTACGAGGTGATCCCCGGGATCTACCAGGTCCGCGGCTTCGACCTGGCCGACATCACGTTCGTCCGCGGCAAGACCGGTTGGATCGTCTTCGACACCTTGGTCTCCGTGGAACCGGTCCGCGCCGCCTGGAGGTTGTTCCAGGAGCACGTCGGCCAAGGACTTCCCGTATCCGCGGTGATTTACTCGCACTCGCACGGCGACCACTGGGGCGGGGCGCGCGGCATCGTGCAGGAAGCAGACGTGCGGGCGGGCAAGATTCCCATCATCGCACCGCGCGACTTTCTCGAGCACACGATCTCGGAGAATGTGTACGCGGGCAACGCCATGAATCGGCGACTGTTCTACCAATATGGGCTGCTGCTGCCTGCCAGTCCCCATGGATACGTCGGCCAGGGTCTTGGGCAGGCGGTCTCCTCCGGCGCGACGGGGCTGATCGCTCCGACGCGGATCGTCGAGGGAGACTTGGAAGAGTTCGAGGTCGACGGCGTGCCGATGATTTTCCAGAACACTCCGAACACCGAAGCGCCGTCGGAGATGAACACGTACATCCCGGGAATGAAGGCCCTGTGGATGGCTGAAAACGTGATTGCTTCGCTGCACAACATCTACACCTTGCGGGGCGCTCCCGTGCGCGACCCCTTGCGCTGGTCGAAGTACATCAGCGAGGCGCTGCACCGCTTTGGCGTGCAGGCCGAAGTCATGTTCGCTTCGCACCACTGGCCGCGCTGGGGCAACGACCGCATTCAAGAAGTGCTGCGCGCTCAGCGCGACCTCTACGCCCACATGAACAATCAGGTGCTGCACCTGGCCAACCAGGGCGTAACCATCAACGAGATTCACAACGTCTACCAGGTCCCTGCGAGCTTGCAGGCCAAGTGGCATTGTCGGGGCTACCACGGGTCGCCGGAACACAATAGCCGCGGCGTGATCCAGCGCTACCTTGGGTTCTGGGACTGCAATCCGACCACCCTCATCCCCCTCCCGCAACACGAATCCGCGCCGCTCTTCGTCGAGATGATGGGGGGCGCGGGCAAAATCCTCGCCCGCGGCCGGGAACTCCACGACCAGGGCAAGTATCTGCTGGCTCAGGAAATCCTCAACAAGCTGGTGCAGGCGGAGCCGCAGAACCAGGCCGCCAAGGACTTGCTGGCGGACGTGTTCGAGCAGCTCGGATACCAGCAAGAGAACCCGGGCCTGCGGAACAGCTACCTGGCGGCCGCCTATGAGTTGCGGTCGGGGATCCCGCAGGGCGAGACCGCCGATTCGAGCAGCCCTGATGTGATTCGGGCGATGTCCACCGAGCTGTTCCTCAACTTCCTCGGCATCCGCATGGATAGCCGCAAGGCCGAGGGTCTGCGGTTCACGATCAACTTGGTCACGCCCGACAACGGCGAGAAGTTCTTGATCGAACTCGAAAACGCCACGCTCACCAACATCAAGGGCTTCCTGGCCGACAAGCCCGACCTGACCCTGACCATCAATCGCGCGGATCTCGAACAGACCATGATGGGCAGGAAAACGCTCGAGGCTCAGATCGCCGCGGGAACTGCCCAGGTGCAGGGGGACGTGAGCGTGTTGAAGAAGCTCGCTGCAACCATGGTCGACTTCGACCCGCGGTTCGAGATCATGCCAGGCACCAAGGCCCGAGCGGCCACTGCTTCGGCGGCGGATCCCTACAAGGCGGTTCCACGCCAGACGATCGCCGAGTGATTGCACGCCTGCTGCGAAGTGCTGCTACGCGGATCGCGAATGAACCGGATGGACCGACGCCCGCCGGTTTGTGAACGACTCAAGATCCCTGCTTGCCGGTTTGCTTCTGCAGCAGGTCGCGGATCTCGGTGAGGAGTTGTTGATCCGTGGTCAGCGGCGGCGGGGCGGCGGCCTCTTCTTTGCGGTTCCGCAGCAGGAAGCCGAGGAACTTCTTGATGAACAGGAACAGGGCCAGGGCCACGATGATGAAGTTCACGATGTCGGCCAGGAATAGTCCCACCGGAATGTTCTTCGCGCCTTCCGCCTTGCTGCCGATCACCCACCCTTCGTACCCGGGTCCCGCCGGCAGGACGAACGCGATCGCCGGCATGATGATGTGGTTCACCAGCGACGTCACGATCTTGCCGAACGCCGTGCCGATCACCACGCCCACCGCCAGGTCGACCACGTTCCCCTTGAGGGCAAAGGCCTTGAACTCCTCGGCCAGCGAGAGGGCTTTTTTCGTGGGATCGAGCATGGGGGATTCTCCCGAAGGACAGGGCGGAAAGGCGGCCGCGCGGCCGGCCAACGCCTAGCCTAGCAATTCGGGAATTCGAGCGGCAGCCGGCGCCGGCCGGTTGCCAAACCGCCGCGGCCACGCTTCAGTAGGGGCGGACCTGTTTTCTGCGCTCCGCGACCTCCCAAGCCGAAACGCGCCGTGCCCTATACCCCCCGTCTGCACATCGTGCTCCACGAGCCCGAGATTCCCTACAACGCCGGCAACATCGGCCGCACCTGCGTGGCGGTGGGAGCCAAGCTGTGGATGGTCCGGCCGCTCGGCTTCAGCGTCGACGACTACTATGTCCGCCGCGCGGGGCTCGACTACTGGGAGCTGCTCGACTGGGAAGTCTGCGACGACTGGCAGACTCTCACTTCGCGGCTCGACGCCGGGCGAATGTGGTTCTTCTCAAAGACCGGCGTCCGCAACCACACCGAGGCGCAGTTCGCCGAGGGAGACGTGCTCGTCTTCGGCAGCGAGAGCAAGGGGCTGCCGCCGGCGATTCTCGCCGAGCGTCGCGAGCGCGTGCTGCGGATGCCGATGCGCCCCGAGATGCGCAGCCTGAACCTCTCGAACACCGCGGCGATCGCCGCCTACGAGGCGCTGCGGCAATGGGGCTTTACGGGGCTCGAGGAATGAGCGCTGGCTAGCCGGCCGCACAGACTGGAAGCCTGCGCCGCGACGGCCTTCCCTCGTGGGGCAGGCTGTTAGCCTGTGCGTCTGTCCGGCCCGAAATCCGGCCTAAGCCACCGGCCGCCGGAAATGTTGGTAGGCCAGGATCACTTCGTAGAGGTCGGCCGAGATCGTGATCTCTTCGTCCTCGAAATCCGTGAGCCAGGTCCGCTGGCTGCGGACGGCGTCGGCCAACAGCGGCAACACCTCTCCCAAAGGCACCGAAACGGTCTCGCCCGCTTCCGAACGAGAGACCGAGGCGGTCGTCGCGGTCGCTTGCGGACCGTGATACACGCGCAGACGGCTGCGAACCATGCGGCGCTTTCCTTACGCGGTGATGGACGCTCGTCCCTGAGCCCCCCAGCCTCCGCATCTGCGGTCGGCCGATAGGCGCGGGCAAACGCCCGTTGTCCTTCGCATCACCAAGTATCGACCAAGCCGACCGCGCGGGTTTGGCCAAAAACGACGAACTTTCCGAAGATCGCCAGCGGCCTCGGAAATGGGGTCTTGCCGCCTTTACGCACCTTCCCACACCTGCCTGCCAAGGCCGCACGCAGCTTGCCTCGTTTCGCCAAGAACCCGAAATGGTCTTGTCGGGGCGCGTGGCCCCGCTTATGGTTCGCGGCCTTCCAAGTTTGGGCCAGCGCTTCACGGATGAACGAGCTTCGCCTGCGGAACAGAGTCGACGCCGCGGTTCCGGCCTTGCCGGCCGTTGGGCGGCGCTGCGCGCGGGGCTTGTTGCTCGCGCTCCTGCTGACGTTGCCCCTCGGCGGCTTCGGCTGCGCCTCGGCCGAATGGGTGACCGTGCGCTCGGCCCCCAAGAACCCGCTCACCGAGCGGCTGATGCTCCTCTCGAGCGGCGGCCCGCAGCCGACCGACCGCACTCAGGTGCTGCTGCGGCGCTACGATCTCGACAAGCTCTATCAAAAGGCGCCCGAAGAAGCCCTCGGCAAGCTGCAACAGATCATTCTGCAGGAGCCTTCGGCCGACCGGCTCTACGCCTTTGCCGAACTGTCATATCTGGCGGCCGTGCGCAAGCAGGCCCATGGCGACGAGGGCTGCCTCGACCTCTACATCGCTTCGGTCGCCCACTCCTATCTCTACCTGTTCGACGAGCGGTTCGGGCAGTACCGCAACCCGTATGACCCACAATTCCGCGGCGCCTGCGACCTGTACAACACGTCGCTCGAGAGCGCGCTGCGGATCGTCCGCAAGCATCAGGACCTGCGCCCCGGCGAGGCGCACGTGATCAAGTCGGCTAAGCAGACGCTGCACGTCAACGTCGTCTCGCGGCTGCGCGACTGGCGGAGCGAAGACATCGAGCGGTTCGAGTTCGTCTCCGACTTCGAAGTCCACGGCCTCAAGAACCTGTACCACACCTATGGCCTGGGCGTGCCGCTGATCGCGGTCCGCAAGAAGCCCGAAAACCCGGGGCCCGCCGACCGCTACTATCCGCCGGGGCTCACGTTTCCGGTCACCGCCTTCCTGCGCGTGATTCCCGGCGGCCCCGACGGCGACCGCCAGGTGGTGCTCGAGCTCTACGACCCGCTCGAAGGCTGCGACATCACCGTCGAAAACCGCCTGGCGCCGCTCGAGACCGACTTCAGCACGCCGCTGGCCTACTTCCTCAACAGTCCGGCCTTCAAGGAGATCGACCTGGCCACTTCGGGGCTCTTCAACCCCGGCTCCAACCTGGCGATGTCGACCCGCGGGCTCTACATGCTCGAGCCCTACCAGCCTGGCAAGATCCCGGTCCTCATGGTCCACGGCCTCTGGTCGTCGCCGCTCACGTGGATGGAAATGTTCAACGACTTGCGCTACTCCCGCGAGCTGCGCAACCGCTATCAGTTCTGGTTCTACATGTACCCCACCGGGCAGCCCTTCTGGCAGACCGCCACGCAACTGCGCGAAGACCTGGCGCAAGCCCGCTCGATCGTCGATCCCGAACACCGCGACGTGGCGCTCGACCAGATGGTGCTCGTGGGGCATAGCATGGGGGGCCTCGTCTCGCGCTGGCAAACGCTCGAGAGCGAAGACCGTTTCTGGCATCTCGTCAGTCAGAAGCGGCTCGATGACCTGAAGGCCAAAGAGGAACTGAAGGACGGCCTGGCCCGCACGTTCTATTTCCATCCCAACTCGTCGATCAAGCGGGTGATCACGATCGCGACGCCCAACCGCGGCAGCGACTTTTCCAATAGCGCTACCCGCTGGCTGGGGCAGCGGCTGATCACGCTCCCCAAGATGTTCGACGTGGCCGAGCAGCAGTTGCTGCACGACAATCCCGACTACTTCCTCAAGCCCAACCTGTTCGACGTGCCGACGAGCATCGACAGCCTGGCCCCCGATTCGCCGATTCTGGAAACGATGTTGGCCGCCGACCGCGCTTCGTGGGTGACCTACCACAACATCGTGGGGGTGGTGCCGAACGAAGGCATCTTCGGCCGCGTGGCCAAGGGGACCGACGGCGTCGTCTCCGACGGCAGCGCGCACCTCGACTTCGCCGCATCGGAAATCACCGTGGCGGCCGACCACGTGAACGTCCACCGGCATCCCCTCTCGGTGCTCGAGGTCCGCCGCATCCTGCTCGAACACGCGGGCCAGCTCGAAGGCTCAGGCGTGTTGCCGCCGGCCTACATTCCGGCCGCTGGCCGCACCCCCTTCGGCCCGCCCCCGCTCCCCAGGGCCGCCGCCCCCGCAACCCCCGCCCGCTAGCCCCCCCAATTCTCCCCTCTCCCCGTGGGAGAGGGGCCGGGGGTGAGGCACGCTGAGTGCTTTGTCAACGCTCGACTTGGTTGAGTACGGGTGCCTGGGGTCGAGCCGAAAGGCGAGCCCCCAGTACGGCAACCGGAGGGTCAACGCTGCCAGGCGGACAAAAGTGGCTTGCTGGGGGCTCGCTCTGCTCGACCCCAGGCGCCCAAGTTTCTACCCCCGACGAAGCACTGGCTTGCTAGCAACGCTCACCATCGCCAGCCACGCCCCGCTCGCAAAAAACTCTCTCCCTCCCCGTTGCCCCCGACCGAAACATCTTGGTCGAGAATGCCAGTTTCGCTATGATCCGCCCGCTTCCGACCCCAGCGATCTGCCGAACTTCGTACTTCGCGCGACGACGAGAGCCCTGGTGAATCCACTTCGCACGCTACTCTGCGCGGTGTTGCTCCTGTGCCTGGGCGGCCCTGGCTGCTCCCAGGCCCCCATGCGCGTGGGCAGGCTCCCCTGGTCGGCCGACGAAGATCCCTATCTGCCGCCCGACTATCCCACGCCTGCCCGCCGCATGGCGAAGATGAAAGAGTTGGCCACGGCCGCCAAGAGCGGCTCGCCGGAACAGCAGTCGCAGGCGGCGGCCGAATTGGCGCGGCAGATCCAGACCGAGACCGACGACAACATTCGTCTGCACATCGTGCTGGCGATCCAAGAGCTCGATACGCCGCTGGCCGCGGAAGTGCTCAAGGCCGGCTTGAGCGACGGCAACTCCGACGTCCGAGTCGCCTGCTGCAATGCCTGGGGAGCGCGCGGCGGGGAGCAAGCGGTGTCGCTGCTGGCGGAAACGATCAACCGCGACACCGACCTCGACGTCCGCCTGGCGGCGATCCGCGCGCTGGGCAAGATTCGCGAGCCCGGCGCCGTGGCCGCGCTCACGCCGGCGCTCGAAGACCCGAACCCTGCGGTGCAATACCGCACGGTGCAATCGCTCCGCCACGTCCACGACCGCGACCTGGGGAACGACGTGAACGCCTGGCGTCAAATGGCGGCCGGCCAGACCGACATCACCACGCCCTCGATCGCCCAGCGGCTGCGGAATTTGTTCTAAGCGCCGCGCTCTCTTTGCACTTCGCCGCAGGGGGCAGCGGCGGTTCTTCGCGGCTGGCATGCCGCCGCGGTGCTCGGCTGGATCTGGGGCGGCAATGCTCGCTCCGAGTAGGCCGGACGAACTATCCGCTGCGGGCCGCGATCCGAGTTCGTCTGATTGAGCCAAACGGTGGATCGCCATGCCGCCTCCCCTGCGCCGGTATGAGGCGGTATGCGAGCGGCTTGGAGCGGCTCGCGCCCGGTGCGATAATCAGGCCAGAGATGGGGCCTGCATCGAGTCCAAGTCTCGGGAGGTTAGGCGTGGCCAAGTTTTCGCTACGGTGGCTGCTCATTTCAGTGTCGGTCATTGCTCTTCTCACGCTTGCGTGCCTTGAGCCCAATTACTGGTGGCAGTTTGCTATCAGGTCGGGCACTATCATCTCCATCGCCGCCGCCGTGACACGCATCGCTGTGCTCGGTCGGAATGCTCCTTTCGCCATCGGATATGCTGTTTGTGCCACCCTAATGATCATCTCCATGATCCGGTTCTATGGTGGCCAAGGAACCTCCTTCGACCTGATGTACGACAAAGAATACGCCGATTCTCTGGAGGGGGGCGAAAACAACTACTACGGCAATCTTATTAATCTCTCGGCGATCGTCGACTGCATCATCACCATTCTGGTCTCGAGCTTCAGCGGCCTTGTTAGCGTGTTAGTGTGTTCATTGGCGAGCCGAAGAGGGGATCTCACGAAGTGAAACCTTCCTTCTCCCTGAAGTGGCCCTTTGTTGTCATGGCCATCGTCGGGCTCGCAATCACATCGCTTGCAAATGCCAATACATGGTGGGTAACGTCCGCTAGCTCAGCTTATTGCACGTTGTTGCTTGCAGCGGCCTTCTACGCATTGTTGTGGCGTGATGCATTCTGCATCGGAGTCGTGATTGTAGCGGTCTTTCGCCTTGTCTGTTCGCTAAATTCCAATGTTCATCATTCGTTCCTCTCTGAAGAGCTTATTGATGAGATTGTGAGAAGGGTGTTTGACCCGGATGGCTTGCGTGATCCTTGGTCTACCACGGACGCGGAAACAGATTACGAGAGGGCGGTAACGGCTTTACTCACGTTGATGTGGAGTGCGGCTGTGTGCGTTTCGGGCGGATTTCTGGCTCGTGCTTTTAGTGAGCGAGCAAAACAAGGCGACGGGGTTCGACAGTCTCGAATTTGGTTTCTTGCGGGAGGTGTGTTTGTTGGCCTCGCAGCCGTATCGCTGCTTAATGCTAATGCGTGGTGGGTCACATCATTGAGGTCGGTCTATTGCGGCCTTTTGGTAGCGGCCGCCTTTCTGTCGCTTTGGAGGAGTAACGCATTTTGCACTGGGGTCGTAATTGTAGGTGCGTTGCGTGAACTCGTCTCATTGAACGCGTTCCCATTTATCAGTTCGTTTGTGTCCGATGACGTTATTAGGGACATCCTTAGGATGTGTTATGACAGCGATCCAGACGGCGGAATTGACGGAGGTGTTCTTGACTATTGGCGAGCGGTTAGTGCGACTCTAACGCTGGTATGGAGTACGATCATGTGCGTCTTGGGCGGAGTAGTTTTCAGTGCTGGTACGAAACTGACCGAAGCACGCAAGGCAAAGCCATGAAACCTTCCTTCTCCCTAAAGTGGCTCTTCATCAGCATCGTCTTTCTGGCGGTTCTTTGCGGATGGATTGCCTCCGATCAACGATGGAGAGCCGAACATCGGCGGTTGACCGGTGAATTGCAAGACGCCGAGGAACGCCTTGAGGACCTGCATTCGGATAAAGGTTCGATGCTTATGTTCTTGTTCTTGGCCGACGGCACTCTAACGGAATACGACTGGGAAAATGACACAGTGAATCTGGAAGATGGCGAGCTGAGCGAGCGATGTGCGTATGCCATTTCGGCCTCTGGCTTTCCGACGGTGACGCTGTTCAAGGTCAGGGTCGCACCTGAGGCTCATGAATTGATGCGAGGGAACTACGATCTTGAAGGCGATGGAGATAACCGGACTTATCGATTGCGTTCAGGCTCTGCCAAGTGAAACCCACATTTCGGACGTTCCCCACACGCACCACATAGTGACAAGGATCAGGCAATGGCCAAGTTTTGGCTCTGTAGAAAACCCAGCCTGTAGCGGGCCAGGATCAGGAGGTTGTGAACGAGGACCTTGAGTCGGGCGGCGCGGTGTTGGGCCCACGGTTTGCGAGCGTGCAGCGTGTCACGGAGGCGGCGCTTCAACATGCTGAAGACGGTTTCGACTTGCGAGCGAGCATGGTAGCGGGTTTGTTGCAGATGGCTGGCCATCCAGCGACGGCGCTTCCCACGCGGCGGTCCGCGGCCGCGTCCGCGGCTCTTGGCGGGGATCAAGCTGCGAATATCCAGCAGGTCGCGGCAGGCCGTGTGAATCCATTCCGCGTCGAAGCCTGCGTCACATACCAGCACTCGCGGCCGCGCTCGTCGTACAGATCGCACGCCAGCGGCAGAAACGCCGCGTGTCGCTCGCCGGACCACGCTCTACGTGCATCGCGACGATCAAGTGACTGCCGCAATCGCAGGCCACCATCAGCTTCGGCCAACGTCGACGCCGCGTTGCTCGTCGCGGCCTGTGTTTCCCAGCGTTTTCGGCCTCTTGCTGCGCGGAAGTGATGGCTGGCGGCCTGGGCGAGCAGGCCGGTGCCGTCGATCGCCGCGGTCTCCACGCGCGGCCGCAGCAACCCCAGACGGCGCCCGCGGCCAACTCCGCCTGCAACAGACGGCGTGCCCGCTCGGCGCGGAGCAGTCGCTTGGACGCTTTGTGCAACGTCGTGTAATGGGGCGGGTGCGCGAGACCGATCCACTTCTGCAGATCGGGGCTGTCGGCCAACAGCCGCGCGGCCGTGCGATAATCCTGCCCCAGAAACTCCTTCATGACCAGGCAGGCAAACAACTGCGGTTGCGTGAACTTGTGAGGGCTGAAGCGGTTCGAGAAACGCCGCAACACGCGCCGCGACACCTGCAACGCCTCTTGCAACACACGCTTCAGAGAACGGCTCATGGCGGACATCGCTGTGCCCTCCAGCCGTTCTACGATTCACACCCCCGCTAGCAGGCCACCGCCAGCACGGGGTTTTCGACAGAGCCGGACGAATACCATAAGGGCAGGGAGGTTGCGATGAGGCGGCACTCTGATCGAACGGTTCTGTTCGGCCTGATTGGCGGCATTGTCGCAATGGCTACGGCCCCCTATCTAAGGCCGTCACTCACGAGAATCATGGCCAGTGCCGCATACCGTCGTTCGTCGTTAGCTCTGCGGTATGGTGCGGCACTGCTCGTCGGGCTGTGGTGCGTCTTCCAACTCTTGATCGGAGTGCCAGATGGAATGTTTGGGCTCGGCTACGCAGTCGTCGGCCTGGTTACCGTTGCGTGTGTAGTGATTGCGTGGCGAAAAGGAAGAACACCTAAAGAGGCCGATGTTGAGGGCTCGCCCAAATGAAACCTTCCTTCTCCCTGAAATGGCTCTTCGTCGGCATCGCCCTTGGTGCCGCACTACTCGATACGCTGGGCTATCCGAGTCAGCGGTCATCTGGGAACGGGGTTCCGATCCTAGTAGTTTGCAGCTTCCTTTACGGCCTGGTCAGAATAGTTCGTCGAGACACTGCCGGGGGCTTTTGGATCGGATACACGATTACCGGGGTGCTATGGCTCTGTCGAAAACCTCCAAAAAACGCAAACTAGCACTTGGCAAGGCTCGCCATCTCCCGAGGAATACGCAGTTTCACGGTCTGCGTGCTAGTGTAGTGTCCCTTAAATAGCGTTACTTACGCTTGGTTGCGGGGTTTCATTCTCCTTGGGAGGATGAAGCCATGAAATCGGCTCCGGTCATTGAGTTGTCGAGCGCGAGCGGCGGACGTTGTCGGCTTGGTCGCGGGGCCGGCGGACGCCGGCGCGGTTGGTGTTGCGGGCGAAGATCGTGCTGGCGGCCGCCGAGAAGCTTGAACCAAGACATCGCCGCGCAGCTCGGGACGTCGCGGAAGACAGTCTCGTTGTGGCGGCGGCGGCTGGCGAACGACGCCTGGCCGGCATCGAGACCGATGCCCCTCGCCCTGGCCGCAAGCCGGCGATTCCGACGCGCGTGATCGAGACGATCCTGCACAAAACCACCCAGGAGAAACCGGCTGGAGCGACGCACTGGAGCACCCGCACGATGGCCAAGGCGGTGGGCGTGAGCCGTTCCACGGTCAACCGCGTGTGGCAAGCGCCGGCTTGAAGCCGCACTTGGTCAAGACGTTCAAGGTCTCGAACGATCCGCGGTTCGCCGAGAAGCTGCGGGACGTGGTGGGCTTGTATCTCAATCCGCCGGAACACGCTGTGGTGCTCAGCTGCGACGAGAAGAGCCAGATTCAAGCCCTGGATCGGACGCAGAAGGGGCTTCCGCTGCATCCCGGTCGCTGCGGGACGATGACGCATGACTACAAACGCAACGGCACGACGACCTTGTTCGCCGCGGTCAACGTCGCCGCCGGCCAGGTGATTGGCGCCTGCCAAGCGAAGCATCGCCACCAGGAGTGGATCAAGTTCCTCGCGGCACGATCGACCAGCAAACTCCCGCCGAACTCGACTTGCACCTGATCGCGGACAACTACGCCACGCACAAACACCCCAAGGTCAAGGCCTGGCTCAAACGCCATCCGCGCTTCCACATGCACTTCATCCCCACGAGCAGCTCGTGGCTGAATCTGGTGGAACGCTGGTTTCGCGAGCTCACCGACAAACGGCTGCGTCGCGGAACCTTCCGCAACGTCGGCCAGTTGATCGCGGCGATCGAGGAGTTCATCGCCAGACACAACCAAGCGGCCGAACCCTTCGTGTGGACCGCCCAAGCCGAAACCATCCTCGCCAAAGTCGCCCGTGCCCGGGCCGTCCTCGATAAAACACCATCCGTTTGAGACACTACACTAGCTGGAAACTGCCAAAAGTGAGGGTTTTCGACAGAGCCGGGTGCTATGGGTTTTGCTCGCTCACCTTCATCCTTGGCAGTTGTTTCGGAATGGTGTGCTGCCACTGTCAGGCTGGCTTGAGTATGCAAGACGAGCAGTGAAGTTCGAGGAAGTGTGGCTCTGTAGAAAACCCAGCCTGTAGCGGGCCAGGATCAGGAGGTTGTGAACGAGGACCTTGAGTCGGGCGGCGCGGTGTTGGGCCCACGGTTTGCGAGCGTGCAGCGTGTCACGGAGGCGGCGCTTCAACATGCTGAAGACGGTTTCGACTTGCGAGCGAGCATGGTAGCGGGTTTGTTGCAGATGGCTGGCCATCCAGCGACGGCGCTTCCCACGCGGCGGTCCGCGGCCGCGTCCGCGGCTCTTGGCGGGGATCAAGCTGCGAATATCCAGCAGGTCGCGGCAGGCCGTGTGAATCCATTCCGCGTCGAAGCCTGCGTCACATACCAGCACTCGCGGCCGCGCTCGTCGTACAGATCGCACGCCAGCGGCGAAGCGCCGCGTGTCGCTCGCCGGACACGCTCTACGTGCATCGCGACGATCAAGTGACTGCCGCAATCGCAGGCCACCATCAGCTTCGGCCAACGTCGACGCCGCGTTGCTCGTCGCGGCCTGTGTTTCCCAGCGTTTTCGGCCTCTTGCTGCGGAAGTGATGGCTGGCGGCCTGGGCGAGCAGGCCGGTGCCGTCGATCGCCGCGGTCTCCACGCGCGGCCGCAGCAACCCCAGACGGAGCCCGCGGGCCAACTCCGCCTGCAACAGACGGCGTGCCCGCTCGGCGCGGACAGTCGCTTGGACGCTTTGTGCAACGTCGTGTAATGGGGCGGGTGCGAGACCGATCCACTTCTGCAGATCAGGGCTGTCGGCCAACAGCCGCGCGGCCGTGCGATAATCCTGCCCCAGAAACTCCTTCATGACCAGGCAGGCAAACAACTGCGGTTGCGTGAACTTGTGAGGGCTGAAGCGGTTCGAGAAACGCCGCAACACGCGCGCGACACCTGCAACGCCTCTTGCAACACACGCTTCAGAGAACGGCTCATGGCGGACATCGCTGTGCCCTCCAGCCGTTCTACGATTCACACCCCCGCTAGCAGGCCAATGCCAGCACGGTGTTTTCGACAGAGCCAGGAAGTGTTCGTAAAGGACAGTCCCTTGGGACGGAGCGAGATAATGATAATGGTGGCTGCCGCAATCGCCGCGGGCTTTGCGGTTCAGTTCGCATTGAAAAAGAAGACTCCGCCAGACACGGGCCCTGCCAGGTGAAACCCACATTTCGGACGTGCCCCATACGCACCACGTAGTGACAAGGATCAGGCTGATGACTTTCAGGCAGACTCTTCGCCGATACTGTGGAACACTCAGCCTCGTCGGATTCGTGTTGTTGTTTTGCGGCGTTGGTTTAGTCACCATCTTGCGGTCCGCGGGCGTTCGAGGGTGGGTGACGGCTACCGGGTCTTTCATTGTTATCTTGCTCTATGGTCTTGCGATCGACCGCGAGCGTGCTCAGGAAGACGCGTCGTTTCCGGTTCCTCTTGCTCGTCCAAGCAATGCCCTTTTTATGCGGGGCTTGGGGTGGGCGGTCATTATCTACGCAACACTGATGGTCCTGGTTTCCTGGCTCACGGCGGCTTCGTGGCATCTCGACGGAACGGAACCTTTGAACGTATCCGTGACCTATGCCGCTAAAATGCTTGCTGGCTCGGCCCTGTTTTTCTTGTTGGGAGCGGCCTGCTTATGGCACTCTACGCTGAATCGACGAGCAATTCAGGCACTTCGTGAGAATGAGAAGCGGTTGGCCATCGAGCTACTCGATGAAATGCGATCCACGGCAGACTTTACTCGCTCTTATCCGTATGGTGTTCGACTCCGACTCACCAACGAATACGAGTGCTCCGCCGACGACCTGCTAAAGCGTCTTGCTCGATGCACTAGACTGAGCGACGGAACTTACCAGCTAAAGGACGAGTTTCGTGAGGGCCCCGCCAGGTGACACGCTTCACTCTTCGCAGTCTTTTTCCGCTCAGGCTAAAGTCATGAAATGGACGGTTTCACTAAGGTCAGTCTTCATTCTGGCTTCCGCATGCTGCCTCTTCTTGGTAGCATCACCGTTTTTTGAAGGGTTCGTCGAACTAATCGCAATTGCGGGGCTCTGTTACCTGATCATTTTTTGGCTGACGGACCGAATGAGGCCCTAAGTGCGGAGCACATGAAGACAAGATTCTCTCTCTGCACACTACTGATCATTCTGAGCCTAGCGGCTGTTGTTCTGGCCGTTATTGGCAATAGGCTGATCGAGGATCGACGGCAGCAACGTCTTGCGGACGAAGTGATCGAGGCGGCCGAAGCTGAAGGGTCCTTCATGGGTGGCCAGGGATTCGAGAATGGAATGGTCCAAAGTGAACTAAAGGGCGATCGAGTTTCGGAGAATACCGCTCAACGCCTGTTCGAAGCCGAACGGATCGGGTGGATTTCGATGCGTGGAAAACCATCTAAGGCCGTAGAGGCTGCCTTGTCGAAATCGGTCCTTTCGGAAGGTGTGCCGGCGGCGGGAAAAGATGTTGCCTGGTGGTATCGAAAGGAGGCATCCAATAGACATCCCAGGCTCTGTCGAAAACCCCGTGCTGGCGGTGGCCTGCTAGCGGGGGTGTGAATCGTAGAACGGTTGGAGGGCACAGCGATGTCCGCCATGAGCCGTTCCCTGAAGCGTGTGTTGCAAGAGGCGTTGCAGGTGTCGCAGCGCGTGTTGTGGCGTTTCTCGAATCGCTTCAGCCCTCACAAGTTCACGCAACCGCAGTTGTTTGCCTGCCTGGTCATGAAGGAGTTTCTCGGGCAGGATTATCGCACGGCCGCGCGGCTGTTGGCCGACAGCCCCGATCTGCAGAAGTGGATCGGTCTCGCGCACCCGCCCCATTACACGACGTTGCACAAAGCGTCCAAGCGACTGCTCCGCGCCGAGCGGGCACACCGTCTGTTGCAGGCGGAGTTGGCCCGCGGGCGGCGTCTGGGGTTGCTGCGGCCGCGTGGAGACCGCGGCGATCGACGGCACCGGCCTGCTCGCCCAGGCCGCCAGCCATCACTTCCGCGCGCAGCAGGAGGCCGAAAACGCCGGGAAACACAGGCCGCGACGAGCAACGCGGCGTCGACGTTGGCCGAAGCTGATGGTGGCCTGCGATTGCGGCAGCCACTTGATCGTCGCGATGCAGGTAGAGCGTGGTCCGGCGAGCGACACGCGGCGTTTTCTGCCGCTGGCGTGCGATCTGTACGACGAGGCGCGGCCGCGGGTTCTCGTGTGTGACGCGGGCTTCGACGCGGAATGGATTCACACTGCCTGCCGCGACCTGCTGGATATTCGCAGCTTGATCCCCGCCAAGAGCCGCGGAAGCGGCCGCGGCCCGCCGCGCGGGAAGCGCCGCCGTTGGATGGCCAGCCATCTGGAACAGACCCGCTACCATGCTCGCTCGCAAGTCGAAACCGTCTTCAGCATGTTGAAACGCCGCCTCCGTGACACGCTGCACGCTCGCAAACCGTGGGCTCAACACCGCGCCGCCTCGCTCAAGGTCCTCGTTCACAACCTCCTGATCCTGGCCCGCTACAGGCTGGGTTTTCTACAGAGCCAGGTGCAGACACTTTGCCGGACAGCCCGGCTCCAAGCACTGGTGCTTTGTCGTCGCTGACTCTCATTGCGGCGCTCGCCGCAGTCCAGCTGGCCTGCTACCTGAAACCTGTTCCATGGTTTATGAAGGTCTTTAGCCCATGCGGCAAGGAGACCTTTTGATGACGACGAAGCGTCGGAAGCGGCATAGCGCTGAGCAGGTGGTGCGTAAGCTTCGTGATGCGGACGCGCTGCTCAACGCTGGCAAGGATTTGGCGACGGTGCTGCAATCCTTGGAGGTGAGCGAGTCGACGTATCAGCGTTGGCGAACGCAGTACGGCGGGATGAAGGCCGAGGAGGCGAAGCGGCTGAAGGAGCTGGAGGACGAGAAACCGTCGGCTGAAGCAACTGGTGGCGGACCAGGCCCTGGACATCCAGATGCTGAAGCACGTGGCCTCGGGAAACTGGTGAGCCCTTCCCGGAAGCGTGGGGCAGTGCGTGAGCTGCAAGCGCAGTTTACGGTCTCCGAGCGAAGGGCTTGTCGGGTGTTGGATCAGCCGCGTAGCAGTCAGCGTTACGAGGCACAGCCGCGTGACGATGAGGAGCAGCTGTGCAGCGCATGCGAGGCTTGGCGGCGGAGCGTCCGCGTTACGGCTATCGGCGGATCGCGGCGTTGTTGAGACGTGAGAGTTGGCGTGCGAGCGCGAGCCGGGTGTTGCGGTTGTGGCGCCGCGAAGGGCTGAGTGCCGCAGAAACGGCGAGTCTGTCGGGCGATCGGGCACGGCGCCCAGGCCTGCCACGTAGCGCGGGCGACCGCCAAGAACGAGGTGTGGTGCTGGGACTTTGTGTTCGATCGGACGTGCGCGGGGAGTTCGCTGAAATGGTTGTCGATCCTCGACGAGCACACGCGCGAGTGCCTGGCGGCGCGAAGGTGGGGCGCGGGATGCGGGCCGAGGATGTGATCGACACGTTGGCCGAGCTGTTCGCGGCGCGGCGTGCCGCATGCGATCCGTTCGGACAACGGGCCGGAGTTCGTGTCGCGAGCGATTCAACGGTGGCTGCAGCAGGTGGAGGTGGAAGCTCGCTACGTCGCGCCGGGCAGCCCGTGGCAGAATGGCTACGCGGAGAGCTTCCACAGCCGGCTGCGGGACGAGTTCCTATCCCGCGAGGAGTTCGAGTCTGTCGTCGGCCAGGCGTCTCACGTCGGCCTGGCGCGACGATTACAACCACGTACGACCGCACAGCTCGTTGGGGTATCTCACCCCGACCGAGTTCGCGGCTCGCTGTGCTGCTTCCGTTCGGGCTACGCCCTCGCTCCAGCAGCACAGCGATCTTCCCCAACCCGTACCTTCATAACCCTGGTACAGAAATTTGAGGCTGGTCACAGCCGGCCGAACGACCTCTTTCAGGCAGCCTAACCTTCGTCGCGCCTCCGTCGAGCCTTAGGTAGGCGAGGCGCTAAGCCAGGCGGAGACTGCTGACAACGTGCTCGTTGTCAGTCTCTCTCCATCTCCCCTCCAGGGGTCGCCGCCATGACGAAGCGCCGGGTCATCCTCGAAATGCGGGCCACGCCCGCCCTCTGGCAGGCCGCCAATCAACCGTTCGCGCAGGCCGCGGAAGCCCTGCCCAGCGTGCCGGGCATTACTTTGGACACGTCGTTTTCCCCCGTGCCGCTGCCGTCGCTCGTGGAATCGCTGGGGGGCGATGAGCCGGCCGAACGCAGCGATCGGCTGGCGCTCGACCTGCGCCCCGCGCAGGCGACCTACTTGGTCCGCGGCGAAATCGACGACGAGCCGACGGCCGGGGCGGCCGCTGCCCAAACGCTGGCCCATCCCGACGTGGTGGGCATTTTCGCCGACGTGCAAATCGAACCCATCGGCGTGTGCCCTGGCTCGCCGCCGGTCGGCGACGACCGCGATGTCGAACGTGTCCTCGGCGTGGCCGACCTGCACCGCCGCGGGATGGACGGCCGCGGCGTGCTCGTGGCGATCGTCGACACCGGGATCAACCTGGCTCACCTGCAGGCCAAGGGGAAGAACCCCTCGCTCGACGTGGCGCGGAGTTGGTCGCCGATTTCGGGCGGCGCGGCCCCCGGCCAGTGGCCCACGAACCATGGCACGATGTGCGCATTCGATGTGTGCATTGCGGCCCCGCGCTGCACGCTGCTCGATGTCGCCCTGCTGCAATCGACTGCCGGCCCCTTTCCCGCGTTTCTCAGCGACGCCGTGCGCGCCTATCAACACTTGCTGGGGCTCATGACAGGCATTGGGCGGCCATCGCTCGTGGTGAACAACAGTTGGGGGATGTTCCACCCCTCGTGGGACTATCCGGTCGGCCACCCCGGCAACTACAGCGACAACCCGGGGCATCCCTTCAACCGCATCGTGGCCGCGCTCGAGCGGGCTGGGGCCGATGTTTTGTTCGCCGCCGGCAACTGCGGCCGCGATTGCCCCGACGGCCGCTGCCAAGGAGTGACCGACCGGGCGCTTTATGGCGCGAGTTCCCATCCCCAGGTCCTCTCGGTGGCCGGCGCCGACGTCAATCGAGTTCGCGCGGGCTACTCGTCGATCGGTCCGGGCCGACTGACCCGGGAAAAGCCCGACCTGACCGGCTACACCCACTTCGCAGGCTCGGGCGTCTACCCGGCCGACGGCGGCACCTCGGCGGCCACGCCTGTGGTGGCCGGCGTGGTGGCGGCCGTGCGCACGGTCCGCCCCTTCCGGCCACTGCGGCCGGCCACTTGGCCTTCCGCGATCCGCAGCTTGCTGCGCCGCACGGCGATCGACCTGGGACAGACCGGCTACGACTTCGAATACGGTTTCGGCGTGGTCGACGGCACGGCAGTGGCCCAGCACGCGCGCCTACCGCTCGTGGGGGCCGAGCCCGACGACGAAACTGTTGAAGACGAGGTTCCAACCGCCGGCCCCGCCGCGGCCTTTGCCGCGAAGTTGCCAGCCGCACCGCTTGCTGTGGGATGGCAAGCTGCGGGATGGCAGGTTGCGGCCCCGGCGGCTGACTCTGCCGCGGCAAAACAAGCGGCCAGGCTCGTGTTGCCGCCGCGGGTGGCTGCGGCGGCAGGCGTCCAGCACTTCTTCGGCCGCATCGTGCCCGATGCCGGGCCTGGGCTCAACACGCTCACGATCACGGGGCTGCCGGCCGGCACGCGCGGCATCAGCGCCTGGATGACCGAATGGGTGCAACCGAACAACCCGCACGCAGGCGGCGCTCGCTTCGACACGATCAGCGTGCAGTTGTTCGACAACGGCCAGCAATGCCGGGTCGTCTACAACTTGCAGTGGGGCCAATCGCTGCCGGCAGCGGTGCAGGGGCTGTTTGGTCCCTAAGACGCGGCCATTGCACGACGGGCGGTTTTACGCGGCGAAGGTTCCCGCCGCGATGCGCCGCTCGCCTACAATGACAGAGATGAGGCGCAGAAATCGTCGGGCCCTGGCCAGGGTTTGCTGGCCAGGGCCCCGCTGTTCGAATCATGCTGCGAACTAGGAGCGAAACACGATGGCAAAGGTCATGGTGAATCTAAGCGGACTGTCGGCGCCGCCGACGCTCGCCGAGGTCCAAGCCCGCTACGGCCTTTCGGCCGACGACCTCGACCCAGAGTTTGGCGTGATCGAGGTCGACCCCGAGGAGCACATATATACGGTGCTGGTCGAAGAGCAGGCCGCCGCCCGCATCACGGGCGCGGACCCGGCCACTGGCGGCCCGTTTTCGAATCCGCCGATCGCGCCCTTCGGCCCGCCGCAGCCGTAGCGTGTGGTGCGCCACCCAACGAAGCGCGGCTCACGCAGTCTCAGCCCGTCAGATCGAGTTGGTTGCCCGACTGGCCGGTGGCGTCGCGGCTGACGTGGGGCGATTCCGGCTCAGCCGGCGTGCCCTCGGCTCGCGGCTTGGCTGGGCCGACTTCCCAGATGCGGCGGCCGTCGGCGTCGCGCTCGTTGGCCGTGTGCTCCTCGCCGTCGGTCTTGCCGACGCCGGCTGCGTCTTCGGTCTTCTGCGCGCTTTGGGAATGCCGTGCTTGCACGGCGGCCTCGCCGCGATGCTTGGCGGCCTCTGCGCCGCTCGCCTGCGAAGGCGCAGCCGACACGCTGCTCAGAATGCCCATGGGTCCGATGCTCATCGGCTCACCTCCTGCGGCCCGAGGGCAAGTATGCCCCCTGGCCACGGCTAGCTCCAACATCAATCCAACTGCCTCTTAAAGCCTAGCTTTTCGCCCGCTGGCAGACGGACACGAAATGGGAACACGGCCGCTGGGAACTTTTTAGCGCACCCCGGCGACTAACCCCCTGAGGCGTCGCGGCGCCGGCCGCGAATCCCTGTTTTCTTGGCGGAATCTCGCGCGGGAGGTTGGTCATGTTGCGCCGCTTGCTCAGTTTGTCGGGTTTACTGGCCGTTCTGGGCGTTCTTGGCCCGTCGCTCGCCGCCGCCCAGGGGGTCCTGGTGGTCGTCGACCCGCACCAGATCGTGCGGCTGCCGCGCCCGATCCCCACGCCCCTCCCCGAACCGGCCCCCACCTACAAGATCAAGGAACTGGCGGTCGATGCTCGGCTCGACGCCCAGATTGCGCGGGTGCAGGTGTCGCAGTCGTTCGTGAACACCGGCAGCCAGCAGATGGAGGTGTCGTTCATCTTCCCGCTGCCGTACGACGGGGCGATCGATCAGCTCACGCTGCTGGTCGACGGCAAGGAGTTTCCCGCCAAGCTGCTCGAGGCCAAGCAAGCCCGCGAGGTCTACGAGTCGATCGTCCGCAAGAACAAAGACCCGGCCCTGCTCGAATGGCTGGGGGCCGGCATGTTCAAGACGAGCGTCTTCCCGGTGCCGCCCGGGGCCGAGCGCAAGGTGACGCTCCGCTACACGCAGCTCTGCCGCAAGGACCACGGCCTCACCGACTTCGTCTTCCCGCTCAGCACCGCCCGCTACACCTCGCAGCCGCTCGAGTCGCTGCGGTTCCAGATTTCGATCGACGGCCAGGCGCCGATCAAGAACGTCTACAGCCCCACGCACTCGCTCGACATCAAGCGCCCCGACGACAAGCACGCCGTGGTCAGCTTCCAGGCCAAGGACCACGTCCCCAGCGGCGACTTCCGCCTGCTGTTCGACGTGGGGCAGGATCCGGTGGCGTCGCGCGTCATCAGCTATCGCCCCTGCGACAGTGACGACGGCTATTTCATGCTGCTGACGACGCCTGAGATCAAGGCCGACTCCAAGGACCTGCCCAAGAAGACCGTGGTCTTCGTCGTCGACCGCTCCGGCAGCATGAGCGGCGAGAAGATCGAGCAGGCCAAGAACGCGCTCAAGTTCGTGCTCAACAATCTGCGCGAGGGGGACCTGTTCAACGTCGTGGCCTACGACGCCGAGGTGCAGAGCTTCCGCCCCGAGCTGCAAAAGTTCGACCAGGAGACGCGGGCTGCCGCGCTCGGCTTCGTCGAAGGGCTGTTCGCCGGCGGCAGCACCAATATCGACGGCGCCCTGGCCGCCGCGCTCGGGCAGCTCAAAGACACGAGCCGCCCCAACTTCGTGATCTTTCTCACCGACGGTCTACCCACCCACGGCGAAACCAACGAGGCCAAGATCGCCGCCGCCGCCAAGCAGCGGAACGACGTGCGGGCGCGCGTGTTCGCCTTTGGCGTGGGTTACGATGTGAACAGCCGCCTGCTCGACAAGCTGGCCCGCGAAGGGCACGGACTGAGCGAGTATGTGCGGCCGAACGAGAACATCGAAGCCAGCGTGAGCAAGCTCTACAACCGCATCGGCTCGCCCGTGATGACCGACGTGAAGTTCGACTTCCAGTTCGACAACGCCAAGACCGAGCAAGGGCCGCCCGTGCAGCGGGTCTATCCGTCCGGCACGTTCGACCTGTTCGCCGGCGAGCAGCTCGTGCTCGTCGGGCGGTACAAGCAAGCGGGCGCCGCCAAGGTGGTCGTCCGCGGGCGGGTGGGGAACGAGGAGAAGAAGTTCGAGTTCCCAGCCGAGTTCGCCGCCAAGACCAGCGACGACTCGTTCGCCTTCGCCGAAAAGCTCTGGGCATCGCGCCGCGTAGGCGAGATTCTCGACCAGCTCGATCTCAACGGGCGCAACGAGGAGCTCGTGAAGGAGCTCGTGCAGCTCTCCACGCGGCACGGCATTCTCACGCCGTACACGTCGTTCCTGGCCGACGAGAACACGAACCTGCGCGATCTGGCGGCGAACTCCGCCACGACCGAGTTGTCGCTCGAGCGACTGGCGGAAACCGACGGGCTGCGGGGCGTGGCGCAGCGGCGGGCGAAGGCGGGCTACCAGCGGCTCTCCAACGAATCCGAGCTGCGAGGCGGCGCCGTCGACCGCTTCTACGCCGAATCAGCGCGCTCTGCGGGGCGCGGCGGCTACGGCGGCTACGGAAGACCGGCCGCCGGGGCCCAACCGGCGAGCGCTGCGGCGGGCCCAGCCCTGCTCTCCGCGCCAGCGGCTGCGCCGGTCGTCGTGCAGAACACCGACACCGACCAGGCCGAACTCGTGGCCGGCGTGATGCAGGTGGGGAACAAGACCTTCTACCACCGCAATCACCGCTGGGTCGACTCGGCGCTGACCGAGGAGCAGGAGAAGAACGCCAAGCCGCTCGAGCGCTACTCGGCGGCTTACTTCGACCTGGCCGCGAACCACGCAGCCGCCGCCAAGCTGCTGGCGATCGAAGCAGCCGTGGTGCTCGAAATCGACGGCCAGGCATACGCAATGGCGGAGTAAGTTGTCGTATGGTGGGGCGCAAGCCCCACCTTGACCCCAGTCGAAGGCAAGGCGGCCTCACCGATTGAGGGCACAGAGCGGTGCGCAGTTCTTAGACTACGGACTGCAACAAATCCTCTCTGGCCACCCAGCCCCTCCCGGTCTAGAGTCTTACGACTCTAGATCCAGGGAGGGGTTCGATGCCGCTGCGTATTCTTGCGGGCGTACTGATCTCAACGGTCTTGTTGCTGCCCTGCTCCGCGGCCGATTTCGTAGGTCTCGGCGCTCGTTGGGATACGCTCTACGGCGAAGCCTCCGCCGTTTCAGGCGATGGCACGACCGTCGTTGGGTCCGGCAACCGCGGGGAGCAGGAACGACCGGTGGGCTTCCGCTGGGTTGCGGGCGCAGGCTACGACCGTGAGTCCTGGGTCTACCCGGTGCTCGACACTTCGTTCGACGGCCAAACCGTGTTGAGCGGCTTTAACGGGGAGTCCGGGGGGACGGCGGCAACCTGGCGCGCCGGGGATCGGCCTGAAGACTTTCGGCTCATCGAGCCCCAGGAGGGCGCTTTTTCGATGTACGGAACCGCGATCTCGGCGGACGGCTCGAGCGTTGTCGGGTATGCCAACTTTCCACCCGTCCAGGACTCGCCCGCACGAGCCTTTCGCTGGTCGGCCGACACCGGCGTCGAGTGGCTTGGTAGTTTGCAGCCTGATGAGCACTGGGTGGCTGCGTGGGGAGTGTCTGGAGACGGTAGAGTCGCCGTGGGCTTCAGCAGCACGAACGAGCCCTCCAACCAGCGCGCGTTTCGCTGGTCGGCCGACGAAGGCATGCAGGCGCTCGGCAGCTTGCCCGGCATGTCGCAAAGTGTCGCCGGGGCAGCCAGCTTCGACGGCCAAGTGATCGTGGGCACGGCGTCCGAGGCGGAGGAGAGTGAAGCGTTCCGCTGGACCGCTGCCACGGGAATGGTGGGGCTGGGAGGTCTGCCGAACGAGCCAGTATTCAGCGTGGCGCGTTCGGTTTCCGCGGATGGCGAGATCATCATTGGCATGGCCGCGAGCACGTCGTCGCCCTTCGCCTACGAGCCCTTTTTGTGGACCGCCGACCAGGGAATGCGGCGCCTGCAACAAGTGCTGATCGACGACTACGGCCTCGGCGGCCAACTGGCCGGCTGGACCCTCTACTCAGCCGACGACATCTCGGCCGATGGGCACGTAATCGTGGGCGCGGGACGGAACCCGCAAGGCGGCTTCGAGAGTTGGCGGGCGGTGGTCCCGGAGCCGCCTGCGTGGCAGCTTGCGGCGGGGCTGGCGATGTTGCTCGCAGCGCGTCGTTTCGCGCGGCGAACTGGCCACCGTGTCGGCTTGTCGAGCGGCTCGAGCAAGCCGAGAATGTCGGCTCGTCGGTGCGCTGTCACGATCCCGCTCGGCTAGTCATGCTCGCTGGACTGCTCAGAAAACTTCGGCAAGAGCTGGACGGCCGGCACGAGGGGTATGTTCCACGCGCTGAGGACCTCCTGGGGCAGATTGTGGTTCTGAATGATCCGGACTGCATCGCTCCGCTACTGCAACTCTTCGAGGACGATCCGGAGTACGACGAATTGATGTTCTCGATAATCCACACGATCTAGCGATTCGACGATGCTGCCTACGTTCGGGCCATCGCCGAGAACCTTGAGCCGTTTCTCGCAGCCTCGCCTCAGTGGGCGATCATCCTGCAGATGAGAATCCTGAATTCACCGTCGACGTTTGCGGCGTATGCCACCTGCGTGCGAACCCTGCCCAAGGACCGGCAAGAAGCCGTTCGCCAGGCGTTGGGCGCAGTGCGGCAAAAGAACGCGAACTTCGGAACCCGTTGCGACTCAATCCTGAAGCGCAACGGTTTTCGGGAATCGTGAAAAGCCTTCTGGCCAGGCAAGAACTGGCTGCAACGCCGAACCCCGCGACTACCCCTCGTGTCTAGCCGCCCATAGAATCGGAGGCGCCTGGCTCATGCCGATGGTAATCCTCGGATCATCGCTATGTGATATCTGCGGCCAATTGATCGAACGGCAAAACCGAGTTGTGGCGTTCTCCCCCTTCGTTGCCAACGACCACGACCCTTTGGCCGCCTTCAACGAGTCGTGATGCACGAAGCGTGCTTCGCCGCGCACCCGCTGAACCACGAAGTGACGTTCCAGTACACCGAGGTTCGGCGGCGTAACATGCCGAACGCCCGCGTTTGCGAGGTGTGTGGGCGAGTGATCGATAACCCAGACGAGTCTTTTACGATCGGCCTGATCACATCGAACCGCACAGACCCCCTCTATCAGTACAACTGCCTCCATTTCCACCGTCACTGCACCTCGGAGTGGCGAGGGCGAACCGAGTTAGCAAGAGCGCTGGGGGCTGCGCGCGACGAGGGACGGTGCTGCGGCCGCGGCATTGAGGCGATTCTCAAGGTGATGTCCGCCGGCTCTCTGGATTCGGCGTAGTCGCGGAGGCGAAGACCGAGAATAGCCGCGCAGATGACACCCCACGTTGAAACGTGGAGCTAATTCTCAGGTTCTGCCTGCCGGCAGACTCCGCCCTGGAGCGGGCCCCGAACCGCCCCGCCTCTCGCCTTGTCTAACCGGCCAGGGCAGACGAAAATGCCTGGCTGGCCCGAGGTCGGCGGAAATAGCCGTTTCCCGCCGCCAGGCCTAATTTCCCGCGGTGCGCCGCGCTTCTGTTTCTCTAAGGTCAAGCGGTTCCGATGCCTAGTTGCGTGTTGGCTTATTCTGGCGGTCTCGACACTTCGGTCATTCAAGGCTGGCTTCAGGACCAGGGTTACGACGTTCACTGCGTTTACGTCGACCTGGGGCAGCCCTGCGAAGACCGCGAGGCGACGCTGGCCAAGGCTCGCCGCTGCGGCGCCAAGAGCGCCCGCATCGTGGACGCCCGCGAGGAGCTGTGCCGCGACTTCGCCTTTCCCGTGCTCCAGTGGCAAGCCCGCTACGAAGGCATCTACCTGCTCGGCACGTCGATCGCCCGCCCGCTGATCAGCAAGGTCTGCCTGCAGGTCGCCCGCGAAGTGGGGGCCGACGCCTATGCCCACGGCGCGACCGGCAAGGGGAACGACCAGTGCCGGTTCCAGCTCGCCGCCGAGGCGCTCGACCCCGGCGTGAAGCTCATCGCTCCCTGGCGGATCGAGGCCTTCCGGAAGCAGTTTCCCGGCCGCACCGAGCTGATCGCCTACTGCGAGGCGAAGAACATTCCGGTCAAGGCCACGGCCAAGAAGCCCTATAGCTCGGACGAGAATTGCCTGCACATCAGCTACGAGGCCGGGTTGCTCGAAGAGCTCGAGACCGACGGGCTCGAGCTGGTCGACTTCGGCATGACGGTGTCGCCGCAGAGGGCGCCCGACGAGGCGGAGACGATCACGGTGGGGTTCGAGTCAGGCGTGCCGACCACGCTGAACGGCCGCAAGCTCGGCGCGCTCGCCATGGTCGAAGAGCTGAACAAGATCGGCGGCCGCCACGGCGTGGGCCGCATCGACATGGTCGAAAACCGCTTCGTCGGCATGAAGAGCCGCGGCGTGTATGAGTCGCCTGGCATGTCGATCCTCTACGAGGCCCACCGCCTGGTCGAGCAGCTCACGCTCGACCGCGACCTCGTTCACCTCCGCGATCGGCTCTCGCCCGAGGTGGCCGAGATGGTTTACTACGGCTTCTGGTACACGGCCAAGATGGACGCGCTGATGGCGTTCATCCGTCAGGCACAGAAGCCGGTGACGGGCGAGGCTTCGCTGCGGCTCTACAAGGGCAACCTGCTCACCCACAGCCGCCGCAGCCCCAACAGCCTGTACGACGCGGGCATCGCCAGCATGGAAGGGGGCGGCTCGTACAACCAGACCGACGCCGAAGGTTTCCTGCGAATCCAGGGCCTGCCGCTGCGAGTGCAAGGGCGCGTGACGCCGCGGGGCTACTGAGGTTGCCCTCCAATTCTAGCCCGCAGCGCAAGTTTTGAAGTTGCGCTTTTGGTTGGAAGTGGGGGCATGGATCAAGCGTTTTGCTCTTGGAGCGAGCAAGGCTACGTGCAGCCCCGGCAGGGGCGACCCGATAATAGCCCCGGGCCAGGGCAGCGTGAGCTGACCGCAGCCCGGGGTCCGTGAGAAGAAGGGAACAAAGCCCCGCAGGGGCGACACAAGAACTGCTTTCCAGCGCTGGACTCAAGCATATCGGTCGCCCCTCCGGGGCTCTTTGTTTCCGTGGGGCGTAACCCCGGGCGGCGTCCGGCTTGCGCCGGCCTTGCCCGGGGCTATTCTCGGGTCGCCTCTCTCGGAAGGCCTAAGCGTGGCCGGCCAGGATCTCATGCAGCTTGAGGTGGTGCGGCCCGAGATTGCCGCCATAGTTGCCCGCCGTGATGCGCACGATCCCCGGCCGGCAGGCCGCGTGAATGCCGACCCGCATCGCCTGCTCGACGGCCGCCAGGTCGAGCCCGTCGATCACGATCTCGTAGACGGCGTTCACGTCGTCCTCGAGCGCCGAGTTCACAAGCCCTCGCAGCCCAGGACAGTAGGCCTCGTTGGTGCTCGCGCGAAGTTGAGGATAGCGGCTGCCCACCTTGCTGCCGCTGCGCACCAAGCCGCCCGGAAACGGCATGATCACCCCCTCGACCGTGCGGATGGCCGCCGCGGCGGCTTCAGCCGCGGCCAGCGCCTGCTCCTGCGAGCGGCCGAGGATCAAGAAGTTGCCGCCGCCAATGCCTTTGACCGTGCCGAACTTGTCTTCGCAGACGAACTCGCCGTCCATCACAGGCACGCGCCAGTAGCGCCGCTCCTCGAGGCGTTTGCTCGCTTGGAAGCCGTCGCCGAAGTAGCGGAGTTGTCCGCCGATGCGGATCGCCTTGTCTTTGACGACCGGTAGGCCGTTGTAGCAAGCGGTGGTGGGGCAGGTGAGGATGCACTGCCCCACGCGGTTGACCACCGCCTTCTGCAGGGCGTCGCGATTGAAGGCGAACAGCAATAGGCTGACGCCGGGATGCCCGTCGGGCGTTTCCTCGGGCGCGAGCTCGCGCTCGATAGCCGCCTCGGCGTCACAGCCGATCACGCTGGCGGCGTAGCCGGTGGCCTCGCGGGCGGCGGTGAGGGCCCACTCGCGCGAAGCGGCCGTCACGATCAGCCGCGTGGCCGTCATCGGAAAGGCTTCGGCGAAGGTGTCTTCGATGACGACGGAGTTGATCTGCACGAGGGGCTGCACGCGGCGAAAAAAAGAGGGGCTCGTTCCGTGGCCACCCTAGCATGCAAGGCCGGCACGAACAAGTTTGCCTGGTAGGTTATGCTTCAGCATAATTCCCCGCGGTCCAAGTTATGCTGAAGCATAACCTACGTGCTCGCCTGCCTTTGATCTGCCATGCCCCGCGACGACGATGACTCCTGGGACGAAGACGACTACGACGATCTCCCGGACGACGCGGCCCCGGAGCTGCAGTCGTGCCCATACTGCGGCGAGGAGATTTATGAAGACGCCGAGCGCTGCCCTCACTGCGACCGCTATATTTCGGAAGAAACGCGCCCCGCGCGCCCCAAGCCGTGGTGGTTGATCGTCGGCGTGATCGTGTGCTTGTACTTGGTCTACCGCTGGACGTTCCCTTGAGTCACCGCGGCTGTTCTGCACGGCGGTAGCGCGGCCAGAGGCTGCCTACGACGAGCGAGACGGCCAGCGCGAGCAGAATCCCCTCGATGCGCTGCCCCGCCGCGTTGATGTTGCCAAACTCGCTGGCCGGCGCCACGGCCACCATCGGCATGACGAGCCCCATCTGCACGCCGGCGTAGGCGTATTTGCCCCCGGCATGGGCCAGACCGGCCGCCAAGTACATTCCCAAGAACACGAGCAGCACGAGCAGCAGGAAGTGGGGCGCGAGAGCCAACACCACGAACATCAGCACGCTCCAGGCGACCGCCAGGGCTGCCCCGGCCAGGCGCAGTTCCCCTTTCTGCAGCATCGACTGCAGGTCGGGGGTGACCATCAACATGAGCACCGAGATCACGCTCTTGTCAGGCGACAGGTCGAGCCACCGCGCTCCGAGCTGCGTCAGCAGCGCGGTCACCGCGAGCATCAGCGCCTGGCTGGCCCAGGCGGAATTGACGGGCCACAGCGGCTGGCCCCCCGTTTCGATGTGCAACCCCGATTCGGACCGTGAGGCCCAACTCACCGCGCTGGCCACGGCCACGCCCACCAGCACGGCCAAGAACATCTGCCAGCCGGTCTGCGGGGCGGTCGCGGGGCTGGCGTGGGCGACCTCGTACATCGCCACGGTGTAGAGCCCCATGTTCAGAAACGTGTAGGCGAGCCGCCCCGAGAGATACAAGTAGGTGCAACCCCACAACACGATCGCCTCGAGCAGCAACCCCAGGCCGGGAGCGCCTGCGAGCCAGGTGGCCAGCGCCAGACCGATGAGAATGCCGACCGTCCGCCCCAACACGCGCTCGAACCCCTTCTGGAAGATCGTGAACGGATGCTGGGCCATCACCATGTAGGTGGTCCACACCGCCAGATTGCCGTGCTGAAGCCCCAGCCATTCGACAACGACCAGGCAAATCGCCGCCGCACTGGCCACGCGCAGGGCGTGGCCGGTGGTCGTAAGGACAGGCGCCGTGGCAGCGGTGGCAGTGGACATCGGAACGAGCGTGTTTGGCATCGGGGGGCGCCAGGGGTCCGCACTATACTGAAGAATGGCGGCCTGCGCCGCGGTCAGTTGGCGCGCAAGCTGCTTCCCGATCGTTGGCCGGTCCGACGGCTGCTTCCCCTAGGGTTCTGGTAAATCGATGTCCTCTACGGCCGATCGTCCCGCGACTCCTGCGCCCGTGCAGCCGACTGCGCCCACGTCGCCCGGCCGTTGGCTGGGGCCGCTCGCGGCCGCCGCGGCGTTCGGCGGGTGGTGGCTGGCGCGGCGGCCACGGTGGGCAGCGCCCCGCCCCTTGGTCTCGTTGGACACGCACGATGCGCCGCCCTCGGCGCTCGCGGCCGAGGAGACCGCCGAACAGGCATCGACGGGGCTGCAAGTTGTCGGTTCGCTCGTGGCGCCTGCGCTGACGGCGCTGGCCCAAGCCCAGGTCCGCAAGACGCTGACGGCGGCTCAGCACTCCACCGAGACGGCCGCGGCAGGCTTCGTGCCGCAGCGGCGTTCCGGGCAGGGGCGCGCTGATGCCCCGCCGCGGCCCGTCGTCCCGGCATCTGAAGAAGACTGCCTACCGGCCACGGCCCGGCCGACGACCGACACAAGCCTCTGGGGAATGCTCAAGCGGACGGCCGTCGATTGGCTGGCCGACGACTGCCCTCGGCTGGGAGCGGCGCTGGCCTTTTACACGTTGTTCTCGCTCGCGCCGGCGCTAATCTTGGTGACCGCGCTGGCTACAGCGCTGTTTGGGGCCGACGCCGTGGCCGGCAAGATGGAGTCCTCCCTCGAGCCGCTGATCGGCGACCAAGGGGCGGAGGCCGTGCGGATGATCCTCGTCAGCGCTCGTCAGAGCCGCGGCGGCGCAACGGCCACGGTCCTGGGCATGGCCACGCTGCTCATTGGCGCCACCGCCGCTTTTGGCGAGCTCAAGGCCGCGCTCAACCAGATCTGGCACACTCAGCGCTCGAAACATTCCGGGCTGTTGAACGTGGTGCGCGACCGCTTGCTCGCCTTCGTGATGGTGCTCGTGATCGGCGTGCTGCTGTTTGCTGCGGTGGTTTTGAGCACAGTGGTCGCGAATTTGGAGACGATCGCCAGCGGCGCGATTCCCCTGGAACACGCTTGGCTGGTTGATGCGAGCCAATTCTGGTTGGTCAAGTTCGGCAATCTCGTGACGTCGCTGGTGATCTTCACCGTGCTCTTCGCCCTGATCTTCCGCATCCTGCCGGAGCGGTATGTCGCCTGGAGCGATGTCTGGCTGGGCGCCGCGGTGACGGCCGCGCTCTTTACGCTGGGCAAGCACCTGATCGGGCTCTATCTGGTCCACGCCAGCGTGAGCTCGACCTATGGCGCCGCGGGGTCGGTGGCCGTGCTGCTGCTGTGGACCTACTACTCCGCCCAGATCCTGTTCTTCGGCGCGGAGTTCACCAAGGTCTACGCCTTCCGCCCCGGCTCAGCGACGTTGCGCAACGCCTAAAGCGGCTTGAGGCTAGTCCCCACCTTGCCAGAGTCGCATGTAGTAGCGCTGCACCTCGGCCACACACGATTCGCCCGTGGGACTGGCGGTTTGGCAGTGGGCGTCGGCCGACTTGGCGCGGGCCAGATGCGCCCGTACGCGCGTCGGCTTTCCCTCGGCGATGTCGGCCTCGATGTCGTCGGCAGTTAGGCCGAAGCAACCGCACAGCGGGGCCGAGGGGTCCTTCGGGTAGACCGGGCGAACGAGCGCCGCCACTGGCGCGGTGCGCTCGAAGCGGTCGAAATAAGCCACGTCACAGCGCGGGAACGGGCAGAAGAATCCGGCGTCGGAGAGTGAGCCCCGGGCCTCAGCAGACAAGAGAGCGTCGAGCGTCGCACTCTCAACGGGATGCCCCAGCGAACCGCAGCGAGGACAGTGGGCAGCGCCCGTGTCGTCGGGTTCGCGGACGAAGGCCTTGTTCATCGCGGCCTCAATCCGGGAACTCGTTTTCGGTGCTGTCCTTGCCGTAGATCGGCATGTGCCGGTAGTAGACCTCGAGGATCATCGTGGCCAGCGACGTGCTGTAGAGCCGGCCCCCCAGCGCCATCCCGTGCGGATCCTCGAAGAACCAACTGCCGCGCTCGTGGCCGTCGGCAGCCTGGGTGTTCACCAGGTGGTCGCGCATCTTCTTGTTCCAGCGCTTCCACTCCTCCCCTTCGAAGTGGTGCATTACCTGGGTGGCGTAGTAGTCGTAGTACATGTTGTTCGGGTCGGGACCCAGGCGATCCAAATAGGCCACGCCGGCCCGCAACTGGGGATGGTCGCGCTTCCAGCCCAGGTACATCCGGCAGAGCAAGCCCACGGCCGTGGTGCCTGGGCCGCCGCCGCCGCCATCGGTGTAGCCGTACATGCCGTTCGGCTTCTGCACGCTATCGAGGAACTTGTTGGCCCGCTGCACGGTGACTCCCGGCACGTCGAGATAGGCCATGTGGGCGCTTTTGAGCGCCATGAGCTGCCAACCCACGGCCGACGTGTCCCCCGGCTGCCCCACCTCGTACCGCCAACCTCCGCCGAGCTGGTCTTGCGCGCCGCAGGTGAAGCTGATCGCCTGGCGGGCGGGCTCGAACAAATCCTTGTCGCGGGTCATGGCATACGCCTCGCAGACTGCGATCGAGGCCAAGCCGTGCGAATACAGCCGCCCTTGCTTCTCATAGAAACTGCCGCCGATCGGCGTAGCCTGCATACTTTGCAGCAGGAAGTAGAGGCCGCGGCTGACGGTCGTCTTGTATTTGCCTTCCTTGTGCGTCTGGCCGGCGCCCAAAAACGGCAACAGGGCCATCGCGGTTGCAGCTCGGCGGGCTTCGACCGCCGCCCCGGGGTTCCGGCAGCGGCCCTGGCAACTTCCGAGCCGATGATCGAAGCTCCAGCCGCCGTCCGGCATTTGATGTTCGGCCAGCCAAACGAGCGCGAGCGCCACCGCCCGCTCACTCGCATCGCTCCCGCCGCGCTGCCGCACGAGCGCCCCGCGCGAGGCCGCCCCACGGCCCGACACGCCTGTGCCGCCGATTACGCCTGACTGTTGCAAGAGATCGGTGCGCGGGGCGGTGTCGGCGCCCAGGTCGCTCAAATCGATGGAGGCCGGCGCGGCGTCGAGGTCGGCGAGCGGGCTCACGGCGATCGACTCGACGGTCGAAGGCGACGAGGCCATCAAGTCGTCGGGAAGCGCCGCCGGCTGTTCGGTCTCGGTTTCCAGGGGGAAGTCGTCGAGCGCTTCCTCGCCGGGGCCCGGCGTCGTCACGACCAGGTTCTTGAGGTCTTCGAACCGCGGCAGCGGCATCGTGGTCAGCGCCAGGATCAAGAGCAGCACGGCATGCACGACCATGCTCGTGAGCCAGCTTGGCGACTCCGCCACGGCGTTGCGCGCCCAGGCCACAAGCGCCGCCAGGCGATCGCCGGCGCTGCCGGGCTGGGGGTCGTCTGGAGGATCGTCCCCATCTGCCGCAGGCGGTCTGGCCCCAGCCGCCAGATCGGGAACCGGCTCGGCCTGCACCGCCGCCAAGCCAGCCTCCTCGGGAGGCGGCGAAGAAAGCTGGAGCTCGGCAGGCACCTGCGTCATGGAAGGGATCGCACCGCGGGCCAGGAACTTGGGGGCAAGTCGCCAGGAGGCGCTCGCCGGTGGACGCCGGGTTGTTCCTGCCCCCGCGATTCGCGCGCACCCTGCGCCCGATCGCCGAGACGCCACTCCTTCTAGATTACCCTAGACAGGTTTTCCCCGGCAACTAATGGGCGCTGCCGAATCGCGGCGGCAGCCCGAAATCGTTGGCGGAATTCGCTCGGCGTGGCCCCTACCTTTTGGCGAAACACGACCGCCACGTGGCGGCCGTCGCTGAATCCGGCCGCCTGGGCAATCTGCTCCATGGTCCAGTCGGTGGTTGCCAGCAGTTCCTGGGCCCGCAACAACTGCACACGCCGCACTTCCTGCCCAATTCCTCGCCCCAAGGCCAGGCGAAACCGCCGCTCCAGCGACCGTCGCGACAGCGCGAGTCCCCGCGTCGCCGTCTGGGCCGAGAGACGGCCGGTCGCCTGCCGAATGCGGCCTACGACCTCGGCCACCGCAGGGTCGTCGATCGCCAAAAGGTCGGAGGATTGCCGCGCCACCACCCCCACAGGCGGGAGCAACACGGGCGTTTTGGTCGCTCTCCGGCCGCGAAGTTGGCGGTCGAGCAAGGCAGCCGCCGCGCGCCCCACCGCGTCGGCGGGCAGCGCCACGCTCGACAAGCTGGGCCGAGACAATTCGCACAACAGGTCGTCGTTGTCGACCCCCAGCACGGCGACCTCGTCGGGAATCGAAATGCCCAACTGCCGGCAGGCCTCGGTGAGCTGAACGCCCCAGGCGTCGTTGCAGGCGAACACGCCGACCGGCTTCGGCAGCCGCGTCAGCCACGAGCGCAGCCGATCGTCGAGTGACCACAGCCGGCCTCGAGGATCGAACCGACCGCGTTCCTTATAAAGCTGAAAGGTTTGGCCGTGCTCGCCCAGCCGCCGGCCGAACCCCTGCTCGCGACGGACGGAGTAGCCGTGGTTGGGATGACCGACGAATGCGAACTGCCTGAGGCCGCGTTCCCATAAGTGATCGGCCGCCAGTCCTCCGACGGCCGCATCGTCGATCCCGACTCGCGGGACGCCATCGAGCGGGAGCACGCCGCAAACGTTCACCAGTGGCCGGCCCAGCGCCAGCAACCGCCGCCCCATGCGCGGCTCGAAGATGTGTGCGATCACTCCGGCCGGCTCGAGATCCGCGAGCCGCCGCAGCCCCGCAGCGTCGGGATCGACCGACGCGAAGACCCAATCGGGACGCGCCGCGGCGAACTGCCGGATGCCGCGCAGGATGCCCCGGCAATACGCCAGGCTGTAGCTGAAGACGAGTCCGATGCACCGCGAACGAGACATGACCGGCCGCCGAGATGTGTCGCAAAATGACAAACGCTTTACGCATTCTGTCATAGTCGGCGGATCGCTAGAGATCTAGCCTGGAGGTCGCCGTCTGTCGCAGTTCCAACCTGCGCTCGGCCGCGCGGCCCCGCCGCACGTCAGCCACCTCCCCTCGCGCCGCGGAGCCCGTCATGTCGCTCGTTCGTTTGCTTGGCCGGGCTGCGGTCGCAGCCTGCCTGCTCTCCGGCGTTTTGCCCATCGACCGCTTGTCGGCCGCCGAAACGCCGCGGCTCAAAGTGAGCGACGATCGCCGCTCGCTCGTCGCCGCCGACGGTCAGCCGTTCTTCTGGCTCGGCGACACTGCCTGGGAACTGTTTCACCGTTTGAGCCGGGAGGACGCCGACCGTTATCTCGCCAAGCGCGCGGACCAGGGTTTCACGGTGGTGCAGGCAGTTGCGCTCAACGAACTCGATGGGCACAGCGTCCCCAGCGCCTATGGGCATCTGCCGCTCGTGGACATGGACCCGAATCGCCCGGCCGTGGTCGAGGGACCCGCGAACGACTACTGGGACCACGTCGACTATGTGGTCGACAAGGCCAACGCGCTCGGCATCTACGTCGCCTTGCTCCCCACCTGGGGGCGCTACTGGCACGATCCAATCAAAGACGGGAAGCCGCTGTTCAACCCGGCAAACGCCGAGAAGTACGGCGAGTGGCTGGGCCGCCGCTACAAGGACCGCCCAGGCATCGTTTGGGTCCTCGGAGGCGACCGCTCGGTCGACAACGATCAGCAGCGCGAAGTGATCCGCGCCATGGCCCGCGGCCTCCGCCACGGCGACGGCGGCGCCCACCTGATGACGTTTCATCCGCCGGGAGGCTCGGGCTCCTCGCGCTGGTTCCACGACGAGCCCTGGCTCGACTTCAACATGCGGCAGAACGGCCACGTGGCCGAGTACACCGGCCGCTACGACCAAACCCGCGCCGACTACGACCGCCAACCGACCAAGCCGGTGCTCGACGGCGAACCGCTGTACGAAGATCACCCTCTCTCGTTCAAGCCCAAGGAACTGGGGCACTCGCTGGCGGCCGACGTTCGCCGGCCCCTCTACTGGGATCTGTTCGGCGGCGCCTTTGGCCACACCTATGGGCATCACTCCGTGTGGCAGATGTGGAGCTCCGACAAGCACCCGGTGAACAATCCGCTGATGCCCTGGGACGAGGCGCTCGATCGACCAGGCGCTAGCCAGATGCAGCATGGCCGGCATTTGCTGGAGTCTCGTCCAGGCGCGCGCGTGCCAGACGATTCGCTGATCGTGACCGGCCGCGTGCCAACAGCAGAACCGGGGGCGGGGCGTTATCGATTTGCCGGCACGCGGGCCAGTGACGGCTCGTTTGCGATGATCTACGTGCCGGCCGGACGCGCCTTCAGCGTGCGGAAGAACGCGGTGGCAGGCGTGCGGATGAAGGCCTGGTGGCACGATCCACGAACCGGCCAGGCGACCGACCTCGGCGAGCGCTCGACCGGCGAAGAGCATCGTTTCACGCCGCCGCAGCCAGGGGAGGAGCTCGACTGGGTGCTCGTGCTCGACGCCGCGGAGCGCGATTTCGGTCCCCCGGGAAAGCCAGCACGCTAGTTCGGTTCCCGTCGTTTGGAGATACCTCAATGCGCGGAATCATGCGAGCAACGGTAGCCCTAACGATCTGCTTCGGTGGTTCGCCGCTGCGCGCTCAGTCGGCCGATTGGCAGGAAGTCGTGTGGCGCGAGCCCCAGGTGCGGTATCTCTTGGCGGATATGACCTTGGGCGGCGATCCGGCTCTCTATCGGCGTTACGCCGAGCAGGAGCGCGACCCCGATTCGCGCGAAGCGATCCGCCGCTGGGACGCCGGCGACCGGGCCGTAAACGCTCAGGACTTCGAGCGCACGAAGATCGCGGCCAAGTTCTCGCCAGGAGAAGTTACCAGAATCGTGCGCCGCGGCTCTCGGCAGACGATTGCCGGAAACGAGGTGTTGCTGTCGTCCGACCGGGGCGCCAAGCAAGGTGACATGCGGGCAGCGCTGCTTCGCCTCGCGCTCGGGGCTCCGACTTCCGCGATCGATCGGGCCAATGCCGACCAGGCGGAAGCGCTCCGCCGCTGGCAAGCCGGCGACCGCGTGGAGAATCTTGCTTGGTTCGAACTCGCGCCGGGCGCCGCGGGGCCCACCTTCCGCGGATCGCCCGCGCCCGCCGATGGAGCGCTCGTGCGCTTGAGTTCCGACGCCGCCTACCCCGAAACGAACGTGCGTTATTTCCTCGCGGACATGCATCTGGGAGGCTCTCGCGCCTTTTACGAGCGCGTAGCCGAAGCCGCACACGAAATGGGGTGCGCCGAGGCAGTGGCCCGCTACGACGCGGGCGTGCAGATCACCAATCTCGATCGATTCGAGCGACTCAACCTCGAGGGCAAGGTCGTGATCGTCTATCGCGGCGGCACAGAGCGGATTCGCGGATCGGATGTCACCCTGAGTACGGACTGAAACCCCATGTTGTCTTTTCGACGCGTCTTCGGCTGGCCTGCATTCGGCGGACTTGGCGCCCTGCTGCTGCTTGGCGCTACCGCGGTTCAGTCCGGCGAATTGGCCGGTCACCAATTGCTCGTGACGTTGGTGCGCACCGGCGACACCGAAGTGTTCGTGGTCGACCCCGATACGGGGGACGCCCACAACGTGACGCGCAGCCCGAGTTCAGAAGAACGTTACCCCTGTTGGTCGCCTGATGGCGCCCAGGTGGCGTTCATCTCCGACCGCACCGGGACGCCGAATCTGTTCGTGGCCGACGCCGACGGCGACAACGTGCGGCAGATCGTCAAGTCGACGGCCGTGTGCTACATGCCGAGCTGGCAACGCACCGCCGACGGCGAGCGCATCGTGTTCGGACTGCACGGCGACAAGGCCGAGATGGCCAGCGTGCGGCCTGACGGGTCGGACCTCGTCGTTCTCGGCGAAGGCCACGATCCCACGCTCTCTCCCGACGGCACGACGGTTTGCTACACCGGCCACACGGACCAAGGCGTGAGCGTGTTCGTGATGAACCCCGATGGCGCCGGCAAGCGTCAGATCGTGCCGGGCTCGAGCAGCGTTGGGGCGACATTCCCCAATTGGTCGCCCGACAGCCGCACGATCGTCTATTCGTTTCCCGTCGGAGCGGCGCTCGAGCTCTTTCTGATCGACGTCGATGGCTCGCAGGCGCGTCAGCTTACGCGGCTGGGCAAGGTTTGCACCCCCTCGGCCTGGTCTCCGGACGGAAAGTGGGTCTCCTTCCGCCTGACCGACGAGCGGTATTGGAGCGACAAGGCCAAGATGGAGAAGACCTATGCCGAACGCCCCGCGGACAAGCGTCCGGTTTGGGTGATCCAGCCCGACGGGTCTGCGCCGCACGTGATCGAATGTCTGCGATTTCAGTGCGCGATGGACGGCAGCCGGGCAGCGTGGAAGCCCTTGCCATTGCCGAACAGCCGCGCCGCCCACTCCGAGAGTGAACAGAAGGGGGACCGATGAGAACTTCGACGCGAGCGCTTTGCTTGTTGCTGCTCACAGTCTGCGCCGGCGGTTTGCCAACCGTTCCTTCGATCGCCGACGAGGCAACACGGCCCCTCGAGTATCGAACCACTTGGCTGGGCAACACCTTTGGCGGCGGACCCAAGTGGGTGCAGAACTTTGCCGAGGATTTGGTGGTCCGCCCCGACGGCACGTGCATTGTCGGCAGCTTCTGGGACGAGGCAGGGCACGAAGTGGGCCTCTACCAAGACGGCCAGCCCGTTGGCGCCCTCGAGCACACCCACATGCGGGCGGGCAAGGCGGTGGCGGCCCACGCAGACTACATCTATTACGCCAACACATGCGTGCGCGAAGACCAGCCCGGCGTCGCCGCCGGTGAGGCTCGTCGCGACAAGCCGATCTGCTACTTCGGCGTCTCGCGCTGGACGCGCGATGGCAAGCCGGCCCCCTTTTCGGGCGGACGCACTCCGTACGGCAACATGCTGGTGTTCCGCGAGGCGCCCGACAACCACGATCTGATCGCACGCGGTTTGGCGGTCGACGCCGAGCGGCTCTACGTCGCCGATACCTTGGAGAACCGGATTCGCGCGTTCGACACGGCCACGCTGGCGCCTCGCTTTGAGATCGAAGCCGAGCGCCCCGAACGGCTGGCGCTCGATGCGGCTCGCAATCTGTGGGTCGTACATAGCGGCGGCAAACGCATTTCGTCGTTCACGCGCGAGGGCAAACCGCGCGAGATCGCCGTGCCGCTGCCTGTCGACTCGGTGGCCTCGTCGCTCTCCTTCGCGCCCGATGGCCGAATGCTCGTGGCCGACAACGGGCCGGGACAGCAAATCTTGTTCTTCGATGTTCGTTCGTCGCCGGCCAAGCTGGTCGAGTCGTTTGGCGAAGCGGGCGGCATGTTTGGCGGCCCAGATCCAGGCCATGCAGGGCCGCTGCGCTTCGCCGGACCGACGGGCGCCGGCTTCGACGCCGCGGGAAACTTGTACGTGTCCTGCAATTTGCCGCGCGGCGGAACGGTGCTGCGGGCATTCGGCTCTCGGCGAGAGTTGCTTTGGGAGTTGCTCGGCCTCGAGTTCGTCGACGTGCCCGATGCATCCCCTGAAAGTGATGGCGCCGACGTGTTTTCCGCGGACGAGCGCTACACCTTCGATCCGGCAGCGGCCGCGGGCCGAGGTTGGAAGTGGGTCGCCCACACACTCGATCCGCATCGCTACCCCGACGATCTGCGGTTGCACATGGGCATCATGCAGTGCGCCACGAGTGTCCGCCGACTCGAAGGCAAGACGTTCCTCTGCCAGCGCGGCATGTGGCAAGGCGTGCTGGGCATCTACCGGATCGACGGCGATCTGGCAATTCCCGCGGCGGTCCTCACGAATGGGCCGCTGCGCGAGGAGAACGGTAATTGGCGGGCGGCCGGCCAACCGGAAAGCGGGCGCTTCTTCTGGCGAGACGCCAACGGCAACGGTCGCTTCGACGCGGGCGAATACACGCCGACGACGGGACCCGAGGGGGAGTATTGGGCCAGCAATGTCGACGCGCGGGGCGATATTTGGCAAGCGGGCCGCGAATCGGGGATTTGGCGCTGGCGGTTCCTGGGCTTGGACGAACACGGCAACCCGCAGCACGATCCGAAGCCTGAACATCACCCGATGCCGGCGCCCTTGAGCGATTTGCTGCGAACCGAGTACGTGCCGGAAACGGACACCATGTACCTCACGGGCCAAACCGCCGATCGCCCGATCAGCGGGGGCGAATGGGGAACCGCCGGTACGGTCGTCGTTCGGTATGATGAGTGGACTCGATCGCCTAAGTTGCGCTACCGAGTGGATCTGCCCTATGTCGCCGAGAAGACCTTCATGGTCTCGTTTCACGTGGCGGGCGACTTGTTTTTCGCCGTCGACTGCAAGTCGGCCGAAGTGTTGGTGTACGACAATCGCAACGGCGCCTTGCTCGGCGCCATGAAGCCTGGTCCCGAAGTTCAGCGCGAAAGCGGTTGGGTCGATTTCCGCGACGCGCTCCGGGCGACTCGTCGTGCGAACGGAGACTATCTCGTGTTCGTCGAGGAAGACTACAAAGCCAAGGCGCTCGTGTATTTGTTGCGCGATCCGCTGCGCGGCGATCCCGAAACGAGCAAACCGTAGAAAGAAAGGCGGACTGTGTTTCGCGTCGCCGTCACCTCCGATTTCCTCAAGCCCGACGGCTCGTGCGGCTTCGGCGACATCGGGCTCGAACTTTTCGACCAGGCGGCCGTGGAGTGGGAGTTTCTGCGCGAGCCGTTCGCGGAAGTGCCGGCTTGGGTGTCGCGCGACTACGACGGGCTGCTTCTGCTCGGACCGCGGTACACGGCCAGCTCGGTGACCGACTCTCAGCGGCTGCGGATCGTGGCCCGTTTTGGCGTGGGGTACGACAACGTCGACGTGCCCGCCTGCACGGCCGCCGGCGTATTGCTCACGATCACGCCCGAGGGCGTGCGGCGTCCGGTGGCGGCGGCCGCGCTGACGTTGCTCCTGGCGCTGTCGCACAAGCTGCTGATCAAAGACCGGCTGACCCGCGACGGCCGCTGGGCCGAGAAGCTCGACTACAACGGCCAAGGGGTGACCGGCCGCACGCTCGGCCTGTTGGGCCTGGGCAACATTGGGGCGGAGCTCGCGCGGATCGCCGCGCCGCTCGATCTAAGAATCCTGGCGCATGATCCTTGGGCCGACCCTGACGCGGCGGCACGATTAGGCGTGCAGCTCGTCGGCCTCGACGAACTGCTCGAGGCGGCCGACTATCTGGTCGTCTGCTGCGCTCTGACGGCAGACACGCGGCGCCTGCTCAACGCCGAGCGCATCGCCCTCATGAAGCCGAGCGCCTACCTGATCAACGTGGCCCGCGGGCCGATCGTCGATCAGGCGGCGCTCACGGCTGCCTTGCAGAGTGGGCGCCTCGCGGGGGCAGGGCTCGACGTGTTCGAGACCGAGCCGGTCGATCCGAAAGATCCGCTCTTGCAGCTCGACAACGTGATTCTCGCCCCGCATGCGATTTGCTGGACCGACGAGTGCTTCGGCGCGAATGGCCGCAGCGCCATCGGCAGCCTGATCGACGTCGCCCAGGGGCGGACTCCCCAGCACATCGTCAATCGCGCGGCGCTCGAGCATGCGCGCTGGCGCACCCAACCCCATGCGGAGACGGCATGAGAGACAACTTCGTCAAGCAAACGCTGGCCGCCGGCGGCGTGTCGATGGGCGTGATGTGCCTGGAGTTCGCCACGACCGGCATCGGGCGAATTTCGGCCGAAGCAGGGGCGGAGTTCGCCGTGTTCGACATGGAGCACACCGGCTGGTCGCTCGAAACGATCAAGATGCTGGTCGCCACGTCGCGCTCGGCCCGGCTCGTGCCGATCGTGCGGCCTCCCGTGACCGACTATCACCACCTGGCCCATCTGATGGACGTGGGCGCCATGGGGTTGGTCGTGCCGCTCGTGGCCAATGCCGCGCAGATCCGCTTCGCCATCGAATGCGCGAGCTACCCGCCGCGCGGCCGCCGCGGCTGCGCCTTCGCGATGTCGCACGACGACTACCAGGGGGGCGACCTCTCCGAGAAGATGCGGCACGCCAACGACAACCTGCTCGTGATTGCTCAGATCGAAACGGCCGAGGGGCTCGAGAACGTCGACGAGATCGCGGCGGTCGACGGCGTCGACGGCCTGTGGATCGGCCAGTTCGACCTCACGACTTCGCTGGGAATTCCCGGCCAGTTCGACCACCCCAAGTTTCTCGACGCCACGCAGCGCGTGCTCGCGGCCTGCCACAAACACCAAAAGGCGGCCACGTTGGCGGTGATGAGCCCCGACGATCTGGCGGCCGGCCCGGCCAGCGGCTTCCGGCTGTTGGTCTATGCCGCGGATCTGTGGATCTACCAAACGGCGGTCCGCCGCTGCATGCGACAAATTCGCGACACGCTGGCCAAGGACGCGCGATGACCGCTGCGCCCCACTGCTACGACGGCAGCGGCCTGCGGCCGCCCGAACTCCTCCGCGTGCAGGCGGGGCCGCTCACCGCCTGGTACTCGGCGGGGGAGCTGCGCTACGTGCGCTGGGGAGAGCGCGAGATCGCCCGCCGCATCTATGTCGCCGTGCGCGACCGCAACTGGGGAACGGCGCCGCCGCTGGTGGCCGACGAGGATCTCGACGTGCGGGCGGATCGCTTTCGGCTGCGGTTCACCGTCCGGCATCAGCAGGCAGACATCGACTTCGCCTGGCTCGGCGACATCTCGGGCGAGGCCGACGGCGCGATCACGTTCGCCATGCAGGGGCAAGCCCGCGCGCGGTTCTGGCGCAATCGCATCGGCTTCTGCCTCTTGCACCCGCCGCGCGAGGCGGCCGGGGCGCAGGTACGGCTGCATCGAGCCGAGGGGGTGCAGGAAACGGCGTTCCCACGCTGGATCGCGCCGCACAATCCGTTTCACGATCTGAGGGCCCTCGAGCACGAAGTGGCGCCCGACGTGTGGGCACGGTTCGAGTTTCATGGCGACCTGTTCGAGACCGAAGACCAGCGAAACTGGATCGACGCCTCGTTCAAAACCTTTTGCACGCCGCTGCGGTTGCCGTTTCCGGTGGAAGTGCAGGGGGGCGAGAGCGTGGGGCAAGCGGTGAAGGTGCGGCTCAGCCGGCCAGCGCCGCCGCCTTCCACCGGCGATGCGGTCCGCATCGAGGTGGCTGCCGAGCCGCGCGGGCGGCTGCCGCAATTGGGTTTTGGCTGCGCGGAAGCGCCGCTCACGGAGCGCGAGATCGAACTGCTCGAACAGCTCGAGCCGGAGCATTTGCGCGCCGAGGTCCACCTGGCCGATCCCGGCTGGCCCGAGCGCTGGCGGCAGGCGGTCGTGCAGGCCGAACAGCTCGGCGCGCCGCTCGAGGCGGCCGTGTTCGTTTCCGACGACTACGCCGGGGAGCTCGCGGCCTTCACAAGATCGCTCCAGGCGCATCCCGCCCCGGTGCGCCGCTGGCTCGTGCATCATGAACGGCAGTGGCAAGCCGATCCGGCTTGGCTAAGGCCTGCCCGCGAGGCGCTGGGCCGCTATGCCGGCCGGACGCCGGTCTTCGCCGGCACGCACGGGAACTTTTGCGAACTGAACCGAGGGCGGCCGCCGCTCGAGCTCGTCGACGGCGTCTGCTTTTCCGCGCAGCCGCAGGAGCACGCCAGCGACAACCTGTCGCTCGTGGAAACGTGCGCGACGCTGGCCGACGTGGTGGCGAGCGCCCGGCAATTCTGCGGTGCAACGCCGCTGGCCCTTTCGCCCCTGACGCTGCGGAAGCGGGTGAACCCCTACGCGACCGGCCCCGCCGCGCCTGTTTCCCCAGGCGAGTTGCCGCCCACGGTCGATCCGCGGCAAATGTCGCTGTTAGGCCTCGGCTGGACGCTAGGCTGCCTGGCCGCGCTAGCGCAGGCAGGTATCGAAAGTGTGACGCTGTTCGAGGCGGTTGGCTGGCGGGGGCTGATCGAGTCGGCGGCAGGCTGCCCTTTGCCGGAAAAGTTTCCCTCTTTGCCTGGCATGGCGTTTCCGCTTTACCATGGACTGGCGGACTTGGCGGAATGTCCCGGTGCCGCGCTGTTGCCAGCCGCGTCGTCCCGGCCGCTTTCGGCCGTGGCCTTAGGGCTGCAAGCGGCCGAGTGGAGTTTGTTGCTGGCGAACCTGACCGCCGAGCCGCTCGAAGTGGTCGTGACCGACGCGCCGCGCCCGGTTCAGGCGTCGCTCTTGGATGAGACCAACTTCGAGCAAGCGACGCGAGACCCGGCCACGTTCCGCCGCCGCCCGCCGGTGGACTGTGCGTCGCGCGCTGGCGAATGCCGTTTAGTGCTGCCCCCCTACGCCTACGCAAAGCTCTCGGAAGTGAACCTGTGAACCTCGTCTCGCCCGACGCAGCCCCGCCTGCGCCGCTGCTCGCCCTGCGCGGGATCGAGAAGCGGTTCCCCGGCGTCTTCGCGCTCCGCGGCGTGGATCTCGAAGTCCGCGCCGGCGAGGTCCACGCGCTCCTCGGCGAAAATGGCGCCGGCAAGAGCACGCTCATGCACGTGCTGGCCGGCGTGTTCCCGCCGGACGGGGGACGGATCGACTTCGCGGGGCAGGAGCACGCGGCGTTCGCCAATGAACGCGCCGCGCTCGAGGCCGGCGTTGCGCTCGTCTACCAAGAGCGCAGCCTGTTCGGCCCGTTGAGTGTGGCCGAGAACATCTTCGCCGGCCGCCAGCCGCGCACGCGATTCCGCCGGATCGACTATCGCCGCCTCCACGACGAATCGCGGAAGCTCTTGCATGAAGTCGGTCTGGACGTCGATCCGCAAACTCCGCTCGAGCGGCTCTCCTCGGCCCAGCAGCAGCTCGTCGAGGTGGCCAAGGCCCTCTCGGTGCAGGCCAAGCTGATCTTGTTCGACGAGCCGACCGCGGCCCTCGCGCCGGCCGAGGCTGAGCGCCTGTTCGGCCTGATCCGCAAGCTGCGTGCAGCCGGCGTCGGTGTCGTTTACATCTCGCATCGCCTCGAAGAAGTCTTCGCGCTCGCCGACCGCGCGACCGTGCTCAAAGACGGCCAAGGACAAGGCACGTTCGCCCTTTCCGAGCTCTCGCCGCAGCGGCTGATCAACCTGATGGTCGGCCGTGAGCTGAATCCGCATCAACCGCGGGCAGACACTGCGCCGGCCGATAGCCCTCCACTCCTGCAAGTCAGGTCGCTCAGCGACCCAGCCGACGGAGCGCCGCGCAAGCCGCGGCTTGAGAACGTCGGCTTCGATGTCCGCGCCGGCGAGATCGTTGGCCTGGCGGGGCTGGTGGGCGCGGGGCGCAGCGAGACGGCGCTGGCCTTGTTCGGCGCGCGGCCTGGCTGCCGCGGCGAGATCCTCGTCGACGGCCGCACGGTGCAGCCGGGTTCGCCGGCGGCCGCCATCGCCGCCGGCATCGGCTACTTGCCGGAGGACCGCAAGCTGAGCGGCCTATTTCTCGACATGAGCATAGCCGACAACGTGGCCAGCGCCGCGGGGCGCCGCTTCGGCGTGTGGCGCTTTCGCGGCGGCGAACAGCGCGCGAAGGCCCGCGAGCTTTGCTCGGCGCTGCGGGTGGTCTGCCGCGGTCCGGATGAGCCGGTGAAGAATCTGAGCGGCGGCAATCAGCAAAAGGTGATTCTTGCCCGCTGGCTGCTGGCCGATCCGCGCGTGCTCTTGGTCGATGAGCCGACGCGCGGCGTCGACGTGGGCGCGAAAGCCGAGATCCACCAACTGCTGTACGAGCAAGCCCGCCGCGGCAAGGCCGTGGTGGTCATCTCGTCCGACATGCTCGAGTTGCTGGCCGTGTCGGATCGAATCGTGGTGATGTGCGAAGGGCGCGTCACGGGCGAGCTCAGCCGCGCGGAAGCCACCGAAGCCAAAGTCGTAGGGCTGGCCTCCCAGTTCCGGCAGGCAGGTGCGAGGGCCGCCGGATGAGCGCGAGCGCTTCGTCGCCGGCCGCCAGTTCTTCCTCGCAAAGCGGCGAGACAGCGGCTCGACAGCCGAGCGCGTATGCCCGCGAAATCGATTTGCTGCTCGTGCTCTACCTGGCGGTCATCGTCTGCGCGATCCTTTACCCTGCGTCGTTCCTCTCGCTCGACAACCTGCGGGTCATTCTCAACAACCTGGCGATCGACGGCATTCTCGCGATCGGCATGATGGGGCTGATGATCGCAGGGGTGTTCGATCTTTCGGTCGGCTCGATGATGTCGCTCGCCGGCGTGGTCGCCGGGTGGCTGATGGTCAAGCTCGGCTGGCCCGTGCCGGCGGCGGTCGCCGCGGCGCTGGCGACTGCGGCGCTCGGTGGATTGGCGAACGGGCTCTTGGTGGCCACCGCCGGCGTCAACGCGCTCATCACCACGCTGGCCACCCTCGGCATCTTCCAGGGCCTCGCCATCCTGCTCGGCGGCCCAGGCATCGTCGACTTGCCTGAGTCGTTCTGCTGGCTGGGGCAGAAGGAGCTGCTGCGGCTGCAATTGCCGGTGTGGTTCATGCTGGGGCTGGCGCTCGTGGCCCACTATGCCCTGCGGCACACGCGCTATCTCCGCCAGCTCTACTACCTGGGCAGCAACCCGCAGGCAGCTCGGCTCTCCGGCATCGACGTCGAACGGCTGCAGGTCGTGGCCTTCGTGCTGATGGGCCTGATCGCCGGCGTGGCGGGGCTGGCCTTCGCGGCGCGAGTAGGCACGTCGGTCTCGACGGCCGGCGTGGGGGCCGAGTTGCGGGTCATTACGGCCGTGATCCTGGGGGGCGCGAGCCTCAAAGGGGGGAAAGGGAGCGTCGCGGGGGCGCTCGTGGGCGTGCTGTTCATGGCGCTCATCAACAACGTGCTGATCATCGCCCGCGTGTCGTCGTACTGGCAGAGCATCGTGGTGGGCGTGGTGCTGATCCTGGCGGTGGGGCTCGATTCGTGGCAGAACCGGGGGCGGCGCTAGTGTTGCATCACAGCTTGAAGGTCGGTGTGGCGAGCGGCGGGCTTTACGCCCGCCGTCCCGGTCGCAAGCGGAATGGGAGGCCAGGAGCATGCAAGAGCGTTGCCGCGCGTCCCTCGGCGCTTCGCAGTGTTGTTTTCGTTCTCGCGACTGTGGCACGACCGACCCGGGACCGCCGGCGTGAAGCCGGCGGCTCGCTGAATCGTTTGCTCCTCAGGCACACGGACCCGAAAAACAGGCCGTGACAAAGCACGAGAACCATAGCCAAAATTGGCGATCCGTCCTGTTTCCGACTTGAAAACGCCTCTCCCGCGGCGGCAAGATAATACTCTCCCCTCGATCCAAATCCACGCCTTGCCGACAAGGAGCCTGCCGTGGCCCAGCCCGCCCCCACCTCGCGTCGCGATTTTCTGGTCTCCACCGCCGCGAGCGCTGCCGCAGCTTCGCTCGTGTCGCTGCTCCCCAAGGCCGCCCGCGCCGCCCAGGTTGCCACGAACGACCGTATCAACCTCGGCATCATCGGCATCGGGCCGCGCTGCACCTACGACCTGAAGGCGATGCTGCCGATGGACGACGTGCGCTGCGTCGCCATCGCCGACGTGCAGGCGAGTCGCCGCGAGGCTGGCAAGGCGCTCGTCGACGGCCACTACGGCAACCACGATTGCCAGCTCTACCGCGACTTTCGCGAACTGCTCGCCCGCAAGGACATCGACGCCGTGCTCGTCGCCACCGGCGATCGCTGGCACGCCGCGGCCTCGATTCTGGCGGCCGAGGCCGGCAAGCACGTGTACAGCGAAAAGCCGTGCGGCATCACGATCGCCGATTGCCAGAAGCTGGCCGACACCATGCGCCGCGAGCAGCGCACGTTCCAGGCAGGCACGCAGCGCCGCAGCGTGGCCAACTTTCAGAAGGCGGTCGAGATTGCCCACAGCGGCAAGCTCGGCAAGCTGCACACGCTGCACGCCTCGGTCTACATGCCGTCGATCGAAAACAGTTGGCTGCCCGGCGAGCCGCAGCCAGCGCGGGACGTGGTCGACTGGAACCTCTGGCTCGGCCCCGCGGCCTGGCGCCCGTACAACCGCAAGTACGTCGAAGGGGGCTGGCGCGGCCAGTGGGACTTCGATTCCGGCGCGCGGCTGCTCGACTGGGGGGCGCACACCGTGGACCTTTGCCAGTGGGCCAACCAGGCCGACGACACGATGCCGCTCGAGTATGAGCCGAGCGACCAGAACGTCGTCTGCCGGTACAAGAATGGCGTGAAGCTGGTGCTCGATTTCCTGCCCGAAGCCTTCGGCAACCGCGACCCGCATTACATCACGCGGCTCGGCACCTGCCCGGTGCGATTCGTGGGCGATGAAGGCTGGGTGGAGACGGGCGACAGCGGCGAGATCGTGGTCAAGCCCGAATCTCTGGAGAAGGAGTTGCCTGAGAAGTCGAAGCGTGTGAACGGCCTCGACGTGGGGGCCCATGCCCGCAACTTCTTCGACTGCATCCGCAGCCAGCAGCCGACGGCCGCCAACCCCGACGTGATGCGCCGCTCGCACATCGCCTGCCACGCGGCGGCGCTGGCCTGGGTGCTGGGACGCAAGCTGACGCTCGACCCGGTTAAGGAGGAGTTCGTGGGGGATGCAGAGGCGAATTTGTTGCGGGCGCGGGGGGTGCGGGAGTGGGCGGCGTAGAGTCTAAACTTGGGCAAAACCGCAAGCGAAACGCATGAAACCCACCCGTCGTGAAGTCCTCGTCGCCGGGGCCGGCCTGGCCGCTGGCGGCGCGCTGGCCCGCTATGTCAGCCCCGAGTTGCAATCGGCGACCGCTTCGTCCTCGGGGCGGAAGCTCGGCGTCCGCGGTACGGAGGAATACGTGTGGGTATCGGCCCATGCCCATCTTGCCTTGTTCGTGGCCCACGATCATCCGGCGCTCGAGCAGGCGGGGCGCGATTTTGGGGTCGAAGTGACGATCGCCGGGCCCGACACGGTCGACATTCCCAGCCTGGTGGCCGCGGTCGAGCAGACCGCCGCCCGCAAGCCGGCCGGCATGATGGTGGTCGGCTGGGATCCCTCGGCCCTCGAGCCGGCGATCAACCGCGCGATCGACTCCGGGGTGCCGGTCGTCTGCGTCGACGCCGACGTACCAGGGAGCAAGCGGCTGGCCTTCATTGGCACCGATTGGCATGACCTGGGCAAACAGCAGGCCCAAGCGATGCTCGCCGCGCTCAAGGGACGCCGGGGCACGGTCGCTATGCTCGGCCTAATCGAGCAGCAGATCGACCAAGATGCCTTCGCCGGGTTCCGCTCGGTTGTCGAGCCGGCGGGCCTCACGGTGCTCGAACCGCTGCAAGACAAGGGGCTGCAGTCCGAAGCGGCCCGCGTCGCCGGGGCCCTCTTGCAGGCCCATCCCGACCTGGTAGGCATGGCTGGCTTCGATTCCGAAAGCGGCCCCGGCATGGGACAGGCCATCAAGGAGGCCGGCAAGGCAGGCCAGGTGGTAGCCACGTGCGTCGAGGCCGAAGCCCAGCATCTGCGACTGGTGAAAGAAGGGGTGCTCACCGCCTGCATCGGCCAGAAGCGCGCGCTGTTTACCTACGTGGGCCTGCAGGCGCTCTACGACTACAACCACAGCCCGCTGCGCTTCAGCTCTGACGACCGCGCCGCCGGCATCGCGCCGATCCCGGTGCGCTACGACACCGGCACGTATACGGTGACGCGCGAGAACGTGGACCTGCTGATGAGAAGGAGCTGAGAGACCGGGTCGACGGCACGAGTGACGAGCCATGCCGGAGGCATGAACCGAGAATAGCCCCACGTTTCAACGTGGGGTCGGGCTGCCGCGACAGCGAAGCACGAGTTTGCCAGGGTCGATTCCGTCGAGTCGCCTCGGAGTACTCGCGCTCAAATCGATGGAGCAACAAGACCGTGAACCAACTGCGCGTCGCCGTGGCCGGCGCCGGCTTCTGGGCCAAAGTGCAGGTGGCTGCCTGGGGAGAAATCCCCGGCGTGCGCTGTGTGGCGATCTGCGATCCCGACCGCGCCAAGGCAGCCGCGCTCGCCGAGAGCGCCTGCATTCCGGCCGTCTTTAGCGACGCTCAAGAAATGCTGGCTGCGGCGCAGCCTGATCTGCTCGACATCGTTAGCAGCGTGACCAGCCACGGGCCGCTCGTGCGCTTGGCCGCAGCTCGCGGGCTGCCGGTCGTTTGCCAAAAGCCGCTCGCCGCCACTTGGACCGAGTGCCAGGCCTTGGTCCACGAGTGCGTGGCGGCCGGCGTGATGCTGGCCGTGCATGAGAACTGGCGCTGGCAAGCGCCGCTGCGCAAGGCCAAAGAGCTGCTCGCCGCCGGCGCGATCGGCCGGCCGTTTCGTGCGCGGATCGACATGATCTCCGGTTTCGACGTGGCGGCCAACCAGCCGCATCTCAAGGAGGCGCCCGAGTTCATCATTGCCGACCTGGGCTGCCATCTCTTCGACCTGGCCCGCAGCCTGTTCGGCGAGATGACGCAGATCTATTGCCGCACGGCCCGCGTGCAGCCTGGGTTCCGCGGCGAAGACGTAGCCACGGCGGTGCTCAGTGCGGCGGCGGGCCCCACGATCGTGGTGAACATGGCCTACGCCGGAACGCCGCTCGAGCGCGAGTGCTTTCCGCAAACGCTGCTGTTCGTGGAAGGAGATCGCGGCTCCCTCGAGGCGCTTCCGAACTACGAGTTGCGCGTCACCGACGCCGCAGGCACGCGAGCTTTGCAAACGCTGCCCCCGGCCTATGCCTGGACGGACCCCAAGTACGCGGTGGTGCAGGCCAGCATCGTCCCTTGCCACGACGACATGGTGCGAGCTTTGCGCACTGGCCAACTGCCCGAGACGCACGGCGCGGACAACCTGCGCACGATGCGGCTTGTGTTTGCGGCCTATGAATCGGCGCGCTTGGGCAGCGCGGTTCGCGTGTGACCAAGCGTTGAGGCTGAACGCAACCTATTGGCTACGCGAAAACCGCGCCGACGTGTTCGTCCGCGGGCCGGTGGGCGAGCGGTAGGGCTGGTTCTTCTGGTAGAGCTCGAGCCGCTGCTTGAGCCGTGTGGCGTCTTCGCTCGTGCCGGCCAGCTCGACCGCCTTGGTTTGCGCAGCGACCGCCTCGGCGAACTTGTTGTCGTTGGCCAGCGTGGCCGCCAACACGTCGAGGTTGCGGAAGTCCTTGTCCCCCTCCAGCTCCACCGCCTTGCGGGCAGACTCGACGGCGAATGCCGGATTGCTGCGGAAGCGGCGGTCGGGGCAGGTGGCCATCAGCCAGGCGGCCCCCAGATAAGCGCGACCCAACTTCGGATCGAGGCGGATCGCCTCGCGATAGTCGGCCGCGGCGCGGCCAAAGTCCCCCATGTCGGCATAGGCGTCAGCCCGGTTGGTGAGCGCCGAGGCGTTGCGCGGGTCGGCCCGCAGGGCGCGGCTGTAGTCGGTGAGCGCGTCGCGGTAGCGGCCGAGCTGGTAGTAGGCATGGCCGCGGCTGTTCAAGGCCGACGAGTCGTTCGCCGTGAGCGCGAGCGCCTTGTTGTAGTCTTCGATCGCGTGGGCGTAGCGGCCTTGGTCGTAGTGCAGCTCGCCGCGGTTGAAAAAGGCGTTGGCGTAGTTCGGGTTGAGCTCGATCGTCTTGTTGAAGTCGTCCAGTGCCTCTTCCGTCTTACCGGCCACGGCGAAGTTCACCGCCCGGTTGTGCAATGCCCGCCACGAGTCGGGCTTGAGGCTGATGGCCCGCTGGAAGTCGGCAAAGGCGCCGGCTTCGTCCCCTTTCACCGCCTTGGCCTCGCCCGCGCGGTTGAGCGCCCAGGCCAAGAGGCTGCGGCCGTACTGGGCTTGGTCCTCGGGCAACTGCACCGAGAGCCCGTCTTCGCACATTTTGATGACCTGGTCGTAGTCGACCTGGTCGGCCGGCAGGAGCGTGAGCTTGTGGGCTGCCTGCAGCAGTGCGTAGCCCTGGGGTCCGGGCGTGGGGTTGGTGGCCTCGTTGGCTGCTTCGACGGTGGGCTCGCTGGTTTCATCCTCGGCCAGCGCCGGACCCTGGGCCCAGGCGGCGGGCCCGGTCAGGCCGGCAGCGAGCGACAACAAGAGCCAAGTAACAGACGCCGCACGTACAGATCGCATGGTTCCACCTGGGGCCGAGTCGGACAGAAAGCGGGAAGAAGGGTCGTCGTTCTGCGCCCAAGCCGCTGCTGGAGCGGGGCGCGCTGCCCACCGAGCGCTTCGTGCGCTACTTCGACGATGCTAAAGGACTGCGGCGAGCCTGGCAATCAGCGCGCGGGCGAAAGGCACGGCCCGATTTGCTTTGCACCCCCATTCGCCCCCGGCGAGTCGCCGGGGGGGAGTACGGAGCCATGCCGCAAACCGCGCAACCGCCAAAGTCGCCGGACATCCCCCCGTGTCTCACGGGGGGCTAATGGGTGCGTGGGCCGCGCTTGGCCGTCACTTGCCGCCGGCCGGAAATACGTGTCCCTTGGCTTCCATCGGCGCGGTGTACACGCCGGTGCGGGCAGTGACGAACAGCGTCTTGCCCTCGGGGCCGCCGAAGGTGGCGTTGGCCGGCTGCTCGGGAAAGGCGATGACGCCGAGGGCCTTGCCGTCTTTGTCGAAGACCTGCAGCCCCAGGCCCGACGTGATGTAGAGGTTGCCTTCGGTGTCGATCGTCAGGCCGTCGCCGCCGCCGCCGCTGCGGCCCGGCGCTTGCGCGAGCCGGCAGAACTCGCGGCCGGCGCCCAGCTTGCTGGGCGACTCGACGGGGTAGGCCATCATCACCTCGCTCTGGCTAGGGATGACGTAGAGCGTTTGCTCGTCGGGCGAGAGGATGACGCCGTTGGGGGCCTTGAGATCGTCGACGAGCCGAGTTACTTCACCGGCCGGATTGGCGTAGTAGACGGCGGTCTTTCCTTGTGGCAGCGGATCGGGGGCGCGGAAGTGCGGGTCGGTGAAGTAGACGCCGCCTGCGCGATCGACCACGAGATCGTTGGGGGCGTTGAAGCGGGCGCCGTGGTATTCCTTGGCGAGCGGGCGGATTGACTTGTCGTCCGTTGAGATGGCCACCACCTGACCGTCCATCTGGCAGGCGGCGATCTCGCCCGAGCCGAGCAGCATCAAACCGTTCGTGTGCCCCGAGGGCTCGAGGAACGGAGTGACCTTGCCGTGCGGGTCGATCTTGTAGATGCGATTGGCCGGGATGTCGGAGAAGTAGACGTTGCCGTTTCGGTCGGCGGCCGGACCTTCAGTGAACTGATAGACGCCCTCGACCTTGGTGATCGGGCCGGTCGGGCCGATGCCGGGGATGGCGTCGGCGGCTTGGGCCTGAGCAAGGGACAACACAATGAGACCGACGAGGGAGCACAGGGCGACGCGCATGGCTTGGCTCTCAGTTCAAGGGTGAAGAGGGGCTCGGCGGTGGGTGTGTACCCAGCAGGCTAGCGGGCGGGCGCGGGACGTGCAACTAACGACGGACTCAGTGGGGCTGCGTGCCCTGATGGTCGAGCAGCCGGCGTGCTACCGGAATCGCGCTTGCCGCCGCCTCGAGCCACCGTAGCCCCTTCTCGATCTCCCCAGCGTGCTCGCTTGCCGCCTGCGCCAGCAGTTGCCGCCGGGTGTTCGCATCGAACTCGTGCGTCGGCGCCTTGGCATAACGCTGCATCGTGGGGCCGGAGAGAATGCGGTCGACCAGTTCGGCGTCGGCCGCCGCGCCGAAGTGTGCGAGCGACGCCAGCAAGTGCGCCGGCGGATCGGCCAAGAACTGATCGAAGTCGAGCCAGAGCACGCGCTCGGCAAAGCGATCGGCCGCCGCTTGCAGGGCCAGCATCTCGCACAGCCAACTCATGGCCACCTGCTCGCCGGGCGAGAGTTGCTCGCGCTCCCCAACTGCGGTTCCGAGCCGGCGCTCGAGCCGTTTGAGCCGTTGTGCCGCCTGCCCCGTGATGTCGCTCATCGCCCCGCCCAAGAGCGCCTGGAGAAACACGAGCGGCGACACATACATCGCCACCGCCCTTGCAGCGGGCTGCCGCTCCAGCAGCCGCTCGGCCAGCTCGCAGACGAAGCTCGTGGCCTTGATCACTGCGGTCTGCTGCGGCTCGAAGGTTCGCGACCAGACACGCAGGTAGACGCCCAGGCGATCGACGAACTCCTCGTGGTTCCAGGGGCAATTCGGTTGGCCGAGCGCCAATTCGACCTCGGCCAGGAAACGCAAGATTACCGGCTCGCGAAGCGAGAACAGCTTGGGGTGCTGGCCCACGAGCCGCGAGAGCAAGGTCGAGCCGACATGCGAGATGTGGAAGATGTAGTGGCAGCGCTCCGGCAGCCCTTCGGCGGCCTCGCGGAACTCGGCCCAGCGTGCCCAGCCGGTCTTGGTGCTGGCGGTCAGCAGCCGGTTGTCGAGAAAGCTCGCGGCCGCGTAGTCGGTCGCGCTCAAATTGATGACCTGCACCGCGTCCGCCCGCGAGTCGAGCGCGATGGGATAAATCGCGGGCGAGGCTTGCAGGTGTTGGCGAAGGCTGGGAGCGGTCATGGGTTCAAAAGTGCCGAAGGAGCTTCCATTAGCCCCCCGTGAGTCACGGGGGGCAACTACGCCGGGAGTCGGCGGGTTTGGCTTGTGACCGTTGTTCTCCCCCCGGCGACTCGCCGGGAGCCAATAAGCGGATCGCACTTCGTTAATGATCGCGGAGAATTTCCTCCGCGGCGTTCTTGCCGCAGGAGCCCATTACGCCGCCGCCCGGATGGCTCGCCGCGCCGCAAACATACAGCCCGGCCACCGGCGTGCGGTGATCGGCCCAGCCGGCCACGGGCCGCAGCGAGTAAAGCTGATGCAGAGTCATCGCGCCCTGGAAGATGTTGCCGCCCGTGAGGCCGTAGGTCCGCTCGAGATCGAGCGGGCTCAGCACCTGGCGGTGCAGCACCGCGCCTGGCACGTTCGGCGCGTAGCGGCTGAGCACCTCGAGGCAGCGGTCTCCAAAGGCTTCCTTCCGCTCGTCCCAGTTGCCTTCGGCCAACTTGTAGGGAGCGTACTGCACGAAGATCGAAATGATGTGCTTGCCTTCCGGGGCGATCGTCTGGTCGACGCAAGTCGGCATCGTCAACTCGAGGATCGGCTCGTCGCTGGGGCGGCCATACTTGGCGTCGTCGAACGCCCGCTCGAGATAGTCGAGCGTCGGGCCGATGTGCATCGTGCCGTGGTGATGCGGCGCCACGCCCTGGCTCGGCAGCGCCGTGAAGTTGGGCGGCTCGGAGAGGGCCAAGTTGATCTTGGCCGAGGCCGACGAGTAATCGATGCGGGCAACCGCCGCACGAAACTCCTCCGGCAGCCATTGCGGCTCGAGCAGCCGTTCGAAGGTCCAGTGCGGATCGAGGCTCGAGGCCACGATGCGGGCATCGATTTGTTTTCCGCCGGCGAGCATTACGCCAGCCGCTTTGCCGTCTTTGACCAGGATTTGCCGAACCTCGGTCTCGCGAAAGATCTCCACGCCCAAGTCGGTGCAGGACTTCTCGAGCGCCGTGGCCAGGCCGCCCATGCCCCCTTGCACGTAACCCCACACACCGCGGGCGCCGCCGGCCTCGCCCATCACATGGTGCAGGAGCACGTAGGCGCTGCCAGGGGCCCCGATCGAGGTGAAGCTGCCGATCACCGCATCGGTGGCCAGCGTCGCTTTCAGGCCTTCGCTTTCGAACCACCGCTCGAGCAGCGGACGGGCGGCGCCGGCCAAGACCTCGATCGCCTCGGGCACGTCGTTGCCAAGGGCGGACATCGCGCGATACATCTCCCAGAGCTTGCCGGCGTCGCGCATTTTTTTGGCGAGGCCGATCTTGCGGCCGTTCACTTCGAGCGGCAGATCGGGGGCCGTTTTGGCGAGCACCGGTTCGATCGCCTTGGCCACGCGCTCGAGCAGTTTCTCGTAGCGCGGATAGGCCTCGGCGTCGCGCGTGCTGAACTTGGCGATCTCGCGCTGGTTGAGCCCAGGCTCGGGGCCCATCAGCAGCGAACGGCCGTCCGGGAAGGGCGTGAACGACGAAGGGCTCCGCGGCAGCACCTTGAGCCCATAGGCCGTGAGCTTCAGGTCGCGCGTGATCTGCGGCTGGAACAGGCTGATGACGTAGGCGGCGGTCGAAACCTTGTAGCCAGGCCACAGTTCTTCGGTCGTGCTCGCTCCCCCCAGGACGTGGCGGCGTTCGAGCACGCATACGCGGCGGCCCGCCTTGGCCAGATAGGCGGCGGCGACCAGGCCGTTGTGGCCGCCGCCGATGATGATCACGTCGTAGCTAGCGCGGGGGGGCATTCCGTCCTCTGTTCAATAGAAGCCGAGTAGCAGTCCGATGTTTCCGCAGATCGACTTTGGAAGCGAGCAGTCTAAGGGCGGGGGCAGCTAGGTGTCACGCGGTGGGGGCATTTGTAGGAAGGATGCGGCATGTGCCCCTCCCAACCCACGTTTTTTGGATGCCGTGATTCGATCGCAGTAACGTGAATAGCACAAGCGTGTTATGTCATCCGCTCGTCGACCCGGCCATTTTTCGCATGCCTGGTTGCCAAAAATCCCAGATCCGTTACGATGCTAGGGGAGAATCATTATTCATTTCGTGGCGAGCGACTCGTGAATCTGGCCACCAGCAGCAGCGACGACGTTGTGCTCGACCTGCTCCGTAGGCGTGGCCCGCTCGGCATTGCTGAGCTGTCGGAAGCCCTGGAAGTCACTGCGACCGCCATCCGCCAGCGCCTCACCCGCGTGGTTGAGCGAGGGCTCGTCGAGCGCGAGCGGGTGTCCGCTGGCCGCGGCCGCCCCAGCTTTCGTTACCGCTTGAGCGAGCAGGGCTTCCGCCATGCCGGGAACAACTTTGCCGAACTGGCGATGGCCCTCTGGCAAGAGGTTCGAGACATCCCCAACCTTGAGGTGCGTCGCGGTCTGCTGCGACGGATCGCCGAGCGGATGCACGTTGGCATGGGGCAAAACATCGAAGGCGCGAGCGCTGGTGAGCGAATGTCGTCGCTGGCCGCCACGCTCGAGGCCCGCGGCGTCGCCGCCGACGTGCGGTCGACCGGCGGGCTGCCCGTGCTGTCGGTTTTGGCCTGCCCTTATCCGGGCCTGGCCGACCAGGACCGTGGCGTTTGTGCGCTCGAGCGGATGCTGTTTGCGGAGCTGCTGAATCACGACGTGAAGCTGGCCGAATGCCGGCTCGATGGGGACGCCTGTTGCCGTTTCGAGCTCAGCGGCGCGGCGGTCGCCGCCCCGGCGCCCGGCTAGGCCCAAAGCTGCTAGGAATTGTTCGACAGGACGCCTATAGTCAGGGGTTTGCCGGCAGGCCATTCCTCCTGACACCAGCGAAGCGAAAGATCAGGCATGACACAACCTTGGATCGAAGGCCGGTTCGAAGAGAACGTCCTCACCACGACCGTCGAGCAGGCGATCAACTGGGCGCGCCAGGCCAGCATTTGGCCGATGACGTTTGGCCTCGCCTGCTGTGCGATCGAGATGATGGCCGCCGGCGCGAGCCGCTACGACATGGACCGCTTCGGCGCAGGCGCCTTTCGCGCCACGCCTCGCCAGGCTGACCTGATGATCGTGGCCGGCACGGTGACCTACAAAATGGCCAGCCGGGTGCGCCGCCTCTACAACCTGATGCCCGATCCGAAGTTCGTGATCGCCATGGGCGCCTGCACCATCGGCGGCGGCCCCTACTTCAAGTGGGGCTACCACGTGGTGAAGGGGGTCGACCTCGTGGTGCCGGTGGACGTGTACGTGCCAGGTTGCCCGCCGCGTCCCGAGGCGTTGCTCGAAGGACTGATGCGGATTCAAGACAAGATCAAGGGACACAAGATCGCGGCTGAGGCCAACGGCGATCGCAGCCTGTGGGACCGTGCCTTCGGCGCCGCCGGCGACAAGATTGACGATGAACTCCCGGTGCCCCACCACACCGGCTACGTGGCCACCCCGGCCAGTGAGCCCGTGTACAGCCACCAAAAGATTACTGGTTAGTTCGCTGACAGTGTCTCACCACGGAGACACAGAGACACGGAGAATCGACTTACCGCAGAGGACACAGAGGGTCGCAGAGAGTAGTTGCAGTATGAACGCATTCTCTGCGTTCCTCTGTGTCCTCTGCGGTAAAAAATTTGCCTCCGTGTCTCCGTGGTTCAACAAGTTTGGGAATGATGAGCGAATCGCTGAAGATTACGAACCTGCACGTCGCCGTGGAAGGCAAGCCGATCCTGCGCGGCGTGAATCTGACGATCAAGCGGGGCGAAGTCCATGCCCTCATGGGCCCCAACGGCTCCGGCAAGAGCACGTTGGGCTTGGCCATCATGGGCCACCCCAACTACGAAGTGACCGAGGGCTCGATCGAGCTCGACGGCAAGGATCTGCTCGAGCTCGATCCGCACGAGCGGGCACGCGCCGGCCTGTTCATGGCCTTTCAGCGGCCGGTGGCGATTCCCGGCGTGAAGATGGCCGACTTCCTCCGCCACGCGGCCACGAATGTCCGCCGCCCCGAGCGCAAGGAAGGCGAAGAGCTAATTCCGATGCGTGAGTTCCGCTCGGAGCTCAAGAGCAAGATGACCCAGCTCAAGATGGACCCTGAGTTCGCACGTCGCTATGTGAACGACGGCTTCTCCGGCGGCGAGATGAAGCGGGCGGAGATCCTGCAGCTTGCCATGCTGCGGCCCAAGTTCGCCATTCTCGACGAGACCGACAGCGGCCTCGACGTCGACGCGGTGCGCCTGGCCAGCCAGAGCATCGCCGAGATCGGCGGCCGTGAGATGGGCATCCTCATCATCACGCACCACGAACAACTGCTCGAACACAATCCGCCCGACTACACCCACGTGATGTTGGGCGGCCGGATCGTGGAGACCGGCGGCCCCGAGTTGGCCGCGGAACTGCACAAGCGCGGCTACGACCGCATTCGCGCCGCCAACCCCGACGCCGCGGCCGCCGAGCGGGCCATGACCGAACGGCCCGAAGCCGTCGAGGCTTAAAGGCCGTACGCCCGCACAAGACGCACCCACAGCCGAACGAAGAGAGCCATGGCTACCGAACTGCTCCCCACCTCGCCTGAAGATCAATTCGGCGAGATCAATAAATACGACTTCCGCACCAAGTCGACTCCCATCTTTCGGGCACAGCGCGGGTTGAACCGCGACATCGTCTCCCAAATTTCGGAGATGAAGAGCGAGCCCGAGTGGATGCGCGATTTCCGGCTCAAGAGCCTGGAGATCTTCGAGCAGAAGGCGATGCCCAAGTGGGGCGGCAACATCGGCATCGACTTTCAAGACATCTTCTACTACCTCAAGCCCACCGATCACCAGGGCCGCACCTGGGACGACGTGCCGGAGGAGATCAAGAAGACCTTCGACCGCTTGGGCATTCCCGAAGCGGAGAAGAAGTATCTGGCCGGCGTGAAGGCCCAGTTCGAGAGCGAAGTCGTTTACGGCTCGCTGCAAGAAGACCTGGCCAAGCAGGGCGTGCTCTTCACCGACACCGACACGGCCATCCGCGAATACCCCGACCTCGTGCGCGAGTACTTCGGCACGATCATTCCGCCGGCCGACAACAAGTTCGCCGCGCTCAACTCGGCCGTTTGGTCGGGCGGATCGTTCATCTACGTGCCCAAGGGCGTGAAGATCGAGTTCCCGCTGCAGGCCTACTTCCGCATCAACGCGGAGAGCATGGGGCAGTTCGAGCGGACGCTGATCATCGTCGACGAAGGCGCGAGCGTGCATTACGTCGAGGGCTGCACCGCCCCGATGTACACGACCGAGAGCCTGCACTCGGCCGTGGTGGAGATCGTCGTCAAGAAGCATGCCCGCTGCCGGTACACCACGATCCAGAACTGGGCGAACAACATCTACAACCTCGTGACCAAGCGGGCGATGGCCTACGAGGGGGCGCTGATGGAATGGATCGACGGCAATCTCGGCAGCCGGCTGACGATGAAGTATCCGGCCGTCTACATGATGGAGCCGGGCGCCCGCGGTGAGATCCTCTCGATCGCGTTTGCCTCGGCCGGCCAGCATCAGGACGCCGGCGCCAAGGTCGTGCATGCCGCGCCGCACACCTCGAGCCGCATCGTCTCGAAGTCGATTTCGAAGAACGGCGGCCGGGCGAGCTACCGCGGCCTCGTGAAGGTCGAGTCGCACGCCAAGAAGAGCCGCTCGAACGTCGTGTGCGACGCGCTGATCCTCGATCCGCAAAGCCGCAGCGACACTTATCCGTACATCGAGATCGAGAACCAGGACGTGTCGATCGGCCACGAGGCCAGCGTTTCGCGGATCGGCGAGGAGCAACTCTTCTACCTCACCAGCCGCGGCCTGACCGAGGCCGAGGCCAGCACGATGATCGTCTCCGGCTTCATCGAGCCCCTGGTGAAGGAGCTGCCGATGGAATACGCCGTGGAAATGAACCGCCTGATCGAACTGCAAATGGAAGGCACGGTGGGGTAGGTTCAAACCACGGAGACACGGAGGCACGGAGAGGACGTAGGTTATGCTTCAGCATAACTGGCTCCGCGATCTCGGCTTGGGTTTGAACCACGAAGGCACAAAGACACGAAGTTCGGAGCGATTGAGTTTCGAGCTTTCGTTGCCGTGACTTGCAGGCCTAGCCATGTCAGCCGACCAGCCGGATCAATCGAAGCGGCATCCGCGCACCGGACTGCTGACTTCGGGTCCGATGACCTCGATCGATGAGGTGATCGAGCATCTGGCTTACCGCATTGCCTTGATCTACTACGACAACCCCTTCAGTTACGGCGGCTACGCGGAGGGTGTGGACAATCTCCTATGCACATACCACCAAGTGTGGGCCGAGATTGTTGGGAGATTTGATGAGTTTCGTGACGTTCGGTGGAAGGTCGGAGAAGAGGATTCGTGTGGCGCGAACAACTTTTCTGGCTGCTACCTTCAGCAGCACCCTGATGCCGACAACGAGGCAGTAACCGAATACGTCGTGCAGCAATGGAGAAAGGTGAGCGACCGCCTGGGAGTGCCCATCCGCCACGAAGAGATTCAGCAAGAGCTGGAAGAATCGTGGCAGGAAACCCAACGCATGATTGAAAAAATGTCCCGCGCCGAACGCCATAAATAGCATCTCGTTCCTCTCCGTGCCTCTGTGTCTCCGTGGTGAAAGGAACCTTCCCACGGCCACGCTCAGGCCTGCATCAATTCACCCTCCTCTCCGCGCCTCCGCGCCTCCGCGGTTAAAATGAACGAAATGACAGCGACCGCGACTACCGGCTTTACTCAAGACTCCTTCGACGCCTTTCTCGCCGCCCGTGGCGAGCCTGGCTGGCTCGCTGATCTTCGGCAGGCGGCTTGGAAACAGTTTCAGGCGTTGCCGCTGCCGAGCCGGCGCGATGAAGAGTGGATGCGGACCGACATCCGGCTGTTCCACCTTGATAAGTTCGGCTACCTGCCTGAGTCGATGGCTGGCGCGGCGGTGCCTGAGGCGGTGCTCGCGCAGAACATCGAGTTGGCCGGCCGCACCGTGGCTCTCGATAGCCACCCGCACACCGCGGAGCTCAGCGAGCGCTGGGCTAAGCAAGGCGTGCTCTTCGGCAGCCTCGACCGCTTGCTCGTGGAGCACGGCGACCGCCTGCAACCCTACCTGTATCAGGCGCTCGATCCGGGGGCCGACAAGTTCGCCGCTCTGCACGCCGCCTTCTGGTCGGGCGGAACGCTGCTGTTCGTGCCGCGCGGCGTCGTCGTCGATCAGCCGCTGCACATGCTCTCGGCTCTGTCCGATGGCCAAGTCGATCTAGGACACACGCTGGTGGTGCTCGAAGACGGTTCCGAGGCCACGCTCTTGGCCGAGACCGCCAGCTTTCACGCAGCCGGCACCGGCCTGCACCTGGGCGGCATCGAACTTTTGGTCGGCCCCAAGGCCTTCCTGCGATACGTGAACCTGCAGAACTGGGGGAGCGGGGTCTGGCACTTCGCGCACCAGAAGGGGCACGTCGATCGCGACGCCCGTTTGCAGTGGACGATCGGCGCGCTCGGCAGCCGGCTGGCCAAGGTGAATCAGCACGTGGCCTTGGTCGGCGAATACGCCACGGCCCAGGTCAACGGCGTCATGTTCACTGAAGGCAAGCAGCACCTTTCCTATCACACGCTGCAGCACCACCGGGCGCCGCACTGCAAGAGCGACCTGCTGTACGAAGGCGCCCTGCAAGACACCTCGCGCACGGTGTGGCGCGGCATGATCAAGGTCGATGTCGGCGCGCAGAAGACCGACGGCTACCAGCGCAATGACAACCTGATGCTTTCGGAGCAAGCCCGCAGCGACTCGATTCCCGGTCTGGAGATCGAGGCCGACGACGTTCGCTGCACCCACGGCTCGACGACCGGCCGCGTCGACGACGAGCTGATCTTCTACGCCCAAGCCCGCGGCCTGACGCGCAACGAAGCGATTCGCCTGGTGGTGGCCGGCTTCTTCCAAAAGGTGTTCGACCGGATCACGATCGACAGCGTTCGCGAAGCCCTCGGCCAAGCCATCGGCCGCCGCATCCGCGAATACGCATAGCTCCCGGCGGATTCTTTAACCGCCGAGACGCGGAGACGCCGAGAAGGAGCAATCAACCACGAAGGCACAAAAGACACAAAGAAATCATTTCTCGCCAAGGCGCAATGCCCGCAAAGAACGCAGGACTTGCGATTGCCCTCTTGGCGATCTCTGCGTCTTGGCGAGAAACAAGGCTCCGTTTCGTGCCTTTGCGCCTTTGTGGTTAAAACCTCCGCGTCGTAAATCTCTGCGTCCTCCGTGTCCCCTGCGGCAAGAAGGCTTCCCTACTGGATTGGCAACTCGAGCTTGATCCGCTCGCCGCCACGGAGGACGACCGTTGGCACTTTGTCACCGGGCTTGCGTTCGTTGACGAGGCGCGTCAGGAGGTCCGTTTCGCGCAGGCGGTCCGTCTTGCCTTCGAGTTCGACGAGGATGTCTCCCTTCTGAAAGCCGGCGTTCTTGGCGGCCGCGTGTTCGCCGTACTCGCCGACATGCTTGGCCCGCAGCGCCAACTTGCCAGGCTCGAGGCCGACGGCCTTACGCTCGTCGTCGCTGAGCTCCTCGAACAGAATGCCGCCGTCGGCCAGGCGGCGCAGGTCCCAACTCGTGGCCCGCCAGGAGATGTCTCCTGCGCGACGCCAGCCCGCCGGCAGCGCGAGCTCGAGGGCAACCTTCTGGCCCCCGCGCGCAACGACGGCCGGCAGCTTCGCTTCGTCGGCCGCGTTGTGCAGAATCCATTGGATGTCGGCCGTGGAGATGAGCGGCTGTCCTGCCAGCTCGACGATGCGGTCGCCTGCTTGGAAGCCCGCCTTCGCCGCCGGCGAATCTGGCGTCACCTCGCTAACGCGCGCCGCGGCCTTGGGGTTCATCTGCAGGCCAACGATCTTGGGGTGCGGATAAGGGAACAGCACCTTGTCGGGAATCGGCTGGCCCTGGTCGTGGTAGAAAAGCCGCTTCGCTTCGCCTACCTGGTGGCAATGCAAGCAGCTCTGCACGACCTTGCCTTCGTAGTCGATCTTGGCCGCGTACTTGCCCTTCCAAGCCGGCGCTTCTTCCGGCACGGGAAACTCTTGCGGCCCGCCACGCTTGGCGACGAGTTGCTCGCGGTTGGCAGGGTACCCACGGTGCAACTCGAGCGCGGCCTCGAGCGCCGCGGCAAAGCCTTCAAGGGAAACATCCTGCTCCGACTCGGTCTGGTGAGATCTCGTGCCGTAGCGGCCGTAAAGCATCTTGTCGGCATTCATCATGAAGGCCGCCAGCGACTGGTCGTAGTCGAAGTCGAACTGCGCCAAGTCCATGCCGTTGGCGTGCACGATCCGCACGCAGACGAAGCGATCGAGCAGCAGCCGCACGATCGGATCGCGCTCGACAACGTCGGAGTCCAACTGAGCGCAGGCTTCGCACGGCAGGCAGCGAAACACCACCAGCAGCGGCTTGCCGGTCTTCTTGGCCTCCTCGATTCCGCGCGGCAGATCGTTGTAGATCCAGTAGCCGTCAGCCTCGACCTCGGCCCGGTCGTTGAGCACCTTGGTGCGGCGGTCCTGGGCCTCGGCAGGCGTCGCTGCGGAAACAAAAGTGCCCACGGCGATTGCGAACGGAAGGAACAATCTCGGCATGGCGAAGACCTCGAGGGCTGGCTAGGTCAGTATTTGCCGCGTGGGTATGCTGAGCATAACAGTTGCGCCCACCGTGTTGAACACCTGGCCCCATGCAAACCTGGACCGCCGTCGAGCACTGCGTGCAGGGCTACTGCCGACTCCGCAGCGTACTGCGCCCCTCCCAGGTGATTCGCCGCGGGCCCCTGTTGGGGCTCGAGGAATTGCCCACGAATAAGCCGGAGCGCAAACGCCGCGAATTCTTCTGCCGGCCAAGCCACGCGCCTGCCGCCATCGCCGAGCTCGATGCGTTCCTGCCGCGGAGCCGCCAGGTGCTGTCGATTCCCGTGACTAGCGACGCCGCGGCCGCCACGATCGCCGAAGCCTGCAAGCAGGCCGGCTATCGGCTGGCGAGCTCCGAGTATTTGTTCGCACACGAAGGGCCTCCGCCGCCTGAGCCCGACGGTCCGAATCAGATCGTGCTGGTGACGACGGAGGATTTGGCCGCCCGCGTGGCCAAGGCGCAGGGCCGGGTACGCATCACGACGCCCGAGTATCTGGCCAGCGAGCGGTCGCCGCTGCGGCTGTACTGCGCCCTGCGCCAGGGAAATCCGGTAGCGTGGGCACAGAGCTTGGCCGCGGGCCGCGGGACCCGCTACGTGGCAAACCTGTACACGGTCAGGTCGCACCGCCGCCAGGGGCTGGCGACCGCGGTGATGAGCCGTCTGCTGCAGGACGACGCGCGGTTGGGCGAACGCCAAAGCGTGCTTTTCTCGAGCCACGGAGGGCGGGGCTTGTACGAGAGCCTCGGCTATCGGCAGCTTGGTCGGCTGCTGATGTTTTGGGGGAAGAACGACTGAGCTGCGCGACGCAACCAGGGATCGCGCGTCGTGTATGTTGATAGGAGCGCCCCAATTCGGCCGCGACTCACTCCTCTCCAGGCAAATTCGGTCGATCGAACCCTCGTATGCCCCACGTCGCCCTCGTGCCGCTGGTTGGGTTTCGCTTTCGCGAGCCGCAGATGGCGGAGCTCGGCATGTCGCTCCCAGGGCTGCGGCGACGGGCTAAGGCGGTGGGCGAGCTGCCGGCGCTCGGGCTGCTCACGCTGGCCGGCGCCACGCCGGAACCTTGGACGTGCAGCTATCAGCCGCTTCCGGGCGAAGAGCGCCTCGAGGAGTTCTTCGCCCAGGTGATGGACGCGCGACCGACGCTCGTCGCCCTTTCCGCCCTCACCGCGTCGGCTCCCTTGGCCTATCGCCTTGCCCAGCGCCTCCGCGCGGCCGGCTTGCCCACGGTGATCGGCGGCCTGCACGCCACGGTTTGCCCTGATGAAGCAGGGCGGCACTGCGACGCCGTGGTGCTCGGCCCAGGGGAATACGTCTGGCCGCAATTGCTGCGAGACGCCGCCGCGGGCAGGCTGCAGCCGATCTATGACGCGCGGGGCCGCACCGCGGAAGCTTGGCCTCTCCCGCGGTTCGAGCTGCTGGGCCCGCGGGTCCCCCGCTACACATTGCAAACGCAACGCGGCTGCCCCTTGGCCTGCGAATTCTGCGGGGCCAGCCGGCTGCTGGGGCCGTTTTGCGAGAAACCGCTGGCGAAGATTCGCCAAGAACTGCAAGCGATCGCCGCGCTCGATCCCGAACCGGTGATCGAGCTGGCCGACGACAACACGTTCGCCGGTTCTCGCGACGCCGAGGCCCTGCTCGGGGCGCTTGCCGAGGCAGATGCGCGCTACTTCACCGAGGCTGATTGGCGAATCGGCGAGCGGCCAGAACTACTGCGGCGATTGGCCGCCTCGGGCTGTGCGCAGGTCCTGGTGGGGCTCGAGTCGCTCGTGTTTCGCTATCCTGGCATGGGGGCGAAGCAGGCCGAACTCGAGCGGATGATGGCCGCCGCAACCGCGATCCAGGAGGCAGGCGTCGTGGTCAACGGGTGTTTCATCTTGGGCGCCGACGGCGAGACGAACGCCTCGATCGACCGGCTGGTCGAGTTCGTGCTGGCCAGTCCGCTCGCCGAAGTGCAGTTGACCCTGGAGACGCCCTTCCCCGGCACGCGCCTGTACGAGCGCCTGAGCCGCGCGGGCCGCTTGTTGCCCGATCGCGGCTGGGAAGCCTACACACTGTTCGACGCCACGTTCGCGCCAGACCGAATCACCGCCGCCGAACTCGAAGCAGGCTTTCGCCGGGCGGTGGCGGCGGTCTTCTCCCCGGCGGCCACCGCGCGGCGCGCGGAGATCAGGCGGCGAGTCTGGCGCAACAACAGGCGTCTGGTGAAAGAAGCGAACACGTGAACCTGCGCACTTACGTCTGCTTTCTCTTCGGTCAGCGGCGGGCGATCCTGGCGGCCGCCGGCGCGCGGGGGCTGCTGGGCCTGGGACTCTTGTTCGTGCTCTCGGCCGGTTTGGCGCGCGAGTACGACGCCGAGGATCTGCTGCACGAGCCCTGGCATCTGCTGCTCGCGCTGGGGGCGTCGCTGGCGGGGTCTCTCTTGCTCTATGCCGTGATCCGAGCGGTGGCCTGGAAGCATCATGTCGACGGAACGACCAACGGGCGTGGCTACCAGACGTTCCTCGGCTTCTATTGGTTGACCGCGCCCCTTGCCTGGCTGTACGCGATTCCTTTCGAGCGGTTCTTTGCGCCGCTCGAGGCGGCGCAAGCAAACCTGACGCTGCTGGCCCTCGTGTCGGTCTGGCGCGTGCTGTTGATCACGCGCGTCGCCAGCGTTTGGCTCGGCGCGCCGTTCTGGGCCATGTTGATGCCGGTCATGCTGTTTGCCGATACGGTGGTTCTGGTTCTGGTTGGAGGGCAGCTGTTGCCGCACGTGATGTCTGCCATGGGAGGCATTCCGCCTGAAGGAGTCGATCGCTGGATTGGCCAAGTCGCCGGGATCGTCGTGATGGCTGCTTTTTGGAGCTGGCTCATCTGGTTTTTCGGAGCATGTATCGGCACGGGGGCAAAGCGTTGGACGGCGGCGACCGTGCCTGAGGGGCATGGCGTCGCTCGCGGACTCTGGGGGTTGGGGATTGTCGCGCTCGCCGTCGGAGGAGTGAGCCTATTCTGGACTCAGCCCGAGCAGCGACTCCGCAGGCAGGCGGAAGGGCTCATGGCGGAGGGCGATCTCGCAGGCGCCGTGAAATTGATGTCGAGCCACGCGCGCGACGAGTTTCCGCCGAGTTGGAACCCACCGCCGCGTTATGATCGGTGGAGACCCACCGGACTCGATATGCTATGGGCCGCCACGCGCGATCCTCAGTCGGCGGCTTGGGTCCGGGAGTTGTATCTCGCCAAGTTCCAAATGGAACTCGGCGAAGAGGTGAGTTTCTCTCGATTCTTCGGCGAGGAGAAGGCCGATCGCATGCTCGATCTGCTGGAAGCGTTGCCCGAAGGTCCGCAAATCGTCCGCGAACACGGCGCTAAGCTAAGAGAACTGGTCCCCTCGACCCCGACCGCACCGCGGCAAGATCGCCTCAGCAAGCTCTTCTGGGCGTCCGAAGAAACAGGCCCGAGCGTTCCGCAAGGGGCTTCTGGGGCGCCCCCGTGACGATCGAGAAACTCTGCGACGTCAAATGCCTGCGCTGCCTGTCCGGCGACGGCCCGGCAATCTTGTCGGCAGCCGGCGCCGGGGCGGGGTTCAGATCACGCGATTCGCCGGCGCAGGCCGAGGAAGGCCGCGACGCCGGTCAACACGAGGGTCCACGTCGCCGGCTCGGGCACGGCGGCCACTCCCGTTGTGCCAAAGTTCGCCTTTAGCAGACCAAAATCGCTGAGATCGACCGCGCCGCTCGCGTCGAAGTCGCCCGCGCTCCAATCGGCCGGGCTTTGGCCGAAGTGGTCCTTGAGGATGCCGAAGTCCGCCAGGTCGACTTTGCCATCGCGGTTGGCGTCGCCGGGCAGGCTCACGTCGCCGAGACGGTACGCCTCGAGCGCTGAGAGACTGAGAGCGCCGGCGCCGTCGGAGTGCGAGCCATCGATGCGGAAGTTGTCGATCAGGGCGTCGAACGAGCGGTCGATCCCTGCGAACTGATAGACGCCATCGGTCACCGTGCCGCCGGGGCCGCGATTCAGCAGCGAGTAGCCGACCGACAGGTCGGGGTTGAAATGCAGTTCCCCCGTTCCGGAGGAGACGTTCATCGTAGCGACGAGCGTCACCTCTGGTGAGTTCGCGCCGGCTTCAGCGGCGTTGCGATAGCCGCGAAAAAGGTTCAGCTCTCCCGTCGTCGAGTCGTAGGTCTCGGCGAAGAAGACCCACACTCCCTCGTCGGTCCAAGTGCCGGCTGAGTCGTCGGGGGTGAGGCCGTTGCCGCTTAGGTCGTAGCGGAAAGCGCCGGCGTTGTTCCAGCGGAGGCCGAATCCGTTGGGCGGCGAGTCGAGCAGGCCGCCCGGCAGGGACTGCGTGACCGGGGTGAAGAACATGGCGATGCCGCCACCTGGGGCGAATCCACCATCGGCGACCGGCTGGCGGTTGTACCAGCCTGAGATCGTGAAGGAGTCGAGCTCCTGGAGGGCCGTCGACGTGGTGTTGAGGGCCCAGCCGCCGAACACGCCGCCGTTGCCCGAGGCGGTGAAGGTGTTGTCCAGGGCGCGGTCGCTCGCGCGGCCCGAGACGCCCGATCCGGCGGCGCCGTGAAAGTCGAAGGGGGCAAAACCCTTGGTGGTTGTGTCGAAGGGCGCTGGCGCGAACGATTGATCATCCATGCCGAACGTGAGGTTCAGAAACTCGCCGGGAGCGCTCCCCGTGCTCGCCGTGGTGACGCCCGTGTCATTGAACAGGTACTCCAGGATTGGCGCGGCCGATGCGGGCGATGCCAGTCCGAGTGCGCAGAGCACGATCCCACGGAACCCAATTGCCTTCATCTCTTATGTTCCCTTCCCAGGTGTTGAGCGCATACGAATCGCAACGGGCCGCGACGTTGGCAAACGGCATGCCAAGCTCGCGGCTTCCTGCGCGCCAATGCTCAAGGCAACCAAGCTGACGAGAGTCGCCGCCGAGACTTACGCGTTTTGGCGCTGGAACGGAACGCGGAGGCGAGTGCAGCGAGGGACGACCGGTGAAGGCTTGGCCGTGTCGAGCCGATCGTCGCGCGCGTCGAACTTTTCGACGCCGCTAGGCGACCCGAGCGGCAGCCGCATTGCAGCTCGAGAGCGCATCAGCGCCTAATGCGCATGCGCCGTGGCAGCGGCGCCTGCCGGCGGCAAGTTCACCACGTGTGGCCGCGGCTCGACGTTGCCTAGCAGGTCCACCGCGTGCGCCGAGACGGAGAACGACTGCTCGGCAGGCACGCCGAAGATGACCTCCCATTCGGCGAAGTCGCCCCGCGTGGAATAGGCCTTGCGGCCGTTGACGAGCACCTGCTGGATCTTGCTCGTGTCGTACGAACAGCCGCCCACGAGCACCTCGTTCTGGGTGCGAACGACCTTGGTGATCACGGTGTGCGGCGCAAAGTCGTCCATGAAGCCCTGGATGGCGACAAAGTAGCCTCGCGCCTTGTCGTCATTCCCCTCCGGCGGCCCCAGCGTGAAGGGCATGTGAAGCTGTTTGGCGCCCACCTCGGTGATGTCGACGCCGCGCCAGGCGTTGCGGTCGAGCACGACCCGCCACATCCCGTAGCCTGCGCGGCTGATCTTCAGTCCGTCGAGGAACACGCCGTCGGCCCCCGAATGATACGCGAAGGTTGTGTCCCAGGCGTGAAAGTTGCGAATCCAGAACGGGTAGCGCACGTCGGTCGAAGCTTCGCGCACTTCTCGAGCGAGCATCTGGTTGATCTCGGCGTAGGTCTTGCGCGTCGCCTCTTCACGTGAAAAGCCGCGCAGGCTGAGGCCAAACGTGTGGATCGCGTGGGCCTCGTTGTTTTCGAACTTGATGAAGGGCATCGTCCGCACGTCGCGGACCTGATAGGAGCCGTCGGGCTGGAGCACCGGCAGCTTGGGGTCGAAGTCGTCGGTTCGTTTGACGTCGAAGCGGAAGCCATACTCGTCGCAATCGGCGGCCACGTTGTTCGCAAACACGTTATGGCTGTTGGCCCACCAAAAACCCGCGCCGCGATTCAGATCGAAGGACATCACCTGTTTGGGCAGGGGCTTTCCCTCGGTTGCCCGTACTGCCAAGTTCCGGTCGAAGACGTTGAACACCTCGGTGCCATCCTCGAGAAAGTAGCCGTGGCCGATGCTCTGGTAGCCCACGCAATCGCTGACCACCAGATAGTTCGTGCCATGGACGACGACCCAGCGGTTCTCGCTGTCCCAGGCGGAAACTCCCTTCACGAAGCTGCCGCGCATCGTGTCGCCGACCAAGTGGAAGTGAATGCTGTAGCGGCCCAGCACGTCGCGCTTGCCCAGGTGGCGGAACTCCGCGTAGCTAATCGAGCCCTGGGAGTGCCGGTGATACATCGTGTGGCCGCGCACGCCCTGCGGGTCGGCCGATTCGACGATCACATTCCGGCTGAGGTTGGCCACTTCGCCACGATATTCGCCGTGGCCGTCGTGCGGGAACGCGAGCTTTTCGTTGAGCAGCAACGTCTGCCCGTTGGAGATCACGCCGCGCACTCCGCCGGCGGCCGCCATCTTGCCTGCCGGCTGGATGGGCGGCGTCGATCCGGTGGGCTGCACGTTCGCCAGGGGGCCCTCGTACGCGGTGGATGGAGGCGCCGTGGCAGCGACCGGCTCAACGCGGTCGCCGATCGCCTTGATCACGCGCTCCTCGGTTTGCGAACCTTCTCCGTCGCCACGGCGGTGTGTGCTCGTGACGATGATCCGGTCGCCGACCCGCCAGCCTTCGAGCGAGCCGTCGATGAAGACACGGTCGGCCCCTTGCGAGGCATTCACTCCCAGCTTCACCCACGAATCGGTGAGCGGCGCGCCGTGAAACTCCATGCGCCCGCCGCAGCAGATGATCGCCGGGCACGATTCCTTGTCCATGCCGTCGACGTAGTGCAGGCGGACTAGCGCCTGGCGCCCGGCGGGAACCGGAGCGGTGACCGTGCCCACCAGGAACTCGGGCCGCAGCGCTCCGTCGGCATGAGCATGGACCGGCTCGTCGCAGTTGAAGCCCTCTTCGGTCAAGTCCTCGCTGGCGATGACCTTGACTAGGCCGACGTTGAGCTCGGTGTTCCGGTCGCGCGCGAACTCGAGCCTGCCGGCGATCTGCAAGAGGCGGATGACCTGGGGCGACTCGAGGTCATAGACAACCTCGTGCCCTGCGCGGACGAGGACGCGGTCGCCGCCGGCGGGAACCCTGCCGGCGTCCCAGACCTGAGGATCCGACCACGAGCCGGACTTGACCGACTTCACCGAGGCGGGCTCCGCCGCGCGCGCCGAAGAACTAAGCAAGGTCGCAACGAGGGGCAACCACAGCAGCCGGGCGAGGGGCAGGTCTCGCCAAGGGGAGGCGCAGCTCAACACAGATGCTCCAGCAAGTAGGTCGAGCGGCTGCGGGCCCGGCAGGGCGCTGCCTACGGCTTCCGCGTCACCTCGGCGGCCGGCTTTTCGTCGGGGGGCGTTTGCGTTTCGACCATCAGAATCTCGATCGTGAGATTCTCGGGTTCGGCGCGGCGGGAGCGCGTTTCTTCGCCGGCCCCGGATCCGCTGCGGGGACTGCCGCCGGCGCTGCTCGTCGTATTGGCGTCGCCAGCCTTGCGGATGAAGACGTCGACGCTTCGGGCCTTGCCGGTTTTCTTGTCGCGCTTGTACGAGTCGAGCCACACGCCGCTGTCCCCCAGTTCCTTGATCCGCGGCGCATCGACCAGATTCTTCAACTGACGCGTATAGTGCCCTTGCACGATCGGCAGCTTGTGCTCCTGTTCGATGAACGCGTAGTGAACCGCCACGGGCACCGGCTTAAGCCCCTTGAGCTTGGCGGCGCCGGGGAAATCGCCCGACAACTGCACGCTCGGCGACGACTCACCTTGGAACGCCACGGGAAACTCGCCGCTCGCGCCGCTTCCCTGACCGCCTTCCTTCGCCCTCCGGCAGAGCACCTCGACGAGATCGCGGAGCGCGTCGGCCTCGTCGTTGGCGGGCGCTCCTGAACCGGGCGCCGCAGCGCCGTCGTCATCACGCCGCGCCCGGCGCGGGGCCCGCTTGGCCCGGTCGAGCGGCTTGACGATCGCCAGCAAACCGGGGTCGCTCATCGCCTGCTCGAAGGCGCCGGCGCTGAGCAGCGCCTGAGCGGCGTCGTCGCGCTGGCGCTCGAGCCAGCCGCTGAGCGCGGTGCGGGCTGGATCGACCGGCATGCTGGCCAGCAGCAACAGAGGCTGATTGGCGCTCGTTTCGGCATCGGCCGTCCGTTGCACGCGCCCCTTGGGGAGCCGGCTGGCGAGCGCCTTGATCATGTCGTTGCGCCACACCGAGGTCGCCACACGGGCGGCTTGCTCAGGCGTGAGATCCGATTCGGCCGCGGGTTCGCCGCTGGGAGTGAATCCGCTGCTCGCCGCACTGGCGGCCGCGCTGGGGCCGTAGCCGGGGCTGCGGCCCGTGCGGCCGAAACTGGCGGTCGGCATCGCTTCGGCCGCCTCGCCCGAGGGCCTCGGCATGTTGAGCAGTTCGCGGAGCGCGCTCGAGCTGAATGCCAGGAAGTTCGCCTCGATCTGCGAGCGCACCTCGGCCGGCAAAGTCGGCAGAGCATAGAGGGCGGCCTGGGCCTCGACATTGTCGGGACGCGGCTCGAGCAAGAAGCTCACCAGCGGGTTGCCTTCGGGGCCTCCCCCCAGCCTTCCGCCTTGCGCCAAGGAGGTCAGGAGCCGCTTCGCCAGCTTGGTGCGCACTTCGGCCGAGGCCGTGGGGGCCACGAGATTGAGCGCTTCCTGTTGCAGGGCCGCCGCAGTGACGGCGCTGGGCGCGGCCGAGGCGTCGGTCCCGGCGCCTACGCCGGCCACGGCAGGGCGGATCTTCTCAGGCGAGCTGAGCACATTCAGCAGCGTCGCTTCGTTTTCGGGGTGGGCATTGGTCGCCAGCGTGCGGAGAGCGGCGTTGGCGGCCTCGCTGTCGTCGAGCGGCGTGGCCAACTTGCCGGCGAGGATTTGATTCAGCGCGTCGCGCGAGGGCTTCGTGTTGTTCACGCCCAGCGCGGCAATGACGCCCACAAAGCCATCGGTGCTGGCGTCGCCCTCTCCGGGGTTGTAGCCGGTCGAGCGGCCATAGCCTCCGCCGCCGTAGGGTGAGTTGCCGCCCCCTTCGCCTTCGGCCACCGGCTCCTTAGTGACGAGCGCCACCAGAAACTCGCCCGCCGGATTATCGCCGACATGCCCCTTGGCGTAGGCCACGGCGGCCGGCCCAATCCGCGAGTCGTTCTCCTTTTTGGCGTCGAGGAAGTCCTGATCGGTCCAGGCCTTCACATCCTCGGGGCGCGGCGGCTTTTCGGGCGCGGCCGCGCCGTAGGGGGAGCCGCCGCCATAGCCCGGGCCGCCGCCGCTGGGGGCCGAGGCGACAGGCGAGCTGCCCTTGGCATTCTTGCTCGTGGGAGGCGCGGCGTCGCCGCCGCAACCGGCTAGCGCCAGACCTGTGAAAGTCACCCCGCCTAGCGCCGCGAATTTCGCCGTTTGCCAGAGCACGCCCAAGCCAGGGTAGAGCCGATTCACGCCGGACCTCCGTAACGTTCAGGATCGCGCGAGAGAGAAGCCGCTGCCCAGTTCCCTTCTATATTACCGCGGCCGCAGGGCGACGCCACCACCGCTGTCCAAACAGTCATCGGCCGAGCAGCCAAGGGGGCCAGCGTCAGGCCCGCACGAACTCCGAGCGGTAGATCGGCTGCCCGTGCAGCCGCATGCGGCGCTCGAAATGGGTACGGTAGTCCAGGTCGTGCTCCGGCGGCCGCTCGGCGACCGCCACGGGGCCCTGGAGCTCGGGAAACTGGGTCAACAGCTCGAGGGACGTCTGAAAGTACTCCTCGACGTCGGTCCAGAAGTGCAGCCGCCCGCCGGAGTCGAGCGTTCGGCAGACGTCGGCCAGGAACGCCGGGCACATGACCCGCCGCTTGCGATGCCGCGCTTTCCACCAGGGGTCCGGAAAGTAGACATGGACGGCCCGGCAGGACGCCGCGGGCAGAATCTCGCGAAACACCCTCAGCCCGTCGCCAGAGACGACGCAGGCGTTGTCCAGACCGCGTCGGGCCAGCCGAGAGGCCGCGTATTGGGCGAATTTGCCGGAGACTTCGAGTCCGAGGAAGTTCGTGGTCGGGTCGGCGCTTGCAGCGGCGCTCAAGAACAGGCCCTTGCCGGTCCCTAGCTCGACCTCGAGCGGCCGCGACGCACCGAACACGGCTTCGGCGTCCCAGGGCTGAGGGAGTTGCTCGAAGGTGCGGAGGTGACGCTCGAGATCGAGCGCCGGATCGACTTTGCGGGGACTGCGGCGGGGCATCGGACCGGCGGAACCTTAGGGATCGGACTCGCGGGGAAGCTGGGCGTACCAGGGATCGGGCGCCGGGGGCGGCGGTTCTCGCCCAACGAGCAGCGGCATCAGCATGAGCCCGGCGACAAAGCCCCCCACATGGGCCCACCAGGCCACGCCCCCGCCGGTGCCCAACTCGAGGGCGCCGAAGCCCTCGAGCAATTGCTGCACGAACCAGAAGCCCAGCACGGCGAGGGCCGGCAGATCAATGACCGTGACGAAAACCACCAGAAACAGCAAGCAGCGGACGTTGGCCCTGGGATGGGTGATGGCGAAGGCGCCCAGTACTGCGGCGATGGCGCCGCTGGCGCCCACAACCGGCACCGTGCTCGTGGGGTCGACGGCCCAATGGCAAAGGCTCGCCAGGACGCCCCCCAACAGATAGAACGCGGCGAAGGGGCCGTGTCCTAGGCGGTCTTCGATGTTGTCGCCGAAGATCCACAGATACCACATGTTCGACAGCAGGTGCAGCCAGCCTCCATGAATGAACATCGCGGTGAACAGCGAAAGCAGGATTTCGCCCCGATTGGGGGAAAGCCGCATCCTGGGCTGCAAGAGCCCTTGCGGAGGCCGCAGCCAACCCGCGGCAGGCAGAACGGCATCGCTCAGGTTGACCTGGACCACGAGGTTCGGGTTGAAGAGCTGGGCGACGCGAGCAGGCACGAAGCCCCGCTTAGCGACATAGGGCTCGAGTTTTGCCGCCGGGAGTTGCGAAAGGACGACGAGGCTGATGACGTTGGCGGCGATCAGCCCGTAGGTAACATACGGAGTGCGGTGAACCGGCGCATCGTCTCGATAAGGGAAGAGCATGCGTGCCGGACCGAAGTGCCTAAGTGGCGGCCTGGGGGCGGGCCGCGGCCACATCGAGGGGGAGCGGCACCCCCTTGATGACCCCCTCGACGGCCAGCCGCTCGTGAACGAAACCCTGAAAAGCACACACGATCATGGCGCCGCGGCGGATTTTGATGAGCTTGGAGACGAGGATCAGGCGGTCGCCGGGGATGACGGGATCGCGAAACCGGACCTCCTCGAGCCCGCCAAAGCCGATCATCTTCGCCCCGAGGAGGTCGTATTTCACGGCAAAATAACTGCACATTTGGGCGGCGGCCTCGCACATGATGACCCCCGGCATGAGGGGCATGCCCGGCATATGCCCTCGAACCCAAAACTCCTGGTGCGTCAGGTCTTTGAAGCCGGCGCAAATGTTGCGCACCGGGTCTTCGTAGCTGATCGCGGTGAGCTGCTCCATTTCGAACCGCTGGGGGTTGTAGCGGCGGATTTCCTCCAGGTCCGCCAAAATGCGGTTCGGGTCGAACTCCGAGAAATCGAGCAGCAATTCCTTACCAGGCACAAGCGCGGCCCTTCGGCGGTAGGGGGTGGGCGGCAGCGGGAACCGCCTATTCTATTGTGACTTACCGCGCGCGACAACGAGCATTTCGCACACGTCGGCCACGGCCGGCGGCAAGCGACTTTTCCCGGCAATTCGGGGCCTAGGGGGAGGTAGGCGAGTGAGACTGGCGGACGCTATCGGAAGCCGCTCCCGACTGCCTGCCAAAAAACTTTTGCGAGCCCCCTTTGACGCATTGGCCAAGCTCCTCTAGAATCACGAATCTTCGCCACGCCCGAAAGGGAAGCGATTAGCTGGCTGCGGGCCGCCTTCGGGCAGCCGCGACCACGGAGGCCGCGAAGGCAGCCCATGTCCAGCTAGTCGCCGGCGGCCCTTTGGGGCCGCGTCTTACGGGCTTGGCGGTGCGGAGTCGGCTTCGGCCGGCTCGTGGTTTGGCTGGAGATTGCTGGGAGCCGCTCTTCCGGCGGTGAATTTGTCGCGAGGGCTTGACGCCCTGTGGCCGATTAACTAACATCTCTGATTCCCCATTGCGGGGAGCTTTCGGTTTGAGTGCGGTTGAGTGCGGGCCTGGTTCGTTGGATTTGCCGACGGATTGCGGCCCCTGCCCAAGCGGTGGGATGGTAGTCGGCTCGGTTCTGCGAAAGCGGTTCGGGGTCGGTTGCCGAAGCTGATCTTTGACAATTTGGTCGTGGCAAAAGTGGCATCTTGTAGCGAATGATGCGAAGCGCGGCTTGTCCGTGTCTTCGAATCGTTCTCCAAGGCTCTTAGCAAAATCACTTGCCAGTTCGGCTCCTTCGGGGGTGCGAGTCTGGTGAGTGTCAAAGCGTTACTCGATCGAGTGCATCATGCGGCTCGTTGGCTTCGGCCTGCGGCGCCGTGTGTCGCCGCACTCGGTCAAAATTTGTGGTGCGATTTGCATGGTTCTGCTTTCTTGGCGAGCCGGCGTCTTTCGGGCGTTCGGCTGTCAGTTGAGAGGGTTGGATTTATGTGGTCAAGCTACTAAGGGCACATGGGGGATGTCTTGGCGTCAGAAGGCGATGAAGGGCGTGGAAGACTGCGAAAAGCCCGGGGGAATTGTCAAGCAAGTGATGATCCCGGGATTCCCGAATTGACGCACACTGAATTCATAGGTGTGCGTGGCCAACGCGGCAAACTGAAACATCTCAGTAACCGCTGGAAAAGAAAGAAAACTCGATTTCCTCAGTAGTGGCGAGCGAACGGGAAATAGCCCAAACCGCGGAGGTTTTCCTCTGCGGGGTTGTAGGGCCTCTCACATGGGAGTTACCAAGCGATCGAATAACCGAACTGCATGGAAAGGCAGACCACAGAGGGTGACAGTCCCGTACGTGGCATTCGATCGCCTCCCGAGGGGTACCTGAGTAGGTCGGGTCACGTGAAACCCCGACTGAATCTACGGGGACCATCCCGTAAGGCTAAATACTCTCTGACGACCGATAGTAAACTCAGTAAGGCGACTGAAAGATGGGAAGAACCCCTGTTAGGGGAGGACACTGAACCTGAAACCATGTGCCTACAAGCGGTCGGAGCGCTATGGCCTATTTGGCAAAGCGTGACGGCGTGCCTTTTGCATAATGATCCGGCGAGTTATCGTCAGCGGCTGGTTAAGGCCTTCCGGGCCGAAGCCAAAGGGAAACCGAGTCTGAATAGGGCGCAATTGGTCGTTGGTGATAGACGCGAAACTGCACGATCTACCCATGAGCAGGTTGAACCGCGGGTTATACCGCGTGGAGGACCGAACCCACTTGGGTTGAAAACCGAGGGGATGACTTGTGGGGAGGAGTGAAAGTCTAATCAAGCGCAGAGATAGCTCGTTCTCTCCGAAATAGCTTTAGGGCTAGCCTCGAGCAACTACACAGCGGGGGTAGAGATACTGAATCGGATAGGGGCCCTTTCCCGGGTACCCTGCTGAACCAAACTCCGAATACCGCTGTGACTATCTCGGGAGTCAGTCCGCGAGGGATAAGCTTCGCGGTCGAGAGGGAAACAACCCAGATCATCTGCTAAGGTCCCTAAGTAGAACTCAGTCACTAAGGAAGTTGAGTTGCGATGACAGCCAGGATGTTGGCTTAGAAGCAGCCATCATTTAAAAAGTGCGTAACAGCTTACTGGTCGAGCAATTCTGCGCCGATAATGAACGGGAGTAAGTTCTACACCGAAGCAGTGGAATTACACGCAAGTGTAATTGGTAGGAGAGCGCTGTAGATCAGATACGAGTCGTACCGTAAGGAGCGATGTCGGGGTCTACAGGTGATTATGCCGGAATGAGTAACGATAAAGCAGGTGAGAATCCTGCTCGCCGAAAGCCTAAGGTTTCCTGGGGAAGGTAAATCCGCCCAGGGTTAGCCGGTACCTTAGTCGAGGCCGAAAGGCGTAGACGATGGACAGCAGGTCAACATTCCTGCGCCATCAAGGTGGACCGATGGAGGGACGGCGTCTGTAGGGTGAGCGGTACGACTAGAAATGTCCGTGGACCGTCGTAAGGTGAGGGATAGGTAAATCCGCCCTCGCAAGCCAAGCGGCGGGACCGATCGCGTTCATGTTCGAGAAGTCATCCGAAAGACGTCCAAGAAAAGCTCCTAAGGGTTGAAATCTTGGTGACCGTACTAAAACTGACACAGGTAGGCGAGACGAGAAGTCTAAGGCGCTCGGGAGAACGCTGGTTAAGGAACTCTGCAAAATGACCCCGTAAGTTCGCGATAAGGGGTGCCTCCGAGGGTGCAAGCTCTTGGAGGTCACAGTAAATCGGCTTCAGCGACTGTTTATCAAAAACACAGGACTCTGCGAACTCGTAAGAGGATGTATAGAGTCTGACGCCTGCCCGGTGCCGGTAGGTTAAGGAAGAGGGTTAGCCGTAAGGCGAAGCTCGCAACCGAAGCCCCGGTAAACGGCGGCCGTAACTATGACGGTCCTAAGGTAGCGAAGTTCCTTGTCGGGTAAGTTCCGACCTGCATGAATGGCGTAACGACTGAAGCACTGTCTCAACCAGCGACCCGGTGAAATTGTAGCCGTGGTGAAGATGCCACGTTCCCGCAGTTAGACGGAAAGACCCCGTGAACCTTTACTGCAGGCTGATATTGGGCTGTGATATGTTCTGTGTAGGATAGGTGGGAGGCTGTGAAGCCGGTACGCCAGTACTGGTCGAGCCAACGGTGAAATACCACCCTGAGCATGTTTTAGTTCTAACCCCGATTCCCGTGAAACCGGGCGGGGAACAGTTTCAGTTGGGCAGTTTGACTGGGGCGGTCTCCTCCAAAAGAGTAACGGAGGAGTCCAAAGGTACCCTCAGCCTGGTTGGCAATCAGGCTTCGAGCGCAAAGGTAGAAGGGTGCTTAACTGTGAGACTTATCAGTCGAACAGGTACGAAAGTAGGGCTTAGTGATCCGGTGGTTCCGAGTGGAAGGGCCATCGCTCATCAGATAAAAGGTACTCCGGGGATAACAGGCTTATCGCTTCCGAGCGTCCATAGCGGCGAAGCGGTTTGGCACCTCGATGTCGGCTCATCACATCCTGGGGGTGAAGAAGCTCCCAAGGGTTTAGCTGTTCGCTAATGAAAGTGGTACGTGAGCTGGGTTCAGACCGTCGTGAGACAGGTCGGTCCCTATCTGCTGTGGGCGCACGAAACTTGAGAGGATTCTTCTTTAGTACGAGAGGATTTGGAAGGACGTTCCTCTGGTGTACCAGTTGTCGCGCTAGCGGCACGGCTGGATAGCTATGAACGGAAAGGATAAACGCTGAAAGCATATAAGCGTGAAGCCCGCCTCAAGATTAGGTTTCGTAGAGCTTTTGCTCGAAAGTCCCCTGGAAGACTACCAGGTTGATAGGCCGGATGTGTAAGCGCAGCAATGCGTTGAGCTAACCGGTACTAACGGACGAATGCTTGACCACATAATTCCAACGCTCTTTCCTCACGCTCCGGTCTCTCGGCCGGCGTGGGAAAGCTTTGCTAGGAATGCGAGCGCTTGGCGGATGCCGCCAAGATCGCTCATGCCGCTTTAGCCACGACCAGAACAACGGCCCGCCGACGCCTTACCGCCCGGCGGGCCCTTTTCCGGTGAACATATCTGAAAGGTCACACCCGTTCCCATTCCGAACACGGTAGTTAAGCTTTCAGAGCCGATGGTAGCACCCAAAGTGCGAGAGTAGGTATCGCCGGATTTCATCTAAGAACCCCCGTCAGGCCTTGTGCCTGGCGGGGGTTTTTTGTTTTCCCGGCAGCGGTGGGCGAGGCTGGCGAACACAATCGCCCCCGACATTAGCCGGAGCGGTGGTTCACGGCGAGCGCCGCGGCAACCGGCCACGCGCAGACCGCGGCGAGCAAAATCCGCTCGGTGAGCCCCATCAGCCAGGGCGGCCCCGAGGTGACGAACACCGGCGCCAGGCTGGCGATGAACACCACGTAGGAAACTGCCACGCACGCGGCCAACCCGCGGAGCAATCTCCCGCGGCTAGAGCTGAGCGAGCTGCGGAGCTGCCGCGACACGAGCCGGGCAGTCAGCGGTATCGCCGTGAACGCCGCTATGGCCGCGAGGCCATGGATGGCGCCGGCAACAGAAGGAGGGCGGTCCCACTGCCCCGGCGGATCCGCGGAAAAAATGCCGCCAAGCCCCCACGCCAACGGTCTAGGCCGCCAGTAGCATGATCGCGAACCGCCCGGTCTCGTGCTCCGCGGACAAGAGACAGCTCGCGCAGAGGACTGCCGAACCAGCGGCCAGGCCAGTAACCCAGCTGTCAGCAGCCAGCCGCCGCGGCCATGTACGTAGTAGCTGACCGCGTCGCGCAGCGGATCGAGCTCCGGCTGCAGCCCATGCAGCACAATGACACTGACCGCGAAGGAGGCCACGCCCACGATCGTGCCGCCGGCTAGAAGGGGAAATGTCCGGACGGGCCGCATCGCAAATCTCCGCGGAGTCGGGAAGTTTCAGACGCGAAAGCGAGAAAACCGGCGCCGCCGAGTCCAGTTCCCCTCAGCGCAGGTTATTCGCAGCCGGGCCCAATGCTTGCCGCGCTCGGAACCGCCCTGGTCCGTGTCGCAACGCGTATCGTACACTTGGGTCGTCCGTTTCCGCATCTTCGGAGTCCGCAATGCGTACTTTCCTCGTAACCGGCGGCGCCGGCTTCATCGGCTCGCACATCGCCCAGGCGCTGCTGGCCCGCGGCGACAAAGTCCGCATTCTCGACAACTTCAGCACCGGCCACCGCCGCAACCTGCCGGCGGGCGCCGAACTGATGGAAGGGGACGTCGCGGATCCGCAGGCAGTCGCCCGTGCGGTTGCAGGGGTCGAGTGCGTTTTCCACCAGGCGGCCCTGGCCAGCGTGCCCCGCAGTGTCGAGGCCCCCCTCGACAGCAATCAGGCCTGCGTCACTGGAACCGTTACGGTCCTCGACGCTGCCCGCAAGGCGGGAGTGCGGCGGGTGATGTTTGCCGGTTCGAGCAGCGTTTACGGCGATTTGCCGACGTCGTCGAAGCGCGAAACCGACTACCCGGCCCCAATCTCGCCCTACGCGGCGGCGAAAATCGCTGGCGAGTTCTACTGCCAGTCGTTCACCGGCACCTACGGCCTGGAAACGGTGACGCTGCGGTACTTTAACGTGTTCGGCCCTCGCCAGGACCCTCACAGCCAATACTCGGCGGTCATTCCCAAGTTCATCACGGCCATGCTCGCCGGCAAACGCCCCCTGGTCTTTGGCGACGGCCAACAGTCCCGCGATTTCACCTACATCGACAACGTGGTCCACGGCAACCTGCTGGCGGCCGACGCGCCCGGCGTCGGCGGCCGCGTGTTCAACCTGGCCAATGGCCAGAGCACGAGCCTACTGGAGCTGATCACGGCTCTCAACGAGCTCCTCGGCACGAAGCTCGACGCCGAATTCGCCCCGCCGCGGCCGGCCGATGTTCGCGAGAGCCTGGCTGACGTGAGCCAGGCTCGGCGACACCTGAAATACGAACCTCAGGTAGGGTTCGTCGAAGGGCTACGACGCTCGATTGACTACTACCGGTCGGTCGCGCAGTAAGTCGACGCTTCGTCGTCACTGAACTAGGCCGTTCACAAGAGCACCTCGAGCGTTCCGCCTGCGCTGAACGCAAGTCGACCGGCTGCCGCGCTCTTACGTCGTTGGCGCGAACCGCTATCGGGATTCTGTTCCGCAGCACGCTTGGGTCTGCACGGCCCTGCCGGAGTGGAGACGATAACCGCAGCAGCGAAGAATTACGGCGCCGACGAATGGCGTGAGCAGCGCCCCGCCTAGCGCCAGGGCCAATCGCCAGAACGAGGGATCGGGCCAGGTTTCCGAGAGGGCCCAGGCGAGCAGCGCAAACGTACCGAGCAACATCGCCGCTCCAGTCGCGCGGACCTTGAGCGACGTGCCTAAGACGGCCAAGACAGGACCGATGCAGGCCGCGGACAGGATGAGTGCGGTGATCGCGTTGCTCATCAGCAGGTCGTCGCGTTGTTCCGACTCGCGCGGAACGTTGCTGACGAAAGCCAGCGTGACGAGCGCGAAGTAGGCGGTGACGCCGAGCATGGTTCGTAGCGACGTTCGCGGCAGCGATTGGACTGCGCGAGGAGGCCCGATGGAGCCGAGAAACGCACGGACCAGAAAGAGCGTGCCGACTACGAACGACAACCAGGTGAGCAGCGCTAGCGCTGCGTCCCGTGAGCCGCCGATTCCCTGAAACTCATCGCTGGACGCCGCGGCCACGGCCGGCCAGAGCAACCCTAGAAAGTAGGCGGCGGCGGCAATCGTTGCCCAGGCCCTCGCCCGACACGACAGATCGCCGAGCACCAGCGCCACGGCAGTCAGCAGGGCTGCGCCAACGATGAACCCTTCGGACTCGGGCCGATGGGAATCGCTGCCGATCGCTGCCCACGCGAGCCCGGCCAAGACGACGGCGTAAACGGCTACTAAGGCGCCCAGTTGGGAGAGGCTCTTCATCGTTGCAACGCTGGCCGAACCGAGTGAATCAGCAGCCCTATTGCCCCCGCGGCCGCAACAGTCGGTCCAGTCCGCGCTCCACTTCGCCGCGCAGCAGTTCTTGCACCGCGCCTTGCAGGAACTGCGTGGCCAGATTTTGCCAGGCATTGCGGTCGAGCTGCGGTTGGTTGAGCGTGCCGGCGATCGGAATGCGGATCGTTTGGTTCTTCAATCCGGCCAGGCGCGGCGCCTGTTTCAACCAATCGGAGCGAATCGGCACTTCGGCCACGAGCGCCAGCGACTGGTCGAGCCCCACGGAGCCGCGGGTGCGGACCGTCACTTCGCCGACCTGAATCTCGAGCCCCTCGTGGTAGACGCGGCGGTCCTTGAGCTGGAAAGGAACGCTGTTGTCGGACACCTTGACCAGCGGCTGGTTCAGGTTGCCGGCGTCGGGAAGCTGCTGCTTGCGGAGCAGGGCCTCGATCTGGCGAGCGAGCCAGATCATTTCCTGCATCACCGGTCCGGCGCGGACCTGGGCCGCGTGAATCGTGAGCCGGCCGCTCAGTTCGCCGCCTCCCAGGTCGGCCAGCGGCAGCCGCCCCCCTTCGAGATCGACCGAGAGCTGCCCTTGGGCGACGGCCGCGCCGGCGAGCGCAGGCGCGGCGTACTTGAGCAAGCCGGCGCAGATCTCCTCGGTGAGCTGCACCTGTTGGACGACCGGACCTTTGTCGAGCAGCAACTCAGCGGGCTCGGGGCTCAGCCGCACACGCGGCGAAAGAAGGACGCGGCCTTGAGCCACGACGAGGTCAACCGGCTTGAGCTGCACCATTCCGCGCCCCATCGACACTTCGAAGTTGGCGGGGCCCACGGCCAGACCCAGCAGATTGGCCCGCTCCCAGCCAAAGCTGGCGGCGCCGTCGAGTTGCCGCCACCCTCCGACGGGTCCGCTGGCGACGGTGGCCTCGGCCAACGGGCCACGGACTTGGAAGTTCCGCGCTTCCCGCCCGACGAGTTGTAGGTCGCTGCCCCAATAGGGTTCGAGCACGCGCGAGAGCTGCGCGAGATCGTAGTTCATTTTGCCGTTCAGCTCCACCACACGTCGCGTGGTGAGTTCGGTGAGTTGGCCGGCTGCATTCAGTTGCAGCATGCCGCTGGCGAGGTCGACGGCCGTGAGCTTGAGGGCGTCGGCCGCGCGGTCATGCACCAAGCGAGCAGTGAGGCTTACGCGCGGCTCGCGCCACAACGGCGCTGCGTTTGCGCCGCTGGCGGCCGGCGCGGTCGAGGCGACCGTAAGATTGTCGATCATCGATTGCAGTTCGATCGTCGATTGGTCGCCCGAGGATTCGCCGCGGAGCTGGCCGGTCAAACGACCGGCGTAGGCCACCTTCGCCGGCGCCTGCGGGGAACGCAGCCAGGCATTCATTTTTCCCAAGTCGCCCTGGTAGTCGAGCGCACCGTGCAGTTGGGGCGCCCCGGCGACCGTTTGATAACGCAGGTCCTTCGCGCGGGCTTGCAGGGCCGACGAATTGATGTCGGCGTTGCTGATCGTGAGCTGCAGCGGATCGCGCTGAAGTTTGCCTGACGCAGTGACCCGCAGTTCGGGCTCGGAAATGAAACGCGTGGCGGAAACGGCTTGCAGGCGCTGCACGCTCAGCTCGAGCTCCGGCAACTGCACGTCGCCGGGCCCAACGAGGGCCTGCGCCTTCAGGTCGCACTGGCCGGCGAGGCTCCAATCCCCGAGCGGCACGAACAGGGCGAGCCGCGGTTGCCATTGCTCGAGCGCTCCCTGCAAACGCAGGTCGATTGGCCAAACGCCGGCGGCGCGTGGAGCGTCGACTGGGCCGGCCAGTTGCACCGTCGCCGCGCCGCCGGCGGCGGCCAACGTGGCCGTGGCAGTGTCGATGCGGGCAAGCTGGACGCCGTTCATGCGTCCCGTGGCGTTGGCGCCGGCGGTCAGCTCGCGCTCGATCCACGGCATGCCCTCCGGCCGCGTCCACTCGAAATCGACGAGCTTCGACTCGACGCTGGCGGTGAATTGCTGCTGGGCGTCGCGCTGCCATTGCAACCGCGCGCTGCCGCGCCCGGCCAGCTTGGCGCCGCCGAGGTCGAAGAATTGCCCCAGCTCGGCGGCCAGCCGGTCGAGGTCGAGGTTGGCCGTGGCGCTGAGCCGGTCGAGCGTGCCGGAACCGGTGGCCTGCAAGAAGCTCGAGCGGCACTCGAGGCGGTCGACAACGAAGTTCTGCTGATCGCGGCGGACCAGGAACTCGGCAACCAGCGGATCGGTCCAGCGGACCAGCCGGCCCGCCTGCTGGGCGGCGAGCTCGCTCGTCGTCACGCGCCCGTTCCACGCATAGCCGCCGCCGGCGGCCGGTTTGCCCGAGAGCAACCAGTCGACGCCCCCTGACTGCACGACCAGGCCTTCGCGCACGCGGAGCGTGCCGGGCAGTAGGCGGGCGAGCGCCGCGAGATCGACGCGTCCGGCGACTTCGCACGGAGCGCCGTCGACAGCAGCCAGCCAGTCCCCCTTGGCCACCTCGGCCAGGCGCAGATCGCCGGCGGCCGCGACCTGGCCGACGTCGCTCTCCACGGCCAGTTGTTCGATCGAAAGCACCTCGCCGCGCACGCTCCCCCGCAGCGGCGCCTTGAGCGTTTGCAAGCGCAACGGCTCCTTCCAGGCCGGCAACTGCAGGGCCAGACCCGCTGTCGAAGCTTGCCCATCGAAGGAGATCTTCCGCTCGTCGCCAGCACCTTCGGTGCGCGCGGTAAACGCGGTGGTGAGCGAGCCGGCCAGTTTTGCGCCGGGCTGAACCCGCGCCGCGAGGGGCTCGAGCATTTCGAGCGGGAAGTTCAGGAGTTCGAGCCCCGCCTTCTCCGGCAGCGGCACGCCGTTGGGGCCGGCCGGTCGCACGATCCGGGCGTCGACGGCCAGGCGACCGGGATTCGCGCCCCCCAAGATTTCGCCCGCCGCGTTGATGGCCACGGGTTGGGCCAGCTCGGCCGGCACGGCGACCGTGGCATCGAGCTTGGCGACTTGCCAGGAGCGGTTGGTCGCAGCGTCGCGGATCGTGGCCTCGCCATCCTTGATCACCAGCGTCAGGTCGACTTTCTTAGGGCCCTCGCTTTCCAGTTCGAGCAGCGGCCGCAGGACGTCTTCCAGGTTGCTGCCGTCGGGGCGAAGCACGAGGTCGAGCTTGGGGCTGCGCAGCGTGACTTGGCCCACGCGGCCACCGCCGGTGAGCAGGGCCCAGAGCGACTTTTCGGTTTCGAGTTCGCTCAGCTGCGCGACGGTGTCGCCGCGGGCGTCCTTGAGGGAGACCCCAAACACGCGCACCGGCGAAAGCCAGCCGAGCGATAGCCCGCCGATCGAGAGGTCCCCCTTCAAGTCGGCGGCGGCGCTCCGCACCAAGGAGTTCGTCAACCCGCTCGCCACGAGCAGCGCAGGTGCGAACCACGCAAGGACGGCCAGGAGCAGCAAAACGCCGCCCAACCAGCGGGGCCAGCGGCGGGGCGCGGAAAGTTCGTCGCGACGGGCGGGTTTCACAAGCCGGGGTTCGGCGGAGGTGGAGGCCATCGACCAACCTGGGGAAAGAGTGCTAGCAGCGTCCCACCACAACCAGCCTTGGCTCGTGGGGCGCGGGGGCTCATTGTAGGCCGGCGCGGGAAAGCGGGCCTAGATGAACCTGGACGACCACAAACTCTGCGTCGGCAACTTGCCAGAAAAATGTTGACGCGCTGGCCGCTCACGGTATAGTCACAGTTGCTCGGAACCTTCGTTAGCTGGAAGTGGCGATTTCGGAACAACCGCCCGACGCTGGCGACGGCCGTCCCCAGGCATAGCCAATCCGCGGCGTTCATCTCTTCTCGTCTTGTCCGCGGCCGGCCTGGGGCGACCACCGTCCACTCTTCGTGGCGATTTGATCGCACGCTTCTCCGTTGCTGTATGGCACTAGTTCGCCCATCGGCTGCAAAGCTTTGGTGGGTTGGCGATAAGTCACCGCGCGCCGTCTGCTTCTGAAGAGGCTTAGAAGCAGCGCCGGGGCGCTCGTTCCTTTGGCTTGCCAGGAGTTCTGCCATGCGCTGCGCACTGCAAACCGCTCGTCATCAGGCCCGTTTCGCGTTCACGCTCGTCGAATTGTTGGTCGTGATCACGATCATCGCCGTGCTCATGGGGTTGCTGATTCCGGCGGTAATGCAAGCTCGGGATCGGGCGTACCAGGTCACCTGCATGAGCAACCAAAAGCAGCTCGCTTTGGCCGCCCTGCAATTCGAGCAGGCCAAGGGGCACTATCCCGGTTACGTGAACATCGTGCGCGGGATCAAAACGACCTGGGTCCCGCCGCTCCTGCCGGGTTTGGGCCGCAACGACATGTGGGACCGCTGGCGCGACGGACAGCCGGTTCACACCAAGCTGGCGATCTTGCTTTGCCCCAGCGCGGAGTTGCAGTCCGGCATCGAGACGCCCATGTCGTTCTCCGTGAACGCGGGCTTTGCAACGGGCGCCGAGAAGCTGGCGAACGGAGTGTTTCTCAACGCCGGCAAGTCGCGCTCGCAAGGAAACACGGCGCAATACATCGATTCGCACGACGGCTCGAGCTACACGCTTCTCTCGGGCGAAAACTTGCAAACACTGGGCTGGCAGTACACGACCGATCAAGAGGCCAAGCAGGGAACCGGCTTGCTCTGGCACACGACGCCGAACCCGATCCGGCAACTCAACGGCTTCCGCGAGGCGGCGATTCCCAAGGAGGCCAATCGGGCCGACTACGCGCGCCCTTCGAGCAACCACTACGGCGTGGTGATCGTCAGCTTCTGCGACACTTCGTGCCGCACGCTCTCGGATCTGATCGACTACGACGTCTACAAACAACTCATGACCCCCTATGGGAAGGGATCGGACGACAAGGTCAATCGATTGCTGAACGACGACGATCTGCGGTAGGATGAACCGCTGTTCGCGTCGATCGCGAGAAGTTGCAATTCGAGGAGCGATCATGAGGACCTGCCTTTGCTTGCTGGCGCTGCTCGCCGCGTCCAGCGAGGTCGTAGCCCAAATCGCCGTGCAACTCCCGACCTATTCCACCTTCTCGGTGAACACCACCGTCAGCGTGCCGGATCGCGGCGGGATGTGGCTGGGGGGCGGCGGGCAGAGCGCCTTTGGCGGGCTCCGTTCGGCGCCGCCAGGACAGATGCTCCGCACCGTGCGGCAAGGCGCCGCCGGGGTAGGCGTGTCGGCCTGGGTCCACGATCATGCGGCGCTCGACCGGGCGACGCTCGGCCAGGCAAAGCGAACCGTTTCCGCGAGTGCGTCGCGCGCTGCCTTGGCCCCGGCGCTGCCGGCCGCCGGCGCACAGAGCATCGCGGAATTGCGGCGACAGCGTGAGGCGGAGAAGAAGGAGCTTGCTGCCCGCGCCGTAGCACAGCAGCAAATGGCTCAGTCCCTCCGCGCGGCGAAGTCTGCCAGAATGCAGGAAGCATCGCGTTTGAAGGTCAATCGCTCGGTCAAGCCGGCGGCCAAGGACCTCCGCTAAGCGGGTCGCGGCAGATCAGTTACTTGGCGACTCGTTCGCGAGAGAGCACGTCGCAGACCGGCTTCGGCCGTCCCTCGGCGTCGAACAGGCCCCCCCAAGGCCATTCGTGCGGCGCCGCGTCGTCGACCTGTCCATAGTAGATCGCCCGCACTTCGGGCCGCGCCTCGAGGGCCGTCACGAGCCGCCCGATCCAGTCGGCCTGGGCGTCGGGCGAGGTTCCGCCTGCCGCTTCGAGATCGATCACTTCGGCCTGGCGGCTGGCCCGGTCGTCGATTGCGTCGCTGCTCGGGGCCACGAGCGTGACCTCGAGCGGCAGCCCCATGCAGGCCCAGCGGTCCAGGTGCCGCTCGAACTCCACCGCGTCGCGCGGCCAGGTGCCGCCGGGGTGGTAGCCCAAGTTCAGTTCGAGCTCCAGGGCCGACAGCCCCAGATCGGCCCGCACCAGCGCATCGGCAAAGTACAGGGGCGAAATCTTGGCCGGCCGCCAGGTAATGAATTCACCCCAAGGCTGATCGAAGACCACCGACACCGAGGCCGGTTCCGGCGCGGTCTGGCGAGCGATCTCGAAGGCTCGCAGCCCGAGCCGCAGCTTTTGCTCCTCGCCCAGCCCGCACAGGTCGGCCGTGTGCGTCGTGCGGCCGACCGCTTTCCAGGCCGTGATTTGCGGGCGATAGCGCTCCACCGCCTCGCCCACATAGGCTTCGATGCGGTCGAGCCAATGTCCTTGATCGGCGGGGCCCGCGGTGAGCCAACCAGGCAGCCGGGCCGCCTCGAGTTCAACCAAGGGTCCGCCCATGACGCGAAAGCCTTGCTCCGCGCACCACTGGAGTTGGCGGTCGATGCTGTGGCCGTCGAACTCGCCCGGCTGCGGCTCGAGCTGCGACCAATCAAAGGTCACGACCGCGGTGTCGAACAGAGCGTGCAGGGCGTCGGCCTGCGCCGCCGTGGGCAGCGAACTGCTCAGGCGAAAGCCGCGGCTGAGGGGGACCTGGCGTTTGGCGGCGCGAGCCGTTGAGGCCGCCAGGGCCAAGGCGTCGCCCGCCTGCAAGGCGCGGACGATCGCTTCCTGGGCCAGTTCGCCGGCGTTCGGGGCGAACGATTCGCAACACCCGGCGGCCGCCAGGCGAGCGTGGGCTCGGTGCAGCTCTTCTTCGGCGCTTTCGGGCAGGGGCACACCGCGGGCTTCGAGCGCGGCGCGAAACTCGCGCATCCGGCCGAGCGTGCCGCGGGCAAGCTCGAGAAGGAGGTAGTAGGGCCGAGCCCGCTCCATGAGCGTAGCGGTCGAGAGGACGATCGGACCCCGGCCCGGCACGTTCCACAAGACCTGCAGACGGGCCGAATCGCACTCCGCCCGCTCGATAACGAGCGTGGCCCCCTCGCGCCGCCTGCCAGCCCGGCAGGGGACGCCGTCGAAGCCGGCCACGTAGCCGCACGACGCCAGGCAATCGGTCGCCTGATCGTGGCCGTTCGGCACGAGAAACCGCAGTTGGCCCATGAGACGAGGATGGCGCGGGGAGGAGTGTTGCCTTAGACGATGGAGAAAGCAAACGCTGCGCCAACCATGCCAGCACCGGCCGAAATCCCGCCGGCCAGCCGGAAGTCTAACGGCCCATCGCAGGCAGAACAACCGACGCAGCCAGCCCCTTAGGGCGGACCGCGCCGGCGGATATACTGCCAAGCTTACCGTATCCTATGCGTCTCGTTGCCTGAGGAACACTGTTTTCGATGTCCGCCGCTCTGCTCCAAACGTCGCTGCCGGGGTTGCCGGTCCGCCGCGGGAAGGTCCGCGATGTCTACGATCTGGGCGACCGGCTGCTCGTCGTCAGCACCGACCGGATCAGCGCGTTCGACTGGATCCTGCCGACCGGTATTCCCGACAAAGGGCGAGTCCTCACGCAACTCAGCGCCTTCTGGTTCGGCCGGTTGGGCGTGCCGCACCATCTGCTCTCGCTCGACCCGGCCGACGCCGGGCTCCCCGCCGAGGTCGACCTGGGGCCGCTGGCCGGCCGCTCGATGATCGTCCGCAAGGCCCAGGTCGTGCCGATCGAGTGCGTGGTCCGGGGCTATCTGGCCGGCTCCGGCTGGAAGGAGTATCGCGCCGGAGGGGCGGTCTGCGGCGTGAAGTTGACAGCGGGACTGCTGGAATCGAGCCGGCTTCCCCAGCCGATCTTCACGCCGGCCACCAAGGCCGAGAGCGGGCACGACGAGAACATTCCGTTCGAGGAAATGGCCCGACGGGTCGGCGGAGAACTGGCAGAGGAGCTCCGAGCCGCGAGCCTGCAGGTCTACGATCGCGGCGCGGCGCATGCCGCGAGCTGCGGAATTCTGGTGGCTGACACGAAGTTCGAATGGGGGCTCGTCGATGGCCGGCCCATTCTGATCGACGAAGCGCTCACGCCCGACAGCTCGCGGTTTTGGCCGGCCAGCGACTACGAGCCTGGGCGCGGTCAGGCCTCGTTCGACAAGCAGTATGTGCGCGACTGGCTGGAAACGAGCGGCTGGGACAAGAACAGCCCGCCGCCGGAGTTGCCGCCAGAGGTGGTGGCGGGCACGCGGGCCAAATACGTCGAGGCGTTCGAGCGGCTGACGGGAGAGCGGTTTGCCGGCGGATAGCGGCGCCGTAGGCGAAGGCGGCTCAGGTTGCCGACGGCCCGGAGGCGCTGGGCGCCGTTTGCCCTTCGGACAGCAACTCGAGCACCAGTTCTTCCATCACGCGTTCATCGCCGCCGGCGTAGCCGGTCCAGATGCCGCGCACCTTGCCCGTGCGGTCGAGCACGACCGTGGTCGGCATCGTGCCCCGCGAATCGTAGGCCGTCGCGGCGACCGCTTTACGCGTCTGCCAGAAGGGATCGGCGTAGATCGGGAACTTGGCGCCCATCTCGGCGGCGTAGGCCTCGGTCTGGAGTCGTAGATCCGGGATCGACTCGGGGCTCTCTTGGCCGCACGAGACACTGAGAAACTTGAAATCAGGATTGCCCCGCAGCCGCTCTTCGAGCTTCATGAGGCGCGGGAACTCGCGTCGGCAGGGACCGCACCAGGTGCCCCAGAGATTCATGAGCACGACCTTGCCTTCGAGCGATTCGAGCGTCACGGGCTCGCCGTTGCCCACGAGCGGGAGGAGGTCGATGCCTGGCAAGCGGCGCCCGGCGCCAGGGTGGTCCTTGCCCACGTAGTCGCGACGCGGGTTGTTCGACAGCGCCAGGAACCCCAGGAACGCGACTCCCAGCACAACCAGGCCGAGCCAGGTGACGAGCGTGGAGCGCGGAAGCCCGGCCGAGGGAGCGGAGTCTGGCGGCATGCGATGCAACTGGCCTTGGGCGGCGCGTAAAGTGGAAATGGATGCCTGGGGAATTATCGCCCACAATTGACGCTTGGGAAACTGGTGCAGGCAAGACGCAGAACATAGAGCATATTCAGGCAGAAAGATGCATCTCGAAGTCGAACTGAAATTCCGCGTGGCCGACCGGGAAGAACTGCTGGCGCGGCTGGGCCGCCTGGGGCTCGCATGGCGCGGGACGATCGAGCAGTGCGACCTGTACTGGGCTCATCCGGCGCGCGACTTCGCCCAAACCGACGAGGCGCTGCGGGTACGGACCGTGGGCGAGCAGTGCTGGATCACCTACAAGGGTCCGAAGCTCGACGCCCTCACCAAGACCCGCCGCGAACTCGAGTTGCCGCTGGGAGCGGGCGCGGCCACATTGGGCGCATGGCGCGAGCTGCTCTCGGCGCTCGGCTTTCGCCCGGTGGCCGAAGTGCGGAAGAGCCGCCGGCTCGGCCTGATCCACTGGCATGGGCGAGAGGTCGAAGTGGCCCTCGACACGCTGCCGACGCTGGGAAGCTATGTCGAATTCGAGCTCTCGGCCGAACAGGCCGACGTCGACGGCGCGCGGCAAGCGCTGCTCGCTTTGGCGGCCGCGCTCGAATTGCACGAAAGCCTGCGGACGAGCTACCTGGAACTGCTCCTTGCTCAGAACCCCTTGGCCGGCGAGCGGCCAGCGTAAGCTGGCTGACAAAGCCGCGGGAGAGCGTGCTCGATGGCAGTCGGCCGGCTTACGCCAGGCCGCTTGCCGGAACGGTTGAGCTCAGGTCACCGCCAACCCGATTCCAACATTCCGAAGGCGAGCAGCGGTTGATCTGCCATTCAGCCCTTGTGGCGAGCGGCCAGCGTAAGCTGGCTGACAAAACCGCGGGAGAGCGCGCTCGCTGGCCGTGGGTCGGCCGGCTGACGCCAGGCCGCTCGCCGGCGATGCGGTTCCTAGAACCAGCCGCGGACCCAGGCGTACGCCAGCAATCCCAAGAGCGGAAAGCCGAGGAACACCGCCAGATAGGTGAAGATCGTCGTCCAGGCGTGTTGAGGCCAGCGTGCCATGTTGCGATGTGCGCCAGGACGGAAGAGTGTCAGGAAGAGTGGGCGGTCAGGTACTCGAGCACGATCTCGCAAGGCGCCGCCGCCGGCTTCGGCAACCGCAGATCGAATCGCGCCCCGAACGGCTGCGACACGCCCACCTTGATCTGCGCATCGGGCCCCTCGAGCTGATGCACCGCGAGCTGCGGCGCCCGCTCCAGGGGTGGGCAAAACGCCACGTGCGCGGCGGCCGACTGTGCGCCGGCCGCAAAAGCTACCCGCTGCCAGCCGCTCACGCGCTCGAACCCCGACTCGTCGCGCGTGCGCGTTTGCAGTTGCTGAACGTCCGGCTCGAGTTGTTCGTCGAAGGACTCGAACTCGGCCGAATCTTTAGGCGGCGGCGCCGACTCGCCGCCCACCAACGCCGGCCCGATTGCCGGTTCGAGTTCGCCGCTCGACTGGGGTTGTCGCTCCCGGCGAAACAGCGCCGGCAGCCGCCATGCCCAAGCCTGTTCGAGCAACACCGCCGCGGCGACAAGCCCGCCGAGGAGATCAGCGCTGGCCAGGCCAAGACCGACGCCGATTACACCAACAGACACGCAGGTTTCGAGGGCCCGGCGGCAGCGAGCATCCAAGTCGAGGCTGCGGCCGAACGCGCGCAACCCGGCGCCCCAGGCCACGAGGGCTAGGGCGAATCCCGCCGCCAGGCTGCCGTGGGGGACGAGGCCGCCGCTCAGCCGCCGCTCGAGCACGAACAGCCCCAACAGGGCGAACGCGCCGCCGGCCAGCAGCTTGGCGGCGACCAAGGGGGATCCAAGGCGCAGCCCGCCGCTCAGAACTGCGAGCGCCCAGGTTGCACCACGATCCGCCACGGCACCAATCCGGTTGGCCGCCCCACCAACTTCGCCCCGCATTCGAGTCTGCGAGTCTACCGGGCCGAAGCAGTCGCGCCAGCCGCGTCGGCCAGGGCCGCGGCCTTGCCGGTGGCTTCCCAGGTGAAGTCGGTGTCGGAGCGGCCGAAGTGGCCGCCGGCCGCCGTCTTGCGGTAGATCGGCCGTCGCAAATCCAGGTAGCGAATGATGCCGCCGGGAGTCAGCGGGAACAACTCGCGCACCAGCTCGCAGATCCGGGCATCGTCGATCTTGCCGGTGCCGAAGGTGTCGATGTGAACGCTTACCGGCTCCGTGACGCCGATGGCGTAGGCCAACTGCACTTCGCAGCGATCAGCCAGGCCCGAGCTGACCACGTTCTTGGCCACGTGGCGGGCCATGTAGGCAGCGCTGCGGTCGACCTTGGTGGGGTCCTTGCCGCTGAAGGCGCCGCCGCCGTGGCGGCCCCAGCCGCCGTAGGTGTCGACGATGATCTTGCGTCCCGTCAGGCCGCAGTCGCCGTGGGGCCCGCCCACCACGAACCGCCCGGTGGGGTTGATGTGATACTTGACGTTCTTGGTGTCCAGGTCCTTGGGCAGCAGCGGCTTGATGATCTTGTCGACCACGTAGCTGCGGATCTCGTCGTTCGACACCTGCGGCGCGTGCTGCGTCGACACGACCACGTTGTCGACTCGCAGCGCTTTGGCGCCGTCGTACTCGATTGTCACCTGGCTCTTGCTGTCGGGCCGCAGCCAGTCGACTTCTTGCTTGTGGCGGGCTTCGGTCAGCCGGTTGAGAATGCGGTGCGCTAGGGCAATCGGCAGCGGCATGCACTCGGGCGTTTCGTTGCAGGCGTAGCCGAACATCAGCCCCTGGTCGCCGGCGCCGATCTCCTTGCCCGACTTCTCGTTCTCGTCGACGCCCTGAGCAATGTCGGGGCTTTGCCGGTCGATGCTGACCATCACGGCGCAGGTATCGGCGCAGATGCCCATGTGGTCGTCGTTGTAGCCGACTTCGCGGATCACGCCGCGGACCACGGTGGGGTAGTCGATCACGGCCTTGGTGGTGATCTCGCCGGCGACGATGGCGATGCCGGTGGTGACCATGGTCTCGCAGGCCACGCGGCTCAGGGGGTCCTGCGCGAGCAGGGCATCGAGCACGCCGTCGGAAATCTGGTCCGCCAACTTGTCGGGGTGACCGGCGCTGACCGATTCGCTGGTGAACAGAAACTTGCCAGATGCCACGTGAACCATCTCCTGATAGCGAGACCGAGAAATTCGGGATCGTGCCCGAGACTTTTCCGGACGGGTTGGGCCGTTCGAGGGGCCGCTCCGGGGCCATACTAAGCCCGCGCGGACCTCCGGAAAGGATAGCCCCTGAGTATACAGGCGGCCGGCCTCCGTCGGCAACCGTTACGTAAACCGCATTGTCGCCTGCGGTTGCCGCCCGCGGCCGACGGCGACGGCTAGCGCGATAGCGCGGGTTGCGCCTCGCCGCTGATCGCTGCGAAAGCCTCGCCGGCGGCCAGGAAGGCGTCGACCACGTCGGGGTCGAAGTGAACGCCCGAGCCTTCGAGAATGATCGAACGGGCGACATCGTGGTCGAAGGAGTCTTTGTAGCAGCGTTTCGAGGTCAGGGCGTCGTACACGTCGGCCAGGGCCACGATGCGGCCGCAGAGCGGAATGTCGTCGCCCCGCAGGCCGGCGGGGTAGCCGCTGCCGTCGTAGCGCTCGTGGTGCGTGGCGGCGATGTCGCGGGCCATTTGCAGGAAGCAGGCCTCGGGATGCTCCTCCAAGGTCGCCTCGAGCGTTTCGGCCCCCAACCGAGCATGCGATTTCATCACCTCGAACTCGCGGTCGTTCAGCACTCCTGGCTTGAGCAGCACGCAGTCGGGAATGGCCACCTTGCCGATGTCGTGCAGCGGGCTCGTCAGATAGATGAGCTGCACGTACTCCGGCGTCACCTCGTCGCGGAACTTCGCCTGTCGCGACAACTGCTCGGCCAGCAGCCGCGAATACTTGCGCACGCGGTCGAGGTGGGCCCCGGTGTCGGCGTCACGCGATTCGGCCAGCTTCGCCAGCGCGAAGATCATCACGTCGCGCGTTTCGAGCCCCAACACCCGCTGTCCGGCCCGCACCCGCACCGCCAGCTCCTCGGGGTGATAGGGCTTGGTGATGAAGTCGTCGGCCCCCGCCGAGAGCCCTTCGATGATGTCTTCGCGGCGGTCGCGGCTCGTGAGCAGAATCATGTATAGGTAATGCGGAAAGCCCGCCTGGCGGACTTGCCGGCAGAGCTCGAGGCCGCTCATGCCGGGCATCTCCCAATCGGAGATCACGAGCCGGCAGGTTCCCTGGCGGAGGATCTCGAGGGCCTGGTCGCCGTTGGTGGCCGAGAGCACCTCGTATCCCTGCCGCGACAAGAGATTGTCGAGCAGTTCGAGCGAGATTTCATCGTCGTCGACGATCAAGAGCTTCTGCACGAGAGCCTCGCTGCACTTAAGGTGTTGAACGTCACGAGGATTGCGCCGTGCCTAGGCGGACTTCGATGTAGGCCACGCAGGCGACGAGCTCAGCGTCGAGCTGCGCCACGGCCTCTTGCATGGCCACCAAATCGTTGTCACGTGCGGCCCGCTCGGTGCGCGCGGCTTGCTCCCACACCCGCGCAGCCGACATGTTGGCCGACATACCCTTGAGGGCGTGGGCGGCGCGGGCGGCGGCGCCGATGTCGCCCGCCGCCAGGGCGGCTGACAGCTGCTGGAACTCGGCCGGCGCCTGCGTGGCGAACTTGGCGAGCAGCCGGTCGACGAGGCGCGCGTCGTCGAGACAGCGGGCAAGCAAGTCGGCCTCGCGGATGGGGGGAGCTTCGGCCACGGAGTGGGTCGCTGCGAGCGTTTCGTCGGCGGCGCGTGTGTCCTCCAGCGGGGGAACGCTCGCCGCGACGGGAAAGCTCGGCGCAGTCGCGCTTGCGGGGCACTCAGCCGCCGCCGCCGGCGGCGCCCCGAGCCGCGTGTCGATGGCGGAGATCAAGGTTTGCGGGTCGATGGGTTTGCTCACGTGGTCGTCCATGCCGGCGGCCAGGCAACGCTGCCGGTCTCCCTTGATGGCGTTGGCCGTGAGCGCGATGATCGGCAGCCGCCGCTGCGAGCCATGGGGCAAGAGACCGTCGGCCTCCATTTGCCGAATCAGCCCCGTGGCCTCGAAGCCATCCATCTGCGGCATCTGGCAGTCCATGAGCACCAGATCGAAGGCGTCGGCCATCAGGGCTTCAACCGCCAGCTTGCCGTTGGACACGACCTGCACCACGTAGCCGGCGCGGGTGAGGATTTCGGTGGCCACGAGCTGGTTGATGTCGTTGTCCTCGGCCAACAAGATCCGTGCGCCGGGGCGGCGGGTCCGCGGCAACTCAGCGGCGGCCTTGGCGGCCGGACGGTCGCCGCCGCTGGCCTGCGCGGGGTCCCGGGCCATGGCGTCGAGCAGGGTGTCGAGCAACCGCGATTGCCGCACCGGCTTCGTGGCGTAGCCCGCCAGGCCGAATCGCGCCAGATCGGCGGCCGTGAGCGTTTCGCCGAGCGACGTGAGCACGAGCAGCACCATGCGGGCGGTGGCCGGGTCGGCTTTCAGCCGCTGGGCGAGCTGGAGGCCGTCGAGTTCCGGCATCAGATGATCGAGCACGCCCAGGGCGAACGGCTGTTGCCGGGCGGCCGCCTCGGCTGCGATCGCGAGCGCCCGGGCGCCGTCGCTCGCGCACGTGGTTTCGAAGCCCCAGCCGCGGAGCTGCTCTTGCAGGATTTCGCGGTTCGTGGCGTTGTCGTCGACGATCAGGACGCGCAGCCCGCGCAGCGACTCGGCCGAAAGCGCGGCGCTTGGGTCGGTTTTGGCGGGCCGCCCGAAGCGGGCCGTGAACCAGAAGGTGGAACCGCGCCCCTCGACGCTCGTGAAGCCGATCTGGCCGTGCATCAACTCCGTGAGCTGCTTCGAGATCGCCAGCCCCAGGCCCGTGCCGCCGAACTTGCGCGTCGTCGAGGCGTCGACTTGCGAGAAGGCGCTGAACAGCCGGTTCTGCCGTTCGGCCGGAATGCCGATTCCGGTGTCGGTGACCTCGAACTTGACCAGGGCATGCCGCTCGGCTTGTTCGTCGAGATGCGCCCGGACCACGACCTCGCCTTGTTGGGTGAACTTGAGCGCGTTGCCCAGTAGATTGATGAGGATTTGCCGCACTCGATCGGGATCGCCCACCACCATCGTCGGCACGCCCTGGGCGATATGGCAGGCGAGCTCCAGGCCTTGGGCTTCTGCCCGCGGGGCGAACATCTCGAGCACATCTTCGAGCAAGAGCTGGACGTTGAACTCGACCTCCTCGAGTTCGAGCTTGCCGGCCTCGATTTTGGAGAAATCGAGAATGTCGTTGATCAGGCTGAGCAGGGACTGGGCCGACGACCGGCAGATGCGGGCATAGCGCTGCTGTTGGGCGTCGAGCGGTGTGCCGGTGAGCAGATCGATCATGCCGATCACGCCATTGAGCGGCGTGCGGATTTCGTGGCTCATGTTGGCCAGGAACGCGCTCTTGGCGGTGTTCGCCGCCTCGGCTGCTTGCGTTTTACGCTTCAGGTCTTCCGCCTCCTTGCGACGGGTGATGTCTTCGACCGTGCCTTCGTAGCAGAGCAAACGTCCCTTCTGGTCGCGGATGGCGCGGGCGTTCTCGGAGATCCAGATCACGCGGCCGTCGCGGCGGCGGATTTGCGATTCGAATGCACTGATCGTGTCGTGCTGTTGCATGAGGCGGGCGAACTCTGCCCGCCGCGCGGGATCGACATACAGATCGCGCTCGATGTCGGCGATGCCGGCGATCATGGCCTCTGGCGTTTCGTAGCCATAGAGCCGCGCGAGCGCGGGATTGGCGGCCAGGTAACGGCCGTCATGCGTGGTCTGAAAGATGCCCCAGACGGCGTTTTCGAAGATGCCGCGATACTTTTCCTCGGCCCGCCGCAGCATGGCCACGGCCTGTTCGCGGGTCGAAATCTCCTGGTTCACGCGGTCGAGCACGCGGTTGTACTCGGCGGCCACTTGGCCGACCTCGGTGTGCGGTTCGACGACCACTCGACGCGAGAAATCGCCGTCTTCGCGCTGCCGGTGCATGTCGGTAAGCAGGCCCACCATCTCCGTGGTCACGCCGTGCTCCGACACATTCAGCCCCGCCTGTTCCTCCTCTTCGCTGACCCGCAACGGCCAGACGCGATCGACGAGCCAGAGCAGCAGGTAGCCGACCCCAAGGGCCCAGGCGCAGCACACGGAAACGCCCAGCGCCTGCACGCCAAGCTGCTCGAGCCGCGAGAGGCCGCCGAAGGCCCCGGCGTCGGCGAACAAGGCCACGGCCAAGGTGCCCCACACGCCTCCCGCGGCGTGAACCGGCACGGCGCCCACCACATCGTCGATTTCGAGCCCTTCGAGCAGGTCGGTGACGGCGACGACAATCACCCCGGCGATCGCCCCGATGATGATCGCCGCCGGCTGCGACACGAGGTGGCAGCCGGCCGTGATGCCGACCAGCCCGCCGAGGCAGCCGTTCATCGTCAGGCCGACGTCGAAGCGGCCGGTAGTCCAGCGGGCGAGAAACAAGGCCGACATGGCACCCGCGGCGGCGGCCAGGTTGGTGTTTACCAGGATCGTGGGAATCGCGTCGGTCACGCGCAGGGTGCTGCCGCCGTTGAAGCCGAACCAGCCGAACCACAGCAGGAACACGCCCAAGGTGGCAAGCGGCATGTTGGCGCCGTTCATCCCTTGCTGGCCCCCGCCAAAGCGGCCCAAGCGAGGTCCCAGCAGCAGCACCGCCGCCAGAGAGACCCAGCCCCCCACCGAATGCACGACCGTGGAGCCGGCAAAGTCGATGAAGCCCAGCTTGGCCAGCCAGCCGGTGGGGATGCCTTCGAAAGCGCCCCCCCAGGCCCAATGGCCGAACAGGGGATAGATCAGACCTGATACGAGCAGCGACACGAGCAGGTAGCGTGAAAACCGCATCCGCTCGGCCACCGCGCCTGAGACGATCGTCGTGGAGGTGCCGCAGAAAACGAGCTGAAAGAGAAAGAAGCTCAGCAGCCAGGGCGAGGCGCCGCCCGCCAGGCCGAACTCGCTGTGGCCGACTACGCCGGCCCACGAGACGCCGAACATGAGGGCATAGCCAAACGCCCAAAAGGCCAGTCCGGCCACGCAAAAGTCGACTAGGTTCTTGATCGCGACGTTGATGTTGTGCTTGGAACGCGAGACGCCGCATTCCAAGCAGCAAAAGCCGGCCTGCATCAGCATGACCAGCGCCGCCGAGAGCAGAACCCAGGTCAGGTCGAGGGGGGAAGGAGGCGAAGTCATGCGGTGGCGGAAGTAGAATGAGGCTTCGAGCGCAGCAGCAAACTCGTGGCCGCCGGGGCTCTCGCAACGAAACTGCTCCGCCAAAGGCAGTTTCAGCCGCGTACTAGAGAGCACGCTCCGCGTGGAGCGTGCGCTCGGCGCCCCGAGGCAGCCAACCATAGCTCATAAGGAAACTGGGCATTTCACGTGAGCGGCACATCCGACACGACCGTGGCAACCAACCCGCCGGCCCCAGGGCAATCTCCTGCCCGGCCCACGCGCCGCTGGCAGTTCAGCCTCCGCGGGCTGCTGGTGGCCATGGTGCTCTTGGGCGCGGTGGGAGGTTGGCTGGGGAGCCACGTGCAGCGGAGCGTGGCGCAGCGGAGGGCGGTCGACCGGCTGCAGCGCGCCGGCGCCGAGGTGACGATCACCGTGGCCGGCCCTCCTGTCCTCCGCCGCTGGTTGGGCGACCGCTGGTTCGAGCGGGCCGACATCGTGACCTTTCGTCAATCGCGCTGCGACGATGCAACGCTGGCCGACGTCGCCCTGCTGCCTGGGCTCCGCGTGCTCCAGATCGACTCGCCGAAAGTGACCGACGCCGCGCTCGTGGCGCTGGCGGGCCACGACGGCTTGCAGCAACTTTGGGTGGCCGGTACGCAAATTACGCCGGCGGGGCTGGCCGGGCTCCGCGGGCTCGACGGCCTCGAAACCGTGGGACTGTCCCCCGAACAGTGCAAGTCTCCGGTGTTCGTCTGGCTCGCGGACAAGCCACGCCTTACCGGCCTCGCCATCATCGGACCGGGGCTCAATCTCGAGCAGGCCCACGGGCTGGCGAAGCTCGAACGCCTGTCGTCGCTCCTGCTGCTGGGGGGCGCGGCGAGCGACGAAGTGGCGCCGGCGCTCGCGAAACTCGAGGGGCTCAAGATGCTTTACCTGGAGTCTCCCAGTGTGACCGACCAGACGCTCGCGGAGCTCGCGCCGCTCGCCAATCTGCAAAATCTAATCCTGGTCAACACCGCCGCCACGGACGCCGGCACTGCCAAGCTCCAGGCGGCCTTGCCGCCGCTTTACATTCGCTTGGAGCCGCCGCCCCCCGCGTCGCGACCGCCGACGCCGTGAGCGTTGCGTTGCTGTCCCCTGGGGGCGGCAATCGGTTAGAATCTCCGTCACCCGGAATCTTTCCCCGCACACCGAAGTGACAGAGCGTCCATGGCTGGTTGGAACAAGGTCTACATTCTCGGCATTGGCGACGACGGCCTGGGAGGTCTGACGAGCGCTGCCCGCAAGCTCGTCGACGAGGCGGAACTGCTGGTGGGAGATCAGGCCAATCTGTCGCTCGTGCCTGCGGGAAAGGCCGAGCGCGTGACCGTGGGCGCCGATCTCGAGGCGGTGGTGAAGCGGATTTCGGCCGCCGCGGGCAAGCGCACCGCCGTGCTCGCCTCGGGGGACCCGCTCTTCTACGGCGTCGCCCGCTATCTGTGCGAGAAGCTCGGCAAGGAGCGGTTCGAGGTGCTGCCCCACGTGAGCAGCATGCAGTTGGCCTTCGCCCGTGTGAAGGAAAGTTGGGAGGAAGCTTATCTCACCAATCTGGCGAGCCACAAGCTCGCGCAGGTGATCGACAAGATCCGCATCGCCGACAAGGTGGGGCTGTTCACGACCGATGAGCAAACGCCGGCCGCCGTAGCCCAGGGGCTGCTCGACCGCGGCATCGACTACTTCTCCGCCTACGTGTGCGAAAACTTGGGTTCCCCGGACGAACGGGTAACTCAGGGCGAGCTGCGCGAGCTTGCCGAGCAGGAGTTTTCGCGCCTCAACGTGATGATCTTGATGCGCAAGCCAAACGTGCCCGACCGTCCGAGCGATTGGGCGGGCAGGCGGTTGTTCGGCAATCCCGACGAGGCGTTTCGCCAGTCGCGCCCCAAGCAGGGGCTGCTCACGCCGGCCGAGATCCGTTCGCTCGCGCTGGCGGAGCTCGAGTTGCAGCCGACGAGCATCGTGTGGGACGTGGGGGCCGGCAGCGGCTCGGTGGCGATCGAAGCCGCCTCGATTGCCTCGGCCGGCACGACCTACGCCATCGAGCGCGACCAAGAAGATCACCAGCTCATTCTGGCCAACGTCGAGAAGTTCGGCGTCAAGAACCTTGTGCCGGTGCTCGGCCCCGCGCCCGAAGCCTGGTCCGGTCTGCCGGACCCCGACTGCGTGTTCGTAGGCGGACACGGCCGCGAAGTCAACCGGCTGGTCGAACTGTCGTTCGCGCGGCTCAAGCCCGGCGGGCGGCTGGTGGCCAACGTCGGGAGCATCGAAAACCTGGCCGCCGTCCACGAAACGCTGCAGCGGCAAACGGGCGACGTGAAGCTGTGGATGGTCAATGTGTCGCGCGGGGCGCACCAGCTCGAGCGGATGCGGTTCGTGGCGTTGAACCCGTCGTTTTTGCTGGCGGCGCGGAAGGCCTAGAATACTGCGTAGGTTATGCTTCAGCATAACGAACCGTGACCAACGCACGCCGCGTCCACTTGCCGCTTCCGCTAGCGTCGCTCAATTCCCTTGGGGTCGTGGCCCCTACCCGAGCAAGGCATCTCCATGTCCCTCAGCGAAGACAGCATCCGCGAAACTCTCAAGCAGGTCATCGATCCCGAGTTGTTCGTCAACATCGTCGACCTCGGGCTGATCTACACGGTGGCTCTCGAGCCCGTGCCGGAGAGCGAGAAGTCGAAGGTCCTGATCGAAATGACGATGACCAGCCCCGCCTGCCCGGCCGGGCCGCAGCTCTTGGCGCAGAGCAAGGACTTCGTGGGGCGGCTCGAGGGGGTGGAGTCGGTCGACGTCAAGCTCGTGATGACCCCCCCTTGGACCCCCGACCGCATGACCGAGGACGCCCGCGACCAGTTGGGCATCTTTTAAGGCCCGCGCTCCTTCGGCTTCGGTCGCCCATGGCTCCTCCCCTAACCTCGGTGGCCGACGCCCTGGCCGCGATCCTGGGCGCCGTGCGCCCGCTGCCGCCGCGGCGCGTGCCGCTTGTCGATGCGCTCGGCGCTCGACTCGCAGAGCCCTTCGTGGCCGACGCCGATTCGCCCGCCCATCGCAAAGCGATGATGGACGGCTACGCCGTGCAAAACGCCGATCTGGCCACCGGCGAAACCACGCTCGAAGTGCTCGAGGAGGTGACCGCCGGCCAAACGCCCCGGCACGCGCTGCGGTCGGGTTGCGCCGCCCGCGTGATGACCGGCGCCCCCGTGCCCACCGGCGCCGAGGCGGTCGTGATGATCGAGCCGCGGCGAAGTGCTGAGTGAGAACAAGGTGCGGCTCCGCGACCCGCCTTTCGGCCCGGTCAGCACCTCATGCAGCAGGGCGAGGTCTGGCGGATTGGCGAAACCCTGCTCGAGCCTCCAGCCGTACTCGGTCCACCGCAGATCGCCTTGGCCGCCGAGGCCGGCTACGCCGAAGTACTCGTACGCCCGCTGCCGCGCGTGGCCGTGCTCGCCACCGGCAACGAGCTGCTGCCCCCCGGTGCGCCGCTCGAGCCTGGCAAGATTCGTAACTCGAACGGTTCCGTGCTCGTGGCCTCGGTGCGGCAAGCCGGCTGCGCGGCGGTTGACCTGGGCACAGCGCCTGACGACGCCGCGACCCTGGGGTCGGCGATCGCGAGGGGACTGGCCTCGGCCGACGTGCTGGTCCTCTCCGGAGGCGTCTCGGCAGGCGTGCTCGACCTCGTGCCGGCGGCGCTGGCCGCCTGCGGCGTCGAACAAGTGCTGCACCGCGTGCGCATCAAGCCAGGGCAGCCCCTCTGGTTCGGCGTCCGCCGCGGGGCAGAGGGGGATCAGCCGGTGTTCGGCCTGCCAGGCAACCCCGTGAGCACGTTCGTCTGCTTCCAGGTTTTTGTGCGGCCTTTGCTCGAGCGGCTGGGAGCGCCACGGTTGCTTGCGCGGCTGCAGCCGGCCGTGCTAGCGGCCGACCATTTTCAGAAAGGGGACCGGCCGACCTATTTTCCGGCAGTGCTCGAAGCAGGGCCCGCCAGCGCGTCGCCGCGCGTGCGAGCCGTTTCCTGGCAGGGCTCGAGCGACCTCCGCGGCCTGGCACAGGCCAATTGCCTTGCGGTGTTTCCGGCTGGAGATCGGCAATTCCTTACCGGCGAGGTCGTCGAAGTCCTGCCGCTTGCGCCTGCCCTTCCTGGTGGATCGCTCTAGGCCGGCGGGCGGGGCCTTCCTACGCTTAGAGCGTGCGGCGCTTGCCCTGAAATCGACCTCGTCGGCTATTCCACGTGCCTTCGACCACCACGTCCCCTGACGCCCTTGCCATCGCCTCGGCCGAGGCGCGCCCGCATGTTTTGGAAAGCAGGGCGGGGCTGCGTTGGCTAGCTGGTCAGCGCAGCGCGTTGCCAACGGCACTCGCCGGCAGCGCACTCATGTGGGCCGCGCTCCCCCCCTTGGATTGGTGGCCGCTGGCCTGGATCGCGCCAATTCCTTGGCTGTTGCTCGCGCGGCTCGAGCGGTTGCCTGGCCGGCGGCCATACGCCGCGCTGTGGCTCGCCGGGTTTGTCTTCTGGATGGCGGCGCTCCACTGGTTGCGCCTGCCCCACTGGGCCACGAGCTTCGGCTGGGTCGCGCTGTCGTTCTACCTGGCGTTCTACATCCCCGTGTTCGTCGGGTTGGTGCGGGTAGGAATTCACCGGCTGCACTGGCCGCTCGCGCTGGTGGCGCCCGTCGTGTGGACCGGCCTCGAGCTCGTGCGGGCCTACCTGCTCACCGGGTTTTCGATGGGGAGCCTCAGCCACACGCAATCGCGCTGGCTCGCGCTGATTCAGATTAGCGATGTCACGGGCGGATATGGCGTGAGCTTCGTAGTGATGCTCGTGGCCGCAGCGCTGGCGGGCGTTTGGCCGCCGGCGAAGAGGCGCGCTTGGGCTGCCGTTCCCGTAGCTGCGCTCGCTGTTGTCGCGTGCCTGACCTACGGCGCGCAGCGGATGCAGCCGCCGACGGACGCGAGAGGGCCGCAGATCGCGCTGATTCAGGGGAGCATCGACACGATGTTCGACGGCGATCCCGAGCGTACCGACCGGATCTTGGCTCAGTATCGCGCGCTCACCGCGCAAGCTCTGAAGGCCAGTCCGAATGCGGCGCTCGTCGTTTGGCCTGAGTCGATGTATCCCCATGGCTGGCTGACCGCCGAGGCTGACGCCGATGGCGGCCCTGATCATCCTGCCTTTACCGCCGGACAGCTCCGGGCGTTCGCAGAAGACTCGAGGGAGGGCATCGAGCGGCTGGCGCGCGAAGTGGGCCTGCCGATGGTGGTGAACGCCGGTCGGCAGCATGTCAGCGCCGGAGGCCGCGTCGATTTCTTCAACACGGCCATCCTCGTCGACCCCCAGCGCGGCATCGTCGCCTGGTACGACAAAATGCACCCAGTCATGTTCGGCGAGTACATCCCCTTCGGCGGCTGGCTGCCCTGGCTCTACCGGCTCACGCCCCTTCAGGGCGGGCTGACCCCCGGCGCGCAGGCCAAGGCCTTTCCCGTGGCCGGGCTCACGGCCTGCCCCAGCGTCTGCTACGAAACGGTCCTCCCGCAGGTCATCCGCCGCCAGGTGCGGCAGCTCGAGGAGCAGGGAACGCCCTCTGACTTCTTGCTCAACGTCACCAACGACGGCTGGTTCTGGGGCTCGAGCGAGCTCGAGATGCATCTGGTCTGCTCCGTGTTCCGGGCGGTCGAGATGCGCAAGCCCCTGCTGATCGCGGCCAACACGGGCATCTCGGCCGCCATCGACGGTGACGGCCGAATTCTGGCCCGCGGGCCCCGCCGAGCGCAGACTACGCTCACTCCGCACGTGCAACCGGACGGCCGGCACAGTTTCTACCGGCGCTGGGGCGATTGGTTCGCCGGGGGGTGCCTGGCGATCACGGGGGTGATCGCTGCCGTGGGGACGCGACAGGCGTTCCGGTCCGCCCCATTCTCGGTCTCAGCTTAAGAGTCGGGTTGGTATCGGAGCGGCCTCGGCCGTCAAGAAACCATTGGCAGGTCATTAGTTGCGCCAACGCCCGCGATGGGCGTCCTTCGCCTAGGCTGCACCGTCCCCCTAGGTTGGCGAAATTAACAGCCGCTAATTGACACTTGCGCGCCGCACTGTCTATACTAACGGGGTCCATTTCATGGCCCTATCCCTATGGGAAATAGGCAGTTGGGATGGCCGGTCCGCCTGCCCGCAGCGAGGGGTGGCGCGAACGCCGGGGCGCTGCGGTTCTCGCGTTTGCTTTTCTGGCCAGCGGGTCGTGCGCCCCGTTGGCCGCCGATTCGCGGTCTTGCTCAGGTGGTCGGCCGCCGCCTGCGATCTCCCTCGGACGAGATGCCCTCATGAACAGATTCGGCAAAGTGCTGGTGGTGAGCATCTTCATCGCCAGCATCGTCTTCATGGCTTCCGCCATGGGGGTCTGGCTGGTGAACCGCAACCACCGCGAGGCGATCACCAAGCCCGGCGGCTGGAAGGATCGGCTGGCGCAGGCCGAGCAACAGAAGACGCAGCTCGAAACCGAGAAGGCCGCCATCGAACAAGAGCTCGAAAACGAGCGCACCGCCAAGCGGATGGCGCTCGCACGGCTCGAGTCGGAGCGCGGCACGCTGCAACAAAACCTCACCGCGCTCACCCAAGAGCGCGCACAGCTCGTTCAAGAGGCCAGCCAGGCGGCCGCGGCGCTCGCCGCGATTCAAAAGAACCTCGAGGCCTGGCGCGGTGAGATGCAAAACCTGCGGACACAGGTCCGCGCGGCCAACGTGGATCGGGAAGCCCAGTTCAACAAGGTCGTGGCGCTCACCGACAACATCCACCAGGTCGAAGGGGAACTGGCGGCGCAGAAGGAGCGCAACCTGCAGCTCCAGCAATTGGCCGACAGGTACGCCAAGCTGCTCGAAACCAATAGCATTCCCACGGACACCGCCGTGGCGGATCTGCCGGTCAAGGTGGAAGGCGTGATCGACGTCGTCCGCGGCGGCCGCTATGTCGAACTCAACATCGGCAGCGACGACGGCCTGCGTCCCGGCGACACGCTCGAGGTCTACAACGGCGCCAAGTACCTGGGCCGCATCCGCGTGACCTCAGAAATCGAGCCCGATCGGGCCGTGGCCGAAATTCTCAAGGATCTGCAAAAGGGCGCCATTCGGGAGGGGGACCATGTTACGACGCGGTTCAAAGTCGGCTAAGGCCCCGAAGGCGCCCAAGCCGGCGAAGGCCCCGAAGGCGGCGAAAGCCCCCAAGGCCAAGGCGGCCGGCGTCTTCGTGCAGAAGGCCAAGTCCGACGTCTACACCGTGATGCTCGGCCTCTCACTGGCCGCGCTCTTGATCGCCATTCTCTTCCTGGTGCTCGAAGCCCGCCGCTACAACTTCGACACCAAGGCCAACGTGCAGGCACGGCCGGCCGCGGTGGGGCACATCGCCTAACCGAAGTCCACGAACGAGCGGCCGTTTGAGGCGGAGGGCCCCCAGCGGCTATAATCCTCGTTTCGCGCCAGGCGTTCTGAGCCAACGGGGGCTCTTTTCTTGCGTGAGCATGAACACGCATTGCCGCGCCCCACGCTTGGCCGCCCCCGAACCGCGCCGCACCTTTTCCTGCCCACGACTACGCATGATCAGCCCTGATCTGTTGGACCTGCTCGTCTGCCCCGAGAACCGCACGCCGCTGGCCTTGGCCGACGCTGGCCTCGTGGCTCGGCTCAACGCCGCGATCGGCCAGCGGCAACTCAAGAACCGCGCCGGCCAGGTGCTCGAGATGCCGCTCGATGGCGGCCTGATCCGCACCGATCAGCAGGTGCTCTATCCCATTCTCGACCGCATTCCCGTGCTGCTGGTCGACGAAGGCATTCCCCTCGATCAACTGGGCGTCTAGCCCGCGTGCCGCCAGGAGCTGCCTGTGGCCGAGAAGACGATCTTCAAGCGGATCATCGACGGCGAGATCCCCGCCCAGCTCGTACACGACGACGAGCACTGCCTGGCGTTTCACGACGTGAGCCCCAAAGCGCCGGTCCATGTGCTCGTGATCCCGAAGAAGGAGATTCCTTCGCTGGCCAGCGTGTCGGCCGCCGATCAGGCGCTGCTCGGGCACATCTGGACCAAGATCCCCCAAATCGCCGCGCAGCTTGGCCTGACCGACGGCTACCGCGTGGTCGTCAACTGCGGCCGCGACGGCGGGCAGTCGGTGGACCATCTGCATTTCCACCTCCTCGGTGGCCGGGCCATGGGCTGGCCGCCGGGGTAGTGCTGCGTCACGGCTCGAGTCGGCGAGCGGCGGGGTTTACCCCCGCCGTGCCGCGCAATGAGCGAATCGAAGCTCATGCACCGAGCCGCGATCGATTCGCTACCCATTGCCGCTGGTAGTGATCGCCGCTTCCACCCGGAAGGACCTCGTCATCGGGGACCGCCGGCGTGAAGCCGGCGGCTCGCTGGACCGTTTGCTCTTCACACGGATCCGAACAACAAGCCGCGAAAACGCGCCAGTCTGCCGCTGGGCCAAGAATACGGTATCCTTCTCGCGGCAAAGCTCGCCGCCTGAGGCCGCTAACTCCCGCGCGGCCGATTTCTTCCTTTCCCTCAGCCCCAAGCTCTCATGTCGCTCTTGCAGATTCTCGTGATGGGCGTGGTGCAGGGGATCACCGAGTTCCTGCCCATTAGCTCCGATGGGCACCTGGTGCTCACGGCCGCGATCTTTCAGGCCCTCGGCCACCCATTGCACGAACTGCTCGACGTGGAGATCGTGCTGCACGCCGGCACGCTGGCCACGATGATCGTTTACTTCTGGCCGCAGATCGTGCAGGCGGTGCGGCAAGACTGGCGGGTGATCGGGCTGATCGTCGTCGGCACGATCCCGGCGGTACTGATCGGCCTGCCGGCCAAGAAGTTCGCCTCACACTGGCTCGAAGACCCCAAGCTGGCCGGGCCGATGCTCATCGTCAATGGCGCGGTGCTCCTGTGGGCGATCCGGCGGCCTGTGGGGGAACGGCCCTACCAGGGACTTTCGTGGCGCGAGGTGCTGCTGATCGGCACGGCGCAGGCGCTGGCGATTTTGCCAGGCATCTCGCGGAGCGGCTCGACGGTGGCGGTGGCGCTCGCGCTCGGCCTGCGGCGCGAAGCGGCGGCGAACTTCTCGTTCCTCCTCGGCATTCCCGCGATCGCCGGTGCTTGCACGCTGTCGTTCCTCAAGCTGCTCGGGGCCGGCGAGGGCCTCCATACCAACACGTCGTACCTGCTGGCCGGCGCCGTGGTGGCGTTCGTCGTCGGGCTCGGCGCGGTGCGCTGGCTGATCGCCTGGCTCGTGCAGGGCCGGCTGCACTGGTTCGCGTACTGGTGCTTCGCGGTGGGGGCGGGGTTGGCGGGGTGGCAGTTGGCGAAGAGCTATTCTTCGCTGTAAGGGCCGACTTCCCAGAAGGCCTGCTTGCCGGCGACGTAGAAATCCGATCTGCGGATTTCCTCCATACCGCCTGGATGCTCGGTTTCGGGCGAGAAGTCAAGAACGATTGCGCCGTCGAACCACTCGATCAGGAAAGCATACGAGATTACCTCGCAAGTCGATTTGCCTTCACGAAGCTGGAATTCCTTCACGTCGCTGATCAGGAAGCGAACGTTCGACCAGCCGTCAGGGGCAAGGGAGTCTTGCGCTGAAAGCACAACGGTCAGTCGTCGACCTGGGGTGTACTTGAGTTCGACACGGCGGACGACAGAGTCCGCCAGTTCGTAGAATCGAGAAAGGAAGTCGGCACGCGACGCGGGCGTTAGTTCGGTCATCGTTCTTTGTCTGGCTCGGTCAATCTCAAGTCGTCAGTAGCCGTGTGTCGCGCAGCCCACGCGACCTCGAACTCTTCTTGCGAAATCTCCGTAAGCTGAAATTCAGCATCTGCGGAGATTTCGGCGGGCGAGGGCGTGGGCACGGAACCCAACTCGGTCCGGTGGAAGGATTCCGCGTCGCTGGCGAATCCCTTCTCTCCGTTGGCGAACACCTCGACCTTACGAACCTCCCAGCGTTCCTGGTCGAGTTCACTGTAGAGCCAGATGGGATACGTGGGGTCCGAGTGGAGCCAGCGAACCTTGAGATAAGTCATATTGAGGAGCCTCACTATCTATTGGCAAAGGTGCGGGCGCTGAGGCCTGGCCAGCAATCTATACCCAACCCCTTCCAGATTGAACCGTCCCGCCCAGCCTGCCTACCATAGAAGGTAGTCCAACCTCCTTCCCTCGCTCGGCAACAGGCAAGAGGCGAGTGAGGCGGTTTCATGGCGCCCCTGTCCGACTTAGTCGCGCGCTGGTTCAGCGCTCCGGGGGATTTCGTTGCCAGTGGCCGGCAGTGGCTCGAAGCCCAAGCAGAGGCGCTCCGCCAGTTGACCGAGCGCGCACGCCTGGCCTCCGCTTCGCTCCCGCTGCGGCTTGTCGCCACTTACTGCCGGCGGCCTGGCAACGCCTGGCTCGCCTTGCGGTTGCCGTCGGCCTGGCCGCGCGGCGATCCCGGCGGCCCAGTGGACGACGAAGCAACCGCTCCCTTCGGCGATCCGCGCCTCACCTCCGGCCTGCTCGACATCGGCAACGTCGCTGCCGGGCTCTTGCTCGAGGAGTGCCCCACCTGGCGCGGGCGGATCGCCCTCGACGCCGACGAGTTCGGCCTGGTCTCGTTCTATCGCAGCGACTGGAGCCTTTGGCTCGGCGGCGAGCACAACGGCGCCTTCGCGATCCGCGGCGCTGCGGCGATCGAGCTCGATCTCGGCCGCTTCGAGTGCCGTTTCCACCTTCAGGGGGACGAGCGTCCGTTCCTCTCGCTCCCGCGGGTCGACTGTCTGCGGATGCTCACGACGCGCGGCCAACCGCTCGACCCGCGCCTCCTCCGCTATCCGCATCCCGACCTGCAGCCGCGTGTGCAGCAGGCAACGCCGCTCGCCGGCGGAGCCACGCTCTTCGAGCCCTCCTGCTGCCCGCGGTTCGATTTGCAAGCGCCGCTGGCCGGCGGCATCGCCGCGGCGCTCGTTGAATCGCTCGCCGCCAACGCGCCCGGCGTGGCCCGCGAGTTCGCCGAGCACGTGGCGGTGATCCGCGGCTTCGGCTTGCCTGAGGGCGCTGGGGGCCGACTCGGCTCCTTCAGCCAACCGTGGCGGCGCGGTGTGGTCGGGCTCAACGTCGCCTGCACGCCGGCAGGCGAGCCGCTACTTTCCCCCTACTGCTTCACCTGGCTAGGGCACGAACTGGGGCACCAGCGGCACTACGCGATCGATCTATTGGCGGCTGCACGCGGGCTGCGATTCGTCGAGAATCCCGCGCGGCTTTCGCCCCCCATCACCCGCTACGGCCGGCCACTCTGCGTCGGCACGCTGTTTCAGGTCCCCTATGTCCATCTCTACGAGTGGCAGCTTCTGATGGACTACCTCGAAGGGGGCTTCGCGGGGTTGCCGTGGGCGATGCCCGAGGAGACCGAGGCGGTAGGCGCCGATCTGGAGGCCGAGATCCGCGAGGCGTTCGTGCTGGTAGGGGAGTACGCCGAGCTCACGGAACTCGGCGCTCTGACGCTGGCCCACGTGCGGGGCCTCACCGACCAATTCGCCGGCCGTTGGCGGCGCGTGACCCGGCGCAGGGCAATCGGGGCGAGTTAGGCATAGTTCCCTCTCCCTGTGGGAGAGGGCCAGGGTGAGGGTCGGTGACGGGCAACAAAGCCGCGACGCCGGCTCGAACCCCGCGGTCCCTCACCCCCACCCTCTCCCACGGGGAGAGTGAGCCAGACTCTCCGCCGGAGCGTTGATGAGCGGGCTTACCGCTTCTCGGCCGCCTTCGGCGGCGGGAGCGGGCGTTGGGTGGTGATCCAGATGATCGGCTTGCCGGCCTCATCCAGCCGTAGCTCGTGGCGGAGCTTGGCCTTGGCCAGCGCGCTTCGCAGCAGCGAATCATAGGCCGTGCGCTTGGCCGGCAACGTAACCTTGATTTGCGTGGGATCGATGTCGTAGCGGACCATGGCGTTGTAGTCGTAGAGGACCGGTGCTTTGACCCGGGCCTGCACCGCCTCGACCGCCTCGGAGACCGGCACGTCGTCGAGTTCGGCGTTGAGCATGTCGAACATGGCCTTAAAGGTTTCGAGCGGCGAGTGCTGCAGCGGCCAGCCGATGGGCCAGCCATTCGCGCCGTCCCCCACCGGCTCCACGTGGTACTCGGTGCGCCCCGACACACGTCGCGGCCGCAGCACGAGCCCGGCCGGACGCAACGCCGCGGCGAAGGCCGTGCCTGAAGCCACTCCCTGCAGTTCATCGCGGACGCGGGCATCCTCGACCGCCAGTTCTTTCTCGGCCCCTTCGGCCAAGACGACGGGGAAGGCCAGCTTGGCGCCGATCTTCTGGATGACTTTGTCGGCCGGCTGCCCCTTGGTCGAAAAGTCGACCGGCGTTTCGAGGTCCTTCGAGACCTCGGTGAGCTGTTTCTCGGTCAGCCCAAGGGCGCTCTTGGCCTCGAGCACGCCATCGGGGCCTTCGACCTTGAGCTCTTGCAGCCACTTCTTGATGCCTGTGAGGTCGCGAACTGAAAAGGCGCCGCCGGGGAGCTGGATGTCTTGCCTGGAAGCGACCCGCCCCACGACGCGATAGCGGGGCCGGTCTTTAGTGCCGTAGTCGTCGATCTTGAGCTCGTCGCTTGCCCGGGCCGCGCGGATTCGCAGCGTGGCAAAGCCGAGCTCGCGCAGGGCCTCGACCCATTGATGCGACCCCTGGGCCGCCAGCGGCGAGTCGGTGATCAATTCGAGGTCGACTTCGGCCTCGGCGGCCCAGGCTCCGGCCGGCGCGGAGGCGGCCAACAACGACAGCAAGGCAATTCCCACGCGGATCATGGCGCCCTCCTTGGGGGCGAGAGCAAACGACGGATGTTCGGACCGCACTCATTATACGCCGCTCGGCCGCCGAGCCGTTCGCCTCGCCCGACTCGCATCGAGTCGGCGCCGCGGGGGCAAACCTGCGGGCAGCCGCAGCCGGTGGCGCGGTCTGTAACGATCGTTGGCGGCGGCTCGCATCGCCTGCGGAGCCATTTTCGATCGTCCGGGGGGGCTCGCCGGGGGTATCCCCGGCCTACAGTTTGCTAGTTCCCCGGTCGACCGGTGTTGCTCGAGATGGCGACACCCTTGGGCGGCTCAGGAGGGCCGGTCGTGGGGCCAAGCACTCACACGATCCGCGATCGGCCCTCCTTACTACTTCTGGACTGCCTGCGATCTGCGCCGCAGGGCGATCTAGCGCCGATTTGCTGCTCCCAACTTCGCCCGGGTTTCTTGTGCGGCGCAGTTTCTCTTGGCGCGGCGGCCTGAGATTGGTTTGATCTCGCGACTCAAAACCACTCACGTTCGCGCAAGGGGCCGTCGATGCAGGCAAGGATGCTTCTCACGATTGGGCTGCTGTTGGCCGTCGCAGCTTCTGCCATGGCCGCGGAGCCGCCGGCGGTGGCTGACCTCGTGGTCGGGGAGCGCTACGAAATCCGCAGCGGCGACGTGAAGCCCGAACAGCGCTTCAGCGGAACGCTGATCCTGCGGAACGACGAGTGGATCGTGTTGGAGACCGTATGGCCTGGGCGTGCTGAGCGAGGTGTGCTAGTGGAGCCGGGAGGAGTCCATCTTGGTAGACCGTTCTTCACCAGCCGCGTATATCGTCACGTCGCCGTTGGTTCTACCGTCGTCCAGCATTGGATTCCCGCCGGCAAAGCGCAGGTGATTGCCCGGCTGGAACCGCCGACCGAGCCGACCGAGGCCGAGCCGCAGACCCTCGCGCCCGGCAGCACTGCTGAGGCGATCTGGGCGATTGATGGCAAGCTGCAAAACGCACAGGGCAAGGTGGCAGGCCTCGACGCGACGCGCATGACCCTCGAATGCAAAACCCACGTTGTCGAGGAGCGTGGAGTCCCCTACCTGAGCGAGGTTCCGGTCGTGGGCAAATGGTTCAGTTGGAAGAACAGCCGTACCGAGCAAGCAACGTACGAGATTCCCCGCTCGGATCTGATCTGCGTGATCATGCTCGACGGCTTCTTCGAACGCGTTGCGGCGGAGGCGAAAGAGCACCAGGCAAAGCGGCGCTGACGCGACGGACGGACCCCGTCAGCTCGAGCGCCAGGTGCGGCGAGGGAAACCACCGTCTACGATGACGGCATGAGCCCTTCGCGCCCCACCGCCCGCAAGCGCAGCCCCATCCGCACGTCTAAGTCCACGGAAGCTGCGACCGACGTTGCCGTCGCACTAGCCTGGCTCGATCGCCACGCCAGCCCCAAGGTCCGCGCCGGCATGGCCCGCTATGCGATTCCTGCCGAAAATGCCTGGGGCATCGCGGTGGGCGATCTGCGGAAGTACGCCCGGCAGTTAGGACGGAGCCACGCCCTGGCGCAGGGGCTGTGGCAGAGCGGCTGGTACGAAGCCCGCATGCTGGCGGCCTTTGTCGACGAGCCGGCCGCGGTGACGCCGGCCCAGATGAACGCCTGGGCGGGAGACTTCGACAGTTGGGCGATCTGCGACACCGTTTGCTTCCACCTCTTCGACCGGACGCCGCACGCCTGGAAGAAGGTCGGCCCCTGGGCACGGCGCCGCGACGAGTTCGTCCGCCGTGCGGCCTTCGCCCTGTTGGCCAGCCTGACGGTGCATGACAAGCAAGCCGGCGACAGCCTGTTCCTGGGCGGGCTCGAGCTCGTGGAGCGGGCGGCGGAGGACGAGCGGAACTTCGTGAAGAAATCGGTGAACTGGGCCCTGCGGTCGATCGGCAAACGGGGCCCCGCCTTGCACGCGGCGGCGGTCTCGCTGGCCGAGCGATTGGCGGCCTCCGACGATCCGGCGGCCCGCTGGAACGGCAAGGATGCGCTCCGCGAGCTGCGGAGCGCGGGGGTGGTGAAGCGATTGGCGGCAAAACGTCGGTCGGACCGCTAGTTGGCGGCCAACAGCCACGCCGGCGATTTGGGCGCAAGCTGTGTTCCCTGGGCGGTTTAGCGATCGCAGCGTCGGCGACACAAAAATCGTGCCGACGGCCCTTGCAGAGACTGCTGCGTTCTCCTTATACTGATTCGCTTTGCATCATCCGAACACCCTCGTCCGAGCGTCGCTGTAATGAAGGTTCGCGCAAGCGTCAAAAGGATTTGCGAAAAGTGCAAGGTCGTGCGCCGCCGCGGGGTGGTGTTCGTCGTCTGCGAGAATCCGCGCCATAAGCAGCGGCAGGGTTAGTTGTTCTTTCGGGCCGTGCGCGAGGGCCGGTTGCCAGCGCGCGATGTGGTTCTGCGTTGTAGGAGCTAGTGATTCATGCCCCGTCTTTTGGGCGTTGACATTCCGCCGGACAAGCCGACCTGGGTCTCGCTGACCTATCTGTACGGCGTTGGCCCGCAGACGGCGCGCGAGCTGTGCCACAAGGCCGGCATCGATCCGCATGCGCACGCCCGCGAATTGCACGAAGACGAAGTGGCCCGCGTGGCGGCCCTGCTCGACAAGGACTACACGGTCGAGGGGCAGTTGCGGCGTCAGTTGGCGCAGAACATTTCGCGGCTCAAGGACATCAACTGCTACCGCGGCATCCGGCATCGCCGCGGACTGCCGGTTCGCGGCCAGCGGACCCGCACCAACGCCCGCACGCGGAAAGGCCCCAAGAAGACGGTGGCCGGCAAGAAGGGCGTGAAGGACCTCAAGTAGCCTGCGAGGCGGCCTGATTCGGGGCCGCTTGGGCTGACCAGACCTTGGCCGCAGCAGCGCTCGCGGCCGCTCAGAGATTCAGGAGACGTACGAGCGGTGGCCACCAGCAGTAGCAGCAGCGGCAGCAAGCGCCGCAAGACCCGGCGGAACGTGACGGTGGGCGTGGCGCACATCAAGGCCACGTTCAACAACACCACGGTCACGATCACCGACACCAAGGGCGATGCCCTGTGTTGGTCGAGCGCCGGCACGAGCGGCTTCAAGGGGAGCCGCAAGAGCACGCCGTTCGCCGGCCAATGCGCCGCGCAGCAGTGCGCCGAGAAGGCCATCAAGTTCGGCGTCAAGGAAGTGGACGTCAAGGTCAAGGGTCCCGGCAGTGGCCGCGAAAGCGCCATCACCGCCCTGCAGGCCGCCGGGTTGAACATCAAGTCGATCGAAGACGTGACGCCGCTGCCGCACAACGGCTGCCGTCCGCCGAAGAAGCGCCGCGTGTAACCGCCGGCCGCTCTCGCCGCCTGCTGGCCCTTCTTGGGGCTGATCGCGGGCGGCGATCGTTTGCCAGTCAAAGCACCTCTCAACGTGTTGGAACGTAGCTGAACTATGGCTCGCTATACCGGACCCGTCTGCCGGCTTTGCCGTCGCGATGGCCTGAAGCTGTTTCTCAAGGGTTCACGCTGCGATACGCCCAAGTGCGCCTTCGAACGCCGCGAAAGCGCGCCGGGCATGCACCAGTATCGCCGCGGCAAGCAAACCGACTACGGCCTGCACCTCCGCGAGAAGCAGAAGGTGAAGCACTACTACGGAGTGCTCGAGCGGCAGTTCCGCGTGTACTTTGCCGAGGCCGAGCGTTCCCGGGGCAACACGGGCGAAGTGCTCATGACCCTGCTCGAGCGGCGGCTCGACAACATCGTGCATCGACTGGGTTGGGGCCAGTCGCGCCCGCAGGCTCGTCAGATGGTGTGCCACGGGCACGTCACCGTCAACGGGCACCGCGTCGACATCCCCAGCTACCTGGTGCGTCCGGGCGACTTGATTCGCGTCAAGAACCGTCCGAACAGCCTCCAGCTTGCACACGCCAACGCCGCCGAGAACCAGCGGCAGGTGCCCGATTTCTTGAGCGTGAGCAATGAAAACGTGCCCGAAGGCCGGGTGTTGCGTTTGCCGGCGGCCGACGACGTGTCGATTCCGGTGCAGGCGCAGTTGATCATCGAGTTGTGCTCCAAGTAGCCGCGGTCGCCGGGCCTTGGTGGTGCTCGGCAGTGCGTGCGGCGTCCGGCGGGGGCTCGGGGCAAGTGTTGGGAGATATGAAATGCACATTCGTTGGCGGGGACTCGAGCTTCCCAGTTTGGTCACCTGCGACCGTGCGTCGCTGTCGCACTATTACGGCAAGTTCGTCGCCGAGCCGTTCGAGCGCGGGTTCGGCGTCACCGTAGGCAATAGTCTGCGGCGGATTCTGCTCTCCAGCCTGGAGGGGAGCGCCGTCACCCAGATCAAGGTGCATGGCTCGCAGCACGAGTTCACCACGCTGCCGGGCGTGGTCGAAGACATGACCGACGTGGTGCTCAACATCAAGTCGCTCGTGGTGAAAAACTACACCGACTCGACGAAGGTCATCCGCATCGAGAAGAAGACCAAGGGGCCGGTGACCGGCGCCGACGTGCTCACCGACGAGACCGTCGAGGTGATCAACAAGGACCTGGTGATCGCCAACCTCTCGACCGACACCCCGTTCGAAGTGGAAATGGTGGTCGAGAACGGCCGTGGCTATGTGCCGGCGGTCGAGCACTCGGCCGGCGGCCAGGAGATCGGCATCATCCCGATCGACGCGGTGTTCAGTCCGGTGGTGCGGGTTCGCTACGAGATCGAAGAGACCCGCGTCGGCCAGAAGACCAACTACGACAAGTTGACGCTCGAGATCTGGACCAACGGCTCGATCGGCCCCGAGATGGCGCTCGTCGAATCGGCCAAGATCCTCCGCAAGCACTTGAACCCGTTCGTGCAGTACGCCGAACTCGGCTCGCGCATCCACTCAGCCGGCCGCGGCCTGTCGGGGCTCGATCCCTCGGTCGAAGGCAAGCTCAACATGAGCCTGGCCGAGCTCAAGCTCTCGGTGCGGGCGTCGAACTGCCTGGAATCGGAAAACATTCACACCGTTCGCGATCTGGTGTCGCGCTCCGAAGACCAACTGCTCGAGGTCCGCAATTTTGGCGAGACCACGCTGGCCGAGGTCAAGGAGAAGCTGGCTGACATCGGTTTGCGGCTGGGAATGCGGCCCTCGGCGTTCTCAGGCGTGTAGCCTGCAGGCCGCGCGGTCCCTTCCCTTCATCGCCTGACCTGAAGACCTTGGTGCGATCATGAGACACAGAAAACGCGGCCGCGTGCTCGGACGCTCCCCCAGCCACCGCCGGGCGCTCTTCCGTAATCTGGCTTCGGCCTTGTTCCTCACGGAGCGGGACGCCGAGTTCGACGACAACAAGCCCAAGGTGCCGGGCCGGATCATCACCACGCTCGAGAAGGCCAAGGAAGTGCGGCCCCTCGTGGAGCGCTGCATCACCATCGCCCGCCGGTCGCTGACTGCCCAAGAAGAGGCCTCGCGGTTGGGCACCACGGCCGCGCGGAACTCGGAGGAGTGGAAGAAATGGCGGCAAAGCGAACAGTGGCGGAAGTGGGCCGCCGCCATGGCCCCCGTCGTCTCCGCCCGCCGCCGCGCGCTGCAATTGCTCGGCGATAAGCAGGCCGTGGCCATCCTGTTCGACAAGATCGGCCCGCGCTTCGCCGATCGGCCGGGCGGCTACACCCGCATCATGCGGCTGGCCAAGCCGCGGTTGGGCGACGCCGGCACGCGGGCCATCCTCGAGTTCGTCGGCGTGCGCGATCGCGTGGCCGAGCGCTCGCAGGCTCCGCAGTTCGACGCGGCGTCGGCCAAGTCGTAGCCCCCCGCGCAAGCAGATTAGACTACGAAACCAGCGGCCGTCCGCCGTCGGCCGCTGTCAAGGCTCGCCGGAGGGTTGGGCGTGGTGCGCGGCAAGGAGCCCGGGGGTTTCGATTTCACGGCCGCCATGCGCCGGTTGTGCGATGATTTTTGCCGCCGGCTGCCCGATCTGCGGCACATCGATTTCGACCGCGTGGCCCTGGGCTTCTGCCAGACTCGGCAACCGGTGCAGCACGGAATCCAGGCTACCCTCACACCTCTGCGGTTCGAGCAGGGAAGCCTGACGACGCGCCGCCGCGGCCGCACCTGGACCATCGATCGCCTGGTCGATCAATCCGGGCGCGAGTTTCTTTACGTGCTGCGATTCTACCTGCCGCGGTTTCTCGATCTGCCGCTCGACGAAAAGCTGATCACCGTCGTCCATGAGTTGTGGCACATCAGCCCGGCGTTCGACGGCGATCTGCGCCGGCACCCCGGCCGCTGCTATGCCCATAGCACGTCGCAAGCCGCCTACGACGCGGCGATGGCGGTGCTCGTCGACAAATGGCGGCGGCTCGATCCCCCGCCCGAGCTCTACGAGTTCCTGGGGTATCGCTTTCTGGAACTGCAGGCCCGGCACGGCGCGATCCGCGGCCATAAGATTCGCGTGCCGCGGCTGCGGCCGCTCGACGCCGCGTGAAACGCGCTACGGCGCGGGCGACACCTCGACTTCGACCTCGCCGGCGTTGTCGGCCAACTGGCCGGGGGCGTCGTTGAGTTTGAAGAACAGCGTGCCTGAGCGGGGCGGCGTAAACTCGCCCCCCAATCCCACGGGCTGAGGCTGCGCAAGCGGCGTCAACTCGCGCTCGACGTTGAAATCATCGGGACGAATCGCGGCCAACAATTCGCCCAGGGGCCGGCCGCGATAATAGCGCAGCGTCACCCCGCCCGGCTCCGACCACCAAACGGCTGGCTTGCTCGGTGGCTGCTCGCGCTCGGCCGCAATCTGGAAGCGGCCCCGCGCAGCGATGCGGTAGTGGCGCCCGGCCTCCACCCGCAGCCCCGAGTTCTGCCAGCCACGGTCCGCCCGCACGCTCACCTGCCGCGGCGCGGCGACGAACTTCCCGGTCGCCGGGCTCAGGTCGGTCTGCATACGCTCGAAATCGTAGCCATAGTCGAGATCCGCCACGAAAAGCTGCCAGCGCTCGGCAAGCTGGAGGTCGCCGCGCGGGTCGAGCGCGGCGAGGTCGCGCGGCACGCGGTCTTTCTGCGCCGCCCGAACGACTTCGCGAAACGCGGCGTGGGTGTCGGGGGAACGGTCGAGCAGCGCCGTCGCCGCCCAGCACCAGGCGTAGGGCTCGACCTCGAGATGAGCCCGCGGACCGAACGCCAGAACCTGGGTGAGATTCAGCGCTTTGCCGGCGGCGAGCGCCTTTTGAATCATCTCCACGCGGCCGAGCCGCGGCACGTCGTCGGCGCTGGCCGGGAAGATGCCCAGTTCCAGGCGGCCGTCTTGCCAGGAGTGCGTGCCGAGGAGCTCGGCAAGCCCCTCGACATACCAGGGTGGGCCGCCGGCAGGGAGCAGGGTGTCCATGAAGGCATGCACCCCCTCGTGCAACAGCAGATGCCGGCGATAGTAGGGGCTCGTTTGGTCGTAGAGCCACAAGCAACGGCCGACCGAATAGCCGTTGGCGAAGGGGGGCAGAGCATTGGGGAGCAAGCCGGCGCGCTCGAAGCGGGCCTTATCCGCCATCAGGCAGCCCACCGCTTGCCACTGGTCGTCCTTGGCCGGATCGACGCCGAAGAACGCGCACCACTGCGGGAAAGCCTGGTCGAAGAGCTCCGGCAGCTCCTCGATCTCGCGGCGGGCGGGCAAGTCGGTGTAGAGCACGAGCCGCCGGCCCGTCAGGCGGCGAATGCCTTCGGCTGCGACTTTGCGCTCGTCGATGTTCGCCAGCAGATCGGGGGCATCGAGCGTAGGTCGTGCCTGGGGTGGTCGAGACTGGGGGGCCGCGGCGGGGGGCTCGAGCAGATCGCTCAGGTCCTTGCGCGGTGGACCGGTCGGCAGCGACTCGGTTGGTTGAACGACCGGGGCGGCGGCCTGCGCCGCCGGCGGCTTTGCAGCCGGCGCGGGTCCGCAAGCCGTGGCGCCCATGGCCAGGCAGAGAGCGAGGCAGCGAGCGATCGAGATTAGCGGGCAGCGAGCCACACGAAGTAACCCCACACAATTCTTGCGCTGCTTAGGGGCTGGCGAAGCCCCTGGAGCCGATCGCTCTGCCAGCCCTTTGAACGCGTAGACCGGCCTAGAGCGCCCGGCGATGCCGCCGGCCACGGCGGGCCGACATGGGGCGCGGTCCAGCCAGCGCGGGGGCCGCGGGCTCCGTTTCCGGTGGGCTCAGGTCCGCGGCGCCAGGATCGGCGGCGTCAACGGCTTCGCGGTCGGCTGGTCGCCCGGCGCGAGTCGCGCAGGCCTCGAAGTCGGAAATCTCGTCGCGGCGCAGCAGCCGGTCGATCCTCATTTCGATCCGCGTCAGCTCGCTCCCTTCCTCGGGGGTGACGAAGGTGTAGGCCACGCCTTCGCGTCCCATCCGGCCGGTGCGGCCCACGCGGTGGACGTAGTCGTCGCAGAACTGCGGGATGTCGTAGTTGATGATGTGCGAAATGCTCGAGACGTCGATGCCGCGGCCGACGACGTCGGTGGCCACGAGCACCTTGACCGCCCCTTCGCGAAAGCCGGCCATCACGCGATCGCGGGCCCGCTGCTGCAAGTCGCCGTGGATGCAGGCCACGTCGGTAAAGCGTTTCGAGAGCCGCAGATGCACCTTGTCGGTGCCGCGCTTGGTGCGGCAAAAGATGATCGCCTGGCGGGGTTGCTCGCGCTTGAGCAGCCGCTCGAGCAAATCGAATTTGCGCTCCGGGTCGACCGTGAAGTAGAACTGCTCGATCGTGTCGGACGAAATGTCGCTGGGGGAGAAGTTGAGGATCTCCGGATCGCGCATGTAGCGATGCGCGAGCCGCTCCACCGGCGGCGGCACGGTGGCGCTGAGCAGCAGCGTTTGCCGCGAAGCGGGACAGCGCTTGAGAATCTTTTCGATGTCGGGGCGAAACCCGATGTCGAGCATGCGATCGGCTTCGTCGAGCACGACCATGCGCAGATCGGCCAAAGACAACGTGCCCCGCGACATGTGGTCGAGCACGCGCCCCGGCGTGCCGATGATCACGTCGGCGCCGCGGCGGAGCTTGTCGATCTGCTGCTTGATCGGCTTGCCGCCGTAGAGGGCGATCGAGTGGACCTTCTTGCCTTGCGAGAGCTTGTCGATCTCGCCCCGCACCTGAACGGCCAGTTCACGTGTGGGCACGAGCACCAGGGCTTGCGGGCCTTGGCCGCTCTTGTGCGGCTCGAGCCGCTCGAGAATCGGGATGCCAAAGGCGGCGGTCTTGCCGGTTCCCGTGCGGGCCTGACCCATGAGATCGGCGCCCGTTAGCGCCTTGGGAATCAAGCCAGCCTGAATCGGAGTGGGCGCAAGATACTCGACGCTCCGCAGCGTCTCCAGCATGCTGGCCGAAAGCCCCAGATGATCGAAACTCGAGGCCTCTGCCGGCAGGGCCTGGTCGGCGGTTTCTTGACTACTCAATTCCCTAATTCCAATGACAGTGCCGCGCTGCATTGGGGAAAGAGGCTGCGCGGTCAGCTTCCGAGACCTGTTTTTCTACATTAAACCTATCTGGCTGCAACACTTTCGTCAACGCTCTCGGGCGGCAGGGGGCGGGGAAAACGGCCTGCGGACGCCGGTGGCGAAGGGCCCTAACCTTTGGGCGCGGTCGGAGTTGCCGCTTGCGGCCCGTCGAGAGTGAAAGAGGCCGAAGAGGGAGGGCTCGGGGGAGGCCCAAAAAACTGCAGGCCGGTTCGTCGAGCCCGAGCGGGCGCGACGAACCGGCCTTTCTCGTCGTATCTCAGGGGCTGGCCAATCCGGTCAGCTCGTGCGTTCGCAAGCTAGCGAGCGGCCTTCTTCTTCGTCGACCGCTTGGCGGTCTTCACGGCCTTCTTCGTCGCCCGCTTCACCGTCTTCTTCTTCGGCGAACGCTTGGCGGTCGTACGGGTCTTGGTCGCAGCCTTCTTGGTTGCCATTTCCTTGGCTCCTCGATGTGGAGCGCCCTGCTAACGCGTAACAGACTGACTTCCCTTGGGCGCTCGTAAGGGGAAGCCGAACAGTCCTTGCAATTCACAGGCCTCGGCGGCCGGCCGCTTCGTTCGGGCGACTCGCGGACAGCGGAGGCGGAAGGTTATTGATGCAGGTCGTGGGCTCGGGCGCTGCTTGCGGCCCGATGCTGGGGCGTATTCAAATGGTTCTCTGCACTTTGCGTCAAGGTCGATTCTTCGCCCGGCAGCCGCGCCCGCGCCGTTTGCCGCCTCCCGCGCGTCGCCCCATCGACATTTTTTGCGTACCGAGAGATGCCTCGCCCTGATGCCGAACGAACGATTGAACGCTGTTGCCCGCCAGCTTCAAGAGCCCGCCACCGCTGCCCTTGATGCGGCGCGCCTCGTGGAGTTGCTAGCCGAGCTGATCGCGTCCGCCGCAGCCGGCGAGCGTGACGAGCGGCTCTGGAGCGCTGTCGTGGCCCGCCTGACGCAGGCCTGGCTGCACGACCGCAAGGCCCTGGAGGGCAAGGCATTGCCTCCCCAGGCTCGCGAGCAAGTGGTTGCGCTCTATTCCGCTCTGGCCTCGACGAACGCGTCACGCGGGCCGCTGCTCGCGTTGTTGGCGCGGTCGGCCGACGGGCCGTCCCTCGCCGCCTTTGCCGATTTGGCGGCGAGTGATCCGCCGCGGGCCGCACGCGATGCCCTGGTGGCCGTCGCGCCCCTCTTTCAACTCGCCGAGTACGATGCTGCGCCTCTGTTTCCCCGGTTGCTCGACGCCTTGGCCGAGCCAGCCCTCGCGGCGGCGGTGCTCGACCTGGCCAACTATCTCTCTAGTCGCGGGCGTGTTCACCCGCATCCCGCGGCCGCCAAGGCAGGCGCGCTCGCTCAACTGTTGGGCCGCCTTGTGGAGCGGCTGGGCACGGCGGCCGACGGGCCGCTGCCGGCCGATGCCGCGGCGCGGCGGATCCAGGTCGCCGAATCGCTCGGCCTGGCCATCAGCCTCATCCACACGGCACGGCTGCTCCAGGACCCGGTGTTCACCGGCAAGCTCTTTCAGGCGATCGAGTTGCCCCACCGGCGGCTGCGCGTGGAGGCCGCCGCCGCCCTGGCGGCGCTCGGAGAAAAGGCGGGATTCGAGGCGCTGCTGGCGCTGACGGCCGAGCCGGTCGCACGCGGAGCGGCGCTGACCTATCTCGAGCAGTTGGGCCGCCTCGAACAAGCGCCTGCCGAGTTCGAGTCGCCTGTCGCGCGGGCGGAGGGCCGCCTGGCGGTCTGGCTGGCGGAGCCGAGCCAAATCGGCATGCCCCCGACGGAACTCGAACTGCTCGACGAGCGTCGGCAGCCCTGGCCCGGATTCGAGCAGCCGGTGGAGTGCTTCCTGTTTCGTTACACGTACCATCTCCCGACGGGCGAGCGCAGCGGCGTCGGTCTGGTGGGACCGATCACGTGGGCGTTCGCCGTCGATCCGACGGAACTGCCCGTAGCCGACGTCTATGCCCTCTTCGCCGGCTGGCAGGCCGAACACGAGGAGATCGCCGAGAGTCCGTTCGACGAGCAAGCGCAGGCCGCTTGGCAAACTCTGCGGCCGTTGCTCGAGCAGCAGGGGTATTCCGAGGTACGGCCGGAGAAGCTCGGCGCCTTCTTCGGCGAACGGCATCTTGTGACCGCGGCTGTTCGGAATGGCGAACGCGGTACGGCGGTAGTCGACTTGGCGGAACTGGGCCGCGATCCGAAGCGGGCGATCGCCTGGTATCCGCGCGCGGCCGCCGGAGGCGCTTTGGGGCCAACCGAGGCCTATTGGCTGCACAAGGGCCGGCTGCTGCTAGCGGCCTTTGGACGCCGGGGCGAACCGGCGCCCCGCGCTTGAGCAGTGTCGCCAACGGGCGACGTGCGTGGCGATTCGTCAACATTGCGGGGCAGGGCGCGCAAGCAAGTCGCCGTTCGGACAACGCTCGCCGCTTGACCGACCGGAGGCGGACGCCGCTCTCTCGACTCAGCGGCCGCCCGTTCGCCGCAACGTGTCATGTCGCCGCCGTTTGCGCGTCGTTTCGTTGTTGGCCCATCGCGCCGTCACTATACTAGACGCTGGTCTGGTTATGCCTGTGGAACGGAAGGCGCTGCCCCTGTGCTGATCCTGCTGACGAACGACGACGGCATCTATGCGCCCGGGCTTACGGCCCTGGAACATCAGTTGCGTTCCTTGGGCGATGTCGTCGTTGTGGCGCCCGCCACGGAGCAGAGCGGCGTCGGCCACTCGATCACCTTTCTCACGCCGCTCGTGGCCAAGGAGGTGTTCGAGGGGAAGCGGCGGCGCGGCTGGGCCGTGGAAGGGAGCCCGGCCGACTGCGTGAAGCTGGGCATCTTCGAATTCTGCCCGCGCAGGCCCGACCTGGTCGTGAGTGGGATGAACGGCGGCCTGAACGCCGGCATCAACGTGCTCTACTCCGGCACGGTGGCCGCGGCCGTCGAAGGAGCGTTTTTCGAGATCACCAGCGTCGCCGTGTCGCTCGAGTACGATCCGCAGGCCGATTTCGACCGGGCGGCCGCCTTGTCAACCCGCATCATCGGACAAATCCTGGCCCAAAAGGGGCCGCGACCGCAACTCTACAACTTGAACCTGCCGACGCAGGCAGTGGCCATGGCGCAGCCGCGGCTGCGCGTGTTGCCGATGGGGGTGGCCCGCTATGGCGAGCACTTCGAGCGGCGCGTCGACCCGCGGGGCAGAACCTACTACTGGGCCACGAACGATCCGCCGCCGCGGCCGACGGACGCGGAAAGCGACCTGACGGCCCTGGCCGCCGGCGAAGTGACTTTGTCCCCACTGCACTTCGACCTCACCCGTCGCGACGTGCTGGCGGAGATGCAATCGTGGCAGTTTGACCTCGGCGGATAACGAACCATTAGAGCGAGCGGCGGGGTTTACCCCCGCCGTCCCCCGGCGCAAGGAGCACACGTATGCGAGCATTCCTGGCCACCACGATTCTTGCCGTCGCAGCATCCGCAGTGGGTTGCGATAGCGCGACCGCGCCGCCCGCCCCCCGCCGCGGAGTGAACCCCGGCGCCTTCGGCGTCGCCATCGACGAAGCGCCCCCGCCGCCGCCCCCCGTCACGACCCAAACGCCTCCGCCGGCTCCTGCGGCGCCTGCCGAGCCGGCGCGGGAGAAGGCCCAAGCAGGCGTGGGCATCAAGGGCCGCAGTCTGCAAGGGGGCGGCTACCTAAGCGCCACCTTCGCCGCGAAGTTCCAGATCGAGCAGAAACTGGTCTTCGATCAGATCACCCACGCCATGAACCTCTACGAAGCGGAGCACGGCGAGAAGCCGAAGTCGCACGACGAGTTCATGCAGAAGATCATTGGCTTCAATCAGATCCAACTGCCCAAGCTGCCCGAGGGGGATCGCTATGTCTACGATCCCCAGCGTGGCGAGCTGATGGTCGAACACCCGGTGGAGCAACCCTAGCCCAAACATGCCAGAGCAACACCGCACGTGTGCCTGGGGTCGAGCAAAGCGAGCCCCCAGCCCATGCCCATGAACGGCCGCTGGCGATCCCCGTCGCCAGCGGCACGATGTCTGATCCCCCGCACGGACGCTTCTTCTCTCTCCTCTTCTCGTCCGTCTCCCCACAACCATGAAACGCCTTCTCCTGTCGACCGCTTTCCTGGCGGCGCTCGCCGCGCCGACCTGGGCCGAGCAGCCTGCCTGTTGCGCGCCCCCCGCTCCCCCGAGTTGGGCCTTTCGCCGCTCTTACTACAGCCACGACCCCGTGACCGACGTCCGCATTGGCACTCCCTCGGTTCCCGGCGGCCCCTACTTCACCCGTCCCCAGGGCGACTTCGTGCGCGGCGGCTGGCGGAACGTGCAGAACTTCATCAACATCCGCGGCCGGGCTTATCAGCAGATGAACGCCTGGGAATCGTGGTATCAGTCGGGCTCGCAGTACTAAGGCTGCGTCAAACGAGAAGTTCGGTTGGCGAGCGGCGAGGTTTGCCCCGTCCGCTCGCGGCAAGGGCCCAGTGGGGGCTTACCCAGAAGAACGTCGCCGGGCGGGCCCTCGGCGCTTGTGTGTTCCGTTCGCCCCTGCGCGCTAGGCGCCCGCCCCGTGCTGCTCGAGCAGCTTGTCGACCTCGGCGTAGCCACAAGGGCACTCGACGCCGCGCGTCGCAGCCCCTGCGGCCAGCAGGGCGGCGACGTGCTCGGGCGTGCGGAGGCCCGTCCAATGGGAGTCGACGCAGCCACGCACCGCCAGCAGGAGCGGCGTTCGGCCCAGACCGTCGAGGGCGTCGACGGGGGCGCCGCGCTCGAGCAAGAGTCGCACCACCGCCGGCCGCGTGCGCCAGGCGGCCACGTGCAGCGCCGTGCTGTTCGGGGCCACGCCCCAGTAGCCGTCTCCGTCGGCGTAGCGCGAGCCGGGACTGATGCCCAGGTCCAAGAGCGCCTGCACCCCGGCCGCGTTGCCGACGCCGGCGAAGCAGGCCAGAAAAGACCCGCCCTCGGCCGCCAACTCGGCGAGCAGCGCCGGCTCGCGGGCAGCCATCGTCTGGGCCGTCGCCGCATCGCCTTGGGCACAAGCGGCCAGCAGACGTTCGAGCGGCGATAACTCGAGCGCCCAGCCGCGCGCTGCGAAGAGCGCGAGCACATCACCTCGCCCGCGGCGCGCAGCCAGGCTCGCGGCGGTCGGTGTTCCGTGCGACTTGTTGGGGTCGGCGCCATGATCCACGAGCAGCGTGACGATCGCCAGTGAATTGTCGCGCAGCACTGCCTGCGCGAGCGCGGTCTTGTGCCAATAAGTGTCGGCGTTGGGATCGGCCCCGTGTTCGAGCAGCAGGGCCACGCCTGGCTGGTCGTGCCAATCACACTTCCGCAGGAGCATGGTGGCCAGGTTGAGCGCGTTCATCCGGCCCGATTCGAGCAGCGCCTCGATCGCCCGATTGTCGTCGGTTTCCGGCGCGTGGTAGGCGACCTCGCCATCGTTCGGATCGGCGCCGCGCTCGAGCAGGAGCCGCGTGAGGCCCGGATGATGGGCGACGCCTGCGGCGCCGTAGAGCGCGCTCTCGAAGCTGGGCTCCGGCCGATGACTCGGTTCGTAGAAGCCGGTGTTGGCGCTCGCGCCGGCGTCGAGCAGGGCGGTTGCCGCGCGAACGAAACCCTCGGAGCGGGCAGGATCGAGCCGCAAGTAGCGCGAGAAGCAGAGATAGGTGAGGGCATCCCAACCGTGCGGGCGGCCAGGAGCGGCGGCGAGCGTGGGATTGGCGGCGAGGAATTGCCCGACGGCGTCGGCAGCGCCGAGCACTGCGGCGGTGTAGATGTTGGCCGCCGCGAGATCAGGGTGTGCGGTCAACAGCAAGTTCGCTTCGTCGAGCGTGCCGGAGGCGTGGCCGCTGTCGAGCGGGGCGCTGGCGTGCTTAAGAAATTGGTCGACCAGCGCAGCGTCAGTAGGCATGCGGCCCGCTCCTCGATCGAAGTTGCCTAGGAGCGAAGTAGTGGACCAGACGCGCCGGGTTGAAGCAAGAAAAACGCCTGCGTTCGCAGGACGAACAGGGGCTCAAAATCGCGGGTGCGCGGAGAAACCCAGGGCTGCGCTTCGCTGGCCCTGGGCTAACTTCTGGCGCCGCTCCGGGGCTCGAGGGCACACGCTACGGCGCGAAAGCGCCCTAGCCGCCGACGGCCCCGCCCTCTTCGCGGGCGACCCCCGTCTCCCCCTCGCTCGCCACGCGCCGCCGCTCCCCGGTCGTCCCTGGCACGATCAGCGGGGTCTTGGCGTTCTCCTCCATCAACTGCCGCAGCTCGCCGGAGTCGACCGTTTCCTTCTCGATCAGCCGCATCGAAATGGCGATCAGCGCCCCGCGGCGCGCTTCGAGGATGTGCCGGACCTTCACGATCGACTCGTCGATGATTCGCTTCACCTCCTGGTCGATCTCGCGGGCAGTCGCTTCGCTGTAGTCGTGTTCGCGCGGCATGTCGGCCGTCGCCAAAAAGGCGCTGCGGCCGCTCTTGCGGTAGTTGATCCGCCCCAGCCGGCTCATGCCAAAGTCCATCACCATGCTGCGGGCAAGCTCGCTCGCCCGCTCGAGGTCGTTTTGAGCGCCGGTCGACACGTCGTCGAAGATCAGCTCCTCGGCGATCGTGCCTGCCAAGAGCACCTGGATGCGGCTCTCGAGCTCACCCTGCGTCATCAGGTAGCGATCCCCCTCGGGCCGCTGCATGGTGTAGCCCAACGCCGCCAGGCCGCGCGGAATGATCGAGACCTTATGCACCGGATCGGTGTTCGGCAGGCTGTAGGCCACCAAGGCATGGCCGCTTTCGTGATAGGCCACGCGCTGCTTTTCGTCTTCGTGAATGATCCGCTGCTTCTTCTCGAGGCCGGCCGTCACCCGCTCCACGCCTTCGTTGAACTCCGGCATGCCCACGGCCGCCTTTCCCTTGCGGGCGGCCAAGAGCGCGGCCTCGTTCACCAGGTTCGCCAGATCGGCGCCCACGAAGCCCGAGGTGATCGCGGCCACTTCCTTGAGCACCACCGACTCGTCGAGCTTCACGTTCTGCACGTGGACCTTGAGAATCTGCTCCCGCCCGCGCACGTCGGGGCGGTCGACGAGCACGTGCCGGTCGAAGCGCCCGGGCCGCAAGAGCGCCGGATCGAGCGTTTCGGGGCGGTTGGTGGCCGCCATCACGATGACGCCGGAGTTCGAGTCGAAGCCGTCCATCTCCACGAGCAGGGCGTTCAGCGTTTGCTCGCGCTCGTCGTGCCCGCCGACGACGCTCGTGCCGCGGGTTTTGCCCAGGGCGTCGAGCTCGTCGATGAAGATGATGCAGGGGGCCTTGCTGGCGGCCTGCTGGAACGTGTCGCGCACGCGGGCGGCGCCCACGCCGACAAACATCTCCACGAAGTCGGAGCCCGAGAGACCGAAGAAGGGAACGCCTGCCTCGCCGGCGATCGCCTTGGCGAGCAGCGTTTTGCCGGTGCCGGGGGGCCCCACGAGCAACACCCCCTTGGGAATTCGGCCTCCGAGCGTTTGATATTTTTCGGGCGTCTTCAGGAACTCGACGACCTCGCGCAGCTCCTCGACCGCTTCGTCGATGCCGGCGACGTCGTCGAAGCTCACCCCCAAATCTTCCTGGGCATACATCTTCCCCCGGCTGCGGCCGAAGGCCATCGGCGAGCCCGCGCCTCCCAGGCGGCGCATCATCACAAAGAAGATCAGCAGGATCAGGCCGCTGAGCACCAGCATCGGAATCCAATTCCGCAGCGGGCTGGGCCCGGCGGCGACGCGGTAGCGGAGCTTGCTGCCGTCGAGCAGTTGCCGCACGTTGTCGTTGGCCCAGTCGAGGGCCAGGATGTCGGTCGAGAAGCGCACCGGCTCATCGGTTTGTTTAGCGGCGTTTGGCTCGACCAATTCTCGGTGGATGCGCCCCGTGACCTCGGTTTGATCGATCACGATTTCGCTCGGCCGGGAGTAGCGGGCCGTGCGCCCCGAGCTCTCGGGGACGTCGACAAAGGCTTTGTCTTCCTCCGTCTTCATCTTGCGGAGCAACTCGGCCAGGTCGCTGTAGGGAATCGTGAACTGCGCGGGGCGGGCCAAGAGCGACACCACGAGCAAGGTCGTGAGGCCGATCGCCACCAGATACCAGACCACGTTGGCCCCGGAGGTCAGATTCTTGCGGTCTGAGTTCCGGCGGGGCGATTCGCTGCGCTTGTCCATCCGCGGTGCTGCTTTTCCAAGAGGGAGAGGAAGTCGGCCCGTGAGCGCTCGGGGAACGGCGCGGCGGGCGAAGGGAGCACGAGGCCGGCGTGGGTGGGCGCCCAGGCAATCGACTGATCCGCCGACGGGGCGAGCCACGTAGACCTCATTATACACGTCGAGGCCGCCGGGACCGCAGGCCCAAGCCGGGTTGTCAGCCCTGACGAGAAGCCTTAGAATTCCGGCGTAAACTCCTATAAATGCACGAATTACGGCCATGCTCCGTTGCCCCCGCGACCGCGGAGCGGGCAAGCGTCGCAATCGGTTCGACCCTCGCCGCGCGGAAGGCTTTGTGAGCAACGTCGCTGTCCTCGGCTCAACCGGCAGCATCGGCCGCAGCACCCTGGAGGTGATTCAGGCCTCGGCCGGGCGCTTTCGCGCCGTCGCGCTCTCAGGGCACTCGAACTGGCCGCTCTTGGCGGAACAGGCCGCAAAGTTCGGGCCACAGTTTGTCGTGGGCGCCGGACCCGAACCGGACCCGGCGATTCTGGCGAGCCTGCCGCCGGGAACGGATGTACGCTTGGGCAGCGCCGCGCTGACCGAGATCGTGCGGCGGCCCGAAATCGACATCGTTGTGGCGGCGATCGTAGGAAGTTGTGGGCTCGAAAGCACGTGGGCCGCGCTCGAGGCAGGCAAGCGCGTCGCCCTGGCGAACAAAGAAACCCTGGTGATGGGCGGACCGCTCGTGATGCGGCTTGCCCGCAGCCACGGCGGGTCGCTGCTGCCGGTCGACAGCGAGCACAGCGCGGTCTTCCAGGCCCTGCAAACGGGGGGGCATGGCGAAGTCCGGCGCGTGATCCTTACGGCCAGCGGCGGACCGTTTCGTGGTTATTCCGCCGAGCAATTGGCGGCGGTCACCGTCGACGAGGCGCTGCGTCACCCGACTTGGCGGATGGGACGTAAGATTACGGTCGATTCGGCCACGCTGATGAACAAGGCTCTCGAGATCATCGAGGCCCGTTGGCTGTTTGGCCTGAGTCCCGAGCAGATCGACGTCGCGATCCATCCGCAGTCGGTGGTCCACTCGTTGGTAGAATTCGTCGACGGTTCGGTGATCGCCCAAATGAGTCCGCCGGATATGCGCTTGCCGATCCAATATGCCCTGACCTATCCCGAACGAACTGCGGGGCCTGCGCGGCGGCTCGATTGGTCGCAAGCGTTCGACCTGGAGTTTGGGCCCCCCGACCGCGAGCGGTTTCCGGCCATCGATTTGGGGTTGGAAGTGGCGGGGGCGGGGGGCACCGCCGGGGCGGTGCTGAATGCGGCCAATGAGGCCGCCGTGGCTGGTTTTCTGGCCGAAGAGCTGCCGTTTACGGAGATCGTGTCGGCCTGCCGCAGCGTCTTGGAACATCATGATTTCGACCCGAGCCCTTCGCTCTCCGACCTGTTGCGGTTGGATCGCTGGGCCCGCGAGGAGGTAGCGCGTTGGATTTGCACCTGATCCTGGCCGCCACGCCCTGGTTTCTCGATCCGGGCACTTGGCTCACGATTCTCAAGGCGGCCTTCGCCCTGGGGGCGGTGATCTTCGTCCACGAGTTGGGCCACTTCCTCGTCGCCAAGGCCTGCGGCGTGAAGTGCGAGAAGTTCTACCTCGGCTTCGACGTGGCCGGGCTCAAGCTGTTCAGCTTCAAATGGGGCGAAACGGAATACGGCATCGGCCTGGTGCCGCTGGGCGGCTACGTGAAGATGCTCGGTCAGGACGACAATCCCTCGCGGCAGGCGCAGGAGATCGAGCGCTCGAAGCTCAAAGTGCCCGCCGGGTCCGACGTGCCGACGGCCAGCGAATCGGCCCCCTCGGCGGAGAGCGAGCCGCTCGCTGAGCCCCTCGACCCCCGCAGCTACCTTGCGCAAAGCGTGCCGGAGCGGATGGCGATCATTTCGGCCGGCGTGATCATGAACTTGTTGTTCGCCGTGCTGTTTGCTACGGTCGCCTACAAGATGGGGGTGAAGTACACCGTCTGCGGCGTCTCGTCGGTGACCCCCGGAGACGCCGCCTGGCGGGCCGGCTTTCAGCCGGGGGACCGGATCCTGCAGATCGGCGAGGAGGGCCAGGAAGATCCGCACCTGCGGTTCGCCGACCTCTTCGCTGGCGTTGCTCTGGGCAACCTCGACGACGGACTGAAGCTGAAGGTCGAGCGCGACGGCTCGCAGGACCCGTTCTGGGTGACCGTCTACCCTGATCCCAAGAAGAAGGGCGTCGGCCGGCCCACAATTGGCGCCGTGCCCCCGTCGAGCACCACGCTCTTCGAGTCGGAACCGACGCTGCCCTTCTCGCCGGCGGGGCAGGCCGAGGTCTTCAAGGGAGGCGATCGCCTCGTGGGCGCCGATGGCCGCGAAATCCGCGACTATCGCGATTGGGTGGCGGCGCTCGCGACCAAGTTCGATCAGCCGATCGAGGTTACCGCCGAACGCAAGGTGGAAGAGGGGAACAAGAGCGCGCCCGAGCGCGTCACGGCGAGCGTGGCCCCCAATCCGATGCGCGACTTTGGCCTGGTGATGACCATGGGGCCGATCAAGGCGGTGCGCCAAGGATCCCCTGCTGCCCAGGCAGGCTTGCTGCCTGGGGACCGCATCACGGCTGTCGATGGACAGCCGGTGGGAGATCCTTTGTCTTGGCCGCAGCGGCTGGCCCGTTCCGCAGCCACCGAAGTCCGGCTCGCGCTCGAGCGGGGCGAACAGAAGACGCCGCTCGAAAAGACCGTGACCGTCGATCGGGTCGACTGGTTCGAAGACTCGGCGGCCGCCGTTTCGGTTCCTCAGTTGGGCCTCGCCTACACGGTCGATGCCCTGGTGAGTGCAGTCGAGCCGAACAGCGCGGCCGCAAGCGCCGGCGTCATTCCAGGCGACCGTGTGGTGAGCGTCCGTGTGTTGCCCTACGTCGACCCGGCGACGAAGGAGCAGCGTCCCGGCACGGCCAAGCCGATCGAGTTCGACGCCGAGCAGCCCCGTTGGCCGGCCTTCATCGACAACTTGCAGAATCTTCCGCCGGACGTGCAGGTGAAGTTCACGCTGCAGAGTGGCGGCAAATCGCGCGAGCCGGAACTCACGCCGCGAGTAAACCCGGCCTGGTTCAACCCGCATCGCGGGTTCGTGTTCGAATCGCTGAACGACACCCGCGTCGCGGTCTCCTGGGGTGAGGCGTTTCAGCTCGGTGTGCGGGAAACCTGGGCGGCCGCAGGGCAAGTGGTGATGTTCTTGCGCGCGTTGGGAAGCCGCCAAATCTCGGCCGATTTGCTGGGAGGCCCCGGTTCGATTGCGGTGACCGCCGGCTCGGCGGCCTCGGCCGGTTTGCCCCAACTGCTGCTGTTCCTTACGATGCTTAGCGCGAACTTGGCCGTGGTGAACTTCCTGCCGATCCCGGTGCTCGACGGCGGGCACATGATGTTCCTCTTGTACGAAGGCATCCGCGGCAAGCCGGCCAGCGAACGCGTGATGACGGTGCTCAGCTACGCCGGCCTGTTCTTCATCCTCGGTTTGATGATCTATGTGATCGGCCTCGACCTGGGACGGTTGGCCGATTGGCTGCGGTTCGGCTAAGGCGACCGCGATGCATGGAATCTCTGGCCAACCTGAACCGCCTCGAGCCGGCGCAGTCGACCCACGCGTCCGGCTAGCGGCGGAAAGGACGCTGTTGGCCTGGATTCGCACGGGCCTGGCGATGATGGGCTTTGGCTTCGTGGTGGCGCGATTCGGTCTCTTTCTCCGCGAGCTCGCGGCGACGCATGCCCTGGCCGCTGGTCGCGGGGCGCCCGTGGCGGCGCCGCACCATTCCGTTTCGCTCTGGGTAGGGACCGGGCTCGTGCTGGCCGGCGTGATCGCCACCCTGGTGGCCGCCGGAGAGCACGTGCGGTTCATCCGCCGGCTGGAACGTGGAGACCCGGAGCCAACCACCCCTTGGTCGCTGGCGCTCCTAGTCGCCTGCGTCCTCGCGGCCTTAGGTCTGGCGGTGACGGCCCACCTGTTTCATGCCGCGCAAGCCAGTTGACCTTCGATGCCCTCCCGATGACCGCGATCAGCCCGCTGGAAACTGCCGCGCGTCCGCTCGAATGGTCGCGGGTGCGCGGCGTCGTATTCGATCTCGTCGACACGCTGATGCGGCCCGTGCCGTCGGCGGCCGAGGCGTATCGGCTCGCCGGCCAGCAATTTGGGCATGAGCTCTCCGCCGAAGAGGCGACGGTGCGGTTTCGCACAGCGTTTGCCCGCCAGGAGAAGCTGGACCGCGAGCACCATGGGCTGCGGACATCGCCAGACCGCGAACGCGCGCGGTGGGCCGAGATTGTGGCCGAGGTATTTCCCGCGCCCGAACCGAGCGAGCAACTGTTCGAAGCGCTCTGGCGGCATTTCGCGCTGAGCGAGCATTGGCGGCCTTTTCCCGACGTGATGCCAGCGCTTGCCGCACTGCAGAGGTTGGGCCTACGGCTGGCGATCGGCTCGAACTTCGATGAGCGGCTGCACGGCGTGGTCCGCGGTTGCGGCGATCTCCAGGTCATCGCGGCCGACGCCGTGTTCGATTCGGCGGCGCTGGGGTGGCGCAAGCCTGCCCGGCCCTTCTTCGAGGCGCTTGAGGCCCGGCTGGGCCTGCCGCCGGCGGCGCTGCTGATGGTGGGGGATGACGCCCACAACGATCTGGCGGGGGCTCAGTCTGCCGGGTGGCAGGCTTATCTTGTGGGCTCCGACCGCGGTGAAGATGGTGAGGCGGCCGGCCTAGGCGACCTGGTCGAAGCCCTGACTGCGGCCCTAGCTTAGGCCCGGCAATCGCTGGAAATCTGGGAAGAGTTTAGGGCTCTTGCGGGGCGCCTCGTCGAGGGCCGCCTGATCCCGCGCCGCCCGTCACGTCGAACGTGCATTTTTCCCGGCACTGGGCGTTGACGCTTCCCGAGCCCATCTCTATATTCATTGATTCGCCCAACCAGGGGCGACCGAACGACCAACCCTTGATTGCTAGTGGCGGCCAACCGGCCGCGGGAGCCCGCAACGACCGTGGCCGGCATCACGCAGGATACGATTCGCATTCGCATGGAGGCCTACGACCACTCGGTGCTCGACCAGAGCGCGGCCGAGATCGTCGATACGGCCAAACGCACGAACTCCGAGGTGCATGGGCCCATTCCCCTGCCCACGCGGATCGAGCGCTATACCGTGCTGTCGAGTCCCCACGTCGACAAAAAGGCCCGCCAGCAATTTGAGATCCGCACCCACAAGCGGCTGATCGATATCGTCCAGGCGACCGCCAAGACGATCGAGGCGCTGAACAAGCTCAGCCTGCCGGCGGGTGTGGACATCAAGATCAAGGCGTCGAGCAAGCGCTAAGCGGCGCATCTGAATCGGACGCATTCACCAGAGAGCCCTATGCATCGGAAGCACGTCGGGTAAGCGGCGGCCTGTTGGCCGTTGTCTCCCGGCTCGCAACTGACCACGGGAAATGCCAGCTATGCCAGCAGGACTGCTCGGCCGCAAGGTCGGGATGACGCAAGTATTTGATGAGGCCGGCAACGTTGTGCCGGTCACGGTCATTCAGGCCGGTCCCTGCCGCGTGCTGCAGCTGCGCACCGTGGATCGCGATGGGGTCGAGGCTGTGCAGGTGGGCTTTCTCGACAAGCCTCGCCGTTTGGCCAGCCGCAGCGAGCGCGGTCAGGTGGCTAAGCTTGACAGCAAGCGTTCTCGTCGGCTGGTTCAGGCCGGCGTTGAGCTCCCCTCGAAAGCTGACTGCGAGCCGCAGTCGTTCGTCAAGGAGTTCCGCGGCGCCACCGAGGGGCTGGCGGTTGGCCAGCAGCTCACCGTCGAGGTTTTCGCTGAGGTGAAGGCCGTTGATGTCTCTGGCGTCAGTAAGGGTCGCGGCTTCTCGGGTGTGATCAAACGCTGGAAGTTCGGCGGCCAGCGGGCCTCGCACGGCGTGAAGAAGGTGCATCGCCACCCCGGTTCCACGGGCTGCAACACCTCGCCGGCCCGCACCTTCAAGAATAAGAAGATGGCCGGCCACTACGGCAACGAGAACTGCACGATGCGGAATCTCCGCGTCGTGCGCGTCGACGCCGAAAACAACCTGCTGCTCGTTCGCGGCGCGGTGCCGGGTCCCAATGGCGGCTACGTGGTCATTCGGCAAACGAACAAACTCTAGGGGCTCGTGGCGGGCCGCCCCAGGGGCTTGGCTCGCCGGCAAGGGATTTCGCAGTCATGGCAAGTTTGCAGATCGTCGATCGCACGGGTCGCGAGGTCGGTAAATACGACATCGATCCGGCCGTGCTCGCGCCCAAGATCAACAAGCAGTTGCTGCACGACGTGGTGGTCATGTACCAGTCGAATCTTCGGCTGGGGACCGCCAAATCGAAGAGTCGCGCCGAGGTGCGTGGGTCGACCAAGAAGATGTATCGCCAGAAGGGCACGGGCAATGCCCGCGCCGGCAGTCGTCGCAGCGGTATTCGCCGGGGCGGCGGCCACATCTTCGCCAAGCGTCCGCGCGACTGGTACTTCCGGTTGCCGCGCAAGGCGGTGCAGGCCGCCACGCGAATGGCGCTGGCCTCGAAGATCGCCGACGGTCAGGTGACGGTGATCGACGAGTTGAGCTTCGCCGCTCCGAAGACCAAGGAAATGGCCACGATCCTCAAGGCCATCGGCTGCAGCGGCGCGAGTTTGCTCGTGACCACGGCCGCGCACGACGCCAATGTGTACAAGAGCGCCCGAAACATCGACCAGGTCGAGGTGTCGCCCGTTGGCGATCTCAACGCCTACGCGGTGTTGCGGCCGCGCCGCCTGCTCGTGACCAAGGCGGCTTTGGATGTGATCAAGTCACGGATGGCGGGCGAGTCGTCCGCCGCCGCCAAGTAGGAGTTCAGCAGCGATGTCGCCGGTAGCTCCCGCCCCCACGCTCAATCCATTGCTCGCTCCGCATCAGGTGGTCTTGCGCCCCTTGGTGACGGAGAAAGGCGTTCACCGCTCCACGCGGCAGAACGCCTACTCGTTCGAGGTCAGCCGCACCGCCACGAAGTTGGACGTGCGTAAGGCCATCGAGGAGCTGTTCGAAGTCAAGGTGCTGCGGGTCAACACGCAGAACCGCAAAGGCAAGCGGCGCCGCACGCGGTTCCGCTCGGGCATGACCAAAAGCTGGAAGAAGGCCATCGTGACGCTCGATCCGGAGCATCGCATCGACTTCTTCTAGGCCGCGGCGCTCGTGTCGCCGGCCTGGCAGGGAATCGCCCGCAACTTACTTTCGCCTGAAACGAACGCATCATGGGAATTCGCAACTACAACCCGACCTCGCCTGGCCGCCGTGGCGCCAGCGTCAGCGATTTCGCTGAGCTGACTCCCGGTGCGAAGCCGGAGAAGTCGCTCCTGCAGCCCAAGCGGCGCACCTCGGGCCGAAACAACCAAGGCAAGATCACCGCCCGGCACCGGGGGGGTGGTCACAAGCAGATGTACCGGCTGATCGACTTCCGCCGCAACAAAGACGGAATTCCGGCCAAGGTGCATTCGATTCAGTACGACCCGAATCGCAATGCCCGCATCGCTCTGTTGCACTACGTGGACGGCGAGAAGCGCTACATCATTGCCCCCGAAGGCCTTGTGGCCGGCGCCCAGGTCGAGAGCGGGCCCGAAGCGCCGCCGAGCGTAGGCAACTGCCTGCCGCTGCGGAACATTCCCCTTGGTACTGCGATCCACAATTTGGAGCTGCAGCCGGGCTGCGGCGCCCGGCTCTGTCGTTCGGCCGGCTCGAGCGCGGTGCTCGCCGCTCGCGACGCCGACTGGGCGCAGATCACGCTGCCGAGCGGCGAAATCCGGCGTATCCCCGCCGCCTGCCGGGCGACCATCGGCAAGGTGGGCAACGCTGACCACATGAACATTCAAATCGGCAAGGCCGGCCGCAATCGCTGGCTGGGCTGGCGGCCTCACGTCCGTGGCACCGCCATGAATCCAATCGACCACCCGCACGGTGGTGGCGAGGGCCGCACTAAGGGGGGCCGTCATCCCGTGAGCCCGACCGGCAAGTCGGCCAAGGGCGGCGGCACCCGCAAGCCGCGGAAGCCTTCGAGCGCGTCGATCATCCGCCGCCGCAAGTCGCGCCGCTACGGACAATTGAAGATCAAGTAACCGCACGTCAGGCTGGCTGCGGCCGGCCCACGGGCGGCATCGATTCCCACAGAGCACAGCACCGGTAACCCGACATGGGACGTTCGCTCAAGAAAGGACCGTTTGTCGACCCTCGTTTATACGAGAAGGTCGAGAAGCTGGTCGAACGCGGCGCCAAGGAGCCCATCAAGACCTGGGCCCGTCGTTGCACGATCATTCCCGAGTTCGTCGGGCACACCTTCATGGTGCATAACGGCAAGTTGCACCTGAAGGTTTTCGTGACCGAGGACATGGTCGGGCACAAGTTGGGCGAGTTCGCTCCTACCCGCACTTTCCGCGGACACGGCGGCAAGGGCGGCAAGAAGTAAGCCGGAAGGAAGACCGATCATGGCATTTCGCGCCACTCACCGTTTCGCACGGATCAGCGCCCGCAAGGTGCGTCCGATGGCCGACCTGATTCGCGGCAAGTTCGCCGACGAGGCGCTTGAGCTGCTTCGCTATCAGCCGCAGCGCGGCGCCCGGCTGCTCGAGAAGGTGTTGAAGAGCGCCCTGGGCAACGCCGAGGACCAGCGGGCCGAGGTGGCTTCGCTCGTCATCAGCGACGTCCGCGTCGACGGCGGCCCAATGTTCAAGCGCGTGCGGCCGCGTGCCCGCGGCATGGCGTTCACGATCAAGCGTCGCACCGCCCACATTCAAGTCGAGGTCGACTCGCTCTCCTAGAGTCGCCGACTCTTTCGTTCAACCGCATTCGCCGCCAGCAGCGGCTCGACCAAGTCAAGACAGGCCGAACCATGGGTCAGAAAGTCAATCCGACCGGATTCCGCACGGGCATCACCCTGGGCTGGAAGAGCCGCTGGTACGCCTCGAAGCAAGAATTCGCCGACTTGCTGGTCGAAGACCACAAGCTGCGCAAGTACGTCAAGGGCAAGTACAAGTTCGCCGGGATCCCCAAGATCGAGATCGAGCGCACCCGCGACGAGGTCAAGGTGATCATGCACACCGCTCGTCCCGGCGTGGTGATCGGCCGCAAGGGGCAAGAGGTCGAGCGACTGCAGGATGAGCTGCAGGGGCTGATCGGCCGGCGCATCAACATCAAGATCGAAGAAGTCAATCGCCCCGAGATTCAGGCTCAGCTCGTCGCCGAGGACATCGCCGAGCAGCTCAGCAAGCGGGCCAGTTTCCGCCGCTGCATGAAGCGGGCCGTCGAGCAGTCGATGGACGGAGGGGCCAAGGGAATCAAGGTGCAGTTGTCGGGGCGGTTGGGCGGGGCCGAAATGTCGCGCTGCGAGAAGCAGATCGCCGGCGCCATGCCCCTCTCGACGCTGCGGGCGAAGATCGATTACGGGTTCACCGAAGCGGCGACTGCCCAAGGCAACATCGGCGTACAGGTGTGGATCAACCAGGGAATGTTCGAAGAGGATCAGACCAATGGCGCTGATGCCCAAGAGGGTCAAGCATCGAAAAAGCCAAAGAGGACGTATAAGAGGTAACGCCACTCGCGGCAACCGCGTCGTCTTTGGTGACTTCGGCTTGCAGGCCATGCAGCCGGGCTGGCTCAGCGCCGGCACCATCGAGGCCGGGCGCATCGCGGCGCAGCAGTACCTCCGCACCGACGGTCGGTTGTACGTGCGCGTGTTCCCGCACAAGTCGATCACCTCGATCCCGCTCGAAACCCGCATGGGTAAGGGCAAGGGCGAGCCGGAGTACTGGGCCGCGGTGATCAAGCCGGGCACGGTGCTCTACGAAATCGGCGGCGTGACTGAAGAGGCGGCGCGGATCTGCTTCGCGCGGCTGGCGCACAAGATGCCGGTGCGGGTGCGGTTCGTCCGCCGCCGCACGGCCTAGCAGCAAGCGACCCCGAGCCCCGTTTTAGCGAAGCGAAGAAGCGATCATGAGCAAGGCCCACGAACTGCGCGACATGAGCGATGAGCAATTGCAGCTCACGCTGAAGGAGGCGGCCGAGAGCCTGTTCCACCTGCGGCTCAAGGCCCAGACGGAACGGCTCGAAACCCCGAGCGAACTGCGGAAGCAGCGGCGGCTGATCGCGCGCGTCAAGACCATCCAAACCCAGCGCACACTGGCTGCGGCCAAGTAGGCCCCCGGCGGCGAGACCCAGGACTGTCGAACGATATGCCCAAGCGAGTTGAAATCGGCGTCGTCACCGGCGACAAGATGGCCAAGAGCCGTCGCGTGGAGATTCCACGTTTGGTGCGTCACCCCAAATACGGCAAGTTCTTGCGTGCCCGCACGGTGTGCGTCGTGCATGACGAGAACGAGGAATCGCACCAGGGTGACACGGTGGAGATTCGCGAGTGCCGGCCGCGCTCGCGCAGTAAGCGCTGGGAGTTGGTGCGGATCGTGTCGAAGAGCCGCGCGGTCGATTTGGTCGCGCTCAGGGCCGCTTCGCGGGAAGCCCATTCGGAGGCCGGTCAGTAGCGGGCGGGCCGGCCGGTCGAGCGACCGGCGTGCTTGGCAAGCCTGCGGACCACGGAGTTCGTCATGATTCAAATGCAGTCTCGGCTGGGCGTGGCCGACAACACAGGCGCCAAAGAGGTGATGTGCATCAAGGTGCTGGGCGGTTCGAAGCGCCGCACGGCCAGCTTGGGCGACGTCATCATTTGCAGCGTCAAGAGCGTGATTCCCGGCAGCGACATCAAGAAGAAGGCGGTGGTGCGGGCCGTGATCGTGCGCACCCGCCAGCCGTCGCGCCGCGCGGACGGCAGCTATGTGCGGTTCGACAGCAACGCGGTGGTGATCGTGGACAACGATGGCAACCCGCGCGGCACCCGCATCTTCGGCGCGGTCGCCCGTGAGCTGCGGGAGCGGAGCTTCATGAAGATCGTGAGCCTGGCGGCGGAGGTGGTCTGATGCACATTCGAGTTGGTGACACGGTCGAAATCATTACGGGCGCCGACAGCGGTTCCCCCGATCAGCCCACCCGCGGCAAGGTCATCCGCGTGCTCCGCGACGAGCAAAAGGTGGTCGTCGAGGGGATCAATCGGGTGTGGAAGCACATTCGCCGCGGCCCCAAGAATCCCCAGGGCGGACGCCTCTCCAAGGAGATGCCCGTTTCCTGGTCGAACGTGATGCTGGTTTGCGAGCGCTGCAACAAGGCGGCCCGCACCGGCGCCCGGCTCCTGGCCGACGGCGCCAAGGAACGGTATTGCAAGAAGTGCGGCGCAGGCATCGGGCAAATCGCCCCGGCTCGTGCGTCGCGGGCGAAGCTGGCGTCGAAGTAGGCCGCTTCCCTTTCGAGTTTCCTTCCCTCGTACCCGACTGTCCGATCATGACGCCGCGGTTGCAAGAACGCTACGAAAAAGAACTGTTGCCGGCCTTGGGCAAGACGCTCGGCCGCACCAATCGCCTGGCGCTGCCCCGGTTGGACAAAGTGGTGGTGAACATGGGCGTAGGCAGCGCCGTGACGGAAAAGAAGCACCTGGAAGACGCGGTGGCGGCGCTGACGCAGATTTCCGGCCAGAAGCCGCTTGTGACCAAGTCGCGGAAAGCGATTTCGGCCTTCCGGCTGCGGGAGAACATGCCCATCGGCTGCAAGGTGACCTTGCGGGGCCGGCGGATGTTCGAGTTCCTGGATCGGCTGATTTCGCTGGCCCTGCCGCGGGTGCGCGACTTCCGCGGCCTGAACCCCGACGCCTTCGACGGCCACGGGAATTACAGCCTGGGGCTGGCCGAGCAATTGGTGTTTCCGGAGCTGAATCCCGACAAATTCACGCGTCCGCAGGGTATGAATGTGACCATTGTCATCAAGGGCGCCCAGGCCGATGACGAATCACGCGAGCTGCTGAAAGGGCTGGGCATTCCCTTCAAAACCGAGTCGTCGCAGCGGGCGGCCGGCTAACCACACAACGAGCACGATCCAGAGTCCGATGAACGGGCGGCCCGCGGGCCGTCGGGAGATTCCATGGCGAGCAAGTCGAAAATTGCCGCATCGGCGCGAAAGCCCAAGTTTTCCACGCGGGCGGTGCGGCGGTGCAAGCTCTGCGGGCGTCCGCGGGCCGTCTATCGCAAATTCGGCACCTGCCGGATCTGCTTCCGCAAGTTGGCTGACGATGGCCTGATTCCAGGCGTGCGCAAGGCTAGTTGGTAACGGGGACCCCAAGACCATGATGACCGACCCCATTGCCGACATGTTGACCCGGATCCGCAACGCTGTGCGCGTGGAGCGGCCGTTCGTCGAAATGCCGGTATCGAAAGTGAAGCGCGGCCTGGCCGAAGTGCTGAAGCGCGAAGGCTACATTTGGGACTGGGCCGAGGTCGAGATGTCGCCGGTCAAGCACCTGCGGCTCGATCTGAAGTACGGCCCCAATGGCGAGCGCGTGATTCGCCACATTCGCCGTGTGAGCAAACCGGGCCGCCGTATCTACAGCCGCTCGGCCGAGCTCCGCCCCGTGCTCAACGGACTGGGAATCTCGATTCTCAGCACCTCGAGCGGCGTGATGAGCGATCGCGAGGCGCGGAAACAGAAGCTGGGCGGCGAAGTGTTGTGCGAGCTGTGGTAAGCGGATAGGACGCCTGTAAAGAAGGCGGTCTCGAGAGAGCGAAGGGTTCGAAGCATGTCCAGGATCGGAAGATTGCCCGTCGCGGTGCCCGGCGGCGTCAAGGTGGGAGTGACCGCCGACGGCGTCAAGGTCGAGGGGCCGCTTGGCGCCCTCACGTTCGCGCCGCATCGGCTGGTCAAGGTCGCCTACGACGAGCCCGGCAAGCAGGTGACCGTCACCCGCGCGAACGACGAGCGGTTGGCCAAGTCGCTGCACGGGCTGACCCGCGCCATGCTCAGCAACATGATGGTCGGCGTCACGCAGGGTTACGAAAAGAAGCTGGAAATCGTGGGCGTCGGCTACCTGGCCGCCATTCAGAAGAACACCCTGCAGTTGCGAGTGGGCTTCGCCAACGAAGTGCATTTGCCCATTCCCGAAGGGCTCAAGGTCACCTGTCCCGACCAGACGCACGTGGTGATCAAGGGCATCGACAAGCAACAGGTTGGCCAGTTTGCCGCCGAGGTCCGCGCCGTCCGCAAGCCTGAGCCGTACAAAGGCAAGGGCGTGCGTTACGATGGCGAGGTGGTGCGCCGCAAGGCCGGCAAGGCCATGACGAAGTAAACCCCAGCAGCCGCCGGGAGCACCCGCGCTGGCGCCGAGGAAAGCGAAGGAAACGAGCCGTGAACTATCATCGTCATCTCGATCAGCAGCGGGCGCGCCGGGCGTTTCGCGTCCGCAAGAAGGCCCGTGGCACGGGCGATCGTCCGCGGCTGAGCGTATTCCGCAGCTTGCAGCACATTTACGCGCAGGTGATCGACGACTCGACCGGCCGCACGTTGGCCGCCGCCAGCACCGCCGAACCGTCGCTCCGCGAAGGTTACGGCGGCAATTGCGACGCCGCCCAAAAGATTGGCAAGCTGGTGGCCGAACGGGCGCTCGCCGCCGGCGTGAAGGAAGTCTGCTTCGACCGCGGCTCGTCGAAGTATCACGGCCGCGTGTCGGCCCTGGCCAGCGCGGCGCGCGAAGCGGGACTTTCGTTCTAGCGTGATGCGGCCGGCCGTCATCGGCCCGAGAAAACAACCGACTGAGATCTTTCCGAGGATACGCAAGTGGCATCCGAATCGAACCGCGGCGAAGTGATCGACAAAACGATCAAGATCAAGCGCTGCGCCGCGGTGGTCAAAGGCGGTCGGCGCTTCAGCTTCGCCGCCCTGGTGGTTGTGGGCGACGGCCGCGGGCGCGTGGGTTGCGGCTACGGCAAGGCCAACGAAGTTCCCCAGGCCTACGAGAAGGCCGTGAAGGATGGCACCCGCAACATGGTGCCGGTGCCGATCATCGACGGCACGATCCCGCACGCGGTGAAGGCCAATTACGGCGCCGCCGAAATCGTGCTGCTCCCCGCCAGCCCGGGCACGGGCGTCATCGCGGGGGCTGCGGTGCGGGCGGTTTGCGAGGCGGCCGGGATCCACAACATCCTCACGAAGAGCTTCGGCTCGAACAATCCAACCAACCTGGTCAAGGCCACGATCAAGGCCCTGTTGCAACTGCGGGCCGCCGGCGAGGTGGAGCGGCTGCGAGGAGTAGCGCTGTCATGAGGCTCGACGACGTCAATCGCGGCATCCATAAGAACAAGAAGCGCACCCGCGTCGGCCGCGGTCCCGGTTCGGGGCACGGCAAGACTGCTGGCCGCGGCAACAAAGGCCAGGGACAGTTGGCCGGCTGGGCGGCCGCGTCCATTTTCCAGGGCGGCCAGATGCCCCTGGTGCGGCGCATTCCCAAGCGCGGCTTCAACAACCGCTTCGCCAAGAGCGTGGCCGTGGTGAACGTGAGCGACCTCGAGGCGGCCTTCGACGCGGGCGCCGAAGTGACGCTCGAGGCCATTCGCAAGTTGGGCCTGGCTAAAGGCCGCTACGACCTGCTCAAGGTGTTGGGAGACGGCGAGCTCAAGAAAAAGCTCACCGTGTCGGCTCACCGCTTCAGCGCCTCGGCTCGCCAGAAGATCGAGCAGGCCGGCGGCAAGGTCGTGCTCCTTTCGGCGCCGGGGTTGCCCGCCCCCACCGAAGGATAGGCATATCCCCGGCTTGCGCCGGCCGCTAAACTGTTCGAGTTCCGCGGTTTGCCCTGCGCGTTGCCGGCCGCGGCCGGCGCCCTTCGCACGAGAGAATCTTCGCCATGTGGGAAAAGATCCGCGTCATCTTCACCATCCCCGAGCTGCGCAGAAAGATTCTGCTCACCCTCGGCCTGCTCGGCATCTACCGCATCGGCTATCAGATCACGTTGCCGATTATCGACCAGGCCGAAATGACGGCCTTCTCACAGCAGTCGCAAGGCGGCTTGGCCGACGTGCTCAACGCCGTGGCCGTGTTCAGCGCCAGCCAGATCAGCAACGCCACGATCTTCGGCCTGGGCATTATGCCCTACATTTCGGCCTCCATCATCTTCCAGTTGCTGGCCAGCGTGTGGGGACCGCTCGAACGGCTGCAGAAGGAAGGCGAAGCGGGCCGCAAGAAGATCAACGAGTACACCCGCTACGCGACCGTCATCCTCTGTTTGGGGCAAAGCTGGTTCTACCTGGGCTTCCTCACGCAGTTCAACCTGGTCCATCAGAACTTCATCAACCCGGCGTCGGGCCACATCTACTTTTCCTGGCAGATCGTGGCGGTGATGATCATGACCGCCGGCACCGTGTTTCTCATGTGGCTGGGCGAGCAGATCGATGAGTTCGGCATCGGCAATGGCATCAGCCTGCTGATCATGGCCGGCATTCTGGCCCAGATGCCGGGGGCCGGCATCGAGCTGCTGCGGCAAACGGAACTCGCCCTGGGGGGCGGCGGCAGCGGCAAGCACGGCATTGAAACCCTCATTCTCATGGCCGTGTTGTTCGTGGCCGTGGTGGCGGGCGTGGTCTTCATCACGCAAGGCCAGCGGCGCATTCCCACGCAGAGCGCCAAGCACGTCCGCGGACGCCGCGTCTTCGGCGGCACCCGCGAGTACTTGCCCTTGCGGGTGAATCAGGCCGGCGTGATGCCGATCATCTTCGCCAGCAGCCTGCTCATGTTTCCGCAGATGATCTTCCGCGCTCTGAACAGCAGCTATCCGAACGAAGTGTTCAATCAGCTCGACCAGTCGTTCCAGCGCGGCTCGTCCTACTTCTACAACGTACTGTACGTCGCCCTGATCTACTTCTTCTGCTACTTTTGGACGGCGATCACGTTCAACCCGACCGAGGTCGCAGAAAACCTGAAGAACTACGGCGCCTTCATTCCCGGCTACCGGCCTGGCAAGCGGACGGCCGACTACCTGGAAAAAGTGATGGCGCGGATCACCTACGTGGGGGCCGGGTTCTTGGCGCTCGTGGCCGTTTTGCCGACGATCGTGTCGAGCGCGCTCAACGTCAGCCCGATGATCGCCAGCTTCTACGGCGGCACGGGCTTGTTGATCGCCGTGAGCGTGGCGTTCGATCTGGTGCAGAAGATCGACAGCCACCTCGTGATGCGTGAATACAGCGGACTGCTGGAAAAAAGCTAACGCGCGGGGAAACACGCCGCCCTTAAGGGGCCTTCGTTGCCAGCCGCCCAGCGTGCGGCGCGCCAAGGCAGAGCCGGGAATGTCATGCGGATCATCTTCATCGGCCCCCCCGGCGTCGGCAAAGGCACGCAGTCGCAGCGGCTGCTGAAGTACTTCGGCATTCCCCACGTGTCCACAGGCGATCTGCTCCGCGAGGCAATCTCCGAGAGCACGCGGCTGGGCCGGCTTGCCCAACGCTATATGACCCGCGGTCAGCTCGTGCCCGACCCGATCGTGCTCCAGATCGTGGGCGCACGGCTGGAAGAGGGAGACTGCCAGAACGGCTGCCTGTTCGACGGGTTTCCGCGCACGCTCGGTCAGGCCCAGGCCCTCGACGAGTTTCTGGCTGAGATGGGCGCCCCACTCGACGCCGTGATCGAGCTCAAGGTCGACGAAGACGAGGTCGTGCGTCGCCTTGCCCAGCGGCAACGGGGCGACGACACGCCCGAGATCATCCGCCGGCGCATGCACAGCTACTGGCAGGAAACGGCCCCGCTGTTGGATTACTACCAGCGGCGCAATATCCTATACTCAATTGATGGAGTGGGCACGCCCGACGAGGTGTTCGGCCGCATCAAGGCCGCCCTCGACGCTCGGGGCCCTAAGCCGGCCGACGCCTAGCCTCCTGGCTTGCCCGCGTTCGTGCCTCTTGCGGCCGGTTCCCTTTGGGCGCCTCCCCCCAGTTTTCCTCGTACTTTCCCGGTCCTTCGCGTGCATATTCTTCGTTCCCCCCGCGAAATCGCCCTCATGCGCAAGGCGGGCCTCGTGGTCTGGCAGGCCCACCAGCTCGCCGCCGAACTCGTGCGCCCCGGTGTCACCACCGCCGAGATCGACGCCACGATTGACGAGCACTTCGCCAAGTGCGGCGCGATTCCCCTGTTCAAGGGCGTGCCCGGCAAAACGCCCTTCCCGGCGGCCACCTGCATCTCCGTGAATGAAGAGGTGGTGCATGGCATTCCGGGTCCGCGGAAGCTCAAGGAAGGGGACGTAGTCAGCATCGACACCGGCTGCAAGCTTGGTGGCTGGTGCGGCGACGCAGCGATCACGCACCCGGTGGGCAAGGTCGCTCCCGAGGTGGCCAAGCTTCTCGAGGTGACCAAGGGCGTTCTCGACCTCGCCATCGAGGAAATGGGCAAGCGCCGCCTCTGGAGCGAGGTAGCCGAGCGGATGGCCCAATACGTGCGCGAGGCCGGTTTCAGCGTCGTCGAGAACTTCGTGGGCCACGGCATCGGCCGCGAAATGCACGAAGAGCCCCAAGTGCCCAACTTCGTTTCCGGGGGCTTGCGCCGCAACGGAGACTTCCGCCTCGAGCCGGGCTTGGTCATCGCCGTCGAGCCCATGGTGAATATGGGCACGAAGCGCGTCAAAGGCCTGCCCGACCACTGGACGCAGGTCACGGTGGACGGCAAACCGAGCGCTCATTTCGAGCACACGATCGCCATGACGCCGGAGGGGCCGAAGGCGCTCACGGCGGCGCCGAGCAACGGCGAGTTGGCGTCGCTGTCGTAGGAGAGTGCGTCAGCTCCCCAGCGACAACAGCCGGTGCGCGCAGGTCACCGCGAGGGAGCCGTCTCCCACGGCGAAGCCGACGCGCTTCGTTGATCCGGCTCGAATGTCCCCCGCGGCCAGAATGCCAGGCAGGCTCGTTTCGAGGGGACAGGGGTCGCGGTCCGTGCGCAGCCAACGGCCCGCCTTCACTACATCGACGCCGGTGAGCACGTAGCCGAGGCCGTCGCGCGCGAGTTGGGCGGGCAGCCAATCGCAGGCGGGCTCGGCGCCGATGAACACGAATACCGCCCCCACCGGCATGTCGCTGCGCTCGTGAGTTTGGTTGTGTTCGGCCACGATCGTTTCCACGTGGTCGCCGCCGCGCACCTCGGCGATCTCTGTGTATTCATGCACAACCACGTTGGCGGCACCCCGGATTCGCTGCGCCAGGTACGAAGACATGCCGGGGCCCAGGGTACGGCGCACGAGCATGTGGACGGTGCGTGTGCGGCAACACTCGGCGAGGAACATCACCGCCTGGCCAGCGGAGTTGCCCGCGCCCACGACCGCTACGTCCTGCTTGTCGAAGAGATGCGCTTCGACCGTGGTGCAGGCATAGAACACGCCCGTCCGCTCGAAGCGGCTCGCGCCAGGCGCTTCGAGCCGACGCCAACGCACGCCCGCCGCCAGCAAGACAACGCGGCTGTGGATCTTTTGGCCACAATCCAGCTCGAGCACGTGGCGCTCCGCGGGTGAGTCGGCTGGGAGGATGCGGTCGACCGACACCGGAGTTACGATCTGCGCGCCGAACTTGAGCAACTGCAGCACGCCGCGCATGGCGAGATCGGCCCCGCTGAGCCCCGCTGGAAAGCCGATGAAGTTTTCGATGCGCGAAGATCCGCCCGCTTGACCGCCGGGTCCAAGGCGATCGAGCAACAGCGTCCGCAGCCCTTCGGAAGCGGCATAGACTGCCGTGGTGATTCCGGCCGGCCCGGCGCCCACGATCGTCAAGTCGACCTCTTGCTCGGGGCAATGCTTCCACACTCCCGCCGACTTGGCCAAGTCACGGAGCGACGGATTCAGGAGCACCTGCCCATCGCCGCACTGAATGGCCGGCGTCTTGCGCGGCGCGCCGAGTTCCGCGAACACCTGCTGCCCGGCCGGCGTTTCGGGATCGTACCAAACGAAGGGAACGAAGTTCTTGTGCAGGAACTCCCGCACCAGGTTCGTATCGGGGCATTGGCTCGAGCCGACGACGCGCAGGCCCAAAGCGCCCGACTCCGCGAGAATCTCGCGCCGCAAAGTAAAGGCCGCCATCAGTTTTTCGCCCAGGCTCGGCAGTCGATTGAGCAGTCCGCGAAACTCGGCATGCGGCACCACGAGCGTTTCGCTGTCGCCGCGACTGCGGGCGAGCACGATCACCGGGCGCCCCGTGAGCAAATCGATGTCGCCCACGAATTCGCCGGGGCCGTGCCGCGCAACGACGCGATCGCCGTCGACGGGATTGATCACTTCCACTTGGCCCGCCACAACGACGTGAAAGTCGATCTCCGCCTGGCCGGCAGCGAACAGCAGGTCTCCCGCGGCAAAGGGGCGTGTTTGCGCGAGGCGGCGCAACTGCTCGAGCTCGCTTGCCTCGAGACGGGGAAACATGGCGGCTTCACTGGCGATCATCGGTCCTCCCTGGCACGGGCCCCGCCGTTAATCGTCGCGAGACGCCGCGCCGCGTCAACCGACTTGGGCAAGCACGTAGGGCCCCTTGGGAATCACCGCGAGCGTCGCCTTCGGCCCATACTCGGCCAGCGACTCGGCCACGGCCTGCTCCACGCTCGGCGCTGCTTCTACAAACAGTCCGTTGAGCACGTCGGCCGGCAGGCCGTCAGTGACCACCTTGACGCGCGCCTTGCGGCGGACCTTGGCTAGCTCCTCGAGCTGCCACTGGTCCATCACGAAGTAGTCCTTCTCCAGGATTCGCTCGACAAAGCCTTCGAGCGTGGCGTGCTCGCGGAACAGGCTCTCGAACTGCGGGCTGCCGATTCCTTCGGTGATGCTGGCGGCCACGATGATCGTGCCCCCCTGCTTCACGATGGGCAGGGCGCCGGTCATCCCCTTCACGGTCTGATAGAAGGTCGTGTCGAGCGGGTAGCCTGCCGAGCTCGTCACGACAACGTCGACAGGCTCAGCCACCGTGTCGACGACCACTTGCCGCACGAACTCGACACCCTCGAGGAACGCGGCCTCCATGTCGCCCGCCACGAATTTGAGTGGCCGGCGGGCCGAGTCGATCACCACGTTGACGATGAAGTCGCAACCGGCGTGACGGCCAATCCAGGTGTTCTCCTCGTGGACCGGGTTCCCCTCGAGAAAGCCGCAATCGGCCTTGGGGTGCTCGAGGAACTGAGGCCCGTGCCACACCTTCACGGTTTCCAAGGCGGCGATGCCGGGGCAGATCAGCTTGCGGCCGCCGGAAAAGCCGGCCATCAAGTGCGGCTCGATCAGCCCCGTGGCGATCTTGAGATCGGCCTCCACGTAGCGGCGGTCGATCCAGATCGGCACGCCGCGCGGGCTCTCACCCAGGAAAACATGCTGGTCGAGCTCTTGGCCGAAGTGATTCTCGACCCGATAGTTGGCCGCGATCCGCGGGCCGACGAGCTCCACGAGCTCGTCCCCCTCGTTGGGCCGGTGCAGTCCGGTGGCGATGAGGATCGTGATCTCGTCGCGCGGGATGCCGGCGGATTCGAGCGTTGCCAAGAGCGGGCTGAGGATCTGCTCGTTGGGCACCGGGCGCGTGATGTCGCAGATCAGAATGCAGGCGCTTTTGCGCCCGCGGGCAAGCTCAGCCAGCGGGGGCGTGCCGGTGGGGGCGGCCAGGCAGCGGAGCAATTCCGCCTGCGGATCGGGCAGGGGCGGAGCCTGCTTGTAGGCCAAGGTCCGGGTGACCCGGTTGTCGGGCAACTCGACTTCGAGCCCCGTGCGGCCATATTCCAGACGCACGCGCATGCGTAGTACCCACGCGCCCCAAGGCCAAAATCCGCGAGCCGAGACCGGCCGCGGCCTACTTCTTCTTGGCGCCAGCAGCGGCGGGAGCGGCCGCGGCATCGCCTTCTTCGGCCTTCTTGACCTTCTTCTTCTTCATCGAGATCTTGACCACTCGCACCTTCGGCAAGCCGAGGGGGCTGCGGCCTTCCTGCCACTTGTCGGATTCCTGCAGCTTCTGAATCCGTTCGGCGCGGGTGAGCACGTTGCGGGAACGAATCATCCCCCGGCGAACGCGCAGGCTCTTGTCCATGGTCATGGCGACGCAATCTCCCAACGAAAACGGTCCAAAAGCGGCGGCCAAGGTCTGAGCTGGCGCTACGCCGCAAGCCCCTTATCGTAAGGGTTTTTGGGGCGGGGTTCAACGGCTTTTTGGTCTCAATTTCCGGCCCTCCGCCTCGAGACAACAAGGAGATCAGGGCCCCCCGGCACTGGCGTTGGGGGGTGGCTGGCCGCGCTGGTAAACTGGCCGGCCCCGCAGACGGGCGGCCGACCACGAAGGTCCTGGCCGCTCACGTGCTCCGGCCCCTACTGGCGAAAGGATTCGCCGACCATGTCCTCGCTGCCCATCACCCCCGGCCGGCTGCTCGATTTTCCGGCCGACCCCCTGGCCTGCATGCGGGCCCTCCACCGCCAACATGGCGACGTGGCCGCGCTCGAAGAGGGGCGGCAGCGGATCGCCTTCGTCTTCAGCCCCGAGCTCAACCAGCAGGTGCTGACCGACACCGAGACCTTCCACTCGCGCTTCTTCGCCATCGCCGGTCCCCGCAACTCGGCCCAGCGGCGCGTAACCAGCGGCTTGCTCAGCATGAACGGCCAGGAGCACAAGCGGCACCGCCGCATGGTCATCGGTCCGTTCCAGCGGAAGGCGATCGCCGGCTACCACGGCCAGCTCGTCGAGCTCGTCGAAGAAATGCTCTCGGCCTGGCGTCCCGGCCAGGTCCGCAACATCTTTGCCGACATGAAGCAGTTCATGCTCCGCGTCACAAGCGCGATCCTGTTCGGCCTCGACCAGCCCGAGATCGCCTTCGAGGTCGGGCACCTGATGGAGGAGTGGGTCGAGCAGAACCACCGCTTGGGCGTGGCCGCCCTCGTGCCGGTCGAGCACCAGCAAGAAGACTACATGCGGCTGCTCGGCATCGCCGAACAGGTGGAAGCCCGCATCGTGAAGATGATCGAGCTCAAACGGGCGGCGGGCGCCACGGGGTCCGACGTGCTCTCGCTCTTGCTGCGGGCCTACGACGACGATGGCCACGGCATGACCGACGCCGAACTGATCGGCCAGGCCGCTATTCTCTACGGCGCCGCCCATCTTACGACCACCAACTCGCTCTCGTGGGCCCTCTTCCTGCTCGCCCAGCATCCGCACACCATGCGCGAGCTGCACGGCGAGCTTTCGCCCTTGGCCGGCGATCCGCCCGCGCTCGAGCAACTCGATCAATTGCCGGTGTTGCAGCGCGTGGTAGATGAGAGTCTGCGCGTGCTCACGCCGAGCGCGTATTCGCAGCGGCTGACGGTGGAGCCCGCGCAGCTCGGCCCGCTCAAGCTGGGCCGCGCCACGGTCGTGGTCTTCAGCCAGTATCTCACCCACCACCGGCCGGATCTGTTCGAAGATCCCGATTGCTTCGTGCCCGACCGCTGGCGTTCGATCAAGCCATCGCCCTACGCCTACCTGCCCTTTGGGGCGGGGCCGCGGATGTGCCTGGGGGCGACCTTGGCGCTCACCACCATCAAGCTCGCGTTGGCTACGATTCTCGGCCGCTATCGGCTCACTGTGCAGCCGGGCGCACAGATCGACGGGCACGTGCTCTCGACCATGCTCACGCCGACTTCCGGCATGCCGATGATCGTGTCGCACGCCGACGGCCGCTGCGAAGCCAGCCCAGTGACGGGCAACATCCATTCGCTCGTGAAGCTGGACGAATCGCTCGTCGCCCCCGAACGGCTGCGTATCGCGGCCTAACGCTTACTTCGCAAGGCTGCCCTCCCGCACGCGCATCCGGTCCAGCAGGACGAACTGTCCGGTGATCGCCGTTGGCAACCTGGCGGTCGAGGGGTTCCAAGGGATGGCGTAGGCGGCCGTTTGGCCGGTCGTCGTTTCGGTGACGTAGAGCACCATTTGGGCTCTCTGGACGGCAGACGACTGGAAGTCGAGATGGCCGGTGACCATCAGGAACTGCGGATGCCTGACGTCAGCCAAGCCCAGATCGGCCAGCACGTTGCGTTGGAACTGGGCCGTGAAGCGGCCGCTACGAGGGTTGATCGCGGCGCCGCGGAGGTTGCCGGTGGTGAAGTCGAGGGCGAAGAGGCCTTCCACTTGGTCGTCCAGCCGTCCGGTGGCGGTCACCAGGTTCGGCCCCGAGTCGGTCGCCGTGGCGTGCAGCGGCGTGTGGGGCCAGGACGTGCCCACGAACAGACCGGATGCGAAGGTCGCCAGGAGTGCCGCCCCAAGGCCGAAAGCACGGGCGCCGAAACCGCCGTCGCGAAACAACATGGGCGCACCGGAGGGCCAGATGATCGAAGCGAGTTGCGCGCCTGCGGAAACTAGCCGGCCAGCGTCAAGAGGGCAATAACAGTTTCTCCACCCTGGACGGGCAAGTCCGCGATCCTCGCTGTCCGCCCGGCGTGCCGGAACAGTGCGAGTCCGCTCGCAGCGCGCGGATTCTGGGCATATCGCGCGGGCTTCCTCTAGGCGCCCATGAGCGCCCGCCGCGACGGGCAAAGCTCATTCAGGCATTTCGACACCCCGTCGCGCCACGCGCGCAAGTCTCTTGAGCTTTGCTAGTTCGAGCCAACTCCACCTGGCTCATTGTTCGACCCGGCTGGAATTCTGGCGGCGCGAGTGGCGGATGCTGGTATCGGTTTTGCCTTTACTTCTTGGCCGCGCCGGATGGGGCGGCGCCCGACGAACGCTCAGTAAAACTCGCGGAGTTGAAAAACGATGATGAACACCCGTGTTGCAAAGTTGTGCCTGACCGCGGCTTGTTTCGCCGGGCTGGCTTCCGGGCCAGTTTTCGCCGGTCCGATCGGCATTCAAGGCACCATGTCGAACTTCGACGTCTTCAACGACACCGGACAGAACGTCTACGGCGCCGAACTGGACCTGGACGGTCTGACGAGCGTCGACGTGACGAGTACTTACCCGTGCCATTTCCAGAACCTCACGAAGACCGACTACGCCGGCGGAACCAAGCTGGTGTTCACCGGCTACAGCTTTGGCGCGAATCCCCCTTACCTTACGCCGGCCCCGAGTGTGTTCAGCACCAACGGCCACTACGCGGTGAACGTGCAGGGGGCCGAGCACTTCGGGTTCTCTACCCCTTCGCAGGCGACCAGGTCGAGCTTCTACTGGCTCGACCAAAACCAAAACCGCCTCAACCCAGCGCCGTTGTCGGTGCCGCAGACCACCTGGAGCTATGCGCCTCCGGTGGGCGCCAACCCGGCCGCGGTGCAAATGGCCATCGTGCCGCCGCCTCCGCCGCCGGCCGAAATGCACGGCGACGCCGTGTGGGTAAAGGTGTTCACCACCGAACTGGCGGGACCGGCAGAGCTCGACCAACTGATCTCCTATGATCCCAACAATCTCGACCCTCTGCACCCCAGCGTGGCGCCGCAGTTGCCGTCGGAAATCGAGACCGAGTGGGAACTGCTCTCCGACGACAGCGTCGACGCCCTACAGCCGCCAGACGTTCCCATCGACAACAATCAGGAATCGATTGTCCGGCGCTTCGAGTACTACAAGTACACGGGTGGGTACGATGAAGTTCACCTGCCGACTTCGGCCTTCACCGGGGGCGAGCCGGATCCGGCCGAGTTGGGCGATTTCATGATGGCCAACATGGTCGCGGCGAACTTGGTCGTGCCAGAGCCATCGACCTTCGTCCTCTTGGGCTTCGGCGCCTTGGGCCTGTTGGGCTACGCTCGGCGACTGCGCTCAAGCTGACGCTTGCACGCCGTCGTCGAAGCGCCTTTTCGTCGCAAGGTAGGCCGCTCCTCGCAGCAGCTAGTCCATTGCTTGACACGAGACGTGCGCTCCAACCAGCAGACACGTCAGTGCGATCATCAACAACCATCCCGCGGCGCCGAACTTCAGCCCGCTGCGCCAACCGACCGTCAGGCAGATGAGCGACGCAAAGATTCCGGCTGGGATCAGCATCGCCACGCACGCAGCAACGAACCATTCTGCCCGCGGTTCGGGCTGCCCGTTGCCGGACGTTGCGATCATCGCCGCCAGCGTTATCGCGCAGGCCGTAGTCGCGGCCAGGACATCTTGCAGCGACGTTCGCGAGGCGGGGGGCTCTTCTTGCATTCCCTTACGATACCAGACCCGCCGCCAGCTACGCGAAACCGCAACGCGCTAGCGCTGCCAAAGTGTCAGCAGCAGGCCCCACAGTTGCAGCAGGACAGCCGAGCCTGCGAGCGCGAGAGCGGCCCAGCGCAACGCTCTGCGCCAACCCACCACGCAAGTCGCCGTCGCGGCCACCGTCGTAGCAATCACGCCCGGCCAATAGAACAACGCGAGCAGGAGTGCGGCGGGGACTCCCGGACGGTAGTTGGTCGGCAAGACCACCAACAATCGGATCAAGGCGACCGCGGCGCAGGTCATCGACAGCGAGACCATCACGTCGGCCAGGCTGCGGCGTGTGCGAGGTGCATCCATGCGCAGCATCCTACCAACCCCGGCTTGGCCGCGCAAAACGCCGCGTCGGCAAGGGCAGATTAAAGAGGCCGCCTACGATTGTCGAGTTGCTTCTCGGCCGCCATGATTGAGGGCGATGCCCCGAGGAATCGTCCAGCGGCAGTGGTAAAATGCCGCCTGCAGTTTCGCTCGCCCGACGCGGCCGGCCCCGGGCCAGCGAAATGCCGGGCCTCACCGATCCTCTTCCTGCGGCAACATGGCAAAGAAGCAGTCCACCAAGAAGGCGCCGAAGCCCAAGGCGGCCAGCGTCGTACGAAAGCCTGCCAGCTCCAAGCCCGCCCCCCAAGTCAAGGAAATCCTCGGGCAGCTTGGAGCGCTCGGCAATGCGAGAATGCGCGCCCACAACGCCAAGCAGGGCGCCGGCGACAACCAGTTTGGCGTCAAACTCGGCGACGTCCGCGCCTTGGCGAATCAAATCAAGACCAACCACGAGTTGGCCCTCGCGCTTTGGGCAACTGACAACGTCGAGGCTCGACTCTTGGCGACGCTGCTGATCAAGCCGCAAGCCTTGTCGCCGGCTGAACTCGAGCGCATGGTGCGGTCGGCGACCTTCGTGCCGGTGGCGGATTGGCTCCACTCCTACGTGGTGAAGGAGCATCCCGGCAAGGAATCGCTGCGCCAACGGTGGATGACTTCCGACGACCCCATGGCTGCCCGCGCCGGCTGGCGGCTGACCGCCGGACGCGTTGCGAAGAGCGCCGAGGGGCTCGACCTCGTCGCGCTGCTCCACCGCATCGAGGCAGAAATGGGCAGCGCCGCTCCCGTGGTGCAATGGACGATGAACGCTTGCCTGGCCGAGATCGGCATCCACTTCCCCCAACATCGCACACGGGCGATCGCGATCGGCGAGAAGCTGGGGCTCTATCGAGACTACCCCGTCTCCAAGGGCTGCACTTCGCCCTTTGCCCCCACTTGGATCATCGCGATGGTGAGCCGGCAAGGCTAATCGCTGCGCTCGGCGGCCGGCGTGCGCAGTGTTACACCGGCGTTGCGGCCAAGCGCGCGGGCTCCCCCCCGTGACTCACGGGGGGCTAATGAGTTGCCTGCGCTGCTTGCTGCGGGGGCCCCGTCACCTGCTCCATCAGCCAGCGGTTCAGATCGCCCAACATTTCGGGGATCAGCTCTTGGCCGCACGGATAATGGCGGAGCGTGACGTTCATGCCGGCCGAGTGGACCAGCCGCAGATCGCGGCAGACCTGCTGGCTGTCGTAGTCGTCGCTCTCGCAGCCGGCCGCGATGAGCAGCGGCACCTGCCGTAGCTCGTCGAGCCGGGCGAAGGGTGCGCCCCCTGTGGGGAGCGGGCCGCCGAGCGTGGCCGCGCCGGCAAAGCGGTCGGGGTGGCGCAGCGCCAGCCGCACCGCCATCGTGCCGCCGCAGCCGTAGCCCACCAGGAACCGCCGCGAGCGGTGGACCTGGAAGCGATTTTCGGCGGCCGCCAGCGCCTGCCAGACGCAGGCCTCGGCCTCGTCGATGGCGTCGTCGGACTGGGGCCAATAGCGGCTGCCGCCGGGACCGACTCCGGGGGCGCGGGGGGCCACCGCCGCGTAGTTGCGCATGCTCACGAGCGGCATCACCCGCCGGAGTTGGCTCTCGTCGAGCCCCGGGCCGTGCAGCCAGATGAGCAGGGGATAGGCGTAGCCTGGCTCGTAGTGGAGCGGGGCGAAGACCGCCACCGGGCCGTCTTCTTGCCGGGCAAAGACCGCGGACTCGAGCTGCGAATCGGCCGGAGGAACCACGGCGTCGAACGGGAGGGCCGGGGCTGACAAGCGGTTGAATCGCAAGGGCGGGGTCCTCAAGCGGGTGTCGTGGATCGCGCTCGCGGCTCACGGGCCTGCCGCACCCCGCGAGAGGGGCGGCGCCGCGGAATCTGGGTAAGGCGGACTCTAGCCCCCGCCCGGCGAATGTGTCAACGGCAGTGGCGGCTTGCTGGCGGGGGCCGCGCGCTGTACGGTGCCAGTGCTAGCAGGCAGCAACCAACGGCTGCGGCGGCGCTTACCATCCGCTCACCTGCCTGCCTCCACCACCCTCCCCTCTAAACGAAAGCTTCGCACCGTGCGGACGAATCCCGTCAAAGGCATTTTGAAGTCCGGCAAACCGAGCTTCGGCACCTGGCTTTCCCTGGGCGACCTCTATGCCACGCGGGTGCTGGCCCGGATGGGCTGGGACTGGCTCACGCTCGACATGGAGCACTCGGCGATTGACTGGTCGCAGGCCGCCATGATCTTCGCCGCCATCGCCGACGCGGGAGGCGTGCCGCTCGCGCGGGTGCCGCAGGGGAGCCACGATTACATCAAGCGCGTGCTCGACGCCGGGGCCTGGGGGATTGTGGTCCCGATGGTGAACACGGTCGAGCAAGCCCGCGTGGCGATCGCGGCGGCCAAATACCCACCGGTGGGCAACCGCAGCCTGGGGGGCGGCATGGCCTCGCTGAACTTCGCCACCACCAGCGGCGAGTACTTCAAGAAAGCGAACGACGAAATCCTAGTGATCTTGCAGACCGAGAGCCCGCAGGGGGTCGACAACGCCGAGGCGATTTACGCCCTGCCAGGGGTCGACGCGATCTTCGTGGGCCCGGTCGATCTGCGGGCGAACATGCGCCGCCCCGACGGCAGCGAGGCCAGCGACGAAGAGTTCGAGCGGGCCTTGCAGCGGATCGTCGACGCCGGCAAGAAGACCGGCACGCCGACCGGCATGCACACCATGGACACGAAGTCCGCCCTGCAGCGCGCCGAGCAGGGGATGCAATTCATCGCGATCGGCAGCGATCTGCGGCTGATGACGATGCAGGCCCAAGAGGTGCTCAAGACGGTGCGACCGGAGGCGGGGGCGAGGGAAGTGGCGAAGTATTAGGCGGGGGATGACCGCATGCGATTCTCACTGCGTTGGCTCTTTGCGGCAGTCACCGTTGCTGCGGTCGGCAGCTTGGCCCTTGTGAACGCCAATCGATGGTGGGTGGTCGGTGGCACCGTAGCAGTGCTGCTGCTTGCTACGGCTGCCGCATCGCGGGTGTTCCTCTACGGCCGCAAGGCGGCGTTTTCGTTTGGCTTCGCCGCGACCGTGTTCTTGGTGCGTTGCGGCTTCTTCGTGGTCGGCATGCCGCCCGTGTTTGCGCTCGAATCGGAAGACTTAGGAGGAGGGCAAGTAATCTCGGTAACCACTCTGACCCAAGTCGATGAGGAGCATGTGCTGAGCGCGAAGAAACTGACGGACGACTTCTGTCTGCTGGGAGTGGCGACCCTGAGTGGATTGATTACGGTTGGGTTCGCTCGAATGCGACCACGGATCCAGAGCGACACTCCGGGATAGCGCTTGCGCCAGGGCCGAATTCCTCATCAACTAACTGCGTGAGCGTTTGTCGCTTCACTCAGCCGCGCTCGATGGCTTCGGCGGAATTTTGCCTCCCCGATCCTCGACGAACCGCGCAAAGCGGTCGTAGTCCGCGCGACCCCACATGGCAGGTGCAACACTTGGCGGATCAGCCTGCACGAAGCCATTGCGCAGGGCGGCGGCCACGTCGGCGGGCAGGGGGCGCTCGCGGGTGTTGATTTCGACGCACTTCACGTATTTCGCAGTGCACAGCTCGCGTGCTGAAGAAAGCGAGAGATTGCCGTAGAATCCGAGAAGCACTTCGTCGCGTCCGCGGTGGGTGACTTGCACCTGTCCCTCCGCCGATAGCAACTCAAGGCACTGTTTTACGAGCGCTCGTTGCCGGCGATCTTCCCGCCACCAGCGCCCTGCGATTCCCACCAGGATGCCTAGCAGCGAAAGTGCGACGAGCAGTGTGCGAAGGCTGAAGCGTGGGCGCAGACGCATCGCGACCTCCGGGGTACCCCTGCTCTATTGCTCCGCACCTCCGACCCTACAGCACAGCCGCCACGGCCTTGCAGAGCGCATCCATGTTGCTCGTGGTCATGCCGGCCACGTTGATGCGCCCCGAGCCGACGACGTAGACGCCATGCGTCTTCCGCAGCTCGTCAACCTGCAGCGGCGTGAGCCCCGAGAACGAGAACATGCCGCGCTGCCGCTCGATGAACGAGAAGTCCTGCCGCACGCCGTGCTTGGAGAGCGTGTCCACGAACAGCCGCCGCATCTTGGCGATTCGTCCGCGCAGGTCGGCCAGCTCCTGCTCCCATTGCTTGCGCAGCGCCGGATCGGTGAGCACTGTGCTCACGATGGCGCCGCCGTGCGACGGCGGGTTCGAGTAGTTCACCCGGATGCAGCTTTTGAGCTGGCTGAGTACAGCCTCGGCGGTCGCCGCGTCGCGGCAGACGGCCGTCAGCGCGCCCACGCGTTCGTTGTAGAGGCCGAAGTTCTTGGAGAACGAACTGGCCACCAGCAGCTCTGTGCCAGGCTGCGCGAGCACGCGCAGCGCCAAGGCGTCTTCCTCGAGCCCTGCGGCGAGCCCTTGATAGGCGAAGTCCAACAGCGGCAGCGCCCGGCGCTCGCGGAGGAGTTCGGCCAGCTCGCGCCACTGCACGGCCGTCGGGTCGATGCCGGTCGGGTTATGGCAGCAGCCATGCAGCACGACGACGTCGCCCGCCGACACGCCGGAAAGCGCGGCTTTGAGCGCGTCCCAGGCCAGGCCGTTGGTGGCTTTGTCGAAGTAGGGGTAGGTCCGCACCGCCAAGCCTGCGGCCTGGAAGATGCCGGGGTGGTTGGGCCAGGTTGGATCGCTGACCCACACGGTGGCCTGCGGAAACTGCTTGGCCAGGAAATCGGCCGCCACGCGCAGGGCGGCCGTGCCGCCGGGGGTTTGCGCCACCGCCAGCCGTTTGCTAGTCACCGCCTCGTGCTGCGATCCGAACAGCAGTTCTTGCACCGCCTGGCCATAGGCCGCCGAGCCCTGAATGCTCATGTAGTCCTTCGAACGCTCGTCGCGCAGCAGCCGCTCCTCGGCCAGCTTCACGCACTCCATGATCGGCGTGATGCCGGACTCGTCTTTGTAGGAGCCGACGCTGAGGTTGATCTTGCCGGGGTGCGGATCGGCGCGAAAGGCGTCGGCCAGGCCGAGAATGGCGTCGGGCGGGGCGGTCTTGACGGACTCGAACATAGGGCAATTGACGGGATGGGAGCAGGAATTCGGCCGCTGGAGTGACCGCGGCCCAAGAATCGACCATTCTAGTTGGCCGCAGGTTCAGGGGGTAGGCGCTGCCGGCCGGCCTGAAAACGTCAGGGATCCTGACAGAGCAGGTCTTGCAACGGGGCTTCAACGGTTGCGGCCAAGTCCGTGGCTTCGCCTGCTTCGCGCAACAATCCTTGAACGACGGCGCCGAGAGCCCGCAGCAATTCGGACCGCTCGAGCGAAGCCGCAAAGCCCGCGGCAAATTGGGCCAGCACTTCGTCCGGCAGGTCGTCGAGGCCTCGGCCATGCACTGCGGGCAGCCCGCGGCGAAGGCAGGCCAGGCTCAGCGCACAGCCGCGCGCACTGCTGATCCAGTATTCGGCCTGCCAAAGGCGCTCGCGCTCGAGACACACCCGCGCACGCACCGCATGATGCACGCCGTGGCCCAAAAACTCGCGCGCGGTGGGGGGTGCAGATGCGGCCGATCGACGGCGGCGCCGAACAGCAACTTGAACTTGGGCCCCGTGGCGCCGAAGGCCGAGGCCGGCGTGAATGACAGGTCAAACTGCAAGCAGCCGGGCAACAGGAACACGCGATAGATCGAAGGGCCGCTCGGCAGATCGAAGAGGTGCGCCGCGTCGAACTCTCGCTGGATCGTGCGCGTCCAATCCTCGAGCACGTCGAAGATCGAGCACTCGTCCGCGACGGCGAACGTGAGGTCGAGATCCGACCAACGGTCCCCAGACCCCAGCGCGAGCGAGCCAACCGCGGCGCCAGCCGAGACGCGCGCGTCGGCCGCGGCCTGGCGCAGAACAAAATCGCGAGCGCGATCGCGGTCTTCGACGCGGAACATGCCTGAGTCTCGTGGGCCCACCGGCAGCAGGCGACAAAGGCGCCGCCCGGGTGCGCTCCCCGAGAATATCAACTTCGGGCGCGTCGTGCCGCCAGCGCTCGCCGGAACCTACTTGATCCCCGGCCTGTTCTCGAGCGCCCCCTTCACCCCGATCCGCTCGGGGTGGCGGGCCAGCTTGTCGGTGATCACGCGCACGTCGTCGAGAATCGGCCGTAGGCGGACCGTCATTTCGCGGACGTTGCACACCACCTGGTTCACGTTGTTGAACAGCGTGGGGTCGTTGAGGAGCTTGCCGATCGTCCCCTCGCTCGAATTGAGCGTCTTGCCGAACTGCACGAACTGGGCAAACATCGCGTCGAGACGGGCGACCGTGCGGTCGAGATTTTCCACCAATTGCGGTCCCTTCTGCCCCAGTGGTCGCGTGAAGCCTTCGATGTTGCGCAGATTGGTGTCGGCCAACTGCAGCACGGTCCGCATGTCGGCAATGCCTTGGCGGATGTCAACCAGCGCGTCCGGGAGTTGCCGCAGACCGTTCTTCAGCGACTCACGAAACTGCGGGTCGCTCATCACCTCGTTCACGCCCGTCATCGCCTGCTGGAAACTGTCGAGGGCCAGCTCGGTCTTGTTGACGATGCGGGTAAGCTGCTCTTGATTCTTGCCGAGTGAGTCGTTCAGGCGATGCGCTAAATCGCGCACTTCGACGCTGGCCTTGCCGATCGAGTCGATCGCGTCGCGTAGGTCTCCCTCGATGCTGGTCACACTCTCGAGCGGATCAGGGCGGACCGAACCTTCAATCGTGTCGCCTTCTTGCAGAAACTGGTCCTGCTTGAGCTGCACGGTTTGCACCTGGAGCTTGCCGCTGGCCGATTGGGGCGGTGATTTTTCTGGAGGGCCGGGCTCGAACTCGATCACCGTGTCGCCCAGCACCGAGCGGACAATGCGGCACACCGAGTTGCGCTGCAGTTTCACGTCGTTGTCGATCCGCACGGTGACCAGCACGTAGCTGTTGTCGTCGGCCAGCCTGACGGCGGTGACGCGGCCGATCAAGAGCCCGCGGCTGCGGACCGGGGTGTCGGCGGCCACGCCTGGGGCGCGCTCGAAGCGGATGTTGAGCGTGTATCCGCTTTGCACGAACTGGGGCAGTTCTCCGAACAGGGCGACGAGCACGACGGAAATCACGATGGTGGCGATCACCATCACCCCGACGCGGAACTGTACGACGCGTTCGTCCATGGATCGGCTCCTCGAGCGGGGAGCGGGGAGCCGGGAGCGGGGAGCGAACGCACTCCTAGCTCCCCGCTCCTAGCTCCCGGCCTCCTCTTAGCTCCCTGCTTGTTCCCGCATTTCCATCAAACGCTCGCCGGCCTCGCCGCGCACGAACTGCGTGACCCGCCTTTCGCCCACGCGCTCGATCTGCTCCGGCGTGCCGTCGAAGAGCATTTGCGATTCATCCGGCTTCAGCCGCGCGAGCGGATAGACCATGATCACGCGGTCGGCCACCTTGCGGGCCGTGTGCATGTCGTGCGTCACCACAACGCTCGTCACCGGATAGCGCTGCCGGCTGCGGAGGATGAGCTCGTTGATCACGTCGCTCATGATCGGATCGAGCCCTGTCGTCGGTTCGTCGTAGAGGATCACCTCGGGATCGAGCGCGAGCGCCCGCGCGAGGCCCACGCGTTTGCGCATGCCGCCCGAAAGCTCGGCCGGTTTCTTGGTGACGATCGACGGGGGCAGCCCCACTTCGGCCAGCCGCTCGAGCACGATCCGCTCGACCTCCTTGGGGGGCGTTTGCGTATGTTGCCGCAGAGGAAAGGCCACGTTCTGCGCCACGGTCATGCTGTCGAACAGCGCCGCCCCCTGAAACACGAAGCCGAACCGCACTCGCTGCCGGGTCAGCTCTTTTTCGTTCAGAGTGCTCAAGTCGCGGCCATCGAACTCCACCTTGCCGCGCGTGGGGCGCACCAGGCCGATCAGCGTTTTGAGCAGCACCGTTTTGCCGCAGCCGCTTTCGCCGATGATCGCCACGGTTTGCCCGCGCGGGATTTGCAGGTTCAGGTCGCGCAGCACTGGCTGCCGGCCAAACGAAACGAACAGCCCGCGCGTTTCCAGCAGCGGTTCGTCGCTTCCGGCGGGTTTGGCGGCCTGCTTCACCATGGCTCAAACCAGCGATCGCGTTTCGGGCCACATGATCGTGTAGAAGGTATCGAGCACGATGCCGATCACCAGGTCGAGCCAGAGGATCGTGACGAACGAGTGGACGAACGCGCCCGTCGCCGCTTGCCCCACGCCTTCGGCGCCCGGCCGGCAATGGAAGCCGCGGTGGCAACTGATCACGGCGATCGCCGCGCCGAAGAACAGGCTCTTGAAGATCCCAAAGAACAGATCGAAAGCGCCCACGAACTGCTTCGAGTTTTCCCAGTAGTAGTGCTGATCGATGTTGAGGATATAGACGCTGTAGCCGTAGCCGCCGACCACGCCCATGAAGTCGGCCATGATCGTCAGCGTGGGAATGAGGACCAGGCAGGCCAAGAACCGCGGCACCACCAGGTAGTGGATCGGGTTCGCGCCCATGCTGACCAGCGCGTCGATCTGCTCGGTGACGCGCATCGTGCCGAGTTCGGCGGCCATGGCGCTGCCCACGCGGCCGGCCAACATCGTGGCGGCGAGCACGGGGCCCAGCTCGCGCACGAGCGACATATTGATCACCGCGCCCAGCCGCGTCTCCAGATTCATCAGCCGGAATTGGGCATAGCTCTGCGCCGCCAGCACCATGCCGATGAACAGCCCCGTAAGGGCCACCACGGGCAGGCTGAGCACGCCGATTTGGTAGAAGCTGGGGAGCAGCGTTTCGCGCCTCGGGAGATGGAAGAGCAGCCAGGAAACCAGCCGCAGGCCAAACATGCCCAGGCTGCCGAGCGCCATCACCCAATCGATCACCAGGCCGCCGATATCGGCGATGATCGTGCCGGCGCCCCCGAGGACGCTGCGGCGACGATTCGAGCGAACGGTGGGAGCTGTGGCCATACGAGGGGTCGATTGCGGGGCGAGCGGTGGGCGCAGAAGGAGTGCTGTTCGGTAACTTCGTCGCGGTCGACTTTGCCGCTTGAACCCGCCTGAGTCGCGTTTGCTGGTCGCGCCGCAACATGCCAACCACGCCCCAGATGCGGACTAGGAAGGTTGCGGCCCCTCGGGACCTGAGCCCAACGTTGCCGACGCTAGCAGACCGGCCAAGACCTCCGGCGGGCAGGTTTTTTGCCGCCCCCTCTCCGGGCTGGTACACTCGGCCTCCAGAGGTTCAGAGCATTTGGCCGCGGGCGCCCGCCCGCCCAACACAGAGGCCCTTCCCATGCATCCTCACGCCGCTCCGCGCCGCCAACCCGATCCCAGCTATTGTCGGGCTTTCTTGTTCCGTCTGGCATCCTGCTTCTTGGGGGCTGCGCTAGCGGCCTCGGGCGAGGCCCAAGCCGCGCCGCCTGAGCCCCTGGTGCTCAAGGAAAGCACCAAGCTCGACCCGAACCGCACCTATGGCCCGCTCGTGATCGCGGCCTCGAACATCACGATCGACGGCCAAGGGGCGAGCGTCGTTGGACACACCGAGGGCGATCCCAAAACCTTCACCGGCGACGGCGTGTTCGCCGAAGGCGTGTCGGGCGTCACGCTCAAGAATGTGAAAGCTCGCGGCTGGGAGAACGGGTTGCATCTGCGCAGCGCGAGCGGGTGGACCGTTGAGAACTGCGACTTCTCCGACAACTTTCACGACCCCGCTTTCGGCTGGGGCGAACAAGGGCGCCGCGGCGGCATCGTGCTCGAGAAGGTCACCAAGTCCACGCTCCGCGGCAACAAGGCCAACCGCGTGTGGGACGCCTGCGTGCTTGTCGACAGCGACGACAATGTGCTCGAGAACAACGACTTTTCGCACACGTCGAACACGTGCTTGAAGCTCTGGACTGCCTGCCGCAACGTCGTGCGGAAGAACGACCTCAGCTATGGCCTGCGCAAGGACCCGGGCGAGGTGCATGCCCGCGATTCCACGTGCGTGCTCATGGAGAGCGGCTCGAACGACAATCACTTGGTGGGCAACGATTGCTCGCACGGCGGCGACGGCATTTTCGTCCGCGTGCTCAATGGCTGGGTGAGCACCGGCAACCTGTTCGAGGAAAACGACTGTTCGTACGCCAACAACAACTGCGTGGAGGCCTGGTCGCCGCGCAACGTGTGGAGGAAGAACAAGGCCAACCACGGCAGCTACGGTTTCTGGCTGGGCGCTTCCGACCAGACGGTGGTCGAAGGGAACGAGGCCTCGTACAACGGCCTGCCTGACGGCCTGCACAATTCGCCGCACCTGCCGGGTGAAGGGCACGCCGGCATCGTCTTCATGGCCGGTCCCTCGAGCCACACGATCGTGCGCGGCAACACGTGCATCGGCAACAACGGGGCCGGCATCGCCGCGATCGGCGACCTGGAGTCGATGGGGCAAACGTGGAAGGCGTTCCACTGGATCATCGAGCAGAACACGCTCGAGCGCAACCGCTGGGGCATCTTCCTGCAGCACGCCGAGATGATCGACCTGGCGGCCAACCGCTTTGCCGACAACAAGCTGGGGGACGTCCACCAGGAGGCCAACGTAGTCCGCCTGGTGCAGCGGACAGCCGATCCGTCGGTCACGCAGCCCCCGAAGGCCGTGCTCCAGGGGTCGGACGTTGCCGTTGTTGGCAGTCCAGCCAAGTTCGATGCGTCGGAAAGCTCCGACCCCGCCGGCCGGCCGCTGAACTTCCGCTGGCGCCTGGGCTCCGTCCTGGCCAGCGGCAAGTCGGCCAGCTTCACGCTGAGCGAACCGGGCTTCCAACGACTGGCGCTCACGGTCGACAACGGCGCCCTCTCCGACTTGGCCTGGCGCGACCTCTACGTGATCGAGGATCTGCCGGAGCAAGGCACCGAGGGCGCACACGGGGCGTGGGCCTGCCGCGGCGACGGTTGCCAGGCCAAGTTCGCCGACGACGAGCAGGCCAAGCTGATCGGCCGCTCGGCGCTGCGGGCACGCATCGAGCCCTATGGCGGCGACCGAGTGTGGCTGCGCTACACGCCGCCCGCGCCGGTATCGCTCGCAGGGAAGACGCACTTGGTCTTCTGGCTCAAGACCCGCAACGAAGACATTCCCGGCTGGCAGAACCTAAATCCCTTGGTGACGGTGCTGGGCGCTGGCGAGTCGGCGTTGCGGCTCGCCCCCAAGCGAGATCAGTTGAGCCAAGCGAAGTACACCGAAGCCCGCGAGGGGTGGACTTACTTCTCGATCCCGCTGGCGGGCGACGCCGACTGGACGGCCGAAGGGCAGGTGGCCGAGGCGCGGGCGATCGAGCTCGGCTTCGACTCCTGGGGCGCGCCGCCGCTCGTGATTTGGGTAGATGGGTTGGGGGTGAAGTGATTGCGAGGGCGCAGGGGTCGACGAGATGTGGAAGCTTTAGAGATCCTGTGATCAAGGTACGCCACCGCCAGGTCCTATGCACTCTCCCCCGGCGACTCGCCGGGGGCTAATGGGAGTTGGCGGCGCTCAGCCTTTATTAGCCCCCCGTGAGTCACGGGGGGCAGCCGCGCGGAGACTGCGCTTGCGCATCTCAATCGGGAGTCTGCTCGCACTCTTGCTCCTAACGGTGATCGCCGCGCGCCCGTCGGTAGCCGAGGACAACGCCTGGGGCTCATTGTCCGGCCGATTCGTGACCGAGCCTGCCGGTGGCGAGGCGGCCGAGCCGCAGGGCGTTCCCGGCATCGCGGTCTACCTCGAACCGGCGAAGGACCGCAAGCTGGCAATCCATCCGAAGTACGAAACGGAGAAGCGAAGGACCGAGGAGCGGACGATCGAGATCCGCGATTCGCGGTTCGTGCCGGGCATAGTCTTCCTGCGGACGAACCAGCCGCTGGTTGTGAAAAATGCCGATACGATTGAGCATGTCGCGACGAGCCCTAAGCCTGGGGAGTCGCCGGCGTTTCCCGGCATTCTTCGAAGCGGCGAGTCGCGGAGGTTTCGGTTTCCAGAGTCTGGCTGGCAATCCATCGTCTGCAATCTCCACAACCACCCACACGCCTACCTGGTCATTCAATCCCACCCCTACGGCGCCGTCACCGGGGCGGATGGCCGCTTCGTGATCGAGGACCTTCCGGTCGGCGAACACACCTTCCGCGTCTGGCGCCCGCCGACCGGCTATATTCGGCAAGCCAAGCTCGCCGGAACGCCCGTCGAGTGGAAACGCGGCCTCGCCCGGTTCACGATTCGGCCTGGCCCGAACGACCTGGGCGAGATCCAGATCCCCAGCGACAGCGAACCTCCATGACCCTCGGTTCCCTCCTCCGCTGGCTGCTCATCGCCGCCGCCGCGGCGCTGGCGGTGCTCAGCCTTCGGCATCCGAACGCCAAGTGGGCCTATCTCGCCGGTTCCTTCACCCAGGCGTTCATTGTCTATGGGTTTCTGCAGGCATGGCTCGGCGGCCCTCGACGTCCTTTCTGGTTCGGCTTTGCGGCGTCCGCGGCCAGCGTCGCCCTGCTCATGCGCACGGATCTGCCGAGCGTGCTCGAGCTGGCGCCGGCGGCCGCCGATGCGGGGGTGGCGGGGCTGCCGGCCCTGCGCTGGGTCCGCCTCGACCGCCTGAACTCTCCGCGCGAAGCCCTGACTGCCACCGCCGGGGCATACACCGTGTTCGCCGTCGGGGTGGCGGGGGGCCTGTATCTCCGCAGCGCGGCGCAACGACCAGGCGGCCGCTAGGCCGCGGTACGGCGGGTGGGATCAGAGGGGCCCCTCGTTGCGGGGGCAGGAGCCGCAGCTTATTATCGGAAAGTTCTACTAGGCGGCCCGCGAGTAACCTCCGGGATTCGGTCGGAGAGAGAAGAGGCGCACAGACCCCTTTGGTCGGTTCGTCTTCTTTGATCGGAACCCTGCTCGATGCGTCTCCCTTGCGATTTCCACGCCGCGCGGCTCGCGGCGCTGATCGGTGTGTTGTTTTGCCTAGGCGGGAGTGGCTGTTCGAACTCCGCCAACCAGCCGACGGCCGCGGTCAACCCCGCCGGCTCTTCCGGCACGGCCCCGACCGGCGCTCCCCCAGCCGCGGCGGGCCCGCGCGTGACCAGCCCGGTCGCCGCCGCCATGCTCGTCAAGCGCGACCAGCTCGACGGCAGCCTTTGGCGCGACGAGGTTCTCGCGCAGCGCTATGAGGACTACTTCATCGATCTCTGGGACCGCATTCGCGCGGGCGACGACCGCCTGGGCGTCGTGCGCACCGCGGTGCTGCAGCAGCTCGTCGTTCCGGCCGGCGCCCCCGCCGAAAAGGGGCAATGGGACATCGAGCGCGTGACCTTCAGCGGCGACGACAAAACCTACTCGCGCGACGAGTTCGTCCAGCAACTCGACGCTCTGGTCGCGGCCGGCTACAAGCTCGAGGAGGCGGAGTTCCACCACTCGACCTTCGTGCCCCCCACGGCCGACAAGCAGGCGACGAGCGTCGTGGCCTTCGTGGCGCACCTGGCTCGGCCCGAACCGAAAGAGCGCGTGGTCGTCCGCGGCGATCTCAACGTTGTTTGGGAGCGCACGGCCGCCGGCGGCAAGGAGATGCCGATTCCGCAGTCGATTGCCATCCGCAACGCGCACCTGCTGCGCCGCGTGGGGGAGCCGGCGTTTCGCGAGATCGCCAAGTTTGAATACAAGATCGATCCCAACAACCGCGCGGCCCCCGGTACGCCGCACCCCTTCCTGGCCCAAGACCTGAACCGCGACGGCCGCACTGACTTCGTGTCGGGCTCGTTCAATCGCGTCTACTGGAACGAACCACAGGCCGACGGCAGCGTGCGCTGGCGCGAAGAGCCGCTCGTGACCGACACGCAAGACATCTCGCGCGCGTGCGCCGGCCTCTTCGCCGACTTCAACGGCGACGGCCGCGACGACCTGTTGCTCGCGCTCTCCCTGGGGCTGCCGCGCGTCTATCTGGCGGACGCCCAGGGCAAGTTCACCTCCCCTGCGCTGCCGATCGCGCTGCCGGACAAGCTGATTCTGCCCACCGGCGTGACCGCGGGCGATGTCGACCGCGATGGCGACCTCGACCTTTGGATCGGCCAGTACAAGCCAGCCTACGCCGCCGGCAACATGCCGACTCCCTACTACGACGCCAATGACGGTTTTCCCGGCTACCTGTTGCTGGGCGACGGCCAAGGACATTTTGTCGACGGCACGCCCGGCTCGGGGCTCGACGCCAAGCGGTTCCGCCGCAACTTCAGCAGCTCGCTGGCCGACCTCAACGGCGACGGTCTGCTCGACCTGGTCACCGTGAACGACTTCGCCGGCTACGACCTGTACTACGGCGACGGCCAAGGGCACTTCCGCGACGTGACCGGCACGGCCGTGCCTGATCTCGACGCTTTCGGCATGGCCCACACGTTTGGCGACTACAACGACGACGGGCTGCTCGACATCTACGTGATCGGCATGAGCTCGACCACCGCCCGCCGCCTGGAGCGGCTGGGCGTTGGCCGCGACGACTTGGCCGCACACACCAAGGCCCGCCCCGGCATGGGCTACGGCAATCGCACGCTGCTGGCCGACGGCAAGGGAGGCTTCACGCCGGCCCCCTTCTCCGATCAGATTGCCCGCACCGGTTGGTCGTGGGGCTGCACCACGTTCGACGCCGACAACGATGGCCGCCAGGAGATCTTCGTCTGCAACGGCCACACCTCGGGCAAGAGCTGCCGCGACTACTGCACCACCTACTGGACGCACGACATCTACTCCGGCAGCTCCAAGGAGAGCGCCGAGCTCGACCAGTTGTTCTCCAAGGTGCTGTTCGACGTCCGCACGAAGCAGATTTCGTGGAACGGCTTCGAACACGACGTGCTCTGGTTCCACCGGGGCGAAGGGGCGTTCGCCAACGTCGCCTACCTGATGGGAGTGGCCTCGGAAGCGGATTGCCGCTCGGCCCTCTCGGAAGACGTCGACGGCGATGGGCGGGTCGACCTGGTCTTCGAGGAATCCGACTGGAAAAACGGCCGCCACGTGTTCCACGTGATGCGCAACGAATGGCCCACGCAGCTCAACTGGATCGGCCTGCAGGCCTACGAACTGGGGAACGGGCTTTCTCCGCAAGGCGCGAAGATCCTCTGCAAGACGCCAGACCGCCAGTTCGTGTCGGTGCTCGCCAGCGGGCACAGCACCCTCTGCCAACACTCGGGTCGGGTCCACTTCGGCCTGGGGGACGCCAAGGAAGTGGAATGGCTGGAAGTCCACTGGCCCGGCGGGCGCGTGAGCCGGCTCGAGCGGCCGGAGATGGGGAAGTATCACGATGTGCGCTCGGTGAAGGCGGAGTAGAAATCGCAGCTCGCCGGCTCGCTCCCACGGTTGAGAACGCCGCGGCAACGATTAGACGGACTACTCAAGCATGGCACGCTCTACCTCCGCCTGTGGTACAAATCGCGCGCCCCAAAACTCCCCTCCTTTGCAGATGATGCGACTGTGGATGGAACGTCCCGATGCCAGCGGCGCCAGCGCCTCTCGCGTAATCGAGGTGCGCCGCAGATCGAGGTAGCCTGCCGGAAGGGCGTTCAAGGCCGGGATGCAACCACCGTCGATGTGGTCGCCTGACAGTGTGAGCCATTCAATCCCCGGACAGCGATGCACGATCAGTTCGACGCTGCGGTTCGTGAGTTGATCGCAGCCGGTCAAATCGAGCCAGTGCAGGTTCGTGGGCAGACGCAACACCTCGATATCCGCGTCGGTAACGTTGGGGGAATCGAGGCGCAAGGCCTCTAGGCTGCGGCCGAGCAACCGGTTCAGACCCGCCGCGGAGAGCGAGCCAGCGCGCCGGACGTCGAGCGACCTGAGGGAATCGGGCGCGACGACGGTTGCCAAGTCCTGATCCGTGAGATCGGCGCCATTCACGCTTAGTTTCTCAAGCTCCGGATGCAATAGCTTGCCCAGCACGCGGCCGGTCAGGCGACTGCACCCTTGAACGTCGAGTTCCGCCAGGCCTCTTGGCCACGAGACTTCGCGCCCCTCGAGAGCGCCCAGATCGACCTCGGAGAGTTTGAGCTTTTTCAGTTGTCGCGGCAGTACGGATTCGATCGCCGCGGCGGAGAGGCTCGATGACGCAATCTGCAATTCCTCGAGCGCGTACAAATGCCGCAGTGCCGCCGCGGGCGCATCCTCGAGGGCGCCGCTCAGGGACAACTCGCGCAGCGCGCCGAGTGCGGTAAGCTCGCCCAGAATCTGATCTTGGTCCTGATCGACGAGCAGCCAAGCGCGGATCGCTTGCGGGCGTCCCGTGAACGCGAGCTTCCAGGCGGGTTGTTCCAGCAACCGCCCCGGCTCGGAATCTGGGCCCGAAGGCGGTTGGCCTGCAGGAACCTCGAGGCCAACGTCGCCGCCATAGGCCAAGATTGCTCGAACGGCTTGCTGTTCGCGCGCAATCGTATGCAGGTGTCGTGCTCCGGCGGCGAGCGCCAGGCAGACAGCAGTGACGAAGACGCAGAACGCCCGCAAAGTGAACTGTCGCCAGCTCGTCTTTCCAGAGGTCACGTGAACTCGCCTTTTTGAGCGTGCGCGCCGAACGCATTAGAATAATGGCATGGCCTCGCAAACGAACGCAACCAGCGACAAGCGGCTAACGATCCGAAGGATCTTGCTGGCGACAAGTTGGCTGGCGGCGTGCTTCGCGATCTTGCGTTTCGGCCACGATCTGCCGCTGGTTGCGATTCCGACGATCGTCCTCCTCGGCGGCCTGGGCGCCGGCGCGATCTGCGGCGACGTGGTGTACGGCGCTGTCGCCGCAGGCACGCTATGCGTTCTCCTGAGATTCATCTTACCGTAGTCGGTCGGCACAGCGTCTTGCTGCAACAAAACCAACCACTCACGCTTATGGCAGGAGGCATGCGAGCAATTTTAACCTGAAAAGGGCTGCCGGCGAACAGCGACGCGACGGTGTGACTGTTCGTTCATGATACGACTGGCTGCCAACGCGGCTGATGATCGCGCGGCTCCCCGAGGCCAGGTTAAGATGGAGCTATGGCACGTACCTTCACGCTTCGAACCATTCTGCTGACGACGACGCTCGTCGCCGTCGCCTGTGGGTTCCTCGGCCTGCCGGTGCAACGGGCGCGGCGCCAGTGGCGGGCGGTGGCGGCGGTGCATGCCGGCGGGGGCTATGCCCTCTACGACTATCAGCGAGTTGCGCCCGGCGATTGGCACGTTGCGAAGCGACGCCACGACTCCTTCGCGGATCGGTACTGGAGCCCGCCGCAGGTCGTCGAGGTTCGGTACAGCCTCGAGCACGGCCGTGCGACGCGCCCCAACGTGGCATGCTTGGCCGATCTGCCCCGGTTGGCGGTCCTCCACATCGAGGGCGGCCTCAGCGAACAAGAGGCCTGCCTGCTGCCCCGGTTGCGGGCTCTCGAGGAGCTCCTTATCCGTGGCGAGCGTCTGTCGCCGCGGGCGATGGATGGCATCGGCGCCATGCGTTCCCTGAAGCGGCTCACGCTCGACGAGACTTGGATCGACGACGCCTGTGTGGCGAAGCTGGCGGGCCTGCCCTACTTGGAAGAGCTCGATCTCGCTTACTCGCAGACCACCGGCCTGCCGTTGGGCCGGCTCGCCTGTCGCGCACGGCTCAGGGGGCTCAACCTGTCGGACGCGGTGGTCACCGACGCAGGACTGGCGAGCGTCGCGGAATTGCCTTCGCTCGAGCGGCTCGACTTGACCCACAACGTGCAGATCACCGACCGCGGCCTCGCTCACCTCGAAAAGCTGGCCTCGCTCCGCGAACTGCGCGTGGCGCACTGCCCGCACGTCACCGCGGAAGGACTCGCCCGTTTGCGGAGGTCCGTGCCAGGTTTGGAGATCGACGGCCGTTAAGTCGAGGCGCGGAGGAGTGAAGTTGCCATTCGGGCTTCCGAGTGCGCCATGTCCATCGCTGGAACGGGCTCAGCTTGACGGTGGTAGAGTGTAGAACTGAATGCATGCCAAAACCCGCACAATACCGCCTGTCGCTGCAAGATCTTCTGGCGGCAGTCACAATGGCCGCCCTTGCGATCGGGTTGATGCGATTCATGTGGGTTGAGGCCGCGGCCGACAAGTACATCGCGCTTTTCGCACTCCTCGGTCTGCCGGCGTCGATCGGGGCAGCCGTGGGCTGCCTGGCGGTCGGTTGGCGGCGCTGCTGGGAGGGAGCGATCTGGGGCCTCGCGATCGTGGTCTGCTGCCTGGGCGCCGTCGCCTTTCTCTTTGGAGGGCTGGCGCCGCGGTGATGCCGACGCCGACTAGATGCCATCGTCGCCAGACGTCGAACGCAATGCGAACAATCTACCGATGAGTCGATTCTCCCTGCGCGGCCTTCTCTGTGTGATTGGCTTCCTCTGCGTGTTGCTGGCAAGCTGGCAACTCTCGCCGCTCGTCCGCGCCGGGGCCGCCATCGGGGCTGCGCTGGCCGGGCTGACCGTTTGGGCGGTCTGGCAAGGACTTGTGCCAGACAATGAAGCGTGAGGCATGAAACCGAGGTTCTCGCTGGGATCGATCGTGATCATCACCACGAGCATGTGTGTTGTCGCCTGGGCGTTTTCGCTGTCGCCGGAGTGGGGCGTGGTCGCAATGCTGTTCGTGTTGCCAAGCGTTGTCGGGTGGTTCCAGAACCACGTTGAGGACTTTGATAGCAAGACGCCTGGAGCCCAATTCACCGCAATCATGCCGCCCGCTGATCTGGACGCTGAACCCCGGCCCGGCGAGAATCCGCAGCCGGAGGACTGAACCATGCCACGATGGCTGCTGCTGTTCGCCCTGCTCTCGGCAGGCTGTACGCCGATTCGGCATTCGCGGGAACAACAGGTTCTCGATCACGCGCGGGCGAGCCTGGGGGCGGTGTTGTTGGACGACTGGTCGATGGAAGGCCACGGGCGGAGCCTCGATGTCGATGGAGCTGCGATCACACCCCAGATGGCTCGCGCAATTAACGAATCGGTGCTGGTCCAAGAGCTTCTTGTGAAGCCAGAAACTCCGCCAGCGGTCGCCGATGTGCTCGCGCTGGATTTCGACAGGTCTGACGACTTTATGGGGACTGGCGAAAGGTGGCGGCGGAGGAACGTTCCCGAACCCGACTGGATCGACTGGGCGTTTGGCGTTCACTATATCGGGACTCAGTAGACGACGGCAGCATTCGGTCTAGGCATCGTGCCCGCTCCAAGTGCCAGTCCAAATCCGTATGCCTTAATTCGCCGCTCCGGCAGGCGAGCGTTCGCCTTGCGTTCAGTCCTTGCCACGACAACACTGCTGGGCTGCGTTGCAGGCGTACTAGGCCGGTGTGAGGTGAATCACCAACGCGCCCGCCAGCAGCTTGACGACGCCCTGGCGATTCCTCGATCCGATCACAGCCTGATTGAAGTGCGGCCGGTGAGTCCCAACCGCGTACTCGTCGTACTCCGCGCTGCGAACGCATCGGTCGAGGGCATTCGCACGCTGCTAGACTGCGAGGGAGTTGATGGGATCGCTTTCGTTGGCCCTGCGGCCCCATGCGTTCTCGCTGAAGTTGAGTCGTGCTGCAACCGCGTGGGTCGCTGGCGCCTGCGAAAAGACGCGGACTGGGAATCTTATCACGCTTCCGACCTCGAACTATTCGTGCCGTGAAACTACGCCTCGCTATCGCACCGCGCTTCTCGCTGCGTTTTCTCCTTGCGGCCGTAGCCGCGTGCTCCGGCTACCTCGCCTGGCAGCGGAATGTGGTGCTCGAGCGGCGGGCAGCGATCCGAGAATGGAACGCCGCCGGCGCGCTATTGCTCACTCCTGAGCAGGCCGAGCAGTGGCCGATTCTGCCCCGCTCTGCCAAAAAACAAGCAACAATCTCCTTCGTTCGGCGGATGTTGGGCGACGAGCCGATCCAACTCATTCACTTCCCCCAAGACTTCAAGCCGCGCACGGACCGCGCCGCGACGTTGTTTCCCGAAGCAGAAACCTTTCGCGGCGGATACGTGTTTTAGTGCCGCGGGGCCCCAGCGGCACGCGAGCTGGAGATAGCAGCATGAACACGCGTTTGGCGGGCAAACGCTGGCTAACAATCTCTCTGCGGGCCGCTCTCGGGGCCGTCGCTGTGCTCTGCGGGCTCTTGGCGTGGGAACGACACCGAGTCCTCGAGCGTCGGTCCATTCGACGTGCGCTCGAGCAAGACGGAGTGGCCACGTTCTCGAGTTCCACGCTCGCCGCGCAGGCGATGGGCCTCGCTCCCGGAGACCCCGCGCTCGCCCGCGTGCATTGGCTGCGCCGGCTGTTTGGCGACGAGGCGATCGACAGCATCACCCTTTGGAAGCCAAGCGACGAGGCCGCGCAGGCTTTGCGGTGGTTCCCCGAGGCGCGGATCGGACGAGCCGAGCTCGATCCGTTCCTCCATCCGCAGAAACCGAAGGCGTCCAGCGCTCAACGCCCAGCCGCGACGCCGGGCGCTCCGCCAATCGCGCCCGAGCTCAACGGTGGGTGGCCGTTGCCCGCGTTGCCCCTGTCGCACGAGCGCTTTGTCGACTGAGGCGCGCCGTCCTGGACTGCCGGCGCTAACGAAATCGGATCAACCAAAGGTGGCGCGCGGCGTCGTTATGCTGAAGCATAACCTACGAGCGTTCGCTACCCGCTCATCTGCCGCACGCTTCCCGGCACGACCGCCTGCCCCGTCTCCGCCGAGGCCACCGCCGCGAACACGAGCGCCAGGCTTTCCAGGTTGTTGGCCGCACTATGCGTGGGCTCGCGGTTCTCTTCGATCGCCAAGAGCAGCTCGCCCATCGTGCCGTGGAAGCCGTCGGGGAACCAGCAGCCTTGCAGCTCGGGCGAGGCGTGCCCTTGGGCGTTGTAGAGCGTCACCTGCTGCAGCTTGCTGTCGGGGCCGCTGGCGGTCAGCGTGCCGCGCGTGCCGTTCACATAGACCGAGTCGAGCGCGCCGAAGTGCGTGTTGCCGTCGAAGACGAGCGATGCCTGAGCGCCTTCGTACTCCACGACCGCCTGGCCCAAGAGCGCTGGCGTAGCCCGCTGCCCCGCGGCGCGCGCGATCGAAGAAAACACGCGCGTTGGCTTGCGCGGGCCCATGAGCGTCGTCAGGAAGTCGAACCAGTGGACCGCAAAGTCGTAGAGGATCAAGTGCTTCACGCGGTCGAACTCGGTGCCGGCCACCCAATTGTGGTCCCAATGGACGCGGGTGTGGACGCCGGAGAGCTCGCCGGTCAGCCCCGCGCGGACCGCCTCGCGAATGTAGCTGAAGTGGGGGGCCCAGCGGCCGTTCTGGTTCACCGCCAGCCGAACGCCCTGCCGGGCGGCCAGCTCCACCATCCGCTCGCCGAAATCGAGATCGAGCACGAACGGCTTCTGGCTCAGAATATGCTTGCGGGCATTCAACCCGTGCTCGATCATGAGTGCCCTCAGCGCCGGATGAGTGGCGATGTCAAGCACCTCGATGTCGTCGCGCTTAAGCAGCACGCGGTAGTCTTCGATGACCTCGGCCTCGGGGTAGAACTCGGCCTGCCGCTGCCGGGCCCGCTCGAGGTTGGCGTCGCAGAGGGCGACCACGCGGTAGCCGGCGGCGCGATAGGCCGTGAGGTGGTGGCTGGTGATGCCGCCGCAGCCGATGAGGCCGATCGGCGGGTTGTACGAGCGGGGATCGCGCGGCAGGTAAGGCAGCTCGGGCGCCGGAAAGGCGGGGCCGTACTCAGGAATGGGCACTCCCCGCCGCTCGGCAGCGGGGGGCGGAGTCAGCACTTCAGGCACAGCCAAGGTCGCACTCACGGGGGCCGAGGAAATCAGAGTTCGGGGGCAGCGGCGGTCACGTGCTAGGTTGTAGCGCCCCATGGGACTGAGGCATGCGCTTGTTGGCCGCGCGGGGGCGAGCCAGCGCGTGCTGCGGCCGCTGGAGAGAAGGATAGGGGCGGTCGGCCGCCGCCGTCCAGGGCGAATCATCTGCTGGAGGGCGGCGGCTCCGCCGGGAGCGAGTGCGCCGCAGCCGACGAAATGCGGTCGAAAGCTGCCGCGCGGGCGCTTTCCGTCGGCGGACGGAGCGAGCGGTCTTCAGTGGAAGACGGAGCCGCCCCTCTCTCGGTTGATTCGCCCACGACGCCGTAACTAGGATAGCTAGGCGCCCTTTCTCGTGCGTCGCCGGAGTCACTGGAGGGCACGCGACCGAGGCGCCAACGTGAACAACGCCTGGCAATCGTATGGCAAAGAAACGCAACGCCACCTCTCCTGTCGAGACCAGCCCGTCGCTGCAATCGCATCCGACGCGCGAGGAGCTCTACGCGTTGGGCAAGAGCCTGCGGGAAAAATGCCCGCGCCACGAGCATGCCGTTTGGCAAGCGCCCGGCAATCGGCCGGATCCGGTTCTGTTGATGGAGGAGTCGAACAAGGGGCGCATTCCGGAGCTGCTTCCGATTCGTCATGGGCGGATGATTCAGAGCCCGTTTACGTTCTATCGGGGGGCGGCGCTCCAGATGGCGGCGGATCTGGCCGGCACGCCCACCAGCGGGCTGCGCGTGCAGGCCTGCGGCGATTGCCACCTGCTGAATTTCGGCGCCTATGCGACGCCGGAACGGCGCGTGATCTTCGACATCAACGACCTGGACGAAACCCTGCCTGCCCCCTGGGAGTGGGACGTGAAGCGTCTTACGACCAGCTTCGTGCTCGCGTGCCGCGACAACCAGTTTGGCGAGAGCACGGCGCGCGACGCCGTGCTCAAGTGCGTGCAGTCGTATCGGGAGCGCATGGCCGAATACAGCGAGATGGCGGTGCTCGATGTGTGGTACGCGAGCATCGACGTCGAGACGGTCCTCACGATGATCGAGGATGAAGAAGCTTCGGCGCGGGTGCGCAAACGTCTTGCAAAAGCGCGGGAAAACAGCGTCCTGGAACATCAGTTTCCCGAGTTGGTGACCACGGAGGGATTCGCGCCGGCCATCAAGGAGAACCCGCCCCTCATCTATCATCCCCGGGAAAAGGGACACGAGGAGCAGGCCGCCCTCGTGCACAAGGCCTTCGCGCACTACCGGGAATCTTTGCAAGAGGACCGCCGTTTCCTGTTGGATCGGTACACGCTCAAGGACTTCGCCATCAAGGTGGTGGGCGTCGGCAGCGTTGGCACGTTCTGCGGAATCCTGCTCCTCATGGCGGGCGAACACGATCCCCTGTTCCTGCAGTTCAAGCAGGCGCGACCTTCGGTCTTGGCGGCCTACGCGGGCAAGAGCCTGCACGCCAACGACGGCCAGCGGATCGTGCATGGCTGCCGGATGATGCAGTCGGCCAGCGATCTGTTTCTGGGCTGGACCGAGGGGGAGGCCGGCCGGCACTTCTACGTGCGTCAGCTCAAAGACATGAAGATCAAGCCCATGGTCGAACTGTTCACGCCCCGCGTGATGTTGCAGTATGCCGAACTTTGCGGCTGGACCTTGGCTCACGCGCATGCGCGTTCGGGCGAACCTGCCAAGATTAGCGGCTACCTGGGCAAGAGCGACAAGTTCGACAAGGCCCTCGTCGAATTTTCGGTGGCCTACGCCGATCAGAGCGAACGCGATCACGAAGCCGTCCTCGAAGCAGCGCGGTCCGGCCGGCTCGAGGTGTTCATCGAGGAGCGATGACGACGCGTCCTCCGTAGGGGCAATAGGGGTCGCCAGCCGGGCCAAATGCAGGGGTGCTTTGGCTTGCCGGGCAGGTGGTGCGGCACGGAGTTGAGGTGGGTATACTGAGGGGCCGGCCCAGTGGCCCGCTCCGCCCACATTCCCTCCTAGCTCAGGTATTCGAGCCCATGTTGAAGCGTTTCCGCGTCTCCGTGCTGGGTGCAATTGCCCTGACTTTGTGCACCACCGGGTTCGCCTTGGCCGCCGACCCCTGGATCGTGATTGAAGGGAAGGAAGGCCCCGGCAAGGGGAAGAGCGTCGTCCTGGTGAGCGGCGACGAGGAGTACCGCTCGGAAGAGGCGCTGCCGCAATTGGCCAAGCAATTGGCCAAGCAGGGCTTCAAGAGCACCGTGCTGTTCGCGATCGACGAAGACGGCACGATCAACCCGAACCGCAGCGACAATATTCCGGGACTCAAAGCCCTCGACAAGGCCGACCTGCTCATCCTGTTCACGCGGTTCCGCGATCTGCCGGACGCCCAGATGAAGCACGTGGTCGACTATCTGGAGTCGGGGCGGCCGGTGATCGGCCTGCGAACGGCGACGCACGGCTTCAACCTGAAGAAAAGTCCCACCTATAAGCGGTTCTCCTGGGACAACCAAGACGGCGGCTTCGGCCGCCAGGTGCTGGGGGAAACCTGGATCAACCACCACGGCCACCACGGTTCGCAGAGCACGCGCGGCCTTGTCGCTCCCGGCCAGGCTGACCACCCCATCCTACGCGGCATCGCCGACGGGGACATTTGGGGGCCGACCGACGTCTACGGCGTCACCCTTCCCTTGCCGGGCGACAGCCAGCCGCTCGTGCTGGGGCAAGTGCTCGAAGGGATGCACCCCACCGACGCTCCCGCGGTCGGCAAGCAAAACGAGCCGCTGATGCCCGTCGCCTGGGTCAAGACCTATAAGACCCCGTCGGGCAAGAGTGCCCGCGTCTTCACGACGACGATGGGCGCCTCGCAGGATTTGCTGAGCGAGGGTCTGCGTCGGCTGCTGGTGAACGCCAGCCTGTGGGCCGTGGGGCTCGAGGATCAGATTCCGGACAAGACCGAAGTTGCGATCGTCGGCAAGTTCGAGCCCCGCCCCTTCAAGTTCGACGGCGGCGCCAAAGGCCTTACCCCCGCCGACTACAAGTAACCCTGCCTTCATTTTCTTACCGCAGAGGACGCGGAGGACGCAGACAGGAGAGAACGATTTGAACCACAAAGACACGAAGACACAAAGCAAACAATTCTTTGTGACTTGGTGTCTTAGTGGTTCATGCTTTCCGTTCGCTCGCTCTGTGTCCTCCGCGTCCTCTGCGGTGAAGAATGCCCGCCTGACTTCCCGCCTAGTGAGTGTTTTGCCATGAGCCGTTGCGTGTTGCGGTGTGGTTTCGTTGCGCTGCTGTTGGGCGCTGGCGCCTTCCTGCGAGCCGATGAGGAAAAGAGCGAAGCGCCGCCTCAGCCTGCCGGCGAGGTCAGCTTCGTGCGCGATGTGGCGCCGATCTTGGCTAAGAACTGCCTGGCCTGTCACGGCGCGCAGGAGCCCAAGGGGGACTACCAACTCCACACGTTCGAACTGCTCTCGCGACCAGGGGGCAGCGAGGCGCCGGCCGTCACCGCCGCCGCTCCCGATGAGAGCGAACTGCTGCGGCTGATCGAGTCGACCGAAAGCGAAGAGCGGATGCCCAAGGACGCCGATCCGCTCCCTGCCGAGCAAGTCGCGCTCGTGCGCCGCTGGATCGAGCAAGGGGCGAAGTTCGACGGCCCCGATCCCAAGGCGGCCCTCTCTTCGTTCCTGCCGAAGGCGGCCCATCCCGCGGCCCCCGAGGCCTACACCGTGGCCGTGCCAATCACGGCGCTCGCGTTTCATCCCGAAGGGCGCGAACTGGCCGTCGGGGGCTACCACGAGATCACGATCTGGAACCCGGCCGACGGCAAGCTGCTCCGCCGCATCCCCAACGTCGCCCAGCGAACTTATGGCCTGGCCTACAGCCCCGACGGCAAGCTGCTGGCCGCCGCCAGCGGCAACCCTGGCCAACTCGGCGAGGTGAAGCTCGTTCGCCCCGAATCGGGCGAGCTTGTGCATGACCTGGCCACAATGCCAGACGTAGCGTTCGACGTCGCCTTCAATCCGGCGGGCGACAAGCTGGCCGCCTGCGGCGCGGATCGTTCGGTGCGGATCTTCGACGTCGCCTCCGGCAAGCAAGAGCGGCTCATCGAGGATCATGCCGATTGGGTGATGGCTGTCGCCTGGAGCGCCGACGGCACGAAGCTCGGCACGGCCAGCCGCGACAAGACCAGCAAGATCTTCGACGCGGCCAAGGGAGAATCGCTCGTCACCTACCCCGGATACGGCGACCAGGCCTATGGCATCGCCTTCAGCCCCGACGGCAAGCAGGCCTACACCACGGGGCGAGCGAAGTCGATTCACGTGTGGAACCTCGAAAACGGCGAGAAGGCCGCGGAAATCGGCGGCTTTAGCAACGAGGTGTATAAGCTGCGGCTGGTGGGGGACCGGCTCTACGCCGCCAGCGCCGACAAAACGGCCCGCCGCTTCAAGCTCGACGACCGTAGCCAGGAGCAAGCATTCCAGGGGCACGGCGAGTGGATCTATTCGCTCGCGGTCTGTCCTGCCACCTCGCGGCTGGCCACCGGCGGCTTCGACGGCGAAGTGCGGATCTGGAACACCGCCGACGGCGCCGAGGTGGCAAAGTTCCGCGCCGCGCCAGGTTTGCAAAAGTAGCCGGCACACTCCGTGTGCCGAGAGCTGAAGCGTCGCTCACGCGTCCTGGTGAGTTGGTGCGGCGCCGAAGCGTGCGGTTTGCTCCGCTTCGGCATTCCGCACACGGAGTGTGCGGGCTACGACGACCGCATCCCAACTCATACCTGCGGCGCCCAACCGTCCTGATACTCGCGCGACCACAGCTTCTGGGCGTCGTCATCACCCACGATGTGTCCGCTCGCCGGGTCGGTCTTGAGGGTGCGGCCCACGCGGTAGGCGATGTTGCCCAGGTGGCAGAGCAGCGTGCTCTTGTGGCCTTCTTCGATCTCGGCGTGCGGGGCGTCGTCGCCGCGGACCGCCGAGAGGAAGTTCTGCAGGTGAATCGCCGTGCCTTGGTCGCCGCGCTGTTTGGCGAGTTCCTTGCCGGCCAGGTCGAGGATCACGTAGCCGTCGCCGTCGATGGCCAGCGTCCCCTTGTCGCCAAAGAACGCCAGGTCGTATTGCGGATCGAGCTTGGTGTGCGGCGACCAGTTGCGGCATTCCCAGGTGATCGCGCGGCCGCCGAAGTCGAACGTGGCCGTGTTCGTGTCGGGCGTCTCATTGTCGTCGTCGTGGGCATACTTGCCGCCGAGCGAGGTAACCGACTGCGGATAGTCGACCCCCAGGCCCCAGCGGCAAACGTCGATCATGTGAACGCCGTTGTTGCAAAGCTCGCCGGTGCCCCAGTGCCAGAACCAGTGCCAGTTGTAGGGCTGCAGGTTGTCTTGATAGGGTCGCTCCGGGGCGGGGCCTTGCCACAATGCCCAATCGAAGCCGGCCGGCGGCGCGACTTGCTTGCCATGGCCAATGCTCGGGCGGGCGTTGAAGTACCAAGTGCGGGCGAGCTTCACGTTGCCGACCGCGCCGCCGCGGACCTTTTCCACCGCTTCGCGAATCGCCGGCCAACTCCGCCGCTGCGTGCCAAGCTGCACGACCTTCTGATGCTTCCGTGCGGCGGCGATCATTAGCTCCCCCTCGGCCGCGTTGTGGCTGGCGGGCTTTTCGACGTAGACGTTCTTGCCGGCGGCGCAGGCCAAGATTGTCGCCGGGGCATGCCAGTGGTCGGGCGCAGCGATGACGAGCGCGTCGACCGCGCGATCGTCGAGAATGCGGCGGAAGTCGCCGACTGCCTGAGGGGCCTTGGCGCCGGTCTTCTGCACTTCCGCGGCGCAGGCCTCGCTCGAGGCGGCGTCGACGTCGCAGACGTAAGCGACTTCGGCGCCAGGCAGCTTTGCGAACTCCCGCGCCAGCTCCACGCCGCGGCCATTGCCGCGCGAGCAGCCCATGACGCCAACGACCAGCTTGTTGCTAGGCGCCTCGGCGGCGCGGGCACGGCTGGCGAGGGCGAGACCGGCGGTGAGGCTCGCGGACTCGAGGAGGAACGTGCGACGAGAGGAGTTCGACACGGGAGTACTCTCCGATCTGAGGCCAGCCCCTCGTAGGTTATGCTTCAGCATAACGCCTTCGCGCCGCACGGCATCGGTTGCTCGAGCGCTCTCTGGCGAACGCTTCGTTCGCCGTGGTGTTGTTATGCTAAGCATAACCTACACGGTCTATTCCGAAACCACATCCACACTGCCCCAATAACCGAACTCGTAGTGCCAGCCGTTGGCGCGGTTTTCGAGCTGGAGCTCGACTTCCTGCCCGGCGAGCGGCGTGAGATCGACCGTCACTTCGCTCCAACCCTGTTCGGTGGTCTGCGACGAGACATCGGTCTCTTGCAGCGGCTGGCCGTTCGCGCGGACGACGAGTTGCCAATCGCCTTGGGCGTCGTGCGCCACGTCGAGCACCAGCCGCGTGCGCTTGCCGCGGGGTACGCGCAGTTTGCGTACGAGCACGGTCGGCGTTTCGCGGTCGATCGGGTGCGTGCGGAGCACGCCGGGGCGGCCCGCGTGTTCGGCCAACAGGGCGAGGCCTCCTTCGCCGGCGCGCGTCACGCTGAAGCCGGGGGCGACTTCCGCCAACAGCGCGTCGAACTCGGCTGGATTCTCGGTAGACCGCGGTTGGAGCTGACCCGCGCCAGGCAGACGCCGCGCCTCGGGATTTTGGGGCGGCTTGTCGAGCGTGATGAAGGCGAACAGATCGGCGATCTCCTGGGGTTTGAGCTGCTCTTCGAGGTTTTCCGGCATCAGCGACAGGTTGCTCGTGCTTGTCGTCTCCACGTCGTCGCGGGCAATCACCTCGGTCTTGCCTCCTTGCAGCTTGAGCACCACGCGTTGCGGGCTGTCTTCGGCCAGCAATCCGGTGAGCACGCGGCCATCGGCCGTGGCCACGGTGCGGGCTTGATAGGCCGAGCCGATCGTCAGACTCGGATCGAACACGTTCGACAGGAGCTGCTCGAAGCTGTTGCGGCCGTTGAGCGTGATGTCGGGGCCGACCTCTTCGCCTTGCCCGTGAATCTTGTGGCACTGGCCACACAGCTTGGCGAACACCGCCTGGCCGGCGACGGCGTCGCCTGGCGTCGTGCGCAGGAACCGCCGCATGTGGGCGATCACCTGCTCGCGGGCCGGATTGCGCTCCGAGCGGATCGAGCCCCAGATTGCGGCGACACGGCGGTGCAGGTCTTCATCGCCCAGACTTGCGAGACGGCGCACCTGGGTGTCGTTGATCGCCGTGGCGGGAATCTGCTTGGCTTCGACGGCCGAGACGAGCGCGGCCGCCCAAGCGGGGCGTTGGGTGAGGAGCTCGATGGCTTGGGGTTGAAGGACGGGTTCGAGGTTCGAGAATTGGGCGAGGACGACGGGAGCAATTGCGGTCGAACCACTCCGGCCGAGTGCAGCGAGCGCGCGCTTCTTGAAGTCGGCCGTCCCAACGTCTTTTGCCCCAAGAATCGCGAGGAGCGTTTCTACGTGCTGCGGCAACTCCTGATCATCGGCGATCACGAGCGATTCCAAAGCAGTCAGTCGATACGCCTCGGGCGAATCCTTCGTCTTGTGCGTCACGAACGTCCTGGCCGCTTCGATCGCCCTCGGCTCCTTCCAACTGGCTGCCACGAACATGGAGTCCGCAAACAGCAAATGGCACGAGGAGTTCTCCAAGGTCGCCAGGAGGCGTGGTCGAATGCGCTCGCGCGCGCGTTCAACCTGTCACCAGCGATCTCGCCGGACTGAACCTTCGCCCTCAAGGACTTCAAACATTGCGCAGCAATCGGAAGCTCGCTCCCCGGCCCGGCGCCACTGCGCGCGCGAATTCCTCGAACAGATCAGCAATCGTGGAATCATCGGATGTGTTCCGGCTGAGAATCCGTTCAACCGCCAAGGGCAGAATGGCAGCCAGCCCCGGAGACTCGCGTAGATCGTGATCCGCAATCGCCTCGACGAACAGGTTCGCGTGCTCCTCGAGCTGCGGATGTAAGTTCTGCCAGACCACGTGCGGGAGCAGTGGATCGTCTCCGCAACGGGCCGCCGCGTAAACCAACGCCTTCACCGAAAAGCCATCCGCGTTGCCGCCCACCTTGGCCAGCGCAACGATGGCCTGGAGCCGCACGTCTGGCGACGGGTCCCCGATCGCCTCGGCAATCATCTTTGTAAAAGCCAGATCGCGGTGATTGCCGGCAGCTCGCACTGCCCACGCACGATAGGTTGAGATCGGGATGTCCCCAAAGCCGCTCATGAAACTTCGTCTCCAGCGGTCCGCCGCCTACCAAGGCCCACAGCCCGTGCATCCTCGCCTTGCGCGGTTGAGCGTCGTCGAGCACCAGCGCTTGCAGCTTCGTCCGCCCGGCCGCATGGTCGTCGCCTGAGAGCAGCCGCTCGGTCAGCACCCGCTGCGCTAGGTCGCGAAAGAAGATGTTCGGGCTTGCCAACCGCGCGATGAGCTGGTCGTCGGTCTCCTTAGCCAAGTCAAACTTGCCAGCGCGCGGCGAGTCTTGATAGCGCACGCGATACAGCCGCCCCTTCAGGCGGTCGATCCCGGCCGGATCGCGGTTGGCGTCTTGATAGCAGTGGTAGCGGTCGTACCAGTCCAGCACCCACAGGCAGCCATCGGGGCCGGTCTTCTGCACCACGGGCATGAACCACGAGTCGTTCGCGCTCAGGAAGTCGGGCTTGGGTTGGGCGAAGTAGGTCGAGCCGCGGCGCTCGAGCACGTCGACGTTGAGGCAGTTGCCGTGGATGTTGCCCATGTAGAGCTGGTCGCGGTATTCGGCCGGATAGGCGTCGCTGTCGAAGTAGTGAATGCCGCAGTAGGCCGCCTTCTGATGCTTGTGCTTGACGATCGACTGGGCCGGCCAGGTGAACGGCGGGTAGGGGCCGCCTTGGCGATGGTAGTAGGCCGTTTCGGCCAGGTGCCAAAGGTGGTCGATCACGCAGGCGCTGATGAACGCGCTCCCCTCGGGATCGAATGCCACGCCCCAGGGGTTGCTCGTCCCTTCGCAAAAGAGCTCGAAGTCGCGCGTCTTGGGGTGAATGCGGAACAGGGCGCAAGTGAAGTCGTAGGTCTTGCCCCGGTACTCGATGTGGCTGGGGTTGAACACGCCGTTCAAGCCATAGAGCCAGCCGTCGGGGCCCCAGGTGAGCGAGTTCGGCAGCTCGTGGGTATCGTCGCGGCCGAAGCCGGTGAGGACTACCTCTTGCTTGTCGGCGCGGCCGTCGCCGTCGGTGTCTTGCAAAAAGAGCAGATCGGGCGAGTTGGCTACCCACACGCCGCCGTGCCCCACGGCAATGCCGGAGGGGATGTTGAGCCCCTCGGCGAAGAGGGTGAACTTGTCCATGCGGCCGTCGCCGTCGGTGTCTTCGAGCACCTTGACGCGGTCGCGGCCGACGCCGGGCTCGCGCCGCGGATACTCGAGGCTCTCGGTAATCCACACGCGGCCCCGCTCGTCGAACGTCATCGCCACGGGATTCACGATGTCCGGCTCGGCGGCCACCACCTCGACCGAAAAGCCGGGCGGCACAGTCATCTTGGCCGCGGCCTCCGCGGGAGAGCGGGCTTCGTTCGGCGGAGCGTCTTGGTTATGAGGAATGGGGTCGTCGGCGGCCTGGGCCGAGGCGCCCAAAAGCACCCCCAGCGCCGCGGCGGCGAGCGCTCCCCAGCGAGCCGGGCGGTTCACCCGCCCGGAAACCCGGACGACCAAGGAGAGGACGCCGCAAACGAAACTGCGCATGAGTGCCGGACTCCGCTAGCGAGGGAAGCGGGCCGGCGCAGGAGGGATGTGGGAGCGCGGCGGCCCGCGAGGGCATTATCGCCGCCGCTCGGCCGCTTTGCCACTAGCCGGGCGACGACTGCTGCCACACGCCTGCAGGGCCGGATGACCCCGACCTTCTAATCCTTGGGCGGTCTGCGGCCGAACTGGATGACCACCGCAATCAGCCCCACGAGCGCCAGGACCGGCACGGCGAGCACCGCGAGCACGACCACGATCTCGACAAGGCCTAGTCCAAACATGAGACGCTCCCAAAACAGGGCAAAGACTTTGAGTTTAGTGCAGCGCCGCCCCCTACCCCACCAGCGTCCCCTTCGCCGGCAGCTTCTCGGAAATCACCAGGAAGAGAGTCGCCAGCGGGCCCAGGAACAGGCTGATCAGGAACCAGTTCAGGCCGCTGCGGTTCTTGCCTTGGGCGATGCCGGCGTTGAGCAGCGACAGGGTTCCCCAGCCCACGGCATAGGCGTTTTGCACATCCTGAACGGCGGCCAGCAACATCGGCTTCAAAGCTCCGGCGTGAAAGAAGTTCTGGGAACGCGGCCCCGTTTGGGCAGAGCCGTGTCGACACGGTATGCTATTCGGCATGAACGACCCGATTATTGGCCGCAGCCCCGAACTCATGTCCCCCGACGACACGGCCCTGCTGGTCGTCGACGTGCAGGAAAAGCTCATCCCGCTCGTGCCGGAGCACAAGCGGCTCGTCTGGAACATCCGCCGCCTGCTCGACGGCGCGAAGGCCCTGGGTGTGCCGGCGCTCGTGACCGAGCAATATCCCCAGGGGCTGGGGGGCACGGTGGCCGAACTGGCCCAGCGGCTGCCGACGCCTGCCCCCAGCAAAGTGGCCTTTAGCTGCGCGGCCTGCGCCTCGGCGATGGAAGCCCTGGCCGCCACCGGCGCCCACCGCGTGCTCCTTGCCGGCATCGAATCGCACGTCTGCGTGCAGCAGACGGCGCTCGACCTGATCGCCGCCGGCTACCGCGTCTATCTGGCGGTCGACGCCATGGGCGCCCGCCACGCCACCGACCACGACACGGCGCTGCGGCGGTTGGAACTCTCCGGCGCCGTGCTCACCACCACCGAGGCCGCCCTGTTCGAATGGTGCCGCGAGGCCGGCACCCCCCAATTCAAAGAAGTCAGCCGGCTGGTGCGCGAAACGCCGCCGCTGTAGCTTGCTTCGCTCCCACCGCACTCGTTCCCGAAAGGCCCGCTCACTTGTCCGCCGCTCCTCCCGTCAATCCCCCCATCCGTTTGCTCCTGGGCCCTGGCCCCAGCCCCATCCACCCGCGCGTGCTGCAGGCGATGGCCGCGCCGACGGTGGGGCATCTCGATCCGTACTACTTGGAGCTGATGAACCACTCACAGGAGCTCCTGCGGGGCGTCTTCCGCACGAAGAACCGGATGACGCTGGCGATCAGCGGCACCGGCTCGGCCGGCATGGAAGCCACGGTCGTGAATCTCATCGAGCCGGGCGACTCGATGATCGTGTGCGTGAACGGCGTGTTCGGCGGCCGCATGGCCGACGTGGCTGCCCGCGCCGGCGCCAGGGTCACGCGGGTCGACCGCCCCTGGGGCGAAGTCTTCCGGCCGGAGGATTTGAAAGACGCGCTCGCGCAGGCCAAGCCCAAGGTCGTCGGCATCGTGCTGGCCGAAACGTCGACCGGCGCGTGGCAGCCGATCGAGGAGATCGCCAAGCTCGTGCACGACGCCGGGGCCATGATCCTGGTCGACGCCGTCACGGGGCTCGGCGGCCTGCCGGTTGAGGTCGACGCCTGGGGGATCGACGCCATCTACTCCGGCACCCAGAAGTGCCTGAGCTGCCCTCCGGGTCTCGCGCCCGTGTCGTTCAACGACCGTGCGATGGACGTCATCCTGGCCCGCAAGACCAAGGTGCAGAGCTGGTACTTAGACGTGACGATGCTGGCCCAATACTGGGGCGAGCAGCGGGTGTATCACCACACGGCCCCCATCAACATGACCTACGGCCTCTACGAGGCCCTGCGGATCGTGCATGAGGAAGGGCTCGAGGCGAGCCATGCCCGCCACCGCCGCAATCACGAGGCGCTCAAGGCAGGCCTGGCGGCGATTGGCATTGGCTATGCGGCGGCCGAGGGGCATCAACTGCCGATGCTGAACGCCGTGCGCGTGCCAAGCGGCGTTGACGACGCGGCCGTGCGCAAGGCCTTGCTCGAGCGGTTCGGCATCGAGATCGGCGCCGGGCTGGGCGACTTCAAAGGCAAGGTCTGGCGGATCGGCCTCATGGGCCACGGCTCCCGCCCGGCAAACGTGCTGGTGTTCTTGGCGGCGCTCGAGCAGCTCTTGGCTGAGCAGGGACACAAGTTCGAGCATGGAGCGAGCGTGGCGGCGGCGAATGCGCGGTATGCGAGCCATTAGCCCCCCGTGAGTCACGGGGGGTACGGCGATCGGCCGAGTGCCGTCGATTATCGGGGGTTCGGCGTGATCGCGATCTCTCTCCCCCCGGCGACTCCCCGGGGGCTAATCGGAATGCTAGGCGCTCCCGGGCGCTCCCCGCCGGGTTCCACCCCGCCTACCCCCGACCCTATAATGGTTCTGGCCCGCCTGGAACCTTTGGGAGCCCCGCCCGATGTCTGTCCGTCTCGATCGTCGCGATTTTCTCCGCACTGCGAGCGCCGCCACGTTGTCGGCCCTGGCCGCGGGGCATGCCCGTCCGCTGTTGGCGAGCGAGGCCGCCGCGGTTCCGCCGGCGACGGCCGACGCCGTCATCGTCCTCTGGATGGGGGGCGGCATGGCGCACACCGAGACGTTCGACCCCAAGCGGTACACGCCCTTCGAGAAGGGGATGGACCCCAACACGGTCCTCAGCACCTTCCCGTCGATCGACACCGTGGTCGACGACATCAAGTTCTCCCAGGGGCTCGAGAACTTGGCTCAGGTGATGGACCGCGGCACGCTCATCCGCTCCTACCGCGCCGGCGACCTCGGCTTCATCCTCCACTCGCGGCACCAATATCACTGGCACACGGGCTACGCTCCGCCGCAAACGGTGGCCGCCCCGCACATCGGCGCGGTGATCTCGCGGACCCTCGGGCCGCGCAACCCGGCCGTGCCGGCGTTCATCGACATCGGCCAGCGGTTCGACGTCGGCGAGGGGGAGGAGCTCAAGGCCTTTCATCAGGCAGGCTTCTTGGGAAGCGAATATGGACCGTTCCTGATTCCGTACCCCGATCAAGCGGCCGCCACGGTCCGCCCGCCGCGCGGCATGAGCCCGGGGCGGTTCGCCAACCGCTATGAGCACTACAAGAAGCTGGCCGCCGCCAGCCCGATCGGCCAGCACGGCAGCGACCACCAACGCGAGTCGCTGCTGCGTTCGCTCGAAAACGCCCATCGCCTGCTTGTGTCGCCCGCGGCCCAGGCGTTCGACCTGAGTCTGGAGCCGAAGGAAACCTACGACCAGTACAACACGGGGCGCTTCGGCCTCGGCTGCTTGCTCGCCCGCCGGCTGGTGGAGGCCGGGGCGCGGTTCATCGAAGTGACGACCGAGTACGTGCCGTTCCTCAACTGGGATACGCACGACAACGGGCACACGCGGCTGGCGGAGCTTAAGCCGGCCATCGATCGCCCGATCGCGCAGCTCGTGCGCGATCTGGAAGAGCGCGGCCTGCTCGACCGCACGCTAATCGTACTGGCCAGCGAGTTCAGCCGCGACGCGATGCTCGAAGGAAAGCCCGAGAACCGCGTGAAGGACCAGGTCGAGGTGCCCGCCGTGCTCAACGAGCTCAAGGAATACGGCATGCACCGCCACTTCACCGACGCCGGCTGCGTGCTGATGTTCGGCGGCGGGCTGAAGCGGGGCTACGTCCACGGCGTCACCGCCGACGAGCGCCCCTGCAAGACGCTCAAAGACCCGGTGAACATCGAGGACCTGCACGCCACGATCTACCGGGCCCTGGGCATCTCGCCCCAGTTGGCCTACGAGGTGGAGCAGCGGCCGTTCTACGTGACGCGCGACGGGCTGGGCAAACCGGTCGAGGCGCTGTTCGCATAGTGAGAGTCGCAATTGGGACTGCACTTGTGCGCAAAGCCAGCTTGCCCTGTGTCCCTGCTCGCACTCGCTTTCTTGGTAAGGCCGGCAATGGGTCAGGCGATCGGCGACCCACCTATCGCGCCAGTCGTATCGCTAATTGACTCTCAGGTCCACGCCCCCTCGCCCTCCGCTGAACCACCAGCGAAAAGGTGGGTTAATTCAACGGACTGTTAGGCCACCTCGAATATCTGTCGTTGTCACGAACACGCATTACAGATGCGACGTTGCTGGCAATAGCCAACAATCCGACGCTCGAAACGTTGTGTGTTCAGAACACTGCTGTGACAGATCGTGGCGTAATTGCGCTCACGGGAATGAAGGCTCTGGTCGACCTACGAGTCGAACGCAGTAAGGCCACACGCAAGTCGATCCGCACGCTGAAGGCGACGCGACCTTCAATCGGCATTTCTTGGGGGCCAGGTCCGGTCGTCGAAGTAGAATGACGCGGACCGCTCGCCGAGTCCTATTGGTCCGGTTCACTTGCAGGCCCGAACTCGGCGAGATGGGCTCCTTGGCACAGTGCGCCGATGGCCTTAAAGAATACCGTTCCGACGATAGGCAAGACCTGGGCGCCGCCCCTGTTGATCCTGGCCGCGGGCGCGGCGCTATGGGCTTTGGTGCAATACACCGACCTCGGCGTCACCGGCAGGCCGACGGCCGATCAAAGCGCCGTGCTCTTCGCCACCGCGCTCGCGCTCTACTTGTGGGTGCGGATCGGCTCGGGCTTTTCCGGGCGGGGGCAACGCCGTGCGGTCGCCGGGTTCCTGCTCCTGTTCGGGGCCTTGTGGGCGGTTACGCGGCTCGATGGGTTCCGCGGCGACGGCCGAGCCATCTGGCGCTGGCGGTGGAGTCCCGCCGCGGAGGCTGCCTGGAAGACGCACGCGGCGGACGCGGGTTCGAAGGCGCGGCTCGAGCGAGCCTCGATTTCGGTCACGCCTACCTGGCGCGACTACCCGGCCTTCCGCGGCGCCGATCGCTCAGGCGTACGGTCCCGCGTGCAGTGGTCCGCTCACGAGGCTTGGCCGCCGCCGCTCGTCTGGCGTCGGCCGGTTGCACCCGCGTGGTCGTCGTTCGCCGTCCAAGGCGAGGCGGCGATTACTCAAGAGCAGCGCGGCGACTTCGAGTGCGTCGTCTGCTATCGGCTCGAGACCGGCGAGGAACTGTGGACCCATTCCAGCGCCGCTCGCTTCGAAGAGGTGACCAGCGGCCCCGGCCCGCGGGCGACGCCGGCGATCGCCCCGGATGGCAAGGTCTATGCGCTGGGCGCGACGGGCCGGCTGAACTGCCTGGAGGCCTCCTCAGGCAAGCTGCTGTGGACGAGCGACATCTTGGCCGACGCAGGGCATGAGAACCGGCTGTTCGGCATGTGCGGTTCGCCGCTTGTGGTCGACGACAAGGTGCTGGTCGCGCCGGGGGGCCGCGGCGCGTCGCTCGTGGCCTACGACCGGCAGACGGGGCGCCGCCTATGGTCGGCAGGCGACGCCGACGCTTCTTATAGCTCTCCGCAACTGGCGCAGTTCTCGTCCGGCCCTCAGGTGCTGCTGTTCCATGGCGAAGGACTGTCAGGGCACGACCTGATCTCGGGACGCGAGTTTTGGAGCTTTCCCTGGGTGAGCAACCCAGCGGAGCGCAACAACGTTTGCCAGCCAGTTCCCCTTCCGGCCGGAGAGCCGGGCGGCCGCGATCGCGTGTTCCTCGCCTCGGGCTACGGGCGTGGATCGGCACTGCTCGAACTCGTGCGCGACGGCGACGCGTGGCAAGTGCGGCCGCTGTGGGAGGCGCGCTGGCCGCAAACGAAGTTCGCCAGCGTCGTGGTCTGCGAGAGGCACGTCTATGCCCTCGACGACAAGATCCTTACCTGCATGGAATTGGCCAGCGGACGCCGCTGCTGGAAGGCCGGCCGCTACGGCCACGGCCAACTGCTGCTGGCCGACGGGCGGCTGATCGTGCAGGCCGAAGGGGGCGAGATCGCCGTGGTCGCCGCCTCCCCCGACGCCTGGCGCGAGTTGCAGCGTTTTCCCGCGCTCAGCGACCGCACCTGGAACCACCCGGCGCTGGCGGGCGACTACTTGCTCCTTCGCAACGACCGCGCAGCGGCCTGCTATCGGTTGCCCTTGGAACGCGCGGAAGCGGTCGCAACTCCTTGAGTTAGGGCCAGAGAGCCCGGCCGGCGGCTTCCGGGCCGCTTGGGGCGGCCCCAGGGTCGGGCTATCCTAGAAACTGGCCCCCCGCTTCGCCCCTGATCCTGGGTACGCCATGCCGCGTCGCTTGCTGCTGTCTGCTTTGCTGCTGCTCGCCGCGCCGTCGGCCTGGGCCGACGAGCCGGCGATCGACTTTGGCCAGCAGATCGCGCCGATCCTGAACGGGTGCCTCCGCTGCCACGGGCCCGACAAGCAGCAGGGGGGGCTGCGGTTCGACGCCGGTCCGGAAGGTGCGAACGCCGCCGACTCCGGCGAACCAGCCGTCGTGCCTGGCAAGTCGGCGGAGAGCGCGCTCGTTCGCCGCGTCGCGTCGACCGATGACGCGGAACGGATGCCTCCCGAAGGCGATCCGCTTGCGCCGGAGCAAATCGCGCTGCTGCGGCGGTGGATTGACGCCGGCGCGGTGTGGCCCGCGCCGGCCAAGGCCCCCGAGACGCGGCGCGAGCTCGTCGTCACGGAGGCCGATCGAGCGCACTGGGCTTATCGTCCGCTGAGCGCGCCGAGCATTCCCCTGCCTCGCGGCGAGGCTAACTCAAACGTTTCGCCGATCGATAGCTTTCTCGACGCGGCCCTCGCCGCCAAGGGACTCGAGCCAGCGCCGCCGGCGTCGCCTGCCAAGCTCGTCCGCCGCATCTTCTTCGACCTGACCGGCTTGCCCCCCACTCCCGCCGAGCTGGCGGCCTATGAAGCGGCCGCCGCGCGCGACCCCGGCGCGGCCGCCGACGAGTTGATCGACCGGTTGCTCGCGAGCCGGCACTATGGCGAGCGCTGGGCGCGACACTGGCTCGACGTTGCCCGCTACGCCGACAGCAACGGCCAAGAGCAGGATCAAGATCGGCCGTTCGCTTATCCCTATCGCGACTTCGTGATCCGCGCGCTGGACGACGACCTGCCGTTCGACACGTTCGTGCGCTGGCAGATCGCCGGCGACGAGCTTGCGCCCGACGATCCGGCGGCGGTCGCCGCCACCGGCTTCCTCGTCGCCGGTCCGCACACGGTGCTCGACGTGCCGATGGAAGAGGAGAAGATTCGCAACCGCTTCAACGAGCTCGACGATCTGCTGGCCACGCTCGGCTCCGGCATGCTCGGCCTCACCGTCGGCTGCGCCCGCTGCCACGACCACAAGTACGATCCGATTCCCACGCGCGACTACTACCGACTGCTGGCCGCCTTCCAGTCAGGCGACCGCGGCGAAACGCTGCTCGGCCCGCGGGACGAGATCGCCCGCTTTCGCGCGGCACATGAGGCCTGGGAGCAGGAGGTCAAAGGGCGGCAAACGGCGCTCGCGGATTGGCTGGCCGCCGAGCGCGGACCGCTCGACGCCAAGCTGCGCCTGGCCAAGATCGACGCGCTGCCTCTCTCGGGCGAACAAAAGGCGCTCCTGCACGATCAACCAGACACAGAGGCCGCCAAGAAGCTGCTCGAAGCCCATCGCGCGGCGCTCGCCATTCACGACGAGGACCTGCGCAAGGCCATGTCCGAGGCCCAGCGCGCCAAGTGGGATGAACTGCAAGGCGCGGTCAAGGCGGCCTCGCAGACGGAGCCACAATCCCCCGACCAAGCCTGGTCTTTCCACGATACGACGGCAGTTCCCCAACCGGCCTGGCTGCCTCACCGCGGCGACTTCGCCGACAAGAGCGAGCCGGTGTCGCTCGGGTTCCTTTCGATCGTCGCGGCCAAGCCGGCCGAAAGCTACTTCGAGGAAGCGCAGGCGGAACGCCAACGGGAGGACAGCACCTACCAGCGGGCGGCGGTGGCCCGTTGGATCGCCGACGTCGATCAGGGGGCCGGCGCCCTGCTCGCCCGCGTGATCGTCAATCGCGTCTGGCAGCATCATTTTGGCGAGGGCCTGGTGCGCACTCCCAGCGACTTTGGCACGCAGGGGGAACGCCCCACGCATCCGGAGTTGCTCGAGTGGCTGGCGCACGACTTCGTCACCCACGGCTGGCGGCTCAAGCGGCTGCACCGGCAAATCATGACGAGCGCCGCGTATCGGCGGTCGTCGCAGTTTGACACCGCCACGGCCAAGGCCGATCCCGACAACCGCCTGCTCGCCCGCCGGCGCCCGCAGCGGCTCGAGGCCGAGGCGCTGCGCGACGCGATTCTCGTGGCGGCCGGCACGCTGAACCTCGAGCCCTACGGCCCCGCCTTCAAACCGCCGATCGCCGAGGAAGCGATGGTGGCGCGAAACCTGAAGAAGCCCTACGAGCCGTCGCCGGAGGAGCAAACGCGGCGGCGGAGCGTGTACATGTTCCACAAGCGCGTGGTCCCCTATCCGCTCCTGCAGGCGTTCGACCGCCCGGACGCTTTGCAAAGCTGCGCCCGGCGTGACGCCACGATCGTGGCGCCCCAGGCGCTGGCGATTCTAAATGACTCGTTCGTCCGCCAGCGCGCCGGGGAGTTCGCCGCGCGCATCGAGCGCGAAGCAGGCGCCGACCCGGCGGCCCAAGTGCGGCAGACCTTCGTGATCGCCTTGGCGCGGCAGCCCAGCGAAGCGGAATTGCAGGCGGCCGTGCGGTTCCTGCGCGAGCGGCGTTTGGCCCGCAGCGTGGGACTTTCCGCGGAGCGCGTGGGCGCGGCGGCGCTCGCGGATTTCTGCCAGGTCGTATTTGGGCTGAACGAGTTTCTCTTCGTCGACTGACGTAGGCGCGAGAGCGAGCCAGGCGATTCGCCAAGCACACCGCGGCGCCCGTCGTGCAAACAGCGCGCAAAAAAACGGCCGGGCTCCGCGAGTGAGCCCGGCCGCTTGTCGTTGTTTGCGTCGCGGATGGTGTTGTCGCCTTCCTCAGGCCTCAATCCGCCGCTCATTTACTTCCACGATCCGGTCGGCCAGCAGCCGGTCGACGGCGTGGTGAGGCACGACGGCGTGCTGGGGTACGACGGCGGGCAGGGGTTCGTGGGGTACTGCGGCGCGGGGTACTGGCAAGTCTGCGGCGCGGGGTACTGGCAGGTCGGATACTGCGGCTGGCACTGCGGCACAGGGTACTCGCAGGTTTGGTACTGGGGCTGCGGATATTGGCACGGTTGATATTGGGGCTGCGGGTACTGGCACACCGGGTACTGGGGCGTGGGGTACTGGCACGTTTGGTAGCTCGGGTATTGGCAGGTCTGGTACGTGGGGTATTGGCAGTACTGATAGCTCGGGTAGCTGGGGTACTGGCAATACTGGTAGCTCGGATACTGGCAGTACGAGTAAGAAGGGTACTGGCAGTACTGATAGCTCGGCTGGCAGTACTGGTAGCTCGAGTAGCTGGGGTAACAGTACGGCCGCCAGGTGTTGTAGTTGCAGTAGCTCGAGCCCCAGGGCTTCCACGAGCAGTAGTTCTGCTTCCACGATCCGAAGTTTTGCTTCCAGGGACCCGAGTTGTGCATCATCGAACCCGAGTTGCCCCCCTTGAACATCTGGTTTCCGCCCCCGAAGAAGTTGCCGCCGTTGTGGTGGCCGTTGGCCTGGGCAGAGGCCGCCGCCGCCAGGAGCAGGCCCAGGCTCAGGGCCGTGATTCGAATCGACGTGTGAATCGCTCGCTGCATGATCGTTCTCCCTTGTCGCTCGTTCTTGAGCACTTGTGACTTGTGAGCCCCCAACAAGGATCACCAGCGTGACTTCCGACCAAGTGTTACAGCCGCCGGAGTTTTTCTGCTCGGAGGCTCAAAGCGTCGCGGCTTCGCCGGGTTTTGGAGGGAGCGGGCGGCGCTCCCGGGTCCTGAGCGGCCTGCTATAATGCGGTCGCCCGCCTCCCCCGCCGGAACTTCATCCCGCCCCGCTCACGCTTGCCCACGGCCATGCTTCGCTTGCCGCTCGCCGTCGTCGCCGCTGCGCTGGTCGCCGTGCCGGTCCGCGCGGCCGATTTGGCGTCGCTCGAGCAGGTGACCGGCTGGGTCGGCGGCTACTGCCTCGAATGCCACAACGCTGCATCCCCCGAGGCGGGGCTCGATCTCTCGGGCTTTGCGTCCGCGGAAGACGTGGCGGCCAACACGGAGGAGTGGCGGAAGATTCTGACGCGCGTGCAAAACGGCGAAATGCCCCCCGAGGGGAGCGAGCCGCTGCCGCTAGCCGACCGCGAGCAGCTTGCCGGCTGGATCCAGCACACGCTGCGGGCGGCCGCCTGCGCCGCGGGCGACGACCCAGGCCCAGCCCCGCTGCGGCGACTCAACCGCACCGAATACCGCACCACGATCCGCGATCTGCTAGGCATCCACTTCAACGCCGGCCACAGCCTGCCGGCCGACGGCGCCGGCGGAGAAGGCTTCGACAACGCGGCCGAAACGCTGTTCCTCTCGCCGGTCCACGCCGAGAAGTACCTCGAGGCTGCCCGCGAAGCGCTCGAATACGTCGACAAGGATTCGAAGGCCCGCGCGCTGTTGCTGATCGCGCAGCCCAACGAGCAAACTACGCCGGAGGCCGCGGCCCGGCAGGTGCTCGAGCGCTTCGCCACGCGTGCCTTTCGCCGCCCGGTTACGGAAGAGGAGTTGGCGGCCTTGCTCGCGCTTTTCGCGTCGGCCCAGGCCCGCGAGGAGACGTACGAGCAGTCGCTCTACTTCGCAATGCAGGCAGTGCTGATCGCGCCGCAGTTCCTGTTTCGCTTGGAGCAGCCGGTGACCGGCAGCGCGCCCCAGCCGGTGGGCGACTACGACCTGGCCACGCGGCTCTCGTACTTCCTCTGGAGCAGCATGCCCGACGACGAACTGTTCCGCCTGGCGGCCGAAGGCAAGCTCCACGAGCCCGACGTGCTGCGGCAGCAGACCTTGCGGATGCTTGCCGACGACAAGGCCCGCGGCCTGGCCGAAGGCTTCGTCGGCCAGTGGCTCGGCACGGCGGAGCTCGGCGGCCGCGTGAAGCCCGACAAGGGGCTCTTCAAGCGGTACGACGAAGAGCTCGAGTCGGCGATGCGCGAAGAGCCGATCCTGGTGTTCCAGGAGATCGTGGCCAAGAACCGCAGCCTGCTCGATCTGCTGGACACCGACTTCACCTACGTGAACAAGCGGCTGGCGAACCACTATGGCTTCGACGACGGCGAGGTGAAGCAGAAGCTCGAGCAGCGGCCAATCCGCGTCGATCTACCGCAGGGGCACCTGCGCGGCGGTGTGCTGACGATGGGGGGCGTGCTCGCGGTGACCTCGTTCCCACATCGCACGAGCCCCGTGCTCCGCGGCAAGTGGGTGCTCGAAACGCTGCTCGGTTCGAAGCTGCCGCCCCCTCCCCCCGACGCCGGCCAACTGCCCGAGGACGAAACGAGCACCGCCGGCAAGACGCTCCGCGAGCGGCTGCTAGCCCACCGCCGCGACGCCAAGTGCGCCGCCTGCCACGACCGGCTCGATCCCTTGGGCTTTGCCCTCGAGCATTTCGACGCCGTGGGGCGCTGGCGCGACGACGAGCAGGGCCAGCCGATCGACGCCAAGGGAGAACTGCCCGGCGGGGCCACGGTCGACGGCGCCGAGTCGCTCAAGCAGGCGATGCTCGCCCGCAAGGACGAGTTCGTTCGCCATCTTTCGGCCAAGCTGCTGGGCTATGCCCTGGGACGGGGGCTGGTGGATGCCGACTACTGCACGATCGACCGCCTGGCCGAGCGGCTTGCGGGGAATGAGCATCGTTCGCAAGAATTGATTCTCGGCATCGTCGAGAGCGTTCCCTTCCGCCAGCGCCGCCCCGATCCTGCCGAACCTGCCCCGGATGAATCTGCCCCGGCCGAAGCCGCCTCCGCGGCGCCTACCGTGGCTCAGCCGCAGGAGAGCCCATGAAGGCCGAGTATCCGATTTCCCGCCGCACGCTCCTCCGCGGCGCTGGCGCCGCGCTGGCACTCCCTTGGCTCGAGGCGATGCAGCCCGTCCGCGCGGCCACGGCGGCCGCCGCCGGCGATCCGGTGCGCTTGGCCGTGCTGTTCATGCCCAATGGCGTGCATCCCGATCAGTGGACGCCGAACGGCGTCGGGCGGGAATTCGGACTCTCCCCCACCCTCGAACCGCTCGAGAGCATGCGCGAGCAGGTGCTCGTGCTCACGAACTTATGGAACGCCGCAGCCAACACGGGCGACGGCCACTACGTGAAGACGGCGGGGTTGCTGACCGGGACGACCATCACCAAGACGGTTGGCGTCGACCTCAACTGCAACGGCGTGTCGCTCGATCAGGTGGTCGCGCAGCACCTCGGCCGGGAGACGCCGCTTCCTTCACTCGAGCTCGGCACCGAGCCGGTCGCCGCCGGCGTCGACGGCACCGTGGGCTACACGCGGGTCTACGGGGCCCATATCGCTTGGCGCGGCCCCACCAGCCCGCTGGCGAAGGAGATCAACCCGCAGTTAGTCTACGAGCGGCTGTTCCGCGCGCATCGCGGCTCTCCCGCCGGCCAGCACGACCGGCAACTGCTGGACCGGGTTCTCGGCGACGCCCGGCGGCTGCGCACCCGGCTGGGCGTACACGATCGGCAGAAGATGGACGAATACCTCGAGTCAGTCCGCTCGCTCGAAGAGCGGCTCGAGCGGGCAGCCCAGCCCGAGCGGGCGGCGTGGCAGCCGCGCGGGTCCATCGATCCTGCCCGCAAGCCGCCGGCCGGCGTGCCGGAGAAGCATCTCGAGCACGTGCGGCTGATGCTCGACATGATGGCGCTCGCCTTCCAAACCGACACGACGCGCGTTTGCACGTTCATGTTCGGCAACTCGGTGAGCAACATCAACTTCTCGTTCCTCGACGGCGTGACCGGCGGCCACCACTCGCTGTCGCACCACCAGAAGGAAGAGGACAAGCTGCGGCAGTACCAGCTCATCGGCCGCTGGCACGTGGCCCAGTACGCCTACTTCCTGCGGCGGCTGCAAGAAATCAAGGAAGGGGAGCGGACCCTGCTCGACAATTCTCTGGTGCTTTTCGGCTCGGACCTGCGCGATGGCAATGCCCACGATCCACACAACCTGCCGATCCTGCTGGGGGGCAAGGGAGGCGGCCGGATCGCCACGGGCGAGCACCGCCGCTACGGGAAGGACACGCCGCTGGCGAATCTGTACCTATCGATGCTCGACGCGCTGGGCGTGCCGGCCGAACGCTTCGCCGACAGCACCGGGAGGCTGCCCGGCGTGCTGGCTTAACGGGAAAGAGCCATCGCGCTGCCCATTTTGCCTAACTTGGCTTTTGGCCAAGCTGGGCTTGGGCTATAACTCCGGCCCGACTTCATAAGGCCAGCCGTCCAGGAGGGATCGGCAGGCTGTCGAATGCACGTCACGGATGACCCGCTCCATGAGCTCCGCCGCGCTGCTGGAGGTGTTCGATCGATTGCCCCGCACCAGGATTCTGGTGGTGGGCGATCTCTTGCTCGATCGTTACACCTGGGGAAACGCCGAACGGCTCAGCCCCGAAGCCCCGGTGGTGGTGCTGAACGCGGGCGAACGCGAGGACCGCTTGGGCGGGGCCGCCAACGTGGCTCACATGCTGCATGCCCTCGAGGCCGAGGTGGTATGCGCCGGGGTCATCGGGCGCGACTCCGCGGGCGATTCGCTCCGCAACCTGCTGGAAGCGATCGACGTCGATACTGCGGCCGTGCTCGTCGATCCCACGCGCCCCACCACGCTCAAAGAGCGGTTCCTCGGCAAGGCGGCGGCCCGGCACTCGCAACAAATCCTCCGCGTCGACACTGAATCGCGCGAAGCGCTGTGCAGTTCGCTCGAAGACGAACTCATCCGGCGGATTCAGGCAGAGCTTCCGCGCGTAAACGCGGTGCTCGTTTCGGACTATGGCAAAGGCGTTTGCTCGCCGCGGTTGCTCCGCGCGGTAATCGATGGCGCCCGCGCCGCCGGTCTGCCGGTGCTCGTCGACCCAATCCGCGCCCGCGACTACGGCCCGTACCGCGGGGCGACGCTGCTCACGCCCAACCGCATCGAAGCCGAGTTGGGCAGCGGCCATAAGGTGCGCACCCCCGATGACGCCATCGGCGCCGCTCACGAGCTCTGCCGCCGCCTGGCCCTCGAGGCCACCGTGGTGACGCTCGACAGCGACGGCATGGCAGTCGCCTGGTCCGACGGCCGCGCACGCCACTTCGCCACCCGCAAGCGCGCGGTCTACGACATCACGGGCGCCGGCGACATGGTGCTGGCCATGCTGGGCATCTGCCTGGCCGGCGGCGCCGAGATCGACGACGCCGTGCGGTTGGGCAACGTCGCCGGCGGCCTGGAAGTCGAACAAGTCGGCGTGGTCGCCCTGACGCGCGAAGAGATTCGCCGCGACCTGATCGTCGCCGCCCGCACGGGAGTCGGCAAACTTGTGGCCGCCGACGAGATCGGCCCGCTGATGGCCGCTGCCCGTGGCCGCGGCCAACGCATTGTGTTCACCAACGGGTGCTTCGACTTGCTCCACGCAGGGCACGTGGCTGGGCTGGCCGAAGCCGCCGACCAAGGAGACCGGCTCGTGGTCGGGCTCAACAGCGACGCGAGCGTCCGCCGCTTGAAGGGCCCGCAGCGCCCCGTAATCGGCCAAGCCGAACGGGCCGCCATGCTGGCCGCCCTGGCCTCGGTCGACTACGTGGTTCTCTTCGACGATGAAACGCCGGTCGAGCTAATCCACCAGGTCCGCCCCGACGTGCTCGTGAAGGGCATCTCGTATGCCCACAAGCGGATCGCGGGACAGGACTTCGTCGAGTCCTACGGCGGCCGCGTCCACCTGGCCCACGAGGTGCAGGGCTGGTCGACGACATCGCTTATCGAACGGCTGGCTGCGACCAACCAACGCCAAGCGGCTTAAGAGACGCTTCTCAATGCCCCATCAACTCACGGCCCTGATCCCGTGCAAGAACGAGCGGCGCAATATTCGTGCCTGCGTCGAATCGGTGCGCGCGGTGGCCGACGAGGTGCTGGTGGCCGACAGCGGCTCCACCGACGGCACGCAAGACATCGTCCGCGCGCTCGGTTGCCGGCTCATCGAGCGCGAATGGCGCACCGCCGCCGACTTCCGCAACTGGGCCATCCCGCAGTGCCGGCACGAGTGGGTGCTGGCGATCGACGCCGACGAGCGGCTGACGCCGGAACTGGCTGACGAAATCCGCGCGCTGCAGTCTGGCTCGCCCCAGCACGACGGTTACTGGGTCTATCGCCGCAACTTCTTCCTCGGACACGAGGTGCGCGGCTGTGGCTGGAACCGCGACCGCATCATGGGCGTGTTCCGCCGCGACCTGTGCCGCTTCGCGCCGGGGCGGGTTCACGAGCAGCCGGTCGTCGAAGGAGGCAACGTCGGCAAGCTCCGTGGCAAGTACCTGCACTACACCTACTGGACCCTCGAGCAGTACCTCGAAAAGCTCGACCGCTATTCCGCCTGGGCCGCGCAGGACTTGCGGGGCCGCGGACGCCGCGCGCGATTCGTCGACCTGAGCCTCCGCCCCGCCCTCTCCTTCGTGCGCGACTATCTGGGTCGCGGCGGAATCTGGGAAGGCAAGCAGGGGCTGGTGATCAGCCTGCTCAACAGTTACGCCGTGCTCGTGAAATACGCCAAGCTCTGGGCGCTTGAACACGCCAGCGCCCAGCCTGATCTGGAAGCCGAGCGCGCCGCCGCGCCCCGTCAGGCAGCCTAGCAGAAACAACCCAGCAGCCGAGGACACCCCCCATGCCCAACGCCGCCCTCCGCATCCACAACGCTCCGCCCGCGTTGTCGCGCATCGCCGCCGACGTGCAGCTCGGCCCCGGCGTGAAGATCTACGACTTCGTCAACCTCTATGGCTGCGTGATCGGCGCGGAGACGAAGATCGGAGCCTTCGTCGAAATTCAGAAGAATGCCCGCATCGGCGCCCGCTGCAAGATCAGCTCGCACACCTTCGTCTGCGAAGGGGTGACCATCGAAGACGAGTGCTTCGTGGGACACCATGTCTGCTTCATCAATGACCGCTATCCGCGGGCGACCGCGGGCCACGGCCAACTGCAGACCGAGGCCGACTGGCAGGTGGTGCCGACGCACGTGGGCCGCGGCGCCTCGATTGGCTCGGGCGCCGTCATCCTCTGCGCCCTGAAGATTGGCGCCGGTGCCACGATCGGCGCGGGCGCGGTGGTCACCAAAGACGTCGCGCCGGGCGCGATCGTGGCCGGCGTGCCTGCCCGCCTGCTCCGCTTTCATGAAGGGACCGCCGCCTGATGAAGGTGCCATTCGTCGATCTTTCGCGCCAGCATGCTGAGGTTCGCGCCGAGTTGAGCGCGGCCGTCGAAGCCGTGGCCGCGGGCAGCCAGTTCATCCTCGGCCCCGCAGTCGAGCGATTCGAGAAGAGCTTCGCCCGCTACCTGGGCGTCGAGCACTGCCTGGGAGTCAACAATGGCACCTCGGCCTTGCATCTGGCATTGTTGGCCGCCGGCGTCGGCCCCGACGACGAGGTGATCACCACGCCGCTCTCATGGATCAGCACCACCTGGGCGATCTCCTATGTCGGCGCTCGACCCGTGTTCGTCGATGTCGATCCACACACGTTGGCCATGGACCCCGCCCAGGTCGAGCGTGCGATCACGCCGCGGACCAAGGCTCTGCTCCCTGTGCATCTTTATGGGCAAGCGGCTGATTTGCCGGCGCTCGCAGACATTGCAGAGCGGCACGGCTTGTGGCTGATCGAAGACGCCGCGCAAGCCCATGGCGCACGCTGCCAGGGACGCCGCGTTGGCTCGTGGGGCGATCTGGCGTGCTTCAGTTTCTATCCCGGTAAGAACCTCGGCGCTTGGGGCGAAGGAGGGGCGGTCGTGACAAGCGACGCCCATCTCGCCGAGCGGATCCGCTGCCTCCGCGATCATGCCCAGCGCAGCCGACATGAACACGTGGCGGTGGGCTACAACTACCGTCTCGAGGGCCTCCAAGGCGCCGTGCTCGACGTGAAGCTGCGGCGGCTCGATGCTTGGAACGAACAGCGCCGCACGGCGGCGCTGCGCTATCTCGAGCAACTGGCCGGCTGCGAAGGTCTGGGCCTTCCGTCCGCCGGCGATCCGCTGAGCCACGTGTGGCATTTGTTCGTGGTCCAGGTCGCCGGCGCCGTCCGCGACGAAGTGCGCCGCCATCTCGAGGCGGCCGGCGTCGGCACGGCGATTCACTATCCTCGGTTGATTCCATTCCAGCCGGTCTATCATCACCTCGGCTATCGGCCGGGGGCATTTCCGGTGGCCGAAGCGACAGCTGCAGGTTGCCTGTCGCTGCCGATGTTTCCTGGCATCACCACGGCCGAGGTCGATGCGGCGGCGGCGGCGCTGCGCGATGCCCTCGAAGCCACCGGCGGCGCCCACACGATTCCCCTGCCGGCTGTCGACCGCGCGCGGTTGCCGCTGCGGCGAGCCTCCTGAAAAACGAGATTGCTCCGACGATGATCGACCAAGCTCACTACGATTCGGCGACCGCGCTGGCGCTGCCGCCGCACTCTGCGCGCCGCGTGCGCTCGGCGAATGAAACGGTCGCGATGGCTGTCGTCGGCTGCGGCTATTGGGGGCCGAACCTGATTCGCAACTTCTCAGCGGCCCCTGGCTGCCGCGTGGCCCGCGTGTGCGACGCCGACGCGGCGCGGCTCGAAAAAGCCCGCGCCCTTTGCCCTGGCGCGGAACCGACCGCCAACTTCGAGGACGTGCTCGCCGACCCCACGATCGACGCCCTGGCGATCGCAACGCCCGTCCGCACGCACACTCCGCTGGCCAAGGCCGCCCTCGAAGCCGGCAAGCACGTGCTCGTGGAGAAACCACTCGCGCTTTCCTCAGCCGAAGGCGAGGCGCTCGTGCGATTGGCCGACGAGCGCGGGCTGACGCTGATGGTCGACCACACGTTTCTCTACAGCCCGGCCGTCAACAAGATTCGCGAGCTGGTCGCCAGCGGCGAATTGGGCGAGCTCTACTTCATCGACAGCGTGCGGATCAACCTGGGACTGTTCCAGAACGATGTGAACGTGCTCTGGGATCTCGCGCCCCACGATCTGTCGATCGTCGACTACTTGCTGGAGCGCGAGCCGCGCAGCCTCTCGGCGATCGGCGCTTCGCACACCGCCAGCGAGCAGGAAGACGTGGCCTATCTGAACTTGGATTTCGGCAGCGGCCTGATCGCCACGTTCCACGTGAACTGGATGAGCCCCACGAAGATCCGGCACCTGATCGTGGGCGGCAGCCGCAAGAGCCTAGTCTACAACCAGCTCGATCCGGCCGAGCCGATCAAGGTCTACGACCGCGGCTTCGAGGTGCAAGACGCCGAGAGCCGCCGCGGGGCGCTTGTGAGCTACCGCCTGGGGGACATCTGGTCGCCCCACCTGCCGCAGACCGAACCCTTGAGCGCGATGGCCCAGCACTTCCTCGAGTGCTTGCGCAGCGGACAAACGCCGCGGTCCGACGGCCGGGCCGGCGTCCGCGTGGTCCGCGTGCTCGAAGCCGCCGGGCGCAGCATCCGCGCCCAAGGCGGACGCATTACCTTGTAGCGAAAGCATTTCACCGCGGAGGCGCGAAGACGCGGAGGATGCGGAGTTGGTTTCTCGCAAAGACGCAAAGACCGCCAAGAGGCAATTGACTGCGTCGCCGCTCTTTGCGAGCTTTGCGCCTTGGCGAGAAATGAATTTCTTTGTGCCTTTGTGTCTTGGTGGTTCAATCCTCCATCCTGTGCATGAAACGACGTTGACCAGCGAGCGGATCGTTTGACGCCTCAACTTGCCAGCCTCGAACCTGCCGCAGCCGTGCCGGAAATCCGGCGGCTGTTGGTCATGCGCAACGATCGCCTGGGCGACATGGTGATGACGCTGCCGGCGCTCGAGGCGGCCCGCCGTGCGCTTCCTGAGGCGCGAATCACGGTGCTGGCCAGCGAGAACACGGCCTCGCTGCTGCAAGGCAACCCGGCCGTGAGCGACGTGCTGCTCGACCGGCCCGAACAGACCGCCCGCGAGTTGGGGCGCCGCTTGGCTCGCCACCGCTTCGACGCCGCGCTCGTGATCGCCGCCAACAGCCGCAACGCCTGGGGCGCCTGGTGGGCCGGCATTCCCACCCGCGTTTGTTGGGCCTACGGCTTCTCCGGTTTTCTGCTCGGCAGCCATCGGCTGTTCTTGCACCGCAGCCGGCCGCCAGTCCACGAGTCGGAGTTCGCCCTGGCCTTCGTGCGGCGGCTGGGGCTGCCGGTCTCTTCGCGGCGCCCCACGCCGAGACTCGAGGTCGATCTGATGCTGCGGAGCCGGATCGGGCGGAAGCTGCAGGCTCGGCTCGGCGTCCATCGGCCGCTGTTCGCCATCAACCCCGGCAGCCGGCAGAGCTCGTTCAACTGGCCGATCGAGCACTACGCCATGCTCGCCACGCGCTTGGCCGAGCACGGCCGCGTCGCCGTGTTTGGGCATCGCTCCGAAAAACCGCTGCTCGACAAGATGGAGCAGCTCGTGCCCCCCAGCAAGCGGCCGAGCATTGGCTTCTTTGCCGAGTTTGGGCTGCTCGAACTCGTGGCGGCGCTCGATCAGGTCGATGTGCTCACGGTGTCGTCCACCGGGCCCATGCACTTGGCCGGGGCCGTGGGCACGCCCGTGGTGGCGCTCTTTAGCTCCCACCCGGCGCAGGCGCCCGCCAAGTGGGCGCCCTTCGGCGATGGGCACACGCTGCTCGTGGCGCCGGGCGACCCCGGCGAGCGCCCCGTGGGCCCTGAGCACATGGCGCGGATCGATGTGGAAGACGTCGTCGCGGCCAATCTGCAGGCGGTCAGCTCTTTCCGCAAACGGCTGATCGCTTAGCACGGCGATAGATGCCGCGCACGGCCAGCGTCCCCGCCCCTCCCAAGGCCAGCCACACCGTGGCCGGCTCCGGCACCGCCTGGTGCGACACGATGAACACGCCGCACGGCTCAGTCGGGCAGCAGCCCTCGGGCATCTCTTGCACCACCTGCTGAGCCACGACATTCTCCGTCACGTTGAATTGCCCCGTGGTCAACGAGTAGTCGGGCAGACGCGTGGTCAGCGTGTTCGAAACTCCGTCGGGAACGTCGGCGTTGAAGACCACGCTCACCCGCGCGTTGTCGGACGAGTCGTTGCCCCCCAGATCGAACAAGATGTGGCGGAAGTCCTGCTTGTCGAGCATGCCGGCCTTCACGGGGTCGATGTCGAGCTGAAAGGTGAGCGAGCGTCCCGGCGCAAGCCCCTGATCGAACACGAATTCGATCACTTGCGCGCGGGCGCCCCCCTGCACCGCGTCGGTGGGAGCGAGCAGCCGGGCGGTCGTGCCGGCCGGTGGGCCCACGATCTGGAGCGCGTCGAACACGGCGTTCGCCGCGTCGCCGATCGAAAGCTGAAAGCTCTGGATCGGCGCCGAAGCCGAGGTGTTGGTCAGCCGCACGTAGGGATTGTTGCGAGTGACGGCCAAAGCGTTGGCCGATTTCGACACCGCCCGCTCTGCCAGCCGCGCGTCGTGGGGTGAGGAGAGCAGCGCCAGGTCTTCCGACAGCCGCAGCTCGTAGCTGAACAGCGAATTCGATTCAGCTCGAACCTCCGTGGGAATCAGCAGCAGGCACAGCCCTCCTAGGGCCAGGCGGCAGACCGCGCGACGACACATGGCAGCACGCTCGCGTTCGACAAGGCGCAGATCAAGGGTGAGCGCTCCGCGGGCGTCCTGCTGCAAAGCACGCTAACAACGAGCCACAGCCCTTCGTTTCGCGCCCAGTTCCCACCGCGACGGCTGCCCCGACCCGAGCGCGCAGCAACAAAACGAAGCTGCCTGAGCGCGAGCGAGTGATGGCAATGCCCAAGCGTCCCAGCTTGCAGGGTGACGGGAACCGGCCGTGAGGAACGGCCGCCGATCCTTCAGGCGATTGGCCTGTCGGCGAAGGCAGGTGCAGTTCCGTGCGCGTGAAGAGAACCTGCGCGGACGAGCAGTGGCAAGCTCGGCACAACCGGAACAACCGACAAACTAACCGCAGTACTTTCAACCTACCGAATCGCTCCGGAATCGTCAAAGGGTTGGCGCGGATAAGCAAGAAAGGAAATCGGGCGAAGCTGAGAGGCAAACAACACGAGCCCCATGTACGGGGGGACGCGTCCGCATAGAATCTCGTAGGGCAAGCATGCGTCCTCTCCAGCGAATTAGCAGAGAGACGATTCTCAAAGACACTTCTAACCCACCCGAGGAGGGTACGCACCGAAGATGGCCGGCCAAGGTTCGACCGCCAACGTGATCGCCGCTGTTTGCAGCTGTTTTTACGCCGGTTTAGGCCAACTCGTGCAGGGGCGCTTCCTGATGGCGCTCGTGCAGTTCGTGCTCGCAACCGTGCTGTGGTTCTTTCTACTGGGGTGGATCATCCACATCTGGTCGGTAATCGACGCAGCCATGTGGCGCGGACCGAGCTAGGCAAGGTGCCCGACCGGGTGGCGAGGCGATTGACGACCGAGTAGGGTGGGAGAGAGGCGGCACGCCGTCTTTCGCCTCCGGTCATCCATAGCATTCAGTCTCATGCCCCCGTCCACGCATTGCGGCGCTCGCCAAACCGTCGGCAATCGCCGGCAGTTCCTCGAACGCGCCGGGCTTGGCTGCGGCATGCTGGCCCTAGGCGATCTCTTCGTGCGGGAGCTGGGCGCCGAGCCTAGCCCGCAGGAAGCCGCTGCTGCGCCCCGAGGGCTTCACCATCCGGCCAAGGCCCGCTCGGTGATCTGGCTCTTCATGGAGGGGGGCCCCAGCGGCGTCGATCTGTTCGATCCCAAGCCGGAGCTCGACAAGCGGGCCGGCCAGAAGATGGACATCGACGTCTTCTTCGGCAACCCGGGCCCGCTCATGAAGAGCCCCTTCAAGTTCGCGCGGCACGGCGAGTGCGGCGCCTGGGTTTGCGACCAATACCCGAGCGTCGCCAAGCACGTCGACGAGCTGGCCTTCGTGAAGTCGCTCTACACCGAGTCGAGCAACCATGTGCCGGCCCTCTACCAGGTGAACACCGGCATTCCGCGCCCCGGCTTTCCCTCAGCCGGCTCCTGGGTCACCTACGGCCTGGGGAGCGAGAACCAAAATCTGCCGGGCTTCGTCGTGCTGGGGAACAATCAGGGGGTGAAGGGGGGGCCGCTCAACTGGAGCGCCGGCTTCCTCCCCTCGCAGCACCAAGGCACGCTGTTCCGCCCCTCCGGCAAGCCGATTCTCAATCTCGAGCGGCCGGCCGACGTTTCCGACGCCGACCAGCGGGCCCAACTCGACCTGCTGGCCAAGCTCAACGACGAACACCTCCGCAGCCATCCCGGCGAGGCCGATCTGGCCGCTCGCATTCAGTCCTTCGAGCTGGCCTACCGAATGCAGATGGAGGCCACGGACCTCGTCGACTTTACCACCGAGTCGGCCGGCACCAAGAAGATGTATGGACTCTTCGAAAAGCAAACGAGCTCGTTCGGCCGCAAGTGTTTGCTCGCGCGGCGGCTGGTGGAGCGCGGCGTGCGGTTCGTGCAGGTCTATTCCGACGGCGAGTGGGACGCCCACGGCAAGCTGACCGAGAACCACAAGGGGCACTGCCTGGCGACCGACCGCCCGATCGACGGCCTGCTCACCGATCTGCGTGCCCGCGGGCTGCTCGATTCGACGCTCGTGATCTGGGGAGGCGAGTTCGGCCGCATGCCGGTGAGCCAAGACGGCGACGGCCGCGACCACAACCCTCATGGCTTCTGTTACTGGCTGGCCGGCGCCGGCATCAAGGGGGGCACGACCCACGGCGAGACCGACGAAGTGGGCTATAAGGCCGCGGTCGACCGCACGAGCGTTCACGATCTGCACGCCACGCTGCTGCACCTGCTGGGCGTCGACCACAAGAAGCTGACGTACTTCCACAACGGCCGCCGCTACCGCCTGACCGACGTGGCCGGCGAGGTGATTCGCGGAGTGCTGGCGTAGCGCGGCTTTGCCTGCGATCCGTAGCCCGCACACCCCCGTGTGCGGAAAGCTGATGCGGCGCGTAGCGCGTTTGGCGCACGCGGCAACTCGCCAAGACCTCCGTCCTCTTCGCTCCACCCTTCGGCACAAAGAGTGTGCGGGCTACGCCATGCCTGAGCTGCCTGACATCACCGTTTACCTCGAGGCGCTCGAGCGGCGGATCTTGGGCCATAGGTTGCTCGGCGTGCGGGTGCAGAGTCCGTTCGTGCTGCGGACGTTCGAACCGCCGCTGGAAGCGGCCGCCGGTCGCGCCGTGCGCGAGCTGCGCCGGCTCGGCAAGCGGATCGCGATCGGGCTCGAGGGGGACCTCTGGCTCGTGCTGCACCTGATGATCGCGGGGCGGCTGCAGTGGAAGCCGCCCGAGGCCAAGCTCGCCGGCAAACAGAACCTGGCTGCGTTCGATTTCGATTCAGGCTGCCTGGTGTTCACCGAGGCTGGGCCCAAACGCCGGGCCGGACTGTGGCTGGTTGAGGGGGAGGCCGGCATCAGGGAGCACGATCGCGGCGGCCTCGATGTGCTGGCCGCTGGGCTGCCGGAGTTCGCAGCGCGGCTGCGGCTCGAGAACCACACGCTCAAGCGAGCACTGGCCGACCCACGGCTCTTTTCCGGCATCGGCAACGCCTATTCTGACGAGATCTTGCACCGCGCGAGGTTGTCGCCGCTGGCTCTCTCGCAGAAGGTGAGCGACGAAGAGGTGGAGCAGCTGTTTGCCGCGGTGCAGCAGGTGCTCGAGGAGTGGATCGACCGCTCCCGGCGCGAAATGGGCGACGGCTTTCCGGCCCACGTCACGGCCTTTCGCCCAGAGATGGCAGTGCATGGCAAATTCCGCGAGCCGTGCCCGGTGTGCGGCGCGCCGGTGCAAAGGATTCGCTATGCCGACAACGAAACGAACTACTGCCCCGGCTGCCAAACCGGCGGCCGCATCCTGGCCGACCGCTCCCTGTCACGGCTGCTGAAGGACGACTGGCCCCGGCACTTGGATGACCTCTAGACCGCGTAGGTTATGCTTCAGCATAACGACCCCGCGCGCCGCCGCGCATCTCGCAGGCGCCGCTTGTTGCTCGCGAGGCTCGCGCCGCTCCAGAGTTATGCTGAAGCTTAACCTACGCGCCTAGGCGAGGCTTGATTGCGACCCAGTATTCTGAACCACGAAGGCACAAAGACACGAAGACACGAAGAATGCAGAATGTTTCTCGCCAAGGCGCAAAGACCGCAAAGAAAGATCGCTGGGTCGGCTTTGCGAGCTTCGCGCCTTGGCGAGAAATGAATTTCTTTGTGTCTTTGAGTCTTGTGTCTTGGTGGTTCAAATTCACGCCCCGAAGCGCCCCACGTCGGCCAGTAGCTCGTCGACGTCTTCATCCGTGGTCGACCAGTTGCACATCAGGCGTTGGCCCCCGGCGCCGATGAAGTTGTAGAACACCCAGCCAGCCGAGCGCAGCCCCTCGGCGATCGGCGCCGGGAACCGCACGAACACGCTGTTGGCCTCGACCGGGAACAGAATCTCGACGCCGGCGATCTGCCGCAGCCCGGCCGCTAGGCGCTGCGCCGCGCGGTTGGCGCGGCGGCCGTTTTCGAGCCAGGCGCCATTCTCGAGCAGCCCTGTCCAGGGCGCCGCCAGGAACCGCATCTTCGAGGCGAGCTGCCCCGCCTGCTTGCAACGGTAGCCGAACTCGTGCGCCAGTTCGTGGTTGAAGAAGATCACGCAATCGCCGACGGCCATGCCGTTCTTCGTGCCGCCGAAGCAGAGCACGTCGACCCCCATCTTCCAGGTGATCTCCTTGGGAGAAGCGCCGAGCGAGGCCACCGCGTTGGCGAAGCGGGCGCCGTCCATATGCAGCCGCAGTCCGGTGCGGTGGGCCACTTCGCGCACCGCGTCGAGTTCGGCCAGCGTGTAGACCGTGCCCATCTCGGTGGCCTGGGTGATGCTCAGGGCCCGCGGCTTGGGGAAGTGGATGTCGGTGCGCCGGCGAACGATCGCCTCGACCGCCGCGGGGTCGACTTTCCCGTTCGGGCCGCTGGCCAACAGCAGCTTGGTGCCATTCGAGTAGAACTCAGGCCCGCCGCACTCGTCGGTTTCGACGTGGGCGAACTCGTGGGCGATCACGCTGTGATACGACTGGCAAAGCGACGCGAGGCCCAACGAGTTGGCGGCGGTGCCGCCAAAGGTGAAGAAGACGTCGCAGTCGATCTCGAACAGCTCGCGCAGCCGGTTGCTGGCCTCGAGCGTCCAGGGGTCGTCGCCATAGGCCGCCGCCGCCCCCTGGTTGGCCCGCTCCATGGCCTGCCAGGCTTCAGGGCAGATGCCGGCCGTATTGTCGCTGGCAAAGCGCCGCTTGGCGGCCGGGCTGTTGGCGGCGCCGGCCGGGAGGCGGCTATCGGAAGGCGTGAAAGACGCTCGGGTTGCCAAGATAGTGCCTCAACGCCGCTGGTTAGATGAGATTGGATGGGCGCCGCCGGAGCGGCGACTGCAATATATCCAAGTTGCGGCGGCCTGAACAAAGGGTCAGCAGGAACCGCAACTTCTGCAGCGTTTTTCGACCCTAAAGCCGGAGAGGGCTTGTATTGTGGATATTTGGGTCTATAACTCCATAATTAGAGCCGTCGCTTGACGACTAGAGCTATCGAGGTGAGCCGCGCAATGACCATTCCGCACGCCGCGCCTGGCCAGATTCTCGACCTCCGTCCGCTGGGCTCAGAGTTGCGCAACGCCCGCACCGCAGCTCTCCTCAAAACACCGCAGCTCGAAGTCATCCGGCTGGTGCTCCCCGCAGGCAAGGAAATCCCCGCGCACCGGGCGCCGGGAGCGATTACGGTTCATTGCTTGGAGGGACGCGTGGCCTTCACCGCGCTGGGAAAAACCCAAGAGCTATCGTGCGGTCAGTTGCTGTATCTGCCGGCCGGAGTAGAGCATGCAGCCCGCGGAGTGGAGGATGCTTCGGTCCTCGTAACGCTGCAGCTTCCGGATCGAACGCCGGCGGGCAGCGGAGCGAAAACAGCGAGTTGAGGCGCCAGCCGAGTCGGCGGCCGAGTGTGTCATTACCGCTCGGCGGGAGAGATTCATGCCCAAGATCCACCTGTTCGCCGCCTGCGTCGTATGTCTGCTGATCGGCCAGTCATCGGCCTGGTCTCAGTTGGTCGATCTCGATCGTCCACCGCTCGAATACTCCACCGCCACGCCCGATGACGCCGTCACCCCTTTGATCGGGAAACTTCGCGCCGGCAAAATCTCCCTCGAGCACGACGACGATCACGGCTACCTGCGGTCGATCCTCACGCAGCTCGACGTGCCAGTATCTTCGCAGGTGCTCGTTTTCTCGCGCACCAGTTTGCAGCGCTCTCGGATCAGTCCCAAAACGCCCCGGGCGATCTACTTCAACGACGACGTGTCCGTGGGCTTTTGCCTGCGCGGCGACGTGCTCGAGATCTCGGCGGCCGATCCGCACTTGGGAACTGCGTTCTACACGGTGGACCAAGACTCCGCGCACGGCGGGGCCATCACTCGGCAGACCGAAACCTGCCTGCAATGCCACGGCGCGTCGGCCACGCAAGGACTGCCTGGTCATCTGCTCCGTTCGGTGTTTCCCGATGCGGCGGGTGAACCGTTGTTCTCGCGGGGAACGAAGCGGGTCGACCACACCACGCCGTTTGCAGATCGCTGGGGCGGATGGTATGTCACCGGGCGGAGCGGCCAGCAAACGCACCAGGGCAACAAAGTCTTCGGCCGGCAGGCGGAGCCCGCGCAGGGCGTTGGGACCAACGTCGTCGACCTTGCGCCTTACTTCACCGTGGCGAACTACCTTTCGCCTCACAGCGATCTGGTCGCCCTGATGGTGCTCGAGCACCAAACCGAGGGACACAATCGGCTGGTCAGAGCGAACTTGCTGACTCGGTTCGCGCTGCACGAGCAGACCGAACTCAACAAGGCGCTCGGCCGACCGGAGGACGAGGCGCTGGAGAGCATCACGCGCAGAATCGACGTGGCTTGCGAGCCGCTCGTCAAGTACTTAGTTTTTTGCGAAGAGGCCCGACTGGAGTGCGGCCTCGAAGGTTCAAGTGCATTCGCCGCCGAATTCGCCGCCCGGGCGCCCTTCGACGCCCGCGGCCGCAGCTTGCGCGAGTTCGATCTGCAAGCGCGCTTGTTTCGCTATCCGCTGAGCTACCTGGTCTATACCCGCGCGTTCGATGGCTTGCCGACAGCGGCCAAGCAGCGGGTCTACCAACGGTTGTGGGAAGTGCTGACAGGCCGGGATCAGTCGCCTCCGTTTGCGCACTTATCGGCCGACGGTCGGCAGGCTGCCCTGGAGATTCTGCGCGACACGAAAGTCGGCCTGCCGGCGTATTGGCAAGGGGGCGGGCAGCGAGAGGACGCCCATGACGAGTGAACAGCTCCGCGCGGCAAGCCGCGGCCTACTGGCTGCCAGCGCGCTGGGAGTGGCCATCTTTGTCGGCTCGAGAAACTTGCGGCATATCGACGCCGCCCTCGTCGGCTACACGTTCGCTTGTCTCTTTGCGGCCTTCGGATTGGGATACAGGTATTCGATGTGGCTCCAGCGGCCAGCCACGCGCATGTACTGGAAGCGGGGCTGGCAGTCGTTCTTCCGTGCGGGGGACCGCTGGGGCCGGTGCGTGCGGTTCTTCTGCCGGCTGGGGGGCGTGTTCCTGCTGAACCGCTTCATTTGGCGGCGGAGCCCGTCTCGCGGAGTCGCTCACCTGCTCATCATGTGGGGCTGCGTATTGGCCGCCGCGATCACCTTTCCTTTGGTGTTTGGATGGGTGCACTTCGAGACCGTGCCGGGCGACTTTTCCCGCTACCGAACGCTGGTGTTCGGCGTGCCCGCCTTCGATTTCGCGCACGAATCGTGGCTGGGCGACGCGTTGTTTCACGGGCTCGTGTGGTCGGCGCTGTTGGTGATTGCAGGCGTGCTGCTGGCGCTGCGCCGGCGCTTCCGAGATCGGGGCGCGGCCGCGCTGCAGAGCCTGCAAGAGGACATTCTGCCGCTGTTCTTGCTGTTCGCGGTCAGCGTGACGGGGTTGCTGCTCACCGTGAGCTATACCTGGCTCCGGGGCGATGGCTATGAGTTCCTTGCCCTCACGCACGCGGTAACGGTGATTTTCACGCTGTTGTGGCTGCCGTTCGGCAAGTTCTTTCACATCTTCCAGCGACCGGCGCAACTGGCGGTGAAGGGCTATCGCGACGCGGGGCAAGAGTTTGGCCCGGCTCACTGCGCGCGATGCCATCAGGCCTTCGCCACGCTGCTGCACGTCGACGACCTCATCGCCGTCGAGGCCGAACTGGGGTATCGCTACGACATGCCGGCCCAGCCGGCAGGGCACTACCAAAGAATCTGTCCCGCGTGCCGCAGAAAGCTGCTCGCGCTGGCTCATGGCCGATGGTCGCCCACGGCTTGGGACGAAGGAGAACCTGCAGGTGGCCCTTGAAGCGAGGTTGACGTCGGAATTGGCGGCCGCGTTCGGTCCGCAGCGCTCGTACGCCGGAGGCGAGCGGGTCAGCTCGTCCGTAACCCCCGACAAGCTCGTGAAAACGCATTGCTGCTTCTGCGGTCAGCAATGCGGGATCCAGCTCAAGGTAAAGGGGAACGAGGTGGTCGGGTTCGAACCGTGGGAGGACTTCCCGTCGAACCGCGGCATGCTTTGCCCCAAGGGGGTGCGCCGCTACCTGCAGGGCTCTCATCCCGACCGCCTGACCAAGGCTTACGTCCGCGACGCCTCTACCCCGCAGGGCTTCCGTGCGGTGGCGCGCGGTGAGGCCGTTCGCCGCGTGGCCGCGGAAATCGAGCGCATCCAGGCGCGCTATGGCGCCGACGCCTTCGCCTTGCTCGGCGGCGCCAGCTTGACCTCGGAAAAGTGCTACCTGATGGGCAAGTTCGCCCGAGTCTGCCTGCGCACGAGATACATCGACTACAACGGTCGACTGTGTATGGTCAGCGCTGCCGCGGCGAACAAGAAGGCCTTTGGCGTGGACCGCGCGAGCAACCCTTTGGCCGACATTCCTCTGGCGGACGTCATTTGGGTCGGCGGAGCCAATGTGGCCGAGTGCGCGCCGATCACCACCAGCTACATCTGGCAGGCTCGCGACCGCGGAGCGCGCGTCATCAACGTCGATCCGCGGATCACTCCCCTGGCCCGCAGTTGCGATCTCGTCCTGCCGATCAAGCCCGGCCGCGATGCGGCGCTGTTCGCGGGGGTCCTGCGGCTGATGATCGAGCGCGATTGGCTCGATCACGATTTCGTCCGCCGGCACACCGTCGGCTTCGACCAGGCCGCCGCGGCGGTCAATGCTTGGACGCTCGACCGCACCGCACAAACAACCGGCGTTCGCGGGGCGGCGATCGAACGGGCCGCGGAATGGTGGGGCACGGCGAAAACGAGCTTTTTGATGCATGCCCGCGGCATGGAGCAGCACGCGCATGGCGTAAACAACTGTTTGGCGGCCATCAATATCGTGCTGGCTTCCGGTCGCATTGGCAGGCCGGGCTGCGGCTACGCCACGATCACCGGACAAGGCAACGGCCAGGGCGGCCGCGAGCATGGACAGAAAGCCGATCAACTGCCTGGCGGGCGCGACATCGGCAATCCTGAACATCGCCGCTTCATGGCCGACTTTTGGGATCTGCCAGAGCCCGAACTGCCTCAGGCTGGGGTCGACTGCTACGAGATCTTCCGCAAGATCGATCGGGGCGAGATCAAGGGATTGCTGTCGTGGTCCTTCAATCCCGTGGTCTCGCTGCCGGACAGCGCCTTCGTCAAACGGATGCTGGAGAAGCTGGAGTTCTACGCCAACGTCGACTTCTTTCTCAGCGAAACGGGCCGGTTCGCCGACGTTCTCCTGCCGGGTTCGCAGCATGAAGAAGACGAAGGAGTCGTTTGCTCGACCGAGGGGCGGGTCATCAAGATCAACCAGGCGGTCGAGCCGCCGGGCGACGCCCGCCAAGACTGGCGAATCCTGCAGGAGATCGCCCAGGCGCTCGGCCGCGAAGCAGGCTTCACCTTTCACCATCCGCGCGAGATCTTTGCGGAACTGTGCCGGGCGACGCAGGGCGCCGTGGTGGATTACTCGGGGCTCACCTACGAGAAGATCGAGTCGCGACAAGGCGTATTTTGGCCCTGCCCCGCCACAGATCCGGAAGGCCGACCGATCGACCATCCGGGCACGCCTCGGCTGTTCGAGCCAAATTCTTGGAATTCCGTAGCGCGTGGCGCCGGCCAGTTCTTCTTCCCAGATGGGAAAGCGCGCTTCCACGCGATCGACTACGCACCTCCGACGGAAGACGTCGATGCCGAATACCCGGTCATCCTGACGACCGGCCGGGTGGTCAGCATGTTTCTCAGCGGCGCGCAAACGCGCCGCATCGGTCCCCTGGTGGATCAGTCGCCGGAGCCGCTCTTAGAACTGCATCCGGCGCTGGCCGAGCCACACGACCTGCACAGCGGCGATTGGGTCGAGGTCTCCTCGCGGCGAGGCCAAGCGACCATTCGCTGCCAGGTGGTGTCGACCATTCGTCCGGACGTGGTGTTCGTTCCCTACCACTGGCCGGGGGAAAAGAGCATCAATCTAGTCACGATTGCGTCGCAGGACCCAATCTCTAAGATCCCGGAATATAAGGTGTGCGCCGTGCGCATTCGCAAGGCCTCGCCCCCCGCCTACGCGGACCAACTCGAGCCCCAACAATAACCAGCAGGTGGAAAACGTTGCCCATGGCCGAGGCGGAGTTCTTCGTCGACCCCGGACGCTGCATTGGCTGCCAGGCCTGCGTACATGCCTGCGCGGAATGCGAGACCCACAAAGGGCACTCGATGATCCACCTGGACTACGTGGATCGGAGCCAATCGGTCCAAACCTTCCCGGTGGTGTGCATGCACTGCGATTCGCCGACGTGCGCCGACGTGTGTCCGGCGGACGCGATCAAGCGGAGCGACGACGGCCGGGTGATGACCGCGCGGAAGCCGCGTTGCATCGCTTGCTCGAACTGCGTGTTGGCCTGTCCCTTCGGCGTGCCCAAGCTGATGCACGAGTTCGATCTGATGATGAAGTGCGACATGTGTTACGACCGCACCTCGACGGGCCGCAAGCCGATGTGCGCCACGGTTTGCCCGAGTCAGGCCCTGTTCTACGGTCCGCGCGAGGAGATCGAGCGAGTCCGGCAACGATCCAAGGTCGTGAGCGCCTTTCAGTTCGGCGAAAAGACGATTCGCACCAAGGTGCAGATGGTCGTGCCGCGCCAGGCGTCGAGCGACCATCTCGACGTAACCGCCGCGATGCACGAGCGGCCTACCGGACGCACCATCGGCCTGAACATTCTTACCGCGACAGGAGGCAGGGGATGACCGACTCTCCGCAGGATCGCGAACGCACCTACCCCGACGGCCGTCCGCTGGCCGAGCAGCCTTCGTGGCAGCGCGAGTTTCCCACGGACGAGCCGGCCGACCACGGCCTCGCCCGGCGCGAGTTCGCCAAGTTCTTGGCCCTCACGAGCGGCGCGTTCGCCAGCGGCCAGTGTTGGATCGCCGGGATGAGTATGCTGCACAGGGATCAGCCGTACCCCGAACTACGCATCGCCGAAGAGCAGGCGCTTGCCCCGGGACAGGTGGTCGAGTTCCGCTACCCGACCGGGGACGAGCCCTGCCTGCTCATCCGCCTGAGCGACGGGCGATTTGTGGCCTACGGACAGAAATGCAGCCACCTCGCCTGCGCCGTCATTCCAGAGCCCGCGGCTCGGCGATTGGCCTGCCCGTGCCACAAGGGTTATTTCGAGCTCGACGAGGGCCGTCCCATCGCCGGCCCGCCGCGACGCCCGCTCCCTCGCATCCAACTTGTCGTGCGAGAGGGCGTGATCTATGCGACGGGAGTGGAGCACCGCACGTCATGAAGCCGACGCTTTCGCGCAAACAACGAGACACCATCGTCACCTCGATCGGGGCGATCATCGGCTTGTTGGTCGTCTTGCAACTCTGGTTGCTGACCGCCACGATGAACGCCTGGATGGGGGGGGATCACGGGGTTGTGTGGCCGGCGGCCGTGGCCAGCCTGGCGTGCTTCGCCTTCAACCTGGCACTCGTGCGGCGCCTGAACATCCTGGCGGAAGATCCGGACTAAACGTGCACGCAACGTCGGTCCCACGCTTTGACGCTTCGCGGATTCCGCCGAATGTCTTCGCCGTCGTCATGGCGACAGGCATCGTCTCGCTGGCCGCGCACGGCGCGGGGCTCTCGGTCGCGGCGCAAGTGCTGTTCGCGCTCAACGCGGTCGTCTACCCGCTGCTGCTAGGCTTGCTCGTGATCCGCGTGTGGAAGCACCGCGAATTGGTTGTCGCCGACCTCACTCATCATGCGACCGCCCCTGGCTTCTTCACGATGGTGGCCGCGCCTTGCGTGCTCGGGAGCCAGTGCCTGCTGCTCGGCAACCTGCCGAGCGCAGCCCTGTTGCTGCTGGGAATCGGCCTGGCGCACTGGCTAGCGCTTACGTACTTGATGCTGCCAGCGCTCATGACCAGCAAGGTCAAGCCGGATCTCGAGCATGGCTGGTCAGGCGCGTGGCTCTTGGTCGTGGTCGGCACGCAAGCGCTGAGCGTGTTGACCAGCCTGCTCGTCGCCCGCCAGCCCGAACCCGCCGAGCTGGCCCTGTTTGCCGCGCTGGGGCTGTGGCTCATCGGCAGCATGCTCTACCTCTGGATCATCTCGCAGATCTTCCACCGAATCCTGTTCGTGCCGCTAGCCGCGAACGACCTCACTCCGCCCTATTGGATCAACATGGGGGCGATGGCCATCGCCACGCTCGCCGGCACGCGGCTCATTTCGGTGGCGAATCACTCGGAACTACTGACGGAGCTTCTGCCTTTTCTCAAGGGCATGACGCTCTTGTTCTGGTCGACCGCCACCTGGTGGATTCCCATCCTGTTCGTGCTCGGTGGCTGGCGGCATCTCTCGCAGCACGTTCCTCTGGCGTACAATCACGCGTACTGGGCTGCGGTGTTTCCTCTCGGCATGTACACGGCTTGCACGCGCGGGATCATCGACGTGCTGCAATTGCCGTATCTAGCGGCGATCCCCGCGGTCTTCGTGTGGATCGCGCTGGCGGCCTGGGGCATCACGTTCGCCGGCCTGGTCCGGCATGTTGGCCGCTCGCTGCTCGGCAGCCCGATCCCCCGCACCCCGTAGCCGCGCGATTGTCTACTTCCTCGGCTCGAGCGCCTCGAACGTCGCGTTCGACAGCGGGTACTCCCTCCAATCCTTGTAGTCGAAGTGCCACCACTCGAGTGGGAAGACCGAGAAGCCTTCGGATTCCATGGCCGAGCGCAGTTGGGCGCGGCGCCAGCGCTCGCGTGACGTGCCGCCGGGATAGGCGGGGAACGCCCGCGGGGAGAACTCGTCGTACACCGATACGAACTCGAGCGGTTTGCCGCTGGGCAGATCGCAAAGCGTCAGGTCGACGGCGCAGCCGCGGTTGTGCCGAGAGCCCAAACGCGGGTCGGCCACGAAATCGTGGAACTGCTCCGGCGTGGCGTCCCAAAACATCTTGGTCACGTGCCAAGGGCGATAGGCGTCATGAACCAAGAGGCCCACGCCCTGGCGGGCGAGTTTCTTTTGCACTCGCCCCAGCGCCTCGGCTGCCGGCCGCTGCAGATAGGCCTTCGCCTGCTGGTAGAAAGGCGTGCCCATGAAGTTGTTCGTGCCGGCGTAGCGGATGTCGAAGCGGATCGTCGGATCGATCGTGGCCAGGTCGACCAGGTCGCTCTTGCGAAACGGGCCTGGCTCGGCGGGCGGCTGGGCCGCCAGCGCCGCTGCCCTCAATTCGCCGAGCGGTTTGACCGGCTGCACGCGGAAAGCGCCTTCCACGAAGTCGCCGAGCCTTCGTCTTTCGAACCGTACGCCGGCCGCCACCACAGCCGTGGCCTGGCCGCTCGCGTCGCGCTCGAATTTCAGCCCTTCCCCGTGATACAGGCCGTAGTCTGGGAAATCGAACTCGTTCTCACCGCGCTCGTCGAGCGGGTACGTGTAGAACCACTCGATCAGGGCCACCAGCCGACCACGGTCCTCGAGAATATAGAGCACGTTGTGGTCCCAGCCGTACTCGCCGATCAGGCCGCGCCAGCGCTCCGGCGTCTCGGCCGGCAGCTCGTCGGCCTCGCGCTGGTAGCGGCGGCCGTCGATCACCAAGCCTCCGGTTTCGAGTTTGACCTCCGGGCCGTAGCCGAGGACGTCGTCGACCACGAAGCCTTCGGCGGCGCCCCGCAGCTCGCGGCGAAAGGCGCCAAGCTGGGCGAAGAGCCGGCCGTCGCGATGGGTGACCTCGAGCGGCTTGTCGTCCGAGCGGTAGCGCCCGGCCGCCTGGCGAGCGCGCTCCACGTCGACGGGGGCGCTCGTAGCCAGTGTCGGTAGTGGGCGGCCTTCCTTATGAGCCAAGAGCGAGCGCAAGGCATGATTCGCCAGCCGCTCGACCACACCGTTGCTGCCATCGAGCGCCGATACCGCGACCACGCCAATGTTCTTCTCCGGCATGGCGTCGAGTTGCGTAGAGAATCCGTAGACCGCGCCGCCGTGCCCTACGACGCGGGCGCCGTCGAGATCGGCCACGTGGAAGCCGATGCCAAAGCCTCCCTCGATCTGCTGGGGGGCAATCATCGCCTGCAAGGTTTCTGCCTTGAGCAGCGTCGCCTCGCCGTAGCGGCCCGAGTGATTCACGGCCATCACGAACTTGGCCAGATCGAGCACGCTCGAATACATGTTGCCGGCAGGCGCCGTGCCGAGTGCGAATTTGGGCGCTGCGAAGCGGCGATCGTCGTAGGTCCACATCAGGGCATGAGCCAGCTTGGCCTCGACCGCCGGCGTGAGCTCGAAGTCGCTCGCGCTCATCTCCAGCGGCTCGAGCACGGCCTTGCGCAGCCAGGCGTTGAACGGCGCGCCTTGGGTGCGCTCGAGCACGTAGCCGGCCACCGCCACGGCGGCGTTCGAGTACTTCGTCTTCGTGTTCGGCGGATAGACGAGCGCCGTCTGATTCAAGCTGGCCACCGTGTCGGCCAGGCTGGGGCTCGTGTCGTCGAAGTAGTTGCCCACCGGCGACTCGCGGAGCAGCCCCGAACGGTGCGTCATGAGCTGCCGCAACGTAATCGGCGTGTCCGTCGGGTTCCGCGGCTTGAAGTCGGGCAGGTACTTCGACACCGGAGCGTCGAGGTCGAGCCGGCCCTGCTCGACGAGCTGCATCACGCCGACGTCGGTGAACAGCTTCGAGACCGAGCCCACGCGATAGATCGTGTTCGCGCCAGCCGGCTGCTTGCGGGCAGCATCTTGGAAGCCGAAGCCAGCGGCCCAGACGACCCGATCGCCATCAATGAGCGCGATGGAGAACGCTGGCAGACCCTTGGCGGCGACTTCGCCGGAGACCGCCTGGCGGAGCGCCGCCACGAGGGGCTCGTAGCCGGCCAGCGGACCCACGGCGTTCGGTGCTTCGTCGGCCCGGGCAACGGGAGAAACCAGCGCGCACATCATTGCCAGTCCGACCACCGCCGGCTTCATGGTGCCATCCTCTCGGAAAACTTTGCGCGCCTTTCGGTCAGAGTATAACCTGCCGACTCAGGGCCAGGCAGCCGCCAGATCGTGGGGACTGCCGACAGGCCCCCAGGTTTTCCGGTAGGCGGGGGTGCGGTGAAATCGCCTCGCTGCCTTTGAGAACCGGTGGCCGTTCGTCTAATCTGGAAGGAATCCTTTTCGCCGACCTTCCCCCTCGCTGCTCGCCACCCATGCGCCCACTAGCCCTCCTCTCTCTGCCGCTGGCCGTTCTCCTTGCCGCTTCCTGGGGATGCAATGAAGCGGGGTACGTTGAGAAAATGCAGGCCACTTCCCAGCAGATGCAGCGCAACCAGGATCGGCAGACGAAGCTAAACGACAACCTCCACGGCTTCGCGGCCATCGGCGACTCGGCGGTCGAGATTCGCGCGCCCAAGGTCTTCGAGTCATCGTTCAACGCGGATTCGCCGCATCCGGCCGACGGCGCCAAGATCGCCCCGCAGCGGTTGCAGCCCCCGTTCGTCACGCTGCCGGGTCTCAAGCTCACCTACGAGGCCTTCGCCGACGGGGCCGACGAGAAGAGCTACCCCTACTATTGCTACTTGGCCGCGGTGCAGGGGTCGGCCGCCGACGCCAGCAAGCTGGCCGACGACCTGGCCCGCCAACTGCGCGCGGGCTTGCCCGGCGGAGGGGGCTGGGAGTCGGTCGATTGTCCCACGCCCGACGGTGGCACGCTGGCGTGCCGGCGAATCCGCGCGACCGGCAAGCAGCTTTTCGACGCCACGGCGTCCGGCGGCGGTCGCGCGCGGTTTGTGCCGCTGGAGGGGACCTTCGACCTCTACTTGCACGAAGCAGGCGGCTGGATCACGCTTGTGGGCTTCCGCGTACCGACGCCGCTGGCCGAGAAGTTCAAGCTCGACGACGTTGGGCCGCTGGCGGTCGGAACTCTTAAAGCTTCGCAAGCCGCTGGCGCATGATTGGAATGATCGATCCTCCCACTGGTTGCAAGCAACCTTCCAACCCTCCCGCGAGTCTTCGGAATGAGCAATCTCTCAATCTGGCTGTCGATTGGCGTGCGGCGCGTTGTCATGGCACTCGTGTCTTGCAGCCTTTTCGCCGCCGTCGGCTGTGGCGGGAGCGCTCGTGAGCAGCAGTCGGCCGACGCCCTCAAGCAACTCGGCGCCTTGGTGATTGCCAACCCGCTCGACGGAACTCCTGTGCAGTCGTTGAGCCTTAGCACCGAGGCCGTGAAAGGCCGTCTGGACGAGGCGATGCCTCACCTCGCCGACCTCCGCCGCATGGAGGCCCTGACCGCCGACGGCGCGCCGGTCACCGATGCGCATCTAGATTCCATCAAAGGGCTTACGGGATTGCATGGATTGGTGCTCACCGGCACCAAGGTGACGGACGCTGGGGTCGCCAAGCTCGTCGATCTCGACGAGCTCGAGAAGCTCGAACTGAGCCAGACCGCGGTGACCGACGCCTGCTTGGCCAGCATTGCCAAGTTGTCGAGCCTCAACACGATCAACCTGTCCGGCACCGCGGTCAAGGGAGATTTGGCCCCCTTGGCCGACATGCCGCATCTGACCTGGGTGTTGCTCATCGAGTGCGAAATCAGCGACGCCGGCCTGGCCACGCTCGCCCGGGTGCCCGAGCTGACGCGGCTTTCGATCAAGGACGCCAAGCTCAACGAGGCGGCGCTCGAACAATTCCGCAAGGTCAAGCCCGGGGTCGAAGTCAACCGTTAGGGACTGGATTCGCTGGCTTTTTCTGGATGCTTCGCAGGCTATATAATTGACATTGAAGGAGCCGGGGGTTAGATTGCTTGTCGGAAGAGGCCAAAGCAACTTCTACTCGGGACGCTCGCTCCTGAGTATGCCAGGCCACCGCGGACGCCGGAAACCTCCGCGGACCACTTTGCAACTGGCAGGCTAATCCGCTCGCGGTGTTTTGGCCGCTTAGACGCGGTTTTTCGGCGGAGTTCGGCGGTGATTTTTAGTCGAAGGCTGGCGCTCGCGGCATCGCTTTCTGCGATCTTGGTCATTGGCTGCAATCGTGGCCCGGCGCCCATGAAAGCGCCTACTTGGGCGCCCGACGTGCTGGCCGACGCCGCGATGAAGCAACTGGACAAGAATTCGGATGGCCAATTGTCCAAAGAAGAACTCGCGGCCGCCCCAGGACTGCTGTACGCGGCATCACAGCCCGGAGTTGACCAGAACAGCGACGGAAAACTGAGCCGTGACGAAGTGCTGGCTCGCTTTCAAGGCTATGTCGAGTCGCGAGTGGCCTTTCGGCCTTTTCAGGTCGAGGTGCTGTTGGGCGGGCGTCCCATCCCGGACGCCGAGGTAAGAATGGTGCCCGAGTCTTTCTTGGGCGACACCATTCCGACTGCGACGGCGACAACCGGGGCCGATGGCCGTGGTTACATGGTGAGCGAAGGATCGCCCGAGTTCGTGCGAATCGGCATGTACCGTGTGGAGGTATCTGCGCCGAACGCCAAGCTGCCTGCGAAAATGAATTTAGGCGTCGAGGTCAGCCCGTACACCGATCCCAAGTTGCACGGCGGTCTGGCACGATTCAATTTGAAGCGCTAGCTGCGGCGCGACCGACAAACCCCTTCCTTTTTTCTCAAGCGATCTGCGCAATCATGTCGAAACGTCGAGGCTTTACCCTGGTCGAGTTGTTGGTGGTGATCGCAATCATCGGCATTTTGATCGCGCTGCTGCTGCCCGCGGTGCAGGCGGCCCGAGAAGCTGCCCGCCGAATCCAGTGCCAGAACAATCTGAAGCAACTCGCGTTGTCCTTTCAGGTTCACCACGACGCGCAGAAGCAGTTTCCTACGTCGGGCTGGGGCTGGCGGTGGCAGGGCGAGGCTAGTCGCGGTTTCGGCGATGACCAGACCGGGGGCTGGGCGTTCAACATTCTGCCCTACATCGAGCAATCTGCGCTGCGAGACCTGAGCAAGGGGCTGACGGGGACGCAGCTCGACAACTCGATCAAGCAAACGGGGTCGGTGCCGATCGCCGGCTTCAATTGCCCCTCGCGCCGTCGTCCGCTGACCTACCCGCTCGTCCGCAACACCGATCTCGCGAACAACTGTCACTCCTGCTCTGCCAACGGCTCGTGCTCCTTGGCTCGCAGCGACTACGCCGCGAACTCGGGCAGCTTCAACAATGGCGAGGACCAGGGGCCGGGCACGTACGACGCGGCCAAGACCTACACCAGTTGGAACAACTGGATGGGTTCGAACCAGAACGGCGTCACGAACATCAAAGGCGCCGTCCGGATCGGCGACGTCACCGACGGCACGAGCAACACCTACGCGCTCGGTGAAAAGTATCTGATGCCCGACAACTATCTCAACGGCGCTGATCCTCGCGACGATCAGAACATCTTCGTCGGGCACGATCGCGACATGAATGGCTACTGCGGCGGGGACACCCCGGGGTCCTTCGGCGCCAAGGGGGGGCCCTCGGTGTTTCTGGCCCCGCGCCAGGACACGCCCGGATTGGCGTTGGACTGGACGTTCGGCTCGGCTCATCCGAGTGGGTTCAACATGGGCATGTGCGATGGCTCGGTGCGGGGATTGAGCTTCAGCGTCGACCAGATCGTCCACTGGAAGTTGGGCGGCCGTGACGACGGGCTGCCGATCAGCTCGAGCGACTTTTAGGCCCTCGCGGCTCGAACCAAAGAATGCTGAAGGCGTCGCGCGAAGCCCTCCAGGGTCGCGCGACGCCTTTTTTCGTTGCCGAGTTCCGCCTTTCGCTGGGCCAACGCCGCCTCGATCGCGCGAGACGAGATCCTGCGCCCTGGCCCTACTGCCCCGCGCCGCCGCATTGGGCCTGGCGTGATCACGGCTGACTCGCGATCACACGACACCGCTCGCGCAGCCATCGGATGGCCTCGGCGGTCTACTTTCCCGGCCGAAAGCCCGCTGACCGCCGCTCGATCAAGAACGCCCCGCTCCCGCGAACCGCGTCGCGGCTTCCATGATCCGCTCTTCGCTGGCCTCCGCCCGGCTGAACTCGGCCGTGAGCCGGCCTTCGCAGAGCACCAGAATGCGATCGCTCACCGTGAGCAACTCGGGCAACTCGCTCGAAGTGACTAGAATTGCCAGGCCCTGTCGACAGAGCTCATCCATCAAGCGGTAGATCTCGGCCTTGGCCCCGACGTCGATCCCGCGCGTAGGGTCGTCGAGCAGCAGCACGCTCGGCCGCGCGAGCAGCCAGCGGCCGATAATCGTCTTCTGCTGGTTGCCGCCGCTCAGGCTGAGGATCGGCGCTGCCAGACTGGCGGTCTTCACGCGTAAACGCTCAACGGCTTCCTGCGCTAGGCGCTGCTCGCGGCCGGCGGAAATCAGCCCGCCCACCGTGGCTTGCCCGAGGGTGCGGAGCGTGGCGTTGCCGCCGACAGAAAGGTGGGCGAAAAGTCCCAGCCGTTTGCGGTCCTCGGTCACGAGCGCCAGGCCTGCCGCCGCCGCCTCGGCCGGATGGCGAAAGCGGACCTGCCGGCCGCCCAGCAGGATTTCCCCCGTCGGCGGCGGATCGCTCGCGCCGAACAGGCTCTCGAGCAACTCGGTGCGTCCGGCCCCCATGAGGCCGGCGACGCCCACGATCTCGCCCGCCCGCAGCGTCAGGTTGATCCCTTGCAGCCGCAGACCTTCGCCGTCGGCTCGGGCGAGGGACAGATCTCGCACCTCGAGCACGGGCGCGCCCGGCGTGCGGCTCTCGTGAAAATCCGCCGAGGCCAGTTCGCGGCCGACCATCAGGTTGGTGATCTGTTGCGGCGTGGCGGCGTCGCGTTCGAGCGTTTTCACCTGTTGGCCGTCGCGGAGCACCGTGATGCGGTCGGCCAAGCGAAACACCTCGCTCATTTTGTGCGAGATGTAGAGCATCGTCACGCCGCGTTCCCGCAGCCGCGCGATTACGCGGTCGAGCCGCGCCACCTCGGCCTCCGAAAGGGCGCTCGTCGGCTCGTCGAGAATCAGCACGTCGGAACGCTGCGAAAGCGCGCGGGCAATCTCTACGAGCTGCTGGTCCCCCACCCGAAGGTGCCCGACTTCGCGGGCAGGGTCGACGCGGCACTCGAGGTCGTTCAAGATCTCTGCGGCCTTGGCCTGCATCCGTCGCTCGTCGAGCAGACCCAGCGGGCCGCGCAGTTCGCGGCCGAGAAAGATGTTGGCCGCGGCCGAAAGCTGTTCGACCAGGTTCAGCTCCTGGTGCACGATGGCGATGCCGGCCCGCTCGGCGTCGCGCGTGCTGGCGAACTGAGCCCGCTGGCCGCGGAGCAGCAGCTCACCCTCGTAGTCGGGGATCACGCCGGCGATGATCTTCATGAGCGTGCTCTTGCCGGCCCCGTTCTCGCCGACGATGGCGTGCAGCGAGCCGGGGAGCACGTCGAAGGAGACGCCGCGCAAGGCCTGGATGCCGCCGAACCGCTTCGACACGTCTCGCAGCGCGATCAGCGGTTCGCCGGACATGAGAGATTCTCGCAAGACGCTACCGGCGCTGCCTGCGGGCTTCGAACGCCTTGACGACGGCCAGCAAGACGAGTGTCGAACCGAAGGCGATGCCCACGCCCTTCGGCCCCGCGAAGAAGCTGGTGATCAGCGCCGCCAGGATCGCCAGAATCCCCACCATCACGCTGCCCAGCGCGCCGGGAAAGAACTGCTTGCGCTGCCCCGCCGCGCCGCGGACCTGGCTCAGCGACACGGCCAGCACGACGAGCACGCCAACGATGAAGCCTTCGTAAACATCGGCGTTGCGGTCGATCACCTTGGCGATGCCGTCGATCACGGTGCGGAGGAACAGGGCGCCCAGCATCGCGCCGGGAATCGTGCCAACGCCCCCTTGCAGGCTGCACCCGCCGACCACGGCCGCGGCGATGGCGTTGAGCTCGTAGCCCATGCCCAGGACTTCCGGCTTGGCCACGCTCTGGGCGCAAATGTAGAGGATGCCGGCCACGCTCGAGAGCATGGCGCTTGCGCAGTAGGCCAACCATTTCAAGCGATCGGTGCGGATGCCGCTCAGACAGGCAGCCTGCTCGTTGCCCCCCATGGCGATCAGATGTCGGCCCACGACCGTGCGGGTGAGTAGGAGCGTGCAAACGGCGGCCAGGGCTACGAACACCACGGCCGGAATCCAGATGGACGTTTCTAGGTAGCGAAAGCCGGCGTCGAAAATGTTCACCTGGTTCTGCGTGCCGGCGCCGGGGGTTACGTAGCCTTGCACCGTGGGCACCATCGCCCGCGCCAGGCTGCGCAGCCCCACAAGCGAAGCCAAGGTGGCGATGAACGGCGGCAGGCCAATCACCGTGATCAGCCAAGCGTGCAAGCTCCCGATCAAGAAACCGACGAACAGCGTGCCGGCGATCGCGAGCGCAATCACGCCGGCGGACAGGTGCGGCTCCGCGGGGCTTTTCATCGCCTCCGGCGAGAGCCACAGCAACAGGCAAGCGCAGACCGAACCACTGAAGGCGATCACCGAGCCGATCGAGAGGTCGATGCCGCCGGCGATGATGACGATGGCCGCCCCGAGGGCGGTGATGCCCAGGAGCGAGGTCTGGCGAAGGATGAATTTCGCGCTGTCGAGCGGCTGTTGCCAGTAGTTGTGTTGCTGGTCGAGCGCAGCCGACAGGACGACGACCACGCAGATCGCCAGCAACAGGCCTAACTCAGTCCGCCGCACAAAGCTCGGCATCGGCAGCTCGGGCTTTTTAGAAGAGAGGCGGCTCAAGAACCTTCCAGGTTGTACTGCTTCAGCCAGTTCTGGAAGTCGGAGAGCTTCATGAACTGCACGCTGGGGCCGAACACCTCGGCGGTGAGCTTCGACCCGGCGTCAGGCACCACGACTTTGAGCCCCGTGTCGTTGATGTCGCCGCCTGGCTCGCCCTTTTTCGGGAAGATCTCTTTGACGGTAGCCTCGTCGCCGGCGGCGAGCGCCTTGAGCAGCTTGATGCCACGGTAACCCATTTCGTAGGGGTTCTGCACGACCATCACGTCGATGTTGCCCTCCCCCATGCCGACGATGGCTTGCGGCTCGGCGTCGAATACGGCCACGGCGTACTTCGAACGGTCCCCCTTTTCCTTGAGCACATCGACGATGGCGGGCGCGTTGTACGACCAGATGCCGACCAAGGCGTTGAGCTGCGGATGGTTGGCGATCGCGTCGCGGACGTTCTGTCGCGCCTTCGAGAGGTCGACGGAGTCGGCCATGTTGTCGCGTGACTCGAACTTGGCCGCGCCTTCCTTGACGCCGCCCACACGCTCCATGGCGTTCTGGGCGCCTGTCTGGCCCACGAAGGTCACGTACTGTCCGCCGTCGGGACGCAGGCCGACAAGCGCCTTGCCCAGTTCGACGCCCGCCTGCTTGTTGTTCGTGCCGATGAAACCGACGCGGGCGTCGGGGTAGTTCTGGGCGTTGACGTCGGAGTCGATCGTGACGACGTGAATGCCCTTATCGCGGAGGGCCTTCATTTCGTCGGCGATGGCAAGGTTGTCGCCCTCGGTGACGCTGATCGCCACGCCGGCAACATCACTCTGGGTGCCGTATTGCTGGAGCTTGTTGATCTGACCTTGCGGCGTGCCGTCGTTGGTTTCGAGCACGGCCTCGACGCCGAACTCTTTGGCCGCCTGCTTCACCCCTACGCCCACGGCGTCCCAGAAAGGCGAATTGTTGTTCATCAGCACGATGAACCGCTTGCCGCCGGCGGCGGCGCTGGGCGACCCCCCGCCCGAGGAGACTTCAGGATTGGGGGGCGTTTTCGAGGAACTGCAGGCCGCGGCGGCCAGCAACAGCAGGCAGACACTCGACCAGGCGAGTGGACGACGAAACGGCATGGAACGAGCTTCCCCGCGTGGAAGGGAGAGGGCGGCGCGGCCGCTGGGAGTAGGCCGACGAAACGTCCGATTCTAAGTTGCCCCGTGCGGCGCAACAAGCAGCCAGCGATCGGATTGCAGTCCGAGCGAGCGCGCCGCCCCGCGTCGCCAGGAAGTGGCGAAGATTCGTGGAAAAACGCTTTCCGGCGGCCCCCCGAGCGGCTATTCTGGCCTCGGTTGCCAGACACGGACGTTGCAGGCGTTCTCGGCCCGTGTCTCTCGTCTCGCTCTCGCCCCCAAGGTGCCGCGTGTCTCGTATGCGTTTCTCGGTCGTACGCTTCGTTGCGTTGTTTGCTGTTATCGCCGGACTGCCGAAGTTGGCCCGCGGCGCGGATGACTGGCTCTCGCTGATGCAGCAACTGCCGGCAGGCGCCAACGCCGTGATGCTCGCCGACGTGCAGGCTTTGCGCGCGTTCGCCGCGCAGCATGGCAAGAACGATGAAGGGGGCGAGCAGGCGATTCGCGATCTGAGCGCCGAACTCACGCCTGACGTGCGCAAGTTGGCCGTGGGAGCGATCGTCGATTTCGATCGGCTCGAGCCGATTTGGGAACTGGGGGTGTTCGAAATGGAAAGCCTGCCCAGCGCGGCGGTGCTTGCGCGGCTCGAGCGCGGCTACGTCGACGAGTTGGGCAAGCAATCGGTGGTTTGGTCGCCGCGGGGGTTGTACTTCGCGCCGCTCGGCGAGCGCCTGCTGGCGACGGCTTGGCCCGCCAACCGGCAGTTCATGTCGCGCTGGCTTGCCCGGTCGCAGCAGCCCGGCCGCGAATTGTCTGACTACTTGCAGAAGGCCGTGAAGTTCGTCTCGAGCGACGTGCCGGTGGTCGTGGCGCTCGACTTCGACAACGTCGTGGCGGTAGGCCCTGTTCAAAAGAAGCTGGCCACGGCCTCGGCGCTCGCCAAGTCGCCGGGCGCGGCGGCGGAAATCGGCGCCCTGCTCGGCGGCCTCAAGGGGCTCGTCTTCGCCGTCGAGGCCAAGGACACCGTGCGGGGCACGATTCGCCTCGACTTCGACCGCCCGCCGACGGCCCTGGCCACGGTAGGCAAGCCGCTTTTGCTCGAAGCCCTCGAGCGCCGCGGCGCCATGCTGCCCGACATGGAGAACTGGAAGCCGCGCGTCTCCGGCAACTCCTTCTCGCTCACCGGCCCCCTCGGTCCCGGCAGCCTGCCGACGCTGCTCGGCTTTTTGGTCACTCCGTCTTCCGTGGGGAACCTGGAGAAAGAGGCGGCCGCGGCCGGCGAGAGCGGCAACTCGGCCGATCGGATGCTGGCGTCCACCAAGAAGTACTTCGAGTCGGTCAACCGCGTTGTCCGCGACGTGCGGAACTTCAAGTGCAAGACGTTCGGCGAGAAGGCCCTCTGGAACGATCGCCAGGCCCGCAAGATCGACAACCTGCCGACGCTCGACGTCGACAACGACATGATCGTGTTCGGCGAGCAAGTAGCGAGACTGCTGCGGGGCGCTGGCGTCGACATTCGCGGCGCGAATATCTCGGCCGGCATGCAGAAATCTCGCGGCGGCGGCACGACCACAGGCTGGGGCTACGACGGCTATGGCAATGCCTTCTATGGCACGTACGTGATCAACTCCGATGTCGGCGAGAATCGCCAGCTGGCAGCCCAGGCTCGCGGCGAGGGCGCCTCGGCCCAAATCGACGCCATGGCCCAGATCGACGAGCTGACGGGCCAACTGCGCCGCGGCATGACCAAGAAGTACGGCGTGCAGTTCTAGCGCGGGGCTTGTGCCTCGCGGATCAGATCGAGCTGCGGAATTGCCTCTTTGATTCGCTGCTCGGCCGCCGGCGTGAGTTGCGTGCCGGTCACGTAGAGCCGCCGCAGCGACTTGAGCTTCTCGAGGTCGGGCGCCGCGGCGTCGGTGACGGCCGTGTTCGTCAGGTCGAGCGTTTCCAAGCTGCCGAGCGCCGCCAAAGGCGCGAGGTCGGCGTCGGTGGCCTTCGTGTCTTTGAGGAACACCTCGTAGACCGGGTCGAACAGGTCACGCCCCAGCACCCCGCGAAGGCCGCCTTTGCCCCCTGCGCCCCGGTAGGTGACGTGCCCCCCGATCCCTTCCACCGCGGCCACGGCGTTCCGCTGGGCCCGAGCCTTAGGCAAAGCGTAGGCGAAATACCCCGCTCCCAGGAACACCACGGCCACGAGCAGCCAAACAGTCCAGGGACGCGGGCGGGCAGACGGGGCGGCGGCTTCGGCAGGCGGGTTCGACATGGACAATGGCCGGGAATCCGAGCGGTTTTGGGAAGGCAGGTGCTCGAATAGTGTAGCACTTGGTCACATGCCCCACAGCACAGACTTTTCTCGGATACGAGCCCGCAGCGCGAGCAAGGGAGAGCCACTTTTCCCGGGTCGAGCCTCGCGGACCCTGGCACGGGCCGGGCAGCATTTACGGCCAGCGCGCCGGTCGGGCGCTTTCGCCCCTACTTAACGCTGCGGGCTCGTGTGGCACTAGCCTGTCGAACAAGCCGCCGTCAGCGCGCCAGCAACTCGCCGCGGCTCAGCACTTCGTAGTGTGGGCCTTCGCGGCCCGGCTCGCTCGAGAAGAGCACGGCCTCGTCCACGTACATCGGCCCGGCCTCGAAGTCGGCCTGTTCGCGGAGCAACTGCGCCAGTTCCCGGCTGCCCGGCGAACTATTGCGCACGCGGCCCAGCGTAAGGTGCGGCTGAAAGCGGCGGCCCTCCTGCCGAAAACCAAGGTCCGCCAGCCGCTCTTCGAGCGAGTCGAAAAGCTCGGTGAAGGCCTCGCCGCCCGCGCCCACCCCCAGCCACAGCGTTCGGGGCCGAGCCGCATCGGGAAAGGCGCCCGCGCCGCGCACCTCGATCTCGAAGGGCTTTAGTTCGCGGGTTGCCCGCGCGAGCGCCAGGCAGAGCTCGCCCAGGTCGCGGTCGCGCACTCCCCCCAAGAACTTGAGCGTGAAGTGCATGTTTTCGGGCTCGACCCACTTCACATCGGCCTCGGCCTCGCGGAGACGGCCGATCAGCTTCGCGGCCTGAGCGACGATCTCGCCGGGCGCCTCGACGGCGATGAACGTGCGGAGCAGCATGAAAATGAGCGCGGAAAAGCGGCTAGGCCAGCGGACGATCGGAGCCCTGCGGACAGCGCGCCGCCAAGATGGCCTTCACCAGGGGCTCCGGCAAAGGGGGCGCCTCGGCCTGCTCCGCCTGGAGCGTCTTGCGGGCCATCTCCACCGATTGCAGGTAGGTCTTCATGTAGGTGACGCACGGAGGACAGAGGGCCAAATGTTCCTCGAAGGCCCGCCGTTGCTCCTCCGGCAATTCCTTGCTCACATAATCAAGCAGGAAGTCGACGAGCTTCTTGCAGGTGATCATCGCGCGGCCTCCCCCAAGCGGCGGTCGAGCGCGGTCCTCAGGGCCTGGCGCGCCCGGTGCAACCGGGTTTTGACCACGGAGTCGCTCACTTCCAGCAGGTTGGCCGCCTCGGCCGTGTCGAGTTCTTCGATGTCGCGGAGCATGAGTACGGTGCGATAAATTTCGGGCAACTCGTCGATCGCCGCCCGCACCAGGGCGCGGGTTTCGCGGGTGGCGGCCACCTGGTCGGCGGTCCGAGCCCAGGGGTCAGCCGGCTCGGCGTGGTGGCCGTCTTCCACGAACCGCGGCAGCAGATCGTCGATCAGGCGCTCGCCTTTCGACTGCTGCTTGCGGAGCTTCATCAAGGCCGCGTTCACGGCGATCCGATGCAGCCAAGTCGACAACCGCGACTGGCCGGCAAATCCTTGGATGCCGCGGAAGGCGGAAAGAAACGCGTCTTGCACCGCTTCTTGGGCGTCTTCGTCGTTTTTGAGGAATCTGCGGGCGACGGCCAGCATCCGGCCGCCATACGCCCGCACCAGCCGCTCGTAGGCCTCGGGGGCGCCCCGCTGGAGATCGGCCACCAGCCGCGCTTCGTCGGCGGGGCTGAGGCCGTCGGCGGCGGGGCTGGGGGAAATCGACATGCGGGCAGTGGCTTGAGGCTAGAGGCCGTACCGAACTATTAAGCGTACCGGGGTGGGCTGGGTTCCACCAGTCCGCGGTGGGGCGCCGGCGCCGCCACGAGCGCCAGCGGCGCTTCGTTGGACGTTCGTTGCCCCTACGTTGCGGCAGCCCTCGGCTGCACGGGCGCGCCGACGGTAGAATGACGGAAGGTTCGTTTCGCAGACTTTGTCACACATGGGCCGTAGCCGTATGACCTCCGAGCAGATTCGCGGGCTCCATCAGGCGAAGCCGTTCGAGCCCTTCACGCTCAACTTGGCCGATGGCCGGGCCATTGACGTCCCGCACCCGGAACTATTGCTCCAGACGCAGGGGGGCCGCACGATCTTCGTGAATACGCACGACGAGATCGTGGAAATCATCGATCTGCTGCTGGTGACGAGCGTCTCGCGCGGGGCGGCGCCCACTGGCCGCAAGCGACGGCGCGGCTAAGCGGGTTCACTTGGAGGGCCACTCAGGGTCGGCTGTACGCGCTTGGTCGAGCACCGCGCGAAGCTGAGCGGCGATCTCGGGCCGCTCCGCCGCCCGATCGTGGGCTTCGGCCAGGTCAGCTTCGAGATCGTACACCTCGAGCGGCCCCTTTAGTCCGTGCCGCACTCCCTTCCAGCGGCCAGCACGCACCGCCTGATGGAAGCCGTTCTCGTGGAACTCCCAATAGAGATAGGAGCGCGGTGAGAGAGCCTGGGCGTTGCCCCGGAGCAAAGGCGCAAAGCTGACGCTGTCGCGCGCCGTTTCGCTCGACGTGCCTGCCAACTCGGCCGCCGTTGCGAAGAAGTCCCCATGATACGCGATGTGGTCGCTCACCTGGCCCGGCGCGATCGTGCCGGGCCAATAGGCGATGCAGGGAACGCGAATCCCGCCTTCGTAGAGATCCCGCTTGATCCCGCGCAAGGGGCCGTTGGGATCAAAGGTCTCGAGGTCGAAGCCTCCCTCGCGGTGAGGACCGTTGTCGGAGCTGAAGAGCACGAGCGTGTTGCGGTCGAGACCGCGTTCCGCCAGCTCGTCGAGCAGGCGCCCCACATCGGCGTCCATCCGCGAGATCATGGCCGCCTGTCCCTTGGCTGGCGCCGGCCAGGGTTCGTTCGCGTAGGGACCGTAGTCGGGAACTTCCTGCCCATCGCCGGTAGCGGCGAAGGCTTCGTTGTTGGCGTGGGGAATCGTGAGGGCCAGGTACAAAAAGAAGGGCCGCTCGCCGGACTTTTCCAGCCAACGCAGCGCGTCGTCCACGAACAGGTCGTGGGCATACTCGACCTTCTTCACGGCATACCCGGCGCCGTACTTGCCGGAGGACGGAGTCGCGGGCGCCTGCTTGTTGCGAAGGGGAACCCGTTGCTCGCCGCGGAAAAGGTAGTCGGGGTAGTAGTTGTGCGCGTGCCCTTGCGTGAGGAAGCCGAAGAAGTGATCGAATCCTTGCCGGGTGGGCTGCCCGTCGTTCCCTTCGTCACCGAGCCCCCACTTGCCGACCAGGGCCGTCGCGTAACCGGCCGCCTGCAGGGTCTCGGCGACGGTCATATCTTCGGCCCGGAGGTTGGCCCTCTGGTTGCCGCGCACGCGGCCGTGGCCCGTGTGGAGGCCTGTCATCAGCGTGCAGCGAGAAGGAGCGCAAACCGTGGAGCCGGCGTAGAACTGGGTGAAGCGCAGTCCCTCGGCCGCCATGCGATCGAGCCGCGGCGTTTTGATCTTGGTCTGGCCGTAGCAGCCTAGGTCGCCGTAACCCAGGTCGTCAGCCAGGATGAAGATGATGTTGGGCCGTGGGGCCTGAGCATATGCCGCTAGAGTCCAGCCGCCGGCGAGGACGGCGAGTGCCGCGAGCGCAGGCAAGGCAAGTCGAGGCATCATCGAACGACCTCGAGCGAACTACTCCGCCACCGCCGCGCACTCCGGCGCCAGCCGCACCGGCGTGTCGGCCGGCACGTGCGGCACCACGCACAGGAACTTGAGCGGCGCGGCGCCCGTGTTCTTGAACTGGTGGATCTCGTCGGGCACGACGTAGACGACGTCACCCGCGCGAATGACGTGGGGCTCGCTCCCCTCGACGACCACGCCTTCCCCTTCGAGCACGAACACCTCGTGCTCATAGGGATGACTGTGCCGGGGCGTGTAGCCGCCGGGGGCCACCACGAACTCGCGCATCGCGAAGTTCGGCGCGCCGTCAGGCTCGCCTACGAGCCAACGAACCTGGCACCCGTGGGCGCCTTCCATGGTGACTTCCTTCTGGGGGACGGCTTGGCTGCGGCAGACTTTCATGAAGACGATCGCTTTCCGGGGCTAAGGAATGGACCGCAGGACCCTCCCAATTTTCTCCGAACACGCAACGGCAGGCAAGTCGATCCCCGTCGGCGAGTGGTCAATCAGCGTCGTCGTCGACGAAAGGCCGCGGTCGCCCCAATCCGAACCACGCGCAAATGATCGACAGAACCAAGAACAGGGCGGCGGTATCGGCTTTGAGTCCAACAACAGCATGGAAGGCGGCGGCCTGGGCAAGGACCACGAGCAACAACACCCAGCCGAGGACCTTTCCGCTCGTGCTGCGTCGACTGGCGGGCGCGGCGCTGGCAGGTGCCTCCGGCGCTATGCTCGGCTTCCACGATCCCTTCAATGGCGTCATCCTTTCGATCGCGTGCGTGCCGCAAGCCTCAATGACTCGCAGGAAGTCTTCTCTCGAATAGGTTCCCGCGTCCAGCAGATGGCACCGCAGCATCTGAGCGAACGAGTCGCCAAGCGACCAGGAGTTTAGGGATAGGCAAGTCGTCTCCGAGCGACGCACGATCGTCCATTCCTCGATTTCGTTCCAGCCGAGTCGCCGACTTCTTCCGAAGTACAAGCCATCCTCTCCGAGAAAGACCCTCGCCTCATAGGACATGACCGCGAAATAGCAGAGAAAGCCCGGTACGACGAAGGAGGAGAGCCAGGGTCGCGAGAATGCTGCATTCGGGACAGCCGCGGCGACAATGACCAAGACCGCGGTTGCAAGAACCGCGAGAAACCAGAGGGGGCGTGTCGTCCACGGGTTCACCTCGTGCTCGACATAACTGCTCAGGTCGGGCGGAGCCAGGGCATCGTCAGGCACAGCTTCGGTAAGCGGGTGCCGTTCATAGCACCAAACCGGCACCTCCGCCGACGGTTCGTCCACCAAGACGGTCCAGTACTGTCCTTCGTTCCTAAGAGAGGAAGTACAGTACCTTTTGAGGATCGCCAAGTTCTCATGCAGCCTGGGTTCTGCAAGCCCCGCGTAGTACGTCGCGGTTCGAAGCTTGACTTCGATCCTGGCATTCGTCCCGTAGGAGGACACGACGGTTTTCCACGATCGGACGTCTGACCACGGGACCAAGACGTTGGACCGACTCGCTACGAGGTCGATCCCGTGCGGATTGACGTTCAACCGCGTGCGAAGGAGGCCAAACGTCTTGATCGCGGAGAAGCCACTGAGTACGAAGACAGCACCAAGGATGGCAACGCACGCGAGATCGTGAAGCGATGTCGGCCGAAAGCCAAACAGCATTGAGCCCGCGAAGATTGCTGCGACGCATCCTGTTGGCGCCGCAAAGATGAGGGATCCATAGAACCAGGGCACGAGCGAGGGCTCGCGGCTCAGGCGGATTCTAGGAAGCGTCGACGAGTCCATGGGCCAGCCAACTTCACCGCATGACTATCTCCCACCCCACCACTTATCCGAAGACATCGCCGCCACACTCGCCACCCCCAAGATCGCCAGCTCTACGCCCATGATCTCGAGCCCGCGGCGGTCGAGCAGGGCCATCAGCCGCTCGCCTGAGTCCTTGGCGTCGGCCTGGGGCGCGGCCGACGAGCGGAATGCCCGGAAGGCCATCACCCCATAGGCGAACGCCGTAACCGTAAACGCCGTGCCGACGATCACCACGAGCACGTAAAATGGGTTGATCCCTGGCCGCTTGCTGGTCACGCTCGTCCGCCGGTTGGTCGCTGTGTCTCGTGCCCCGTTGGCGGGGAATTATACCATCGGGGCGGCGGCCCGCGGGGGCCTTCACCCGCGCGTCACGACCACCGAGTCTCCCACCTGCGCGTTGAGCCGCGCGGCGGCGCTGCCGCCGACTACGGCCAACTCCAGCCGCCCGCTCGAACCGACGAGCGCCACGAGTTCTCCCGCGGCCCCTTCGCCGTACGTCTGCAGCACTCCCTCGATCGTCGTTCCGTCGCAGGCAATCGTTGGCTTGCCCGGTCCAAGAGCGGCAAGGTGCCCCGCGCGGACGTTGGTGATCAAATTGCCAAAGGCGTCGATCGATTCGATCTGGCCGAGCAGGCGGTCGGCCTGCGCCTCGGGCTCGCGCCAGTCGAGCGTGGCGATCGACTCGAGCCGGGGTCCGAGCGTCTCGAGGTCGAGCCCCAGGCTCAGGTGCGCGGCGGCGGGGGCCATGATGTCGCGGCCATGGAACGTGGCCGACGTGGGGGACAGCCGGTAGCGGGGGTTCTCGACCGCCACGATCCGTTCGGGCTGCACGACCGCGGTGATGCGGCTGAAAAGGCCATTGTCGGGGCCGACGAACCGCTGCCCAGCCGCCTCGAACGCGACGATCCTCCGCGCGGTGCCAACGCCGGGATCGACCACCGCCACATGAATGGCGCCTGCCGGATACCAGTGAACCACATCCGCCAACAGCAGCGCGCCGCCGCGCACGTCCTGTGGCCGCACCGCGTGCGACACGTCGACGATCGTGGCCGCCGGGTTGATCGACAAGATCACCCCCTTCATGGCCGCCACATAGGGACCGGCCAAGCCGAAATCGGTGGTCAGTGTGATCAGCATCGCGGCCTGCGCGGGTCACCGCTTTAGTGCTGGTCGGCGTCGCCGAGCAGCGTTTGCTCGACCTTGTCGGCCTGGTAGGCGATGGCCGTGAGCACGCGGGTGACGTCCATGGCGTTCATGGCCTCAGCCAACTGGTTGGCCTGCACCACGATCGCTTCCTGGCCGTCGATCGTTTCCACGGCGAAGGCGCCATGCACCATCTTGGTGTTGTAGCGGAGCAGCGCCATCGAATTCTTGTCGTTGGCCGGGCCGCAGGTCGAACTGTATTTGATGACCGGGTTTCCCTCGTCGTCTTTCGCGTCGAACTGCACGCGCACGACTTGCTTGCGCAAGCCGCCGATCGGAACCGTGATCCGGAACGTCTCGCCCGCCTCTTCGACGGCGTAGCTCGAAGCGGCGGCCACCGAGCGGACCATCGCCTTGGGATCGATCTTCACCGGCGAGAGTCCCGAGAAGTCGAGCCCGGCCCCGGCTGCGGCCGCCACCGGAGCTCCCGCAGGAGCAGCAGCGGCCGAACGGGCTTGGGCAGGGCCGCCGGCAGGAGCCGCCCCGGCCGCCATCGCTTCGCGGATCATGCCGGGCATCATCATGCCGAAGCCGGCGCCCATTCCCAGGTTCAGGGCGTCGCCCCCTGAGCCGCCGGGATGCTCGGCCATCTTGCTCATGCTGTTGGCCGCCTGGAACTTGAGGTAGGCGTTCAAGTCGCCCACGGCGCCCATCGAACTGCGGGCGTCGATCGCCTTGAGCACTTCGTCGGGCGGGGTGATGGCGTTGATGAAGAAGTCGGCCAACTCGAGGCCGTACTTGGCGAAGTCGTCGGCCACCTTGGCCCGCGTGCCGGCCGACACCTCGTCGTACTTGGCCGCCAGGTCCAACAGGCCGTGCCCCAGCGTGCCGATCAGGTCGTTGAGCCGGCTGACGATCAGGTCGCGGAGAAACGAGGTGACCTCGTCGGTGGTGTACTTCCCCTGCGTGCCGACGAGCGTGCCGACCAGGAGGGGAGCATCGACGACGCGAAACGAGTACTTGCCGAAGCTCCGCAGCCGCACCATGCCAAACTCGGGGTCGCGCACGGTAATCGGTTGCCGCGTGCCCCACTTTTGATCGAGAAAGGTCTGCTTGCCGATGAAGTAGACCGAGGCCGTGAACGGCGATTTCTCCCACGGGATGGTGAGAATCCGAGTGATATACGGCACGTTGGCCGTGGTCAACGTGTGCCGGCCGGGGCCAAAGTTGTCGAGCGCCTTGCCGTCGCGAAAGAAGACCGCTTCCTGGTTCTCCTGCACGATGAGCTGCGCGCCGAGCTTGATGTCGGTCGAGCCTTGCGGCGGCACGCGTTGCACGAGCGTGCGGTTGGATTCGTCGAAGAATTCGATGACTTCGAGACGCATGGGTCAAAACCCTGGCAAAAGAGACGGGTGTTCGGGAGAGGGAAAGGGCAGGCGAGCTTTACTCGAGCCCCTTGAGAATGTCTTCGCGGCGATCCCAATTTTGCTCCGCGGCCTCGATCTTGGCCACGATTGACGACACGGCCTCCGGCACGGGCTTCGTGCTCGAGGGCATCTTGTCGAGCTCGTCGGCCAGGGCCTCGATCTCCTGCATCATGCCAACGTCGTGCTGGTACAAGCGGTCGAGCTCGTCTTCCTGCACGCGCACCAGGTCGAACACGCCGCTATAGCCCTGCATGGCGCTCGTAATCCGGCCGATCAAGCGGTCGAGCTTGGAGCGCAGCCGCTCGATCTGCGGAAGCTGGTCGACCTGCGCCGCTTCGGCCAGGCTGCGGGCATACTCGTTGAGACCGCGCTTGGACCGCTGGAGCTGGTCGGCCAGCCACTTGCGCTGCAGCTCGTCGCTCTCGCGGCGGTACTCCTTTTCCAGATAACCGCGGAAGCCGGGGATCTTCCGCCCCAGGCTTTCCAGCCAATTGCGCTTGTCGGCGTGTTGTTTCGGTTCGGGCATGGGGGGGGGCCTGAAAAAGGGGTGCAGGTGTTGCGCAGTGTGATTCGAGCGCGCCGGGCGATTATTCCCTACCCTGGGGAAAGGCCGCTCCCTGCCAACCGCCCATCATACCGCTTGGCGGGAGCGCGGAAAGCATAAGTCCCCAACGACTTCCCGGTTTGTCGGAAGCCGTCTCCGGCCAGATCGTCAGGCAACCAGCCGAGTTTGCGCAATCGGCGTTTCTGTCTGGATTTGCCTGCTAGAGCGTGGGAGCAAGGGGTTGGTTGGCTTTCGGCGTGTTTCCGCGACCCCTAGAATTACGAGTGTGTTCTTGCCGACTTGCCGGAGCCGAGCCTCGTGCCGTCGCTGTTCGTCATTCGTGGCCGCAATCAGGGGGCTCGCTTCGAGCTCACCGAGGAGCTCTCGTCGCTGGGGCGCGACGGCTCCAGCGACCTGCAGGTGAACGACACCGAGGTTTCCCGCCGCCATGCCCAACTCCGCCGCGACGGCGGGCACTACTTGCTGTCCGATCTGGGCAGCTCGAACGGCACCTATCTGAACGGCCGCCGGATCGAGGACGAGCAGCCGCTGGCCAGCGGCGACCAGGTGCAAATCGGCGGCACGCTGATGCTCTACACCGGCCCTAGCCAGCCGGCGGCCGGACTGACCGAACAGATCGACATCGTGGGGCAGCACGACGCCTCTCGGATCGTCCGCACCCTCAGCGACGAAGAGCCCACGCGCCCGCCGGAGTCGGCCGGCCCCGATGCCGAAGCGGCTTTTTTGGCCCAGGCCCGCAGCAACCTGCAGATCATGGTCCGCACGTCGCTGGCGGTCAGCCACACGCTCGACATCGACCAGCTTTTGCAGCGGATCTTGCAGCTCATCTTCGAATGGGTCGAGGCCGACCGCGGCTGCATCATGCTCTTCGACCCCGAAACCCGCCGCCTGGCCCCCAAGGCCCGCCGCAACCGCCGAGGGCGCAGCGACCGGCGGAAGATGACGATTAGTCAAACCATTCTCGACTACGTGGTCGAGCGGGGCGAAGGGGTGCTGACGAGCGATGCCCGCCAGGACCAACGCTGGGACGCCGGCCAAAGCATCGTGCAGGCAGGCGTGCGCGAGGCGATTTGCGTGCCCATGCGAGGGCGCTACGACGTGGTCGGCGTGATCTACATCGACACGCTGACCCCCGCCGAGCGCGTGCTCGCCGAAGGGCACGTCGACAAGTTCAACGAAGAGCACCTGAAGCTGATGATCGCCATCGCCCATCAGGCGGCCCTGGCGGTCGAAGACACCACCTACTACTCGGCCATGGTGCAGGCCGAGCGGATGGCCGCCATTGGCCAAACGATCGCTACGCTTTCACACCACGTGAAGAACATCCTGCAAGGCGTGCGCGGGGCGAGCTACCTGATCGAGGAGGGTCTTAAGCAGCACAACGAGGAGGTCGTGCGCAAGGGTTGGAAGATGGTCGAGCGCAACCAGGAAAAGATCTACAACCTGGTGATGGACATGCTCAGCTTCAGCAAGGAGCGCGAGCCCGACTTGGCGCCGGCCAGCCTGAACGAAGTGGTGGCCGATGTGGTCGAGCTGATGCAGCAGCGTGCCCTCGAGGCCAAGGTGGAGCTCGTCGAGCAGCTCGATCCTTCTCTCCCCACGGCCACCTTCGACGCCGAGGGGCTGCACCGGGCGGTGCTCAACATCGTGACCAACGCCATCGACGCCTGCGAAGGCATCGAGGGCGCGAGCGTGTCCGTTTCTACCGGCTATGACGCCGAGCGCGGGCGGCTCTTGGCCATCGTGGCCGACAACGGAACCGGCATCGCCGCCGACGACCTCGACAAGCTGTTCACGATGTTCTTCTCGCGCAAGGGAGGCCGCGGAACGGGGCTGGGCTTGGCGGTCAGCCACAAGATTGTGCGGGAACACGGCGGAGAAATCCGCGTCACGAGTCAGCCGGGCGCCGGCAGCCGGTTCGTCCTCGAAATCCCGGCCGGGCTCAGCCCCTCGACTCCGGCGCTCTCCCAAACCATTTCGCTCGCCGGCCCGCCGGAGCCTCCTGCCGAGACGTTCTAGCCGGCACGTCGGTTGCGCCGAGAGCGCCGGCCGTGGCGCACGGATGCGACGCCCGCGTTGTGCCGGATGTGGCGCAGAATCGCGCTGTGTGGCAGAGCGCAAGTCGGTTGCGCATGGGCGTCTGCGGCGGACGATACTCTCCCTTGGTCGCCCGGTCTCTCTGCTTGCCCTCCCCAGGAGCTGCTGTCCATGTCTCGAGACACGTTTCGCATCGTGAGCCGCGGCGTCGACGGCAAGCTCCGTATTCGCGACTACAACAAGGCCGAAAACCTGCAGCGGATGCACACGCAGATCGGCATCGACGACTGCAGCACCGACCTGGGCCTGCGCGGCCTGCCGGTCTTCCGTGGGCTGATTGGCCCGATGCCCGAGGGGAAGAACATCGTCCGCTACGAGACCCCCGAGGTCTTCGAAACGCTCACCAAGGAGTGGGTGCAGACGAAGTCGGGGCGCCGCCGCAGCCGCGCCCGCACGCCGGGCTAAACGCCGGCCCGGGCGCGTTAGATCCGCGTGAATCCCGCCAGCGGTGGTTGACGGGGCGCAGCCAGGGGTCGATATTCGGCCTAGCACGCCCCTGATTCGCCCCGCCTTTCGGAACACGCCATGCCGCGCCCCGCCCTCCTGCTCGTCTGCCTGTCTGCGCTCATCCTGCCCCTGGCAAGCGGTTCGTGGGCCCCGGCCCATGAAGGCCCCGATCCAGTGGCCCACTGGTTTCCGAACCCCCAGCGCTACGACGGCAAAACGCTGAAAGCCCGGCTGGGCCCCGACGCGGTGGTCATCGGCGCCCCTGTGCTCACGCCTGACCGCTTTGGCCATTCGCTGCGGTTCGACGGCGTGCAGGATCTGCTCGAAATCCCCGAGTCGAAGGACTGGCATCAATTTCGGCCCCGGAACTACCTGACGGTCTCGATCTGGGCCACGGTCGACGAAGGACGCCCCCGTGGCGGGCTGGCGAGCTCCTTCCAGAAGCAAGCGGAAGGGGAGCGGGGCTGGCTGCTCGGCTACGACGAAAAGGCGTTCACGTTCACGGTCGCCGCCGAAGGCGCCGAAGACGGCAACGGCCGGATGACGACCATCCGAGGCAAGACCGAGTTCCAGCCCAACAAGTTCTATCACGTGGTCGGCGTGTACGATGGCGCCGAGATGCGGCTCTACGTGAACGGCCAGCTCGAAGCCTCGAGCGCCGAGCAGACCGGCCCGATCGTCTACGCCCATCGCACGCCCTATGTCCTTGGCGGTTGGGCCGACACCGACGAACGCGTGAGCCACAAAGGACTGATCCGCGAGATCTCGATCTACGAGTTGGCCGCCACCGCCAAGTGGGTGGCGCACGACTTCGAGCACGGCAGCGAACTAGCCGAGGCCGTCGCCGAACCAGGTCCCGAGGACGAGCTGCGGTTTGTCGTCGCTCCGTATCTGCAGTTCGCCACGCAGGACGGCATGACCGTGATGTGGGAGACCTCGCGGCCGGCCAAGGGACGCGTGAAGTATGGCGAAAACGACGAACTGCCGAACCTGGCCGAGTCGAAGAGCGATCAGACGCTGCACGAAGTGCGGCTCTCGAACCTGGCCGTTGAGACCGGGCACTACTACGTGGTCGAGGCAACCGACGACCGCGGCCGCACGATCAAGAGCCCGCTCCTCTCGTTCCAGACGGCCAGCAAAGAGGACACGCCCTACGCCTTTTGCGTGATTGGCGACACCCAGCACAACCCCACGGTGTGCAAGGTCCTCTCCGACATGATGTGGCTGCACCGGCCGAACTTCATCGTCGTGCCCGGCGATCTCGTCGACACCGGGCCCAATAAGCGGCAATGGACCGACGAGTTCTTCCCTGGCATGCAGCCGCTGATCTCGCGCGTGGCCTTCTTCCCGGTGCTCGGCAACCACGAGCGGAATGCCCGCCATTACTACGACTACATGTCGCTGCCAGACCCCGAGTACTACTACACGTTCAAGTATGGCAACGCGCAGTTCTTCATGCTCGACTCGAACAAAGAGGTGGGCCCCGACAGCGAGCAATACAAATGGCTCGAGAAGGAGTTGGCCGCGAGCAAATCGCTCTGGAAGTTTGTGTCGTACCACCATCCTTCGTATTCGTCGGATGAAGACGACTACGGCGATCTGTGGCGCGGCAAGAGCGAGTGGGGCGATCTGCGGCTGCGGCCCCTGTCGAAGTTGTACGACAAGTACGGCGTCGACATTGTGTGGAGCGGTCACATCCACTCCTACGAGCGGAGCTGGCCGCTCGTGGACGACAAGCCGGTCGACCGCGGCGGCACGATCTACCTGGTCACCGGTGGCGGCGGCGGCGGACTGGAAACGGCCGGACCGATCAAGCCGTACTTTCAAAACACGGTGAAGCACGGCCACCACTACTGCCGGGTCGGGGTGAACGGCCGCACGCTCGAATTCAAGGCCTTCGACCTCGAAGGCCGAATGTTCGATACCCTGAAGATCGAAAAGTTCGAGGCCAAGTAGCCGGCGCATTTCTTGTACGGAATGCTGCAGCGGGACTGCCGCGTTCGCCGCGCTGCGGCGACTAGCCAAATAGGATCGACGCCACACTTCTTTTTTTTCACACAGGGTGTGCGATCTACTTGCGCATGAACCAGCTCATCGACACGCATGCCCATCTCGACGACGAGCAGTTCGCCGCCGAACTGCCCGCGGTGATCGAGCGGGCAGGGGCGGCCGGAGTGTCGGCGATCGTGGCGATCGGCACGACCGCCGCCTCGAGCGCCGCGGCGGTCAAGCTGGCCGCAGAGTACCCCACCGTCTTCGCCGCCGTCGGCATTCATCCGAACCACGTGGCCGAGGCCGGACCGGACGATTGGGACCAGATCGTGGCGCTGGCGGTCCGCCCCACGGTGGTCGCCCTCGGCGAGACGGGCCTCGACCGCTACTGGGACTATGCGCCGCTGCCGCTGCAACAGGACTACTTCGACCGCCATCTGCGGCTGTCGCAGGAGCTGGGGCTGCCCTTCGTAGTCCACGCCCGCGAGAGCGACGCCGACGTGCTAGCCATGCTCCGCGAGGCGGCTGCCCGCGGACCGCTGCAGGGGGTGATGCATTCCTTCACCGGCACGGCCGAGACGGCGGCCGAATGCGTGGCGCTGGGCCTGCACATCAGCTTTGCCGGCATGGTCACCTTCAAGAAGTCGACCGAGCTGCGGGCGGTCGCCGCCTCGATTCCGGCCGACCGGCTGCTGGTGGAGACCGACAGCCCCTATCTTTCGCCGCACCCCTTGCGCGGCAAGCGCAACGAGCCGGCCTACGTCGTCCATACGGCGGCGTGCCTGGCCGAGGCGCGGGGCGTTCCACTCGAGACGTTGGCCGCCGAGACGACGGCCAACGCGCGGCGGCTGTTTCGCCTGCCGGGCTGAGTCCGCCCCATCGCTCTAGGGAAATTGCGGGAGGCCGTCCGAACCGGGGCGAGCTTTGCGTCGTAAAGCATCTCCGGCGGGGCGGAATCTCCACGACCAACGGCGAGCTCAAGCCATGCGACGCGCGCTCCACGAACTGGATCAGATTCTTCGCGGCGAAGCGACCCGCGTGGCCGATCTCCGCGAAGGCGGGCTCGTCATTTCCGCCCGCCGGCTGAGCGTGGTGGTGTTCGTGCTGGCGGCCTTGTATGGGCTGTGCATGGGGGCCTTCGGGCTGTTTCACGCTGACGGACCGGTGTGGCAGCAAGCGGTGGCGAGCGCCGCAAAAGTGCCGGCGTTGTTTCTGCTGACGCTGGTGGTCACGTTTCCGTCGCTCTACGTCTTCAACGCCCTGGTAGGCTCACAGCTTGGGGTGCTTTCCGTGCTACGGCTGTTGGTGGCGTCCTTGGGCGTCAATCTGGCGGTTCTTTCGTCGCTGGGGCCGATCGTGGCCTTTTTCGCCGTGAGCACGACGAGCTACGCCTTCATGGTGTTGCTAAACGTGTTGGCATTCTCCGCCGCCGGGGCGCTGGGCTTGCTGTTCCTCTTGCAAACGCTTCATCGCTTGAGCGTGGCCAGCGAATGGGCGGCGCTCAAGCGGCTCCCGCCGCTGGCGCTGCCCGTGAACCTCCCGGCGCCGCCCGAAGGCGAGGAACCGGCGGCGGAGGAGCCCGCGCCCCCACCTCCTGCGACTCCCGCCGCAGACCCTGGCGCGCTCGACCGCCTGGCGGGGCACGTGCTCGGCGGGCACGTGAAGACAGTCTTCGGCTGCTGGATCTTTCTGTTCGGGCTCGTCGGAGCGCAATTGGGCTGGCTGCTGCGCCCCTTCATCGGCAATCCCGACCAGCCCTTCACTTGGTTCCGCCCGCGCAGCTCGAATTTCTTCGAGGCGGTCTGGGGCGTCTTGCAAACGCTGTGGGGCTAGGCGGCCATGACGGCGCTGCTCACCCATGCCGACGGCCTGCTTCGCGGCCGGTTCGCCCTGTTGGGCTCCCTGCCGCGGCTGCACCGCCGCAGCCTGGCGGCCGAGATCGTACTCGGCGGCGCGATTTATGGAGCGGCGATGGGGAGCTTCGGCGGCTTGGCCGACGACCGTCTATGGCAGATCGCCTACTCGGCAGCCAAGGTGCCGCTGCTCCTCCTGGCGACCTGGCTCTTGAGCCTGCCGAGCTTCTACGTGTTCAACACGCTCGCCGGACTGCAGCGCGATTTCGCCCGGGCGTTCGCGGCCCTGTTGGCGGCCCAAGCGGCCGTGGCCATCGTGCTGGCGTCGCTCGCGCCGCTGGTCGTGGTGTGGAACTTGTCGAGCGACAACTACCGATTGACGATCCTGGCCAACGCCGGCTTGTTCCTGGTGGCCAGCCTGGCCGCCCAGCGCGTGCTGCGGCGGCATTACCGGCCGCTGATTGCCGCCGCCCCGCGCCACCGCCACATGCTGCAGCTTTGGCTGGTGCTCTACGCGTTTGTTGGCATTCAGATGGGCTGGATGCTGCGCCCCTTCGTCGGCGACCCGGGCTCGCCGGTGCGATTCTTCCGCCGCGAGACCTGGGGAAACGCGTACCTGGTGGTGCTCGAGTTAGTGCTTAGCGCTCTTCGGTAGGGTGGGGCGGCTAGCCCCACGCGGGATCGCGCTGGAACGCCAAGCACGCCCAACGGCCGCATCGCAGTGGGTCTGCGCTCCGCTTGACCCACCCTACGGCCTACGGGCCTACAGGTGTTGAACGTGCGACCGGTGTGTAGACTGAGGGGCGGAGGTGGCCCATGTTTGGTCTTGGTGCGACGGAGATGTTCGTGATCCTGGGTGTGGCAGTACTGTTGTTCGGCCGCCGGCTGCCGAAAGTCGGAGAGAGCCTGGGCCGGGGCATCTACGAATTCCGGCGCGGGATCGAACTCGGGCAGCTCTATCCGCCGCGCGTACGGCCGAGTCTGCTGTACGAAGAGCTCACGCTCGCGGTGTTGATCGTCGCAATGGGCGCCGCCGTCGCGACGCTGATCTGGTCGTGGTTCGCCTATTAACCCGCTCATGGATCGTCCTGCCCGCATCTATCTCGACAACGCCGCTACGAGCTGGCCCAAGCCGGAGGCGGTGTATCAGGCGGTCGATCGCTACCAGCGCGAGGTCGGCGCCGCGGCGGGGCGCGGCGCGTATGTCGAATCGCTCGAGGCGGCCCGCATCGTGGCCGAGGCGCGGCGGCGTGCGGCGCGGCTGCTTGGGGCCGAGTATCCTCACCGGGTGATCTTCACTTCGAGCGGCACCGACGGGCTCAACCTGGCGCTGCATGGCGTTCTGCGGCCCGGCGACCACATGGTGAGCAGCGTGCTCGAGCACAACTCCGTCCTTCGGCCGCTCGAGCATCTGGCGGCCGAGTGCGAGGTGTCGGTCACGCGTGTCCCTTGCGGGTCCAGCGGCCGCGTCGATCCCGACGACGTTCGCCAGGCGTTCCGGAAGAACACCGCGCTCGTCGCCATCACCCACGCCTCGAACGTCACGGGGCTCGTGCAGCCGGTCGCCGAAATCGGCCGGCTCGCCCACGAGCGCGGGGCGCTCTTGCTCGTCGACGCCGCCCAAACGCTCGGCCACTTTCCGTTCTCGGTCGACGAATTGCACGCCGACCTGCTGGCCGCGCCGGGGCACAAGGGGCTGCTCGGCCCGCTGGGAACCGGGTTGCTCTACGTTCGTCCCGGCGTCGAGGCCCGCTTGCGCCCCACGCGGCAAGGAGGGACCGGCTCAGAGAGCGAACTGCTCCACCAGCCCGACCTCTTGCCCGACCGCTATGAGCCCGGCAACCACAATCTTCCGGGACTCGCTGGGTTGAATGCGGCGCTCGCCTGGATCGAGGAACGAGGGCTCGCCTCGATCGCGGAGCACGAGGCCGCGCTCCGCACTCAGGCCGTCGCGGGTCTGGCCGAACCCGACGGCGTCGCTCTCTACGGTGCTGGAGTCAATCACGCAGAACACGCGCCAACGCCCGCCGCGGTCGGCGTGCTGAGCCTGAACGTCCGCGGCTACGATCCTCAAGAGCTGGCGGCGGTGCTCGACGCGGTTTACGGCGTGCAAACCCGCGCGGGCCTGCACTGCGCACCGCTGGCCCACGACGCGCTCGGCACACTAGCCAGCGGCGGCGCCCTACGGCTGAGCTGGGGGTCCTTCACGACGCCCGAGGAGATCGGCGTCGCAGTCGATGCGATCGCGGCGTCCGCTGGCGGCTAACGCTTCATGAGTAGAAGTTCGGGGTGGCGAGCGGCGGGGTTCACCCCCGCCGTTCCGCGCGACGATGGCGTTGGCGTTCACGAACCGCGAGTCGTGATCGATTCGCCAACCGTTCCCGCGGCACGTTGGCGTGATCGCCGCCTCCACCCTGAACGAGTTCTCCACCGGGGCCCGCCGGGATGAAGCCGGCCGAAACAAGCTGTGACAAAGCATCTAGCGCGCGGCGGTCGGCGTGCGTCGCTGCAGTGGCGCCGCTTGCGGCAGCCGCGTTCGCCCCGTGAAGGCCAGCATCAGTCGCGCCACAAGCTCGCGCGAGTCGGCTGGATCCAGCCCAATCGCGACCTGCACTTCCCGGTCCGCAAGTTCCACCCGCGTGAACTCCGGCACGGCCCCCAGTTGAGCTGCGCTGCGCATCAACCAACCGCGGAAGAACGCCGCGCCGGTGCGGGCCAAGGTCGCGAGCTGAGCGGTCGCTTGCGCGTCGCGCCCTTCGAGCGACAGCGTGGCCAAGGGAGCGCCGCGGGGATTGGCTTCGAACTTCACGGTGGCCAGGTGTTCCGCCAGCGCGTCGAACTGATCAAACGGGGGCGGCAGCGCCGGCGATCTTGCCAGTTCCTCCTGCACGAGCTCGCGAATCGGATCGAACGCCAACAGCGCCACGAGCGGCGCGCCAGCATCGACCTGCCGGAGGCGGTCGATGAGCGGGCTGGGGTCGTCGCCTGCCCGCAGCATCCGCTCGAGCTGCACCTGCTGCCCGACGACGAGCGTGCGGTCGTCGGCGAAATAGAGGCTCTGTCCCCGAAAGTCCTGATTTTGCAGATAGGTTTTGTCGCCATGGAGCACTTCGACATTTTCCGGCGCGAGCGTGGCGACGATCTTCGCCCGGTCGAGGGGGCGTCGGCTACGGAGCACCATTCCCACTGCCGGACCAGTTTTGGCGTGGGGCGTGCCGGCCAGGATCAAAGCGTGCTCCACCTCGCGGGGGTCGACGGCGAAGGCGCCAGCCCAGGCGGCAATTCGTTCGGCTGGCAGGAACTCGGCCACGAGCGGCGCGGCGAGCAGCGCCTGGGGTCGCAGAGAGACGGCGGCCACGAAGTCGGACGAAACGAACGCCAGATCGAGCGGCTCGCCGGGGGCGCGCGGCGTCTCCACGACGGGGGGCGGCAGGCGGCGTGCTTCGGCCTCAGCTGCTGTGTTCGCAACAGCGCTGGCCCGCGGGAGCCGCAACGGCCCCGGGAGTTGAACGGCCGAACTGGCTTCCGTAGGCCTCGTCGTAGGCGGAAGTGCGGAAGTCTGCTGAGTTGGCCGGTCGTCGAGTTCCTCGGCCAAAGCCTCGGCAGTCGGCAGGTCGATCTGGCCGCAGCCGGCGGCGAGCGCGCCGAGGAGCAAGGGGAGCCAGTTGGTCCAACGCATTGCGCGCCTCCATGAGCGGATTCAGTCCGCGGCAACGCGCGGGCGGAGGATCATAGAGACTGCTAACTACCGGAGCAACGGCGGCCTGAATGTTAGTATGGGTAGTTTGGGTATTGTGAGTTGCGAGTGCACGGTGCCGTTTGAGGCACTCCTCGCATCGATTCGTATGCACTGCATTCGCGAGCACAAACTTGGCGTCACGATATTTGACACGCAATCTGAATGATTGGCATACTAACTTTTCTCGGCTCCTGCCCAGATTGCCGGGCTCCCTCTTGGGCCGCTGCTATCCCACCCCGTTCGTTTCCGGAACAAAGTCATGGCCTCCGCTGCTCGTCCCCGCTCGGCGTTCACACTCGTCGAGTTGTTGGTTGTGATCGCCATCATTGGCATCCTGATCGCCCTTTTGCTGCCAGCCGTGCAGGCGGCGCGGGAGGCGGCCCGGCGGACGCAGTGCACCAATAACCTGAAGCAGCTCGGCCTGGCGGCCCATACCCACAGCGACGCTCAAAAGCATCTGCCGGCCGGCGGTTGGGGCTGGGGATGGGTGGGCGATCCCGATCAGGGCTTCGGCCGCACCCAGCCCGGCGGCTGGATCTACAACTCGCTCCCCTACCTCGAGCAGCAGGTGGTGCATGACCTGGGCAAGGGCCTGACCGGCACGCAGAAGCGGGCCGCCCTGTTGCAGCTCACGCTCACGCCGATCACCTCGATGAACTGCCCCACGCGACGCCAGGCGCGGCTCTACGCCAAGGTTTGGCCGCCGGAAACGTTCACCGCCCTCAATGCCGACAACACGCCGCCGGGCCAGGGCAAGTCGGCCCGCACCTGCTACGCGATCAACTACGGCGACAACACCACCAACGACCACGGCCAAGGCCCCGGCACGTTGGCCGAAGGGATCAAGCCCACCTACGACCCCGGCAACCCGGGCAAGGGGACCGGCATCGGCTTCGCCCTGAGCACGATCAAGTTCGGCGACATCACCGACGGCACGAGCAACACGCTGTATGCCTCGGAGAAGTACCTGAACTCCGACCACTACGAAGACGGCATGGACGGCGGCGACAATGAAGGCATGTACACCGGCTGCAACAACGACAGCTTCCGCGTGACCTTCAACCAGCCGAAGCCCGACCGCCCAGGCGTCGACAACAACGTCGACTTCGGCAGCGCCCACGCTTCGGGGCTCATCGGCGTGATGTGCGATGGCTCGGTGCGGACCTTCCCCTACGCGATCGACCAGATCGTCTGGCGGGCGATGGGCAACCGGGAGGACGGCGTGGCCGTTTCGATGCCGCAGTAGCGCTGCCTCCGCGGATCGCAGATTCGGTCCGATCGACTTTAGCCGGTCAAGCGGGCCATCGAAGCGGCTTAGGCTTCGCGCCCCGTCCGGTGGTACACTTGCAGCGAAGGCGCGGAGAGTTCTGCGCCCTTCGCTCGCCTTGTGAGCCGCCGCCGTGGCCGACGATTCGATGCTCGTGCAGCTCTTGCAGCGCGCCCGCGCGGGCGACGATGGCGCGCGCGACGAACTGTTCGAGAAGTGCCGCAACTACATGGCGGTGGTCGCCCGCGCGCAGGTCGAGAGTTGGCTGCAGGCCAAGGTCGACCCTTCGGACCTCGTGCAGGTGACCATGCTCGAAGCCTATCAGGGCTTCCGCGACTTCCGCGGGCAGACGACCGGCGAGTGGCTCGGCTGGCTGCGAAAGCTGCTGGTTCACAACGCCACCGACTACGTGCGGCAATACGGGGGCACGGCCAAGCGAGCCGCCTACCGCGAGACTCCGCTCGCCGCCGCGCCGCCGGGACAATCGACCTTCATCCATGAGCCGGCCGATTCGCTGGGCACACCCAGCCAGCTCGTGATGGCGCGCGAGCAAGAGATCCTGGTGGCCGATGCCCTCACCCGCCTGCCGGCCGACTACCAAGAGGTCATCCAACTGCGCAACCTGCAGCGGTTGCCGTTCGACGAAGTGGCCCGCCGCATGAACCGCTCGCGCCCCGCGGTGCAGATGCTGTGGATGCGGGCGCTGCGCAGCCTGGCCGCGGCGCTGGAGCCAGTGCATGACGGCTGAAGCCGATTCAGACCGCAACACGCTTCCGCTCGACGAGGAGCGCCTGGCCGAGCAACTCGACCAAGAGCTTGCCGCCCTGCATCGCGGCGCCTTGGCTGGTTCGGGGATGCTCCCGCCCGAGGCCGCGAGCCTGCTGAACTGTTTGCAGGCCCTCGAACGTCTGGCGGCGTTTGGCGCGCCAGCCGCCTCGTCCGGCAGCAGCGGCATGCATGGCGGCCCTACCCTCCCGCGAAGTTTCGGCCGCTACGAACTCCTTGCCGAGCTGGGCCGCGGCGGCATGGGCGTGGTCTATCGCGCGCGGCAGAGCGACCTCGGCCGGCAGGTGGCGGTGAAGATGATCCTTTCGGCCGAGCTCGCCTCGGCCGACGCTGTGCGCCGCTTCTACGAAGAAGCCCGCGCGGCCTCACGACTGCGGCATGCCGGCATCGTCGGCATTCTCGAGGTCGGCGAGCTCGAGGGGCAGCATTACTTCGCTATGGACCTGATCGAAGGGCAGAGCCTGGCCGAGCGGCTGCGATCTGGGCCGCTCGAGCCAGAGTCGGCCGCGCGGCTCTTGGCCGACGTGGCGCGGGCGGTCGACTACCTACACTCGCAGGGCCTCGTGCATCGCGATCTCAAGCCGGCCAACATTCTGCTCGACGCCGTCGGACGCCCTTATGTGAGCGACTTCGGCTTGGCCAAGCTGCCGCGCGGCGAAACGCCGGCCACCCGCGCCGGCACGATCATCGGCACACCGAACTACATGCCGCCCGAGCAGGCCGCGGGGCACATCGACGAGATCGACGAGCGGAGCGACGTTTATTCGCTGGGCGCGATCCTCTACGAAACGCTCACCGGCCGGCCGCCGTTTCGCGAGGCCAGCCCACTCGACACGCTCGTGCAGGTGCTCGAAGGGGAGCCGACCTTGCCGCGGCAGCTCGAGCGGCGGATCCCGCGCGAACTCGAGTGGATTTGCCTGCGGGCAATCGAAAAGAACCCGGCCGACCGCTATCCCACGGCCGCGGCGCTCGCCGACGACCTGGATCGGCACCTGCGGCAAGACGCCATCGAGGCGCGCCCTTCGCGCTGGTGGCATCGGCTGCGGCGCTGGTCGCGGCGTGAGCCGGCGCTCGCTATGCGGTTGGGCGGCCTGGCCTTGGCCGCGGCGGTGGTGCAGATCATTTGGATCGCCGGCGGAGAGAATCTGCGATACCACCTGACAAACCTGGGCGTGCTCTCGGTATGGGCGACCTCGGCCGTGGCTTTCCGCTGGCTGCTGGGGCGCAGCGGCGTGAACTCGTGGGCGCCGTATGCTTGGCTCACGGCCGACGTCGTGCTGCTCACGACGCTCTTGTGCTTAGCCCCGGGACCGCTGGGGCCGCTGTTGGCCGGTTACCCGCTGCTGATCGCCGCCTCGGGGCTGTTCTCGCAGGTACGGCTCGTCTGGTTCACCACGGCGCTCACGCTGGGCGCCTATCTATCGCTCGAAGGGCTGCGCGCCGACCCGGGCCCGCAGCCCCACTACCGCTACTTCTTCGTGGCGGTGTTGGCGATCCTAGGGTTCGTGGTGGCGTTCCAGGTGCGCCGCGTGCGGGCGCTTGCGCGGTACTACGAAACCCGGCGCGCAGGCTGATGTAGGGTCCGCTGTACGGACCAACCGTACAGACCAGAGTCCTTTTCCCACGAGGGCCGACGAGACAGCACAGGCTAGCAGCCTGTGCCGCGAGTGATATCGAACTCCAGTGGCACAGGCTTCCAGCCTGTTCTCATTCCAGCGGCGCCTCGCGGCGTGGCGCCGCCAGCGCCGCTAGCCCGCCGACCGCCAGCACCGTCAGCGTGCCGAACACTGCCGCCAGGTGCGGGTGGAAGCTGCCGGCGTATTCCTGCCAGCGCTCCGGCCAACTTGGCGCGAGTGTAATCCAGGCGATCACTCCCAGGCCGCAAGCCGTTGCCAGGAGCGCTCCTCTCGAGCTGACGCGCTTCGTGCAGCCCAGCACGAACAACCCCAGCACTCCGCCGCTGAAGATGCCGGCCCAGCGCCACCATTCCTGCAGCGCCTCTTCCACGCGGATCATCGCCAGCCCGGCGGCGATGCCGAGCAGGCCGAACACGATGGTCGAGGTCCGCAGCACCACGATCGCCTCGCGTTCGGCGGCCGCCGGCCGTAGGTAGCGGCGATAAACATCGCACAGGAAGAGCGTAGCGCAATAGCTCACCGTCGAATCCATCGCCGCGGCGCAGAGCGACGCGACCAGCAAACCGCGCAAGCCGCCGGGGAGTTCCGTGCGAATGAACCAGGGGAAGACCTTGTCGGGTCCGATCGTGCCGGCCGCCGCCAGCCTTTCCGGCTGCGCTTGATAGAAGGCGTAGAGCAGCGTGCCGATCAAAAAGAACACGGCCGCGAGCGGAACGTACAGCACGGCCCCCAACAGCACGCTGTGCTTGGCCTCGCGGTCGTCGCTGGCCGTGATGTAGCGCTGCACGTAGCTCTGGTCGACCCCAAAGTTCTGCAGGTTCATCACCAAGCCGTAAGCCAACACCACCCAAAATGTGTCGATGTTGAGTTGGCCGCCGAAGCTGCCCAAGCTCCAGCCATCTTTGGCCGTGGTGACTTCGGCCACGTGCGCCCAGCCCCCCGGCATCTGCCACATGAGCAGCGCCAAGCAGGCCAGCACGCCGCCGATCAGCACGGCGCTCTGCGCTACGCCCGACCACACGGCAGCCTCGGCGCCGCCGAGCATGGGGTAGATCGTCATCACGCAGCCGATGATCACGATCACCCACCCCACGTGCAGGTTCACCAGCGGCGCGAGCGTCAACGAGAGCAGGTACAGGATCGTGCCTGTGCGGGCGATCTGCGTGAGCAGAAAGCAAACCACCGCATAGGTCCGTGCCCAAGGGCCGAACCGCTGCTCGAAATGTTCGTAGGCCGAAACATTGCCCCGCCGGCGATAGAAGGGCACGAACCACCATACGGCGATCAAGGCCGCCGGAATCGTGGCCAGCGAGAAGACGAAGCCGTTCCAGTTCGCCTTGTAGGCCGCGCCCGGATTCGCCACGAAGCTGATCGAGCTGATGTACGAACCGAAGATCGACAGCCCGATCGCCCAGCCCGGCAGCGAACGGCCGGCGGCCATGAACCGCTCGGCCGATTCCCCTCGCCGGGCAAAGAACGCCCCCACGCCTGTCACGACGAACAGGTACGCGACAACGATCGCCAGGTCGAGGACCGACAGGCTCATGGCGGCGCCGTGGAGAAGTGGTGGGTTGGGTCCCTCGGTTGTACCATGCGCGGCGGGCCCTGGCACCGTAGCCCGCACTCTTCCGAGTGCGGAATGCTGGAGCGCCGCGCGCCGAGGGGACGTGGGCGCCGCACCTGCATACTGCTCTCGGAGAGAGCAGGCTACGGACGGCATTTGACACTTCGGCGGCAGCCGCCGAAGATGAGAGGTGTGGCCCCCCAGGGCCATCCCGCCGTCGTTCATCCCGCCTGACCTTGTTGATCCCCTGCATGCCTTCGCGCCCGGCCCCTTGCTGCGCAGACAAGCGTCTCTCCCGCCGCCAGGCCCTGCAGGCTGGCAGCATCGGGCTGTTTGGCCTGGGGTTGCCCGGTTTGCTCGCCGGCCGCAGCATTGCCGAAGAAGTGGCTGCCGGGCGAAGTTCGTTTGGCCGGGCCAAGGCCTGCATTCTGCTCTTTATGTGGGGCGGACCTGCGCACCAAGACACCTGGGACCTCAAGACCGAGGCGCCGGCCGACTTCCGCGGCGAATTCAAGCCGATCGCCACCAACGTGCCAGGCATTCAGATTTGCGAGCACTTTCCCAAGCTGGCCGAGCGGGCCGACAAGCTGTGCCTGGTGCGGTCGATGACGCATACGAACGTCGACCACACGCCGGCCACCAGCTTCCTGCTCACCGGGCAGCCGCCGCGCGTGGGCACGGCGGACCGCCGCAACGACATGCCCCACCTGGGCGCCGTGCTCTCGCGGCTGGGCCGCGGCCAGGGACCGCTGCCTCCGTTCGTGAACATGCGGCCCAAGATGCCAGGCGATGTGCCGCGGTTCGTGGAAGACAGCCACGGGCAGCACGCAGGCTGGCTAGGCCCCGCCTGGGACCCGCTCGTGATCGACCACGATCCGAGCCGCGCCGACTATCGCGTGGGGGAGTTCGTGCCGCCGGAGGAGCTCGACCCGGGGCGCCGCGTCGACCGGCGAGCGCTCTTAGGCTCGCTCGAAGGGCGCAGCGCCGTGCTCGGCGACCCGCTGGCGGCCAGCTTCGGCCGGCACTACGAGCGAGCTTTCGATCTGATCGACTCGGCCGCCGGGCGCAGCGCGTTTCGCCTCGACGAAGAGCCGCAGGCCATCCGCGAGCGCTACGGATTGCACCCCCATGGCCAAGCCGCGCTGCAAGCGCGCCGGCTGGTCGAGCGCGGCGTGCCCCTGGTGACCGTGTTCTGGCAAAACGACGGGATCAAGAACGTGAGCGTGTATTGGGACACGCACAGCCGCAACTTCGTCGACCTCAAGGAGCGGCTGATGCCGCCTGCGGATCAGGCGTTCTCGGCCCTGCTCGACGACCTGAGCGAGCGCGGCATGCTCGATGAGACGCTCGTGGTGTGGACCGGCGAGTTCGGCCGCACACCGCGCGTGGGGCAGCGCAATAGCGACGCGGGGGCGGGGGCCGATGGCCGCGATCACTGGCCAGGCTGCTTCACCAGCGTGCTGGCCGGCGGCGGCGTGCGCGGCGGCATGGTCCATGGCAGTTCCGACCGCTTCGGCGCCTACCCAGCGTCGAACCCCACGGCCCCGGCCGACCTGGTGGCCACTGTCTATCACCTTTTGGGCGTGCCGCCCGATCTGGTGCTGCACGACACCACGAGCCGGCCGCATTTCATTTGCACGGGGCGGCCGATTCGAGAGTTGCTCGCGTGAAAGGCGGCGTGCCTGCACAGACTGGAAGCCTGTGCCACGAGTGAGGCTTCTAGCCTGTTTGACAGTGGGACAGGCTTCCAGCCTGTCTTTTCGTTACGCCAACTCCGCCGCGAGCGCAGCCAGCAGTTCTTCCTCGCGGATCAGGCCCACGAGCTGACTGCGGTGGTCCATGACTGGCAAGACTTGCAGGCCGAGTTGCAGCATCCGGCAGGCTGCAGTTTGCAGCGAGTCGCCAGGCCCCACCGCTTCGGCCAACGGATCGATGAGTTGCCCTACGGTCTCGGCGAGCTCGCTGGGCGCCGGCAGTGAGTCCCCCTGCCCCTGCCATTCGAGCTGCCACAGCCGGCGGATGTAGCCCCGCAGCGTGCGCTGCGCCACCACGCCGACGGGCCGGCCCACGCTGGTCACCACCAGGCAGCGGAGTTCGAACTCGTCCATGAGTTGAGCTGCCACATGCGGCGACGTGGTCACGTCGACCTGGAGGCCGCAGCCCACCATGTGCCGCGACACCAGGTCGAGGCAGCAAGCCCAATTGTCTTGGCACAGGGCCCGCAAGAAGTCGGTGCTGGTGAGCATGCCGGCCAGAGTCTGCTCTTCGCGCACCAGCGGCAGGCAGTGCAGCCCACGGTCGAGCAGCAGCCGCAGCGCGCCGAGCGCGGTGGCCGATTCCTCGACGGAGTAGACCGGCAGCGACATGATGTCGCCGGCGGTGCAACTGCGGACGAACTGCGCCGGCGAGGCGGGCGGCTCGGCCCCCACCGGCACGAGCGCCGCCAGGTGCAGCAGGAGCGCCGCCACGACGTCGCGGTCCGACACGATGCCCTGCACGCGCCCGTCGCCATCGACCACCGGCAAGTGGTGGAAGCTGAACCGCTCCATCAGGTCGAGCAAGTCCGCCAGGCACGTGCCGCGCTCGACCGCCTGAGGGCTAAACGTGACCAGCGAACGCAGCAACAGCTCCAGCATCGTGCAGGCTCCGGAAACGAACGGCCCGTGCAATGGGAGCCCTTGCCGGCGACGGCGCAAAACAACGCCGCGCTAACAACAATCCACCGAGGGCCCCTTGCTCAAACCTAGCTCAGGCGTCCTGGCCCTCGCTTCCGCTAGGCCGAGCCCTGGTCCGAATGTGCGGCCTGGGGCGATGAGGCGTCCTAGCGGAGTTGTTGCCACTTCGCGAGCGCGCTTGCCAGGCCGGCGACCGGGGCCTGGCAAGCGAAGTTCTCGCAGATGAAGACCGTGGGCTCGTCGCCGAGCGGCGACTTGCCGGCGAAGAGCGGGTCGAGGGGGGACGGCGGGGGTGAACCCCGCCGCTCGCTCACGGCGTTCTCGTCGGACTCCCGGCAGGCGACCAGCTTGCGCGGCAAGTAGCGCTTCGCAAGACTGGTGAGCGCCTCAAGCGTTGGCCCGCTCGCGGCTTCGCCCAACACTACGATCTCATGTGTCGGCCCGACCAGCAGATCGAGCGCGAGCAGGGCCTGACCGGCGGCTGTGGCCGAGCGGTCGATGACGCCGGCCGAGGCTTGCAGCGTTTGCTCGGCGGCTTCGCGCAAATCGTCGCGTCCCGTGAGTTTGGCCAGCCGAACGAGCGCCGTGGCAGCCATGCTGCTGGCGCTGGGCGTGGCGTTGTCCATCAGCTCCTGCGGCCGCAGGAGCAGCGCTTCGTGGTCGGCCGCGGTGTAGAAGAAGCCGCCGGTGGCCGGATCGCGGAACTGAGCGAGCATGACATCGACCAGTCCAAGCGCCTCGACGATCCACCGCTCGTCGAAGCCGGCTTCGTAGAGCGACACGAGCGCGCCTGCGAGGCAGGCATAGTCGTCGAGATAGGCGTCGAGATGGGCCCGGCCCGCGCGGTAGGTGTGAAGCAAGCGGCCGTCGGCGCGGCGCATCTTCTCGAGGATGAAGCGGGCTGCCTGTTCCGCCGCCGCCAGATAGCGCGGCTCATCGAGCGGCCGGGCCGCGCGCGCGAGCGCGTCGATCATCAGCCCGTTCCAGCTCACGAGCACCTTGTCGTCGAGCCCCGGCCGCACGCGCCCGCCGCGCACTGCCAGCAGCGCGGCGCGGCTCGCTGCCAACTCGGCCTCGAGCTCGGCTTCGTCACGCCCCAGGACCTTGGCGCACTGGGCGACGGTCTTCGGCAGGTTGAGGATGTTGTGCCCCTCGAAGTTGCCGGGCTCGCTCACGTCGTAGCAATAGCCGAAGGTCCGCGCGCGCTCGGCGCCGAGCACCTGCTCGAGCTCGCGCGGCGTCCAGACGTAGAACTTGCCTTCCTCCCCTTCGCTGTCGGCGTCCTCGGTGCTGTGGAAGCCGCCGGCGGAGTCGGTCAGGTCGCGGAGCACGTAGTCGGCCGTCTCGCGGGCGACGCGGGCATAGCGCGGCTCGCCGGTCGCCTGAAAGCCCTCGACGTAGGTCGCCAGGAGCAGGGCGTTGTCGTAGAGCATCTTTTCGAAGTGGGGCACGAGCCACCGCTCGTCGACCGAGTAGCGATGAAAGCCGCCGCCCAGATGATCGTAGATCCCGCCGCCGGCCATCTTGTCGAGCGTGAGCGTGACAATCTCGAGCAAGTCTGCCTTCTGCGTGCGCGACCACACGCGGAGCAGCAACTGCAGGTCCATAGGATGCGGAAACTTGGGCGCCCCGCCAAAGCCGCCGTGGCGGCGGTCGACGAGCCGCAGCAGTTCGCCCGCGGCGTCGACCACGTGCTGCACCCCCAGTTGGCTTTCGCTCGCCGGCGCGGCCGCCGACTGCAAATGCTCGGTGAGCGTGCGGGCCTGGTCGAAGAGTTGGTCGCGGCGGGCGTGCCAGGCGTCGGCCACAGCTGTGAGCACTCGGTCGAACCCTGGCATGCCTTGGCGATCATGCGGCGGCCAATAAGTGCCGCCGTAGAAGGGCTCGAGCGCCGGCGTGAGGAACACCGACATCGGCCACCCGCCGCGCCCCGTCATGAGTTGCACAGCCTGCATGTAGATCTGGTCGAGATCCGGGCGTTCCTCGCGGTCGACCTTGATGCAGACGAACTGCGCGTTGAGCAGCGCCGCGATCGCCCGGTTCTCGAAGCTCTCGTGCTCCATCACATGGCACCAGTGACAGGCCGAATAGCCGATCGAGAGAAAGATCGGCTTGTCTTCGGTCTTCGCCCGCTCGAGCGCCTCGGGACCCCAGGGGTGCCAGTCGACGGGATTGCCGGCGTGCTGGAGCAGGTAGGGGCTCGTTTCCTGGGCCAGGCGATTGGGCATGGGGCACGCGCTGGGGACGAGAGGCGCTCGAAACCGTCGATCCTAGGACCGCGAGTAGCGAGCGTCGAGCCCCCAAGCGGGCCGCTCTAACCCGGCTTCCGGCAGAGCACGTAGATCGAAGGCGCCGCGAACCAGCAGCAGCAAGGGCACGTGGCCAACTCCACCAGCCCGCGGAGCCGATGCCCCGCGTACTTGAACCGCAGGTAGTCGCGGGTTAGCCAGGTGCGCTCGACGAAGAGCGGCGCGAGCAGCTCGTCGAGTTCACGCTGCGCGAAGCCGGCGTGGGCGCCGCACTCGTTGCGGAACCGGCCGGCCAGGCGGGCCTGCCAGTCTTGCCAGTTGTCGCGCAGCTTGTTGCGCCAGGTCGATTCCCAGTGCGTTTGCTTGTGCGCGCCGACCGAGCTCACCAGCCGCTGCCGGTTGGGCGTGCCGACGAACAGCCAGCCGCCGGGCCGCAGCGTGCGGGCAATCTCGCGGAGGCTGCGGGGCGGATCGTCGACATGTTCGATCACGTGGTGATAGAACACGGCGTCGAACACGGCGTCGTCGAACGGCAGATCGCAGACGCTGGCCTCGCGGACTTGGAGATCCGGCAGATCGCGGAACTGCGGCTCCACGTTGAGCTCGACGTCGATTGCATCGACCGTGGCGCTGAACCGCCGCTGGATGGCCGCCGCCTCGTGCCCCGCACCGCAGCCGGCCACCAAGATCCGCGGCTGCTCCACCGTGTCGAAGCCCCGCAGGGCGAGTTGCCGGCAGAAGAACTCGGCCCCGGCATGCGTTTCGATGCGGAGGCTGGACGGATCGGCAAGCAGCGTGGCAGACATCGGGCGCCCGGCAAGACGTGAGTCGAAGGGTTGCGGCGGCCCGCGCGCACGGTTCCGCCTGGCAACGCTACCGTGGGGCCCTGCGGTCGGCAAACGCTGGGGGCGGAATGAGTGGCTCGGCGTCCCGCGGAGGCGGCGCAGCCGGCAAATCTTGCAGGATGCGACCCGCGGCGGAATAGGAACGAACGATCCTTTCGGACCGGAAGCCGCCCCGACAACCGTGAGGAATTCAAAATGGGGGTTTGCAGGTGGCAGCTAGCTGCGACCTGCCTCAATGAAGTCGAAGATCAGCCCCCCGAGCATACCGAGCAGCACCGCTCCAACGAACCAGTAGGCAGAGGCATAACCAGCCGCCGGAGTAACGAATGGACTGATGCACGCGCCGACTAGTCCTCCAGAGACGATCCGCCACTTATTCGTGCGCCTCATAGCCTGATTCCAACAGCGTTGAGTGTGCGGGGCTCCACTGGCGCTCTAGGACTACTGGCGTTCCTTCCGTTTGCCGCGAAGAGCGGACTTCGGCACAGGAATCAGACGGCTCTCAATTCCCGCCTTCTGTCAGCCCAAGTTTTCCAGACCGCCGACGACACCACAAATGCACCTGCAATCGCGAAGAACGCGAATAGAAAGCTGTCGCCCCGATCCCAGGCCAAGAAAGCAGGAATGCCAATTCCCGCTGAGCCAAGTGCGATCGCAATGGCGGGGACGAAGTCAGACCAACGCTCCGGAATCAAATAGCGCCTCATGCCCAAATTCTCCCACAAAGCTCCCTGGCGATGAACCCGAACCTACCGACCCACACAGGGAGCGGCGAAGACCGTGTCGGCACGCTACCCATACCCGTCTCGGCCAACATGGTATGACCGTAATGCGCTTCCCCAACCTGGACCCCCGCGGCCGCCGCGGGTAGAGTAACGGTTGGTCGGCCCGCCGCTCTCCCACCCGCCGCGGGCGCCGCGGAACCTGCCCTTCGCCTTCCCCGCTTCGTTCCCGCCCCAGGGAAGCAACATGAGCCGCGACATCTGGTTGCGAACGGTCCTGTGCACCGGATTGCTGCTGGCCAGCTTCCTGGGAGCGCATGGGGCCAGGGCCGTGGAAACGGCCGCCGAGCGACCGGTCGACTTCGCTCGCGACATTCAGCCGATCCTGATCGGCAAGTGCTACAAGTGTCATGGGCCCGAGGAGCAGGAAGGGGGGCTGCGGCTCGACCTCAAGGCCGCCGCGATCGCCGGCGGCGACAGCGGACCCGCCTGGGAAGCCGGCAAGCCGGCCGCCGAGAGCCTGCTCTATCAGTACGTCTCCGGCGAGGGGGACTCGGGCCTCGTCATGCCCCCCGAGGAGGAGCAGCGGCCCCTCTCGGCGCAAGAGATCGCCCTGGTCAAGAAATGGATCGACGCCGGCGCGGTCTGGCCCGACGGCGCCGACACCACGGTGACCGACCCCGCCAAGGCTGCCGCCCATTGGTCGTTTCAGCCGGTGCGCCGTCCCGAGCCCCCGGCCGTCAACGACGAAGGCTGGGGCCGCACGCCGATCGACGCGTTCATCTTCGCCAAGCTCAGCGAGAAGGGGCTCAGCCCCTCGCGCGAGGCCTCGCGGCTCGAGCTGATCCGCCGCGCCACCTACGACCTGACCGGCTTGCCTCCCTCGCCTGAGGAGGTCGAACAATTCCTGGCCGACGATTCGCCCCAAGCCTACGAGCATCTGCTCGACCGGCTGCTGGCCAGCCCGCGTTACGGCGAGCGGTGGGGCCGGCATTGGCTCGATCTGGCCCGCTACGCCGACAGCGACGGCTTCGAGTTCGACGAAGACCGGCCGCTCGCCTACCACTACCGCGACTATGTGATTCGCAGCTTCAACGACGACAAGCCGTTCGACCGCTTCATCGTCGAGCAGCTCGCGGGCGACGAGCTCGATCCCAATAACCTGGCTTGCCTCACAGCCACCGCCTTCTGCCGCAATGGGCCGACGATCGACAATCAGGTGCTCGAGAAGAACCGCCTTGATGAGCTCGACGACAACGTGGCCACCACCGGCACGGTGTTCCTCGGGCTGACGATCGGCTGTGCCCGCTGCCACAACCATCGCTTCGAGCCGATCACGCAGCGCGACTACTACACCTTCCTGGCGGTCTTCAATTCGAGCGAGAAGAAGAACGACCGCGAGCGGATGTACGTGCAGGACGGCGGCGCGACGCCGCGGCCCACGCACTTCTTGAACCGCGGCGATCACCAGCAGAAGGGGGAAGAGGTCCCCCCCGCAGCGCCGGCCGTGCTCACCGCGGTGACGCCGCTCGAGTTCCCGGCCCCAGCGCCCGACGCCACGAGCACAGGGCGGCGGCTCGCGCTGGCCCGCTGGATCGCCAGCCCCGACCACCCGCTCACCGCGCGGGTGTTGGCCAATCGCATCTGGCACTATCACTTCGGCCGCGGCATCGTGTCGACGCCGAGCAACTTCGGCCGCAGCGGCGACGCGCCGACGCACCCGGAGCTGCTTGACTGGCTGGCTAGCGAGCTCGTGGCCGGCGGCTGGCAGCTCAAGTCGCTGCACAAGCTGATCATGACCTCCTCGGTCTATCGTCAGGCATCGGGGCAAGATCCGGCCAAGCACCAGGCCGACCCGGCCAACCAGTGGCTGTGGCGTTATCCGCTGCGGCGGCTGTCGGCCGAGGAAATCCGCGATTCGATTCTCAGCGCGAGCGGCAAACTCGACCTCACGATGTATGGCCCCGGCGTGAAGCCGCGGATCCACCCCAGCGTGATCGCCACCGGCAGCACGCCCAAGTGGCCGATCGTCGAGAAGGAGGGGCCCGAGCATTGGCGGCGGAGCGTGTATGTGTTCGTGAAACGTTCGGTGCTGCTGCCGCTGATGGAGGGCTTCGACGCCCCCACCACCACGCAAACCTGCGAACAGCGGATGACGACGACCGTGCCGACGCAGGCGTTGCAGCTTCTCAACAACGAGTTCACCAACGAGCACGCGCTGTTCATGGCCGAGCGGCTCGAGCGGGACGCCGGCCCCGAACTCGATGCCCAGATCGACCGCGCCTGGCGGCTGGCGCTCGCGCGGCCGGCCGATGAGGACGAACGCCGTGACGCGGCCGAGTTCGTCCGCGCGCAAACCGCGCAGCACGCCGCAGCGGCGACCGCTGGCGATGAAAAAGAGCGTGCGGTCCAAGCCCAACGTCTGGGCCTGGCCGATCTTTGCCACGTGCTCTTCAACTCGAACGAATTCGTTTACGTGCCGTAGGGGAAAATGAACCACGGAGACACTGAGACACGGAGAGGAGACTAGCCTTTCGTCCTCTCCGTGTCTCCGTGTCTCCGTGGTTCAAGTCATTCTTGAATTCTGAAGACTGAGAAATCTGCGAATGTCTGGGCGATTGGCGTGCTTGGTTCTGGCGATCCTGTTGTCGGCGGGCGGGGCGCTAGCGGGCGAACCGGCGGCGGTTTGGACGTTTGCGCCGAGCATTGAGGTGGGGCCACGGCAGCGCGAGGTGTTTGGTTCGCAGCAGCAGAGCGGCGCGAAGCCGAGTCTCTCAGTGCTGCCTGCGCCGCTCGTGCTCGACGGCGAGCTGCCCACGGAGCGGCGGTTTGAAGGCTCGCCGCCGAACTGGCCGCAGGCGGGCTTCAGCGTCGAGCTGTGGCTGGTGAACCACGTCAATCAGCCGGTGGGCGCGCTGATGGCCGGCCGGGCTTCGGGCAATGCCGAGCCTGTCTGGCGACTGAGCTATGCCGATGATGACGTCGTATTCGCGCTCTCAGAAGCCCAAGGCAAGCCCGCACTCGCCCGTGTGAAGCTTCCGCCTGAGTCGGGGCACCAGCAATACTGGCATCACTTCGTGGCGACAAGTGACGGCAAGACACTGCGTCTGTTCGTGAACGGAGCAGAAAAGGCCACCGCGCCGCTCGCCGCCGCCGCGAAGCCCGCGGCCACGCCGCAGCTCGAGCTCGCCGCCTACCTCGCGCACGAACCCTGGATGACCTGGGGCGACCTGGTCAAGCTCGCCGCCGTGTACCCAGCGGCGCTCGAGCCTGCTCAGGTCCGCCAGCGCTTCGAGGCCCTCGCGGCGGACGTCGACGCCGGCCGTAACTCCGGCCACGGCTTCCGCCTGCTGGCCGGGCCTTACCTTCACCACGCCACGAAAAGCAGCGTGAGCCTGAGTTGGGAAACGAGCGCTCCGGCGGCAGTGACCATCGAATACGGCAAAGCCCTGAACAAAGACAAGCAACTCGCCGAGCGTTTGGAATTGCCTGTCGGCGAACCCATTGGCGCTGTGGAGCTCAGGGGCCTCGAGCCGGAGACGACCTACTTCTATCGACTCTCAGCCGTCAACGCAGACGGCGACAAGCTCGATTCGGGGCTCCTGAGCTTCAAAACCGCCGTCCGCGACGACTCTCCGTTCACTTTCGCGCTCCTCGGCGATCCCGAAACTCGGCCGCACATTGGCCGCCGCGTGGCCGAACTCGCCTGGGACGAGCGCCCCGACTTCGCCCTCAACGTCGGCGATCTCACCGACGGGGGCGAAGAGCCGCACAAGTGGCAGTGGAACCTCGAGTACTTTCCAGGGCTCGGCGCGCTCCACAAGCGCGTGGCCGTGTTCCCGGTGCCTGGCAACGGCGAGGGGGATCTCTACTGGTACAAGCGCTATCACCTGTTGCCTGAACCGGAGGGCTACTATTCCTTCCGCTACGGCAACGCCGAGTTCTTCCTGCTCGACAGCAACCAGCGCCGCGAAGCCTTCGCCCCAGGCGGCGAGCAATACGCCTGGCTCGACAAAGCGCTCGGCCAGTCGCAGGCGACCTGGAAGTTCGTCGCGCACCATCACGACCCGTATTCTCCGGACGACGACGACCACGGCGACGCCTGGTCGGCGCCCTCGACGTTGGGGGACGAGCACGTGCGGCAGATCGTGCCCGTGCTCGAGAGGCACAACGTCGACGTCGTGTTCTTCGGCCACCTGCACACCTACATGCGTTCGCGGCCGATCCGGGGCGGACGAGTCGCCGCCGATGGCGTGCGCTACGTGCAGGCAGGCGGCGCGGGGGGCAATCTCGAGGACTTCGCCCCCGGCCGGGCCTGGTTCGCGGAGAAAACGTTCCGCGGGCATCACTACTGCACCGTGGCCATCGACGGACGCAAGCTGACCCTGCGGATGCACGATCTGCAAGGGGCCCTGCGCGATGAAATGATCGTGGAGAAGCCCGCCCGCTAGGGGGCGAGGCGGCCTGGCATTATCGCCAACTGCCGCACGTGAGCGAGGCGCTCAGGCGGCGACAAGCGGCCCTGGCGCCGCGGGGCTGTCAGATCGACTGGCGGGCGGAACAGGGGCTGTCGCGGCGAATGCATCACCTGTTGAACAAAGGCAAGAGCCCGCAGAAGATGGTGGTGGCCTTGGCGCGGGAGTTAGTCGGCTTCGTGTGGGCCATCGGCCAGGAGGAGCAGCCGGTGGCTGCCTGAGGCTGGACCCCAGCGCTCGGGGGCTTTAGGCAGCAACCCTTCGGAGAACCGCAGCAGCCGGCGCTCTCGTCCCTTGCTTGCGCTCTCGCGCTGCGGGCTCGCGTGGCGCAACCCGAAAAACAAGCGGTGACGCAGCACTAGACGGGGCCAACGGCGTGCAGATCTAGCCCGATCTTACCTTCTCGAGCCCCTTCACGGAGCCGCTTCTCCTGTCCTCGACCCCGGAACTCTTCGACCCTCGCGAAGACGATGGCGGCGGCCTCGTTCCCCTGGCCGTGCTCTCAATCGTGGCCGGCGCCGCGGCCGGCCTCATCGCCGGCGCGTTTCGCCTGCTGCTCGAGCGAGGGGCTGAGCTGCGCGATGGGCTCCTCCGCTGGGCGCACGACCAGCCGGTAGTTGGCCTGCCGGCGGTCTTCGCGCTCGCGGCCGGGGCCACGGCGCTCGCCGCCTGGCTCGTGCGCCGCGTCGAGCCGCGGGCGGCCGGCTCCGGCATCCCCGATGTCGAGGCCGTGGTGGCCGGCGAGGTTCCGCCCGAGTCGGCCAGCCTCATCCCTGTGAAGTTCATCGGCGGGCTGCTGGCGCTCGGCGCAGGGCTGGCTTTGGGGCGCGAAGGGCCGAGCGTGGAGATGGGGGGCGTCGCCGCCCGCCTGTTGGGCACGGCCACGCGGCGCAACTGGCGCGACCTCAGGGCTTTGATCGCGGCCGGGGCGGGGGCAGGCTTGGCCACGGCCTTCGGCGCGCCGCTGGCCGGCGTGGTGTTCGTGCTCGAGGAGCTCGTGCGGAGGTTCGAACTGCGGATCGCCATCGCCGGGCTGGGGGCTTCGGCCGGGGCGATCAGCGTGGCCGATCTGATGCTCGGCAGCCAGCCTGACTTTCTCGTGGCGCCCATCGCCAAGCTGCCCTGGACGCAGCTCGGCCCGTTCTTCGTGCTGGGGGTCGTCGCAGGCGTGGCCGGCGTGGCCTACAACCGCCTAATCATGGCCTGCCTGGGCTTGTCCGAGCGGTGGCAGCGCGTGCCCGTGGAGCTGAGGGCAGGGGCCGTCGGCGTACTTGTGACGGCGATCGCCTGGTGGTGGCCGCAGCTCGTGGGCGGGGGCGATCCTTTGGCCCAAACGCTCTTGAATGGCGAGTACGCCTTTTCTGCGGTGCTCCTGATCCTGGGGATTCGCTTTTTCCTCGGGCCGATCAGCTACGCGGCCAACACGCCTGGCGGGTTGTTTGCGCCCATCCTGGTCCTGGGGGCGGGCCTGGGGCTGGCGGTCGGCGTGCCTTGGCAAACGGCGTTCGGCGCCGCGGCCCCGCCGCCGGTGGCCCTGGCCGTGGTCGGCATGTCGGCCTTCTTCGCCGCGGTGGTCCGCTCCCCGCTGACGGGCATCGTGCTCGTGACCGAGATGACGGCGAGCGCCTCGCTCTTCGTGCCGATGCTCGTGGCGAACCTGCTGGCCGTGCTCGTGCCCAGCGTGGTGAACAACCCGCCTATCTACGACTCGCTCCGCGAGCGGGCAACGCGGCTGCGGTCCTCAGTCTGCCCACACTAACCCGCAGCGCAAGTTTTGAAGTTGCGCTTTGGCATCTGCGAAGCGTGAGTCGCGGCATGCAGCCCCGGCAGGGGCGACCCGAGAATAGCCCCGGGCAAGGCCGGCGCAAGCCGGACGCCGCCCGGGGTTACGCCCCACGGAAACAAAGAGCCCCGGAGGGGCGACCGATATGCTTGAGTCCTGCGCTGGCAAGCAGTTCTTGTGTCGCCCCTGCGGGGCTTTGTTCCCTTCTTCTCACGGACCCCGGGCTGCGGTCAGCTCACGCTGCCCTGGCCCGGGGCTATTATCGGGTCGCCCCTGCCGGGGCTGCACGCAGCCTTGCTCGCTCTAAGAGCAAAACGCTTGATCCATGCCCCCACTTCCAACCAAAAGCGCAACTTCAAAAAGCGCGAGCAAGGGGGAGTTACGCGTCCCTTGCCGGGCTCCGGCGGACCTCTTCACGGGGCGGGGCGGCATCGGCGGCCAGCGCGCCGAACGGGCACTCGTGTCGCCTGCTGGCGCTGCGGGTTGGTAGGGGACGGGCGGGTACGCGCGCGCAACAAAAAACCGCTGGACCCGTTCGGGTCCAGCGGTTAGAGATCGATCAATCTCAACTGGGTCGCTGAGCGATGCCCTTAGGCAGCGCGACGACGACGGATCAGGCCGACCAAGCCGACCAGACCCAGGCCGCCCAGGACGAACGTCGACGGCTCGGGGACATTCGTGATGTCGCCCGGAGTCGAATTCTGCTGGCCACCGACCTTGTAGAAGAAGTCAGCGGTCGCATCGTTTTGGGCCTTGTCCAGGAACGGCTTGCCAATCGCGAACTTGGCGTGCCCCTGTAGGGTGCCGACGCCGCCCAAGTTGAGCTCGGCCAGGTTGCCAGCGCCCGGATTGGCTTCACCAAAGGTGAGGCCGCCAGGGCCCAGAGCAGCAATCACGTCCGTGATCGCTCCACCAGCAACGTAGTCCGAGATGCTCTTCCAACCAGCAGGGTCGAGCCGATTGGTCTCAGAGGCGATTTGGTAACCGTCGAACGAGATGGCGGCATCCGTCGTGTTCTCAAGGAACGCCGACCCATCCACATCGACCCAGATCCGCAACGGCGTGGCAGCACTCGCCACACCGGCGAGCGACAGCAGCCCGAGGGCGACTGCCGCACAGAACAGTTTCTTCATTCTACGTCTCCTGTGACACAAGGTAGTTCGAACAACCTCTCAGAAGAAAGCCTCAACAGCTTGCCTTACTGACCTCGATCCTTCCGGCAACGGGTGCGGACAAGGCGAGTGACTCTCATGCGCTTGCCGGCCGGATGCACAGGAGGCGGGGTTGGTTAAGCTCCGCCGCCTGCGTTTTCACTTCGCCTCGTCGGATAACCGGAAAAACCGGCCTTTTCCCGGACGAATCCGGCTCCGCGAGGCCCGCCGATTTGGCTCCGCCAAACCCGCGCAGCAGCCGGTGGTGGGATTGTCCGCACCATCGGCCACTGCGCTAGTTTTAGCACAGGCTTCCGTTTCCGCAAGACCCGCGCAATAAAATCTCACGAAACAACCCCCAAAATCCCTATTTCCGACCCCGGCGGACCAGTCCCGCCAGGCCGCACAGGGCCCCCAGGCCCAACAGGGCCAGGGTCGAGGGCTCAGGCACGGCCGCCCCGGCCGCCCCCGACTTCCCGAAGTTGGCCTTCAGGATGCCGAAGTCGCTCAGGTCGACCTTGCCATTGCCGTCGATGTCGCCGGGGATTCCGCTCGTGGTTCCCCCGAAATCGAGGGTCTTGGTCACGGCGAAATCCTGGCCGGCGATCGAGGCGTGCATCGTCAGCGTCTGCAGGCCGGTGAGGCTGATGGTCGACCCGTTGGTAGACAACACGCCGTTCACGCCGTCCGTGCCCATGTAGCCGGCCGCCTTGCCCGTGGCATCGACCTGGCCGAGCCGGAGGTCGGTCGAGACCACCAAGCCCGGATCGACCGCCCGGAAGAACTCGGAGCCGACCGTGAAAAAGGTGTCGGGGTCGGCGTTCGGGTTCAAGTAGGGAGCATCGACGTCGCCGCCGGTCAGCCCCTTGTCGGTGGCGTCCCAAACGAGGCGGAAGTTGTCGCCGCCGCCCCCTTCCGAGCCGCGGAAGGTAATCGGATACCAGCCCCCCTTGAGGCCGTCGACCGTGGCATCGGTCTTGGTGGCCACGAACGACCCGGTGGCGGTGTCGTTGTTCTGGCTGCCGTCCCAGCTCGTCCAGTTGTTGTCTTCGATCAGCGTATTGCCGTCGATGACGAGCTTGGCGTAGTCGTCGTTGCCGTCCCAGAAGTTCACCGTCCCTTGGGGGATGAAGATTTCACCCTGCCACTGGATCGAGTAGTTCTCCTGGTTGTTGCCCGACGCCCGCGAAGCGAAGCCGGACTGAGCCGGCAGGTCGTTCGGGGTGTCGCCGCCGTAGGAGATCTTGTCGAGCAACGACGGGGGCGCCGAGTAGTTGGCGGGGTTGGCCAGGGCGGCGCTCCAGGCGGCGTCGCTGGTGTAGTTGCCGTTGAGGAACGTGGCCTGCAGGCCCTGCACCGGCGTGACGCCCGGAGCACGCAGCACGTGCTCGATGTGCTGAGTGACGTACCAGTTCTCTCCGGTCAAATCCTTGCTGCCGAAGTCAGCCGTCGTCGAAGCCTGCACCGTGCCCGCCAGCTTGCCCCCCTGGACCGACAGGTCGAGGTTCATCTGGATCGGGTTGCTCTTGAGGCCCAGGTCCCACTCGATGAGCGAGGGGTCGGTGGACGTAGCGGGCAGATCGTTGTAGCCCGACGTCGTCATCTCGGCGTAGTTCTCATTGCCTCCGGAGTTGTTCGGCTCGCCGCCGTTCCAGGCCTGGTAATCGAACGCCTCGCCCGTGGTCCAGACCCAGCCGAAGCCACGTTGGGTGGCGTCGGGAGCGACGCGCAGCTCCTTCGAGCCGGCCTTGAACGCTGGATACGGGAAGGCGCTCTCGTCGCCTCCCTCTTCTCCTCCGTAGGCGGTGTCATCGGTGGCGCCAATCCACCCGGTGCCCACCGACTTCACCACAAAGTTTTGCTCCGCCGATCCCTGGAGCGTCACCAGGTGCCCCTTGGCCGAGCTGGCCGGGATGATCTGGACGCCGTTGACCGAGAACCCGGGGAACGTCGTCGCCTTGGCGTCGGCCTCGGCGGTCACCCAGTCCTTGGCCGTGGAGACGCGGGTGTAGGCGTTCCAGCCCCCCGTGCTATTCGGGCCGACAACCACCTGAGCGGGCAGATTGACCGCCCCAAACAGCGCTGCGGAGAGCGCAGCGCAAAGTGCAACCCATTTCAATCGCATCGTGTAGTCCTTTTCGCTTCTCGTAAGAACCGGATTACGAGCCGAACCCGCCCGGAGGCAGGCTTTGCTCGCTGCGATAGAACCACACCGTTTGCCCAGCCGCTTTGCTCAGCTCGTCTATGTCCGCAGCCGCCAGTTTCTGCCGGCCGGAGCCGGGAATCTCAGTTGCTGCGTCAGGGCGTCGCTCCTTTGGTCTCTTGGCAGCAGGGGTCGAGAGAGCCCCGAGGGGAAGAACGATGTTTGCGTGCCTCTTCGCTCGTTCCCAGAAAAGACTGCGGACAACGACGAAAGGCCAAACCTCCTGAGGTTGGCCCGAGCTTGCGGAATCGCCCAAGAATGAGGATTAAGCGGGCTGGCGCGGTTCTACCGCCCTGTCCAGCCAGCTTAACAAAAAGGGGGCGAATGTCAACGATCAGGGATATAGTTTCACAGGAAACTATTTCCTAGCTATCTTAATGGACGTTGTCGCAAGGCGTTGCGGCTTTTCGTTTTTCATCCGTGCGGGCCGGCCGCTGGCGAGTTGCCAGCGGCCGGCGCTCCGGAAGACGGAACCAAGATCCCTCTGCGGGAGGGATGCTTTGGTAGTTTACTTACGGTGCCGGCGGATGATCGACAACAGACCCGTCAGACCGCCCAGGCCCAGCAGGGCCAGGGTCGAGGGCTCGGGCACGGCCGCTCCGGCCGCCCCCGATTTCCCGAAGTTGGCCTTCAGGATGCCGAAGTCGGTCAGGTCGACCTTGCCATTGCCGTCGATGTCGCCCGGGATTCCCGTCGTGGTCCCGCCGAAGTCAACCGTTTTGGTCAAGGTGAAGTTCTGGCCACCGATCGCGGCATGCAGCGTGAGGTTCTGCGTGCCGCTGAGGTTAATGGTCGACCCGTTGGTCGGCAGCACGCCGTTCACGCCGTCGGTGCCCATCAGGCCCGCGGCCTTGCCCTGGGAGTCAAACGACCCGAGCCGCAGATCGGCCGAGACGACGAGCCCCGGATCGGGAGCGCGGAAGAACTCGGAGCCGACCGTCCAGAAGGTGTCGGGGTCGGCGTTCGGGTTCGCATACGCCGCGCCAACGTCGCCGCCGGTCAGCCCCTTGTCGGTGGCGTCCCAAACGAGGCGGAAGTTGTCGCCGCCACCCCCTTCAGCACCGCGGAACAAGATCGGATACCAGCCGCCCTTGAGACCATCGACCGTGGCGTCGGTCTTGGTGGCCACGAACGACCCGGTGGCGGTGTCGTTGTTCTGGCTGCCGTCCCAGCTCGTCCAGTTGTTGTCGTCGATCAGCGTGTTGCCGTTGATGACGAGCTTGGCGTAGTCGTCGTTGCCGTCCCAGAAGTTCACCGTCCCTTGGGGGATGAAGATTTCACCTTCCCACTGAACCGAGTAGTTCTCCTGGTTGTTGCCTGAGGCACGCGAAGCGAACCCGGACTGAGCCGGCAGGTCGTTGGGGGTGTCGCCGCCGTAGGAGATCTTGTCGATCAGCGACGGGGGCGCCGAGAAGTTGGCGGGGTTGGCCAGGGCAGCGTTCCAGGCGCCATCGCTGGTGTAATTGCCGTTGAGGAACGTGGCCTTCAGGCCCTGCACCGGGGTGACGCCCGGAGCACGCAGCACGTGCTCGACGTGTTGGGTGACGTACCAGCTCTCGCCAGTCAGGTCCTTGCTGCCAAAGTCGGCCGTCGAGGAAGCCTGCACCACGCCCGCCAGCTTACCCCCCTGGACCGACAGGTCGAGGTTCATCTGGATCGGGTTGCTCTTGAGGCCCAGGTCCCACTCGATGAGCGAGGGAATGGTCTGCGTGCTCAGATCGTTGAAGCCCGAGGCGGTGAGCTCCGCGGAGTTCTCGGCGCCTCCCGAGTTGTTCGGCTCACCGCCGTTCCAGGCCTGGTAGTCGAACGTTTCGCCCGTGGTCCAGACCCAGCCGAAGCCGCGCTGGGTGGCATCGGGGGCCGTCCGCAACTCGGTCGAGCCGGCCTTGAGGGCCGGGTAGGGGAAGCCACTCTCGTCGCCCCCTTCTTCGCCGCCGTAGGCGGGATCGTCGGAGAGGCCGAGCCAGCCGAAGCCAACCGAGCTCGCCACGAAGTTGCGCTCCTCAGAGCCTTGCAACGTGAGCAAGTGCCCCTTGGCCGAGCTCGCGGGGATGATGTTGACCCCGTTGATCGTGTAGCCGGGGAAGGTCAGCGCCTTGGCGTCGGCCTCGGCCGTCGCAAAGTCCTTCGCCGTGGCATCCCGCGTGTAGGCGTTGAAGCCCCCCTTGCTGTTGGGGCCGACCAACACTTGGGCGCGAACGTTGATGGCGCCGAAGAGCACCGCGGACAGCGCCGTGCCGAGCGCCAGCCATTTCATTCTCATGGTGTAGTCCTTTTCGCTTCTCGTAAGAACCAAAGACAAGGTGTGCGCGCACTGCCACCCGAGAAGAGCGGACAGCCGCTTGCAAAGCAGGGGAAAACCACGGCTGTTAGCCGCCGACCGCGTCAACGAACAAACGCCGACCGACCTGCAGAACCAGGTGCGGACGAGCGTTTAGCGCAGAGCGGAGCCGCCCAGAATGGGCGCCGTTTCCAAGCGGGACTGAACGAGCGCGGTTGTGTGCCTCTTCCTGCCGTTCGTCCCCGTGGCCGGGAGCCAAGGGAAAATCAGACGAGTCCGACCAAACCTCCAGGTTGGCCCGAGGGGCTCGAAGGGTGCGATGGTAGCGGTTGGCGTGGTTGTGATGAGCTCATGCACGCCAAACTAACACATAGCGCATGAATGTCAATGTTCGTGCAGAAAGATTTTCTTATAAATCGTTCATGTGCGAATTAGACACCCTGGAGCTAGCAGAATGCCGGACTCGTTCGTTTGCTTGCTTTAGATTCTGTAGCGAAAGATTTGCCTGCGAATGGATTCTTCTTGGTCCCCTCGGCCAGCCAACCGGCGGTGCTGGCACACCGCCGGTCGGCCGAAGCGAGGACTAACGCTCAGGCTGGGTTAGACCCGAGCGTTCCGTTTCCGTACCAACGTGGCCAGCCCCAAGAGGCCGCCCAGACACAGCAACACGAGCGACGACGGCTCAGGCACGGCCGCCCCGGCGCCGCCGGCAGCGCCGGAGGTGCCGAAGTTGGCCTTCAGGATGCCGAAGTCGGTCAGGTCGACTTTGTTGTCGCAGTTGACGTCGCCGGCCAGCGAGCAGCCGCCGCCGCCGAAGGTCACCGTCTTCTCGAGCGTCTTGCTCAAGCCGGCGGCATAACCGTTGAGCAACAACGTCACGTTGCCCGACAACGGGATCGTGGCGCCGTTGAGCGGGATCTCAGCATTGACGCCGTCGCTGCCGAGGCCGTTCTTGCCGGCCATACCCACGGAGCCTTGCGGGGAGTTGATGCCCAAGGGCACGACCACCGTGGAGACAAGGCCCGGATCGATCGCCCGGAAGAACTCCGAGCCGACGGTGAAGAACTCACCCGAGGTGTCGGGGTTGGCGAAGGCCACGTCGTCAGGGGCGGAAACACCCTTGTCGGTGGCGTCCCAGACGAGGCGGAAGTTGTCGCCGCCGCCGCCTTCAGCCCCGCGGAAGGTAATCGGGTACCAACCGCCCTTGAGGCCGTCGACCGTGGCGTCGCTCTTCGTGGCGTCGAACGTGCCGACGCCGCCGCCGCCGTTCTGGGTGCCGTCCCAGCTCGTCCAGTTGTTGTCGTCGATCAGCGAATTGCCGTCGATGACCAGCTTGGCGTAGTCGTCGTTGCCGTCGCGGAACGTGACCGTTCCCTTCGGAATGAAGATTTCACCTTGCCACTGAGCCGAGTAGTTTTCATGGTTCCCGGTCAAGCCCGTGGCGGACGGATACCCGTTGGGGGTGTCGTTGCCGTAGGAGATCTTGTCGAGGAAGAACGGGGGGACGATGTAGGTGGACGGATTGGCCAAGCCAGCGTCCCACGCGGCATCCGAGGTCAGGTTGCCGTTGAGCCAGGTCGACGACAAGCCGCCGGTTTGCGGAGTGACGCCGGGCTCCTTGAGCACGTAGCTGAACTTCTGCGAGACCGTGTACTCGGTGGCGGAAATCGACTGCGTCTTGCCGTCGACCGTGGCGTTGCCAACCACACGGCCCACGAGCTTCCCGCCCGACACGTCCAGATCCATCTGCAGATCCACGGCGGTCGTCGTCGGCAAGCTCGGCTCGAGGGCTCGAACACCCTTGGTGAAGAGCGTGGTCACCTGGGACGGAGTGAGGCCTTCGTCCCAGATGGCAAAGTCATCGTACAGACCGTACGAGCTGTTGTTGCCGTTGGCGCTGCCGAGCCAAATGCCGCCCGTAGGAGCAGGCATCGCGCCCGTGTTCGTGCCCGACAAGAACTCTTGGCCGTCGACGTAGATGACCTTGTCGTCGCCGTTCTTGATGAACACCCAGTTGTGCCAGCCGTCCCGCCATTGCGACGGATCGACCGGACCGCTGATGCGTTGGGTAGACCCGTCGCAGCAGCCGGCAGTGTCGAAGTAGACGTTGCCATCGCTCCAAGGCACGTGGGCCTGGAACGAACGGTTCGGCTCAGCCCAGAACATGGACTGGTTGAGCGGCGGATCCTCGGCCGTCGCGTCGCCGTTCCACCAGAAGGAAACGGTCACCGCGTTGTTGGTGCCGATGCCGTTGAAGCCGCCACGATTGGCGGTGAGCAACTGAATGGTGTCGGCGCCCCCCTTGAAGGAGATGCCGCGGTCCCCGGCCTTGCCGGTGTAACCACCCTTGTCGGCGGTGTAGTCGGGGCCGCCGATCAGGCCATTGTTCAGTTTACCGCTCTGGTCGAGCGCCAGGTTCTTGGCGGGAGCGTTCTCCGTGTTGAAGTCCCAGAAGCCGAGCAGATCGGCCCGGGTCAGCTTCGTCAGCCCAAACAGGCTGACCGTAAGCATGACGGTGGTAGCCCACCGTCTCAGGTTCAATGTCATGGTTGGCACCTCGTGGAGGAATTTGAATCACAAGAAAAGGGCACGGCTGCGCTTTTCGAAATTTCAAGTCCAGCTTCTCTGGGCAGCCTGGCGGACGCCCTACGTTTCAGACGCCGCCAGGCACTCGCTTCCGACAGCGAGATTTCTTGACCTGCATCGCTCCAGGGGATGATCTTGAGGTGAATGAGCCAATCAAGGCGCCAATTGTTAGAGAGAACGACGGCGCGCCCACCGCACGGCCAAGCCCAGCAGACCCAGGCCCGCCAGCAGCAGCGTCGACGGTTCGGGCACGGCCGCTCCGGCCGCTCCCGACTTGCCGAAGTTCGCCTTCAGGATGCCGAAGTCGCTCAGGTCGACCTTGTGGTCGCCGTTGAGATCGCCCGGGGGTGTGCCGGGGCCACCGCCTCCGCCGAAGTCGACCACCTTCTCGAGGGTCTGGGTCAGGCCGCCAACCGAGGCCGTGAGCACCAGCGTTTGCTGACCGCTCAGGTTGATCGTGGCGCCGTTCAGCGGGATCTCAGCATTCGTGCCAGCCGAGCCGAGTCCATCGTTGCCGGCGTAGCCAGCCACTCCACCCGCGGACACGAAGCCCAAGGGGATAGTGGCGCTCACCTTGATGCCCGGATCGGTCGCCCGGAAGAACTCGGAACCGACGGTGAAGAACTCACCCGAGGTGTCGGGATTGGCGAAGGCCACGTCGTCAGGGGCGGAAATGCCCTTGTTGGTGGCGTCCCAGACGAGGCGGAAGTTGTCGCCGCCGCCGCCTTCAGCCCCGCGGAAGGTAATCGGATACCAGCCGCCCTTGAGGCCGTCGACCGTGGCGTCGCTCTTCGTGGCGTCGAACGTGCCGACGCCGCCGCCGCCGTTCTGGGTGCCGTCCCAGCTCGTCCAGTTGTTGTCGTCGATCAGCGTGTTGCCGTCGATGACCAGCTTGGCGTAGTCGTCGTTGCCGTCGCGGAAGTTGATCGATCCCTTGGGGATGAAGATTTCACCCTGCCACTGAACCGAGTAGTTGTCGACATTGCCAGTCAGGCCGGTAGCGGCCGGGTAACCGTTGGGCGTGCCGTTCCCGTAGGAAATCTTGTCGAGCAAGAACGGAGACACGATGTAGGTGGCCGGATTGGCCAAGCCGGCATCCCAGGCGCCATCCGAAGTGAGGTTGCCGTTGAGCCAGGTCGAGATCAAGCCGCCGGCTTGCGGACTGTTGCCGGGTTCCTTGAGCGTGTAGCTCACCTTCTGGGCCACCGTGTAGTTCTCGCCGGGAATCGCCTTACCGCCTTCGGTGGTCGTAGCGACGACACGGCCGGCCAACTTGCCGTTGAGCGTACCGAGGTCCAGTTCCATCGAGATGGGGTGCGCAGCAAGCTTGAGGTCCCACTCGATCAGCGAGGGGATTTCCTGGGTGCTCAAGTCGTTGTAGAGGCCGCCGGCGATCAATTCGGCGGAGTTTTCAGCGCCGCCCGAGTTGTTCGGCTCACCGCCGTTCCAAGACTGGTACTCGAACGGTTCACCCGTCGTCCAGACCCACCCGGCGCCGCGCTCGCCATCCTTGGGGATCTCCCGCAACTCCTTGGATCCCGACTTCAGGGGCGGCATCGGCAGGCCGCTCGTGTTGTCGAATTCTTCGCCGCCGTACGCCGGATCGTCAGACAGACCCAACCAGCCGGTTCCGACCGAGTTGACGACGAAGTTGGCCTCTTGCGCGCCCTGCAGCGTCACCAAGTGCCCTTTGACGTTGCTGGCGGGAATAACTTCCACGCCGTTGACGATGTAGCCGGGGAACTTGAGGCTGCTCGCGTCCGACTCGGCGGTGCCGAAGGGCTTGGTCGTCGCATCGCGCGTGTACGCGTTGAACCCGCCCTTGCTGTTAGGGCCGACAACGACCTGGGCGGAGAGTTGCAAAGCGCCGAAAAGCACAGCCGACAAGGCGATGCCAGGCGCAAGCCAATTGAATCTCATGGTGTAGTCCTTTTTCGCTTCTCGGAAGAACCAAGACCTGATGCTAAAGAGAGGGGGCTGTGACTGCCGGGGCGGCAGCGACTGGTCGACCGCCAGAACTCAGCGATCACCCGGCCGACACGGTTGCGGCCGAAGGAAACCACCGAACTACGACAGTCTGTCAACGTGCGCGTCGAAACCTGCGCCGCGAGCGGCAGGAATGACTTCGGGACTGAACGAGCGATGCCTCTTCTGCCGTTCCAGTCCTAGAAGCTTCGGGGAGAAGCCGCGGATGAGAGTGGGAGCCGGGTTGACCTCAATGGTGGGCTTACGAGGAATATTCGGCGAACGCCGAGAATAGCAATTGGCGCGGTGCTACCGCCCATGAAAGGCCAAAGTAACACAAGATTGCGCATAGTCAATCTCGCGGGCAAAAAAAAATTAATCTACATCCGGTTGCTGCTGGTTTGTTCTTGACCAACCACGCCCGAATTAATTCGTAGGCAAACAACAAGCGCACAAGTGATTTGCGCATCGGAGGCGAGGGGGCCGCCAACTCAAGGCACCGAACACAGAAGAGCGCGCTCTAGCGCGCCGATGAGCGCACGTAACTGAACACGTCGCTCAGATCGCTCGGTCCGAGCGATGATTCGAGCCCCTCGGGCATGAGGGATTTCTCGGTCTCACGCAGTTCTTCGAGCTCACTACGAAGCAGAACGGTCCGTTGACCGTCGGCGGCCGCCAGCGTCACCGAGCCGCTGGCTTCCTCAGCCACCATGCCGGCGTGCAACCGACCATCCTTGGTCACGGCATGGAACACCTTGTAATGCCATTCCACCGCACGGTTTGGGTCGAGCACCGCGACGAGCAAGGCCTCGTTCGACTTGTTCGAGAGCGAAGCCAGATCGGGGCCGACCACGTGCCCTTCGCTGCCGAGGCGATGACAGGCGCCGCAATGCTGCTTGAAGAGCGCCCGCCCGCGCTCGTTGTCTCCCTGTTCCGCAACTTGGCCGCGGTACCGCTCCACGAGCGCCTGCCGATCGGACTGGGCCGGGGTTGCCAGCAGTTTCGCTGCCCGAGCGCGAATCGTGTCTGACGGATGGGAGAGCAGGCGGTCGCGGCGGGCCGCGTCGAGTTCCGCCAAGCGCACTTCGCCGGTTTCGGCGGAGTGCAACAAGGCTTCGGTCCAGGCGGCACGTGCCAACAACGCATCGAGCGCCCGCTGCCGCACCGCAGGCGCCAACTGAGCCCAGTCGGCAAGCAGGGCCGGGGCCACCGAATCGTCGGGAATATGTCCCAGCCGGTCGACAGCGGCAAGCTGCAACGGCAATTCCTCGCGGGAGTTAAGCAAACTCACGAGCGCCCGCACGTCCTCCTGGCGAGCCTCTCCCGCCAGCTGTCCCAGCAGCGGAATTTGGGCGATCCGCGCCTCGACGGCCGTCTCGGAGCTGACTGCCGCCTGGCGGGCCTGCTCGAGCCGCTTGAGCAGAGCTTGCATGCTCCGTGTCGAGTGCTGACCCAGCCGCACGAGGACTTCGCTCGGGTCGCAGCCGCGCCGTTCCAGGGCTTGCAGCACCGCGGCCAAGGGCGCCGGGCTCGATTGCGCGAGCGCCGCGGATAGCACCGCAGGCGAAGCGGCCAAGGGATCGGCGCCCAGGGCCGAGGCGAGCAGGCCTTCCACCAGTGAGCTCGAGTCCGCCCGTTCGGCCCCGGCTTCTTGCCAAATCGCCGCAGCAACGGCCAGTGCCCTCTCCGGCGCGACGCTCTGCACCGCGGCGCCTAGCCACGGATCGGCCCGGGCTCGCAAGGCAACCTTGGCGAGCGCCGCCGCCGCGGACGGATCATCCCAGCCGCCTAGTGTGAAGGCTGCCTGGAGACGCACTTGGGCATCGGCATCTTCGGCCAAACGCGCGATCTGCTGGCCAAACCCAGGCTGCTCCGCCAGACTCACTTCGGCCAGCTCGATCGCAAACCGGCGCACGCCCGAGTGCGGATCGCGCAGCGCGAAGGCCAAGGGCTCGGTGATCTGAGCCCCAAGCGCGGCCCTGACCGCCAACGACTGTACGCGCACGCGCGGATCCGCCGTTTGAAACCCCAAGTCTTCCAGCGCCGGCAAGGCCCCGTCCTCGCGCCGCTCGATCAGCAGTCGCTGGGCCATATCGCGCAGGGGCCCTACGGGGCTGGAGAGCGCCGCGACCAATTGTTCGCGCTTTGCAGCGGCGAGACTCGGCCAAGGGGCAGGCCGCTTCCCACGCGGAAAAACCCGGTAAATTCGCCCTTTTTCGTGCCCTGCGCGCAGATCGAGCCGTCGCTGCCATTCTTCCGGAATCCACGCCGGATGCTCGATCACCAAGCGGTACATGTCGGCGATCCACAGCGCGCCGTCGGGCCCCGTGACCACGCGCACGGGACGCGCCCACGGATCGGTCGAAGCCAAGAACTCGCTGCTCGCGTCGGCAGCGAAGCGCTCGCCGCGAAACGTCGCGCCGTCGGGGATCACGCGCACTCGATGCACCAGGTTGTGCACCGGCTCGCAGACGAACGCGGCGCTGGCGTACTCAGGGCCGAACAGGTCCGCGCGATAGATCACGGGGCTGCAGGCCGACGTGAAGCGGTTCGCCGTGTACAGGTCGTTGAAGCGGTCGCGCGTGCGGCTGGCCGGAAACACCGGCGGGTTGAGCGGTGGATCGCACAGGTCGTGCCCCGTCTGCGGATAGGCCGCAAACGGATTGCGGCGCAGGTAATGGTCCGGCAGCACGCTATGGCGGATCGGGCGGCTATTGTCGCCGTAGAACCAGCGGCCAAAGTCGTCGCGGCTGCGGACGAAGCCGGACTGCCCCGAGAGCGGCTCGATCAGCCCCAAATCGGGTTGAAAGCGGAAATCGCGGCCATGGGTGGCGGTGGTTTGGCCCGTCTTGAGCGAGCGGATCTCGCGGTCCTCCGAGCCGCCGCCGGCGTAGATCCAGCCGTCGAGCCCGTAATCGAAGCCGTTGAAGCGGTGCTGGGGGTTGCCGCGCTGGAAGCCGTCGAAGAGCACCGTGCGGCGATCCGCCCGGCCATCGCCATCGGTGTCGGCCGCGTGAAGCAGCTCGGGGGCCGCGGCCACGAGCACGCCGTCGCGCCAGGGAAACACCGCCGTGGGGAACTCGAGCCCGTCGAGAAAGACCACGCTCTTCTCGAACTGCCCGTCGCCGTCCGCGTCTTCGAGCCAACGGACCCGGCCGCCGGGGCTGCCGTGGTCGTCCTCGCCGCGGGGGTAATCCCCCATCTCCACCACCCACAGTTTGCCGTCGGCCCCAAAGGCCAGGTTGATCGGATCGGCCACCAGTGGCTCGGCGGCCACCAGCTCGATCTCGAACTCCGGCGGCAACTTCCAACTCTGCAAACCTTCGGCGGGCGTCTTCGACCGCTCGGCCGACGGATTCGCCCACAGCTCCTTGATGGTCTTGATCAGCAGCTCTTCCGTGCCGGTCGACCAGCGCCCGGGCTGGCTGTAGTAGATCATCGAGGAGTCGACCTCGTAGCCCCCTTCCGAGCGGACACGTTCGGAGGCCACATAGCCGAAAACGTCGTTGGCGTAAGCAGTTGCCCACACTCTTCCCGGTCCAAGCTCGCGTTTGAGCCGCAGGACGTAGTCGACCACGACTTCGCCCCCAAGGAAGACCATGCCCAGGTCATCGCCGAAGCGCCACACTTGCACCGGGCAGGGATAGGTTTCCGGCAGGCGGCCCATTCGCTCGTAGATGTCGAGCATAGTTTGAGCATGTCGGCGGACGTGGACGTCGCCGCTCGTGAGCCGCTCCTTGAGCTCGTCGACCGTCGGGCGATCGATCGGCAGCCCCGCGTAAGTGAAGCCGGCCGAGAGCGCTCCCTTGATGGGCGTCTGCGGTCCCTCGACGACTTCGGCCACCGCCCGCGAGAGTTCGCGGCCGTGTTGCCGCGATAGCTCGATCCCGGTCCGCGGTTCCGGGTTTTGATCGGCGCCGCAGCCGATCGTGCAGAGCGCAACCGCTTTGGGATAGCGGCCTTCGAGCTCTTCGGCCGCAAAGGCGGCCCAGTCGCCGCAGACCTGGTTGAACTCGGGGCCGAGCGTCGTGCAGTGGCAGGCATAGTTGAAGACGATGCCGCGCACCTGGCCGTCGGGCCCGCGCACCTGGAGCACCGGCACGCTGCGGTCGACCGGGCCCTTGGGGTCGACGCCAAACCCTTCCCAGCGGCCATCTTTGATCGCCCGTCGGTTGGCGGCGAAGTTTGCGCTTCCTTGAGCCCAACTCAGCGTGCCGGGGCCCAGATCCTTGAGCGCCGCGTCGACCGCCGCCAAAACCCCCTGTTGCAGTTGCTCGGCATACCGGTTGGCCGCGGCGTCCTCTTCCGGGGTGAGCGGCACAGTAAAGATGTTCGTCAGTCCGCCGGCCACGTGGGGAGCGGTGTGGCTATGGGTGGCCGCCAGGACGAACGCCTCGCGCGGCAGGCCGTGCCGGCGTTCGAGTTCGCGGGCGATTTGCGTTGTCATCGCCCCGGGGAAGCCGATGCAATCGGCGGCCGCCAATACATAGAGCCGCCCTCCTTCGTCCTTGATCGCGCAGGCACGGGCCCAAAGCTTATGGACGGCGCCCTCGGCCGGAGTGCCGCGGGCGGCGTAACCTGAGAGCCGGTTCGGCTCGCGGGGGGTGATCTCTGCGCGGCCGAAGCCGAACTCACGCTCGGCGGCGCCGGCCACGGCCGAAAAACCCATGGCCAGGGTGGCCAATACGAGGGCCAAGATCGACGAGCGAGGCATGGGGCAAGCCTTTCGCAGCAGAGGCGGGGACGCTCTGGGAGGCAGACCGCCGCCAGCAGAGACGCGAGCGCCAGCATAATGTGCGGTCAAAGGCGCAGGCAACGCGCCGAACCGGAGATCAGGCGCGCCAAACTCCCCGCGGGCGAGCAATCAAGCAGAATCGTTCGGAATCTCGCGGCGGCACCGGCGGCGGCATCGCAACCAGTGCTCTCAGGGATACTGTCGGATCGCTTGAACTTGGAGATTGCTCGCCCATGACGCCCCCCGGCTCTAGCCGCAACCTGTGGAAGCGAGTTCAGCTCGCGTGTGGACTGCTGTTGATCTCGTTAGCCGCCGGTTGCGGAGAAGGGGGCACGACGGCCCCGGCCGAACGCTTCAAGGTGGGCGCGAGCGAATCGCCCCCGCCGCCGCCTCCGCCGGCGGCGGCCGTGGCGGGAGCTCCCGCGCGACCGGCAGCCGAGGCGCCGGCTGAGCCTGCCGCGACTGAGCCCGCCGCATCGACAACCCCAGAGCCGGCCGCTCCAGCAGCCGGCGCCGCGGGGGATCAGCTCGCCCTCGGTAAGGAGGTCTTCGAGACACAGAAGTGCGGGCGCTGCCATCGCATGGAAGAAGGAGGGCCAGGCGGCCCCGGTGGTTTCGGCGGACCGCCTCCGGGAGGACCGCCGCCGGGCGGCTTTGGTGGACCAGGCGGACCCGGCGGTCCCGGAGGACCTGGCGGTCCACGAGGTCGTGGGCCGGGCGGACCAAGCCTGGCGCATGTCGGCTCGAAGCCTGATCGTACCGCGCAGTGGTTGGCCGATCACATCCGCGATCCGAAGTCGCACAACCCTGGCTCGCGGATGCCAGCCTTCGGCCCCGACAAAATCAGCGACACCGACCTAGCGGCCCTCGGCGAATACCTGGCGAGCCTGAAATAGCTCTGGCACAGGAACTGCGCGGGTAGCTCTACGAAGCGGCTTATCGCCAATCCTGGTCGCGAACAACCTCGCCGTTCTCGCGAGTCATTAGCGCGGTTACGACGCGCGGCGCGGTGGTTGTCGCCAAGAATTGCACCGAGCCGTCGCACAGCAGCACATTCGCGCCGGCCGGATGGAACGCGTAGATCCCACCCTCATTGCTCACATTGACCGGCAGATCCCAGCCGTTGAAGCCGCCTTGGCCCTGCGTCAACCACGGCCCCCAGAGCAAGACACCTGGCGCCGCCTCGCCGTTGACAACACGGTCGGGCAACCCGGCGCGTTCGGCCAAGAGAACGGTTGACGAAAGGCCGTCGGAAACGTCGCGCAGCGACGCGGGGTACGTCGCCGCGCTGCGCAACAACGTGCCCTCGAGCAGTGGCGTGGCTCCGCGCCTAGCGCCGAAGTAGGTGTAGGTCACATCGTCGGCATGCGGGCCGGCGCCCAGCACGGCCTCGTAGTCTTGCGCCGCTACACTCACGTTTCGCCGAATCGGAATTCCGTTGAGGCCGTCCCCCATGTCGGCGATCCTCCGCGGATACCCAGGCGTGCTGGGACATTGGTGCTCCTTGATTTGCGTTCGCGCGATTGAAAGGTTCGCCTCGTCCAAGGCCGATCGTTGCAGATCGAGCGCGTCAAATAGGGCCTGTTGTTCGTGAAAAGGAAGCAAGGTCGCTCGCCAGCACAGCGATTCCCAGGGCACGGGAGGAGTGCCCACGCGGACCGGCGTTCGTCGGGCCGTGATCTCGGGCGCCCGCACGAACGCGGGCAAGAACTCGCGGTTGCGCTCGGTGTAGAGATGCAGGGCAATGCCAAGCTGCCGCAGATGGTGCGCACACTGCATCCGCCGCGCCGCCTCGCGGGCCGCTTGCACGGCCGGCAACAGCAGCGCGATCAGCACGCCGATGTTGCGATCACCACCAGCAACTCGACGAGCGTAAGGGCGCGGCGGCAAGTCATGGGCCAACCTCACTACTGCCAATCCTGGTCGCGGATCACTTCGCCTCCGCTGCGTGAGACGAGCGACAGGTAAACCGCGTGGGGAGTGGCCTCCGACATGGCGCGCACCGAGCCGTCGCAAAGGAGCACTTGGGCCACGCTGGGATGGAACGCATAGATGCCCGAGGCGTTGATGGTGTTAACTGGCTCTTCGGAAAAGAACGCCCATTCGCAAGTGAGCCACGGCCCCAACGACAAGTCAAGATGGTAGTCTGGAAAGGGACGCCAAACATAGTTCGGCTTGCCTGCCTGCTCCACCACGAGCAAGGTATTGGAGAGGCCGTCGTCGACGTCCGCCAGCCGTGGCGGCCGACTGTAGTCACTTCGACCTTCGTCGGACAAACCCGGCGCCAGCGCGACCTGAACGGTCGACCACACCCCTCTGAAGCTTGGGTTCTATGGGTCCGGACCGGTGATGCCGTTCGACCCCACATAATCGCAGGCCGCCGCTGGCGGGCCCCGAGGCGGCGCTGGTTCACCGATATTGGGGATGACCCGGAGGTAGCCGGGCGTGGAGGGGCATTGATGGATCGTCAACTGGGTTGCCAGCACGGCCCGATTCGAATCGGTGGCGGACGGCGGTTTGCCGAAGTCGAGCCGATCGAAAAGCGCCTGCTGTTCGTGGTAGGGAAGCAGCGTGCTCCGCCATGAGAACGATTGCCAACCGGCGAAGTCTTGATAACCCGGCACGCGACGACCGCCCTGGTTGAACGCCGTCCGCGTCCATGCAGGCAGATGCTGCCGATTCGCCTCCGCGTAGACGTGCAGCGCCAGGCCGACCTGCTTGAGGTTGTTGCGACATTGGACCTTGCGGCCGGCTTCGCGGGCAGCCTGCACTGCGGGGAGTAGCAAGGCCACCAGCACGCCGATGACGGCGATGACGACGAGCAGCTCGACGAGCGTCAGGCCGCGCGAGGCTCGCCCGCTGACCCAGTTTGCCCTCGCTTTGGCCACGGCAATTTGCATTTCGCTCGTTCAGTGTTGCTGGCGCGTACCGCGCCAGAGCTAGCGGAAATTCGGGTCTCGAATGACCTCGCCGCCGACCGACGTGATGAGGGCTAAGAGAACGTCTTCGCTCAGCCGGTCGGAGAGCGTGATAACGGAGCCGTCGCACATCAAGGCATTCGCTGAACCCACATGCTGGGAGTAAACGCTGCGGAAATTGCTTCGGTTCACGTTAAGGTTGTCGAAAGCGGGAGATTCGCAAGTAAGCCACGCGCCCATCTTCGATTCGCGGTCAATGACTTCGCCAAACGAATACACCGCCGGCTTGCCCGACTGCTCGTAGACCATGAGTGTATTGGAAAGGCCGTCGTCCACATCGCTGAGCCGGGGCGACGAGGTCATTGCTACCTCGGCCGGGTAGCCTCCCATCCCCGGCGCAAAGGCGCCGGAAAGTGGATACCAGACCCCGCGAGTCAGCGGGTTTTCGTCCGGCGCGAACGTAAAGCCCATCACCCCCGCATAGTCGAGCGCGCCCGCCGCCGGCCTATCGCGCATGCCGTCGGCGCCGAATTCGGGTATCCGGCGTGGAAAGCCCTCCGTCGAGGGACACTGGTAGAGCTGCAGTACGTGAGCGAGCGCGGGCCGATTGACGGCCGCCGTGGCTGCCCGCTTGAAGTCGAGCAAGACGAACACGTTCTGCTGCTCGTGAAACGGCAACAGGGTGCTGCGCCAAGAAAATGAATGCCAGTCGCCAAAACCGGCCCCTTTTGGGTCCCAAGGCTTGCCGCTTGCGGTGAACATCGATCGGCACCACGCCGGTAGATGTTCGCGATGTTGGTTGGCATATACATGCAGCGCTAGGCCGATCTGCTTGAGGTTGTTGCGGCACTGGACCTTGCGTGCCGCCTCGCGGGCTGCCTGGACTGCCGGAAACAACAGGGCTACAAGCACGCCGATGACGGCAATCACGACCAGGAGTTCCACGAGAGTCAGGCCGGTCCGTGCCTTGCTCGCGGAGTGGATGGTCGTTCGGGATCGCACATTGCGCCTCATGCCACTTGAATCGCGAGTCTATCGCAAATCCTGGTCGCGGATAACCTCGCCGTTCGAGCGAGAGATTAGAGACTGGATCACAATAGGAGTTACGTGGTCTGATAGAGAGGTGACCGAACCGTCGCACATGGCGACGTGCGCCGAATTAGCATGAAACGAAAAAATGCCGTAGTAGTTGAGTTCGTTGACTCTTGGCCAGTCTGCAAAGTAGTAGCCATCGCAAGCAAGCCAAGCCCCGCTTGTGGGGTCCATAGGCTGGCCGTCCGTTGTCGATCCGGGCCAGATCCAATCAGGCTTGCCGGCCTGCTCGGCGCACAAGATGGTATTAGACATGCCATCTTCGACGTCTGCGAATCTGGGCGGAGTCAGAAACCACAGGTCGGGCCGGTAGCCCTGGTCAAGGTCAAAGGCACCTGACAGCGGGCACCACGCGCCGCGTTGTTGGGGATTCTGATCGTACACGCCGGTGTAGCCCATTGACGCCACGTAGTCTAGACCGCCGGCCTTAGGAGGGTCCTGCTTGACACCTTTGCCAAACGGCGAAACTACACGGCGATACCCGGGGGTTGACGGACACTGATACAACGGTAGCACTGTTTCCAAGACCGCCCGATTCGGCGGAGCCGTGGTGGGCCGGGACAGGTCGAGCGCTTGAGACAAGCTTTGCTGTTCATGGAACGGCAAAAGCGTACTTCGCCAGGAGAACGACAGCCATTCGCTGAAGCCGCCCTGTCCTGACGGCCATCGCTTGCCATTGCTACTGTAGAGTGCCGGACTCCATGCCGGCAAATGCTCCCGATGCTGGTTTGCGTAGTTGTGCACCGCGAGGCCAAGCTGCTTGAGATTGTTGCGACATTGGATCTTGCGGGCGGCTTCGCGGGCAGCCTGCACCGCGGGGAGTAGCAAGGCCACCAGCACGCCGATGACAGCGATGACAACGAGTAGCTCGACGAGCGTAATCCCCGCTCGGGCGGTGTAGGTTGCAAGTGAGCTGGTTCGAGATCGACGGCGCGGGACCAAAGGTTGGGCCTATTGTAGATCCTGTTCGCGGACTACCTCGCCCCCCACGCTGGTTAGGAGCGCCACGATGACCATCGGACTAACTCCTTCGCTGAGCGACGTGACCGACCCATCGCAACGGACTGCATGCGCCAATCCCGGGTGATAGGAGAAGATGCCCGTGGCATTTGTCTGGTTGACTCCGAGCCAGTCCACAAAATGAGGGTATTCGCAACTCAGCCACGCACCGGACTTCGGATCGATGCTGTTAACGACCCACGACTGAAAATACTCGTTAGGCTTTCCGGCCTGCTCGACTACCAAGAGCGTCTGGGACAGGCCGTCTTCTACGTCCGTCAGCCGTGGAGGGGTTCCATAGCGTTGTTCCGTCGAGTAACCATCCGAAGAGCCGACTTCGAACACGCCGGACCGAGGAAACCAAACTCCTCTGGCCTGCGGGTTTTGGTCATATAAGCCACCGAGCCCCATAACCCCCGCATAGTCGAGCGCGCCTGCGGGAGGGCGGTCGCGCATTTCTACGGCGCCGAATTCGGCGATCAACCTCGGGCAGCCATCGGTCGATGGACACTGGTGCAACGTCAGCAGCTGCTTGAGCGCATTGCGATTGATTGCGGCGCCAACGGGGCGGGTGAAGTCGAGGGAATTGAACACGCTCTGCTGTTCGTGGTAGGGGAGCACCGTGCTCCGCCAGGAAAAGGAGTGCCACTCGCCATATCCACCCGCCCTGGGATTGGGACGCCAGGGCTTACCGCTCACGTCGAACATCGCCGCGCTGAAGCTCGGCAAGTGCTCCCGATGCTGGTTCGCGTAGGTGTGGAGCGCGAGGCCGATCTGCTTGAGATTGTTGCGACACTGCATCCGCCGCGCCGCTTCGCGGGCCGCTTGCACGGCCGGAAGCAATAGTGAGATGAGGATGCCGATGACGGCAATCACGACTAGGAGCTCGACAAGCGTTAGACCGCATTTCCGACAGATGGCAAGCCGAGGAATATAGCGCGACTGCGGCATATCACGATCTTTCAGTCTAC
>JAXMBI010000002.1:0-370062 GCA_046349955.1 Pirellulales bacterium | reverse complement strand
GTGCAGCGGCAGATGATCGCGCTCCATCGCCGCTGGTTGGAAGGCGCGGGCGCCCGCGTGGCGGCCGACGCCACGGTCGAAATCACGCCGCTGTTTGCCCTCGACTCCGAGCAGGTGAAGGAGCGCTTGCAGCCTGGCACGGTGGTGAAGGGGGAGCGGTTGTTCGCGGGCTAGTGCAGCACAACCCGAAAAACAAGCTGTGACGCAGCACTCTAGGGAGCCGGCGACGTGGTGGCGGCTTTCGCCTGGGCTGCGCGCAGCGTCTCGAGTTCCTTGAACAGGACCTGGCTCGCCGACTCCAGGCTGTTGCGCGATTGGGCCCAGCCTTCGCGTTCGAGTTGGAACCGCTGCTGCTGTTCGGCAAGCTCTCGCTCGCGGCGCAGCTCGGCTTGCCGAACCCGCCACTGGGACCAGAACAACACGGCGACGAAGCCCATCGCCAGGAGCAGATCGCGCAAGGTGAATTGCCAGTGGAGTTTCATGAGTGGATGAGTTTGACGCGGAAAGTCATTCTCGCTCGACCGGGTGCTGCAGCAGCACGGCGAAGTCGATGTCTTTGTGTTCCGGCGACGAGACCGGTGGCCGGCCAAAGGCCACGCCTCGGCGGCTGAGATACCACTGCACGAACTCGAAGCCCCGCCGGAGTTCGTCGATCGATTCTTCGTTGAATTCGAGTTCCCGCAGATCGCCGCAGTGGATTTGCCCCTGGCGGATCAATTCGGCTTCCCGCAGTGAGCGGGCAGCCTCGGGCGAAAGGCGGCCGGCGCCCTTTACGAAGAGCTGGCCCTGGTTGTAGTAGATCTCGGCCTGCGGCCAGTCTCGCCAGATGGCGGCCATCGCCCGCTGCACCCGCTCGTAGGGGCGGTCGACGAATCGACGGGCGAACAGAGCCCCCAACCCGGCTAAAAACACCAGCAGGAGCAGCGTTCGCAGCGAAAAACGGCGCCAGGTCATGATCGTGCCTTTGGTCGACGATCGCGAAGGACGTGATGTCTCCCTTGCCCTGGACTTCTCGGCAATCCCAGGCGCCGTTAGTAGAGCCGACCCCCCCTCGAAAAAGTAGAGTGGCCCTGGCGGGGTGGTGTCCTAACAGTGAGTTGCCGCCGCGCCGGCCACGAGCAGCAGGCGCAGCGAGAAGCGGAGAGGGTCATGGTCTTAGAAGTCGCGGTGAGACTCTTCGTCTCTCCGAATGATCTTGCTCTCCGGAAACCATTTGCGGAATCGATCCAATCTGGCGTCGGTCCATGTCGGTGGCACCAGCATTAGGAACGCCCCTTTCCCGTGGTCGGTAATTGAGGCTTCGGGAAAAAGGCGAGCTGTCACCGCAAGATCGTCGTCGGTGAATCTGCGATTGAAAATGATATTGTCCACGGGCCTGCCACCGAGCAGCCGGCGCATCCACGGTATAGTCGCGCACTCGTCGTCCGGAGGCGGGAATACGAACTGGCTGGCACGCTCTGTGTCTCCCCCGGCGCTATATAGGCGATCGAGAAACGCGTGCCGCTCCAGCACCATACTCCATTCGCGCGCCGGCCAAGCCGCGACGAAGCACGCCACCCCCACCAGCACCATCAGCGTGCGGAGCGAGAACGAGCGGAGGCGGCGGGGGAGAGACATTGTGAGATTCTAACACGTCCGCCCGCCGCCGGCCTGCCCTAACCGGCGGGCCGTTTTCGTTGGGGACTAGGACACTACGCGGCCCCGGCCCCTGGTAGAATCCCGGCACCGCGATTGGGTCGCGGAGAAAGGCTGAACCTTGTTCAAGTATTTCTCTGGCCGGTAAACCCCTCGATGCGAGGTGAACCACTCCGCCCCGGCTGACCCCGCTGGATCAGGCGGCGGCAATGGCGGCTGGGCCTTCGGGCCTGTGTGGTATCGCGGCAAGGCATGGCCCCGTAGCCCCTGGTCGGCTGAGGGGCCTTTTCGTTGACTTTGGCAAGACGCGCTCCGGGACCGCACTACAATAGGGCATGCACCGAACGTGCGGTACGTGCGGCTCAGTGCGATTTGACCGAACAGGCTAGACCGCCCCCCCGGCAACTCACTGTTAGGACACCACCCCTGGCGGCAGTGCGGCTGCCGGCCCTCTACGCGGGCGGCCCGGACTTGGGGTTTTCTGCCCCACCCTGCTTGTTTCTCTGCGGCAAGGCGCGCACAATCGCAGCCAATCGCTTCCGATCCATCCCAGGAGCCCGCGCCATGGCGAAAAAGAAGTCTAAGAAGAAAGCCGCCAAGAAGACTGCTCCCAAGAAACTGCCGGCCAAGAAGGCTGCCAAGAAGAAGGCCGCCAAGAAGGCTTCGGCCCCCAAGTCGGCTGCGAAGAAGGCGCCGAAAAAGAAGGCCAAGCAAGCGGTGAAAAAAGCGCCCAAGAAAGCCGCCAAGAAGAAGGCGGCCAAGAAACGCGCGCCCAAAGGCATGGCGAGCGTCCAACGCGCCTCCGAATCGCCCTCCGCTGCATCCGCCGAGGCCGGCTGGTCGCCCACCCCGGGGACGGCTGAGCCCGCCCCCATCAACGCTGCGTCGCCCGGCGAGGCCTAACGGAGGATGGAAGCGTCGGACCGGCGCTTAGTGAAGGCCCTGCTTCAGCCGACCGCGACTCGATGCACGGTCACCGCACAGGCCTTGTAAGCCGGCTGGTGTGAGTACGGGTCGAACACGGCGTCGGTCAGCCGGTTCGTGGCCTCTTCGTGCATTGGCAGAAAGACTTGCCCCGGACGCACGGTGGGAGTGAGAAGCGCCCGCGCGCGGATCGTGCCGCGGCGCGACTCGAGTTCTACCCAGTCGTCCTGGCGGACTCCGTAGCGCTCGGCGTCGGCGGGGTGGATTTCGACGTGCAACTCCGTCGGCGCCAGCTTGCGGAGCACCGCCGATTTGCCGGTGCGGGTTTGCGTGTGCCATTGGGCGGCCGTGCCCCGTCCAGTGAGCAACAGCAGCGGGTACTTCGCGTTGACGTTTTCGGGCATCGGCCGCGGAGGCTCGAACACGAAGCGCGCGCGGCCGTCGGCGTGGTAGAAGCGGCCGTCCTCGAACAACCGCCGTTGCGGATGGTCGTCGGGCGCGCCTGCGGCATAAGGCCACTGGATGCCGCCGGCGCGTTCGAGCGCGGCATAACCGCCAATGCCAGTGATATCGCAGGGCTGCCCGGCAGTGAGCCGCTTGAGCAACTGAAAGGCGGCCTCGGGCGATGTCCAGCGGCGAAACATGGCCCCGCAGCCCCAGGCCTCGGCCACGAGGCGAAAGATCTGAAAATCGGCCAAGGCCTGCCCCGGCGCGCGAGCGACCTTTTGGATCGGCGCGATACGGCGTTCCGAGTTGATGAAAGTGCCTTGCTTCTCTCCCCAGCCGGCCGAGGGCAACACGAGGTGCGCCATCTGGGCGGTCTCGGTGGTGTGATACATGTCCTGCACGGCCAGGAAGTCGAGCCGGTCGAAGACGTCGCGGAGCATCCCCTGGTTGATCCAAGAGTGGGCCGGGTTGGTGGCCACCACCCAGAGTCCGCGAATCTGGCCGCGGAGGATGCCTTCCACGATCTTGGGATAGGGCCAGCTCGGTTCGCGCGGAATGCGGGCTTCGTCGATCTCGAGAATCTCGGCCACCTTGCGGCGATGCACGGGGTTGGCGAAGTCGTGGCCGCCGAGCAGGTTCGTGGTGTTGCTGAACAGCCGCGAACCCATGGCGTTGCACTGGCCCGTGATCGAATTGGCTCCCGTACCAGGGCGGCCGATGTTGCCGGTCATCAAGGCCAGGTTGATGAGCGCCTGGGCCGTGCGCACTCCCTGGTGGCTTTGGTTGACGCCCATCGTCCACCAGAACGACACCCGCTCGCCGGCCGCGATCGTGTCGGCCAGCCGCTCGATCGCCTGCGGCTCGAGCCGCGTTGCCTGGGCCACGCGCGGCAAATCGTAGTCGGCCACAAAGCGGGCGAACTCGTCGAACCCGGTGGTGCATCCCTCGATGAACGGCCGGTCGATGGCGCCGGAGTCGATCAGCAGGTGCGCGAGGCCGTAGAGCAACTCCAGGTCCGATTTGGGGTGCAGCGGCAGATGCTGCGTGGCGGCCATCGCCGTTTCGGTGCGCCGTGGGTCGAGCACCACGATCTCGGGCCGATGCGGGTTCCGCATCACGCGCTGCCACAGGATCGGGTGCGCGATGCAGGGATTGGCGCCCACGAACACGAGCACGTCGGATTGTTCGAAGTCCTCGTAGGAGTACGGCGGGGCGTCGAAGCCAAACGACTCCTTGTAGGCCACCACGGCCGTGGCCATGCACTGCCGGGTGTTGCCGTCGCCGTGGAGCAGCCCCATGCCGAACTTTGCCAGCGAACCGAAGAGCGCCAGCTCTTCGCTCGGGATCTGGCCCGTGCCGAGGAACGCCACCGAGTGCGGGCCGTGCGCGGCTTGAATGCTTTTGAAGCGGGTGACGAATGCCGAGAGCGCGGTGGGCCAGTCGACAGGTGCGAGCTTGCCGCTCGCGTCGCGCAGCAGCGGCGTCGTCGCCCGGTCGCTCGCAGCGAGCGGCGAAAGGGCTTCCCACCCCTTAGGGCACGCTTGCCCTGTGTTCACGGGATAGTCGCGCGTCGGGGTCAGGCCGATCGCCTGCCCTTCCTTCAGATGCACTTCCAGGCTGCAACCGGTTGAGCAGAAGCCGCAGATCGAATGGGCCACGGCGTCGGGCAGCGCCTTGGCCGGCAGCATGCCAAGCTGCAGGTTGGCCGCCGCGAGCTTGGTGTCGTCGGTCAGCGGGCCGCCTCGCTGCACGATCGGCAGCCCGAGCCATTCCGCGGCCGACAGCATGCGATCGACGAGCGACACTAGCGCATCCCCCCCGGCATGCGCGGCGCCGCACACGCTGCGAAAAAGAGCTGCCGCTCGAGCAGCTCGCCTACGAGCGAGGCCACGAACATCGCCCCCACGAGCACCGCGAACCGCGGCAGATTCGCCGCGTGCGCCCCCGCGTTCAGCAGCAACAACGGCGCAAAGAGCCCGCCCAACACGCCAGCCGAAAAGCGGGCCAACGTGACGCCTGACAGCTCGCCCGCCATGAGCATGGCCGAGCGGCGCAGGGCCGTCATCCTCCGAGACAGCAGGTGCAAGAAGACGCCGGCCTCGTAGGCGAGCTTGCCGGCGGCCACGGCCATGATGCCGGCCGCCAAGAGCGGGCTCAGGCGGGCATGGAGCGCGGCCAGCTCGGGCGACGGAGCAACGAGCGCGGCGACGAGAAGGCTCAACCAGAGGGCGCCAGCGCCCAGCCAGGCCGAGGTCAGCAGGAACTTGAGCCCCACGCGCACCGCGCTCCAGCACTCGCGCCCCGTGCGAATGTAGATCATCGCCGAGCAGAAGACGCCGAGCACACCGGCCGCCCCCACGGCGTAGGCCAGCGGCGCAGCAAGCGCGGCCCACTGCGAGCCCGGCTCAATCAGCCAGAGCAGCGCCGCCAGCGCGCAGGCAAGCTTGGCGAACAGCCCGAAGGCCACGATCTCGCGGCTAAGCCAAGACCGCCGCAGCCCGAGCACCGCGCGGTACGCATAGAGTGGGCGGCCCAGGTGAAACGTGCTCGCCGCGAGCGCCAGCAACCCAAACCCAAGGGCGCTCGATGCGTGGACGCGCTCGAGCGTGATCCCCGCTTGCGGCAGCCAGCGGGCAAGCACAGCTCCGATCACGAAGGCGCCCACCGAAAGCTGCGTGAGCACGAGCATGATCACGAGCGGCGGGTGGGCGTGTTGCGCGCTTACGCGATAGTAGTCGGCCGGCAGCAGGTTGCGCGGAAACGGCGTCCGCGACTTGTACGTGGTCGTGGGATAGGTCAACTGCGGGTCGGGCGCGGCCGGCAAGAAGGCGGCCGTTTCGGCGTCTTCGATCACTTGCTCGCGATCGACTAGCCGGATGACGATCGCCTCGTGAGGGCAGGCCTGCACGCAGGCCGGCGGCTCCCCCACGGCCAGCCGCGAGGAGCACATGTCGCACTTCCGCACGATGCCCTTGCCGGCGTGGTACTTCGGCACTTCATAGGGGCAGGCCAGCGTGCAGTACTGGCAGCCGAAGCACTGATCGTCGAGATGCTTGACGATGCCCGTGACCGGGTCCTTTTCGTATGCCCGCACGGGGCAGCCGTGCATGCAGGCGGGCTCGAGGCAGTGGTGGCAGGCGGCGGTCACGTGTTGGAGCACCGGCGAGCTCCGCGGCCCGCCGACGAGCAGCCCCACTTCGCGCCAGGTCTCGCCGTCGTCGAGCCCGTTCAGCGCGTGGCAGGCCGTGACGCAGGCTTTGCAGCCCGAACAGCGGTCGAGATCGACCTCGAAGCCATACTGCTGGCCAGGCCCCGGGGGCGTGGCCGGCAGTAGTGCACGGTAAGACTTCGCAGCGGGCTGCGGCCCGCTCCGCGCGAACTGCTCGACCGCCGACAGGCTTTGCTGCTCAGCGAGCAACTCGTCGACGAGGGACCAGCCGCCGATCGCGTCCGAGGTCGAGGCGATCATGCGCCGGCTCCGACGAGCGCCTCGGCCTGGTGAAGCTGGCAACTCGTGGCCAGCGCACAGCCGATCGACGTGGCCAAGGTGCGGTCGAGCTCTTCCGCCGGTGGCAGTTCGACAAACACTTCGTCGTCTTCCACCTTCACGGCGAACGTGCGAATGCGATAGTCCTCCCCTTGCAGCGACTGGCCAGACTCGAGCGAGAATGTTCGCTTATGCAGCGGGCAGGCGACCTTGGGCTGGTCAGCCGCCGTGCCCAGGATGCCGCTCGAGAGGACGAAGGCCTTCTTGTGCGGGCACATGTTCTGGCTGGCGTACCACTGGCCGCGGCTGGCGAAGTTGAAGACCGCGATCTGTGACTCGCCGTGCTTGATCGTCGCGCCGCCGTCGCGGGGAAAGTCGGCCGTGCGCCCGACGCGCACCCAGCTCAGCGCCGGCGGCGCGTCGCCCAGCTTGCGGCCATCGAGCAGCTTGAATTGCTCGAGCGCCACAAAGTCGCTCGGCCAGTCGGCCGGCCGCGTTTGCCCGCGCTCGGAAACGAACTCGATGCACGATTGCTCGTCATCGCTGTTGGCGAATTGCCGGAAGAACTTGCGCTTTTCGGGATCGCGCACCACGGCCGCCCACTCGCATTGGTAGGTGTCGACGAGCCGCTGCATCATCGCCTCGAGCTCGGCGGCCAGGCCCAACTTGTCATGCACCACGACGTCGCGAATATGGTCGAGGCCCCCTTCCAGCTTCTCGCACCACACCGAGGTCCGCGTCAGGCGGTCGGCCGTGGTGATGTAGTACATCAGGAAGCGGTCGATGTACCGCAGCGCGGTGGCCTCGTCGAGATCGGCGGCCAGGAGATCGGCGTGCCGGGGCTTCGAGCCGCCGTTGCCGCAAACGTAGAGATTGTAGCCGTTCTCGGTGGCGATCAGGCCGACATCCTTGCTCTGCGCCTCGGCGCATTCGCGGATGCAGCCCGACACGGCCATCTTGATCTTGTGCGGCGCTCGGATTCCCTTGTAGCGGTGCTCCACGCGGATCGCGAAGCCCACGGAGTCTTGCACGCCGTAGCGGCACCAGGTGGTGCCGACGCAGCTCTTCACCGTGCGCACGGCTTTGCCGTAGGCGTGGCCGCTCTCGAAGCCGGCGTCGACGAGCTGTTCCCAAATCTCCGGCAGATCCTGCACGCGAGCGCCGAAGAGGTCGATCCGCTGGCCGCCGGTGATCTTGGTGTAGAGCCCGTATTGCTGTCCGATGTCGGCCAACACCCCAAGCTTCTCTGGCGTAATCTCGCCCCCTGGCACGCGCGGCACCACCGAATAGAGGCCGCCGCGCTGGAGATTGGCGAGAAAACGGTCGTTGCTGTCTTGCAGCGTGTGGTGCTGCGCATCGAGCACGTTGTCGTTCCACAGGCTGGCCAGGATCGAAGCGATCGTAGGCTTGCAGATTTCGCAGCCTGCGCCGCGGCCATGGGCCGAAAGCACTTCGGCGAACGTGCGATGCTCCCGCACCTTGATGACGGCGAACAGCTCAGTGCGCGAGAGCGGGAAGTGTTCGCACAGATGATCGACCACGGCGCGGCCGCCGCGCTTCATCTCCGCCTTGAAGAGGTCGGTCACGAGCCCCAGGCAGCCGCCGCAGCCCGTTCCGGCCTTGGTTGCCTTCTTCACCGCGTCGATCGAATCGAGGCCTTGTTCCTGAATCGCGGCGCAGATGGCGGACTTGCAGACGTTGTTGCACGAGCAGATCTGCGCGTTGTCGCCCAAGCTCTCGGACCCCAACGCGGGCTTCGCGCCGCCGGCGCCCAACAGGTCGGCCGGACGGCAAGGGAGCGGCTCGCCTGCCTTGGTCAGCAGCGAAAACTGGCCATAGTCGGCGGTGTCCCCTACCAGAATGCCCCCCAACAGCCGCGCGCCGTCCGTCGAGAAGAGCAGCTTCTTGTAGACGCCGGCGAAGGGATCTTCGAACACCAGCGGCGTCGCCTCGGCGGCCGGCGCCTCGTTGCGGCCAAAGCTGGCGACGTCGACCCCCATCAGCTTGAGCTTGGCCGAGAGGTCGGCGCCGGCGAAGCGGCGGTCGCCGCCGGTCAGGTTCGCCGCCACGATCTCGGCCATCTCGTAGCCGGGGGCGACCAGTCCGTACACCATGCCAGAGTGCAGCGCACACTCGCCGATCGCGAACACGGATGGATCGCTCGTTTCGAGCCGGTCGTTGACGGCGATGCCCCCGCGCTCCCCCACGCCGAGCCCCGCCTCGCGGGCCAAGTCGTCCCGTGGGCGAATGCCGGCCGAAACGATCACCATATCGACCGGCAGCGACCCGCCGTCGGCGAACTCGAGCCCCTCCACGCGTTGCCCGCCCAACACGCTCTTGGTGGCCTTGTTCAGATGGACGTGGACGCCGAGCGCTTCGATTTTGCGGATGAGCGTGCGCGAGCCAGCGTCGTCGAGCTGGCGGGGCATCAGCCGAGGGGCGAACTCGACGACGTGCGTCTCGAGCCCCAAGTCATAGGCCGCCTTGGCCGCTTCGAGCCCCAGCAGCCCGCCCCCCAAGACCGCGCACCGCAAACGCCCTTCTGAGTAGGCGATGATCTGCTGCAAGTCCTCGATCGTGCGGTAGACGAACACGCCCAGCTTGTCGATGCCGGGGGCCGGGGGGACGAAGGGAAACGAGCCGGTGGCCAGCACCACGCGGTCGTATTCGATCTCGACCCCCTTGGACGAGCGCACCACCTTGCGCTTGCGGTCGATCTGTGTCGCGCGATCGCCCACGTGCAGTTCGACGCCGTGTTCCTCGTACCATTCGCGGCGAGCCATCAGCAGCTTCTCGGCGTCGCGATGGGCGAAGAACGTGGTCAGCCCCACCCGGTCATAGGCCGCCCGCGGTTCCTCGCAAAAAGTAACGATGCGATACTGCCGGGCTTGGTCGAACTCGACCAGCCGCTCGCAGAAGCGTTGGCCGACCATGCCGTTGCCGATCACAACCACGGCGGGCCGGCGGTCGGTGTCGTCGCGCGCGATCATTGGGGCGCTCCTCCGGTGACGGGTCTTTATTGGGCGGCGGCGAATTCCGGCAGATCCTCGCGGACCGTCGCCAACTCGTTCGCCGGCGCCTTTGCCGCTGCAACGTGCGACACCGCGAAGCTGCTGAAGGCGCAGGCGGTGACCGCGGCGCCGAGCATCAGCAGCGAGGTGTGCCAGTCGAGGGCGCTCAGCGTGAACAGCAACCCGGCGGCGATGCCCCCCAGGTTGCCGCCGGCGCCGACCATGCCGGACACCGCACCCAGGGCCCGCGGGTTGATGAACGGAACCACGGCGAAGTTGGCGCCGTTGGCCATCTGCACGAACAAGCTGAACACCACCAGCAGCGGCACGGCGGCCACGAGCGTGTAGGCCTGGGAAAAGGCCATCAGGGCCAGCCCTTCGCAAAAGATCACCAGGAACAGCCACTTCACGCGGCCGCCAAACCCCCAGGCGTTGCCGAGCTTGTCCCCCATCCAGCCGCCCAGCGTGCGGGCGAAGATGTTCATCAGCCCAAAGCTCGAGGCGATGACGCCGGCCGTTTGCAGCGCGGCGGTCGGCTCCTGGCTGCGGAAGTAGTCGAAGTAGTCGAGGAAGTAAAGCACCGCCAGGTTGTTGATCGTGAGCTCGACGCCGAATGAAGAGCCGTAGAGGAGCGCGAGCGCCCACACGCGGTGGTCGCGGACCGCCTCGCCGAAGCCGCCCCAGCCGCAACGGGCCATTCGGGCGCCGCTCGCCCGCAGCTCGCGGAAGTTTCCCTTGGGCGTATCTTGCGTCAGGGAGTAGTAGGCCACGCCCATCGCCGCGCAGGCCAACCCGAGCAGCACCATGCACAGCCGCCAGCTCGTCGCCGCGCTCAACCCCACGCTCACCGTGAGCAGGGCGAACATCGCCGGCATGGCGAACTGAACCGCCCCGCCCCCCACGTTGCCCCAGCCCGCCGTAGTGGCGTTGGCCGTGCCTACGCAGTTGGGGGCGAACATGAGCGAGGTGTGGTACTGCGTGATCACGAACGAGGCGCCGATCGCGCCGATGAGCGCCCGGCAAATCAGGAACGACCAGAAGTCACCCGCCAGCGCGATGCCCATGATGGGCAGCGAGCCGACGAGCAGCAGCCAGGTGTAGGCGATTCGCGGACCGACGCGGTCGCACCACCAACCGATCGCGAGCCGCGCGAAGATCGTGATCGCCACCGAGGCGATGCCGCACCAGCCGACTTGCGCGGGCGAGAGCTGCAACTCCTCGCGGACCACATGCATCAGCGGCGCGATGCCGAACCAGGCGAAGAAGCAGGTGAAAAAGGCGAGCCACGTCAGGTGGAAGGCTCGCATCGGCGGACTGTGGAAGTCGGCGAGTTGAATGCGGGTAGCGCGGCCGCTCAAATCCATAGCGAGATCGTTCCGTGAGGCGATAAAGGGGTACGGCGAACGAGAACGTCGCCGGCCGCCGCCTAACGGCCTGCTTGGCCCACGCTCTCAAGCAGCCCTTGTTCCACGGGCTGCAGCGAGCGCAGTTTGCTTCGGAAAGCCGAAGGCGATGAGCCGCCATGCCTTGCGCGGCGCGGATCCGTTGCCCGCGCAGCAGGCAAGGCGCGCACAGCGATTGGGCAGTTCTGGGCGCAATTCGCTGTACGACCGCGCACTTCGGCGGCGCAAGTCATTGTCTGGCTTTGCTTGCTGGAGCGCAGACCCCGATTGGTATGACGTTTTCTTAGGTGAGTGGGCGAGAGCGCTCTTCCTGAGGCGGAACGAAGCTGGATTCATGTCGGTCTCCCATGCCCCTGCTGCACGCATTTCCCCGGCTACGGGTCCGTGGCTGGTAGGCGCGTTGCGGCGTCGTTACCTCTGGGCCCTGGGGGCGGTGGCGGCCCTGGTTCTCGTAGACCAGGCGGTCGTCCAACCGCTGCTCGTGCGGCTCAACGCCTACGCCCCGGCGATCAACGTGGCCGGCCGGCAGCGGATGCTCAGCCAGAAGCTCGTCAAAGAGGCCTTGGCCTGGCAAACTCAAGCCGATCCGGTTGCCCGTGCTCGCCGTCGCGACGAGTTCGAGCAGACCTTGCGGTCCTGGACCGCCGCGCATGAATTGCTGGCTCGGGGCGCCGAAGGCTTTTCAGGCGTCGGCGTCGATGCCCCGCGGGTGGCCTCAGCCTGGAGCGAGCTTGGGCCGCACTACTCGTCCATGAATGCGGCTGCCGCCGCCCTGTTGCCGCCGCAGGGGGCGCTCGCGCCGCTCGAGGCCCTGCTCTCCGCTGAGCCCCTTTATCTGACCAACATGGACCGCGTGGTGGGCCTGCTCGAAGAGGAGGCCCGCGGCGAGGTGACCCGCCTGCGGGGATTGGCGTTCGTGATTGGCGCTGCGATTCTGGCCACGCTGGTCGGCTTGGGCTGGGGCGTGGTGCTGCCGGCCACGCGGCTGATCCGCTCGCAGTTCGACGAGCTCGAGCAGCGCGTGGCCGAACGCACGAGCGAGCTGGCCGCGGCCAACGCCGAGCTGTCGCAAGCCCTCGAGGAACGGCGCGCGGCCCAGGCCGATCTCCACGAACTGGGACTGCAATTGGCCCACGCCGGCCGAGTGTCGGCCCTGGGACACCTTACGGCGGGGCTGGCGCATGAACTCAACCAACCGCTGGCGACGATCACCAACTACGCCGAGTCGGCTGACGTGCTGCTCGACCGCGCTGTGGTCGACCCGGCGACGCTGCGGCAGCGGGTGCAGGAAATCCGCGCCGCTGCCCTGCGCGCGGGACAAATCGTGCGCCGCATGCGCGATTTCGTGCGGCCGGCCGCCGGCGTGGAACAGGAGCTAGAGCTTGGGCAGCTCGTTCGCGACGTGCTCGAGCTCTGTCGGCCCGAGGCCGAGCGCGTGGGCGCGGCCTGCGTGGTGCGGTTGGGGGCCGCCGAACTTCCGGTCCGCGGCGATCCCATCCAGTTGCAGCAGGTGCTCGTGAACCTGGTGCAGAACGCGTTGCACGCCCTGCGAAGCATGCCGGTCGATCAGCGGCGCCTCGGGGTCCGCGCCGAAGCCTGCGCGGGCGAGATTCGCGTGACGGTGTCCGACAGCGGCCCCGGCCTGCCTGCGGAGCAGCGCGAGCGGCTCGGCGAGCCCTTCGTCACCACCAAGGCCGACGGCCTGGGGCTGGGCCTCGCTATCTGCCGAGTGATCATCAACCGGCACGGCGGCCGCCTCTGGGCCGAGCCAGACGCGTCGGGCGCTTGCCTAACGTTTTCCTTACCCCTGAGCCGCGAGCATGCTGCCGCCGAGAGCCACGCTGACGACTGTGTTCGTCGTTGACGACGACCGCCCGATGCGCGACTCGTTGGCCTCGCTGTTCGAGGCGCTCGAGTTGCCGGTGCGCGCCTTCGCCAGCGCCGCCGAGTTTCGCGCGTTCTATCGGCCGGAAATGCCGGGCTGTCTGTTGCTCGACGTGCGAATGCCGGTGCAGGACGGCCTGCAGCTCTACGAGCAGCTCTTGGCTGAGGGCAAACGCCTGCCGGTGATCTTCATCACGGGGCATGCCGACGTGTCGACGGCGGTGGCGGCCATGAAGAGCGGCGCGATCGAGTTCCTGGAAAAGCCGTTCGACCGCCACACTTTGATCGACCGCATTCGCAAGGCGCTCGCACTCGACGCCGAATGGCGGCGCGGCGAAGCACGCTACACGGCGCTCGAAGACCGCATCCGCCGGCTCAATGAGCGCGATCGGGAGACGCTCGAGATGATTCTTGCGGGCGAGCCCAACAAGGTGATGGCCGTGCGGCTGGCGATCAGTGAGCGGGCGGTGGAAATGCGCCGCGCTTCGCTCATGAAGAAGCTCGAGGTCGACTCGTTGGCCGAACTGCTCGAACTCACCGTTACGCATCGAGTGCTTTCGGAGCTGCGCACGGCGACCGCGCGGGCGGAGTTACGCTAGATTAGACGTTCGCTTTGTTCAGGCCCCTCAGCCTGCCCTCTCCCAGCGGAAGAGGGTTCTGCGCGCGCACTTCTCTCGCTGCGATGGCGCAGTCAAGTTGCCACGGGCCGTTGCGTGTAGTCACGCAACAGCGGCGGGAAGCAACCGACCGCCAATACCATGGCTAGGCGCAGCAGCAGCGCCGGGTCGGAAGAGACATCGGCAAAGCCAGCGCCCGTAGACCGTCCCCCCGAGGTTGGTGGGTCGAACACGATCAAGCTGTCCGTCATCGCCCCACCCGATTGGATCAATGCCGCGCTGGTTGGCAGCGCGTCGACCGCCAGACAGTCCATGTTGAGCGTGGCTGCGAGTTCGCGTTCCCCTTCGCTTTGTTCGACAAGTTGGCAGCGCTCGCAGAGGGCGTGGGACGCGAGTTGATCGACCCGTGGACGAGCAGACGGCCGAGGCAACTCGAACACAAGATCGACGCGCGCGCCGCCGAACATCGTGTCTGTAGGCAGCTTGGGGCCTCCGCTCAGCCATTCGGGCGCTCCCGAAGTGAGCAGCAACTCGCCGCCGAAGAGCACGCAGGTTGTCGCTTCGCGGTACTGGCGAAACGTCAACTCGCGTGCATCGACCGCTGCAGGCAGGCAAACGAGGCAAGCCGCGGCGCATGCCGGCAAGCACTTGAGCATGGATCGACCCCCGGGGACTTCTCTGTTCGGCCCGTGTGATAGCAAATCTCACACCGGCCGCTAAGCCCAAGATGGGGAAGCCAGCACTCGCCGCCTACTCGGTTGCCGCGCTGGCGGGGCGAGTGGCCAGGCGCTCGCCGTCGATGTACACGCCTGGCTCGTCGACGCCGTCGGCATTCCAATCGCCCACGACGGGGACATCCCCCGCCCCCCCCAGTTGGAACGAGCGGTCTTCGGGGTCGAGGCGGTGGTTGCGGTTCGTGTCGAGATGCCACGTGCCGTTGCGGAACACGCCCACCTCGTCGACGCCGTCGCCGTCCCAATCGCCGACCACCGGCTTGTCTCCCTTGAGGCCGTAGGTGAAGGCAATGTCGCCGTCGCTCCACTTGCCGTCGCCGTCGACATCGAGATACCACTGACCGCCGTTGAACACGGCCACGGTGTCGATGCCGTCGCCGTTCCAGTCGCCTACGAGCGGCACGTCGAGCGGCGCGCCGTAGAAGAACACGTGGTCGATCAGGTCTTCGCGTTTCTCGCCGCGCGCGGTGCGCCGCAACTCGCGGACACCGGAGGCGGCGCGGTCGGGATGGGGAGGCAGGTTCTTGGCCTCCGGCTTGTCGGGATTCAGCGGATCAGGCAGGCCCGGTTCCTTCGCGACCGCCATCGGGTCGCGCGGCCAGGCGGGGCCGAAGATGCCGATGTCGGTCTTGCCGTCGCCGTTCCAGTCGCCAACCACCGGCTTGTCGTCCTGGTGGCCGAGCTTGGCCCACAGGTCCTCCTCGTCCCACACGCCGTTGCCGTTGAGATCGATGTACCACTCACCCTTGTAGAACACCCCCATCTCGCTGACGCCGTCGCCGTTGAAGTCGCCGACGATGGGCGTGGCCCCCCGCATGCCGAACATCTGCCGCTGGCGGGCCGTGTTCGTGGCCTGCTGCCACTCCGATTGCCCGAGATTCGAGTCGTCCCACCCGGTCACGCTCACGTTGCGCAGCAACCGCGCGGCCACGCGCGGTCCCGCGTCGTTGCCGCGCGGGCGGCCGGCGTCGACCACGCTCAAGTGCCAGGTGTAGCCCACTACGCCGGCCGAGCCACCGTAGAGCGGCGGCCGCTCCGGCGCAACGAGCGCGGGCGGCGGCAGAATGTAGGCCGGCGCCGCCGGATAGAGCACGGTGACGGCCGCCGGCGCGGGGGGCGGCAACACCAACTCGATGCGGACCGGCGCCTCCTGCTCGCAGAAGTTGTATTCCTCGGCGTTCACCCCCGGCCCGAGCACGATGTTCGTGATCAGGTCGTTGCCGGTGATCTGGCCGCCGGCCGTGCCCACGCTCTCCCCCGAATCGAGGAAGCCCCCGGGCTGGATTTCGCGCACGCCGTAGTTGCCGGGGGCCAGGTTGTCGAAGCGGTACTCGCCGTGCATGTCGGTCACGGTGGTCTGCACCACGTTGCCTGCCGCGTCAAGCAGTTGGATGGTCACTCCGGGCAGGGGCGGCTCGCCGGGGTCGAAGACGCAATCGCCGTCGAGATCGACGTGAACCATGCCGCTCAGGCTGGCGGGCAGGGTCTCGCAGAAGTTGTAGTTTTCGCCATTGTTGCCCGAGACGAGCACGATCCCCTTGATCAGGTCGTTGCCGGCCAACTCGCCGCCGAGCGAGCCCACGCTGTCGCCGCTGTCGAGGTAGCCGGCGGGCTGGACTTCGCGGATCGAATACTTGCCCGAGGGCAAGTTGTCGAACAGATACTCGCCGTGCTCGTCGGTCGTGGTCGAGCGGACCACGTTGCCCGCCTCGTCGAGCAGTTCGATCGTCACGCCCGCGAGCGGCTGTTCGTTCTCATCGAGAATGCAGTCGCCGTCGAGGTCGACGTGGACCATGCCGCTTAAGCTGTTGGGGAGCAGTTCGCAGAAGTCGTAGTGCAGGCCATTGGTGGCTGAGATCAGCGCGATGCCGGTGATCTGGTCGTTGGCCGTGATTTGGCCGCCGGCGGTGCCCACCGACTCGCCGCCGTCCCAATAGCCGGCCGGCTGCAGCTCGCGCACGCCGTATTTGCCGGGGGCCAGATTCTCGAACGAGTACATGCCGCTCGCGTCGGTCGTCGTCGTGCCGATGACGTTTCCTTGGGCGTCGAGCAGTTGGATCGTCACGTCGGGCAGGGGCTGCTCGCCCGGATCGAGTACGCAGTCGCCGTCGAGATCGACATGCACCATGCCCTCGATGCGGCTGGGCAGGGCCTCGCAGAAGTCGTAGTCGACCGCCTGCACGCCTGCGCCGAGGGCGATCTGCGTGATCGTGTCGTTGGCGGAGAGCACGCCGCCGGCCGAGCCCACGCGTTCGCCGCTGTCGAAGTAGCCAGCCGGTTGGTGTTCGAACACCCCGTAGGTTCCCGGCGCAAGATTGTCGAAGCGGTACTCGCCCTGTGCGTTGGTCGTGGTCGACTGGAGTACGTTCCCTTGCGCATCGAGCAAGTCGACCTGCACGCCCGCCAGCAGAGGTTCGCCCTGGTCGTACAGGCAATCTCCGTCCATGTCGGCATGAATCATGCCCGAGATGCTGGCCGGCGGAATCTCGCAGAAGTTGTATTCCTCGCCGTGCGTGCCGCCGGTGAGAACGATTCCCTCGATCAGATCGTTGTCGCCGATCCGTCCCCCGGCCGTGCCCACGTTTTCGCCGCCGTCGAGGTAACCCGCCGGCTGCGACTCCCGCACGGCATAGGTCCCCGGCGCTAAGTTCTCGAAGGCATAGGCGCCGTGCGCGTCGGTGGTCGTGGTGTCGACCACGTTGCCCTCGGCGTCGAGCAACTCGATCTTCACGCCCGCCAGCGGTTGCTCCCCTTCGTCGAACACGCAGTTGCCGTTGGTGTCGGCATGCACCATGCCGCGGATGCTGCTGGGCGGGATTTCGCAAAAGTCGTAGTGCTCCGCGACCGTGCCGGAGACGAGTGTGATGCTCCCCAGCCAATCGTTCTGCTTGACCACGCCCCCGGCCGTGCCGACGCTTTCCATGCCGTCGAAGTAGCCGGCCGGCTGCAGTTCGCGGACCTCATAGGTTCCGGGACGCAGGCCATCGAACTTGTAGCGGCCCTGGCTATCGGTCGTCGTGCTGGTGATCGGCGTATCGCTGCCGGCGGCGTAGAGTTCGATCGTCACTCCGGCCAGCAGCGGCTCGCCGGGATCGTAGGCGCAGTCGCCGTCGAGGTCGGCATGCACCACGCCGCTGATGCTGCTCGGGAGCAGTTCGCCAAAGTCGTAGTCGGTGGCGATCGTGCCGGAGACGAGCGAGATTCCGTTGATCTCGTCGCCCGGATTGACAGGCGTGCCGCCTGCGCTGCCGGCCCGGTCGAGGCCGTCGAGGTAGGGCGTCGGCTGCGTTTCGACCACTTTGTACGTGCCGGGAATCAGATTCGGCGCTTCCCAGTACCCGAAGGCGTTGGTTACCACGGTGACGGAGACCGGCGTGTTGCCGAGCGTCTGGATGCCGGTGATCTGCAACGTGACATCTCGGATCCCTTCCTCGCCCGGATCGAGCACGCCATCGTTGTCGCGGTCGTGATAGACGTGTCCCGAGAGCGAGGCGGGCCGGGCCTCGGCAAAGTCGTTGCGCACGCTGTCGTCGCCGCCGAGCAGCTCGATGTCGCCGATCACGTCGGCCGAAACCACCTGCCCGCGGGTAGCGCCGCCCACCGTGCCGGCCGTCGCGCCGACGCTGAAGAAACCGCTGGGCTGAGCCTCGCGCACCTGGTACTTGCCAGGCAACACGCCGGTAAAGCTATAGTCCCCCGTGGCGTTCGTGGTCGCAGCCTTGCCGGTCGCCACGTACTGCGCGCCGTCCCACTGCCAGAGCGTGAGGGAGACGCCGGAGAGCCCTTGATCGCCAGGGTCTTGCTGGTTGTCGAGGTCGTGGTCCTCGTACACGCGGCCCGAGATGGTGATCGGCAGCGGGGGCTGCAGCGCGTGGTTGGCGGCGCCAGCCGTCATGTCGCTGCGGTCGTTCGTCGCTGGCGGCACATAGGTGTCGGGCGGCAGGTTGAGCGTGGTGCCCGAGTCGGTCGCTTCCTGCATGAACTTGCCCGTGTAGTCGTCCATGAAGATGTCGCGGAGCGAGACATCTTGATAGTGCGGGGCCTTGAAGGCGCCTTCGAGGATCGAGCCCTCGAACTCGCCGCCCTCGGCGATCGCCGTGGAGTTGATCGAGCCCTGCTCGTCGACGTCGATCGTGAAGACGAGCTTGTCGCCGGCCTCGAAGCCGGAAAGCTCGAACACGATCAGCGGCGAGCCGTCTTCAACGGTCATCGAGACGATGTCGAAGCCGTCGTGCGAGACGATCTTCAGGGGCTGCGGATTGAACGAGCCTTTGCCACCAAGAACGGTGTCGAAGAAGACTTCCGCCGGATCGATCTTGCCGTTCTCGTTCTTGTCGCCGTTGATCGTCAGCTTCGTGAGCTGCGTGCCGGGCGCGCCCCCTTCGAAGGTGACCTCGATCCGGTCCGGCACGGCGTCGTCGCCGCTGGCGTCTTCGAAGTACACGGCGCCCAGGTGAACCGGCAGCGGGTCGCCCGTCATCAGGCGGCGCGACTCGAGCGGTTCGCAGAGGCCGATGCGCCGCAGCCGGCGCGATTCATGGGCTTCGGTGGGCGATTCCTTGATCCGGCGTCCCAACCATGCAAGTCCAGCAAGCAAGCCCACTCAGCACCTCCCTGTGTCTCGAGCCGACGCGGCGCTAGGTTGCGCGTCGTCGGGCAAGCGCCCCAATGATTCCGGCCAAGCCGCCAAAAAACGACGCGTATAGCCCGCGACTAACCATCAAGTCCATTTCAGCCTGTAGCCGCGCGAGATAGACCACATAGGGCGGGCCCAGCATCAGTGCGCCGGCGATGGCTGCCGCCCAGCGATTCGGAATCTGACCGCACAATCCCCCGATCAAACCACCAATCAGGCCCAGCAGCGCCGCTTTGAAGGGAACGACTACGAAAGTCAGACCGGGCAATCTAAGGAACCCGCTTGCCCAGGAGATCGTATCGATCGCGAAGGACACACTAGCAACGGCGATTCCCGCGACTACCACACTTCGGATCGTCGCACGCACTGCCGAACTCCCATGTCATTCCGCACTCGATTTCAGACAATCTTGTGAGCAAGTAGCTCGGTCCCGTATTCCCAACCTCCGCGCCTCCGCGTCTCCGCGGTTCAATCCATCCTTACTGCCGCTCTGCCTCGAGCGCGGCGGTGGGCCCCGCAGCGAGGCGGCTCAAATCCCAAACGCGCGCCGTCGTGTCGAAGCTGCCCGAGGCGAGCGTTTGCCCGTCGGCCGCGAGCGCCGTCACCGAGCCGCGGTGCCCGGCGAGGCGTCCGAGTTCCACCTTGCGCCCCAGGTCCCAAATGCGAATCAGGTCGTCGCTGCCGCCGGTGGCGATGCGGTCGCCCGACACCGCCACGACCGACATCACCTTGGCGGGACGGCTATCGAGCGCAAACCGCTCCTCTCCGGTGGCCAGGTCCCAGCCGCGGATGTCGCCCGCTTCGCTGGCCGACACGAGCGTGCCGTCGGCCAGGAATGCGATGCCGCGCACTCTCCGTCCGTGGGCCTTGAACTGCTGGGCCTGCTCCATGGTGGCGGTGTTCCACGCCCGCATGCGGCCGTTGCGCCCGGCGCCGGCCAGCCAACGGCCGTCGGGGCTGAAGGCGATCGAGCGCATGTCCTCGCAAGGGCAGGCCAGCTCGTGTTTCAATTGCTTGCTGGCGACATCGAACAGCCGCAGCTTGCCGCGGAAGCCTGCCTCGGCCAGCCACTTGCCGTCGGGGCTGTACGTCAGACACGTGATGCGGAAGCCGTCGCCGGGCAGCTCGCCGAACTGGTTTCCGCTGGCCGGGTTCCAGAGGAGGATGCGGCTGTCGTCGCCGGCGGTGGCCAGCGTCTTGCCGTCGGGGCTAAAGGCCACGGCCCGCACCCAATCGCGGTGGCCGCGGAGCTCGCGCACCAGGCGGCCGCTCGTGCGATCCCAGAGCCGCACCAAGTGGTCGTCGCCTGCGGTCGCCACCAGCGGGCCTTGCGGCTCGAGCGCGATGGCGGTCACCACTGGCGCCGTTCGATTCGGCGGCGGGGAAAGCACCTGCACTCCCGGCGAGGGCGTTTCGGCGCGCAAGGCCGCAGCGGGGCCGGCGAGCAGGGCAACAACGAACAGCCGCCGAGAAATGCGTGGGGCAGGCACGATCTGAACTCGCGATTCCAGGGCGCGGGGCAGGAAGCGCCGCCGGCTAACCGCCGACGCCGCTCGAAGCTCCCGCCCGGCGCTTCAAGCAGCGCGCAGCCGGGAGCCCAGCCGCCTTGGGACCACCTCCCTCGACAGCGGCTCTTCCTCCTGTATCGGTCGCACCGTGGGAGAGGGTGCAGGGGAAGCGCCGCCGCTAGCAGCCGTAGCGCGGTTTGTGCTCGATCACCTGGAGCGACGGCCGCGCCTTTCGCAGGGCATCTAGGGCCTGCTGCGAAAAGGGTGTCTTGAAGTAGATAAAGTGGGTAAGCTGTTCGAGCTGCCGCACGTGCTCGAGCGCTTCGTCGCCCAGTAGCGGCGCTACCACCAGTAGGTGTGTTAACGCGGGGAGTTGGGAAAGCGGCTTCAGAGCTTCGTCGGAGAGGCCGTCCCCCGCCAGAGCAACCAAGAACAGCTCGGGGGCTTTCGCCAAGGTCGCAAAGTCGTCCGGCGTCGTCTGGCGGGCGGGCAGAGTAATTGCTTGTAAGTGCTTGATCTCGGCGAGTGCATGGAGCCCGTCCGAAGTCACTTCAGATTGGCCCAGCCAGAGGGCGACGGCGGGCTCCTCGCTCAACAGCACCGCGGCCTCCGCGAGCTCGGCGTCCCCAAAACCTTCCGGCGCGGTGACCATGATCTTCACCGATCTGCCCAACGTCTCGCGCCACCACTCGCGCGTCCAGTCGCGTCTGCCAGGGTCGCGCCACACGGTGCAGCCCAAGCCTTCGAGCGAGGCTTGCACCCATCGTGCCCTGGCCTCAGGCGAGCTGTTCAAGCTTACGTAGCGTCCCCACGCGACCACACCCACGGCGAGAACCATTAGTGCAGCGACAAAGTTCGGGGCAGAATGCCTTGCTCGTTCGAGAGCCATGATGGGTTGCTCCGGCTTGAAATCCGCCTCCGCAGGTGTGTTACGCCACGCAGCCGGAATTGGTTCCGCCGCTCGAGAGACCCGCGTGGTTCAGGCACCTCGCTCCCAAGCCTAGCGTCTGACACGAGTTGCGCCTGCGAGGCCCAGCAACGCAACACCGACCGTTCAGCGGTCGCCGCCCATTCGCGTCCACGAACCTAATCTTTCCTGTCGCGCCCGCCCCCCGCCCGCTACAATGTTTCGCTTCCGGCCGACGCACTTCCGACGTCGGCCGCTCCCTTTCCAGGCCCCCCAACCCTGCACCGAACCATGCCCCGCGTGATCGTTCTCGACGAGTTGAGCCCCGATGGATTGGCCCTCTTGGACCAGGCGCCTGGCATCGAGTACGAGGTCCGCACCGGGCTCAAGGGAGAGGACCTGCGGAAGGCGCTGGCCGAGTTCGACGGCGCCATCTGCCGCTCGGGCGTGAAGATCACGCCCGAGGCGCTCGAGGGGAACCGGCGACTCAAGGCGATCGTTCGCGCCGGCGTCGGCACCGACAACATCGACAAGAACGCCGCCACGCGCCTCGGCATCGTGGTGATGAACACGCCGGCCGGCAACACGATCAGCACGGCCGAACACACCGTGGCCATGATGCTGGCCCTCTCGCGCAACATCGCCCCCGCCTACCACAGCCTGCTCGCCGGCAAATGGGACCGCAACAAGTTCATGGGGACGCAGCTGGCCGGCAAGACGCTGGGCGTGGTTGGCCTCGGCCGCATCGGCCAGACTGTGGCCGCGCGGGCCCAGGCGTTCGAGATGCGGGTGGTCGGCTTCGATCCCTTCATGTCGAAAGAGCGGACCGCGGAGCTCGGCATCGAACCGGCCGGCTCGGTGGCCGAGCTGCTCCCCCAGGTCGACTACCTGACGGTCCACACACCGCTGACCGATGAAACGCGCGGCCTGGTCGGCAAGAAAGAGCTCTCGCAGCTCAAGCCCGGCGTGCGGCTGATCAACTGTGCCCGCGGAGGCATTTATGACGAGGCCGCGCTGCTCGAAGGGCTCGAGTCGGGCCAGATCGGCGGCGTTGCACTCGACGTCTTCGCCAAGGAGCCCTGCACCGACAGCCCGCTCTTCGGCAAGCCGGGGGTCCTCTGCACGCCGCACTTGGGAGCGAGCACGGAAGAGGCGCAGACGAACGTGGCGGTCGAAGGCGTGGGCCTGCTCACCGACTTCTTGTTGCACGGCGCCGTGCGGCACGCGGTGAACATGAGCCCGATCGACCCCAAGACGCTCGAAAGCCTGCGCGGCTACCTCGACGTGGCCTATCGGCTGGGCCTGCTGCTCAGCCAACTCGAGCGCCGCCCCGGCGCGGTGCGGCGCTGCGAGCTGCACTATCGGGGCGAGGTGGCCGGCAAGGACACCAAGCTGCTCACGGCCAGCTTTGCGGCGGGCCTGCTGCAAAACGCCTTGGCCGAAGAGGTAAACATCGTCAACGCCGAAGTGCTGCTCCGCGAGCGCGGCATCGAACTGGTGGAGCAGAAACGCGGCGACCTGGGCGCCTTCAGCTCGGTGATCAGCGCCCAGCTCAAGACGACCGACGGCGAATGCACGGTCGGCGGCACGCTCTTCGGCAACAACATGCCGCGGCTGGTGCAGATCGACGAGCACCGCCTCGAGACCTATCTCGACGGCATCCTGCTGATCTTCAAGCACGAGGACGTGCCAGGCATCATCGGCAAGGTGGGCACGATCTTCGGCGCCCATAACGTGAACATCGGCCAGATGTCGGTCGGCCGGGCCAAGCCCGGCGGCCGCGCGATCGGCGTCTTGAACCTCGACAACCCGCCGCCCCAGGCCGCGCTGGATGAAGTGCTCAAGCACCCCGGCATCCACAGCACCACGGTGATCCGGCTGCCGGAAGCCGGCGAATTGCCGGCGTGGCTGCGCGGCTGAGATCGTTTTGCTATCGTGTTGCTTGCCGTCGCTAAGACCCGGCGGCTCCCGCCGGCTCCAGATCGGCGAACAGCGCAGACACGAACTCGTGCGGCTGGAAGCGGGCCAGGTCGCTGGCCTGCTCGCCGACGCCGAGGAATTTGACGGGCAGCTTGAACTGCTGCCAGATCGGGATCACGACGCCCCCCTTGGCGGAGCCGTCGATCTTGGCCAGCACAATGCCGGTGCATTGCACGGCCTCGGTGAAGCCGCGGGCTTGGCTAATGCCGTTCTGGCCGCCCGTGGCGTCGAGCACCAGCAACACTTCGTGCGGCGCCTCGGGCACGAGCTTCGAGATCACCCGCTGCACCTTGCCGAGCTCCTGCATCAGGTTGGCCTGGGTTTGCAGGCGGCCGGCGGTGTCGACCACGCAAACGTCGGCCCCCGACTCGATCGCCCGGGCGACCGCGCGGTGGGCCACGCTGGCCGGATCGACCCCCTGCGGCCCGCGCACCACTTCGGCGCCCAGCCGCTCGCCCCAGACGCCGAGCTGCTCGACGGCCGCCGCGCGAAACGTGTCGGCAGCGCCGAGCACCACGGTTTTGCCTTGGTCTTGCAGCCAGCGGGTGAGCTTGGCGATCGAGGTCGTCTTGCCGGAGCCGTTCACGCCCACGACCATCACCACGGTGGGTTTGGTCGCGGCGAAGCGGACCGCCTCGGGCTCGGGGGGCATCAGACTCTCGAGCTTGGCCTTCACCGCGGTTAGCAAGTCTTCCATGTGGACGACGCGGCCGCGGAACTCGCTGCCGATCTCGTCCCGCGTGGCGCGGGCGGCCTCGACCCCCATATCGGTCTTGATGAGCGCGGCGAACAGCTCCTCCAGGAACTGATCGTCCAAGAGCCGCCCCGCGGTCTTGAAGAGATCGCGGATGTCGGTGTTGAGCAGTTGCGTGGTCTTCTTCAGACCCTGCTTGAACTTATCGAACAAACCCATCGGTGTGTGATTCCGAGCTAGTCGCCGCCGGAATGAGGCGGTCGGACGGAGTAGGGGAGGAAGTTATGCTGAAGCATAACCTACGTCGCTTCACTGGCTCCGGGCTGGCGCTGGAGGAAGCGGTCGAGGATGCCGTTGACGAAGTGGGCCGAGTGCGCGGTGCCGTAGCGCTTGGCAAGCTCGACCGCCTCGTTGATGGCCACGCGTCCCGGCGTGTCGGAGAACAGGATCTCGAAGGCGCCCAGCCGCAGCACATTGCGGTCGGTGGCGGCCATCCGCTCCAAGCTCCAATTGTCGGCCGTTTGGCCGAGCAACTGATCGAGCTCGCCGCGGTTGCGGCGCACACCGGCCACCAGCGAGCGGCCGAAGGCCACCAGCTCGTCGCCGCGCAGCCGGCGGCGGAGGAATTCGTCGGCGCGGCCCGGATTGGTTCCCGGGTTCAGGTCGTCTTGAAAGAGAACCTGCAACGCCACTTCGCGGGCTCGACTTCGACGCGCCATGCTCCTCGCCAACGGGGTTACTTGTTGCGCCGGGCCGCAGGTTGCGGCGGGATGTCCACATCCAGGCCGTTGAGCTGGCCGAAGAGATCGGCCATCCGCAGGGCGGCCAGGGCGCACTCATGCCCCTTGTTGCCCTGGTTGCCCCCCGAGCGATGAATCGCTTGCTCGAGCGTGTCGCAGGTCAGGACGCCGAAGAGCACGGGGCACGAGGACCGCAGGCCGACCTCCATCAGCCCTTCGCTGAGCGCGCGGTTGATGTGCTGGTCGTGCGTCGTTTCGCCGCGGATCACCGCCCCCAGGCACACGACGGCCGCCACGTCGGTTTCATTGGCCAGGTAGTCGGCGACAAGCGGAATCTCGAACGCGCCCGGCACCCACACCAGGTCGATGTCGTCTTCGGCCACGCCGTGTTCGGCAAAGGCGGCCCGCGCGCCGGCCACCAGCTTCGCGGTGATCGACTCGTTGAAGCGCGACGCCACAATGGCGAAGCGATGCTCGCCCGCCTGCAGCCGACCCTCGAATTCTCGGACCATGGGAATGCCGATTCCTGACGCCAAACGCCCCGCAGGCATTATAGCGTGTGGCCGCTCGGGCGTTCAGGGCCCTGGGGAGTCCGCCGGCCTTCGAAAAGGATGCGCAGGGGGCAGGAATTGCCGCGGAACTCAGCTTTTCAGGCTCATCAGGAACTCGGCGTTGCTCGAGGTCTTCTGCAGCCGCTTGACGAGCAGTTCCATGGCGTCGGGGCCGTTCATGTCGTGCAGCAGCCGTCGCAGCAGGCAGATGCGGCGGTGTTCCTCGGGGTCGAGCAGCATCTCCTCGCGGCGGGTGCCCGAGCGGGGAATGTCCATCGAGGGCCAAATCCGCTTGTCGACGAGCCGGCGGTCGAGCACGATCTCTAGGTTGCCGGTCCCTTTGAACTCCTCGAAGATCACGTCGTCCATCTTGCTGCCCGTCTCCACGAGCGCGGTGGCCAAGATCGTGAGCGAGCCCCCTTCCTCCACCTTGCGGGCCGAGCCGAAGAACCGCTTGGGCCGCTGCAGGGCGTTGGCGTCCACGCCGCCCGAAAGGATCTTGCCCGAGTGTGGGCACTCCGAGTTCCAGGCCCGCGCCAACCGGGTGATCGAATCGAGGAAGATCACCACGTCGTAGCCGTATTCGACCATCCGCTTGGCCTTCTCGATGACCATTTCCGACACTTGAATGTGGCGGGCGGCCGATTCGTCGAAGGTGGAGCTGATGACCTCGCAGTTGGGGCCCTTGACCTGCCGCTCCATGTCGGTCACTTCTTCGGGCCGCTCGTCGATGAGCAGCATGAAGACGTAGGCCTCGGGGTAGTTGTGCAGCACGGCCTTGGCCATCTTCTGCAGCAGAATGGTTTTGCCGGCCCGCGGCGGGCTGACGACCAGGCCGCGCTGGCCAAAGCCGATCGGCACCATCAGGTCGACCACCCGCATGTCGGTTTCTTCGGCGGTGGTCTCGAGCATGATCCGCTTGTCAGGATGAATCGGCGTCAGATCGTCGAAGAAGACCTTCGACGAGAGCAGATTCGGATCCTGGTAGTTGATGGCCTCGACCCGCAGGAGCGCAAAGTACCGCTCGTTTTCCTTGGGGGGGCGAATTTGTCCTGAAACCGTGGTGCCCGTCTTCAAGCCGAAGCGGCGGATCTGGCTCGGCGAGACGTAGATGTCGTCGGGGCAGGACAGGTAGTGGTAGTCGGGGCTGCGGAGGAAGCCGAAGCCATCGGGCAGGATTTCGAGCGTCCCCTCGCCGAACATCAAGCCGTTGAGCTTCACCCGCTCCTTGAGGATGCGGAAGATCAACTCCTGCTTCTTGAGGCCGTTGATTTCGGCCACGTTGGCGCTGCGCGCCTGTTCGATGAGTTCCGGCATCGACATCCGCTGCAGTTCGGCGATGTGAATGTCGCCGTCGTGCTTGATGCGTTCGAACCGCTGGTCCTGCGCGGCCAAGCGATCGGCCTCTTCGGCCAACTCCTCGGCCAGCGAGAGGGGTTCGGAGTCGACGTAGTCGAGCGTCGAACCGTTGTGCCGGGGCGAAGAGCGGGGCTGCAGCTTGGGCCGGCCGCCACTCGGGTGTTTGGTGTCTGCCATGATGACGATGAGACTCCTCGAAATCGGCAATGGGAACGTGTGGCCGGCGCACGGAAGGCGCTAGCGCGGGGAGGGAACCTCGAAGGGGATTACTCGGAAGCTGCTCTGTTGGCAGCGCCGAACTGCACCTTGGAAAAGCTGAACTGCGTTCCGCCCCTGCCCTTGAATAAGGGAGCAGGCGGAGGGGATGCGAACTGCAAACGATCGGGGGATTGCGGCCCGCCTGCACGGAAGCCGACGGGCCGGAGGATCAGGGCGAAGAGGATCTGCGTGTCAGAGGGGGTGTATCGAAGAGTGAGCGCCAATATCGCTCGACTTGCGCCCGCGTGCAAGCGAGCGTGTGGGAATTATCTATGATCACATCGGCATGCCGCCGCTTCTCGTCCAAAGATTCCTGGGCGGCCTCACGGGCGGAAAAATCGGCCTCCTGCCAACCTCGCCGCAACACCCGCTCCAGCCTTACGGCGCGGGGCGCGGCAACGAACACGAGCGCGTCGCACTGGCGGTCCCAGCCGGCCTCGAGCATGACGGGGGCATCGAGCACCGCGACGGGGCACGACTGCGACTGCAAACGCTCGAGTTCCTGCTGCATGAGAGCGCGAATGCGGGGATGAGTCTGCTGTTCAAGATACCTCAAATGCGCCTTGGCCTGCGAGTCCGACTGGGAGAACACTTTTCGTGCCAAGAACGCACGGTCCACATTTCCCTGCGGTGAGATTACTTCGCTGCCAAAGTAGTTTCGCAACGAGTCACGCACGTCGGACGTCTCGAGCACCTGATGCCCTAATTTGTCGGCATCGACGTGGGCGGCCGACAGGCGCACGAACTCCTGCGCCACCAACGACTTACCGCTGCCGACGCCCCCTAGCAGGCCGATCACGAGCATTCGTCCCCCTCTGACGGCGTTCTCGGCGCCCGAGATGCAAAACGCCGCACGGTCACTTTGGCTCCCTCTTGGCCCTGATTGAACTCGCGCCACACAAAACCACTTTTTTGTGCAAATGAAGCGTGCTGCTTGCACTCGCCTACAGCGGTTCGCAGGCCGCCCAAGTCGAGCCCACTTTCACGTCAACCCCCAAGGGCACCGAAAGCGGCAACACCGATTCCATGAGCGGCGCGAGCCACCGCCCCATTTCTTCGGCCCGCGCGCGTTCCACTTCGAACACCAACTCGTCGTGAATCTGCAACAGCATCCGCGCCGGGAATCCGGTCGCTTGCAGGTGCGCGTGCACCGCCAGCATCGCCTTTTTGATGAGGTCGGCGGCCGAACCTTGGATGACTGTATTGATCGCCGTGCGCTCGGCCAGGTTCCGTTGCCGGCCGGCGCTGGAACGCCCGTCGCGCACGCCTGCAATCGCCCGCCGACGCCCCAGGATAGTTGTAACGTAGCCGTTTCTGCGGGCAGCGGCCAGCGTTTGGTCCATGAAGGCTTCGACGCCGGGATAGCGGGAGAAGTAGGCGTCGATGAAGGCGCCGGCCTCCGCTTGCTCGATGCCAAGCTGCTTGGCCAGGCCAAAGGCGCTCTGCCCATAGACGACGCCAAAGTTCACCGCCTTGGCGGCGCGGCGCTGGTCTTTGGTCACCCGGTCGAGGGCAACTCCGTTGACTTGGCTGGCGACCAGTGCGTGGATGTCGTCGCCGCGGGCAAAGGCTTCGCAGAGCGCGGCGTCTTGCGAGTAGTGCGCCAGGATGCGCAGCTCGATCTGCGAGTAGTCGGCTGTGAGCAAGACCCAGTCGTCGGCCCCCGGCAAGAAGGCCGAGCGGATTTCGCGCCCTTCGGCGGTGCGGACCGGAATGTTCTGCAGGTTTGGATCGCTCGAACTCAGCCGCCCCGTGGCGGCCACCCCCTGATTGAACGACGCATGCACGCGCCCCGTGCTCGGGTTCACCAGCAGCGGCAAGGCGTCGACGTACGTCCCCTTGAGCTTGGCGTACTGGCGGAACTCGATGATCTTGGCCGGCAGCGGGTGCAGGAGCGCAAGCTCCTCGAGCACGTCGGCATCGGTGCTCGGGCCGGTCTTGGTTTTCTTGAGGACCGGCAGCCGCTGCTCGGCGAACAGCACCTCGGCAAGCTGCTTGGGAGAGGCGATGTTGAACGCCCGGCCGGCCAACTCGTGGATCTCGCGCTCGAGCTGTTCGATCCGCCCTTGGTACTGCACGCTGAGCTCGCCGAGCCGCGCTGTGTCGATGCGCATACCGTTGAACTCGAGCTCCGCCAGCACGTCGAGCAGAGGCGTTTCGAGCTCCGCGAACAGCGGGGCCAGCTCGTTGGCGGCGAGTTTGGGGGCGAGCGATTGTTCGAGCCGCAGGGCGACATCGGCGGTTTCGGCCGCGTATTCGGCCACCAGAGCGACTGGCGCGAGCTCGAGCGGGCGCTGGTTCTTGCCGGTCCCGGTGAGGTCGGCGAGTTTGCGCGGGTCGTGGTTCAGATAGCGCCGCGCGAGTTCGTCGAGCGTGTGATTCCTCTCGCCGGCGTCGAGCAGGTAGCTGGCCAGCATGGCGTCGAAGGCGATGCCTGAGAGCTCCACGCCGTGCCCTCGCAGCACCACGCGGTCGACCTTGAGGTTTTGACCTACCTTGGCGATTCGCGGGTTCTCGAGCACGGGCCGCAACGCGGCGAGCGATTGCGGGAGATCCAGTGCACGGTCCCCCAGCGGCGCCCGGACCGGCACATACCAGGCCTCGCCCGGCCGCCACGCGAAGGCGAAGCCGATGATCTCGGCGGAGCGCGGGTTGGCGCTCGTCGTGAGCGTGTGCAAGGAGATCTGCGTCTGCTGCCCGAGCTGGTCCACGAGCTGCGCGAGCTCCTCCGGCGTGTCGACCGTGTGATAGCGGGCCTGCCACTCGGCGGCGGCCGGTTTGAGATCGAGGGCGCCGAAGCGGGCGGCGAAGCTGTGAAACCCGAACTCGGTGAAGAGCGCGGCCAGGCCCGCCTGGTCGACGCCGTCGACGCGCCCCGAGCGCCAGTCGAACTCGAGCGGCATGTTCGTTTCGAGCCGCACCAGTTCGCGGCAGCGCAACGCCTGGTCGCGATGGGCGGCCAGATTGTCGCGCTTCTTGGCGCCGTTCACCTGGTCGAGTCCGGCGAGCAGGGCGTCGAGCGAGCCGAATTGCCGAATCAGCTCGGCGGCCGTCTTTGGGCCCACGCCTGGGACGCCGGGGACGTTGTCCACCGAGTCGCCCACCAGCGCCTGGTAGTCGACCACCTGCTCGGGGCGCACGCCCCAATCGGCCGCGAGCGCCGCCGCGTCGTAGAGCTGGTTCTTGCGGACGTTGAAGATCTGCACGCGCTCGGAGATCAACTGCCGGCAATCCTTGTCGCCCGTGACGAGGTAGCAATCGGCGCCCGCCGCGGCGCCGCGATACGCAAGCGTGGCCAACACGTCGTCGGCCTCGTAGCCCGTCAGTTCAACGGCCGGAATCCGCAGGGCCGCCAGCACGCGGCGAATGGCGGCGAACTGCGGCCGCAAATCGACCGGCATCTCGCTTCGCTGCCCCTTATAGGCGGCGTCGAGCGCGTGGCGGAAGGTGTCGCCCGGCGGGTCGAAGGCCACGATCAGGTAATCAGGCTGCTTCTTTTCAAGCAAGAACAGCAGATCGCGCGTGAAGCCGAACACGGCGTTCACCGGCTCGCCGCGCGGACTGCTCATCTCCGGAATCGCGTGGAACACCTGAAAGATCAGGTTGTTGGCGTCGACCAGGTAGATGGTCTGGCCTGGCGCGGGCTCGCTCGTCGCGCTGTCGAGCGCGTTCGATTCGGCTCGACTCTCGATCGCCTCGCCCACGGCAGGCTCCGTCGCCGGCCGAGCGGGAATCGACGCAGCCTCATCGGCGTCGTCCCAGCCAGGCAAGCGGGTCTGTCGCGTCGAAGGGGGCATGAGCGAATGCGGGCGCGGGCGGAAGGGAGCGGCGACCCTAGATGGTCGGGCGGATGAGCAGCGGGGAATCGTAGGTGCGGCCGTGGCGAAGTGTCAAGGCAGCCGCGAGCGCCGAAAACGTTTGGCCTTGCGGACCCGGCAACCACCGGAACGAGTTGCCTCAACGAACGAAGATGAATTCCTTCACATTGAACAACACGTGCCCAAGATCGCTCCAGGCCTCCGCCTCGCTGGCGCCCTCCTGGCGGCGCGTAGCGACGAAGGAACTCGCGGATTGCAGTTCGGCCGCGGTGGGCTCGCGCGAGAAGGCTTGCACGTACATACGGCGCACGCGGTCGGCGTCGCTCTGCCCATCCACCAAGAGCTGCTCCGCCCAATGCCGCGCCTGCTCGTGGACGAGCGGATTGTTGAGCAACGCGAGCGCCTGCGCCGGCACATTCGTGGTTCCGCGGCGGCCGACCGAACTGAAGGGCTGCGGGAAGTCGAACGCCAGCAGCAGCGGGGAGAGAAAATTCCGCCGCACACCGACGTACAGCGTGCGGCGCCCGTCGCCGTCAAGCGGGCCGGAGGCGCTAGGGCGGCCGCGGCCGGCCATGGAGTCGGTGAGATACGGGGTGACGCTCGGGCCGCCGAGCGTCTGGTCGAGCCGCCCGGAAACGGCGAGCACCGCGTCGCGGATCGCCTCGGCCTCGAGGCGGCGCACGTTCATGCGGTGGAGTAGGCGATTGTTCGGGTCGATCGCCGCGGCCGACGGGTTCGCGTCGCTCGCCTGCTGATACACCGCCGACAGCAGGATCTGCCGATGGAGCGCTTTGATCGACCAGCCCGAGGCGACGAACTCGCTCGCCAGCCAATCGAGCAACTCGTGGTGGCTGGGCGCTTCGCCCATGTGGCCGAAGTCGTCCGGCGTGGCGACGAGCCCCGTGCCGAAGTGGTGCTTCCAGAGTCGGTTGACCAGCACGCGGGCCAACAGCGGGTTGTCGGGGCTGGCGATCCGGCGGGCGAGCGCAAGTCTGCCGCTGCCGGCTTCCGGGGCTGCCTCGCTGGCGCTCGAAATCGCTTCGAGAAACCGCCGCTCAACCAGGTCGCCCAGGTTCTTGGGGTTGCCGCGGATATGGACCCGCTCGTTCTCGCCGTCGCCGTCGACCATCACCATGGCGCGGCGGCCAAAGGCGACCCGCTCGTTGAGCTCGGCCAGACGCGGGGCCAGTTCAGCGGGCAAACGCTCGGCCGCCAATCCTTCGCCCTGCCACAACTCGGGCAACCAAGCGGCCACCTGGCGGTCGTGGCAATTGGATTCGCAAGCACGTTCGGCCGCCGCGCGAACCTGCTTGGCCGTCATCTCAGCCAACGCCTCGGCAGACGCGTCGCTCTCGAGCGCGGCCAGCAATCCCTCGGGCAAGTGCGCAGAGGGGGGCTCGCCGTCGGCCGGCAGTAGGGATACGTGTTCGAGCGCGGCGTAACCGGCGCCGCGATCGAGCACTTCGACATAGGCGCGGTGGCCAACCCACTTGCTCACGTCGCGGACGATCCAGCGCAGCTCGTCGCCATGGTCGAGTCGCACGATGAGGCCGCCGTAGATCGGATCTTGGATCCGCTGGAAACCGTCGATGATCAGCCGGAGCACCGCCCCGCGTCCGGCCGCACGGAACGCAATCTTGGGGCCCGTGATCTCGAAGGTCGGCGACCGCAGCGACCCTTCGAGCCGCGGCAACAACAGGCCGCTGTGGGCCACGCCGGGAGGCACGAGCTCTGCGGGGCCGCTGGGTTCGTAGGCGGGCAGGGGCTGCCACGCCTGCGTCGGCCCAGCGCCGAACGCCTCGCCGGAGACGTACCAGGCGCCGAAGGTTGGGCCGGTGAACGAGAGACTCGAGGCCGGAGGCGCGGCCTTTGCCGCCGCGGTCCGCAGTCGATCGAGCAGCGTCTGCCGTGCCGCAGGCAAGTCGGCCGCCGATGTCTGCCCCAGCACGGAGAGCGCATGCAGCGGGTGCGCCGGGTTGCCGCGAGCGCGCTCGAGGCGCGTGGCCCAGCGCCGCACACGCTCGGCGTCGAGACTCGCCGCCTTTGCCGCGCGTGCTACCGGATCTTCGCCGAAGGTCGCTTCGCTCGGCGTGAGCGCGGAACTTGGCAGCGCCGCCGCGACCGCGAGCACCTGGGCCAGATCGTCGAGCTGAGTCGCTTTGGCATGTAGTCGCTCCGACGCAAACTTGGCCCGCGTTGCCGCCAGGCCAGCCGCTTCGGCCGCCAGCTTCTGCCGCGGCGTGGGATCGTCGATCGGCGCCTCGTCGTACCGGGAGCTTTGCAGGTAGCCGCAGAGGGCGTAATAGTCCTTGGTCGAGATCGCGTCGAACTTGTGGTCGTGGCAGCGGGCGCAGGCGATCGTCAGCCCCAAGAAGGTCTTGCCGAAGACGTCGAGCTGATTATCGATCCGGTCGGCCTCGTCGGCCCGCACGTCGACCGGCGAATGCACCGACTCGCCCAGGTACCAAAAGCCGGTGCCGATGATCGACTCGTTGAACCCCTCGCGGGCATTGCGCCGGGGCGTAGGGAGCAGATCGCCCGCGATGTGCTCGACGACGAACTGGTCGTAAGGCAGGTCTTCGTTGAATGCCCGCACCACGTAGTCGCGATACTCGAAGGCATCCGGCAGTTCGAAATCGAACTCGTGCCCCGCAGTCTCGGCATAGCGCACCAGGTCGAGCCAGTGGCGTGCCCAGCGTTCGCCATAGTGCGGGGAGGCGAGCAGCCGCTCGACGACCCGCTCGAACGCCTGGGGGGAGTCATCCGCCAGAAAGGCCGCGAGTTCGGCCGGAGTAGGGGGCAGACCGGTTAGATCGAACGTGACGCGACGCAGGAGCGTTGGCTTGTCCGCCGCAGCAGCAGGGGAAAGACCGGCGGCCTCGAGCTTGGCCAGCACGAAGCGGTCGATTGGCGTGGCCGGCCAGGCCGTGTTCTTGACGAGCGGCGGCTCAGGGCGAACGACGGGCCGAAACGACCAGAAATTGGCCCGCTCGGCCAGGTCGAACGGGGTGAGCTTGGGACCGGCGGGATCGCCGGTGTGGGCGTCGTGCTCGGGCCAGGGGGCGCCCAGCTCGACCCACTTCACGAGCACCGCGATCTCCTCGTCGGCCAGCTTCGTGTCGGGGGGCATCTGCACGAGTTCCCCATGCCGCACGGCGTCGATCAGCAGGCTCTCTTCAGGCTTGCCAGGCAGCACCGCGGGTCCGCTGCCGCCGCCCGTGATCAGGGCCGCACGCGAGTCGAGCCGCAGATCGGCTTCCTGGGCTTCCGCTCCGTGGCACTCGTAGCAGCGGGACGCGAGCAGGGGGCGCACCTGCTTCTCGAAGAACTCGAGAACCTCGCCCGTCGCGGCGGCCGGTTGCTCCGGCAGCTCAGCACCCTGGGCGGCGGCGCCCCACGCGATGAACAAGGCCACGATCCCGGCGGTTCGCAGGGGCGGCCAAGATCGCTTCATGGCGGAGATTCCGAGGAAATGCGGCAACATGCGGCCCGCAGAGTGCCCACAGAACAGGCGCTATCGGGGCGAGCGCTCGATCGAAATGTCTGCGGCGGGAAGTTCAGGCAGGTCGCTAACTTGCAGTCTAACCGTGGCGAGGCGCGCGGGTCAATTCGGCGCGTCCTTAGGTAGTGGAGCAGTTCGGCCGGCGGTCAAAGCGAATCCGGCGCGGGTGCGTAGTCGGGCAAAGCGACGCCGGCTTTCTTGGCCAGGCCGCGGACCCGTTCTGAATCGTCCTTCCAATAGAGCATCCAGGCTTTCATTCCGAGCAGTTCATCCCGAGGTCGCAAGTGGAGTGCGCGATTGTCGCTTGCTGCCGTCCGCAGTTGGGCTTCAAGGCGGTCAACCGTCCGCTGTTGCTCCTGAACGCGCCACAGAGACCAGAACATAACCGCGAACATCACGAATGACATTAGCAGATCGCGGAGCGTGAAACGGGGAAGTCTCATGCCACGCATTCTAGCAGCCGGCGGGGCGGAAGGGGCCATCACAGGGCCCTAGCGTTCTCTGCCAGGTGCCAGACGCCCAGATCTACCGCTGATTGTCTGCGCCGCCCATTTGACGTGCTAAGCATCACGCCCCCGATTCCGCCACCAAATGCCCGCGCACGAACTCCTCGTTGAGCGTCACTCCCAGCCCCGGCCCGTCGGGGGCGCTGATCCAGCCGTCCTTGGCTTGCACCTTTTCGTGCGTCAGCTCGTGCCGCAGCGGCGAGTCTTCCACGCAGTCCTCGAACAGGAAGGCGTCGCGGCAGGTGACCAGCCAGTGCAGGCTGGCCGCCACGGTGATCGGGCTCGTGTAGCAGTGGTTGCAGAGCCGGGCGCCGATCTCTTCGACCCGCGAGCGGATGTAGGCCGAGTCGGTGAAGCCGTTGCGCGAGAGGTCGACCTGGTAGACGTCGAGGGCCCGGCGGTCGATGAGCGGACGGAAGGCCTCGCGGCCGCATTCTTCCTCGCCGGCGGCGATCGGCACCGGCGAGCGGTCGCGCAGCCAGACATAGCCGTCGACGTCGGAGGGCCAGAGCGGCTCCTCGAGCCACTCGATGCCAAAATCGGCGAACGACTTCGCCCGTCGTAGCGCCGTGCGGGCATCCCACACGCAGCCGGCGTCGATGAGCAGCGTGGCGTCGCCAATGCCTTCGCGGGCGCCGCGCACGAGATCGACGTCGACGGCTTCGCTCGTGCCCATCGGCTCCCAGCCGAACTTGACGGCGCGATAGCCGGCCTCCCGCCAGCGCTGGCCGATTTCGGCGGTCTGGCGTCCATCGCGGCCGAACAGAATCGAGGCATAGGCCTTGATTCGCTCGTGCTGCTTGCCGCCCAGCAGACGGTGGATCGGCTGGCCGAAGGCCTTGCCTTTGAGGTCCCAAAGGGCCATGTCGATCGCGCTCATCGCGGCGATCGTCACGCTCGAACGGCCGAAGTACATCGTGCGGCGATACATCTTCTGCCAGAGCCGCTCGTGCTCGAGCGGGTTCTCGCCGACCAGGATCTCGCGGAGGCCGCAGGCCACGTTGTGGCTGAAGGGGGCGTCGACCACGGCCTTAACCACCTCGGGCGACGCGTCGGCCTCTCCAATGCCTTCGAGGCCGTCGTCGGTGCGGACGCGCACGAGGACCGAATCTTGACTGCTGGCCGTCTTGGCCTCGACGTGCTCGATGCGGAGGACCTGGCAAACGACGTGGGTGATTTTCATGGGCTGGGAGCGGGGGGCCGGGAGCGGGGAGAGCGAAGGCCCTACGATGGTAGACCGGAGGGACGCTCAGCGGCAAGCGGCCCTCGTCGGAGCACGCCGGCGGCCATTGCCCTAGCGATCGCGGAGGTACCGCCGCGTCTCGCTCAGCCCGAGGAACGTGGCCGACAGTCCTTCGATCTGCGGGGCGAGGTACGGAATGCCGGGGTGGGGCAGAAAGCCACGGAAGTCGGCCGGCAGCGGCACGACCTCCACGCCGTGCCGCCGCGCCAGGTTCATGGCCCGCGGCAAGTGCCAGGCCGAAGTCACGAGCCCTAGCCGGCCCCAGCCGCGTTCGCGGGCCAGCTTGGCCAGCGCAATCAACTCTCGCTCCGTGTCTTCGCCGGGGATCTGCACGATACGGTCGGCGGAGATGCCGAAGTCCTGCCAGATTTGCGCCGTGCTTTCGCCCGGCGACCGCTGGCCGGGATACAGTTCCGAGTTCGCGCTGCCGCTCGTGATGAGCCAGGGAGTGCGGCCGGCATGGTAGAGCCGCGCGCCCAGGGCCACTCTGTCGGCGGCGCTGGTCAATTCAGCCTGGCCGTTGGGCGCGGTGACCGTGCCGCCGCCGAGCACGAGCACGGCGTCGAGCGGTTGTGTGGCCAGCGGATCGACCGAGCGGTAGTCTCGCTCGAGCCAGGCTAAGATCGCCATGCCGGTCCAGGAATTTCCCAGCACGGTCAGCGAGACCCAGATCACCGCCCACAAAACCCGCCCCGCTCGGCTCATCCCCCGCCAGCTCATGATCCCCAAGACAAGCAAGCCCAGCCAAAGCAATCCGATGGGCTGCACGAATGCCGCGAGCATGACCCACAGCATGACGCCTGGCGGCCACGTGATCGCCGCTCCGACCGCCAGACCGGCGCCGATGACGGCGGCAGCCAGGCGAAGGCGCGGGGGCCGGTCTTGGCCTCCGCGGGCCGCGTACCAGCAGGCAAGCAGTGCGGAGAGAACAAACGCCAGCCAGAGCATGAGCACGGAGCGCGTGGGCCGTCGAACGGGTTTGGGCGTTCTACGTCCCCGCAGGCGGCAAGGTTCTGCGGGATGCTGGCCGCGATCGCGCCTACGCGATCAAATCCTTCACCACCGTCCCGCTCACGTCCGTTAGCCGCATGTCGCGGCTCATGTGGCGGAACGTCAGCTTCAGGTGGTCGATGCCCAAGAGGTGCAGGCAGGTGGCGTGGAGGTCCGGCACCGACATGCGGTTTTCGACCGCGTTGTAGCCGAACTCGTCGGTGGCGCCGTACATCTGGCCCCCCTTCGAGCCGCCGCCGGCGAGCCACATGGTGAAGCCGCGCGGGTTGTGGTCGCGGCCCACCGAGCCTTGATTGGTCGGCAGCCGGCCGAACTCGCCGCCCCAGATGATGAGCGTCGAATCGAGCAGCCCGCGCTGTTTGAGATCGGTGAGCAGCCCATAGACGGGCCGATCAATCTCGGGGCAGTGGGTATCGTGGTTTTCCTTGATGCCGAAGTGGGCGTCCCAGCTTTGCTGCTGATGCCCGCCGGCCGAATAGAGTTGCACGAACCGCACGCCGCGCTCCACCATCCGCCGCGCCATCAAACACTGCCGGCCAAAGTACTCGCTGACCGGCGTGTCGAGCCCGTAGAGCTTGCGCACATGCTCCGGCTCATCGTCGAGGCTCACCGCCTCGGGGGCCGATTGCTGCATGCGATAGGCGAGCTCATAGCTGGCGATGCGGGCCGCCAGGTCGGCCTCGGCCGGGTGACGGGCGAGGTGGTCTTCATTCAGCTTGGCCACCATCTTCAGCCGTGCCCGCTGCTGCTCCGGCGAGATGTTGGCGGGCGGCTTGAGGTCGACGATCGGGTCGCCGGTGCTGCGGAGCGGCGTGCCTTGGTAGGCGGCCGGCAGGAACCCGGCGGTCCAGTTTTGCGCGCCGCCGATGGGGCCGCCGCGATGGTCCCACATCACCACGAACGAGGGCAGGCTGTCGGTCTCGCTCCCCAGGCCGTAGGTGACCCACGAGCCCATGCTCGGCCGACCCGGCAGCAGGAACCCCGTGTTCATTTGAAACAAGGCCGGCGCGTGGTTGTTCGACTCGCAGTGCATCGAGCGGATGACGCACAGGTCGTCGGCGCACTTGGCCGTTTCGGGGAACATCTCCGAGATGTCGATGCCTGCCTGGCCGTACTTGGCGAACTTGTAGGGGCTCTTGAAGGCCGTGGGCTTGGTGTCGCCGAAGAAGGCGTCTTCGGCCTTGAAGACGGGGATCGGCTTGCCGTGCCATTTGTCGAGGGCCGGCTTGGGATCGAACAGGTCGACCTGGCTGGGGCCGCCGTAGCAGAAGATGAAGATCACGGCCTTGGCCTTGGCTTCGTGATGGCCGGCCTTGGGGGCCAGCGGATTCAGCGAGGCCACGGCCTCGTTCGCCTGGGCCGAGTTCGCGAGCAGCCCATCGCGGTCGAGCAGGTACTGCAGGGCCATGGAAGCGAAGCCGCCGCCGGTGGCCTGCAGGAACTTCCGCCGATTCCAGATTGAGGGAAAGTGCCCCATGTTGCAGCGATGCGCATCAGGCGAGGGAGCGGCGGGGTCGAACATCAGGTGGCTCCGAACGGGCACGAGGCGGGACAGCTTATTGTAACGTCCCTTGCCTGCCGTTGCGAAGGTGCGACCCACCGGCGGAGAGAGCGCCCGAATGGGTCTCCGCCCCATGAATGCTTGCGAAAAACAACGGGCCGCGGCCAGCTCGAGAGGCGTCAAGTTCCGGCCGCGGCCCGTGCTCACGAGAAGCTGGGCCCACTCTACGGCCGGAATCGCCGAGGACCAAGAGGCTACACCGAAAGCTCACTCGGGAGTAACGCCCCCTTTATGAAGCTCGGCGTTGCAGAAAAAACCGCGCCCGGCGAGCGACCCGGCGTAAGCCGGTCGACCGGAGCGCGCTTGGTTGGTTGCCGGTATTGGTCAGCCAGCTTACGCTGGCCGCTCGCCATGTGCGGACGATGGCGGCATGCCGGGCCCTGAACCAAACCACCGTTCTGGCGAGCGGCCCGGCGTAAGCCGGCCGACCAAAGCGCGCTTGGTCGCTTGCTGGTATTTGGTCAGCCAGCTCACGCTGGCCCTTCCGCCATATGTGCGGACGATGGCGGCATGCCGGGCCTGGACAAGCCGAACTGGCGAGCGGCCCGGCAACAAGCCGACTAACCGCAGGAAGATCGGCCGGCTTACGCCAGGCCGCTCGCCGGTGCACTAGCCTGTTCGTTCGACCGCTGTGAGCAGCAACTCCGGCAAGTCGTCCACGCCGCGCAGGTCGTCGGCGATCCGTGGATGAACGAAAATCACGCTTGCCATGGTTTCACGCCAATCAATGAGCTATACACGGCTGGCGTCCCGGACGGCAGACTGAACCTCTTAATTGCAATGCTTAGCCGCTCTTTGGCGAAATAGACCTCGACGTTGAACTCCACCTCGCGTTCCACCGGCGGCGCATCGAACAACACTTCGTGCGGCGCCACGACGCGCCCTAGCCGCGTGCTGGCCACCGCCGCGAACTTCTCGGCGCAGGCAGCCAGCCAGGGATACGGCCGGCGAGCGAGCTGATCGTAGAGCGCCCGCTGCTCGAAGAAGCTGTACTGCGCGAGCCGCTTGTAAATCTTTCGCGAGGGGCCGAACAGGGCGTCGAGCAGCTCGCGGGCAGGACCGTCGCCGGCGGTGCGCTGCATCTCGGCGATCATCTCGGCCTCGCTGAGGCGAAACAGCGCGTCGAGGTCGAGCGCGCCGTGCAGCAGATAGAAAGCCCGCTGCAGCATGGCCGTGGCGGCGCGAACCGCGTGGTGCCAATAGACTTCGCTGAACATCACGTAGCGGGCGAACACCATCATTTCGGCGGCCGTCTTGCCCTTTTCGCTAATCGCCAGCCCATCGCCGGCCGCGTTCAAACACAGGCTGCCGATCAGGCGGCCGACATCGAAGTTGCGGCCGTAGGGAACGCCTGCGTGCAGGCTGTCGCGGGCCAAGTAGTCCATCTTGTCGATGTCGATGGGACCCGAGAGCATGCTGGCCAGAATCTTGGTCCGAGGCTCGCGCGGCTTCGCCGACAGGAGCGCCACCACGTCGCGGGGGTTGATGTGCCAATCGTCGCGCAGCGCGTCAGCCAACTCTCCTTCGAGCAGGAAGCTGTTGGCGAACAACTCATGCTGCGGCACGTTGGGCAGGCGAATGTCTTCGATCGGATGGCAGAACGGCCAGTGCCCCAAGTCGTGCAGCAGCGCGGCCACCAAAAACAACTCGGCGTCTTCCACCCTCACGATCGCCGCGAACCGCTCGTCGTAGGACAAGCGCCGGAGGAACAGGAGCGCCAGCCGATAGACCCCCAACGAATGCTCGAAGCGGCTGTGATGAGCTGCCGGATAGACGAGCGACACGAGGCCGAGCTGGCTGATCTTGGCTAGCCGGCGGAACTCCCGCGCGTCGACGATCGCCCGCACCCGCGGCGTGAGCGGCACGTCGATCTCGGGCGGAATCCGCACGAGCGCGCTGCCGGCGTCGAGCCCGGCGATTTCGGGGATGTCGCGGAGTGAATCAGGCATGGTTGGACGAAGCGCTTTGGGTGCGGCCGCGCCGCTGTGCGGCTTAGCGAGTCAATGTAACCGTTCTGCGCCATGGCGGAGTAGGCCTGCCAGCAGACGAGGTTGCACGCTGCACTCGCTACTTTGGGTCGCCCATGGCCTACCCCACATCCCCCAACTCCAGCACCGCCCCATACCGCGCAATCACCTGCCGCCGCAGCAGCGCGTGTTCCGGCTTCTCGAGACGGGGATCGCCTTCGACGAACGCCCGCGCGTCACGCCGGGCTTCTTCCAAGAGGGGCGTGTCGCGGGTGACGTCGGCGATGCGCATGGCCGGCATCCCATGTTGCTTGGTCCCCAGCAGTTCGCCGGGGCCGCGGAGTTCGAGGTCGAGCTCCGCCAGGCGGAAGCCGTCGTCGAGATCGACGAGCGCCTGCAAGCGCGATTCGGCCTCGGGGCTTGTCGTGCCGGCGAACAGGCAGCAGAAGCCGGGGTGCGTGCCGCGGGCGACGCGGCCGCGGAGTTGATGGAGCTGCGCCAGTCCGAACCGCTCGGCGTTTTCGATTGTGAGCACGGTGGCGTTGGCCACGTCGACCCCCACTTCGACGAGCGAGGTGGCCACGAGCGCCTGCGTTTCGCCTTCGCGAAACCGCGCCATCGCGGCTTCCTTCTCCCCCGAGGTCATCCGCCCGTGCAGCAGGTCGACGCGGAACTCCTCGAGCTCGCCGTTGGCCAGGCTTTCGAACACCTCTTCGGCGCTCGCCCCATTCCAGTTTTCCGACGCCTCGACGAGCGGCGTCACTACGTAGGCCTGCCGCCCGGACCGCAGCTTGCGGCGGACGAAGTCCCACCAGCGGTCGCGCTGCTCGGGTTTGGCCAGGTAGGTGTTCACCTTCTGCCGGCCGGCCGGCGCTTCGCGGAGCGAGCTGACGTCGAGGTCGCCGAACACCGTCATCGCGATCGAACGCGGAATCGGCGTGGCCGTCATCACCAGGTAGTGCGGCGCTGCGCCAGCCCCTTTGAGCCGAGCCCGCTGCTCGACGCCGAACTTGTGCTGCTCGTCGATCACCACGAGCCCCAGCCGCGCGAACTCCACCCCTTCCTGGACCACGGCTTGCGTGCCGATCACCAGATCGATCGAGCCATCGGCGATGCCGGCCAGCGCCGCGCGGCGGTCGGGCGCGGAGAGGCCGCCGGTGAGCAGCGTCACCCGCGCGCGGGCGGCGGCGAGCAGCCCTGCCAGCGTGCGATGGTGCTGCTGGGCTAGGATTTCCGTGGGGGCCATCAGCACGGCCTGCTGCCGGTGGGCCACGGCCAGCAGCATGGCGTACACGGCGATCGCAGTTTTGCCGCTGCCGACTTCGCCTTGCAGCAGCCGGTTCATGGGCACGGTCTGCGCCAGGTCGGCCACGATCTGAGCGATGGCCTCGTTTTGCCCCGCGGTGAACTCGAACGGGAACAGCCGGCGGATGCGGGCGTCGATCAGCGCGCTCGCCGGCAGGGCGGGGGCCGCGGCTGCCCGCTGCGCCTTGCGGCGCTTCACGGCCAGGGCCGTTTGCAGCACGAACAGCTCCTGATACACCAGCCGCCGCCGCGCGAGGGCGAGCAACTCCATCGACTGCGGGTAGTGGATCTGCTCGATCGCCTGGTTGATGGGGAGCAGGCTGTGGGCCTGGCGGTAGGGCTCGGGAAAGACGTCTTCGAGCTGCCCCAGGCACTTCTCGAGGGCGGCGGCGCTGGCCTTGCGCAGGTTGCTTTGATTCAGCCCTTCAGTGAGGGGATAGATGGGCAGGATCTGCCCCGGCGGCGGCTGCTCGTCTTGGTCGAGGGGCTGGATGCGGGGGTGGGCCATCTGCCAGCGGCCGCCATCGAGCTTGGGCTTGCCGGTGAGCAGCATGCGGTCGCCACGGCGGAACTTGTCTTGCAGGAACGGCTGGTTGAACCAGAGGCCCCGCAGGTAGTCCGTGCCGGAGCGGAAGAGCACGCCGAGCACCGACCGTCCGCTGCGCCCCGCGCGGAGTTCGACCTCTTCGACCTGGCCAATGACGCTCGCGACCTGGCCCTCTGCGAACTCGGCGATCGCGCGGAGTTGGCTGAGATCTTCGTAGTCGCGGGGGAAATGAAAGAGCAGGTCCCCCGCGGTGCGCAGTTCGAGCCGCGCGAACGATTCTGCCCGCTGCGGACCGACGCCGCGAAGAAATTGAATCGGAGTTGCAAGCGCGGCCGCCGCGGCCGTTCCACCAGCCATGACGGCATTGTAGCGGAGAACGGCCTACGGTGGGGCGAGGCGTAGGGTGGGGCGAGGCTCTGCGAGCCCCACCGTCTGCTCGCCTCATCCGCGGCGAATCGCGGTAGGGCTCACTTCGTTCGCCCCACCCTACCGTTCGTACCCTACCGTTCGCACCGCCGACCGATCGCCGTTACCGCTCGCTGGCCTGCTGCGTCGCCGGCGCTGGCGGTTCGAGCCAACCGCGGGTGAGGTAGTCGCTGAAGGTGAACGTCAGCAGGATGCCGAACCAGATAAAGCCCCCCAGGGCCACGATCCAGGTCAGCTTCTTGCTGTAGATCACGTGCATGAAGAACAGGATCACAAGCCCGGCCTTGGTGAACGCGATCAAGAGCGTGATCGGCAACGCCGAGGCGCCCAGGTCGTAATAGGCCACCGCGACCGTGGCGAACAGTAGCGCCATGAGCAGGCCAAAGATGACCAGGTACATGGCCGTGTGCGATTTGTAGGCGTTGGGGTCCATGGTCAGTGGCGGGCGATCAGGTAGAGCAGCGGGAACAGGAAGATCCACACGATGTCGACGAAGTGCCAGTACAGCCCGGCGATTTCGACGGGCGTCGAATGGCCGCCCGTGAAGCGCCCCTTCCAGGCGAGCACCGCCAGCGTGCCAAAGATGCCCAGGCCGATGACCATGTGCAGGGCGTGGATGCCGGTCAGGCCAAAGTAGAGCCCGTAGAAGAGCTGCACTCCGGTGGGGTCGACGCCCGTGTCGTGGACGATGGCCTGGGCGTTGAACGGGAGGCCGCGGATCGGCACCAGGCCGTCGTGGAACTTGTGGCTGTACTCGTACATCTTGATGCCGATGAACACCGCGCCCAGCACCATCGTGGCGATGAGTAGGAACGTCAGCCGTTCGCGGCGGCGCTGATGCGCGGCGTCGACGGCGAGCGCCACCGTGAGGCTGCTCACGAGCAGCACCGTGGTGTTGATCGTGCCCCACCATACGTCCAAATGGTGGCTGGCCAAGGCGAACGCCTCGGGGTATTTGAAGCGGTAGACTGAGTACACGCCGAGCGCGCCGCCGAAGAACATGATCTCCGTGACCAGGAAGATCCACATTCCCAGCACGCAGGCGTCGTACTGCTGTTCGGCGTTGTCGAAGTGGTGCGCCACGTGGGGCGCGTGAGCAGGACTAGACATGGGCGGCCGCTGGCGCGTGGGGTCCGGGAAGTTCGTAGGCGTCGTGCGTCACCACCGGAGTCTCCGGAAAGTTCTCGGTGATCGGCGGGCTGGGGATCTGCCACTCGAGCCCCGCCGCCCCCCAGGGATTCGCGGGGGCCAAGGCGCCGTAGCGCAGCGACCAGAGGAGGTAGAACATTGGGAAGATGTAGCCCACCCCCAGGATCGAAGCGCCGGCCGTGCTCAGCACGTTGAGCACCTGGAACTCGTGCGGGTACACGTGGTACCGCCGCGGCATGCCCAGGTAGCCGAGCACGAACTGCGGGAAGAAGGTGAGGTTGAAGCCCACGAAGATGAGCACGGCCGAGAGCCGGGCCCAAGCCTCGGGGTACATGCGGCCCGTCATCTTGGGCCACCAGTAGTGAACCCCGCCGACGTAGGCCATCACCGTGCCGCCCACCATGATGTAGTGGAAGTGGGCCACGATGAAGTAGGTGTCGTGAACGTGAACGTCGACCGACAGCGACGCCAGGAACAGCCCCGTGAGGCCGCCGATCGTGAACAGGCCCACGAAACCCAGGGCATAGAGCAACGGGGTGTCGAACGAGACGGAGCCCTTGTAGAGGGTGGCCGTCCAGTTGAACACTTTAATGGCCGAAGGGATGGCGATCAGCATGCTCAGCACCGAGAAGACCATGCCGGCGAACGCCGACTGACCGCTCGTGAACATATGGTGCCCCCACACGACGAAGCCCAGGATGGCGATGCCGAGGCTGGCGTAGGCGACGAAGCGGTAGCCGAACACGCGGTTGTGGCTGAAAGCGGCCACCAGCTCGCTGATCACGCCGAAGGCCGGCAAGATCATGATGTACACGGCCGGGTGCGAATAGAACCAGAACAAGTGCTGGAACAGCACCGGATCTCCGCCGAGGGCCGGATCGAAAATGCCGATGCCCAGACCCCGCTCGAGCGCGACCAGCAGGATCGTGATGGCCAGCACAGGCGTGCCCAGCACCATGATCAAGCTCGTGGCATAGTGCGACCACACGAACAGCGGCAGCCGGTGCCAGGTCATGCCTGGGCAGCGCATCATGTGGATCGTGACCATGAAATTCAGGCCGGTCAGGATCGACGAAAACCCGGTGATGAAAATGCCGATGGCCGTGGCCATCACATAGGTGTTGCTATAGGTGCTGCTGTAGGGCGTGTAAAAGGTCCAGCCGGTATCGACGCCGCCGGCCAGCATCACCCAAATGGTGAACGCGCCGCCGATCATGTAGAGATACCAGGACAGCAAGTTCAGCTTGGGAAACGCCAAGTCGCGAGCGCCGATCATGATCGGGATCAAAAAGTTCCCCAGCACCGACGGAATCGCCGGCACGAGGAAGAAGAAGATCATGATGATGCCGTGCAGAGTGAACAGCTTGTTGTACGTTTCCGGCTGCACCAGGTCGCCGTCGGGCGTCATCAGCTCCAGGCGAAACAGCACCGCCGCGGCGCCGCCGATGAAGAAGAACAGCGTGATCGACAGCAGATACAGGATGCCGATCCGCTTGTGGTCGACCGTGAGCAGCCACGAAGCCACCGTGTACCCATTGGTCAGGTAGTCCTTGGGCGGCGGCGGGGGCGGCGTATGGGTAGGCGGCGGGGTCACTTCTGCGCCTCCGTGGCCGCACCCATCGAGCGGATGTAGGCGATCAACTGCAACACTTGCTCTTCTCCGATTTGCCCCTCGTAAGACGGCATGATCGGCTGATAGCCGGCCACCACCTTGTTTGCAGACCGCAAGATCGACTCGCGGAGATAATTGTCGTCGGCGGTCACCTGATCGCCGGTGGTGAGCGTGACCGGCTTGCCAGCCAGGTTCGCCAGCGACGGCCCGCGCGATTGTTCGCCCCCTTGCGGCAAGTGGCAGCTATCGCAGCGCAACTGTTCGAACAGCTTCTGACCGGCCACCACCGGACTTTCGCTGGGGCTGCCGCCCGCGAGCCAGGCCTGGTACTCGTCGGGCTCCATCACGATGACCTTGCCAGTCATCCGCGAGTGATTGGTGCCGCAGTACTCGGCGCAGAACAGATGGAACTCGCCGGTCTGCGTGGCCTCGAACCAACACTGCGTGTAGCGGCCGGGCAACACGTCTTGCTTCATCCGGAACGCCGGTACGTAGAAGCTGTGGATCACATCCTGACTGATCATCTGCAGCCGAATCGGCTGCCCCTTGGGCACATGCAGCGTGTCGATTTCGCGGCGGCCCGAGGGGTGCTGCAGCTTCCACATCCACTGCTTGGCCACTACGGTGAATTCCATGGCGCCGGCGGGCGGACGCTGCTGCGTGAAGTACACATCGGCGCTCCACACGAAGATGCCCAAGAGCAGCGGCAGCGGCAGCACGAGCCAGCTCACCTCCATCCACACGCTGGGATGGAAGGGGGTGCGGTCGATCTTGGCCGAGCGGCGGTAGCGGATGGCGAAGTAGATGATCAGCGCCGCCACCAGCAGACTGAACACCACCGTGATGGTGACCAGAAAGAAGTAGAGCGCGTCGACCTCGGGCGCTACCGTGGAGGCCTGCTGCGGATGAAAGAAGAACTCATTGTTGTTCATGAGGCGTGTTCGAGCTCCGCGGCCGGGGCCGGTTTGCGGCGGTCGCGCCGCAAGGCAAAGATCATGAAGCCGGCGATCGACGCCACCGTGGCCACGGCGGCTGCCTGGATCACCCGCATCACCGCCAGGCTGTACTTCCCGGTGGCCGGATCGTAGTGGAAGCAGAGCAGCAGAATCTCGTCCACCGGCGTGCCGATCCGCTCCTCCGATGCCTCAACGATGCCGAGCCGCAAGTCGCGCGTGGGATAGTCGATGCCGTAGAAGTAGCGGGCCAGCTTGCCGTCGGGCGTCGCCAGCATGATGCCCGAGGCATGGGCGTATTGAGCGCTCTTGGGGTCGTACTTATAGCGGAAGCCAACGGCCTGGGTCACGGCCTCGATGCTGCCGGCCTCGCCGGTGAGAAAGTGCCAGCCCGCGGCTGTGTCGGGCCGTCCGTAGCGGGCCAGGTAGCTCTTCTTCTTTTCGGCGGCCAGGGCAGGCGTTTCTTTCGGGTCGAAGCTAATCACCACCACGTCGAATTCCTTGCCCGGCGCGAAGTTGAGCGCCTTGAGGCTCTTGGTCACGCCGTTGAGCACCTGAGTGCAGAGCATGGGGCACTCGTAGTAGACGAGCGCGAGGAGTACGGGGCGCTGGCCGAAGTACTTCCGCAGCGGTACGACCTCGCCCGTCTCGTCCTTGAACTGCACGTCGAGAGGCAACGCCTTTCCCAGCCGCTGATCGAGCCCAATGTCCTGCAAGATCCGCTTCCCTTCCGTCTGCCCATACTCCGGCGCCTGAGCGCTCGCCGGGTGGCCCGCGCCGAGGAGAATTGCGGTCAGAATTAAACCACGGAGACACGGAGACACGGAGATGCGCTTTGAACCACGAAGGCACGAAGGCACGAAGGATTCACTGCTCTGTTGCTCGCGGCGCCGTGCTCCGAGCTTTGTGCCTTTGTGTCTTTGCGGTTCGACCTGAGCTGAGATCCTCTCCGTGTCTCCGTGTCTCCGTGGTGAAGAATTCATTGCTTTACCTCCGCAGCTTGGGGCGGCGCTACCGCGGGCCACTTGGGGAGGCCGTCCTTGGCGACGAGTCCGATCGCCGTTTCGATGGGAATCTCGGCGACGCCTTTGGTCTTGTCGACCCACTGCCAGCGTTCGAGAGCCGCGTTCTCGGCGGCGCGGAACGTGCGCAGGTCGTTGGCCGGCACCGGCTGCATTTTCGGGCCCACCGGCTCGCCGCGCAGATCCACGAGCGGCGGCGGCGGCGGATCGGCCTCCTTGGCGTCGGCCAGCAGGAAGTCGAACATGTAGGTCACGACGACCATCGTGATCGCGATCGTCACCACCATGCCCGCCAGGAACACCGCCAGACCGGTGACGCTCACGTCGCTCTCTTCGTGCGCGTGTTCCGGATCGAGCGGCGGATGATCGAACGGCTCGTTAACCATGACCGTGCTCCATTTTCGCCGCGTCGTCAGGCAGCACCACCACGTTGAGCGTGCGGTAGCGCCAGGCGAACAGGCCCAGCCACACGCCGCCGAGTCCCACCGTGGCCGCCAGGTCAATCCAGGGGACGAACGTTCCTTCGCGCGGCCGCACCGGTTCGATCAGCCACACGAGATCAACCCACCGCATCAGCAAGATCAGGCCTGCCACACGGATCAAATACTGCGAGCTGCGCTTGGTCGTTTTTGGCAGCAGCGCAAAGAACGGCAGGAAGAAGTGGAACAGCACGAGCGCCACCGCCGTCCAGGCCCAGCCGCCATGAAAGCGCACCTGATAGAAGGTGACTTCTTCCGGGATGTTCGCGTACCAGATGATCAGGAACTGCGAGAACGAGATGTAGGCCCACAGCATGGTGAAGGCCAACAGCAGATTGCCCAGGTCATGCCGCTCGCCGATCGTGGGGCGGTCCCCCGGCCGCAGCGCGAGCGCCACAACGACTGCGAACGACAGCGCCGCCAGCGCCTGTCCGACCACAAACATCACGCCGAAGATCGTGGAAAACCAGTGCGGCTGCAAAGACATGGCCCAGTCGATCGCGGCGAACGTCATGCTCAGGCCATACAAACCAAGGCCCACTCCGCTGACGACGCGCAATCGGCGGGCATTGTCGTAGACCAGGTTGCCCGCGTACACGCGCCGCCGCCAGGCGACGATGAGGCCGGTCAACGTCCAAAGGACGAAGTAGCCCGCTGTACGGGCGAGGAAAAAGTTGTGGTTAAGGTACGGCGCCTTGTGCTGCAGGATTGGGTCGTGCGCCACCAGATCGGGGCGGTCCCAGGGGTAGAGCGTCGGCATGCCAGGCACGAGCGGCAAGAACGCCAAGCCCATGATCGGCACGAGGAACGCGCCGGAATCGACGATCCGCCGAATCGCACCTCCCCAGCCACCGCCGGTGAGATGGTGCAATAGGCCAATGGCGAAGCAGCCCAGCGCGATGCCCAGCCAGTAGAGCCAGGCCACCAGGTACGAAAAGTAGAACTGCTGCAGGTCGACGGCGGCGCCGACCGCCGTGAGCGCGAGCCCGCCGGCGGCGGCCATCCAGCCGAAGGAGCCAATCTTGCGCAGGCGCTGTTCGTTGCCAAGCGGAGAGCTCATCGCGGGGCCTCCACGCTCGGGGGCGCGGCGGGGCCGCCGGGCGCGGTGCCGGTAGGCGGCTCGACGAGTTTCGCCCGGTCGGTCTCGGAGAGCTCGGCGGCCGGAGCATAGCGGCTGAGCTGCAATGCCCGCACGTAGGCGGCGATCGCCCAGCGATCGGCCTGCGGCACTTGCTTGCGATAGCTCGGCATGGCGCCAAAGCCCTGCGTCGCCACATCGAAGAAGTAGCCGACGGGCATGCCGCGCAAACGGTCGCTGTGGAACGTGGGAGGCTGGCGATAGCCGCGTTGCACGACCATGCCGTTCCCTTCGCCGGTGCGGCCGTGGCAGACGCTGCAGTAGATGTTGAAGCGCTGCCGCCCGCGCTCGAGCAGGCGATCGTCGAGCGGCACCGGTAACTCGGCCACGAACTGCCCGTCGGCCGTCTTTCCAGTCCGCAGCGCCGCGTCGGCCGGCAAGTGGCCGCGGGCGATCGTCCCCTCGACGAGCGGCCGAGAGGACATGCCGTTTTCGAAGAAGCTACTGGCCGTGAGCGGTTCGTAGCGCGGCTGGTCGGCCATGTCGTCGACACAGGCCGACGCCGGCGCAACCGCCACGGCCGTCGCCAACCAGGCGAGCTGCCAACGGAATCGATGTGTGAAACGGGGCATGCGCTGCGTGTTCACCGGGGCACGAAGGTCACTTTCACCGGCTCCGAACGATCGAGCAGCTCGACCGTCTTGTCGAGGTCGAACAGCGGATCGCGGGATTGAATGCAAAGAAAGAAGCGGTCGCGGCTGGCCAGGTTGAACTCCGGCACGTGGAACACCGGGTGATACGGCATCGGCAGGCCGTTCAGCCCGAGCATGCCCAACACCGTGGTGAGCGCGGCGCCAAGGATCGTGCATTCGAAGGTCACCGGAATCCAGGCCGGCCAGCTATTGAGCGGACGGCCGCCGATGTTGAGCGGGTAGTCGATCGTCATCATCCAGTACTGCATGCCAAAGCCAGCCAACCCGCCTAGGATGCCGCCGCAGAGCACGAGCAGCGGCAACCGCGTGTTGCGCAGTCCGAGCAGTTCGGCGAGACCTTCTACGGGGAAGGGCGTATAGGCCTCCATGCGGCGGTAGCCAGCCGCGCGGGCGGCTTCGACGGCGGCGAGCAACTGCTCGGGGCCGACATATTCGCCCATGATGCCGTACCAGTCCGACTCTTTCTTAATGGGAGCGGTCATGTGTTTCGGCTAGTGCGCCGTCTCCGCCAGGTCGCCGCCCCCTTCCTTCTTCTCCACGAGCTCGCGCATCTCGAAGATCGAGATCATTGGCAGCACCCGCAAGAAGAGGAACAGCAAGGCCAGGAAGAAACCGATCGTGCCAAAGTACAGGCTCAGGTCCCACTTGGTGGGGTAGTACATCGCCCACGACGAGGGAAGGAAGTCGCGGTGCAGGCTGATCACGATGATCACGAACCGCTCGAGCCACATGCCGATGTTCACGATGATCGAGATGAAGAACAGCAGCACCGGGCTCGAGCGCACCTTGGCCGACCACAGCAACTGCGGAATGAGCACGTTGCAAAGGATTAGCGACCAATACGCGGGCCAATAGGGCCCGACGAAGCGGTTCTTGATCAGATACTCTTCGTAGGTGTTCGCGCTGTACCAGCCGAAGAACACCTCCATCAGGTAGCCGTAGGCCACCATCAGCCCCGTGGCCAGCATGATCTTGGCCATGTTGTCCAAGTGCTTGGCGGTGATGAAATCCTGCAGTCCGTACACCGCGCGGAGCGGAATGGCCAGCGTCATCACCATGGCGAAGCCGGAGAAAATGGCCCCCGCCACGAAGTAGGGCGGGAAGATCGTGGCGTGCCAACCCGGCAGCACGCTGGTGGCGAAGTCCAAACCGACCACGGTATGCACCGAAACCACGAGCGGCGTGGCCAAACCGGCGAGCAGCACGTAGGCCACGTGATAGCGGTGCCAGTGGGTGGCCGAGCCGCGCCAGCCCATGGCGCCCATGCCGTAGGCGATGCGGGCGAAGCGGTTCTTCGTGCGGTCGCGGAGCGTCGCCAGGTCGGGGATCAGCCCAACGTACCAGAATAGGAACGACACCGTGGCGTAGGTCGAAACCGCGAACACGTCCCACATCAGCGGGCTGCGGAACTGCGGCCAGAGGGCCATCGTATTCGGGTAGGGGAATAGCCAGTAGAAGAACCACACCCGCCCTAGGTGGAACATGGGGAACAGGCCGGCGCAAGCCACGGCGAACAGCGTCATCGCCTCGGCGAAGCGGTTGATCGACGTCCGCCATTCCTGATGCAAGAGCAGCAGCACGGCCGAAATCAGCGTGCCGGCGTGGCCGATGCCGATCCACCAGACGAAGTTGATGATGTCGAAGGCCCAGGCGACCGGAATGTTGTTGCCCCAGATGCCGATGCCCTTGGCCACCAGGGTGGCCAAGGAGAAGAGCATCATCATGGTCATCACGAAGCCGATCGCGAAGCCGAAGATCCAGCCCTTGGGCGTGCGCTTGGTGAGCACGATCGAGCTGATCTGGTCGGTCACGCTGGCATACGTGTGCCCCCCCTCGAGCACCGGCACTGCGTCGAGCGTGCGCGGAGCGTCGAGTTCGTCGGCCACAGGTTTCGTCGGCTCAGCCATCAGCTTGATCTACTCGGTTATTCACCACGGAGACACGGAGGCACGGAGAAGATGCTTGGATCTCATCGAGATCATCTTCACCGCAGAGGAGGCAGAAAACGGGGAGATCCAGCTTGCATCGTCCCCGGTCTGTTGCTCCTCTCGAATTCTCTTCTCTCTCTGTGTCTCCGTGTCTCCGTGGTTCAAAACTCGTTCGGTGCGTCTGCGCTTCGCTGGACGCACCCTACACTTGTTCTCTCCGCGTCTGGAGCGCCTCCGCGGTTCGTCAATGCGTTGCAGGCGCCGCCGCAGGTTGGGCCGGCGCGAGTTTGGGGTTAAGGTTGTACACGCGGGCCAGGTAGCTCACGCGGGGCCGCGTGCCGAGCTCGGAGAGCACGCCGTAGGCCTGCGGTTCGTCGGCCAGCTTGCGCACGCGGCTGTTCGCATCGTTCAGGTCGCCGAACACGATCGCCTGCGTGGAGCAGGCGGCCTGGCAGGCGGTGACGACCTCGCCGTCGTGAATCTTTTCTTCGCCCCCCTCGTTGGCCGCACGGACCTTGGCGTCGATGCGGGCCGAATTGATTCGCTGCACGCAGAAGGTGCACTTCTCCATCACGCCGCGCGACCGCACGGTGACGTCGGGGTTGCGGAGCAACTTGAGCACCGGCGTGGTGTCGTCGACGTACTTGAGGAAGTTGAAGCGGCGGACCTTGTAGGGGCAGTTGTTCGAGCAGTACCGCGTGCCGATGCAGCGGTTGTAGGTCATTTCGTTCAGCCCCTCGGGGCTGTGCGTGGTGGCCGCCACGGGGCACACCACTTCGCAGGGGGCGTTCTCGCAGTGCTGGCAGAGCATCGGCTGCTCGAGCAGCAGCGGATTCTCAGGATCCCCTTCGTAGTAGCTGTCGATCCGCAGCCAGGCCATCTCCCGATTGCGCGACACGCCTTCCTTGCCCACCGTGGCGATGTTGTTCTCCGCCTGGCAGGCGACCGCGCAGGCGTTGCAGCCCACGCACTTCGTCAGGTCAATGCTCATGCCCCAGGCCGGCCCGTCGTGTTTCCACTCGGTCTCGGAGAAGAGCGTCGGCAGCGGACCGTGCTGCGCGTGCCCGGCGGCAGCCACGCTGTGCGGGTCTTGCTTGTATTCCTCGAGGTCCCCCCAGCGCACGATGTCGCGCCCTTCGAGCGAGTGGTGCTGCTGCGTGACCGCCAGCTCATAGGCCTGCCCGGTCTTGGTGATTTGCAGGCCGCCCGCGAACCACGACGCGCCGGTCGTCCGCAACGCGTAGGCGTTGAAGCCGATGCCCGTCCCCACGCGTCCCGCGCGGCGGCGGCCATAGCCCAGCGACAGCGACACCGTGTCAGCCGGCTGCCCCGGGTTGAGGAACACGGCCGCCTCGAGCGTGCGATCGCCCAGCTTGAGCGTGGCCAAATCGCCTGACTCGAGGCCGAGATTCGCAGCCGTCGATGGCGCGATCAATGCTGCGTTGTCCCAGGTGAGCTTGATGAACGGCTTGGGCAGCTCTTGCAGCCAAGCGTTGTTGGCGTAGCTGCCGTCCCACACGGTTGGATCCGGCATGAACTGCAGCACGATGCCCGAGGGCGTGGCGGCGGCGGGGCTCGCGTTCAGCGCTTCGGCCAGCGGACGCGGCGGCACGCTCAACGGCGGCAGCGCCGTGCCGGCGATCAGCCCGTCGTGCAGCCAGCGCTCCCAAGCTTTGTCGAAATCGTTGGGCAGGGCCGCCCGCCAGGTTTCGCGCACCAGCTCGTAGTCGCTCGTCGACGAGGTCTTGCTCATCGCGGCCAGCAGGGCATGCGCCGTGCGGCCGTCGTAGAGCGGGGCGATCAGCGGTTGCACGATGCTGGCCGTGCCGTCGAAGGTGCGGGCGTCGCTCCACGACTCCAAGTAATGAGCCGCGGGCACATGCCAGTGGCAGAGCTCCGACGTTTCGTCGCGGTAGAGGCCCAGGTGGACGGCCGTCATTGCCTGCAGGCCGTTCACGCGTTTCTCGGCGGCCTTGCGGAGCGCCACTGCAAAATCGACGTCTGCCGGCGCGGTGTAAACGGGGTTCGCCTCGAGGATCACCAGCAATTCCACCCTGCCGGCGGCCAGATCGTCGGTCAGCTCCGCTAGCGACTCGGTTTGATTGCCCACGCCGGGGTCGAGCGGCTCGGTGTAGACGATCGTCTGGCCGACGTTGCCGAGCGCCTGGTTCATCGAGTGAGCCAGGGCATGCACCTCGGCCGGTTGCGACTCGCCTACCAGAATCAGGCTGCGGGCGCGGTGGGCCAGCAAATCCTCGGCCAGGGCGTCGAGCCAGCGGGAACGCGTGTCGGTGGGGGCGGCCGCGCCCGCGCCGTTGAGCCGCTCGGCCAGTTCGTGGGCGAAGGCCGGAATGGCTGCTGCCGACATGGGGAGCCGGTGGTCGGCCGCAGCGCCGGTGGGCGTAGGCGTGCTCTCGAGCACGTACAACCGGTTCATCGTGCGGTTGTCGTTGCGAACGCTGCGGCGAGCCATGAACTCCCGCGAAGACCGCACCGACGCGGGCCCTTCGGAGAGGAAGTCGGCGTCGAGCGACAGCACGATGTCGGCTGGCTCGAACTTGGGAACAGCATTCACTTGCCGGCCGAAGGCCTGCTGATTGCCGGCGGCGATCGTTTCGCCGCCGACCGGCTCGAAGACGATCCACTTCGCTTCAGGAAAAGCCGCCAAGAATGCTTGCCGCTGGCGAATGAGCGTGGGCGAAAGGATTCGCTCGCTCAGGATGCGCACGCCGGCGCCGCGCGTGGCCTGCTGAGAGTCGAGCCGGCCACGGACCTCGCTGAGCATGCCGTCCCACGTGCCGATTTCGGCCAGGTGCTCGATCGTCTGCGAGCGGTCGGGATCGTAGAGTTGCAGGATGCTCGCCTGGGCGTAGAGATCGGTCGCGCCCAGGCTCGCCGGGTGCAGTTCGTTGCCTTCGATCTTGGTCGGCCGCCCCATGTGGCTTTCCACGAGCAGGCCGATCGCGCCGCCGCGAGCGCAATAAGTGGTCGCGTAGTACTGCGGTTTGCCCGGAATCAGGTTCTCGGGCGCCTTGACATACGGGACGATCGTTTCGGTCGGCTGGTAGAAGCAGCCGGTCATGCCGGCCAGGCCCAGCCCAGCCCCCATCAGCGACATGAACCGCCGCCGGTCGAGCCCGTTGCCCCACTGATCGGCGCCCGCCGGGAACTCCTGCGCCAGATACTGGCGGAAGTCCGGCGCATCGGCCAGCTCGTCAAGGCTTTGCCAGAAGGCGCGGCCCGTGCGGCTGTTGAGGCGCTGCGACAGATGCTCAGGGAGTGGCGTTCTACGACTCAAGGAATAACCTTCTCTACCGGTGGCAGGCCGAACAATTCGTCGGGCTGTTCACGTGGTACTCGAGCAACAGTTGGTCGACCTCGGCGTTCGTCAGCGACCCTGCTTCCCAATCCATGTTGAACACTTCATCCCGCGGGCGGATATACTTCTCGGGCTCGCGGTGGCAATCCAAGCACCACTTCATGTGCAGCGAGTGCTCGCGCCAGGTGAGCGGCATCTTCTGCACCGGGCCGTGGCAGGTGGAGCAGCCCACCCCCTTCTTTACGTGGATCGCATGATTGAAGTAGGCATAGCCCGGCACGTCGTGAACGCGAGTCCAGTGGAGCGACTCCCCCGTGCGGAAGCTGGCCCGCACCGGCTCGAGCTTGGGGCTGTCGGCCCAAATCTGGCTGTGGCAGGTCATGCACGTTTCGGTGGGGGGGATGCCTGCGAACGACGAATCCTCCACGCTCGTGTGGCAATAGCGGCAGTCGATGCCCATGCCTGAGACGTGATGCTCGTGGCTGAACTGCACCGGCTGCTCGCGGACCACGCCCACCTGCGTGACATAGGCGGAGCTATAGACGAGGTACAGGATTCCCAACACGGCGGCCACGATCCCGAGCGCTCCCAAAATGGTGAAGCGCGAGAACGGGTTCATGCTGGGGGGAAAGATCTGTGCCATCAGGGCGCGATCCGTGGGTCCTCAGGAGGATGTGCCGCCGCGGTTTGCGGGCGGGGCTTCGGCAGCGGCCCATCCGGCGCCAACGGCGTCGGCGAGCCGCGCGGCGTGCTCGCCCGTGATCAACCGCGCGGAGCGGTTCCACGTGAAGTAGTTCCATGCCCACTGCAGCAACACCAGTAGGCGGTTCTCGAATTGAACTATAGCCATCAAGTGGACGAACAACCACAGCGCCCAGGCCGGAGCACCCGAGAATCGCCAGCCGTGGACGTCGGCCACGGCCTGCTTGCGCCCCACGGTGGCCATCGTTCCCCAGTCGCGATAGTGAAACGGCGGCGTCGCTGTACCGGCGATGCGATTGCGGATCACGCGGGCAACGTAGTCGCCTCCTTGCTGCGCCACAGGGGCCAAGGCCGGCAGCGGCTGGCCAGGCGTTTCTTCGCGATGGGCAAGATCGCCGATGACGAAGATCTCGGGCCAGCCGGCGATCGAGAGATCGGGTTCGACGAACACCCGCCCCGCGCGGTCGACGTGCGCGCCAGTGGCTGCGGCCAAGCGCTGGCCCAGCGGCGAAGCCTGCACACCTGCCGCCCAGAGCACGGTGCGAGCGCCGATCCGCTCTTCCTGGCCGCTCTTGGTGCGCAGGGTGACGGAGTCGGGTTGAATGTCGATCACGGTGCTGCCCGTGCGCACGTCGACGCCCAGACGCACGAGGGCCGCTTGGGCTTTTTGCGAGAGCGAGGCGTCGAACTGCGCCAGCACGCCGGCGTTCGACTCGACGATGAGGATGTGCGCATTGCGCGGGTCGATGTGGCGGAAGTCATCGCGCAGGGTGTGCCGGGCGATCTCGGCCAATGCGCCAGCCAGTTCCACGCCGGTGGGCCCGCCCCCCACGATGACGAAGGTGAGCCACGGGGTGGCTTGATCACCGCCGCCGAGGCGCTCGGCGACTTCAAAGGCCGCCAGGGCCCGCGCGCGAATCTCGGTGGCGTCTTCCACCGTCTTGAGTCCCGGGGCGAGCGCGGCCCATTCGGGATGGCCGAAGTAGCTGTGGCTGGCGCCGGCCGCGACCACGAGCGAATCGTAGGGGACTTCGCCCTCGGCCAGTTTCACCCGTCGGGCCCGCACGTCGAAGTCGACGACGTCGGCCAAGAGCACTTGCGCGTTCGACTGCCGCGCCACCAGAGCGCGGAGCGGAGCAGCGATGTTGGCAGGAGAAAGTCCGCCCGTGGCCACTTGATAGAGCAGCGGTTGAAAGAGGTGGTAGTTGCGGCGATCGAGCAGAGTCACCTGCACGGGCGCGCGGCGCAAACTGCGGGCGGCCCTGAGTCCGCCGAAGCCACCACCAACCACCACAACCCGCTGCATCTCTTCCCGTCAATCTGTTCGCGAAAGCGCCCACGGTAGAGGGCCCCAGCCTAAAACGCAAGGGCCGTTTTGCGGCAGATCACGAGAGATCGATGAGACGCCGCGCAAGCGCGCAGCGACGGCCTAGTTCTGAGGCATTTTGCAGGCCGGAGGCAAGTTAAAGTGCGATTCGGCGCGCGTTCGAGCGCAGCCGTCGCAACACTCTAGCGAGCATGGCGACGAACCGCGCGACGCTCGGCCAGATACGGGCGCTGCGAGCGCTTGTAGCCATACTCGATGGCGAACCACTCCGCGTAGCGCTCGCGGTCGACCGAGCGCGAGTTGCGCTCGTCGAGCAGGTGTCCCAACTCGTGAATCAAGATGTTGTTCAAGTAAAAGTCCTTGATCGCCGCCTCGTTCCACACGAGCTTCCACACGCCGCGCGATTCTTCTTCCCACCGCACGCCATACATCCGCGCCTCGTTGATCTGGCTTGGCTTCGGCGGGCTGTCGTAGTACTCGACCAAATGGTCCTCGAGCGGGTAGAGATAGATCGCCGCGCCCCACTGCATGCCATAGCAGGGAAAGCTCTGCTTCTTGCGGGTCATGCGGCTGAGCTGCACCACTTCCAGCCCGCGCGTGAACGCAGGCGGAAGCTGCGCCAGTCGGGCGCGGATTTCGGCCGGCGTGAGGATATGATGAAAGCCGTCGCCCGGGTCCTGCACGATCACGCGAAAGTTCCGGCCGTCCTCGGCGGGCTCGTGCCAATCTTCGGGCGGCACGAACGGCAGCGCCAGATTGCGCTGCCCGCCGCGCACGCGCTTGCTGAGCGGCGCGGCGTGGCGGAGCGACTTGATCAGCGCCATCGCATTGTGCTGCTGCGGCCGGGCGACTTTGTTCGCGGGGCTCGTGGAATAAGGACGTCGCATGGGACCAATACTCGTTGTTTCGCGTGTCGCCGGACCACAGGCGGGACTGCGTCGATCCATCGAGCGGGCGGCCGGAATCGGCCGCGGCAAACGACTTCATTTCGTCGGTCGAAAACCCGCGCCAGGCGGTGGGAAGGGAGGCGGCCGCAGGCAGTCGACACCTCCATCCTAGAGAGGCCGTTTTGAGCCCGGCAAGCTGCCTGCGCAAGTGGCTTGGGAGCCCTGTTTTACAGATTCCGCGCGACCCACCTTGACAACCGGACATGGGACATCGAGCCCCCGCCCGCGGCCCTTGACAGCGTCCCTGCTTTCTGTAGATAAACCCATTGGTTTTTCCTTGAATCGTCGGTTTTCGGCCAATGCACTGCGTGTCGAGGTCTGCACCATGAAACACGTGCCGAAGGTCGTTCTCTACACGCGCAGCGGTTGCCATCTCTGCGACGACGCCAAGGCCGTATTGTTGCGGCACGGCCTCGAACCGCGCGAGGTCGACATCGACGCCGATCCGGCGCTCGTCGAGCGCTACGGGCTGTGCGTGCCGGTGGTCGAGATCGACGGCCGCGAGCGCTTCCGCGGCCGCGTCGACGAGCGGCTGCTTGCGCGGCTGTTGGCCGCCTCCCACGAGTAGGCTTCCTCCTCCGGGGGCTGCGCCTCAACGGAGTCCCGCTTGACGCTCTCAGTCGCGCTGACTTATATTCTCAGTCACCACGACTGACAGGAGAGCCGCGTTGGCGAAGAAACGGATCGACGTCACCGAATACGAGTTGGCCGTGCTGCAGGTGTTGTGGCGCGAGGGGCGGGCCACGATCCGCCGGATCACGGAAGCGGTCTATGGCCAGCGTTCGACCGCAGCCTACGCCACGGTGCAGAAGCTGCTCGAGCGCCTGGCGGCCAAGAAATGCGTGAGCTGCGCGATCGGTCGTCGTTCGCCCACACGCCGCGCGCCGCGGTCGGCCGAACGACCTCATCGAGCAGCGGCTCGACGCCCTCGCCGACGAGCCCCAGCGGCTCCTCGTCGCCGCTGCTCATGCATCTGGTGGCCGCGTCGAACTGGAGCGCGGCCGAGCGGGCGGCCTTGCGGAGCTGATCCGCGAGGCGGCCGACTTGATTCTCTTCGAGGAGACGACCGATGGCCTGGTGGCTGCAAGTCGGACTGACGAACGCCGTGGTGGCGACAGTGCTGGCTGCCCTGGTGGCGTTAGTGATCGCTGGACGAGCCCGGGCGCTGGCCCACGTGCTTTGGCTGCTGGTCCTGCGCGCTGGTGGCGCTGCTGATCTCGGCCTGCCGAACCCATTCCTGCGGGCGACCGAGGCCCCGGCGACTCCAGCGCGCCCAGTGGTCGACGCCGTGGTCATGCCACTTCGAGACGGGGCTGGCCCGCACGCCGCCGAGGCCGCCCGGCGGCCCCGGCCGAGCAGCCATGCAGCCGAGGTGACCTGGACGCTTGCTCGCCGGCATTTGGTTGCGGTTCGCTCGCCTGGCCTTGGCTCGCGGCGTCGGCGCTTTCGCCGGCCTCGCGGGCGGAGCTCGCGGAGAAAGCGTTGCAACGCCGGTCGCGCGCTCGCCGACCTGGGGCTGCGGCGACCGCCGCGTACTGGTGGCCGGCGGCCGTTTCGCCGACGCTGTACCGACGAAGCCTCGGTTCTGGCCGAGCGACTTCCTGGGCCGGCTGACCGGCCGCGATCGACACCGTGGGGCGCACGAACTGCGATCGCGCGGCGATCGATGGCGGCTGTTGAGGTCGCTGCGCTCGCCCTCTACTGGTGGCACCCGGTCGCCTGGCTACGTACGACGGCCGCGGGCCGAAGAACTGCTGCGATGGTTGGGTGGTTTTAGCACCCCGGCGCAAACCAAGAGCTATGCCCAGTGTTTGTTGACGGCGGTCGAGTTCCTCGCGCCGCGCGTAAGCGCCCCTGCCTGGCGTGGCATGAGCCGCCTTCGGTTGCTTTGGTCCAGGAGAATCGCCATGATCTTGCCCGCCGTTCGGATCACCGTCTGACGAACCGAGCCGCGACTAACGCCGCCTGCGCGGCGCGCTCTTGCTGCCGCTGACGGCTTCGCCGTCCGCGTTGCTCGGCGGCGCAGTTGACTCCTGCAGGCGCGGCTGGTCGAGGCGGCGATGAAGACCCTGCGGGCGTGCGAGGCTGCCGGGAGGTCGGCACGGTCGACATCGGCCAGGTGCAAATCTGGTCGCGGCGCTGGATGGACGCGGAGTCGCTCGGCGCCTCACCCGACGAGCGCCGCCAGGCCAACGACCGGCACCTCGAACGCATGAAACGGTTGCTGCACAAGGTTGCCGCGCTCCACTCCCTGGGGCTCAAGGGAGGCGAGTCCGAAAAGTTTCACGCTTGTCAGTACTTTGTGGCCGAAGCTCAACTGCTGTTGAGCCAGGCGGAGTAGCTGCTGCCCCGCCTAACGGCCCAATCGGTCCAGTTTTCCCGAGCGGACGGCGAAGTGAAGGCGCGGGCGGCAATCCCTCGCACCAAGGCCTGTAGCCAAAGGCCGCCCCTTCATCTAACATGGGTCGGGTGAAGCCTTTCAAACGACAAAAAGACGTTGCTCCGCGCGTGCGCGCTCCTTACGAGCACATTACGACCGACGAGCACTTACAGCGGTTTTGCCGCGAGATCGCCGCCGCGCCCGTCATTGGGTTCGACACCGAGTTCATCTCGGAAAAAACCTACCGTCCCGAGCTCTGCCTCGTGCAGGTGAACGCCGCCGGCAAGCTGGCGATCATCGATCCGCTGGCCGTTCGCGACCTCAAACCGTTTTGGGAGGTCATCGCCGCACCCGGTCACCAGACAATCGTCCATGCCGGGCGTGAAGAGCTGATCTTCTGCCTGTCGTCGATCGGCCGCCGGCCCTCGAACCTATTCGATCTGCAACTCGCCGCCGGGCTGGCTGGTTATGAGTACCCGGCCGGCTATGGCACGTTGCTTGTCAAGATTCTCGGCCAGGCCGCACAGAAGGGGGAAACCCGCACCGATTGGAGCGCCCGGCCCCTTTCGCCGCGCCAGCTCGAGTACGCCCTCGACGACGTAATCTACCTGTTGCCGCTGTGCGACAAGCTGACCGACAAGCTCGAGGCGCTCAAGCGGCTCCCTTGGCTCGCCACGGAGATGGAGAGTTGGCAGGCCGAGATCGAGGCCTTTCGCCTGGCCAAGCCCTGGTGGCGCGTCTCCGGCATTGCGGGCCTGCCGCGGCGCAGCCTGGCGATCGTGCGCGAGCTGTGGTTGTGGCGCGACGAAACGGCCCGCCGCCGCAACATGCCGGCCAAGCACGTGCTCCGCGATGACCTGATCGTCGAACTCGCCCGCCGCAAGCTGGCCGACCCCAAGCAAATGCGGGCGATCCGCGGCATGGAGCGCGGCGACCTGCAGCGGGCTGCGGGTGATCTTTCGCAGGCGATCGGCCGGGCGCTCGAGTTGGCCGACGACCAGTGCCCCGAACCGATGCGCCGCGACGACTACCAGCAGCTCACGCTGCTGGGGCAGTTCCTTTCGGCGGCCCTGGCCAGCATCTGCCGCGGGGCGAACCTGTCGAGCAGTCTGGTGGGGAGCGCGAGCGACGTTCGCGAGTTGATCGCCTATCGACTAGGACTCAACGGCGCGAAGGAAGCCGAGCCCCCGCTCTTGGCACGCGGCTGGCGCGCCGAGATCGTGGGCGGCGTGATCGAAGATCTCCTCTCCGGCCGCCTGGCGATCCGCATCGCCGAACCGCTTTCGGATCACCCGCTGGTGATCGAGCCGCGGACGAATAAGTAGGCCGTCGACTTAGTACTCTTCGGGCGGCGTGGACGATCCGTCGGCCCGGTTGCCTAGCCGGCGATGCGTTTCGCCCTCCAAGTCGTAGCTCACGAAGCGGGCCGAGCCGTCGCACATCGCGGCGTACCAGCCGCTTGCTCCACGTACCCATTCCAGATGCGCTCGAGCCAGGCACGACGGACGAGAGCGGCGGATCGCACGGCGGACACAGCAACTCCTCGTTGCCGACGCCGCTCACCGCCACCTCCTCAGGCGCGGCCAAGCCGGCGCAAGTGCAGGCCTCGAGCAGGCCCAGCCGTCGTGGGCTCATGTGACTCACGTGGGGCTCAGGTAGGCGTTGCGGCGGCGCGCGCAGAAACTCGTTTTCTTGATCGAGGATCTCATGGCAAATAGCGGCCGTTCACCCTAGAGTGGGATGATCGACCAATCCGTGTGCTCGCCGGGGCAGGGCCCCAGCGCCTAGCGATCCGCTGAGAAACAAGTTTCCACCACGCATCTATGAACAGTCTCTCGGGCCGCACGGCGGTGATCACGGGCGCAGGCTCGGGCATCGGCCGCGCAACCACGCTCAAGTTCTTGGCCGCTGGGGCGACCGGCGTGGTCGCGGTCGAGCGGTCGCCTGACTCGGCGGCAGCGCTCGCGGCTGATTGCCCCGCGGAATTCCGCGACCGGCTGGCGATCGTCGTCGGCGATGTTGCCCACGAGGACACCGCCCGCGAATTTACCCGCGCGGCCCTCGAGCGCTTCGGCCGGCTCGATGTGCTGCTCAATAACGCCGCGGTCAGCGTGGTGAAGCCGCTCCACGAGCACACGCCCGAGGAGTGGGATCTGGTGCTGAACGTCAACCTGAAGGCGATCTACTGGGCCGCTCGCCACGTGATTCCGGTGATGATCGAACGCGGCGGCGGCCTGATTCTCAATGCCGGCTCGATCTCCGGCGAGGCGGGCATTCCCGGCCAAGGCGCGTATGCGGCGTCGAAAGGCGCCGTGCATCAGATGACGCGGCAAATGGCGATCGAGTACGCGCCGTTCAATATTCGCGTGAACGCGGTCTGCTGCGGCACGGTCGACACTCCGCTCGTGCATCGCTCGGCCGAGGCCTCAGGCGATCCGGCGGCGTTCTGGCAGATGCTGCGGAGCGGCCACCCCCTTGGTCGCATCGCTACGGCCGACGAGGTCGCCGAGTTCTATCTCTTCCTCGCCGGCGACCGCTCGACGTTCTTCACCGGCGCCACGCTCATGCTCGACGGCGGCTACACCGCCCGCTGACCCCTGCCACATGGAGGCAACTCCCATGTTTCGTCCGTTCGTGCTGCTCGCGTGTACTGCGTGCTTTGCTGCGTCGTTCGCCAACGCTGAAGAAGCCGTCGTCCGGGTGCAAGCAGATAAGCTGGGTCCCGCCATATCACCGTACATGACGGGCGTCTGCATCGAAGACGTGAACCACGAAATGTATGGCGGCATCTACAGCCAGATGCTGTTCGGCGAGAGCTTTCAGGAGCCCGCGAAGACCGTGATCGACGGTTTCAGAATCTTTGGCGGCGAATGGACTGTGAAGAACGGCGAGCTCTTCTCCGCGGGGGGCGACGGGCCCAAGCTCCTCTGGGACGGCGCGAAGCTCGCCCAGGGCAAGGTCGCGGTGCAAATCCGCTTCGATGACACGACCGCTGGCCTCGCCGGCGTGATCGTGAAGGTTAGCGAGCCGGCAGTCGGGGCCGATCGCTTCATCGGCTATGAGATCTCACTCGACCCCGGCAAGCAGATCCTCTTGCTGGGCCGGCATCGCCACAACTGGGAGCCGATCCGCGAAGTCCCCTGCGACGTGCCGCTCGGCCGCTGGATCGACCTCTCGGTCTCGATGACGGCGACCGGCCTCGCCATCTCGGTCGATGGCAAAGAGCTGCTTCGCTACGAGGACACCGAGCATCCGCTGGGCGAGGGGAGCGTGGGGCTGCGTCCGTGGCAACGCCTGGCGAGGTATCGAAATCTGTCGATCGAAAGTGGCTCTCAGCCGCAGTCGATCGCCTTCGCAACGGCCGATCCGCTGGGCGTCGGCGGGGTCAGCGGCATGTGGCGGCCCACCAAGTCTGGCAGGGCCCGCGGCCAGTTCTCGCTCGACCAGGAACAACCCTACCACGGCGTGCAGAGCCAGCGGCTGCAATTCGACTCAGGCGAAGGCACGGTAGGCATTGAGAACCAAGGGCTCAACCGCTGGGGCCTGAACTTCGTGGCCGGCAAGCCTTATGAAGGCTACTTGTGGCTGCGAGCCGATCAGCCGACCAAGGTCGTGGTCGCCGCGCAAAGCAGCGACGGCGGCAGCCTGGGCGAATCGCCGATTGAGGTCATGAGCAGGGAATGGCGCCGCTACGACTTCGCGCTGACTCCCAAAGCCAATGCAGGCAAAGGCACCTTTGCCATCCAGCTCGAGGCGCCAGGCTCGGTCGTCGTGGGGCATGTGTTCCTGCAGCCGGGACCGTGGGGCCGCTTCAAGGATCAACCGGTGCGGAAGGACGTGGCCGATGCGCTGCAGGAAGCGGGCGTCACCGTGATGCGGCTCGGAGGCCTGATGGCCAACGCGCCCGAGTATCGCTGGAAGCAGATGATTGGCCCGCGCGACCGCCGCGCGCCCTACAAGGGCTTTTGGTATCCGCACTCGTCGAACGGCTGGGGCATCTTCGAGTTCGTGAACTTCTGCGAGGCGGCCGGCATTCTGCCGATCGTCGACCTGAACCTCGCTGAAACGCCGGAAGATCTGGCCGATTTCCTCGAGTACGCCAATGGCCCGGCCGACAGCGCGTGGGGAAGCAAGCGGGCGGCCGACGGCCATCCCGCGCCCTACGGCCTCGAGTACGTGCAGCTCGGCAACGAGGAAGCGGTCGACGAGGCGTATTGGCAGAAGTTCAAGCCGCTGGCCGAAGCCGCGTGGGCCAAAGATCCCAACGTCGTGCTGATCGTCGGCGACTTCGAGTACCGGCAGCCGATCATCGACCCCGACGACTTCGACGGCGCGCCCAAGATCCGCAGTTTGGCCGCACACGAAAAGATCCTTCATTTGGCCCAAGGGCATGGCCGCCCGGTGTGGTTCGATGTCCACATCTGGAACCATAATCCCGGCGAAGGGCCGCCGCGGATCGCCGCGCTGGCCACCTTCGACGCCGCGCTCGCCAAGCTCTGCCCCGGCGCCGACTACAAGATCTGCGTGCTCGAAGAGAACGCCACGAACCACGCGATCCGCAGGGCAGTGGCCCACGGCGAAACCGTGAGCGGGTTGATGCGTATCGCGGATCGCGTGCCCATCGTCTGCTCAGCCAACGCGCTGCAGCCGAACGGCCAGAACGACAACGGCTGGGACCAAGGGCTCATGTTCCTCGATCCAGCGCAAGCCTGGCTGCAGCCGCCGGCCTATGTCACGCAAATGATCTCCCGCAATCGGCAGCCGCAAGTTGTGGCGGCCGACCTCAGCGGAGATACGAGCGGCCTCGACGTGACCGCCACCCGCAGCGCCGACGGCGCGACCCTCGTTCTGCAGGTCACCAACGCCAAGGAACATCCGCGGGCGAGCCGGATCGAACTCGCCGGCTATAAGCCTAGCGCCTACAAGTTGAAGATCGAAGAGCTCACCGGCCCGCTCGACGGCACGAACACGGCCGACGCGCCGAAGCAAATCACTCCGCAGCGACTCGAGGTTTCGCTACCGCAGCAGAGCCGCCTCTCCCACACGTTCCCGCCTCGTTCGTTCACGATCCTGCGGTTCGAGTAGTCGTTCGCGCGTACCCCGCCCTTAGTAGCCGGTACGCGCCCGCCCGGCGGAAGCCGATGCGCTCTCCAGCTCCGAGTTGCCCGCGGACGCGCACACGCGGTTCCTGCTCAATGGCCAGCCGTTCAGCGCGCCGACCGTGGAGAAGGGCCATGCTCGCATCGACCGCGAGTGGCGCCCCGGCGACACGCTCGAGGTCGCTTTTCCCGTCGCCCCGACCCGCGTTCATGCCCATGCACGCGTCGCCGACTTGGCGGGGCAGGTCGCGCTTGCCCGCGGCCCGCTGCTTTACCTATTTGAAGGGATCGACAACGGCGGCAAGGTGGAGGGCGTTGCCGTACCGGCGGACGCCGAACTCCGCGACTTTGCCCGACCAGACCGCATCGACGGGCCCCCGGCGATCGAAGTGATCGCCGGCGACAAACGATTACTCGCATTCCGTTCTATGCCAGGGCAAACCGAGAACCGACCGACTTCACGGCTTGGGCACCGGAAGCTGTGGCGAAGTGATGCGCGCGTTCGTCCGCCGGTTCAGTAGGGTGCGTCAAGCGGAGCGCGGACGCACCAAGGTGGCAAGCGAGAGTTGGCGGTGCTGAGCCACAAGCGCAGGTGCGTCTGCGCTTCGCTTGACACACCCTACCAAGCTTTCTGCTCTAGGAGAGACCAGCCTGCTAATCAGTGCTGGAACAAGAACTCCTTCGAGTTGAGCACGCTCCAGCAGACGTCTTCGAGGCCGCGGAGGCGGTCTTTTTGGGCTGCGATGTGGCTGACCGCGGTGGCCAGCTCCGTCTCATCGGGGGCCCGGCAGTAGGCGGCTTGGAACAACTCGCCGACGATCTCGGCGTCGCTCTTGCCGGCGGCCGCCAGCTTGCGGAGCCGGTTCTGCTCGTCGCGGAGCTTGCCATGCACCGTGGGGCCGTTGATCATCTGCAGCGCCTGCGACAGGTTCGTGTCGTTCGAGCGCTCGCACTGGCAGGCCGTTTCGCGGGCCGGCTGACCGAACACCTTGAGGAAGGCGTGGTTGCCGTCGGGCGAAGGCAACTGCGTGGCCCGCGTGCCGGCCGGAACGCCGGCGTACGACTCGGCCACGCCCGTCACCTGGCAGATCGCGTCGAGCAGTTGTTCCGCCGACAGCAGCCGCGTGCGGGCGTGTGAAAAGTACTTGCTGTCGAGCTTGTTGGTGTCGTTCGAGCGATAGCTCTGCTGGTAGGTGCGGCTATTAAGCATCGTCCGCAAGATTCGCTTGCGGTCGAACCCGTGGCTGGCGAAGTCCTCGGCCAGGGCGGCCAGCAGCTCGTCGTTCGAAGGCGGGTTTGATTCGCGGAAGTCGTCGACCGGCTCGACGATCCCGCGGCCCATCAGGTGCGCCCAGAGGCGATTGACCTCGGCCTTGGCGAGGAACGGGTTCTTGGGGCTCGAGAGCCACTCGGCCAAGGCCTGGCGGCGGTCATCTTCGCCTGCCATCTCGGCCTCCCCTTGCAGCGGCAGCCAGGGCTTCATCTGCTTGCCGGTCCGCGGCTGCGTGACTTCGCCCGAGCGCGAGACGAAGACCACGAGCTCGTCCCCCTTGGGGCTGGGCTTGCGCGACACGCGGTTGAAGAACGCGCCGATGCCATAATAGTTGTCTTGCGTCCAGCGCTCGAATGGATGGTTGTGGCACTTGGCGCACTGGATGCGAATGCCAAGGAACACTTGGGCCGTCGTTTCCGTGCAGTCGTTGGTGTCGGCCGCGGCGCGGAAGTAGTTGGCCGGCGGATTGGCGAACGTGCTGCCGGTCGAGGTGAGCAGTTCGCGAACGAACTGGTCGTAGGGCATGTTGTCGCGGAGCGTCGTCACCAGCCAGCGGTGGAACTTGGGCACGCCGGCGGCCGTGAGCTGCTTGTTGTTGAGCCGCAGCAGGTCGCCCCACTTGAGCGCCCAGAATGACGCGTACTCCGGCCGCTCGAGCAGCCGGTCAATCAGCTTGCTCCGCTTATCGGGGGACGTGTCGGCCACGAACGAGGCCGATTCCTCGGGCGTGGGGAGCACGCCCAGCACGTCGAGATGCACGCGGCGGCAGAACTCGTCGTCGGTCGACAGCGGCGACGGGGCCAACTGCAGGAGTTGCAGCTTGCGGTCGACAAGCTCGTCGATGTAGTTATTGGCCGGCGGCGATGGCCACTGGAAGCTCGCGTCCGGCTTGAGGAACGTCAGCCGGGCGCTCTCCATCTTGTCGAGATAGCGAAACAGGATCGCGGCCTCGCCTTTGTCCTGCGCGACAACGAGGCCCGACTCGTCGACCTTGGCCACGCTCTCATCGGAGCTCGAATAGATCACCAGCGGCGTCACGTCGCGCACCGTGCCGTCGGAGAAGTGCGCGAGGGCCAACATCTGCTGCGACCAATTCGGGGCATAAAAGGCCCGCTGCCGGGGAAAGATTTCGAGCTTCACGCACTTGGCCGAGTCAGCCGGATCGAGCTGGCAGCCTTGGGCGATCCAATCGATGAGCAGCTTGTGCGCGGGATCGGTCTTGCGAAGCTTCTGGCCGCCGCCGTGGGCGACCTCCATGAGCGGCTTCCGCAGGAGCAGGCTCGAGGCCGGGTCGGCCGGGTTCGTGCGGCGGCCGTATTCCTCGCGGATCAAGGTGTGCTGGTCGAGCACCGGGTCGTACGCCCGCAGCGACAGCCGGAAGCCTCCCTTGCCGCTCGGCGAACCATGGCAGGCGCCGGAGTTGCAACCTTGCTTCGAGAGGGCCACCAGGGCGCCGTATTCGAACGAAACGCGCTCCGGCAGCTCTTGCCCCTTGATGTTCGCCGGCACGACCAACTCGTTCCCTGCCGCTTCGACCGTGATCTGGGCAGCGCCGTTGGCGTGCGCGACGACGCGGCGGCCATCGACCATGGCGATCGCCGGGTCGCTCGAAGAGAGCTCGGCCGCCGACGTGAGGTCGATCTCCGTGCCGTCAGCCAGATGGCCGGTGACCGCGATCTGCCGCGGCTCGCCCGGCTGGCTCACTTCGAGCGTGGCCGGGAACACGCTGATCCGCGTGGGCAGGGCGGCCGGGTCGGCGGTTTGCTCGATCTTCACCAGTTCGGCAGCGCTCACGGCGCCGGAAAGAGAAAAGACCAGCAGCAATGCCCAGAGGCGACTCGTTCGCTCGATCATCGGCAGCTTCCTCGGCAAGACGGAAAGGCTAGGCGGGACGTTGTAGGTGGGGCTTCGTTACGGTTCTTCGCTCAATCCACGAACTTGAACTCACTGGTCATCAGCACGGCCTGGGCCACCTGCTCGAAGCGGCTGAGGCCGCCGCTCGCGTCGAACGGATCGCCGCCGCCCGACGCCAGGTACTCGAGCGCAAGTTGCCGCTCGAAGTCGTCAGGCAGGCGTCCCAGCGCCGTACGATACAGGGCATTCACACGATCAGCCGTCTCTCCCGCGGCCATCTCGGGGCGGGCGGCGAGCGCCTTGGCTTGCTCGATGACGAAGGGCGAGTTCATGAGGAACAGCGCCTGCTGCGGGACGATGGTCCGGGGCCGCTCCGGCGTCGAGGAATCGGGGCTGGCGAAGTCGAACACGCGGAATAGGCTGGGCAGATCTTGGCGGTCGATCAGGCCGTAGACCGTGCGGCGGTGTACGAAGGGCTCGGCCGACAACTCGAAGGGACGCCCCTCGAGCGCCGGATCGAGCTGCCCCGACACGGCCAACAGCGCGTCGCGGAGCGGCTCGAGCTCCAGCCGGCGGCGGTTGGCTCGGTAGAGCAGTCGGTTCTCAGGATCGATGGCCGCGCAGTCGGCGCGCTCGGCGCTCGACTGCTGGTAGGTTTGGCTGAGCAGGATCAGCCGATGCAGCTTCTTGACCGACCAGCCCTGCTCCACGAACTGGGCTGCCAAGTAGTCGAGCAACTCAGGGTGCGTCGGCGGCTCGCTCCGCAGGCCAAAGTCCCCCGGCGTCAGCACCAGCGGCGTCCCCAGGTGATGCATCCACACGCGGTTCGCCATCACGCGCGGCGTGAGCGGGTTGTCGGGGCTCGTGATCGCGCGGGCGAGCTCCAGGCGGCCCGAACCCTGCTGGAAGGGCTGGCGATCATCGCCGGCGATGATCCGCAGGAAACGCCGCGGCACCTTGTCGCCGGGGCGGCCGGGGTTGCCGCGGAGGAACACGACTGGATCGACCGGCGCGCCGTCGACCATGCTCATGGCCCGCGGCGGGGCGCCTGGGTGATGGACCTGGTGCTCTTCGATCTTCTTTTGCAGCTCGGTGTTCTTGTTCGCCGCGGTGCGCTCGAAGAACGTGGGGGCCTCGGCCAGCGTGAGCGCCGTGGGAGCGCCGTCGGCGAAGAGCACCTGCCACAGCGGCTCGTCGCCGGGTTCAGGGGGCTTTGCCGCTACGCCTTCGGCCGGCTTGTACTTCTCGTAGAGCGCGCGAAACACCTTGCCATACGAGTCGGCGACGGCGAAGAGCGTGGCCGGCGGATGTTCGGCCAATGCGCGAACGATCGAAGCGTGGAAAGGCGATGGCGCCTGGCCGGCGGCCCAACTCTTCACCAGCGGCTCGGCGGCAGCAGCGAAGCCGTCGGCCGGCAATTGGGACAGCCGCTGCCAGGGGCCGAACACGAGGTCGTCTTCCTTGAGCCGGCTCCCCAAAAAGCTCCGCCAACGGTCGACCATGCCGGGCCGGACTTCGCCCGGCGAGAACGACAGGTCGGGCATCGTGAGCTGCTGCATGTTCGGCTGCTCGCGGACGATGGCCACCAGGTAATCGGCGGCGTGCGAACGCAGATCTTCGAGCAGCTTGCGGTGTTCCTCGGCCAGAAACGACTCGCGGGCCTGCACGCGTTTGGCCAACTCGGCCTCGTACTCGGCCCGCTGCGGATGCGGTTGCGCCTCCTCGAGCAGCGGCTGCTCGGCCGGCTCGGTAGAGCTGGCGAAAACGCCGTGGAGCGAGTAGTAGTCGGCTGACGGGATCGGATCGAACTTGTGGTCGTGACAGCGGGCGCACGACACGGTGAGCCCCATCAGGCCTCGCGTCACCACGTCGATGCGGTCGTCGTACGTGTCGTGGACGTTCTCGAACACCCGCCCCAGCGTAAGGAACCCGAGCGCCGCCAGCGGCAGGTTCCCCTGGCGGTCCGGCAGCAGATCGGCCGCAATCTGCTCCTGCAGGAAGCGGTCGTAGGGCAGATCACTGTTGAACGCGCGAATCACATAGTCGCGATAGGTGTAGGCAAAGGCATAGCGGCGCTCGCGGCCGAAGGAATAGCCCTTGGTGTCGGCGTAGCGGGCGACGTCGAGCCAGTGACGGCCCCAACGCTGCCCATAGAGGGGCGAGGCGAGCAGCCGATCGACCACCTTGGCGAACGCCTCGGGGGAAGTGTCTTGCTCGAACTCGGCAAGTTCCTGCGGCGTGGGCGGAATGCCCAGCAAATCGAAGGTAGCCCGGCGAAGCAAAGTGCGTCGGTCGGCCGGAGGCGAGGGAGTTAGTCCCTTTTCCGCCAACTGGGCCCAGACGTAGCGGTCGATGGCAGATTCGCTCCAGCGGGCATCCGCCACCGCAGGGGGCTCGACTTTCTTGACTGGCTTAAAAGCCCAGTGCGACTGCTTGGCCTGGAGGAACTTCTCGTCGGGCGTCAGCGGCTTCGCCGCCGCCGAGGCGGGCCAGGGGGCGCCGAGCTTCACCCACGTAGCCAGTGTTTCGAGCTCAGCGTCGCCGAGCTTGCCATCGGGGGGCATTTGAACGTCCCCCTCGTAGCCGACGACGTCGAGCAGCAGGCCGCTTGAACCTTCGGCCGCTGGGATCGCCGGACCGCCGTCGCCACCCGCCAGCAGGGACTCTCGCGAGTCAACCCGCAGCCCGCTTTCCTGCTTGTTCGGGCCGTGGCACTCGAAGCAGCGGGCGGCCAGCAGCGGGCGGACCTTTTCCTCGAAGAACCGCTCCTGCTCCGGCGTCGGGGCGGGTCGCTCGACGGGAGTTTCGGCCCGACCGGCGCGCGCAGCAGCGATCAACGTCGCCACGAGGGCGACGCGACAGCTCCAGGCAGACAGCGTCCGGCTCAGCCGCAGGGCGCGGCGCGGACCAAGGGGCTGGTCCATGCGGAAACTCGCAGTCGGGTCAGGCGGGATCGATCAGGGCAGGGGCCGCCGGCCACGGGGCCCGGCGACCCCCTGAGTATAGCCGAGCCCGCCGCCGGTGCGAAGGCTTTTGCTGGCGGGCCTTTCCGCTCCACGTGGGCAAGGCCGGGCACCGCCCTTTCGCATTACGCCGTCCCGGCCGCCTCGGCGATCAGCGTTTCGACCTCGGGCAGTCGCACGCAGAGACGGCGGATGGCGCTCGCGCGCCCCGTCCCGGGGTCCACTTCGACGATCGTGCCGCTCAGCCGCACATCGCCGGCGGCGACTTCGAAGTAGGTGGGGTTAAAGGTCCGGGTCGTTTCGAGCACGCGGTCGATCCGCCGGCCGAGGATGCTCTGGTAAGGGCCGGTCATGCCGACGTCGCATTGAAAGGCCGTGCCGGCCGGCAGGATTTCTTCGTCCGCGGTGGGCACGTGGGTGTGGGTGCCGAGCACCGCCGAGACGCGGCCGTCGAGATAGCGCCCCAGGAGCTGCTTGTCGCTGGTCGCTTCGGCGTGGACATCGACCAGAATCACCTTGATCTCGGGCGGCACCTCCGCGAGCACGCGGTCGGCTGCGTCGAACGGGCAATCGACCGGCCGCATGAAGACCCGCCCCATCAGGCTGACGACGGCCACGCGCGTGCCGTCGCGCGCGGCGACCTCCATCCACTCGCGCCCGGGGGCCTTGGCCGGGTAGTTGGCCGGCTTGACGATGTTGCTGGCCCGCTCGAGCGTGGGAATGATCTCGTTGCGGCGGTAGATGTGGTCCCCCAGGGTCACGCCATCGACGCCGGCCGCGGTGAGCTCGGTGAAATGCGCAGGGAGCAGCCCCGAGCCGCCAGCCGCGTTTTCGGCGTTGGCCACCACGAGATCCAGCCCCTCGCGGCGGATCAGATGCGGCAATCCCCGCGTCACGATCTGGCGGCCTGGTTTGCCGACGATGTCGCCGATCAGCAGCAGTCGCACGCCGTGCTCGCTCTCGGGTTCCGAAGGTGGGGGAGCGGCGAGCCTAGCGGGCGATCTCTTGGTGTCGGGTCTCGCGGACCACGGTCACCTTGATCTCGCCGGGGTAGGTCAGCCGCTGTTCGAAGGCTCGGGCAATATCGTAGCTGATTTTGGCGGCCGTGGCGTCGGTGGTGTCCTTGGCGCTGGCGATCACGCGCAGCTCGCGGCCCGCCTGAATCGCGTAGGCCTGTTCGACCCCCTCGAAGCTGGTGGCGATCGATTCGAGCTCCTCCATCCGCTTGATGTACCGCTCCAGGGTCTCGCGGCGGGCGCCGGGGCGCGAGGCGCTGCAGGCGTCGGCCGCGGCCACGAGCACGGTGTAGGGATGGTCGACGCGGATGTCGTCGTGGTGGCCGAGCGCGGCATGAACCACCTCGGGGCCTTCGTTGTGCCGCTTGAGCAAATCGGCGCCGATCTGGGGATGTCCCCCTTCGGTCTCGTGATCGGCGGCCTTGCCGATGTCGTGCAGTAGGCCGGCCCGGCGGGCCAGGTCGCCATTGAGGCCTACCTCTTCGGCCATCATGCCGGTGAGAAAGGCGACCTCGATCGAGTGCCGCAGCACATTCTGGCTGTAGCTGGTGCGGAATCGTAGCCGCCCCAAGAGCTCGATGAGCCGGGGATGCAGGTTGGGCACGTCGGCCTCGAGCGCGGCCTCTTCGCCGTGTTTGCGGATCACCGCCTCCATTTCGCGCTGCGTTTCGGCCACCACCTCCTCGATCCGCGAGGGGTGGATGCGACCGTCGGCGATCAGCTTGCCCAGCGCCAGGCGGGCAATCTCGCGGCGCACGGGGTCGAAGCCGCTGACGATCACGACGCCGGGGGTGTCGTCGATGATCACGTCGACGCCGCAGGCCTTTTCGAACGTGCGGATGTTGCGCCCCTCGCGGCCGATGATCCGGCCCTTCATTTCGTCATTGGGAATGTCGACCGTGCTGGTGGTCGTTTCCGCCGTGTGGGCCGCGGCATAGCGTTGCAGACTCGTGAGCAGGATGTCGCGCGATTTGGCCTCGCAGACCTTGGCCAGCTCCTTCTCGCGCTCCAAGATGAGCTGCCCTTGCTCGTGGCGGAGTTCGCGGTCGAGGCGTTCGAGCAGCAGGGCCTTGGCTTCGTCGGGGCCGAGGTTGGAGATGCGCTGCAGGGCTTGGCGCTGCTCGCCGACCTGGACCGAGAGATCCTCGTTAAGCCGGCCGGTTTCCTCGATTCGCTCGGCGAGTTTGCGCTGTGTGCCTTCGACCATTTTCTCCTGCTTGCGGAGCTGGTCGGCCTGTTGATCGAGCATGTCCTGGCGTTTGTCAAGCGCCCGCTCGCGTTCGTGGAGCGCTTGGCGGCTCTTGTTGAGCTCCTTCTCGACCTCGCCCTGCTGCTGGATGGCCCGCTCTTTGATCTCGAGCTCGGCCTCCTTCAGCCGGTTGCTGCGCTCGCGCTCGGCGCGGAGCACGATATCGCGGGCTTCGCTCTCGGCGTCCTTCTTCCGCAGCCGGTCGAGAAACTTGACCAGCACGACCGCAAGCACGGCCGCTACGGCGGCGACCAACGATACAATAATACTCTGTGGCACGGCAGACTTCCTGCGGGCTGCCTTGGCCAGAACGAACGTGAGACGCGCAGCGGCGGTCTATGCCCTACAGAGCTTTACCGCGGACGAAGCGATCGGAACGAGCGCGGGCAGAAACGATCGGGGCCAGCGACCGGCAGGACAACAGCGCAGCGAGAAGGGGAAGCGGTTCGGCGCGCAGCGCACGTCGAGCGCAGCGGCGAACGCAACCGAACTCCCGGGCCAGCGATTCTCGACGAGGGCGAGAACCGGAGGGAGCCCCCCTGACAAGGGCGAGCCCTGCCAAGCGGCGCTCCTCAGACGCCAGTGGATCTTCGCGGGGCGAACCACCCCGCTCGCCCAGCCGGCGGCGACCAACACTCCCCACAACAGTTCGAGCATCGCCAGCGATCGAAGCCTGAGGCTGTCCACGGCGTTCCCACCCAGCGTGTGGTGTTTGCTACACTGATCGAATCCGCAGCCGCCGATCCCAAGGCTTATGAGCCCTGGCTCAGCGCAGAATCTCACGGACCTTCCGACACAAGTTGATTCTCAAAAGGATGATCTTGCGGCCAACGGCCGCGGCCCCGGGCGTCGCGACTGCCTTGCGTAACCGCAATGCAGCCAAAGAATTCCGCCGTGGAACGCGGGTTGAGACGCAGTTCCCCCAATCTAACAAACATTTTCGCCGCCGCAATCCGAGTTTGCCAGCCACCCATGGCCGACACTCCCACTCGTCGCTTCCCCTCGCTCCCGATCTCCGCGGACGAGCGCCTGGTGCGGGTAGTGACCGAGCACTGGCAGCCGGGGGAGTGGCTCGAGGGGGGCGTCGTGCTCGCCGCGAGCGGCGGGGCCGACAGTATGGCACTGCTGCGGCTGGCCGCAGTGCTCGCGGGCGAGCGCCGTGAGCGCGTGGCGGTCGCGCATTTCGACCACCGGCTGCGCCCCGATTCAACGGCCGACGCTGAGTTCGTGGTCGCCGCCTGCGGCGCCCTGGGTTTCGCCTGCCGGGTTGGCGTTTGGGCCGATCCCCCGGCGATCGACCGCGGAGGAATGGAGGCTGCCGCTCGTCGTGCGCGCTACCTGTTCCTGGCACAGGCGGCTGCCGAATGCGGATTCCGCTCTGTCGCCACGGCCCACACCGCCGACGACCAGGCCGAAACGATTCTGCATCGAGTCCTGCGCGGCACCGGACTGCGCGGCCTCGCCGGAATTCGACCCGCGCGGCCGCTTTCGCACGGGATTACCTTGGTTCGGCCGCTGTTGCACGTGCGGCGGCGCGAGCTGGTCGAGTATTTGACCGCAATCGGCCAGCCGTTTCGCACCGACCCGACCAACCTCGACCGCCGCCGCACGCGGAATCGCCTGCGGCACGAACTGTTGCCGCTGCTGTCCGAGCAGTTCAACCCGCAGGCGGGCGCAGCCCTGGCCCGGCTGGGAGCGTTGGCGGGCGAGGCGCAAGACGCGTTCGATGAGCTGGCAGCGCGACTGCTCTCCCACTCGGTGACGAACCGCGCCCAGGAGCGAGTCGAACTCGACGTACGGGACTGGGCGAGTGAGCCGCGCTATCTCGTGCAGGTCGCGCTGCAGCGGCTGTGGGCCGAGCAGCGCTGGCCGGAACAAGGAATGAACACGTGGCACTGGCGGCGGCTTGCTCGGCTGGCGCAGAGTCCTACCCCTGGCGGCCTCTCGCTGCCTGGGGCGATCACTGCTTTTCGGCGGCGCAAGGAACTCGCACTGCAGGTCAGCCTCGGTCCCAACCCGGCGGATTAAGCGAACAACCACTGCAAGCTGCCGCGCTCCACGGGCTTGACGAGGTGATGGTCGAACCCGGCTTCCTGGCTGCGGCGGCGGTCTTCGTCCTGGCCGTACCCGGTGAGGGCGACGAGCGTCGTTTCCTTGGTCTCGGGCTGTGCGCGGAGCCGGCGGGCGACTTCGTAGCCGTCGATGCCTGGCAGGCCGATGTCGAGCAGGATTACGTCCGGGCGCCAGCGCGGGGCGTTGACCAGTGCCGCCTGGCCGTCGTGGACTGCCTCGACCTCGTGCCCCGCGGCCTGGAGCAGGCGCGACAGGCTGAGCGCCGCGTCGACGTTGTCGTCGACCACGAGCACACGGCGCGGGATCGGCGCTGCGCGGCGGTCGCGTTCGCCGGGGCCGCGCGCCGCGGCGCTCGCCGCCGCAGCCAGCGGCAGCCGCACGGTGAACTCGCTGCCGTGCCCTAGGCCGGCGCTCGCGGCCGACGCCGAGCCGCCGTGGAGTTCCGCCAAGGCTTTGACGAGCGTCAGGCCGATGCCCAGTCCTCCTTGGGAGCGGTCGAGCGTGCGTTCGGCCTGGGTGAACAGATCGAACACGTGCGGCAGCACTTCGGGGGCGATGCCGCAGCCGGTGTCGCGCACGCGGATCACGGCCTCAGCGCCGTCGGCCACTGCCGAGAGCCCGATCCGCCCCTGTTCGTCGCTGTATTTGGCCGCATTGTTGAGCAGATTGCTCACGATCTGCGCCAGCCGCGTGAGATCTCCCAGCAACAGCAGCGGCGCTGCAGGAGATTCGATGACCAACTCCTGCTTCCGGTCGGCAATGATCGGACGGCTCGTTTCCACCGCTCGCGCGATCACGGCCGCCAGCTCCACCGGTTCGCGCCGCAGCTTGATCTTGCCGCGGGTGATGCGCGAGACATCCAGCAGATCGTCGACCAGCCGCACCAACTGCTGCACCTGCCGCTCGATCACCTGCTTGCACCATTGCAGCTCGCCTTCGGGCAGTCCAATGAGCTCCATCAACTCGACGGCGCTGACGATGGGGGCCAGGGGGTTGCGGAGCTCATGGGCCAGCATCGCCAGGAATTCGTCTTTACGGCGATCGGCGTCGCGCAGCCGCTTTTCGGCCCGGCGGCGCTCGCTGATGTCCATCACGTAGACGACGCCCCGCCCGGGGTCTCCCGCCAGCATCGCTCCCGCCAGCAGCACCGGGACGCGCGAGCCATCGCGGCGGATGTATTCCTTTTCGAAGGGGCGCATGACGCCGGCCGACACGATCTCAGCGAGCTTTTGGGCATCGAGATCAGCGTATTCCGGCGGCGTGATGTCGCTCCAGCGCAATTGGCCGCTGCGCAGCTCCTCGACGCTGTAGCCCAGCATGCCGGCTGCGTGCTCGTTGGCGCCCCAGAAGTAGCCGTCGACGTGCCAGAAGAGAAAGCCAATCATGTCGGATTCGATCACGCCGCGGAACCGCGCTTCGCTTTCGCGGACGGCCGCGACCGCGCGACGTTGTTCGGTGACGTCGCGCTGCAGTCCCCAGGATCTCAGCAGCCGCCCTTCCTTGACGATGCCGACGACGTTGTTGACGAACCACTTCTCTTGCCCAAAGCGGTCGCGCTCCCGCGATTCGGCTTCGACCAGGCGAAAGCCGGAGCGGATGAACTGGCGGAGCACCTCGAGGTTGGACGGGTCGGTAGGCAGGAACAGCTCGGCCAGGCGGACGCCGGCCAACTCGTCTGCCGACGCATAGCCATACATGCGGGCCATGGCGTCGTTGCACTCGGCCAGCCGCGAGTGCGCGAGGATTTCTTCGAGGATGCGTTCTTCCGACCAATGCGTGGGAATGGGCTCCGGCGTTTCGAACCGCCAAATGCCCTCGGTGCTCTGGCGAATGAAGCTACGATAACGCTCGTCGCTGGCGCGGAGGTCGGCTTCCGCCTGGCGGTGCTCGGTGACGTCGACGACGACGCCGAGGTACAGGTTCTCGCCCCCGGCGGTGCGCAATCGCGAAGAGGTCGAGCGGACGATCTTCGTGCGGCCTCCCTTGGCAATCAGCCGCCAATCGCGATGCGGCGGGGTCTCGCCTCGCAGCCGCGCCAAGCGCCGCAACTCCGCGGCCGGCCGCTCCTCCTCCGCCAACAGAAAGGCGCCGTGCCGGCCCACCAGTTCCTCGGGCTCGTAGCCGACGATCTCGCAATAGGCCCTGTTCACGTGCAGCAGCCGGCCCTCGGGATCGGAAAGCGTTAGCCCCACGGCGGCCAGCTCGAACGTTTGATCGAGCAACCCCAAATCGGGACGCTCGTGAGAGGAGGCCGCCGCGGAAGTTGCCGATTCCGCGCCCCGCGCCGCTTGACTCCTCAGACGGCTCAACTCCAGTTCGGCGCGAACGCGGTACAGGATCTCCCGGTCGGACAGTGGCGGCTCTGTCTCCGGGGATGCTGTCTCCTGGAATGCGGCGTTGCCATCGGCGCCGTCCACGACGATCACGGGCACGTCGGGCGCCCACCCAGAGCCGCGGACTCGCTCCTGCCGATCGACCAACACGAGTGCGGGGCCGAAGTCGAGTGCTGCTCGTTCTGCGAGTTGTCGCGGAGCGGCCGCCAGGGCCTCGAAGTCGGCGGAGAGCAGAGTGCGCAGTCGCGTGCGCAGCGCCGCCGCCTCGGCAACAATCAGAATCCGCGGACGCAGCGTCATGCTCGTGTGGTGCCCTCGGGGCAGCGCCCCTGGGGGCGGCGCATCCAGCGGCCGCACCCTTCACACGGATTCGCGGCCGCGCTCAGTATACCTGGGCGTTCAGCCGCCGGCACCCGGCCAGCCCCCTAACAAGCAGGGGTGGCGCGGCCCGCAAGAACGACTAAGGAGCGGGCTCTTCGCTCAGCCGCGGATCGCTTCCTTCGTCGGAGCGGATCGAGGCCTCCGGCAGGGCCTTGCGCAGCGTTTCCACTCCCTCAGGCGAAACCTTGGTCGCGCGGAGGAAGACGTACTTCAGCGTTGGACACTTTGCCAGATGCACAAGCCCAGCGTCGGAGGTGGGAGTAGCTCGCAGGTCCAAGCGGGTGAGCTTTGGCAGCTTGGCCACATGTTCGAGGCCCGCGTCGGAAAGCCCCGAGTTCTGCGTCAGCCAAAGCTCTTCCAGACTGGTGCTCGCGGAAAGGTCAGCCAAACCCGCGTCGGTGACCTTCGTACTTTGCAGGCTCAGTCGCTTTAACTTGGGGAGGGCGGCGGCGCGCTTCGCGGTGGGGTCTCCCACGAGTGTGTTTTCAAGCACGACCTCTTCGAGCTCTTGAAGCGCGCCCAGCGGCTCGAGACCCACGTCGCTAATCTTGGTCCCGGTGAGGTCGATCTTCTTGAGTCCGGTCAATGCACCGATGCCTGCCAGATCGGCGTCGGTGACAGCGATGCCGTTAAAGGAGACGACCGTCACCGGCTGCCCTGGAGCGGCCGCGTCGCGCTCGACCTTGCCGCCCAGGGCCTTGACCTTGGCCGCAAATTGGTCCTGCGGACCGCCACCGCCACAGCCGGTGGCGAAACCGAGCAAGAGAGCGAAGAACGCGAAGCAAAAGATCTTCATCGGCAGGCCGCCTGAGAATGCGCACGGAAAGCGACCGCCATCTTGGCCCGCGGGCCGCAGGGACGCAAGCAGCGCGCGAACTATCGCGAAGGGGGGCGGCGCTTGACGCCCCTCCCGGCCGCCCGACAATGAACCGCACCGTTCCCTCCGCGCCTGCGCGGTCGCCCACCCCAACGTGCGAGAAAACCGTGTCCAAGGTCGCCGTCATCCTGCCAGCCGCCGGCGCGAGCAGCCGCTATCGCGATCCGCACTACAAAAAGCCCTTCGCGCCGCTGGCGGGGCGCGCGGTGTGGCTGCATTCCGCTGAGAAGTTCCTGGCCCGCGAAGACGTGGGGCAATTGATTCTGCTGATCTCGCCCGAAGACCGCGAGGCGTTTCAGATGAAGTTCGCCGCCAACGCCGCGATCCTGGGGATCGACGTCGTCGACGGCGGCGCCGAACGCTATGACTCGGTGAGCCGGGCGCTCGCGCGGGTGAAGCCGGAGTGCGACCTCGTTTGCGTTCACGACGCAGCGCGCCCCTGCATTGCCGACGAGTGGATCACCCGCGTGTTCGAAGCCGCGGAGCGCACCGGCGCCGCGATTCTGGGAGTGCCGGTGACGAACACGCTCAAGCGCGTCGGCGCCAATAACCAGATCACGGAGACCGTTCCTCGCGGCGGCCTGTGGGAAGCGCAAACCCCTCAGGTCTTCCGTCGCCAATGGCTGCTCGACGCTTATGCCCAGCGCGGCGACTTCCCGGCTACCGACGATGCCCAACTCGTGGAGCGTCTGGGACACGCGGTGACCATCGTGCAGGGGTCCCCCGTGAACTTAAAGATCACCACCCGCGAAGATCTGCGGCTGGCCGAAAAAGCGCTCGATGCCCTCCCCAAGCCCAAGCTCCCGGGCTTCAGCCACCCCTTCGACGAACGCTTCCGCTGATTCCTCCCCTCTCCTGTGGGAGAGCGTACCACCCTTCCCGCCTCTCCCCATGGGAGAGGGGCCGGGGGTGAGGGACCGCTGGTGGCTATCCCGCGCGTGCTCCTCTTGGCGGTCAAGTCGGCCGGCTCACGCCGGACCGCTCGCCTTACTTGAGCGCAATCGTCCGCGCCAGCGGCCGCAGCACCTGCTCGATCACGTAGTTCTGCACCACGTCGTGGCACACGCCGGTCAGCCGATCAAGCGTTTTGATGTAGGTGGTGTCGGGGCCTAGGCTCCCGTATTGCCGGGCGGTGACGTAGACGCTGAGCTGCTCTTCAGGAAACTCGCCGGTCCGCACCTGATAGGCGTTGGTGCGGGTTTCCATACTCACGCGGCACTGCGTGCGGCACTCTTCGTCGAGCGAGATCGTGAACGACGGCTCGTAGTTGATCACCGTCCCCCCCGGCAGGTCGAACAGCCGCTCATAAGCCGGGCAAAGCCCGAGCGCTTCGGCGACAAGCTGGTTGTGGTTGCCCCGGTAGGTGAAGTCGAAGCCGAACAGCAGATCGAGCGCTTCGCAATCGAGCGGGCTCACCGAGAGCATGTAGGGGGCGAGCTCGAGCACCAGGCGATGCTGCTCGAGGGCCGTTTCCACACTTTCGGGGTTCACCTGCCCGGAGCAGACGCGGCGGGGTTCGATGGTGGCCCAGCGATAGTTGCCGCCGTCCTTGTCTTCCTCGAGCACGAAGTCCCCCTTCTCGCGGCTGTAGAAGTTCCGCATGGTGGGGTACTTCTTCTGGATCCGCTCGAAGTAATGTAGGATCGTCTCGCGGTTGTGCGGCAGCTCCATCTCCGTGCTCAGGTTCATGTTGACGTAGAAATCGTCGCTGAGCGCGCTGTAGCGGTGCATCCCCGAGCTTCCTCTGGCTGATTCTCTGCCACTGCTGGCTCGCGACGATTCTCGCCCACCGGCCGCGTGATTCGCAGCCGGCCGAGCCTCGAACGGCCACGGTTTTTGGTTCCTAAGAGTAAGTCCAGCGACCAGTATAGGACCGGCCCATGCAAACTGTCAAAGCAACCCGCAGCCAACGACTTGCGCCGCGCAGCGCGCCCGCCGAAGTGCCGCTCGAGCTGCGCCTGGCGGTGTTCGAAACCGAGCTGGGCTGGCTGGCGATGCTCGGGCACGAAGCCACGCTGCACGCGCTCGTCTTCGGCCAAAGCTCGCCGCAAGCCGCGGTGCGCGCGCTCAGCGAGCGTGGCGCCGGCACGAGCACGACCGAATGGAAAACGCCACTCCAGCGGCGGCTGATCGCCTTTGCCCGCGGCGCCCGCGATGACTTTCGCGATGTGCAGGTGGCGCCTTTCGCCACGACCGACTTCCAAGCCCAAGTGCTCGACCACTGCCGCCGCATTCCCGTGGGGCAAACGCGCAGCTACGCCGACCTCGCCGCGCTGGCCGGCTCGCCGGGCGCGGCGCGGGCGGTGGGGAGCGTGATGCGCAAGAACCGCGTGCCGCTGGTGATCCCGTGCCACCGCGTGGTGGGCTCGAACGGACTCGGCGGCTATTCGGGGGCGGCGGGATTGGCGACGAAGCGGCGGTTGTTGGAGTTGGAGGGACGCCAGGGTTAGGCGTACGCCGTTTGAGCCGATGGATTGGAGGGACTTCTATGGGCATACAGAGCGTTTTAGTCGTGGCCAAAGCGGACGAGGTGTCAGCGGTTGCTGCTTCGCCGCAGCCTACCTCGCATTGGCAGGGCCTGTCCTTCACCGGGCTCGAAAACGTCACGCTCTGCACGCTGATCTGCCTCGTGCGGACAGGCCATGCGGATCGAGGTTTCGACGAGTTGCTCGACAGAGTCCAGGTCGTAGCCTCCGACGCCGATCAATCGTCGGACGTGTGGCTCGTGCCGGGCGCGGAAGTGGCTGCCCTCGCGCGAATCACCTCGCTCGAGGAGGAGGCGTTCGAGGAGTTGCTGTCCGCCTGGTGCGCAACCGACGAGGTTGCCGCATGGGAGGAGGACGAAGCGCGAGACCTCCTTCGCGAGATCGGCGATCTGGCCGAGACCGCCGGCCTCCGCGGAAAAGTGCTGCTTCTCAGGATGGGGCCCTGAGTTGCCTTTCCAAGTCGGGTCCGTAAAGTAAGCCGATCCTGTGGCAGACGCGGCGCTCCAGAAGTCGCGGGTAGAGAGGGAGACCCCCGCCTTTTGCCGAATCCGGCCCGGCGAGAGCTCGAGTCGCTTCGCCTCTGGTCGACGAAGAAACGGCGCTGCGGAGCTGCTCGAGCATTTGCGGCCGCTCGCCGGTCGACCGGGCTTGCTCGACGCTTTGGGCGACTTCATCGCCGAGCTCAAGCGCCTGGAAATCTGGCCCGAGGACTTGGCGGGCGCTGGAAAGCGTCGCGACGCCTTGCCCAAGGATCGCGAACTGGCGGCCCTCTACGCGGCGTATCAAGATGCCCTGATCCGGCACGAGTTGTACGATGCCGAGGGGCGCTTCTGGTCGGCCCGCGAACTGCTTCGCTCGGGGCAGCTCGCGCCCTTCGAAAAGCTGTGCACGGTGGTCGTCGACGGCTTCGCCGACTTCACGCACACCCAGTTCGAGATCCTCGCGTTGCTCGCCGAGCGCGTGGGCCAGCTGCTCATCAGCTTGCCGCTCGAGCAGGATCGCGGCCGAGACGACCTGTTTGCCAAGCCGCGGCAAACGCTGGGCGAGCTCACGCGGCAGTTCAGCGGCCTGACGATCTCCTGGCGCGAGCGCCCCGCGCCCCCCGCCTGGCCCGCGCTCGACTACGTCGAGCGGCATCTGTTTGGCGACGGAACCCCCAACAACGCGGCGCCGGCCGACGGCATCGAGGTGTTGGGTGCGGCCCAAGCGCTTGGCGAAATCGAACTCCTGGGGCGGCGGATCAAGCGGCTGTTGAGCGAAGGAGACGGCGGGCGGCCTGTGCGGCCCAGCGACATCGCGGTCGTCTTTCGCTCCACGGCCGACGCGGCGCCGCTCGTGCGCGAGATCTTCGGCGAGTTGGGCATTCCCTTCGCGCTCGATGCCCGCCGCACGCTGCTCGACTGCCGGGCGGTGGCGGCGCTGTTGGCGATCCTGCGGCTCGAGGTCGAGGGCTGGCCATTCCGCCAGGTGATCGCCGTCGTCGAGCAGACCTACTTCCAGCCGGACTGGACGGAGTGGTCGGGGGGCCAGGCCCGTGCGGCGGTCGACGAAACGGTCCGGGAGCTACAAGTGGCCAGCGGCCGGCAGGAGTTGCTCGACAGCGTGCGCCGCTGGGCCGACCGCGTAACTCGCGATTTGCCGGAAGCTAGCTCGGAGGACGATCCGCGGGCCAAACGCCGCGCCAAACGGAGCGCGCGGGCACGGCTCGCCCTGCCGCTGCTCGAACGCTTGGCCGATTTGCTCGGCCGCCTGCCGAATACGGCGACGCTCGCCGATTGGGGCACGGCTCTCGGGAAACTGGCGAGCAGCACCGGGCTCCGCGCCGTAGCCGCGACGCCGCTCGTCGAAGGTGAGGCGGAGCAGCCCGAGGTCGACGCCCTCGACCGTTTGATCGAATGCCTGAAAACGGCCGACCGGCTCTACGAATGGATGGGTCAGCCCGCCCCACGGCTTGATCGCGCCGAGGCGCTCGCCCGCATCGAGGATTTGGTGGAACACGAGCCCTGGCCCAGCGATCGCGACGAAACGGGGCGCGTGCGGGTGTTGTCGGCGCTCGATGCCCGCGGGGTCCGCGTGCCGTATCTGTTCGTGGCGGGTTTGGCCGAGAGCGCCTTTCCGGCCGGGGAGCGGGCGAATGCGCTCTTCGGCCGGCAAGACCACAGTCGGCTGAGCGAAGCCGGCCTGCCGCTGCCGTCTTGGGGCGCCCGCAGTCAGGACGAGATGCTGCTGTTCTACGAAACGGTGACGCGGGGGACGCGGCGGCTGACGCTCAGCTATCCCACGGTCGACGCGCGGGCCCAGCCCCTCGTCCCCAGCCCTTATCTCGACGATCTGCGGCGGCTCTTCGGCGCGAACTTGCCCAGCGTGGCCGAGGTCGATCTGCGACCGGCGGCGCTGCAAGGGGAGCCGGCGGGGCCCACCGATCTGCGGCTGCAGGCAGTCCAGGGAGCGCTGCGCGACTCGCCGCGGCTGCTGGCAGCGTTGCGGCAAGAGGCGCCGCCAGCCGCTCGACCAAATGCGGCGGGCAGGGGTCGAACCGCGCGAAGTGCGCCAGCGGCGGGCCAACGCGCGCTGTTCGAGCTAGAAGCCGCGGAAAGCTCTGCCATGGCTGCTGCCGTGACGAACCCGCAGCTCTTCGGCAACCTGCTGGCCGGGTTGCGGATGCTGGGAGAACGGCAATCGCGCGAGCAGTTCGGCCCGCACGAAGGCCTGCTGCTGTCGCCGCAGGCACTCGCGGCGCTCGGCCAGACGTTTTCCGATTCCTACTGCTGGAGCCCCAGCGCCCTCGAACATTACCGGGCCTGCCCGTTCAAGTTCTTTCTGCAGCACGTGCTCGAGGTCGACTCGCCGGCCGACCTCGAGCTGCAGGAGGACTATGGCCTCCGCGGCAACCTGCTGCACGCGGTGCTAGCGGAGTTGCACCGCAGCATCAACGCCCGCGCCGGCCGGCCGACGTCGCCCTGCTCGCTCTCGCAGAAGGAATTCCACGAGCTTTTCGAGCAATCGCTGGCCGAGGTGTGGCACGATCGGCCGGCGGCCTCGCCCCTCGAGGCGGCCTGGCGGTTGATCGACGAGGATCTCGTGCGTCGGTGGGGCGCGGAGTATCTCGATCAGCATCGCAGGTACGACGAGGGGCATGGCCCGCGCGGCAGGGCCCCGCGCCCCGAGCGGTTCGAGCTCAGCTTCGGCCCCAGCCGGCACCAGGCGGGGGCCGACCCGACGAGCGTGTCGCAGCCCCTCGTGCTCCGCCGGGCCGACGGCGTGGTGCGGCTCGCCGGCCGCATCGACCGCGTCGACGTGCTCGACGACGCGGGGCAGACGCTCTTCGCCGTGGTCGACTACAAGTCTGGGGGCTCGAAGCGAATCCTCGGCGAGATGAAAAACGAGGTGGCGCTGCAGCTCCCGCTCTATGCCTTGGCGGTCGAGCAGTTGTTCTTCCCCGAAGGGGCCGCCGAGCCCGCCATGGCCGCCTACTGGTTCGTCAAGGAAACAGGCTGCCAGCCCAAGGCGACGCTGCGGTTCAATGGCGAGCTTAGCGGCGACGACGCGCCGAATTCGAAGGGCCCCATAGCGATCGATTGGGCCGAGCTGCGCCAGCAGACGATCGACCAGGTGTTTGCCCGCGTGCAAGGCGTGCGGCAAGGACAATTCCCGATCGTGAGCGCCGACGACAAGTGTACCAGCCTGTGCGATTTCCGCACCGTGTGCCGCGTGAATCATGTGAGGGCCTTGGACAAGCCATGGCAGTTTCCGGAACTTCCCCCCGCCTGACGCCGCAGCAACAAGCGGCGATCGAAACGCGCGGCGTGTCGATCGGTCTGGCGGCCGGCGCCGGCTGCGGCAAGACCTTCGTGCTCACGCAGCGGTTCCTTTCGTACCTGAACCCCGGCGAGGCCCGCGCCGAGCTGCACGAGCTGATCGCGCTCACCTTCACCGACAAGGCGGCGCGCGAAATGCGCGAACGCATTCGCCGGGCGTGCCGGGAGCGGCTGGAGCAGTCCGTCGATGCGGAGCTGCCTCACTGGCGCCAACTCGTGCGGCAGCTCGATTCGGCCCGCATCTCCACGATCCACGCCTTCTGCGGCAATCTGCTGCGGGCACACGCCGTCGAGGCCCAGCTCGATCCGGCCTTTCAGGTGCTCGACGAACTAGGGCGAGCGGCGCTCGAGCGCGAGGTGGTCGACGACGAACTACGGCGGCTGTTGTCCGCGCAGGACCGGCGGCTGATGGCGCTGGTGTCGAGCTACAACTTCCGCACGGTCCGCCAGATGATCGACGACCTGCTGCGGCAACGCCACGGCATCAGGTTCGCCGAGTGGCGCGACGTGCGGCCGGAGGAGTTGGTCGAGCGCTGGGGCGCATTTGCGCGGCAAGTTCAGACCGACGCGCTCGAACGCGTCGCTCGCAGCCGCGAAGTGCAAAGGACGCTCGAGTTGCTCGCCGGCCCCTGGCCCACGCACGCCAAGCTCCGCGAGCGCTGCACGGAACTGAACGTGAGCCTCGCGCAGCTTGGCGCAGAGCGAACGAAGATCGAAGAGCTCGAGCGCATCATCGAACATGCCCGCGTGCAGCATCCCGGCAAGGGAGAATGGCCGAGCCCGGCGATCGCCGAGGCCTTCAAGGAGACCTTCACCGATCTTCGCGAGCTGGCGCGGGAAACGCTGAACGGCTGCAGCTTCTCGCCGCAAAATGCCCTGCCCGCCGCCGAAGCGGGCTTGGCCCTCTTGAGCCTGGTCGGCGAAATCGCCCAGGTCTACGAACACGAAAAGGACCGGCAGAATTTTCTCGATTTCGACGATCTGCTCGTCCGCGCGGCGCGGCTGCTGGAAGGCGAGTCGCACGGCCTGCGCTCTCGGCTGGCCGGGCAGCTCCGGCTGCTCTTGGTCGACGAGTTTCAAGACACCGACCAGGTGCAGGTCGATCTCATCCGGGCGCTCTGCGATAGCCAGATCGCCGACGGCAAGCTCTTCTTCGTGGGGGACCACAAGCAGTCGATCTACCGCTTCCGCGGCGCGAAGCCCCAGGTGTTCCACGAGCTGCGCAGCGGGCTGCCGGGGGACGGCCGGCTCGTCCTCTCGCACAACTTCCGCAGTCAGCCGGCGATCCTCGACTTCGTGAACGCGCTGTTCGCCGACGCTTTTGAGGGGGAAGTGCCGCTCGTGGCGCGGCGCCCGCAGGAAACAGCGACGCCGGCCATCGAGTTCCTCTGGCGCCCCCTCGAGGAGAGCCGCCACGACGCGGGCGCCGCCGAGCGCGGCCGCCGCCAGGAGGCCGACTGGATCGCCCGCCGGCTGCGCGGGATGATCGACCGCGAGGAGCCGCTGGCGGCCCTGTCCCGTGGCGGGCAGGGTGGAGCACGCCCCGTGCGCCCCGGCGACATCTGCATTCTGTTGCGGGCATTGCCCGACGTGCAGCACTACGAGCGCGCCCTCGAGGCTCACGGGCTCGACTACTATCTCGTCGGCGGCTCAGCCTTCTACGCGCAGCAGGAAGTGTTCGACCTGCGCAACTTGCTGCGGGCGCTCGAGTGCCCGGCCGACACTGCCAGCCTGGCCGGCGCGCTGCGGAGCCCTTTCTTCTCGCTTTCCGACGAAGGGCTTTTTTGGCTCGCCCGCCACGAAGCGGGACTGCGCGAGGGTTTGCTCGCCGACGAGTTACCGAGCGAGCTTTCGCCGGAAGACCGCGAGCGGGCCGCATTCGCCGCCAAGGCGCTGGGCGAACTCGAGCGGGTGAAGGATCGGCTGCCGGTCGCCGAGTTGATCCAGCGGGCCCTCGCCCTCACCGGCTACGATGCGCTCTTGCTCGGCGAGTTCCTCGGCGAGCGCAAGGTCGGCAACCTTCGCAAGCTCGTCGACCAGGCCCGCGATCTCGACCGGGCAGGCGTGTTCGGCCTGTCCGACTTTGTGACGCAGCTTTCCGACAATCTCTCCCGCGAACCGCGCGAAGCCCAGGCCGCGACGCATGCCGAAGACGCGAACGTCGTGCGGCTGATGTCGATTCACCAGGCCAAGGGGCTCGAGTTCCCCGTGGTGGTGGTTGCCGATCTCGACCGCAAGCCCAACGTGTCGCTGCCGCCGGCCGTGTATCGCCCCGACCTGGGGCCGCTCGTCCGTTCGTCGAACCAAGAGGACGAGAACGAACGCGACTCAGGGCATGCCCTGTTCCGCGTGCAGCACGAGACCGAGGAAAACGACGAAGCGGTGCGGCTCTTCTACGTCGCCTGCACGCGGGCGGCCGACTACTTGATTCTTTCGAGCGCCCGCTTCGAGGGCGATCCGGCCAGCCCGGCGATGAAGCTGCTGGCGGAGCGTTTCGATCTCAATAGCGGCGAATTGTTGGCTGAGTTGCCAGAGGGGTGCGAGGTCCCGCAGGTGCACGTCACCACCACGGAGCCGCCGCTCGACAGCCGTACGCAGCAGCGGCGCGAGCGGGTCGACCCGGCGCGAGCCGCAGAACTGGCGGCTCGTGCGGCGGGAGGCGCGCCGCCGCCGAGCGTCGCGCCGATTCCGGTCGATCGCGGCGCCCTGCGGCAGTTCTCCTTCTCGCAGCTCAGCGGGCTGCTCGAAGCGAGCGCACCCGCGGAGGAGAGCGAGGAACCAGCAGAGGCGCCGCGCAGCCGGGGCGCAGGCGGCCGCCGGCTCGGCACGCTTGCCCACGCGCTGCTGGCCGAATACCCCTGGCCCAGCGAGACTTGGCTCACCTCCCGGCTCGCGCGGCAGGCCGAGATGCTCGGTCTCCATGATCGCCAGGAGCAAGCCGCCGCGCTCGAGCTGCTGCGGCGCTTCGAGCAACTCCCGGCGGCCGCCGACCTTCGCGCCGCCCGGCAGCGGCACGCCGAGCTCGACTTTCTGCTGGCGTGGCCACCCGGCGCGCCGGGCGCCGTGAACCTGTGGGGGGTGATCGATGCGCTCTATCAAGACTCGGACGGGCGCTGGCACTTGCTCGATTACAAGACGAACGCCGTGCCGGCGGGGGGAGCGCAGGCGCTCGTCGAGCGTTATCGGTTGCAGATGCTGCTCTACGCGCTCGCGGTCGAAGCGCTGCTCGGCGAGCCGCCGGCCAGCGTGCGGCTGGTGCTGCTCGAGGCGGGGCTCGAAGTGGCCGTGGCTTGCGATGACGCCGCCCGGCAGCAAGCCCGCCGCGAAATCGACGTCGCCCTCGCGCGGCTCCGATCCACGTAGGTTATGCTTCAGCATAACAACGACCCCGCCGCACGCGTTTCAACGTTCAGAGCTGTTCACCGTTTGCATAGTTATGCTGAAGCATAACCTACTGCTGTTGAGTTCTGATTTGTCGGTGGCTTCGCGCCTCTCGGATGAGGCGCGGCGCCATGGGGGCGCGCTCGCCTGGAATCCGTCGCTCGCGGCGCTGCTTGCGCGTGAAGAGGCGGGGGCCGCTGCTCTGGCGGTGATCGATCTGGCGACCGGTGGGCTCGAGATCGCCGCGGCGGTGGATGCCTTGCGCGCTCTGCCGGGCAAGCCGGCTGTGGTCGCCTTTGGGCCGCACGTGCATGAGGGCCGGCTGGCTGCTGCCCGCGAGGCCGGGTGCGATGCGGTCCTCTCACGCGGGCAGTTTCATGCCCAACTCGGCCCGCTCGTTGGCCGCTGGCTGGCCGAAGGACCTCAGGAAACTTCGGCCTGAACGGCGGGGACCGCCGCTGGAGCGGTCGACTCGGTCGCCGTGGCAACCAACTCCTCGACCGGCGGCAGCGCCCCTGCGGGCGGCTCGTCGAAGTGCAGCTGGTCGAGTTCCGCCCCGTCGACGCGGAATCGCAGTAGCAGGTAGACGGCCGTCCCAGCCGTCAGCACGTAACTCGGCACATAGGCGTTGGCCACGAGCCACACGCAGTTCGACCAAAAGGTGATCGCGCGCAGGCCAAACGGCTCGTCGCCGACGCTATTCAGCCAATCCGCCCCAGCGCCCCAGCTCACCGTCCACAACGCCAGGTGCAGCGTAACGGCCGCGAACACGCTGACACCGACGAAGCCGGCTAGGCCCACGAGCGCCGCGAGCGCCACATAGCCAACGAACCTCAGCACGCTGTCGAAGACGTAACTATAGGTGCGGCTCACCGCGTCGAAGGCGTCGCCCCCGTCAACGCTGATCGCCGCCCACAGGAGCGGCCAGCCGAGCGCGAGCCCGATCACGAGCACGGCGGCGGCGAGCGAAGCCATCAGCACGAGTGGCCAGGCCAGCCCCACGAGCGCCAGCCCAAAACTCGAGCGGCCGAGCAACCCAAGCGCGGCCGCGGGAATCGCGATCAGCAGCAAACCGACCGCCGGCAGCCAAGGCGCCCCCTGATACGAGGCCAACCGCCGCCGCACGAACTTGAGCGTTGCCCACAAGCCCACACGCTCCTCGCGCACCAGCTCGAGCGCGGCCCGCCGCGTGATGAACGCCGCCGGCCACGCCCACACGATAACACCCCAAGCCAAGCAAGCGAGCAGCGCAAACCACTGGCTCGCCGGCTGCTCGAGGCTCAGGAGGCTTGAGAATCCGAGCACCTGGGGAGCAATGGCCGGCACGCCGCTCGGATTCTGCGAGAATCCCGAGTCCAGGCGGCGGACCTCTATGGGAAGGCGCGCCCACGGATCAAGGCGTCACGAGTTCCCAAACGCCCGTTGCATCCTCGGTGGGCCGCAGCGCGCGGGCGATGGCCATCCACCCCAATCCGCACACCATAGTCGCCGCCGCGGCGAGCGATCGCCCGCCCGCCTGCGGCCAACCGACTGGCGCGCACGAGCAGTTGCCCGGCCGAAATCTCCGGCAAATCGAGCCGCTGTGGCGGGAGTGGGTCCATGCCGGGCCTCCGAGGGGGGACGAGAAAAGAGTCGGCATTATACGACTCTGGGCGGCCGCGAAAACCCGACTCGGCGGTTCGCTCGGCGAGCCAGCGATGGTTGCTCGCGGGTCCGTGATCAAGCCCGACGGTGGGGCTCGCAGAGCCTCGCCCCACCCTACGGATCCTTGGCCGAACTACACCAACGAATGCAGCGGGTCGGAAAGATAGAACATTGCCTCCAGGTTGCCTGTCTCGCGCGAAACGAGCGGCCCCGGCGTCACGATTTCGAGCGGCACGTCTTCGAGCTCTTCCTGATTGCGGACAATGAACTGCCCTACGGCCAAGGCCGTGAAGTGGATTAGCCCGGTGGGGTTCACGGTCGTCGCGTTGAGCTTGCCGTCGCGAATCGCCGCGAGCCCTTCCTTCTGCCCGTCGACGCCGGCGATCAACATCTTCTCGTGCGGCGTGCCGCGGCGGGCGTCGGCGCAGGCGATGGCCATGTCGTCGTTGTGGAAGAAGGCCGCCCCGATCGGCTGCGATTCCTGGTTCAAGAGCCCTTCGAAGGTGTTGCGGGCTTTTTCCTTCTCCCAGTTGCACCACCGCACGCCTCCCCCCACGACCTCGATCTGCGGGAAATCGGCCAGGGCTCGTTCGAAGCCCGCTGCCCTCCCTTGAGCGCCGCTATGGGCGCTATCACCGCCGATGTGAATCACCCGGCCGCGGCCGCCGAGCTGTTCGAACAGGTAGCGGGCGCTCGTTTCCCCCATGAACTCGTGGTTGGGCGCTACCTGCGTCCACACGCCGACGTCGCGGAGTTGGTCGCGCGGCACGAGCAGCGTGTCCATCGAAATGATCGGCACGCCGCGAGCCTTGAGCTGGCGGGCGGGCTCGGCGAGCGTGTCGATTTGCCCCGCCTGAAAGCAGCAGAAGTCCCAGGGCTCGTCGACGATCAGATCGAGCTTCTCGCGCTGCTTCTGGGCGGCGAGCTCGCCGTCGACCCAGGTGATGTCGACCCCCAGCAGCTTCCCCCAGAGCATGGCTGTTTGATACCCCTGCTCGCACCAGGTGGTCTGCCGCCCGGCGTTGGAGAAGGCGGCCTTGAGGGGGCGCGGGCCGCCCGAGGCGCTGTTTGCCTGGGGATCTGTCTTGGCACAGCCAGCCGCCAGCAGCCCGCCGATGCCCATGGAGCTCGCCGCCGCCAAGAAACCGCGGCGCGACGCCGCATCATTACCTTCGTTCATAAACCGCCTGAAGCTGAATTCTGGCCAACGTCGTCATGCGGGATCGGCTCGCCGCTCGAGCACGAAGACCGTGATCTCCGGCCGCGCGGCGAACCGCACGCGCCGCAGGTAGCCCAGGCCGCGATTGATATACAGCCTGCGGCCGCCGGCCAGGGCGTACTCGCCCGCCACGTAACGTTTGTTGCGTACCGGCAACACGGGAGGGGGCAAACCGGGGATCCGGCATTGGCCGCCGTGGGTGTGCCCGCTGAGCACCCACCCATCATAGTCTCCCCACAACGGCAGATCGCAAGTGTCGGGATTGTGGGCCAGCACGAGCGACGGCGTCTGCTGCTCGAAGAGTTCGGCCACTTCGCGCGGGCTGAATCGCGGGCTCCAGAGGTCGTCGATCCCGGCGACGAGCAAGCCGTCGACGTCGTGCGCTTCGTTGCGCAGCAGCGTGACCCCGGAGTCGCGGAGCCGCGTGGTCAGCTCGTCGGCCAAGTGGCGATCGTGAAAACCTTCGCCATAGTCATGGTTCCCCAGCACCGCCAAGGTCGCGCGGCTGGCCAGCGGCTGTTGGGCGAGCGCCTGGGCGGCTTCGGCCAGGCGGCCACGCCGATCGGCGGTGACGAAGTCGCCCGTGATCACCACGATCTCCGGCTCGAGCCGCGCTACCCGATCGAGCGCCGCCTTTATGTACGCGAGATCGACGACCGGGCCGATGTGCAGATCGCTGATCTGTACGAGCCGTTTGCCGGCCAGGTCGGAGGGAAGATTTTTGATCGACAACTTGCGGCCCACGAGGTCGATCCAGTGCGGCTCGACACGCCAGGCATAAGCCCCCAGCCCCAAGCCGCTCACGGCCAGCGAGCCGCCGGCGAGCTTGAGCCAACGGCGCCGATTCAAGCGCGTAGAGGAAACCGCGGCCGCGGCGGCGTTCGTCTTGGAGGGGTCTGGGATTTCGTGATCCATGCCGTAGCTCCGCCACTATTCTACGCCGCTGGGCGATGCTTAGCGCTCCACCCGCGCCTCATGCAGCGTGAAGAACACGCCGTACCCGCCGTTTGGCAGCGGGTAGGACTGCACGTCGAGGGAGCCGCGGTTTTGCCGCCAGGTGTAGTCGATGCTGAAGCCGTCGACCGGCTCGCCGCTGGTGGCCGTGCCGAGGTCCGTGCATTTCGAGTCGGCAAGTGCTTTTCCGGCCATCCGTTGTAGTTCGGCGACGAACTGCGCGCGCGTGGGCGCGCCGCCAGCCGGCTCCAACGCGAGTTGATAGCGCCGCACTCCATAGATCTGACGCGATTCGCTGCCTCCGCCGCTGCCGCTGCGCATGGAAAAGACGTGAGTCCGGGCAATCTGCTCGGTCCACGCCAGCAGATCGGCCCGCTCGTAGAAGGGCGACAGGCTATGGCTCTCCTGAAACCAGACGCGGGCAATGTGCGCTGCCGCGAGCGCCGCGATCACGGTCAGCAACAGCGTCTCGCGCACGCTGAATTGCCAAAGGCGCCGGCGGGGCTGGGAGGCGTCAGTCACTGAGAACTCCTTGGAGCTGCATCCACAGCCCGGGTGAGACATCAAGCGGCCCCTCCGCCGCCAACTCGCCCAGGCAGCGTTCGGGGTCGCACGAACGCTGCCGCCCTAGCGCCGCCGCGACAACGGCGGGCGACCGGCTGAGCCCGGCGCTGCAACATACCAAGGTAGGGACCTCGCCCGCGAGCAACCAGCCGACCGTGCGCACCGCGAACTGCAGCCGTTCGCGGTCGTTGTCGGCGCCGTCGAGCAGCGGAATGCGGCAGACCACCAATTCTCTGGGCAACGTCAGGGGCGGCTCCTCGGCCGCGAGTTGCACCACGGCTTCGATGCCTTCGGCGAGCAAATGCTGCGCATCGCGGCCGTCGCCGGCGTGGCCGATCCAGAGCAAGCTGCCAGGCACGCGCCGCATGCTTAGGTCTCCCGAGAGAGCTGACGTGTCGCGTTGCTGTTCACCACCGCCCTTTCGCCTCCCAAGCGGACAGGGCGGCGAAAACGGTCCCTGCCGCCACGGCCTCTGCGAGGATCAGCCACACGAAGTAGCCGGCCTGCCAAGCCACCGCGGCGGCCGCGGCCAAGCCCACCGACACCGTCATCACTCCCAGCACGCTCAATCCGCGCGAGGTCGACTTCGACTCGTCGGTCGGGCGCGACAGCGGCGCGCCCTTGCCTCCGGCTGTCGGAATCAGCGCGTACACCGGCATGGCGATTACGCCCGGGAGCAAGAGGGGCAACTGAGCCGTTCCGCCGGTGACGAACAAGGAGATGACCGCCACGGCCAAGACCGCAGGCGCCGTCAGCCAGCACAACACGGCTCGCCGCGCGCCGCGGCAGAGCCGCGCCGGACCCCGCAGCGGCGCCACGCGAAACACATCGGCCGCCTGCCACTGCTGCGAATACTGCAACATCTCGAGGGCCATGAGCGGCACGAGCCCGAGATAAACGCCGACGAAGGCTAGGCCGAAGCCGCCGTCCGCCGAGGCGAAGCCCATCCGCGGGGCCAGCATCAGGAGCGGCATCACCATTACCGGCGCGAGCCCCGGGTACACCCGCAGCTTCACGTCGCGGTCGCGCACCAGGTAGGCCGTCGTTAGCAGGAAGCCGGTCCGCGTGACCGGGTCGCGCAGCCACCAGCTAAGCGGCGGCGCATGCACCAGCCGGTCGAGCAGCCCGCGGCCGCGCCCCTTCGACTGCGGTCGTGCCTTCGACTCATGCAGCCGCTGCAAGCCCAAGTGATAGCCGTGCGCGAGTTTGCCGAACGCCAGCCACGAAACGAGCAGCGTGGCCGAGACCGCCAGCAGCGACAACAACCAAGAACCGAGCGCGTGGCCGCCGGCCGCTGCGTCGACCATGGCCGCGAACCACGCGGGCGGGAAGAAGACGAGCCACCAGGCCGTCTGCACGGTTCCCGAGAGCGCCGGCAGACGCGCCATCGCCTGCGGCAGGATTTGCCCGCTCAGCACGGCGGCGATAGTGACCAGCACCTGGGCCATGGTCATCATCCCCTCCAGCCGCTCGCGGCCGAACCAGCGCAAGCAAAGCTGGTAGACCAGCACCACGCAGCCCGTGCAAAACAGCGCCTCGAGCACAAGCGACACGAGCAGCGCCGGTAGAAACAGCAAATTGCCGCCGTGGCTGAACGTGCCCACGAGCATGCCTGCCGCGTTGAAGGCGAGCGCCAGCCACAGGCAGATCTCGACCAGCACGCGGACCTTGGCCCGCAGCAGCGCGCTCGGCTCGATCGGCCGGTGGAGCAGGATTTCGGCCTCGTCCTTGTTGAACAGCACCTCGCCCGCCGAGGAAGCTACGAACATGCCGAGGAACACAAACGTCATCGAGTGCAGGTAGATCGCCAGCTCGAAGGGGGAACGCCCGGCCATGAAAACGGCCGTGAGCCCGATCAGAAAATAGAAGGCCAGCGTGCCGGCCAGCTTGCGGCCCACGGAAGTGGGCAGGGCCTTGCCTTGCAGTTGGGCGACGCTGCGCCCGCGCAGGAAGAGCGTGAGGAACAGGCGGCGGAGCGTTTGTTCCGTCGACGGCGCGGCGGTGGAGAGGGGTTCGGACGCGCTCATGGTCGGAAGGTCTTGGCAAAGTCCTTGGCGCGCTGCTCGAGCTCATCGCCCCCTGTGAGCCGCGCGAACAGCGCCTCGAGCGAACCGGCCTGGTGGGAGGCCACGAGCTCATCCGGCTTGCCATCGAGGACAATCCGGCCGCGGTCGACGATGATCACCCGCTGGCACACCCGCTCGACGACGTCGAGGATGTGCGAGCTGTAAACGATGGTCTTGCCTTCGCCGGCCAGCGTCTGGATGAGCGTCTTGAAGCCGACCGCCGCGTTGGCGTCGAGCCCGTCGAGCGGTTCGTCGAAAAATACGACCGGCGGATTGTGAAGCAGCGCCGAGGTGATGGCGACCTTGCGCCGCATCCCCTTGGAATAGGCCCCAAGCAGCTTGCCTTGGAGCGTGTCGAACCCGAGATCGAAGAAGGTCATGAACTGCCCCACGCGCTCGCGAGCCACGGCCGCCGGGATGCCATACAGCGCGGCGACCATCTCCAGGTATTCGAGCCCCGTGAGCGACTCGAACAGCGCGCCCGACTCGGGCACGTAGCCCACGTGGCGTTTGACCTCGAGCAGATCGCGGCGCAAGTCGAAGCCGCAGACGCTGGCCGTGCCCGAGGTCGGCTCGAGAATCCCGGTCAGCATCCGCAGCGTGGTCGACTTGCCGGCGCCGTTGGGGCCAAGCAAGCCGACGATTTGGCCAGCGGCAATGGTGAACGAGAGGGCGTCGACCGCCGTCTGCGGCCCGAAACGTTTGGTGAGTTGATCGACGACGATCATGACCAGGCTATTGCAAACTAGGATAAACCGCCGGTTTCACCCGGCTTTCTATGGTACGAGCGTCGCCTAACGATTCTTCCAGTCAAGAAACCACATTAGCGCTTCGAAGATGGCTGAAATCGCGAAACCGGCCGCAACCATTTCGAGCAGTGCCCGCAGCCGCGACGAGTTCTCGAGGCCGAAAAACCTGAACACCTTGGGCGAGAAAAAGTAGCCGAGGAGCACCAAGTTGACGGTGATGCGAATTCGGTACTTGGTCGAGTGGCCGGGGGGAGCAGCTACACCCATGAGCGTCGGGAGCAAGATTGCTGACACGTTGCGAAAAACGCCGTAGACCTGCATGAAGCCGGCAGTCCACCAGCCCCACTCCTTCCGCCGCATGAGGCCGACGCCGGCGATTCCGGACAGCGCCCACAAGAGCAGCAGTCCAAGAATGAGCACGGGAAGTGGAAACGGTGAAACTTTCGACATCCGGTCGATCAGATCTGGGCGCGCGTAGGCGAAGTAGCCGGCCAACGCGGCTACGATCGGCCACCCAACGAATGCGGAAATCGTGCAAGCGAGCGCGTAGAAAGTGACGCCAAGCGGCCACTTGTCGTTTTCGTCCATCGACCCTCCTTCACCCAAACAACATCCCCTGCTCCCCCTCCTCCGCGGGCGGCGAGAGCCCCAAATGTTCGAACCCGGCCGCGGTCAGCCGGCGGCCGCGGGGAGTGCGGACGATCAACTCGGTGCGGAGCAGGAACGGCTCCACCTCGTCGCTCAGCGTGTCGGTGGCCGTGTTGAGCGTGTGAGCCAAAGCCTCGACTCCCACCGGGCCGCCGTCGAACACGCGGGCGATCGTGCTCAGGTACTTGCGGTCCTGCTGGTCGAGCCCCAGCACATCGATTTGCAGCATCTCGAGCGCCGCGCGGGCGAGCGCGAGCGTAATCTGCCCGTCGGCCTGGTGCGTGGCGAAGTCGCGGACCCAGCGGAGGCGGTTGTTCGCCAGGCGGGGCGTGCCCCGGCTGCGGCGGGCGATCTCCATGGCGGCCGCGTCGTCGATTGGCGACTGCAGCTTCGCCGCGTTGCGGCGGACGATTTCGGCCAACTCGTCGTGCGTGTAGAAGTCCAGGTGCTCGCGCATCTGGAAGCGATCGCGCAAGGGGGCCGAGAGGAGCCCGGTGCGCGTGGTGGCGCCGATCAGTGTGAACGGGCGCAGCGGCATGTTGATCGTCCGCGCGTTCACCCCCTCGCCGAGCGCGATGTCGATGCGGAAGTCCTCCATCGCCGGATAGAGGAACTCCTCGACCGCCTTGGGCAGGCGGTGGATCTCGTCGATGAACAGCACCGAGCCCTCCTCGGCGTTGGTCAGATAGGGGATCAGGTCCTTGGGCGCCGTGAGCGCCGCGCCGCTGGCGATCTGGTAGCCCACACCCAGGTCGCGGGGGATGCAGGTGGCGAACGTCGTTTTGCCGAGGCCCGGGGGGCCATCGAAGAGAATGTGCCCCAGCGGCTCGTTCCGCTTCTGCGCCGCCCCGACGGCGATTTGCAGGCGGGCGAACACCTCGCGCTGGCCGACCATGTCCCCCATCCGCTGCGGCCGCAGATCGCGGTCATCCTCCGGCGCGGGGCCCTCCTGACGCAAAATCGTTTCGCGAACCATGCCGGTCGAGCCGCTGCGGGAGTGAACGGATGTAGAGTTCCGCACACTATAGCAAATCGGCAGAAGGGGCGGGAAAGGGGAGAACGGGCTTGCGCCCTGTTCCTGGGAAAGGTTGTCGGCGGCTCTCTCGGTTGCAACCAACGGCACGGTCCCTCACCCCGGCCCTCTCCCATGGGGAGAGGGAGAATGCACTTGCCCCTCTAGCTCACCTGGCTAGCGCAGCTTGAAACATCGCCCGTGCGTGGGTAGGGTGAGTGCGCTTTGGAACCTGCCTTTCACCCCGCCTATCGCTCCGGAAGGACTTCTTATGCCGGCCTCTTGCCGTAGTGCGTTGATGCGATTGATCTTTGGGCTCACAGCCGGCCTGCTGGCCCGCTCGGCCGCGGCCGACGTGAAGCCGCACCCGCTCTTCACCGACCACGCCGTGTTGCAGCAGGGGCGCACGTTGCCGGTGTGGGGCTGGGCCGCCGACGGCGAGAAAGTGACCGTGAAGCTGGCTGGCCAAGAGGCCAGCACCGAAGCCAAAGACGGCAAGTGGCGCGTCGACCTCGAGCCGCTCGCCGCGGGCGGGCCGCACCAGCTGACGATCGAAGGCAAGAACAAGGTCGTGGTCGACGACGTGCTCGTCGGCGAAGTCTGGGTGGCCAGCGGTCAATCGAACATGGAGTGGGGGCTCGAGGCCACCGACGGCGCGGACAAGGCGATCGCCGCTGCCACCGACGGCAAGATCCGCTTCTTCACCGTGCCCAAGCGCTCGTCGGCTGAGCCGGAAGCGAATGTCGATGCTCACTGGGTCGTCTGCTCGCCGGAGACCGCCAAGCACTTTTCGGCCGTGGCCTACTACTTCGGCAAGGATCTGCGGGCTCGCCTCGATCGTCCGGTGGGCTTGATTGGCACCTACTGGGGCGGCACGCCGTCGGAAGCCTGGGCGCGCCGCGAGAAGCTTTCCGCCGACACGGCGCTCGCCCACATCTTGGGCTACGACCGCAAGCCGGGGGACGCCTGGTATCCCGGCGGGCTCTACAACGGCATGATCGCCCCGATCGCCCCCTACGCGATCTCGGGCGCCATTTGGTACCAAGGCGAATCGAACGCCGACCGCGCCTGGCAGTACCGCACGCTCTTCCCGGCGATGATCAGCAGTTGGCGCGAGACTTGGGGACAAGGTGACTTCCCCTTCCTGCTCGTGCAGCTCGCTCCGTTTAAGAAGATCAAGGCCGAACCGGGTGAGAGCGACTGGGCGGAGTTGCGCGAAGCTCAACTCCTGTCCACCAAGGTGCTGCCGAACGTCGGCATGGCCGTGATCACCGACGTGGGCGAGGAGGAAGACATTCACCCCCGTAAGAAGCAGCCCGTGGGCGCGCGGTTGGCCATCGCTGCCCGCAAGCTGGCCTACGGCGAAGAGCTCGAGCACTCGGGCCCCGAGCTGCGCGGCGCTAAGTTCGACGGCGGCCAGGCGACGCTGACGTTCGACCACGTCGGCGGGGGGCTCGAAGCCAAGGGAGGCGAGTTGGCCGGCTTCACGCTGGCGGGCGAGGACCGCAAGTTCCACAACGCCAAGGCCAAGATCACCGGCCGCGATACGATCGTGGTCAGCTCGCCCGAGGTGCCGCACCCGGTGGCGGTGCGGTTCGGTTGGGCCGATTTCCCGGTGGTGAACCTGTGGAATAAGGACGGCCTGCCGGCCACTCCGTTCCGCAGCGACGACTTCCCGGCGATCACGCGCCACCGCCAGTAAGCGGTTGATTCGCTCGCGGCTCCCCTGGCGAGCGGCCAGCGTAAGCTGGCTGACCAAGACGCGGATACCCAATTCGCCGTTTGGTCGGCCGGCTTACGCCGGGCCGCTCGCCATTTTCGTTTTCCGCTCAGTCGCTGGGCAGCTGCTTCCCACCGGCAAGGCGAGCGGCCAGCGTAAGCTGGCTGACGATCACGGGGGAATCGCATTCAGCGGTTTGGTCACCAGTGCATCACGAAGCCGCCGTCGACGTTGATCGTTTGGCCGGTGACGTGGGCAGCCCGGTCGGACGACAGGAACACGATCATGTCGGCGATCGCCTGCGGCGTTTGCCAGCGACCGAGCGGCACTACTGTTTGCACCTTGCGCCCGGCCCATTCTTCATAGGTGAGCCGCTCGGCCGGCGGGGCCTGATCGTGCCAGGCTTGCCAGACCGCGCGGTTGAGCGCCGTCTGCACCATGCCGGGGCAGACGGTGTTCACCCGCACGCCGCGCGCGGCGAGGTCCTTCGCCAGGCACTGCGCAAAGTTGATGTTTGCTGCCTTCGACGCGCTATACGGCGGATCGGTCTGCGAGCCAATCTGCCCCGCCACCGAGGCCAGGAACACGAGCGTGCCGGCGCCGCGCTCGGCCATCCGCGGGGCCACGGCATGGGCCACGTAGGTCATGCCCATGATGTTGACCTGCAGCACGCGCGGCCAATCGGCCGGCTGCAGGTTGGTGAAGGGAAAGCCGAACTTGCCGGAGCCGATCGCCGCGGCATGCACCAGGTGATCGATCGGCCCTAGCTCGGCTTCGGTTCGCTCCACCGCTGCCGAGACGGCCACTTCCTCGGCCACGTTAGCGGCGACTCCGATGGCGCGCACGCCATACTTCGCGGCGAGCTCAACAGCCACGGCCTGCGGGGCGTCGCCCAAATCCCAAAGGGCCACATGAGCGCCTTCGGCGGCAAACAACTCGGCCGCTGCCCGGCCAATGCCACTCGCGCCGCCGGTGACCACGGCGACGTGGCCCTTCAAGTTCAGATCCATGGTTGCCTCCAGTGGGCGAATCTATGTGGGTCTCGTCTTGTCGATCCGGTCGGCGACAAACTCGAAAATACGAGCATACCACCGTCGTGGCCCTAACTTGCCGAAATGCGTCTCGAGCACTTGCATCGCCTCATGCGGCATCTCGAGCAAGAGATAGGCGGCGACGATTGCGAAGTTAGATTCCCGCCCCAAATGCCGGAGTCGATCGTCCTTCATTTCGTAGCGTCGCGTGATATCGGTGAGTGTCTGGTAGTCCGCGACGAGCGGAAGTGCCCATTCTTCTACAAAAGTCCGAATGGATCGGACCACGTTCGTGCCAGACTGCTCATCGTAGACATACCATTGCTCACAGGCCCCTTTCGGCGCAATGTGGTCCAACGAAAGTCGAAAGGTCAGGGTCTGATGCACGACGATACGCGTAAGCCATGCATCGCCATCGCTCATTTCAGCGAGCAAACGATTGATTGCAGGGAAGAAGAAGGAGACGGTAGGCGTCAGATGCGCCAAAGCTGTCGGCTCATATGGCGGCCGAAAATCGAAATACATCTCGAGCCCCTGCGTGCCCTCTATCACGTTGCGCCGATAGTTCATCGATTTGGCTGGCCGGGAGAAGCCGCGGGCCTTCATGGCGAGATCTAGTTCCGTTTCCATCGCTAAACGCAACCAGACCCGGAAGTCAGGCGATTTCATGTCGATGCCCCAACTGCTTATTCCCAGTGCTCCACACTTCCCGCCACCACTCGCCGCACTCCCTGCTCCGTAGCCACCAGCAGCGCCCCGCCATCGTCGATCCCTTGGCAGCGGCCCACCGTGCGGTGTTCGCCGGCGGCGATCGCCACCTCGCGTCCCGTCAGCAGGCATCGCCTTCGATACTCAGGCGCCAGGCTAGCAAAGCTGCCCTCGAGCAGCCGTTCCCACAGCCCGTGAAACTCGGTCAGCACCGCCAGCAGCACGTCGGTGAGCAGGCGTTCCTGGCCATCGAGGTCGAAGAGCGAGCGGCCGTGGAATGTGGTCGGCAGGCCGGCGATCGAGTTGTTTACGTTGATGCCGATGCCGACCACCAGGCGCTCCGAATATGCCGGCGTCGCCTCGCAAAGGATGCCGCAGACCTTGTAGCCGTCTCCGTAGACGTCGTTCGGCCATTTGACCCGCCACTGGACACGCGGCGCCAGCAGCCCGAGCGCCTGGCACACAGCGAGCCCCGCCACGAGCGCCGTTCGCGGACGGCCCTCGGCCGGCAACTGCTCGGCCGGCGCGGACACGGCGAGCGAGAACGTCAGCGCCCCAGGCGCCGACCACCAGCGATTAGCGCCCCTACCACGCCCGGCGGTTTGTTGGTCGGCGAGCACCAAGAGCGGCAGCGGCGCCTCGGGCCACGCGCAGACCTCGAGTGCCCGATCGTTGGTCGAGCCGAGTGATGCATGGTGATCGACATGCGCCGCCAAGCCGGAACGCACGATCCGGTCGAGATTGAACATGGGTACTCTCCGAGTGCAGAATGCTTGGATCAACAGGTGAGCGGCGAAAAAGCGTGTTTGGCGAGATTTCGGTGGGCGTTGGCACTCCGCACTCGGAGAGTGCGGGCTACTATTCGAAGCGGAGCAGCAGGTCGCCGGCCTCGACGCGGCTGCCGGCGGTGACGAGCACCTCGGCCACGCGGCCTTGCACGTCGCTCGAGAGCGTGGTTTCCATCTTCATCGCCTCGAGTGCGAACAGCTTCTGCCCCTTCTCAACCTTGTCGCCCGGCTTCACCGCCACGGTGACGACCATGCCGGGCATGCTGGCGCCCACCTGTTTGGGATCGGCCGGATCGGCTTTGACGGCGCCGTGGGCGGTGGCCTCAAGCGAGTCGTCGACGATGCTGACCTCGCGCGGCTGGCCGTTGAGCTCGAAGAACACGGTCCGCGTGCCGTCGGCGTGGGGCTCGCTGACGGTGAGGAACTTGATGATCAGCGTTTTGCCTTCTTCGATGTCGACCGAGATCTCCTCCCCCACCTCTTGGCCGTAGAAGAAGACCGGCGTCGGCAGCCGGCTCGTGTCGGAGTAGGTCTTCGCGTGCGACGTGTATTCTTGATAGACCTTGGGGTAGAGCAGGTACGACAGCGTGTCGCGCACGCGCGGCTCGCGGCCGATCAGCTCGCGGACCTTTTTCCCCGCCGCGGCGAAGTCGGCCGGCGGCAGTCCCTCGGCCGCCCGCCCTTCGATCGGCGTGCGGTCGCGCAAGATCCGCTGCCGAATGCCGGGGGGCCAGCCCCCCGGCGGCTGCCCCATCATGCCGGAGACGAGATCGACCACCGACTCGGGGAACGCCAACTCGCGCTCTCCTGAGACAACGTCCTTGGGCGTCAATCCGCCTGCGACCATGAACAGCGCAAGATCTCCCACAGCCTTCGAGCTGGGCGTTACTTTGACGATGTCGCCCAAGAGCTGGTTCGCCTCGGCGTACATCCGGCAGACCTCGGTCCAGCGCTCCGCCAAGCCCAAGGCGCGGGCCTGCTGATACAAGTTCGTGTACTGGCCGCCGGGCATCTCGTGGCTGTAAAGCTCGGCGGTGGCCGGCAGCAGCGTGGTTTCGAACGGCTGATAGAACTCGCGGACCGCTTGCCAATAGTCGGAAATGTCGCTCAGCTTGTGGCCGTCGAGCCCGGGGTCGCGCGGCGTGAACCGCAGGGCTTCGACGATCGCGTTCAGGTTCGGCTGGCTGGTGCCGCCCGACATCGAGGCCATGGCGCCATCGGCGATGTCGAGCTGCTGCTCGGCCGCCTTGACGATCGAAGCCCCCTGCACGCCGGCCGTGTCGTGCGTGTGGAAGTGGAGCGGGATGCCAATCTCTTGCCGCAGCGTTTTCACCAGCAACTCGGCCGCGTAGGGCTTGCAGAGCCCGGCCATGTCTTTGATGGCCAGGATGTGCGCCCCCAGCTTCTCCAGCTCCTTGGCCAGGTTCACATAGTACTTGAGGTCGTACTTGGTGCGTTTCGGATCGAGGATGTCGCCCGTGTAGCAGATCGCCGGCTCGCAGAGGCCGCCCGCGTCGAGCACCGCCTCCATGGCCACCCGCATGTTGGGCACCCAGTTGAGCGAGTCGAAGATGCGGAATAGGTCGAGACCGGCCGAGTGCGCCTCGCGGCAGAACTCGCGGACGATGTTGTCGGGGTAGCTGGCGTAGCCCACCGCGTTGCTCGCGCGGAACAACATCTGAAACAAGATGTTGGGCACGCGCTCCCGCATGTCGGCCAGCCGCTGCCAGGGGCACTCTTTGAGAAACCGCAGCGCCGTGTCGAACGTGGCCCCGCCCCACATCTCGAGCGAGAACAGCCCGCTCGCCTCGCGGGCATACAAATCGGCGATGTTGAGCAGGTCCTGGGTGCGGAACCGCGTGGCCAAGAGCGACTGATGCGCGTCGCGGAACGTGGTGTCGGTCAGCAGCAGCCGCGGCTGGTCTTTGATCCACTGGGCGAACTTCGCGGGCCCCAGCTCGAGCAGCTTGTCGCGCGTGCCGGGGGGAATTGCGCTCGTGCGGTCGATGGCTGGAACCGGCGCCGGGGCGCGGCGCTTGGCTTTGGGAAGGCCCTTTACCAGCGGATGCCCGTTGACCGCGATTTCCCCGAGATACGTGAGCAGCCGCGTGGCCCGGTCGCGACGGCGCGTGAGCGTGAACAGCTCGGGCGTATCGTCGATGAAGCGGGTCGTGCAGGTGCCGCTCAAGAACGTGGGGTGCGTGACCAACTGGATCAGGAACGGAATGTTCGTCTTCACGCCCCGGATGCGGAATTCCTGCAGGCAGCGCTCCATCCGCCGGCAAGCGTCGATGAAGCGGCGGCCGCGGGCGCTCACCTTCACCAGCATCGAGTCGTAGAACGGATTGACCGTAGCGCCGCTGAAGGCCGTGCCAGCGTCGAGCCGCACGCCGAGGCCGCCGGCCGAGCGATAGTGGGCGATGCGGCCGTAGTCGGGCAGGAAACCGTTCGTCGGGTCCTCGGTCGTCACGCGGCACTGCAGCGCGAAGCCGTTCGTCGTCACAGCCTCTTGGCTGGGCAAGCCGATCTCGGGGTCGGCCAGCAGCATGCCTTGGGCCACCAGGATCTGCGACTTCACGATGTCGATGCCGGTCACCTCCTCGGTGACCGTGTGTTCGACCTGAATCCGCGGATTGACCTCGATGAAGTAGTGCTGGTTGGTGGCCCGGTCGACCAGGAACTCCACCGTGCCGGCGTTCTCGTACTTCACGGCCCGGCCGAGTTGCAGGGCGGCCTCGCAGAGGGCCGCGCGAACCGCGGGGTCGAGATTCGGCGCGGGGGCGATCTCCACGACCTTCTGATGCCGGCGCTGCACCGAGCAGTCGCGCTCGAACAGATGCACCAGGTTGCCGTGCTTGTCCCCCAGGAGCTGAACTTCAATGTGGCTGGCCTGGGCGATGTACTTCTCGATGAAGACATCGGGGCTGCCGAAGGCGGAGAGCGACTCGCGCTGGGCCTGCTCGAACGAGGCGGCGAAATCTTCGGCCTTGTGCACCACGCGCATCCCGCGGCCGCCGCCCCCCTTGGCCGCCTTGAGCATCACGGGGTAGCCCAGCTTGGCGGCGAGTTGCTGCCCTTGCTCGACGCTGGCGATCGAATCCGAACCGCCAAGCACCGGCACCTTGACCTTCTGCGCCAAGTTGCGGGCAAACGTCTTGTCGCCGAGTTGCTCGAGGGCCTCGACATGCGGGCCCACGAAGGTGATTCCTGCGGCGGCGCAGGCCCGCGCAAGGTCGGGGTTTTCGGACAGGAAGCCGTAGCCGGGGTGGATCGCGTCGACCTGATGTTCCTTGGCGATGGCGATGATCGCTGGGATGTTCAGGTAGGAGCGGATTGGCTCCCCGGCCTGGCCGATCAGATAAGCCTCGTCGGCCTTGAAGCGGTGGAGCGCGTAGCGGTCCTCGTAGGCGTAGATGGCCACCGTGCGGATGCCGAGTTCGTGGGCCGAGCGGAACACGCGGATCGCAATCTCGCTGCGATTGGCGACCAGAAGCTTGGTGATCTTGGGCATGGGGCCGGTTGGGGCGGCAAAGGTGGGGAACGGGCGCGGCGCGGGTGGGAACGCGCGGGCGGACCGTAAGAGTGTACTTTGCGGCGGGGTGAGGAGGCAGGGGGACGGCTATCTGCGACTTGTGGTACGATGCCGAACCCGCCGAATACGGCCGATCAAAACGTCTACCTGAGAGAAGCTGCAGAATGCCTTCTTCGCGCCTCCGTCTCGGCATCTTCGGCGTCGGTCGAATGGGCCTCGTCCATCTCGAGAATCTCGTCCGGCTCGCCCAGGCGGGGCGGATCGAACTTGTCGCCCTGGGCGATCGGCGGGCCGAAACTCGGGCCGCTGCGCTCGCGGCCGCCAAGCGTCTGGCCGGCGGCGGCCTCGCGAGTGAACTGGCCTGCTTCGATGCGCCGGAAGCCATGGCTGAATCCGGCAGGATCGATGCCGCGGTCGTCGCCTCGCGGACCGAGCATCACGCGGCCGATACCTTGGCGCTCGCTCAGCGTGGCGTGGCTGTGCTCGTCGAAAAGCCGCTCGCCAACTCGGTGATCGAAGCAGCCGAGTTTAGCCAGCAGGCCGGTCGGCCGGGCATGGCGCCGGTGCAAATCGCCTTTCAGCGCTACTACGACGCCGCCTCAAGAAGGGCCCGGCAGTGGGTCTCGGCCGGAAAAATCGGCGAGCTGCAGCAGTCGCACCATGTGTTGCAGGACAAGAACCCCACGCCGCCGGCCTATCAGAGCCCCGGCATCACGGCCGACATGGCGATCCACTTGGTCTTCGAGGCCCTCAGCTTCCACCGCTTCGAGCTGCCGCGCACGGTGCAGGCTCTGCAGTTCATGGCCCCGCACTACGAGGATCGCGCCGGCGAAGGGGCCAACGTCGTCCATGCCTTTCTCCAATGGGCCGATGGTTCGGTCGCCCACCTCTGGGGGTCGCGGATCAACGACACCGGCTACGACAACGGCTTCAAGCTGATCGGCACGCTCGGCCGTATCGACGTCGGAGAATTCGTCGGCGACTTCGGCCCCATTGAAGCCAAACTCTGGCAAGGCACCGGACGGACGACCGGCGAGCGGGGCCGACTCGTCGAGCGGCAGCGCTTTCGCATGACGCCTCCCAAACCGCAGCACCCCGATTTCTACCCGCGCTTCGCCCGCGCCTATGCGCGCGAGTTGCAGGTATTTCTACAGGCGGTCGCTGCGCGCCGGCCGATCAAGCTCGGCCCCGAGATTGGCTGGAAGAGCGTGCTCGTGGCAGGCGCCGCCGAGGCGAGCTCGCGTTTGGGGGGCCGGCGCTACGAGTTGGTCACCGCGAGTGGGCAGCCCCTCGAGACGGCCGCCGACGCCGCCGAGTTCGCCCGCCGCGAAGGAATTGAATAGCCGTTGCGGTCGCTGCTCAGTGCAGCCGGCCGCTCGGCATCAGGTCGACGGCCTGGCGTTCGACGACCACGACGTCCTGGTTGCCGGCCCGCTCGAGCACGGCCTTGAGGTCGCGGAAGAAGGCGCTGGCCTCTTCGGTCTGCCTCGAGTAGACGACGATCTGCATGTGCTTCTCGGCGATCGTCTTGCCGGTTTCATCGAGCCAGGCCCCGCCCCAGGGAGGCGCGCTGTCGCTCGACGTGGCCGAACAGCCGCCGAAACGCCGCGTGAGCAGTTCGGTGATCAGAACCAGGTCGGCCGGCGAAAACACGACCTGACCGTCGGCGTCGAGCACGGGGGTCCAGATCGTGAAGCGGTAGGCGAACCCGCCGTCGAGCGGCGGACGCAGTGCAGCCTTGTCGGCCTTCGCCCCGTCGAGGGCGTGCAGCAGCTTTTCCAGGCTCTTGCCGCGCTTGACTGCCACGCTGGGTCCTTTTGAGCAAAGGGGCCGTGGTTGGCGGGTCCCCCTCGCCGCCGCGGCGTATCCCGTCAATCTATTCGATCGGCGCCGTCTTGGCGTAGGAGCCGAGCACCTCGAGCCGCAGCGCCCGCTTCTTGAGCCCCTCGACCGCGCGCCGCACCCGCAAATCGGTCTCGTGCCCTTCGACCTCGACGAAGAACAGGTAGCCGCCCCCTTGTGCGGCGGAGACTGGGAACGACTCGATCCAGGTCATGTTCAGCTTGCCCCGCTTGAACACTCCGGTGGCGTCGTGGAGCGAGCCGGGGCTGTTCTTGATCTGGAACATGAGCGCCGTCTTGTCGCTGCCGGTCCGACGCCCCGTTTCCATGCCGAGCACGGCGAAGCGAGTGAGGTTGCCTTCCTGATCCTCGATGTTGGCCGCCAGAATGTCGACCCCGTAGTGAACCGCCGCCTGCGCGCTGGCGATCGCCCCCACGCCCGGCTTTTCCTTGGCAAGCTGCGCGGCGGCCGAGGTGCTGCTCACCTCAACGAGCCGGGCATTCGGCAAGTGGCGGGCCAGCCAGTTACGGCACTGCGACAGCGGCTGCGTTTTGCTGTAGACCTCGGTCAGCTCGGCCCGCGGCGACATGCCCAGCAGACAGTGGTGGATGCGAAGCTGCACCTCGCCGCACACGCGCACGCGGAGCCGCGTGAACATGTCGAGCGTGTCGGCCACGCGGCCGTCGGTCGAGTTCTCGATCGGCACGACGCCGAAGTTTGCCTGGCCCCTGTGCACCTCCTCGAACACCGAGGCGATGCTGGCCACCGGAACGAGCTCGGTGCTCTGGCCAAAGCGATGGATCGCGGCCAGGTGGCTGTAGCTGTAGGCGGGCCCAAGAAAGGCCACCCGCAGCACCTGCTCGACCGCTCGCGAGCCCGAGATCACCTCGCGGAAGACGGCGCGAATGCAGTTTTCCGAGAGGGGCCCCTCGCTGGTTTTCACCGCGCGGGCCAGGACCTCTTCTTCGCGCTCGGGGGCATAAACGCTCTGGCCGTTGCGGGCCTTGATCTTGCCGATGCGGTGGGCCAGGTTCGCCCGCTCGTTGAGCCGCTGCACGATCTCGCGGTCCAAGCGGTCGATCTGCCCGCGCAGCTCCGGCAGGGAATCTCCGCCGTCGTCACTGGCAGGTTTACGTTTGGCCATGGTGCAGGTGTGGGAGCAGAGCGGCCGGCGCTTCGCTCAGGGGAGGGACGGCGCGGCGCAAATCAAACCGTGGTCCAATCTTCTAGTTCTGGGGGCAGAGGCTGTCAAGCGGCCTCTAGGGGCGCGCGGACGCCCCATCAACGGGTACGTCATCGGCCGCGCGAGGGCGAGCGAAGGGGCCGAGCGGTCGCGGGGTGCAGGCCCGAGGCAACCCGCACAATCAGTGCGGCCGTCGAGGCCGGCTTGACCGCGCGCCAATCGGCCCGCGACGATAACCGGCATCCAGCAGTCCGTGAATCGACCACCGCATCGCCCGCATGTCTACTTCGCCCACACTCCGCTACGACTTTCTGGCTCCCCGCCGCATCGTGTTCGGCTGGGGACGCCGGGCCGAGTTGGGCGCCCTCGCCCGCGGCCTGGGGCGGCGGGCGTGGCTGGTAGCGGCCCCGAGTGTGGCGAATTCGCCCGTCTTCACAGAACTGCTCGAGCATTTGCAGGCGGCCGAAGTCGAGGCCCGGTTGCTGGTCACTTCGGCCGGGGAGCCGACGATTGCCCAGGTCGACGCGGCGGTAGCGCGGGCGCGGCAATCGGGCGCTTGCCCCGGCGACCTGGTGATCGGCATCGGCGGTGGCTCGGCGCTCGATCTGGCCAAGGCAGTGGCGGCGCTGGCGGCCCAGCGAGAAACCGCCACGGTGCGCGAGTATTTGGAAGGGGTCGGCACGGGACGACAACTCACCGAGCCGCCGCTACCCGTCATCGCCCTGCCGACCACCGCCGGCACGGGGACCGAGGCGACCAAGAACGCGGTGATCTCGGTCGACGACCCGGCCGGCAAACGGAGCCTCCGCAGCGACGGCATGCTCCCCCAGATCGCGCTGGTCGACCCCGAGCTCACGGTGACGTCGCCGCCGCAGGTAACCGCTCACAGCGGGCTCGACGCCATCACGCAGCTCATCGAGAGCTACATTTCGGCCAAGGCACAGCCCTTGCCACAGGCGCTCGCGCTCGAAGGCCTGCGGCGAGCCCTGCCCGCCCTTCCCCAGGCTTGGCGAGCTCCGCACGATCGACCGGCCCGCGAAGCGATGGCGCACGCGGCGCTCCTTTCCGGCCTGGCGCTCGCCAACTCCGGGCTGGGACTCGCCCACGGAGTGGCGGCGGCGCTGGGGGCCCTCTGCGATGTGCCGCATGGACTCGCCTGCGCGGTGATGCTGCCCGCGGCCCTGCGCTTCAATCGGCCGGTAAGCGAGCCGCAACTGGCCGAGCTCGCGGAAGCCGGCCTGGGGCGACCCTTCACGAGTGACAGCGCGGCCGCCGACGCCATGAGCCAGGCAATCGACGAGCTCAGCGAAACGCTGGGCATTCCGCGGCGGCTCAGCCAACTCGGCGTCCGCGCGGATCAGTTGCCCGCGATCGTCGAGGGCTCGCGCGGAAACAGCCTTTCGGGCAACCCGCGGCCCGTGTCGCCCGAGGAGCTGCGAGATCTCTTGGAGGAGATGCTGTGATCGTTGCGGCAGGACTTTCGCCAGCTTGGCAGCAGATCCTCGAGTTCGACGCGTTTACTGTCGGAGAGGTGAACCGCGCACGGCAAGCGGTCTGGTGCAGCTCGGGCAAAGTGCTCAACGTCGGGCTCGCCCTCGGGCACTTGGGGGCTCCATCGACGACCGTGGCGCTGGTGGGCGGCGCGCCGAGCGAAGCGATCGAGCGGGAATTCGCGGACCTCGGTTTCGCCCGCCGCTGGGTCACGGCTTTCCGTCCGACGCGCGCTTGCACCACGCTCCTCGACCGCGCCACGGGGCAAACGACCGAGCTCGTGGAAAACGCAACGGCGGTGACCGCCGAGGAGCTCACCGAGTTCCGGCAACAATACGCTGAAGTGGCCGCCACCGCCAAACTGCGAGTGCTGAGCGGTTCCTTGCCGCCGGGAACGCCGCCAACGTTCTATCGCGAGCTGCTGCAAGCGGCGCCGGGGACGGCGATCCTCGATGCGCGGGGCCCCGAACTGCTAGCGGCTCTCGAGGAGCGGCCGCTGCTGGTCAAGCCGAACCGCGAAGAACTTGCCCGCACGGTGGGCCGGCCGCTCGCAGAGGAGGCCGACCTCTGGCGGGCGATGCGCGAGATCGTGGAACGCGGGGCCGCGTGGATCGTTGTGACTCATGGCAGCGGAGAGATCTTTGGTGCCAATGACCGCGAGTCGTATTGCTGGACGCCGGTTCGCGTACCGACGGTGAACCCCATCGGCTGCGGCGATTGCCTGGCGGCAGGCGTGGCGGTCGCGCTCGCCGAGGGGCTTGACGTGCCAGCGGCCGTGGCCTTCGGCATCGCGGCGGCGGCCGACAACGCCGCGCAGCTCTTGCCCGGCCGGCTCGACCGCCAGCGCATCGAGCGGCTGGAGCGCCAGGTGAGCATCGAGAGGCTCGCGAACCGAGGTTAGCCGACCGCTGCCGGCGCCCGCGGCTTCTCTTGTTCGCCGCGCAGCGACTGGGCCGCCTGCTCGTTGATCGCCACGGCCGCCATCGCTTTCACTGCGTTGGGCATCTTTTGCAGCGCCTGCAGTGCGCCCTGGAGAGCCATGAGCAGATCGGTGGTGGTCACCAGCCCGCAGAGTTTTTCGTTTTGCACCACCGGCACGCAGGAAATGCGGTTGTTGAGCAGCAGCGTGACCGTGGGGACGATCAGCATGTCGGGGGCGACCGTGCAGGGATTGGCCGTCATGACGTCGGCGGCCCGGCGGCCCGGCTTGCGCAGATCGCGATCGCTGATGATCCCCACCAGGCGTCCGCTGGCTTCGCAGACCGGCAAATGGCGGCGGCGGCCTTGACGCATCACTTCGTGAACCCGCAGCAGCGACGCCTCGGGCTTTACCGCCTCGACGCGATCGGTCATCAGGTGCCGCACCTGCAGGCGGCTGTCGAACAAGGCGCTGGGATCGGCCGCCAGGGCGAGCTGAATCTTGCGGCGCTTTTCCTGCAGCGCCACCTGCGCTGGATCGTCTGGAGCAGCCTCTTCGGGCTGCGCGTGCAGCGATTGGATGCGGCGTTCCTTGCGCACGAAGCGCCAAGCGCCGCCGCAAGCGGCCAAGGCCATGAGCAGGCCGGCGGTGCTGGCGACGTCCATCCAGTCGAAGCGCGGGGCGTCGCTGGCCGGAGGAAGCGATTCTCCCGGCGCGTCGTTCGCGGCCGTGGAGAGGTTGCCCCGCGCCGCGCCTGCCTTGGCCGTTTGCAGATCGAGCCGCCCCAAGGCGTTGCTCGTGCTCCAACCGACGAACTGCGCGCCGACGATCAAGCCGCCCGCTAAGAGCGCCAGCAACAAGGCATACTCCACGACGGCGTTGCCGGCTTCCGCGGCGAACCAGCGGCCGAGCCGCCGCGAGAAGAGGGCGTTTGCGCTCTGCATTTCGTTCGCCTCACGATGTCGATCCATTGCGCGCTCGAGCCCCCAAGCTGGAAACATCTGCCCTCCGGCAGCCGGGGAATGGCCCCGGGGCTGCCCAGGGGGACCGCCTTCGGAACCCCTCTGGAGGTTAGCACGCAAAGAGTTCGGCGCAGGGCCATCAGCGCCGGCGAAATCCGGCCGCCCAGCCGCTACAAAAAGAGCCACACGCACAGGGCGAGCACCGGGAGCAGCAGCCCCACGCTGTAGGCGATGTAGCCGAAGAAGCTGGGCATCTTGATGCCCGACTGCTCGGCGATGGCCTTGACCATGAAGTTGGGGCCGTTGCCGATGTAGGTCATGGCGCCCATGAATACGGCGCCCAGGCTCACGGCCGCCAGCAGCGCCGCCGGCACGCCCGCCACGCGGTCGGGCCCCTCCAGCGAGGAGGCCGCCTCGAAGAACACGAGATAGGTCGGGGCGTTGTCGAGCACCGACGAGAGGCTGCCCGTGGTCCAAAAGAACTTGGGGGCCGTGTCGATCCCCAACCGCGGTCCCTCGACCCGGAGGATCGACAACACCGGTTGCATGGTGATGAAGATTCCCAGGAACAGAGCGGCCACTTCGAGAATCGCGCCGAACGTAAAGCGGTTCGCCTCGCGGAGCGCCGGCGAGCCAAAGAGCAGCGACGCCCCCACGAGCGCCAAGAGCACCGCCTCGCGGAGGTAGAGCCAGGGTTGCCAACTCGTGCCGGGGATCGACTTGCTCGGATCGAGCAGCGCTACGGCCAGGATCACCGCCGCCAGCAGCGGGCCGTTGAGCGTGAGGCCGCCGACACGCAGCCGCCGCACCTGCGTTTCGTCGCGGCGGATGTCGCGCATGGCTTCGCGCGGGTAAAAAATCAGACGATCCGCGAGATAGTAGACGACGAGCAGCGCTCCGTTGACGAACAGCCACGGCTGCCACAGGTTGAGCGTCCAGAGGAAGGGCACCCCCTTCAAGTATCCGAGAAAGAGCGGTGGATCGCCGATCGGCAGCAGGCAGCCGCCGGTGTTGCAGACCATGAAGATGAAGAACACCACGGTGTGCTTGACGTGCTTGCGCTCGGCGTTGGTTTCGAGCAGCGGCCGCACGAGCAGCATGGCCGCGCCGGTCGTGCCGAGCAGGCTGGCGAGCGTTGCACCCACGCCCAGGAACATTGCGTTCGTGCTCGGGTGGGCCGGCAGATCGCCCGTAATCCGAATGCCGCCGGCGATCGTGTAGAGGCTGAACAGCAACACGATGAACGGCACATACTCGTTGAGTAAGGCGTTTTCGAGCAGCGCGCGCACGCCTGACCACTGGAGGCCCGCGCCCGGCTCGACCACGTAGTGAGCAGGCCAATGCCCTTCGACGGGGAGCGCGTGCAGGAACAGGTAGTACAAGAGCGTGCAGACGCCCAGCCCCACGGCCACATAGAGCCGGTGCAGGTTGCTCTCCCACCAGTGCTCGATCGCTTTAATCAGCGGGAAGACGGCGATCGCGCCCAGCAGCAGCACGAAGGGGATGGCGGTCCAGTAGGGCGGATGCCCATGCGCGGGGGCGCCCGGCGCGGCATGATCTGCGGCGGTTGGCTCGGCGGCGTGCTCCGCGCTCGCGGCGGCGATCTGCCGCGTGGCAGCCTGGGGCCAGCCGAGGAGCAGCGCCGCCACATAGCAGGCCAAGACGACCGCAATCGCCAGGGCCACCGATCGCGTGGGCGCTTGGGGCGAAAAGGATTCGTGCGTCATGAGAGCTGCATGTCGAGGATGGGACCCGGCCACAAAGTCCTCTCCATGAAACGGGGCGGCGCAGCCAATGGCAAGGGCAAACCGAGGTCGGTACGATGGAACGTCCGCACCGCGCGGCGGACGCGCTCTCGTTCCCACACCGATCCCCGGCTTTGCATCCCCTCGTGCCTTCCCGCATTTGGCTTCGGGCCAATCCTCGACCGGCGCTGTTGCTCGCCCTGCCGCTAACGTTGTGCGGCGCGGCGCTCGCCGCCCTGGGCCTTGGGAGCGGTCTCGGCGGCGATGGGGGCAGCGTCGCCCTTCTGGCAGGCGGGGCCGTGGCGCTGCTGATCGGCGCCGCCGCGGCGCTACTGACCCTCCGGCCGCGCCTGCGGCAACAGGGGGACCGCCTGCGGTTTCAGGTTCGTTGGCTCGGGGTCGAAGAAGTGCCGCTCGAGGCGGTGGAAGGCTTCCTGCTGGGTACGGGCGAGTTGCCGGTCTCCCTGGGGGGCAAGCCGGTCGAGGCGGCCACGCTCGTGGTCAAGCTGGCCGATGCCGAAGTCGAGCTGGCGGATCGCCCCACGAACCGCATGTTGGCCCAGTGGTGCGACCATTACGTGCGGGTCCGCGGCGTGTTCTGCGAGCCGCTCAGCTTGCGGCTGGTCGAAGGATTGAATGCCCGACTGGCGGAAGCGCGCCGGGAGTCGGTCCGGTGACGCGACTGCTCGTGAGCGTGCGTTCGGCCGCCGAGGCGCGGCTGGCGGTGGAGGCTGGCGTCGACCTCATCGACGTTAAGGAGCCGAGCCATGGCTCCCTGGGGCGGGCTGAGCCCGCCGTGTGGCAAGAGGTTGCCGCTAGCGCCGGTCGAACACCGCTCAGCGCGGCGCTGGGGGAGCTGCGCGATTGGGAGGACTCGATCGCCCTGGCGATCCCTGCTGGGTACTCGTACGTCAAACTCGGCTTGGCCGGCATGGCTTCACAGGCTTGGCGTGAGCCATGGCGAAGGGCGCTCGAGGCCCTGCCTGACACACTTAACCGCGTGGCGGTCGTTTATGCCGACGTCGAGGCAGCGCAGTCCCCTGCCCCCGACGCCCTTCTCACGGCGGCGCGCGATTTGTCTTGCTCCGTCGCGCTCGTCGACACCTTCGTCAAGCGGGGGCGCGGCCTGCTCTCGTGGTGGAAGCTCGACGAAGTCGCCGCGTTTGTGGACGGAGCGCACGAGCGTGGTATGCTTGCTGTCGTTGCCGGTTCGCTCACGGCGCACGACATCGCGCGGCTGTTGCCGCTTGATGCCGACTACGTGGCGGTGCGCGGAGCTGCGTGTGCGGGCGATCGCGCGGCGGAGTTGAGCGCGCCGCGGTTACTGGAGTTGGTGCAGATGGTGGGCGGCTCGGCTCATCGACCGATTGCGGCCCCAACGCTACGCTAGAAGCTCAGGCAAATTTGCTTGACTAGTGCCGCGACAGAGAGAATACTCGCTGATCGCTGGGTCGTGCAGGCAAACGCCGCTGCGAACCGCGAGCCCGTGCTCGTCCATTCCCGTGTGCTGAACCGCGAAGGAGTTGGAAGGTGCCGAACTCGATTCTAGACGCCATCAAGTTGGGGCTCTGGGATTTCGAACCTCGTGAGATGGACCAGCAGCAGTATCGCGCGACGCGGGCTCTCCCCGGCACGCGCGAAAAGATCGACGTGCTCGCCGATCGGGCGCGTCAGGGATTGCCCTTGTGGCACCCCTCCGACTGCGCCGATTTCGAGCAGATGAACGCCTTTGAGCTGCTCGAGTTCGAGGACAGCGAGTAATCCGCAGTTGCGCGAAACTGCGCTCTCAGCCCTGCGGAATTCGCAGGCCGCCGGCGCCTTGAAAGGTTCGCAGAAAGATGCGGGCCTGCACCGCGAGCACGAACTTGCGCACCTGATCGCGCTCGGGGCGCGGCGTGCGGTCGATGCGCTGCTCGAGCGACTTGAGCAGTTGCCGCAAACCCGCGGTGTTCGCCAGCGGACCGTCTTTGGCGGCCCCTGGTTCGGCCGCGGGCGCGGCGTCGCGCACCGGCCAGGCTTCGACGAACGCGAGTTGGCGATCCAAGAAGGCCCCACTCTCGCCAGGGGGGAGCCGCGCGTAGGTCGCCGCCTGCTCGCGCAGCCAGTCCCAGGCCAGGGTCTCGATGTTCTTCCACAGCGCTTCCCGCTGTTCCGGAGTGAGCTGGCCGTTCAGACCTGAGAGGTTCGGCCCGGTCCGCAGTTCGCGCTCCAGGCGGCGCAGCAGCTTCGTGCGGACCGTGGGGGGCTCGGCGGCCAGATCGCGGGTGACGAGCCACCGCGCCAGGTTGCGCTCGTCGGCGTCGTTCGGGTCGGGAAGATTGCCGCTCCACACGGTCACGCCGGCGGCCACCGTAGCGCCGACGAGCACCACCAGCGCCAAGGCGGAGAGCAGCTTTCGAACGGTTCGCATCCGGCGCTTCCCATTTTTCCTAGGTCCCGCCAGCCCGCTGGCAGGAAGAATGATTTCTCCCAATCATACCCTTCGACGGGGCCGAACGTAGCAGGCTTGGCAACTCGCAGTGGCTTTTATGGTCCCGAGCGGGCAAAATGGGTGCTTCGCGGCGCGGCGGCCATGGGCTCGAGCCTTCCGGGCCCGGCGGACATGCAGAAAGGATGACGGAGCAACCATGCCAGGATTCGACATCACCGCGCCCCATACTTTGGGGCAGGAAGCAGCCATCGACCGGCTCAAGGGGTTCGTGGAGAAAATCGGCCAGCGGTTCCCCGATCAGGTGAGCAACCTGCAGGAGCAGTGGAACGGCAACGTGCTCGACTTCAGCTTCACCACCTACGGCTTCAAGATCAAAGGCGCAGCAACCGTGGAACCCGCGCAGGTGCGGCTCAAGGGAGATCTGCCGCTGGCGGCCATGATGTTCAAGGGGAAGATCGAGCAGTCGATCCGCGACGAAGTGGCCAAGGTGCTGGGCTAGGCCCCGCTCAGCAGCGCGTTCTATCGGAGATCTCCCTAGCTGCCAGCCGGTGCGGTCGCTTGCCCGTTCGAGCGCTCCCGCTTTTCCGCCCACTCGGTGTAGGCCTGCATCACGGCCGAGCCCACGAGCAAGCCCACGGCCGCCCCCCACAGCACGTCGCTGGGGAAATGAGCGCCGCTCTCGATGCGCTGGCAACCTGCCAAGACGGCGAACACGCCGAAGAGCCAGCGGCCGCGGGGATAGAGGGTCGCTAGCCCCACGGCCAGGCCCACCGCCGTGGCCATGTGTCCGGAGGGAAAGCTCTGCCCGCCGCGGCCCGCGGTCCAGAGCGGGATCCACGCCTGAAACGTGTCCCAGCCGATGATCTGCCCCACCACGGCGTTGGGCCGCGTGCGTTCGACCAGCATCTTGAGCACGTTCGCGCCCATGCCGGCGCCGTAGGTCGCGCCGGCCAGCCAGGCGGCCGCGCGCCAGCCCAGTGGATCGAGCACCCACACGGTGAGGATGACGAGAAAGGCGCCCGTGCCGTGGCCGAAAACCTCGGCCAGATCGAACAGCTTGTCGAGCTCGCCGGGGCAGCCGCCCCCCAAGAAGAAGTGGGCGACCTGCCCATCGAACGGCACGACCAGAACTCCGGCCAGGGCCAGCCCCCCCACAAGCAGCAGCGTGTTCCGCCAATTTGGCGCGGACCGCGTGGGCAGGCTCCCAACGCCGATCGTCGTTGGGCTCGAAATCATACGTACTTTCTCCGCAGCAGTTTGGCCTGAGGGAAGAGGAACGCATACGCACTCCCCGCTCACGGCAGCGTACCCCAGCGGCGGAAAAGCCGAAACGCCAACCGCCGGACGATCGCCGGGCTGCATGCAGCGACTCAGAGCGGGCCCATTCTAATTGCGGGGGCGTCGAGGCTCGTCCGCTTTCGCGACGGGAGTGCGTTTTAGGGGGCGCGCAGAGTAGGCTTGCACCACCGGGCGTGCGCATGCAGCGTAGAACAGCCGGGGCACGCCTGCGGCGCGATTTGACCCGTAAATCAGCCAACTTCCGAAAGACAACGACATGCTCCCCGCCCGGCCCAGGCTCATCGTCGCACTGTTGACGTGTCTATGCGTCGCACGCTCGACCAGCGCCCAGCCCACCTTGGAAATGGACTTGGGCATTGTTAACGGCAAGTTGGCCGGCCGCGTAGTTGCCACCGAGGGCGGCCAAGAACTGCAGGGCGAGACGTGGTCCCTCGCGGCGAAGCTCGACTATATGCTCAAGCCACCAGGAGTGAATCTGGAGTCGGGCGGCCTGTATTCGACCTGGACCAATGGGAACCTGACGTCCGACCAAGCTTGGAGCGACAACCTCTCGAACCCAACCAACTTCATCGCCGCGCCATTCCTTCTCGACAAGATCTCCTACGGCGGAGATACCCCTAACAGCTATCCGGCCCCTACCGGACTCACGGGCAACCGAGACAACTACTCGGTGCAGTGGCAAGGCGAGATCTTCATTCCCAAGGGCGCCGTCACCTTCCGGGACGGCAACGACGACTACGCCAAACTCGTGATCGGCGGCGAAACGCTGATCGACGACAACACTTGGACGAGCTGGAATGGCGTCGACAACGGCGGCGGCGGTGTCGGCACGTTCAACGCCACGAAGACGTCCGAAACGGTCGAGGGCCTTACGGGCGGCTGGTATCCGATCATCTTCCGCGGGGCGGAGGGGGGCGGCGGCGACAACTTCCGGCTGGTTTGGGACGCCACCGACAAGGGGATCTCCGGCGCCGATGCAGCGGCCTTCGAGAATCCAGATACCTCCGGTGAATTCTTCACCGTGGGCTCGCCATTCTTCAGGGCGATCGATCCGGGCCTCATCGCCCGCGTGACGATCCCGCTGGGCATCGCGAACGCCACGGGCGGGCCAGCAGGCTTTGCCGGCGTCGATGGCTTTGGGGAACCCGGAACGAATGCATATCTGCCCTTCAGCGGCGGAGGTCAGCCATTTAATCCCTTCGATACCTCGACCGATCTCATTCTCAGGGCCTCAATCGGCGGCCTCTCTCTATCCCTGGAAAAGCTTTTTGAGTTCCACCACGGGGGTGGCGGCTGCACGCTCGCGGGCGACGTCAACTGCGACACCCGGGTTGACCTCACCGACTTCGGAATCCTCAAGGCGAACTTCGGGAAGTCGGGAGCCATGAGCGTGCCGGAGCCGGCAACGGCTGTGTTGGCGTGGCTGGGCCTCGCGTTGTTCGTCGCCGCGCGGAAACGCTGCGGGTGAAACTTGATCCGCGGCGGATAGCCCCGCGCCGGCCGTCGCAGCCGCTCCGACAAGCAAACGAGACTCCGGCAGCCGGGGGTTCCTGACGCACCGCGACCCGCCTTTTCACCACCAACGCCAGCGGCCGCACGACGGCGTTTACTTACCAGCGAAACTCTCGGCCCGACACCCGCTTTGCGGCCCTGGACGGCGTCGCAAGGCAAACTTCGATGCCTCGCTGGGTCGCTTTTCCCGCCCGGCCGCGGCCGTTACCATGGCTGGCTGCCCCGATGCGACTCGTCCGGCCCCTCCTCTTCGACGCCCCGCCATGCCCCGCGCCGAACGCTACGCCCAGGTTCTCGACTTTGCCCAGCAGCAGGTGACCGGCGTCATCGATCGCCATCATGGCTTCTTTCCGGTCTACACCCGCGAGGGGCGTTGGCATCACGCGGGAGAGAAGTGGACCGATTGGACCGGCGGCTTCTTCGCCGGCATGATGTGGAAGTTCTTCGAGCGGACCGGCGACGTTTGCTGGCGGGAGTGCGCTGAGTACTACTCGCTGCTGCTCAAGCCCCGCCGCCGCGACCGCGACGTGCATGACCTGGGCTTCATCTTCCTGAACACCTACCTCCCTTGGTACCGCCAGACGGGCGAGGCCGAGCTGCGCGACGTGCTCATCGAGGCGGGGCGCACGCTCAGCCTGCGGTTCATGGAGAAGGGGCAATACCTGCGGTCGTTCGTGGCCCCCGAGTCGCTGTTCATCGACATCATGATGAACGTGCCGCTGATCTTTTGGGCGGCCAACGAAACAGGCGACGCCGAGCTCCGCCGCATCGCCGACTCCCACTGCCGGACCACGCGCGACACGATCGTCCGCCCCGACGGCTCGACCGCCCACGAAGGACTCTTCGACCTAGAGACGGGCAAGTTTCTGCGGCAGAGCACACACCAGGGGCTGGCGGCCGAGAGCGCCTGGGCCCGCGGCCTCGCCTGGTCCCTCTACGGCTACAGCCAGGTCTATGGGCTCACGGGCGACGAGCAATGGCTCGAAGTGGCCGAGCGGAACGCAGGCTTCTGGCTGCAGCGCCTGCCGGAAGACAAGGTCCCCTGGTGGGACTTCGACGCCGACCTGAGCCAGCCGGCGCCCTGGGGCCGGCAGAAAGACAGCTCGGCCGGCGCCATCGCCGCCAGCGGACTCTGGGACCTCGCCAAGCAAACCAAGTCGCCCGAGCGGGCAGCCGCCTATCGCGACACGGCCCTCGCCACGCTCGACGCCCTCGCTTCGCCCGAGTACGTGGCGATCGACGTCCCTCGCTGGGAAGGCATCCTCCGCCACGGCGTCTATCACACGAAGAAGAACTTGGGCGTCGACGAGAGCGTGATGTGGGGGGAGTTCTTCTTTGTCGAGGGGCTGACGAAGGCGCTGGTGTAGTGCGGCGGACGGTCAGCCGGCTGACGCCGGCCGCTCGCCGGCGCCGTGGATAGCGAGCCGTGGCGGCGCAGACAACCTTTAGGCGAGCGGCCCAGCGTAAGCTGGCCGACCGCTCGCACGATTCGTGCGCGGCGCACGGAGAGGCGGTTGCGCCCAACACCGTCTGCGGCCCTGATTGCGGCGCGGCCTCGTTGTGGCGCAAGCAAGAAGACAAGCTACTCCGCCGCCACGGCCTTGCGTCCCTTGCCGGCTGCGGCTAGGTGGGCCTTCAAGAAGCCACCCAGGTCGCCCTGATGCAGGTCGCCGAGGGTGACGAATTTCAGCTTCACTGCGTCGCGGCCGCGATCGCTCGAAACTTCGCGCTCGGCGCCCAGATCGGCGATAGCGCCCAGCGCGAATGCGCCGCGCGGGCCGAACAGCGTGAGATCGACCGAGGCCAGCCGCTTGGTCGCCACCGTCGCCCAGGGCTCGCTCTGCCCCGCCGGGCACAGATGCACCACCTGCTGGTTGTTCCACAGGAACTGGCCGCCGGGCGCCGCGGCCGAGAGCAACTCGCACAGCTCCTCGAGCACGTCGGCCTCCCAGGCCACGCGCTTCCCTGGCGGAAAGCCTTTGCGCGAGAAGTGCCATTTTCGGCCGAGCACTTTCCAAGGGGAAATGTCTTCGGGGCTTTCGCGCTTCTTGAGCGTGAGCTTCTGGAAGCCGGCGATCGCCTCGTCGACGAACCGCCAGAAGCCTGGCTTGTCGACCTCGGCCAGGGAGTGCACGCGGAGCTGAATCTCCTGCCAGGGGCCGCGGAGGTTCTTGCACTGCACGCGGGGCTCGGGGCCGTAAACCGGCAGGTCAGGCATTTCGTCGAGCGGCCGCAGATCGAGCCGCTTCACAAGTTCGTCGCGGTCGAAGGTGCGGCGGGCGACGCGGAACTTGAGCTTGAGCAGCCATTCCTCACCCGTGATGGCGTGGAAGAACCAACCGTCGCTCTTGGTTTCGCCACAGACCTCGACCACCGTACGGGCCGAATAGTCGGTGGCGCTGAAGCCGTCGGCCGCTTCGATACGGTCGAGCACTCGCGCCAGGATTTGCCCATCCCACCGGCAGGGCTGCCCGCCGCGCCCCACGCGTTCCTGAGTGTGCCAGCGGCGGCCGTCGGTCTCCCAGGGCATCTTCACGGCCTTGCCGACCGCGGCGATGTCGAGGTCGCCCTGGCGCGGAGCGGCCAGTTCGTTGGGGTCGTAGGGCCTGCGTTCGATGTGCGGTCCGGCCGCCAACACGTCGGCCAGCATTTCCCCGGTGTACGAGCGCAGCCGGGTTGATTCTGCGGCCGTTTTGCGGGCGCGTTTGGCGCTCGCTCCATTCTGTGAGTGAGCCACGATGTCTTCCGGCGTGCCCGCCGCGACCACTTGGCCGCCTCCCTCGCCTGCCTCGGGCCCCATGTCGATCACCCAGTCGGCCGTCTTGATGACGTCCAGGTTGTGCTCGATCACGAGCACCGTGTTTCCCAGGTCGACCAGCCGGTTGAGCACGTCGAGCAGCTTCACCAGGTCGCTGAAGTGCAGCCCCGTGGTCGGTTCGTCGAGCAGGTAGAGAGTGTTGCCGGTGTCGGGGCGGGCCAGTTCGGCCGCGAGCTTGACGCGCTGGGCCTCGCCGCCCGAGAGCGTGGGGGCGGGCTGCCCCAGCCGCACGTAGTCGAGCCCCACGTCGCAGAGCGTTTGCAAGATGCGGCGGATCGTGGGAATGTTCTCGAACAGCGTGAGCGCCTTGCCGCACGACATGTCGAGCACGTCGGCGATCGACTGGCCGTGGAACCGCACGCTCAGCGTCTCGAGGTTGTAACGCTGCCCCCGGCAGGTGTCGCACTCCACCCACACGTCAGGGAGAAAGTGCATTTCGATCTTGAGCTGGCCATTCCCTTCGCAGCGCTCGCAGCGTCCGCCAGGCACGTTGAAGCTGAAGCGCCTCGGCGTGTACCCGCGGACCTTGGCCTCGGGCAGTTGGGCGTAGAGTTGGCGGATGAACTCGAAGGCGCCGGTGTAGGTTGCGGGGTTCGACGTCGGCGAGTTCCCCAGCGGCTGCTGGTCGACGCGGATGACTTTATTGACGAGCTCGAGCCCGCGGATCGCGTCGTGCGGGGCCGGGGTGACGCTCGCGCGGTGCAGCACGCGAGCGAGCGCGGCGTAGAGCACATCCTCGACCAGCGTGCTCTTGCCAGAGCCGCTGACGCCGGTGACTGCTGTGAAGGTTCCCAGCGGCACGGCGGCCGACACGTTTTTCAGGTTGTGGTGCCGCGCGCCGATCACCTCGAGCCAGCCGCCCCCTGGCGGCGTGAAGCCGGCGAGCGGGTTGACCCCCACAGCCGGCTGCGCCGCGGCCAGCTCGGCGGCTGCCTTGCGCGTGCGAACTTTTTTGGCGGGCTTGCCGTTCGTGCTGGCGGCGCCCGACTCGATCTCAGCCGTCGACGGCATGCGGCGGTTGGTCGGCACGGCGATCGCCTTCGTGCCGGCGAGGAACGGCCCCGTGACGCTGTCCTTCTTCTTGGCGACCTCGCTCGGCTTGCCCGCCGCGACGACCTGCCCGCCGAACTCGCCGGCGGCCGGGCCAAAGTCGAGCAGGCGATCGGCCGCCTCGACGACTTCCTTGTCGTGCTCTACGAGCAGCAAAGTGTTGCCCAGGTCGCGGAGCTTCTCGAGCGCGCGGAGCAGGCGGCGGTTGTCGCGCGGGTGGAGGCCGATCGTCGGCTCGTCGAGCACGTAAAGCACGCCGCAGAGGCCGCTGCCGACCTGGCTGGCCAGGCGAATCCGCTGGGCTTCGCCGCCAGAGAGCGTGGGGGCGGGACGGCCGAGAGTGAGATACTCGAGGCCGACCTCGACGAGGAACTCCATCCGGTTGCGAATCTCGCGCACCAGTTCTCCGGCGATCTTGCGTTCGCGGGCCGAAAGCTTCCAGTCTTTCACTTGATCGAGCAACGGGCCCAGCGGCAGGCGGCAGAACTCGTCGATCGTTTGGTTGCGGAACCGCACGGCGCCGGCGTCTTCGCGCAGTCGCGAGCCGCTGCACGTGGAGCACTCGACCTCGCCCACCAGATGTTCGAGCCGGCCGCGTACGCTCGGCGCGAGCCGCGATGCTTCCTCGAGCGCGGGATAGAGTCCCTTGTACTGAAAGCGGAACAGCGGCCGCTGACCCTTCTTCTGCCCCTTGGCAGGCACATCGATCCAGTCGTCTTCCGGCAGCCCGTGGAACACGATCCGCCGCTGCCGAGCATTCAACTCGCCAAAGGGAACATCGAGCGGCAAGCCCGTGTGCGCAGAGAGGGCGGCCAGCATTCGCGGGAACAGGTCTCCCTCGACCTCGGGCCAGAGAAGCACGGCGCCTTGGGAGAGCGTGAGCTTGGGATCGCGGATCAGCGCCGTGGGGTTGGCGCCGACCTGCGTGCCCAGGCCCTGGCATGATTCGCACCAGCCGAGCGCGCTGTTGAACGAAAAGTGGTGCGGCCCCAGCGGCTCGAAACTGCGGCCGCAGCGATCGCAGGCGAAGTGCTGGCTGTGAACGGCCGTGGGCCACTTGGGCTCCGGCAAATCGTCGCTCGGCCAGGCGATGCGCACCACGCCCCGCCCCAGCGAAAGCGCGCTCTCCACGCTGTCGCTGATCCGCGAACGGCTCTCTTCGCGGGTCGTGATGCGGTCGACCACCACTTCGATTTGGTGCTTGCTGCGCCGGTCGATCTGCGGAGGCTCGTCGATCGAATAGGTCTGCCCATCGACACGAATTCGCACGTAGCCGCTGGCACGCACTTCGTCCCAGACCGAGGCGTAGTTGCGGCCGACCTCGACCTCGAGCGGCGCGAGCAGATAGAGCTTCGTGCCGGCGGGCTCGGCCAGCAGCTTGTCGACGATCTGATCGGCCGTTTGCGTGCCGATGGGGGCGTCGCAGGCGGGGCAGTGCGGCTCGCCGAGCCGCGCCATGAGGATGCGGAAGTAGTCGTAGATTTCAGTGACGGTGCCGACGGTCGACCGCGGCGTGTGCCCCAGGTGCTTCTGCTCGATCGCGATCGCCGGCGACAGCCCCTCAATGTGCTCGAGCTGCGGCTTCTGCATCTGCCCCACGAACTGGCGGGCATAGGAGCTCAGGCTCTCGACGTAGCGCCGCTGCCCTTCGGCGTAGATCGTGTCCATGGCCAAAGACGTTTTGCCGGAGCCGCTGGGGCCGCAGCAGACGGTCATCAAGTCGCGGGGGATGTCGACGTCGACTCCCTTGAGGTTGTGCTGACGGGCGCCGCGCACGCGAATCCAGCCTTCACTGGCCTGGCCGTTTTCGCCGGCCGGCTTGCGGGGCGCCGGGTGCTGCCCGGCGAGAAACGCGGCCAGTGAGCGCCCCGTTTGCGATTGCTTGCAGCGGGCGATCTCCTCGGGCGAGCCCGTGGCGATGATCTGGCCGCCCCCAGCGCCTCCTTCGGGCCCCAGGTCGATCAGCCAGTCGGCGGTCTTCACGACGTCCAGATTGTGCTCGACCACGAGCACCGTGTTGCCCGCCTCGACGAACCCTTGCAACACTTCCAGCAGCTTTTTGATGTCGGCGAAGTGGAGGCCCGTGGTCGGCTCGTCGAGCAAATACAGCGTGCGACCGGTGCTCTTCTTCACCAGTTCGCGGGCCAACTTGATCCGCTGCGCCTCGCCGCCCGAGAGCGTGGGCGAAGGCTGGCCGAGCTTCAGGTAATCGAGCCCCACGTCGTGCAGCGTTTGTAGCTTGTGCCGGACGTGAGGCACGTTCTCGAAGTGTTCGAGCGCCTGCTGCACGTCCATCTCGAGCACGTCGGCGATCGACTTCCCCTTGAACCGCACCTGCAGCGTTTCGCGGTTGAAGCGATGCCCCTGGCAGACGGGGCAGGTAACCCACACGTCGGCCAGGAAATCCATCTCCAGCCGCGTCGAGCCGTTCCCTTCGCAGGCTTCGCAGCGGCCGCCGGCCACGTTGAAGCTGAAGCGTCCCGGCTTGAAGCCGCGCGACTTCGAATCGGGGAGCTGCGTGTAGAGCGCACGGATGTCGTCGAACAGCTTGATGTAGGTCGAAGGGTTCGAACGCGGCGTGCGGCCGATCGGCGATTGGTCGATCGCGATCAGCTTGTCGAGGTGTTCCATGCCCTCGATCTTGTCGTGGGCGCCGGGCACTCCTTCGCCGCCGTTCAGGTCGCGGCGCAGGGCTTCCACGATGATGTCGTTTACCAGCGAGCTCTTGCCCGAGCCCGACACGCCTGTGACGCAGACGAACAGGCCGACGGGAATCTCGGCGTCGACGTTCTTGAGGTTGTTGTGCTTCGCGCCCAGCACGCGCAGCTTGGCCTCGCCGGGTTTGCGGCGGACCGCCGGCGCTTCGATCGCCTGCCGGCCCGAGAGGAACTGTCCGGTCAGGCTCTTGGGCTCGCCGGCGACGTCGGCGGCGGCGCCGTGGGCCACGATGTGCCCGCCGCGCACGCCGGGGCCGGGGCCGAAGTCGACCAAGTGGTCGGCCGCCCGCATGGTGTCTTCGTCGTGCTCGACGACGATCACCGTGTTGCCCTGGTCGCGCAGGCGGTGCAGCGTGGCGAGCAAGCGGTCGTTGTCGCGCGGATGCAGGCCGATCGACGGTTCGTCGAGAATGTAGAGCACGCCGACCAGGCCGCAGCCGATTTGCCCAGCCAGGCGAATGCGCTGCGACTCGCCGCCTGAGAGGGTGGGCGCCGTGCGATCGAGCGACAGGTACTCGAGCCCCACGTTCACCAAGAAGCCCAGCCGCCCGCTCACCTCCTTGAGCACTTCGCTGGCGATCGCGGTGTGTGTGGCGTCGAGCTCGAGTTCGCCGAAGAAGTCGGCCGCTTCGGAAACCGCGAGCGCCGAGACCTCGGGCAGGGTCTTCGAGGAGTGGCCGGCGAAGCGCGGACTGCGCGAAGTGACCGTCACCGCGCGGGCCTGCGGGTTGAGCCGCGTGCCGGCGCAGGCCTGGCAGGGGATCACGCTCATGTAGCCTTCGAGCGAGCGCTGCTGCATCTTGCTCTTCGACTGCCGGTAGCGGGAAAGCAAGCTGGGGATCAGGCCTTCCCAGCGGCCGCCGTATTTCTGCGTGCTCGAGCCCGATTTCCAACTGAATGTGATGTGCTGGTCGCCGCTTCCCCAGAGCCAAATCGCCTGGTGCTCGGGCTCGAGTTGGTTCCAGGGAGTTTCGACGAGCGTCCCTTCGGGGAGCGACAGGACGTGCTCCATCGTCTCGGCGACGCCTTGGTAGATGTGCCGGCGCCAGCGCCCCATATCTTTCCAGGTGCCGACGAGCTCGATGCAGCCGTCTTGGAACGACAGCTCTGGATTCGTAACGACGCGGTCGGGGAGAAAGCTATACACTTCGCCCAGCCCGTCGCAATCGAGGCACATCCCCTGCGGGCTGTTGAAGCTGAAGAGCTGCGGGCTGGGGGGCTCGAAGCTCAGCCCGCAAAGGGTGCAGGCATAGTGCGCCGAGAGGGCCAAGTCCCCTTCGTTCACCGCCCCGCGGCGCTTGCGGCGGGCCGTCGGCTTGGCGGCTTCCTCGCCCTCGTCGTCGGCTTCGTCGTCGTCCCCTCGGGCGGGCGCGGGGCCCGAGTCTCCCAGTTCCGGGGCGACGATCAGGTTCCCTTCGCCCATGCGGAGGGCAAGCTCAACCGCCTCGGCCAGTCGGCCGCGGCTCGATTCGCCGGCAACCAGGCGATCGATCACGAGCTCGATGTCGTGCCGCATCTGCCGGTCGAGCTGCACGTCGGCTGCGAGGGACACCACGCGCCCATCGACCCGCGCGCGGTTGAAGCCCTGCTTGAGCAGATCGGCGAACAGGTCTTTGAACTCCCCCTTCTGGCGGCGCACAAGCGGCGCGAGCACCGAATATTTGGTCCCCTTGGCGAGGCTGGCGATCCGCTCGACAATCTGCTCCCGCGTTTGGGCGGTGATCGGCCGCCGGCACTTCGAGCAATGCCCTTGCCCCACGCGGGCGAAGAGCACGCGCAGGTAGTCGTAGATCTCGGTGATCGTGCCGACCGTGGAGCGGGGATTCTGCCCGGAAGTCTTCTGCGAGATCGAAATCGAGGGGCTGAGGCCGCCGATGTAGTCGACCTCGGGCTTCGGCATCTGCCCCAGGAACTGGCGGGCGAAGCTCGACAGGCTTTCGACGTAGCGGCGCTGCCCCTCGGCATAGAGGGTGTCGAAGGCCAGCGAGCTCTTGCCGGAGCCGCTGACCCCCGTGAAACAGATGAGCTGGCCGCGGGGGAGCGCCAACTCGACATTGCGAAGGTTATGTTCTCGAGCGCCTCGGACGACGATCTCGGAATTGGCCATGGGCAACCGGGGGGCCTATCGCGGGGCAGAGTCGAAAAGCAAACCCTCCATTCTAGGGAAAGAGGCCCGGCGGGGCGATGGGAGGGGCTGGGAAAGATGGTCTACGGGCTCGGGTCGATCGGCGGGGGCTCAGGCAGGCCAGTCGCCGTCAGCTCGACGAGGTCGAGAATCGCCGCTGGGGTACGGACGACCGCCCTAGCCATCTCGGGTTAGAGGTTGGCCCGTGCGCCGGGACACCTCCGCGCGAATCGACTCCCAATCCGCCTGGGTCATTGGCGCCATCGGTCCGCTACGAAGCCCCTCGAGCAGCATCGCCTCGAGCGCGCGCTCAGCCGCGCGGAGTTGGTCGGCCCGTACGAGATCGCTGACGTAGGCATTCGCATCGGGATAGCGGCCCGAGGCAACCTGGCTGCGAACGAATTCCTGCAGATCGCTCGGCAATGAAATCGGCGGGTCGGGCAAGAAACTCGACATGCCTCCATTGTAGGCAAGTCTGTCAGGCGGCACCAACGGCGTCGTCCCGGGTTCGCCCCTAGAACTCCGGCCGCGGCTGCTTGAGAAACTCGTTCACGGTCTGCGGCCCTTCTTTTTCGTTGGAGCCGAACCATGAGTTGATCCAGCCCTTCTTTTTGCGGCTCTTCTGGCTGGGGGCCTTGCGCGTGGTCATTGAGGCCTTGCGGTGAGGCGAGGGAGAGTCTGGCGTGACCGCATCCACGGTCTTGCTCCACATCTGCTTGGTTCCCGTCGACATCTTGCTCCACGTCGAGGGCTGCGGGCGCGACGACTTAGCCGGCTCGGTCTTCCCCCAGGGCCACAAGCTCCACTCAGCCTGCGCCAGAGGGGATTGCAGGCCGGCCAACAACGCAACGGCGACCAAGATGAGGCGACGAGCGGCCATGAGATTCTTCTCCTGAAAAATGCGACCGAGGCGAGCGGCCCACCGAGAGTCTGCCCGCAAGGCTTGCGGGCGGGAACCATCTCAAAACGGGGGGCGGTTGTCCAGAGCGACTTGAAGCGACCGGGGACCGCTGAACCTAAGCGGCTGGGCTCTAATGCCTTGCGTAGGCGGCTTGGGGAGTGAGCGAAGGCCCGGCCGCGGCGCGCGATCCGGCCCGCCGCAAGCGTGCGGCTGCCTGTTTGCCACCCCGTGGCGCGGGTGATAGCCTGAAGAGATACGGGGCTCTTGGCGGATTGGCCGTTCGACTGGCGGACGTGCAGCGCCTCCCTCGGTTGCTCGGCGACCCCCTCCGGCCCATGATCCGGCGCCTTCTCACCACGGTCTATGCAGCCGGCCTCGCCCTGATCGCGGTCGCCGGATGCGATCGAAGCGCCTTGAAAGAGAACGCGCAGGGCACGGCAACGAGTCCCGGGGTTGCCGTGCGGGGAGAAATGCCGCGACTTCTGGGGCTGGACGGTCAGCCGATCCCTGAACCGGCCGCGGATACCCGCTCGACGGTGATCCTGTTCGTACGGACCGACTGCCCTATCGCCAATCGCTTTGCCCCCGAGATCCGGCGGCTTGCCGACGAGTTCTCCTCGCGCGGCGCGAGCTTCCGCTTGGTCTACGCGGCCGCGGGCGACACGCCCGCGAAGGTCCGCAGTCACCAGGCTGAGTACAACCTCGCGCTGCCAACGGCGCTCGACCACGAGCAGCGTTTGGCCAGCTTCCTGGGCGCGAAAGCGACGCCGGAGGCGTTCGTGCTCGATTCCGCGGGCCAAGTCGTCTACCGCGGCCGGATCGACGACCGGTTCGTCGACTACGGCAAGGCCCGCGCCGAGCCCTCGCGCCGCGATCTGGCGATGGCGCTCGAGGAAGTCTTGGCCGGCAAACCCGCGTCGGTAGCCGAGACGCAGGCGATCGGTTGCCCCCTGGAGGGGACGCCGTGACGCGATCCAGTTGGGGCTTGGCGGTCCTCATGGTTGTAAGCTGCGGGTGCCAGGATGCCCCTGCGCCATCCGCGTCGAAAGCAGCAGTTGTGTCGGAGGCCGTAGCTTCGGCCGTGCCGAGCCGCGTCGCCGCGTCCCCCACATTCACGCGCGACATCGCCCCCCTCGTCTACAAGCACTGCGCCTCTTGCCACCGCCCAGGCGAATCCGCGCCGTTCCCGCTCCTCGACTATGCCGACGTGCACGAGCGGGCCGGGCAGATCGCCAACGTCGTTGGCCGCCGCTATATGCCCCCTTGGCTGGCCGAACCGGGCATTGCCCACTATGTGGGCGAGCGCCGTATGAGCGACGGCGAGATCGAGACCTTCAAGAAGTGGGCGGCCGACGGCGCCCCCGAGGGAGACCCCAAAGACTTGCCGCCGCGGCCCCATTGGACCGAGGGCTGGCAGCTGGGCAAGCCCGACCTGGTCGTCGAAATGCCCCAGGCGTTCGACGTGCGGGCCGAGGGGCTCGATGTCTATCGCAACTTCGTGTTGCCGCTGCCGGTGGAGAAACGGCAGTACGTGCGCGCCGTCGAATTGCGCCCTGGCAACTATCGCGTGGCGCACCACGGCCTGATGCGGATCGACGACACGCCCAACTCGCGCGCCCTCGATGCGCAAACTCCCGAGCCGGGCTTCGAGGGAATGGAAACCCCCAGCAGCGTCTATAGCCCCGACGGCTTCTTCATGAGCTGGCAGCCGGGCCGCGTGCCTGTGGAAAGCGACGACGGCCTCGCCTGGAAGCTCGACCCGGGGACGGATCTCGTCGTGCAAATGCACATGCAGCCCAGCGGCAAGCCCGAGCAACTCCAGTCTTCGATCGGGCTCTACTTTGCCGACAAGCCGCCGACCAAGCGGCCTTTCAAGCTGCTGTTGCGCTCGCTCGACATCGACATCGAGCCCGGCGACAAGAACTTCGTCGTGGAAGACAGCTACAAGCTGCCGGTCGACGTTGAGGTGCTGTCGATCCTGCCGCATGCGCACTATCTGGGGAAAAAGATCGAAACCTTTGCCGAGTTGCCCGACGGCTCGATCCGGCAGTTGCTGCTGATCAAGGACTGGGACTTCAACTGGCATGGCGAGTACCGGCTGCAAGATCCGATCAAGCTGCCCAAGGGGTCGACGCTGCGGATGCGGTTTACCTTCGACAACTCGGCCGACAACCCGCGGAACCCGCATCATCCGCCCCAGCGCGTGATGTATGGTGCGAACACGACCGACGAGATGGCCGAACTCTGGCTGCAGGTGCTGCCGGCCAGCAACGACGACTACCTGGCGCTCGAGCGCGACTACCGCTACAAGTCGCTCGCCGACATCGTGAAGCGGTCGGAGCTTGCGCTGGCGAGCAACCCGCGCGACGCGATCGCGCTGGTGGAGCTAGGTAAGTCGAAGCTCGTGCTCGGCGAACGCGCCGAAGCCGCGCGCTACTTTCAGCAGGCCATTCAGGCGAAGCCCGAGTTCGACGAGCCGCGTTACTACCTGGGCGTGATGCTCTTGGAAACGAACAAGCCGAACCAGGCCGCGAAGCAGTTCGAGGCCGCGGTGGCGGCCAATCCACAAAACCATCGCGCCCATGCCTCGCTGGGGCTGATCGCCCGCAGCCAGAATCGGCTGGAAGACGCGGAGCGCCACCTGCGGAAGGCGCTCGAGATTCAGGAGAGCGACACGGTCGCCCGCCTGAATTTGGCTGTCGTGCTCGCCGCGCAGCAGAAGCGGTCCGCGGCAATCGCCGAACTCGAGCGGATCTTGGCCGCCGAGCCCGACCATGCCGGGGCGCGCGACGGGCTCGAGAAGCTACGGGGCTCGACGGGCTCTTAAGAGCAGTTTCGTCTGCTCTACCCGCCGGAGCGAAGGGCCTCGCTCGGCGTGATCACGCCGTCGCCGTTGCGGTCGTGCTTCGAGAATTCGTTGACCGCGGAATCGGTCCATTGCGTGGTCCATTCGCTCATCAGCACCTGGCCGTCGCGGTCGCGGTCTTTGTCTCGGAACCAGGAGGGCAGTCCGCCCGGCAGCCGCTCCATCGCCGACAGGAAGCGGTACGACTTGCGCTGGGGCTCGGTCGAACTCGACCCGCCGCTGGCCGGGGCCGTGGCGCTCGCGTCCGACGGCGGCGCGGCCGTCGCCGCAGGGGCTGGCTTGGCGGCCACCGCGACGTTTGGCGCTGCGGCGGTCGAAGCCGGTGCGGCGGCCCCTCCCCCTTGGGCCCGCGCCACGTACCAGGCGGTGAGCTCTTCTTTGGTCACCTTGCCGTCGCCGTTGCGGTCGGCCGGCCTCATGTTGATGAAGCGGCTGCGGGCCAATTCGTCGGCGTCGAGCACTCCGTCGGGCTTGAGGGTGTCGAACCGCTTCAGCATGGCGTCCGCGTTGGCGGCGGCGCCAGCGGCCGCCGCGCCCGACGGGGGCAGGCTCGCCGGTGAGTTCGAGCCGAAGCCCGAGGTCCGGCCACCCGAATTGCCACTGTTGAACCCACGATTCGACGGGGGCGGGGATGTGGGATTGGATGCTGCGGGGACTGCTGGGCTGGGTTTGGGCGCCTCGGCGGGGCGTTCCTCGCGGCGCTGGCCGCGTCCCCCGCCGCCGCCGCGACCATTGCGGCCGCCTCCCTCGCCGTTTTGTCCGTCCGGGCCGCGATTACGCCCCTGTCCGCCGCCACGTGCTCCGCGTCCGCGGCCCTCTCCCTGTCCACCCTCTTCGCTCCCCTGGTCTTGGGCCACCGCCGCCGGCAAGTCGGCCGCCAGCAGCCCGCCAAAAACCGCTAGGCACAAATAAACACGGAGGTTACGGCGAATCATGTCGGCACGGTGGTGTCTGGGGGAGGAAAGCGGAGCTGTCCGCTCGTTAGCTTCTAACCCCGCTGGGGCCCTGAAGTAACGGTTGCGGAACCAGGGCATTTTCCGCCGGAACCCCCTGTCGGCCCCAGGGTTTAACAGAATGCTGGCATGCGGTCGGCTGCCCAGGCAATAAAACCTACTCGTCCCCCGCGGATTTTCGGAGGAGCAATTCGATGAAGCGTTTTCAGCTCGTTGGCTTGGTGGCATTGGCGCTCGTTGCGGTCGCCACGGTGGGTGAGGCCCAGGAGGGCGGCCGACGCGGCGGCGGTCGTGGCATGTTCGGCGGCGGCGGCGACTTGCTCACCATCGTGTCGAACGAGGCGGTGCAGTCGGAACTCAAGCTCGACGACGCCAAGAAAGCCGAAGTCGCCAAGGTCGTCGAGGAACTTCGCGAGCAATTCCGCGGCGGCGGGCGTGGGCAAGGGGGCGGCGGACAAGGTCAGGGCGGAGGGGCCGAATTTCAAGCGCGCCGGCAGGAGCAAGCCAAGCAAGCGGCGGAGAAGCTCAAGGCCGTGGTCAGCGAGGAGCAGTTCAAGCGGTTGCAGCAGCTCCAATATCAGGTGATCGGCGTGCTCGGCGCGGCTCAAAACGCCGACCTGGCCGCGGCCCTGTCGCTGGACGACGCCACCAAGCAAAAGCTGGCGGCCCTGAGCGATGAACAACGCGAGGCGCTGCGCGACCTGCGCGAGGCGGTGCGAGACGGCAGCGTGCAGCAAGACGCCGTGCGCACCGAAATGGAGAAGGTGCGCAAGGAGCTGGAAGAAAAGGCAATGGCCCTCTTGACCTCCGAGCAAAAGGCCAAGTTCACCGAAGTCGTAGGCGCGCCTTTCGACGTGTCGCAGCTTCGCGGCCGCGGCATGGGCCTCGGCGGCGGCCGCGGTGGCCGTCGCGGCGCCTAGGTTTACACCCAGGCAAGGCGCCGGCGGCCTGGCCCGTAACAAGAGGGTCGGGCCAGGCCCTGGCGTTCGCTTGCCGGCAATCCCGCGCGGCGGGAGCCGGCTCCGAAATGCAACTAATTTCTCTGGACGGAGGCCTCGGCGAGGCCGTATCGTAGTAGGTCATACCCCATTACGGAACTGGTCGATCCGCCGGCCCAGCCGGCGCCCCCCGATCGACCGCAGGCGGCCCGTCTCCCTCAGGGAGTGGGCAGGCAGATAGCAGGCGAAGTCCGAACGTTCTCCGAATCCCTTTCGATCCGGCCAGCCACAGGCTTTGCTGGCCAGGTCGAAACGTTCGCTGCCGCGCGGTCGGCGAGAGCCACGGGCATCGCCCCACCGATCCCACACGCGAGAAGAGAAGACGAGTAGAGCGACCATGGAAGCAGGCGAATTGCTCCTTCGACGTGGATTGTTGGATCGCGGCCAACTCGAGCGGGCCCGCAGCGCCCTGGTCGATGGGCAGCGGCTCGATCAGGTGGCGGTCGAACTCGGGTTGATCTCCGAGGATCAGGCCCTCACGGCGATCGGCGAGGAAGTCGGCCTCGATTACATCGACCTGGCCGACGCCAAAGTCGACCTGACGCTGCTCACGAGCTTTCCGCCAAAGCTGATCCACCGGCACACGCTCTTCCCCATTCGCCGCGACAACGGCTCGCTCATCGTCGCCACGAGCGACCCGTTCGATCTCTACCCGCTCGACGAGGTGAGCGCCAGTACGGGACTGTCGGTGGTGCCGGTGCTGGCCAGCCGGGCCGAGATTACCAAGCTGATCAAATCGCACCTCGGCGTGGGCAGCGAGACGATCGACAGTCTGATCGCGCAGACCAACGAAGACGGCGTCGAACTGCTCGAGGAGCTCGAGACCGACGGCTCCGAACTTTCGGAGATGGCCCAAGAGGCGTCCGTGGTGCGGCTGGTGAACGAAATCATGCTCGAAGCGATCGAAACGCGGACGAGCGACGTTCACATCGAGTCGCAGAAGAACGGCCTGCGGATCCGCTACCGCGTCGATGGCATCCTCCACTCGCAGCCGGTGCCCCCCGAGATCAGCCGCTTTCAGGCGGCCATCATCAGCCGCCTGAAGATCATGGCGCGGCTGAACATCGCCGAGAAGCGACTTCCGCAGGACGGCCGCATCAAGCTCAAGGTCAAAGGGCGCGAAATCGACGTCCGCGTCTCCGTGATTCCCATGATTCACGGCGAAGGCATCGTCATGCGTATTCTCGACAAGGGGAGCATGAAGCTGTCGTTGCAGGGCGTCGGCATGGACGACGAGCTCTACGGCCAGTTCCGCAAGCTGATCGAACTGCCTCACGGAATCGTCTTGGTCACCGGCCCCACCGGCTCCGGCAAGACGACCACCCTCTACAGCTCGCTGATCGAGATCAACAGTCCCGACACCAAGATCATCACGACCGAGGACCCGGTCGAGTATCAGCTCGAGGGGATCAACCAGATTCAGGTCCACAGCAAGATCGGCTTCACATTCGCCCAGTCGCTCCGCAGCATCTTGCGGCACGACCCCGACGTGGTGCTGGTGGGCGAAATCCGCGACCTCGAGACGGCCGAAAACGCCATTCAGGCCTCGCTGACCGGCCATATGGTGTTCAGCACCTTGCACACCAACGACGCGGCCGGCGCCTATACCCGGCTCGTCGATATGGGGGTGGAGCCGTTCCTGGTGGCCAGCACCGTCGAGGCGGTGATGGCCCAGCGTCTGGTGCGCACCCTTTGCAAGGAGTGCAAGGAGGCCTACGAACCCGATCCGGCCGACTTGCCTTCGGACTTTCCGCTGGCTGAAATGAAGAAGCAGGGCGCGAAGCTGTACCAGCCCAAGGGGTGCCGGTCGTGCCGGCAGTTGGGTTACCGCGGCCGCTTGGGCATTTTCGAACTGCTGATCACGACCGACAGGATTCGCCAACTGGCTCACGACGGCGCGAGCAGTTGGGTGCTCAAGAAAGCGGCCATCGAAGAAGGCATGCGCACTCTGCGTCAAGACGGCTGGTGCAAGGTCCTGCGCGGCGAAACCACGATCGACGAAGTGCTCCGCGTCACCAAGGGCGAACCAACCACTTCGTCCACCCCAACCAATTCACACTGAGATTGCACCACGGAGACACAGAGACACGGAGATGAGCTTGAATTTGTGTGCATTCTCCGTGTCTCCGTGTCTCCGTGGTTTTCAGCCGTTCGGACTCGCGTATGCCTGACTTTGCCTACGTTGCCCGCGACTTTTCTGGCCAGAAGGTTTCTGGCGTGATCGCCGCTGGCAGTGCGCGCGAGGCGCAGGCGACGTTGGCCGAGAAGTCGCTGTTCCCGGTGTCGATCGAGGCCCGCACCTCGGCCGCCGAAACGTTTCGCGGCCGCCGCGTGAAGCCGCAGCTCGTCGCCACCACCTATGGTCAGCTTGCCGGGCTGCTCCGCAGCGGAGTGCCGCTGCTCAAGTCGCTGGCGATCCTCCGCGATCAAACGTCGCACCCCGGCCTCAAGGAAACGCTCGGCCGCATCCACGGCGACGTCGAGGAAGGGGCCGGCCTCTCCGAGGCCATGGCCCGCCACCCCCGCGTGTTCGGCGAAATGGCCATCAGCATGGTCCGCGCCGGCGGCGAAGGCGGCTTCCTCGAAGAGGCGCTCGAGCGCGTGGCCGACTTCACCGAAAAGCAGGAAGACCTGAAGGGGCGCACGATGGGCGCTCTGGCCTATCCCATCTTCCTGGGCGTGATTGGCGTGTCGATCGTCACCGGGCTGATCATCTTCATCGTCCCCAAGTTCGAAGAGCTGTTCGCCCGGCTCCGCGAACGGGGCGAGTTGCCGGCGGTCACCGAATGGCTGTTGTGGCTGAGCAACTCGATGACCACCTACTCGCTGTTCGTCATCCTCGGCGTCGGCGTCGGCATCTACTACTTGAAGAATTGGCTGCAGACCGAGCAGGGCCGCTTCTTGTTCGACAGCGTCCGCACGCGGCTCCCGGTGGCCGGCAAGATCATGCTCAACCTCTCGGTGGCCCGCTTCTGCCGCGTGTTGGGCACGCTCCTGCGCAACGGCGTGCCGATCCTCAAATCTCTCGACATCAGCGCCGACGCCGCCGGCAACCGAGTGCTGAGCGCTGCCATTCGCGAGGCCGCAGAGAACATTTCGGCCGGCGAATCGCTGGCTCAGCCGCTGGCCGCCAGCGGACACTTTCCCCGCACCGTGGTCGAAATGATCGCCGTGGCCGAGGAATCGAACAACTTGGAACGCGTGCTCAACGACATCGCCGACTCGCTCGAACGCACCACCTGGCGGCAGCTCGACCTCATGGTCCGCCTGCTCGAGCCCGTCATGCTGCTGCTCTTGGCCGGCGTGGTGCTGGTGGTCGTCATCGCCTTGCTCTTGCCGGTGTTGAAGATGAGCATGGGCGTGTAGCTTTTTCACGGGCCCCTCGGCCCTTTCCGCCTACCCACACAAACCGTTCGCCGAATCCCAGGAGGAAGAACATGTCCCGCCGCCGCCTTGCCGCCCGTCGCCGTGGCTTCACGCTCATGGAAGTCATGCTCGTGCTCGTGATCCTCGTGATCCTGGGCTCGCTCACGGTGGGCATGTTCTCGAGCCAACAAAAGCAGGCCGCCATTCGCTCCACGCGGGCTCAGGTTGGTTTGTTCAAGTCGCCGCTCGATTCCTACCACTTGGACATGGGCTCGTACCCGGCGACCGACGACGGGTTGAACGCGCTGAGCCAAGCGCCCAGCAACGCGAGCAATGCGGCCAACTGGGCCGGTCCTTACTTGGAAGGAGCGATCCCCACCGATCCCTGGGGCAATCCGTATCAGTATCAGTACCCCGGGCAGAAGAACGCAGACCGGTACGACATCTGGTCGTTCGGTCCCGATGGCAGCAACGGCACCGACGACGACATCGGCAACTGGTAGTCTCCCACAGGTTTGCATCCCTTCGTGACAGGCTGGCCGGACGATGCTCCGCGCTACTTCCCAAACTCAACGTGGCCGGCAGTCTGCACAGGCTGGAAGCCTATGCCACAAGTGGGACAGGCTTCCAGCCTGTCGGAGGAGGTCCGCCTTCACGCTGATGGAGGTGCTGCTCACGTTGGCCATTCTCGTGGCGCTTGGCGGCTTGGTGTTTCCCACGCTGCGTAAGACGTTTCAGAACCAGGTCTTGATCAAGGCGGCCGAGCAGATCCGCATGGAATGGACCAAGGCCCGCGTGGCCGCCATGAACAGCGGCCAGGTTGTGGCCTTTCGCTTCCTGCCTGAAGCGGGGCAGTTCACCGTCGTCCCCTGGGCCGATCTCGAGCCCCCCGTGGCCGCCACCGGCCTAACCGTGGTGAACGGCGGCGCGCTGGCCCAGACGACGACTACGCCCCTCACGACCAGCGGCAAGCTGCCCGAAAAGATCCGCTTCCTATCCGAAGGGGCTGCCCGCCAGGCGACGGTCCGCGATCAAACGTTCGATACGCTCGCCGGCGCCCTTGGGGGAGACGGTCAGGCCTGGTCGCAGCCGCTCTTCTTCTATCCCGACGGCCGCACCTCGACCGGCCAGGTGACCTTGGCCAACGAACTCGGGCGGAGCGTGGCCGTCGAACTGCGCGGCCTGACGGGCACGGCCAAAATCCATCCCCTGGGAGTCGCGGCGGCCGGCGCGGGAGCGACGCCATGACCAAACGCCGCAAATCTCGCCGCGGATTCTCACTGCTCGAGGCGATCCTAGCGCTCGCCATTCTCACCAGCGCGATCGCCGTGCTCGGCGAGTTGGTGCGGATGGGTTCGCAACATGCCGCGCTCGCCCGCGACCTGACGCAGGCCCAATTCCTGGCCGAGAGCACGATGAACGAAATCGCCGCCGGCATGCGCGGCGCCGTGGGCTCGGTGGCGGACGCCCCGATCGATCCGACGTTGGCCGGAGGCGACGCGACCTGGGTCTACTCCGTCGCCGCCACGCCGGCGCAGATGCCGGGGCTGGTGGCCGTACAGGTCACGGTGCGCAAGAACCAGCCCTCGGCCAAACGGCCCGCCAGCTATTCGCTTACTCGCTGGATGAAAGATCCCAGCATCACGCTCGTTCCCGCCGATCTGCTCGAGACCGAATCGGAAACGAGCGCCGCATCGTCGGGTTCGGGCTCCTCCGGCGCCTCAGGGTCGGGCGGGGCACGGGGCGGCTCAGCAACGGGAGGCGCCAGTGGCCGCTAGACTTCGTTCCCGCCGATCATCCGCGGACGTCGCGCGCGGTTTCACGTTGCTCGAGGTGATGCTCGCGCTCACGATCGGCACGACGGTGCTGCTCATCCTCTCGATGGCGATTCACCTGCAGCTCAAGTTCACCGACGCCGGCCGCACCGACGTGGAGGAAGCCCAGCTCGCGCGGGCTATTATGCGGCAAGTGGCCGACGACCTGCGGGCGAGCGTTTTTCCCAAGCCCATCGAAGTCGAAGGCGCTTCCGCCGCGTTCAAGGCGGCTGCCGACGCAGCTAAGAAGGCCGCAAGCGCCGCAGCAGCTTCCTCGGGCCAGCAAGCCGGGGGAGGCTCGGGCAGCCCGCAAGGGTCTTCTGCGGGCGCCAGCCAAGGCAGGGGCGCCGCCCAGGGCGGCGGTCAGGGCACGGGCACCACCGGCGGCCAAACGGGCGGCGCCGCCACCGGAGGCGGCGCGACCGGGGGCCAAACCGGGGGCGGCGCGACGACCGGCGGAGCGGCCACGGGCGGCGCGACCGGCGGAGGCGGCGCCGGCGGAGCGTCTATGGGCGCTTCCGGCGGTGCGGGCGCTGGAATGTCGGGCGGCAGCGCGTCAGGTGGGGCCGGAGGCGCGAGTGGCTCGACCGCTTCCGGAACTTCCGGCTCGACCACGACCACCACCACGCTGATCACCGGCCTCTACGGGACCGCTTATTCTTTGCAGTTCGACTTGGCCCGCGTGCCGCGCGTCGACGAGTGGACCGTCATGCCGGCGGGGCCCGCGGCGAGCTTGGCTACGCTGACCCAGCCGGGGCTTGATCGTACGAGCGAAGTCAAAACGGTCGCCTACATGCTGCTTACCGGCAGCCCGCTCGGCGGGACGATGCCCGCTTCGACCACGGGGCTCGGTCAGACAGCGACCGGCCTGGTGCGGACGGAAAGGGACCGCGCCACCGCCGCCTATGCCCGCTCCGGCGCTACTCTGAACGTGAGCTCGGGGAAGCAGGAGCTGCTGGCTCCCGAGGTCACGTCGCTCGCGTTCCGCTACTTCGACGGCACGAGTTGGTACACCGCCTGGGACTCGACGCAGATGCAAGGGATTCCCACCGCGGTCGAGATTCAGCTTGGCATCCGCTCCTCGAAAACACGGACTGGCAGCCCCGAGGAAGTCTCGGCCCCCGCCGTGGCGGGCGCTGCCGCGCCGGCCGCCAACTCGCTCACGTATCGCATGGTGGTGCAGATTCCGGTGGCCCGCTCGGGCGCCATCACGAAGCTCCAGCTCCAAGACGACGAGGCCGAAGCCAGCGCCTCGGGTTCGTCCGGCGGCCTGGGGGGCGCGACGGGGGGAACTTCTGGCAGCACCTTGGGGAGCGGCACATGATCCGTTCAAACTCCGTCCGCCGCCGTGGCATGGTGCTGATCGTCGTGCTCGTGGCGATCACGTTGCTCGCGCTCTCGGGTTACACCTTTAGCGAGCTCATGCTCTCCGAGCATGCCGCCGCTCGGTCGCACGGCCGCTATATCCAGGCCCGCCACTCGGCTCACTCCGGCGTCGAATATGCCCGGATGTTCCTGCTCAACCCGCCGTCGACGCGCGACTCGTTGGGCGGGGCCTACAACAACATCACGCATTTCCGCGGCGCCTTGGTGGCGAACAGCACCGACCCGCGCGAGCGCGGCCGCTTCTCGCTGCTGGCGCCAGAGCTCATCAACGGGTTGCCCAGCGGCAACCCGCGATTTGGCCTGGAAGATGAATCGTGCCGGCTCAACTTGCGGGTAGCGCTCTTGGCGGACGAAGCCAATTCCGGGGACGGCCGCAAGATGCTGATGGCGCTCCCCGGCATGACCCCCGACGTGGCCGACGCGATCCTCGACTGGATGGACAGCGACGAAACGACGCGCGAGTACGGCGCGGAATTCAGCGACTACTACAGCACGCTCTCGCCTGGATACCAACCGCGCAACGGACCGCCGGAAACGATCGACGAACTGCTCCTGGTGCGCGGCGTCACGCCGGTGCTGCTCTACGGTTCGGACTTCAACCGCAACTACAACTCGCTCGATCCGCGCGAGGCCGCAGTGGGGCTGACCGCCCCGGTCGGCCTGGCGCCCGCCGACGAATCGCAAACCACCGACGGCGGCCAAAACCAGGGCTGGGCGTCGCACATTACGCTGTTCAGCCAGGAAGCCAATAAGTTCGTCGGCCCGAACGGAACGCTGACCCAGCGGATCGACCTGAATGGCGACGACCTCGAAACCCTGCATGCCGACCTCTCCAGTCTGCTGGGGGAAGAGTTCGCCACCTTCGTCGTGGTGTACCGGCAGAACGGTCCCTATCAGGCGCAAGGGGGACCAGGCGGCGCTCCCGGCGGCGGCGCACCGGGGGGCGGCGGGCAAGGCGGCCAAGGTGGTCAGGGCGGCCAAGGCGGTCAGGGGGGCGGTCGGGGCGGCGCTGGTGGCCCCGGAGGCGGTCCCGGTGGGGGTGCGCCTGGAGGCGGTGGCGGTCCCGGCGGCGGTGCTCCTGGCGGTGGCGGACCTGGCGGCGGTGGTCCGGGAGGGGGCGGCGGACGCGGTATGGGGGCGGTTTCGCCTGGTGCGAATCCCTTCGCCCGGCGTGCTTCCTTCGTATTTGCCTCACAAACGGCGAACGCAGCACGCAACGGAGCGGCCCGGAGCCCATTTCGGCTACTGGTCGCCGCGCCGCAATCCTCACGGGTCGTGTTCGTGCAAGCTCCTGGCGGCGGCGGCGGCGGTGGCCCTCCGCCGGGCGGCGGTCCGGGAGGTCCCGGCGGCGGAGGTCCCGGTGGCGGCGGCCCTGGCGGGGGCGGCCCCGGCGGTCCGGGTGGCGGCCAAGGGGGAGGGCGCGGAGGGTTTAGCGGGGGCGGTGCGCCTGGAGGCGGTCAAGGCCAAGGGGGCCAAGGGGGCCAAGGGGGCGGCGGGCAGCAGGTGCCTCAGACTCCCACCCCGGCCAACGGCGAACCGGACCTCACCAAACCCGGCAATACAAAGTTAACGTCCGTACTCGACCTGGTCGGCGCCCGCGTTCATGTGACATTCCCGGGCCAAACGCAGCCGATTTGGCTGCAAAACCCCTTTGCCGACGAACCGCAGGCCATGCAGTCGTACATGGCCGTCTTGCTCGACCGCACCACGGTGTCCACGGCAGCCACCATTCCGGGCCGGATCAACATCAACCAGGCTCCGCGGACGGTCCTGCTGACGATCCCTACGATGACCTCGGAAATGGCCGACGCCATCATCCACAACCGAGTGCCCACAGCGACCTCGCAGGACACTACCCACTCCCACGAGGCTTGGCCGCTGATGGCTGGCATCCTCACCCTCGACCAGATGAAGGCCATGCTCCCCTTCATCAACGCGGGGGGAGACGTGTTCCGGGTTCACTCGGTCGGCTACTTCGACCAAGGGGGGCAGGCGGCCCGCGTCGAGGCGATTCTCGACGCTTCCGACGAGGAAGTGCGCGTAGTATTCTGGAGAGACCTGACCAACCTCGGCCGGGGCTTTTCGCCGCTCGTGCTCGGCACGCAAACCCCCTAATCCGCCGCTCGTGGCCGCAAGGCCTGTGCGGTGCGGACACTCAACTAGCGAACCTGAAAGACCTTGCCCTGGGAGGGCGGCCGTGGCGAACCTAATCGGCTTGGAATGGGACGACCGCGAGGCCCGCGTGATCGCCGGGGCGACTCGCGGCAGCCACCTCGTCGTCGAGCATGCCTTCAGCATTTCCTGGCCCGCCCCGGCCGACGGCGGCAAGCCCACGGCCCCGCCGGCCGCGGAGATCGGCCGCCGCCTGGGAGAGGAGCTAACTGCCCGCAAGATTCCGCGGGGTGAGGCCCTGGTGGCCCTTAGCCGCACGCTGCTCGAACTCAAGCCGCTGACGCTGCCGCCGGTTCCCGACGAGGAACTGCCCGACATGGTGAAGCTGCAGTCGCAGCGCGAATTCACCAACCTGCACGAAGGCTCGCTGATCGACTTCATTCCGCTGAGCGGCTCCGCCACCGAGCCGCGCGGCGTGTTGGCTGCCGCCGTCCCTCCTGATCTCGTCAAGCAGGTCCGCCAGGTCTGCGACGGCGCGGGTCTCAAGCTCGAGCGGCTCACGCTGCGTCCCTGCGGCGCGGCGGCCCTGCTCAACCGGGCGCATCCCAAGTCGGAACGCATCAAGCTGCTTGTCGACCTGATGTGGGACGACGCCGACCTCACGGTGCTCGTAGGCGATCAGGTGGCCTATCTCCGCACGGTGCGGCTGCCGGTGGACGCCACCACCGGAGACGTCGCCCGGCCGCTCGTATCGGAAATTCGCCGCACGATGGCGGCCGCCCAGAACCAGCTCGGCTCGCAGCGCGTGGAAGCCGTGTACTTCTGCGGCGACCAGCGGCAAGCGGCCGTGGCCGAGGCGCTCGGCAAGTCGCTCGAGCAGCCGGTGCGGGCGTTCGATCCCTTCCAAGGTCTCGAGCTGGGGGGCGCGTTGCGCTCGGGCGGCATCGTCGAAGCCAGCCGCTTCGCGCCGCTTCTGGGCACGCTCAGCGAAGAGGCGGCCGGGGCGCGGCCCGCGCTCGACTTCCTCCATCCGCGGCGGCGTCCCGCCCAAAAGAGCCGTACCGAGCGAGCGCGGCCGTTGGCCTTGGCCGCCGGAGTAATCTTTGCGGGAGCGGCGGTCTTCTTCTACTGGCAGCTCGCCGGCCTCGATGCGCAGATCGCGGAAAAACGCCTCGCGCTGACGGCCGCCAAGCAAGAGGCCGAGAAGTTCGACAAAATTCGCCTGCAGCACAAGGCGCTGGAAACTTGGCAGGATTCCGACATCGTCTGGATCGACGAGTTGGCGGCGATTTCGCGCCAGGCCACGCCTCCCCAGGCGGTGATGTTTACGGGGCTCGTCTTCGACACCACCGGGGCCAAGAGCACGCCGCAGGTGAAGATCGACGTGCTCGCCCGCAGCATCGAGGACATTCGTGTAATCGGCGACCGACTTCGCAGCCAAGGCGTCGAGGTGGCGGGGGGCAAGCAGGGGAAGGACAACCGCTTCGCCAGCTATCCCGACAAGTACGAGGCCACGCTGACGATCAAGCCGCTCGACCCCAAAAAGCAACTCGCGCGGCTGACGGCGCCGCTGCCCGCCGCAACGGAAAGCAAGACGCCTGCGCCGGCGGCTGCCCCGGCGTCGCCTCCCGCGCAGGCCGCCGATACGAAGGTTGAACCTGCCAAGAGTGAACCGGCTGCGGCAGCGCCCGCGAGCACGGCGCCCGCCCAAGTCGCTCCTCCCGCCGAGGCGCCAGTTGCCGCGGCCGTGGAAACTCCCCAGGCGGCGGCCGCCGCGCCGCCGGCCGCCGCAGCGCCGGGCGAGGTCCGTGCGGTCGAAGCCGCACCGAGCGCTGCAGGCTCGGCGACGCCAACGCCCACGATCAATGCAGCGCCGGCGGGGACAGCCCCGGCCGCTCCGGTCGCTCAACCTGTGACCGAGGGCGCCGTCGCGCCCACCAAGGGAAGCTAACGCATGAAACCACGCGAACGACTGTTGGCCATCATCGTTGGCTGCCTGGCCCTGGTCTTCGTAGGCCGCTGGGCGTGGGGGCTCGTCACCAGCCCCTTGAACTCGCGCTATGCGCAGCTCGAGCAACTCGACAAGGACATCGCCAAGCAAAACGACATCGCCTTTGACGGTAAGAAAGCCGATCGCAAGCTGCGTTTGCTCGTTCCTCAGTCGCTGCCCGACAATCTCGAGGTGGCCAAGGAAGGCTACCGGCTTTGGCTCTCGCAAGCAGCGCGTGACGTCGGCTTCACGGGCCCCAGTGTAACACCGCAGAACGCGATCCTGGTTTCCGTGACGGATAAGAATCGCAAGAATCTGGAAGCGTATCACCACATTCAATACACGCTGAACGCCACCGGGAACCTGGAGCAACTCACCAAGTTCCTGCACCAGTTCTACAAGCCTGGCTACCTGCACAAGATCACCAAGCTCACGTTCACACCCCAGAACGCCGGCCAGTTTGCCTTCGTGATCATGGTCGACGCCGTAGTGATTCCCAAGGCGAACAAGGGCAACGAACTGCCCAAGGGGGAAGCGCAGCGGCTGGCCTTGGCCAGCTACGACGACTATCGGCGTGAGATCGTCGAGCGAAATCTGTTTGCGCCCGCCAACAATCCTCCGGTGCTGACCGAAGTCGCCGCGCAAACGGCCAACCCCGGCGCCAAGCTCGAGGTGCAACTCGCCGCGACCGACGCCGACCAAGGGGACACCCTTAAATACGAGCTCGTGAGCGGCCCCGAAGGGGCGAGCGTCGACGCCACGAGCGGCAAGTTCACCTGGCAGCCCAAGCCCGATCAAGTAGGCCAAAAGCTCGACGCCGAGGTCAAGGTGAGCGACAGCCGGCCCAAGCCGGAGAGCGCCACGCGCAAGTTCACGATCAACGTGGCGCCCGGCGCCCCGAGCTTCGAGCAATCGAAGCAGGCGTTCGTCACGGCGATCGTGCAGGTCAATGAAGGTCCACAGCAGGTCTGGCTGCACGAACGGACCACGAACAAGAAGGCCTTGGTGTCCGAGGGCGAAGAGTTCCAGTTGGGCGAAGTCCGCGGCAGGGTCACCCGCATCGGCCGCCGCGAGATCGAGATCGAGGTCGGCGGGCAGAAGATCGTTTGGCCCTGGGGTAAGAGCCTGTTCGATGCCCAGGAAGCGGCCAAGGGAAGCGCCGCCAGCGAAGCGGCCAAGGTGAGCCGGGCGCCGAGTTAGGGCTGCTTAGGCGCGTGATTGCGGCGCGCCGTCACCCGCCCTCTCCCACAGAGGGAGGGCTTCTTCGGTTGGTCGTAACTCGCTATTCCCCAATTGATTGCGCCTTGCGGGGCGATTCCGTTCCGCCGCGCGCCTCACGACCCGTGCGAACGGTGCGACCCGCGTTATCGTTAAAGCCCATCCGTTCGGGGCGTCGAAACCTCCTCTGAGGGCCCGTTGACCCCGGGCCTGGGCCGGTGCGTTTTGCGCGCTGGCCGGAGTCGAAGACCCGTTCTTGCCGCGCACGAGCTTGCAGAGCGCGGCAAGGCCGAATGCGTTGGGGGGAACACGATGCTTGGCGCCGCCAAGCGCAGGCTGCTTTGCCGCGGCCTGACGCTCATGCTCCTGATGGCTCTCCTGCCTGGGCTGGGAGGCTGCTCCCGGCAGCACTACCGGCTGCAAGCCGATCGCGACGTCTACCACCTCGTCAAAGAGAAGTCGAACGATCCTCGCTGGGCGCTGCCTGGCTTCAAGATCGATCAGGATCCACGTGCGCGGTACTTCGATCCCACGAACCCCGACCGCGAGCCGATGCCGCTCGACGACCCCTACTCGCATGAGTACATGCGCAAGGTCGACGGCAAGCGAGGCTACAAGTACTGGCTCAAAGACGGCGTGAACTACGCGCTGGAAAACCCCAACTGGCGCGAGCTGATGGGGGAGTACGCCGACGTCACGCCGGAGGGCGCGCTCAAGCTCACGCTCGAAGACGCGGTGCTCGCGGCGCAGATCAACTCGCCGGCCTACCGGTCGCAGATCGAGCAGTTGTTTCTGTCGGCGCTCGATGTCAGCGCCGAGCGATTCCGCTTCGACAGCCAGTTCTTCGGCTATACGAATCCGTTCTTCACGACGCTGGGCCGGCTGCGGCCCGGCGGCGATCAAACGATTCTGCAGGACAACAACAATCTGAGCGTGCAGCGCACGTTCGCTACGGGCGGCCAACTGCTGGTGCAGTTCGCCAATTCGTTCGTGTGGACTTTCGCGGGGCCGAACACCAACTCGGCCTTCTCGATCGCCAGCTTCAACCTGACGCAGCCGCTCCTGCGTTTCGGCGGCAAGGCGCGCGTGTTGGAGCAGCTTACGATCGTCGAACGGGCCCTGTTGGCCAACTTGCGGGCCTTCGAGCGCTATCGCCAGGGCTTCTACACCAACGTCGTGGTCGGCGATTTGGGCGTCGAAACCGTCCAACGCCGCGGCGGTTTCTTCGGCGGCACGGGCCTGACCGGCTTCACCGGAACCGGCTCGGGCGGCTTCGGCGGCGTCGGCGACGTCACGGGCTTCGGCCGCGGCGGCTTTGGCGGCGGCGTGGGGGGCGGCGGCCAGGCCGGCGGACAAGGCTTCGCCGGCGGCGGCGCCGGCACGGTCGGCGGCTTCATCGGTCTGCAGCAGCAGATGCAGCAGATCCGCAATCGCCAGACGAACCTCGACCTGCAATTGCGCACGCTCGCCTTGCTCGAAGCCAACTTCGAAGCGGGCCTGATCGACTTGATCCAGGTCGATCAGTTCCGCCAGAGCATCGAAACCGAACGCGCCCTGCTCCTGCAGGTGCAGAACCAGTTGCAGACGTCGCTCGACACCTTCAAGGCCGCCACCTTGGGGCTGCCGCCCAACCTCAAGCTCGAGGTCGACGACAGCGTGATTCGGCAGTTTCGGCTGATCGATCCGCGGGTCACCGATCTGCAATCGGAACTGGCCGATTTCATCGAGCAATTCGGCCGCACGCAGGCGAATCCGCCGATTCCCGAGCTGGAGCAGGCGATTGCCACGCTGGAACAGGTTCGCGGCCGCGTCGAACCGGTGCTCAAGCTCACGCACGAGGACATCGCCAAGTTCGAGTCGACCATCAGCGTGCGACTGCCTAATATGCTGCCGGCCGATCGCGATCAACTGCTGCAAGACAAGCGGCGGCTCGAAGAGACGTTGAGCGAACTCGAAACGCGCTACGCCCAAAACGGACAGCAGCTCGCCGCGCTGCGCAGCCAACTGCGCCCCGACAACTTGGCCGCCGTCGCCGACGGCGTCGTCTCGGCGTCGACTGGCCTCAACGGGCTGGTCCAGGAGCTGTCGCTGATTCAGGCCCGCGCCCGGTTGGAAAGCGTGTATGTCGATCCTGTTCGCCTGACCCCTGAGGAAGCGATTCAGATTGCCCGCTGCAACCGCTTGGACTGGATGAACAACAGGGCGGCCCTGGTCGACTCTTGGCGGTTGATCACGTTCAACGCCAACGCCTTGCTGTCGAACCTGAACGTCACCTTTAGCGGCGATATTCATACCGTGGGGGACAACCCCGTCAAATTCCGCGCCCCCAACGGCGACATGAGCGTCGGCGTGCAGTTCGACGCTCCTTTCACGCGGCTGCTCGAACGCAACAACTATCGGTCGGTGCTGATCAGCTATCAGCAAGACCGCCGCACGCTCATTCAGTACCAAGACGGCGTGTACCGCTCGCTGCGGGCCACGCTCCGCAATCTCGATCAGTTGCGCACCAATCTCGAGATTCAGCGGCGGGCCGTGGTCATCGCCGTGCGCCGCGTCGATCAGACGCGCGAAGTGCTCAACGAACCGCCCCCGCCGGCCCAGCCAGGGCAGGCCGCCCAGCAGCTCGGCCCCACGGCCGCGCTCGACTTGCTGCGGGCCTTGCAAGATCTGCGCGACACGCAGGACAACTTCATGAGCGTGTGGCTCAATTACTACGCCGCGCGGATGACCCTCGCCCGCGACCTGGGCATCATGCAGCTCGACGAGCGCGGCCTGTGGATCGATCAGCCGATCGTGGCGGCGGATTGGATGTGCGGCGACATCGACTGCGCCATTCCGCCGGCGGTGCCGCTCGAGTGGCTGAACCAGGCCGGCGTGACGGCCGACTACGAGCAATTGCCGCAGACGCCCGCGCCGGAGCAGGCCACTCCCACCACGGCCCCCATGGCAAACGCCTCGCCGGAGGCGGCCGAGGGGACGTTGCCGCCACCGGTGGGTTCGGACGACGCGCCCGCCGAACCGCCTGCCAGCATCTCCGAGCCGGCCGCCGCCCCGCCCACCGACTCGGCGCCTCCGGTTGACGCGGCCCAAGACCAGCCGATGGCCGGGCCAGCGAGCGGCAACTCCTTTTCTCGCGGCTGGTCGTGGCTGACCGGCAAGTCCACCGGCGCGCGGTAAGACCGCACGCGGAACACACCGGGACGCGGCCGATCCTTGGGCGGAGGGGCCCGTTTCTAAGGATTTGCGCGATCCCCGGCATCCTTCAGCCGGCGCAGCCTTCCCTAAGTGCTTGTCGGAATTGACTGTTCCGATTGCGCAGGCGAGAATGACTGCGGGAAAGGTTGGTCAGTCGAGCGGGCACAGGCCGCCGGTCAAGCGCTTTTCCCTGCTTTGCGAAACTTAGCGCTCCGCGCGACGGTTTAATTCGTAGGCAAAAGAAACGCGAGTCGGCGGGAAGATGCGCCGTTTCGCGACTATCCGTCCAGGGGTCCTGCCTGTCCCAACCGCCCTCCTGCGGCCTCGCCTCTCTCCTTCCCGAGCCTTTTCATGGCCACGACGACTGAACCTGTCGCCTCTCCGAACCCCGCTCTGCGGACCGATCCTGGGACGGCTCGCCCGGCGCCGCGAAAGAAGAGCGTGCGTCGGAAGCTATTCGTCGTGGGGGGCGTGGTGCTCAGCAGCCTGGCGGTGCTGGCTGCCGCCTCGTCGCAACTGCTGAATCGCAACGCGGCGATCCTCGACAAGCAGCAGGCGGTCTATCCAGTCGTCCACGGCATGCTGCTGGTCACGGTGACCGAAGACGGCAACCTGGAGAGCGCCGCCAACGTCGACGTGAAGTGCCAGGTGCTGGGCGGCAGCACGATCCTGTGGATCGTGCCCGACGGCTCGACCGTGAAGAAGGGGGACGAAATCATCCGCCTCGACGCCGCGACGATCGAGGACCAGGTCAACACCCAGAAGATCGCCTTCGAGAAGGCCCAGGCTGCCCGCATCCAGGCCGAAAAGGAGCATTCGGCCGCCAAGATCGCGGTGCAGGAATACAGCGAAGGAACGTATCTCAAGGAGCTGAAAACCCTGCAGGCCGCGGTGACCGTCGCGCAGGAGAACATGAACAGCTCCAAGAACACCCTCGACCACACGATCCGCCTCGCGCGTAAGGGCTACGTGACGGCGCTCCAGCGCGAGTCGCAGGAATTCGCCGTGCAGCGAGCCCAACTCGATCTCGACGCCGCGGAAATGGCGGTCGAAGTGCTCGAAAAATTCACGCGCGCGAAGACGCTGGAAGATCTGACCAGCAAGGAAGCCACCGCCGAAGCCAAGATGCGTTCGGAACTCGCCTCGTTGACCCTCGAGGAGTCGAAGCTCAAACGGCTCGAGGCGCAGGTCGCGAACTCCGTCATTCGCGCGCCGGCCGACGGCATGGTGGTCTTCGCCAACGACATGGGACGCGGCCCGCGCGGCGGACAGCAAAGCGCCCAGGTCGAAGAAGGCGCCACGGTGCGCGAACGGCAAACCCTGGTGCGGCTGCCCGATCTGAGCAAGATGCAGGTCAAGGTGGTCGTGCACGAGTCCAAGGTCGATCTGCTCAAGCCGGGCATGCCGGCCAAGATCAAGATCCAGGACCGTGAGTTTCATGGCGAGGTGACCAGCGTAGCCAACCAGCCCGAAGCCGGCTCGTGGTTCGGCTCGAACGTCAAGGAATACGCCGCGATCGTGCGGATCGAAGGTCAGCACGCCGGGCTCAAGCCAGGCATGACCGCCGAAGTGGAGATCGAGGTCGCCAACCTCAAGAACGTGATCGCCGTGCCGGTGATTGCGGTCGTGGAACGCGGCGGCAAGTTTTACTGCTGGGTGCGGCGGGGCGGCGTGCCCAAGCCGGTGGAAGTGGTGATCGGCGCTTCGAACACTACGAAGATCGAAATCAAAGACGGCTTGGTCGATGGCGACGAGGTGTTGCTCAACCCGCGCGTCTTCGAGGCCGAACTGCGGCCGGAAGGAGACGGCAAGGGTGAGAAGGCCGCCGAGGGCCAGGCGCCGGGTGACAAAGCCGGCGAGAAAACGGCTGAAGTCCCCGCGGGCCCGACCGTGCCTGGACTTTCGAAGGGACCGGAAGCGAAAGGTCCCGAAGGCAAAGGCCCCGAAGGCCCGGCCGGCGGCCCGGCGACGGGAGCTGGTCCGGGCGCGGGCGCCGGTGGCGCTCCCGGCGAAGGCAAGGGCGGGGGCGGCCGCCGCGGCGGCCCGATGGGCGACTGGCGCGCCCTCGACGCGGACAAAGACGGCAAGCTGAGCAAGGACGAAGCCCCTGAGCCGATGAAGGCCTTCTTCGACAACCTCGACAAGAACGGCGACGGCTTTGCCGACGCCAGCGAAATGTCGGCCGCCATGGCCGCCATGCGCAAGATGCAGCAGGGAGGCGGCGGCCCCGGAGGACCAGGTGGTCCCGGCGGGGGCGGCCCGCCCCCTGGCGGCAACTAGCCAACACGCTCGGCCCGAATTCTCCTACCCCGACTTCGTCGTTCGCCCGTAGGCCTCTCCGCGTGGAACTGCTGTTTCGCTCCAAGCTCTGGCAAACGCTCCGGCTCGGCGTCAAGAGCCTGATGCTGCACAAGCTCCGTTCGGGTCTGGCGGTGCTCGGCATTCTGATCGGCGTCACGGCCGTGATCTGGCTGGTGGCCATGGGCGAAGGGGTGAGCTACCAGGCCCAGCAGCAGATTAAAGAGTTGGGCGCGACTAACATCATCATCCGCAGCATCAAGCCTCCCAACGACTCCTCGCGGGCCGGCGGCGGCTTCTTCCTCGAATACGGCCTCACGCGCGACGACTATCGGCGGATCACCGAAACGGTGCCTACGGTCCGCAAGGCAACGCCGCTCCGCGAAATCCGCAAGGAGGCCCGCTTCCAGGACCGCATCTCCGATTCGCGGCTCGTGGGCTGCACGCCCGAGTATTTGGAGATGAACAACCTCGACATCTACCGGGGCCGGTTTCTGGAGGACCGCGATCTCGAAAACAGCGACAATGTGTGCGTGATCGGCGACGACACGGCCCGCGCCCTCTTTCCCTACGAAAACCCCGTCGGCCGCACGATCCAGATCGAGCGCGACTTCTACGTCATCATCGGTCAGACCGATCGCCGTGAAGCTTCGGGCAACGTCGGCGGCAGCTTTTCGGGCCAGGATTTCAACCTCGACATCTACATCCCCATCACCACGCTGCGGCAGCGGATCGGCGACCAGGTGGTCACCGCCCGCAGCGGCAGCCGCGAGGGGGAGATCGTGCAGCTCAGCCAGGTGACCGTCACGGTCGGCAGCCTCGACGAGGTCGACGAAACGGCCGACATCATCGGGGCGCTCCTGGCCAAGTACCATAAGGTGCCCGACTATTCGGTGATCGTGCCCAAGGAGCTGCTCCGCCAGGCCCGCGTGACGCAGATCATGTTCAACGTGCTCTTGGTGCTGATCGCCGGCATCGCGCTGCTGGTGGGCGGCATCGGCATCATGAACATCATGCTGGCCACCGTGAGCGAGCGGACCCGTGAGATTGGCATCCGCCGCGCCTTGGGGGCCAAGCAGCGCGACATCATCCAGCAGTTCTTGAGCGAAACGGTGGTGCTCTCGGCAACCGGCGGGTTGCTGGGCATTCTCCTGGGATTCTTGTGCCAACCGGCCGTGGCCGGCGTGCGGGCGGCCATGATGGCGCTCGTCCCCGATCTCATGAAGTCGCTGCCGTCGAACATTCAGCAGCTCGAGCCGCGCGTGGCCTGGTGGTCGATCATTGTCGCGTTCTCGATTTCGCTCCTGGAAGGCATCGTCTTCGGGCTCTATCCTGCCCAGCGGGCAGCCCGCATGGACCCGATCGAAGCTCTGCGGCACGAGTAGGCTCGAAGCCTATCTCTACGGAGACGGGAAGTGGCACAGGCTTCGGGCCTGTGCATCCTCGCCGCTGGCCGGGAACGCATCCCTCGCCGAACCCCTCTGGTAAACTGCCCGCCATTCCCCCATACTATGCAGCCGGCATAGAACGATCGGGGATGCGATCGCCGTGTCCCCTGATCTCCACGCGCTGACACACCAACTGTTGAGAGCGAGGCGGGCGATGTCGCAGGGTAGCTGGCACGTACGGATCTCGAAGTTCTTGATCGCCTTGGCCGCGGCCGCGCTGCTGGCGACTCCGGTCCGCGCGGTGACCCTCAAGGTCACAAGCGTCTCGATGGGCTTCAGCCCCGACAAATACATCGACGGCTCGCTTGACGTGTACGTCGCCGACGTGCAGCCCAGCCAGGCGAATATCGCGGCCTACGAACTCGGCCTCGACATCACGCCCAAAGGAGTCGACGCCGTATTTTCGGGGGCCTCTGCCACTTCGGGCGCCCACCCGCCGATTATTCCCGGCTTGGGCCCAACGGTCATCGGCACGCCCGGCAATCAACTGACCGTGGTCGAGTTCTCGCCGGCCACCCTGAGTGACAACGCCGGCTTGTTGCGGGCTCGGTTCCGCCTGGCCCCCGGCGCCAAAGGGACGTTCGACGTCGACCTCAACCCGGCGCTCACTAACTTGGCCAATCAACTCGGTCAGGCCATTCCCGTCGATGAACTGATCGGCGGGCAGATCACCGTGGGCAACTTCCTCCGCGGCGACGTGAATATGGATGGAAAGGTCGACCTCTGGGATTTCGGCATTCTCAAGCTGAACAACGGCCAGCCGGGCACTTGGGAAGACGGCGATCTGAACGGCGACGGCATGGTTGACATGGCCGACTTTGGGCTGCTCAAAGACTCGTTCGGCGAGAGCGCGGTCCACGCTCAACCGAGCCCCACGCCCGAGCCGAGCACGGCCGTCTTGGCGGGGTTGGCCCTTGCGGCCCTGCTGGCGACGCGCAGCCGGCGGCGTTAAGCGTCGACCGAGTTAAGCGTCGACCGAGGCGCCGCGCCCTGGCTGAAAGTGCGGTGAAGGCTGAGCCGGGCGCACGGGGGGCTGCCATTTTCGAAAGCGCCACAGGGTGCGCAACGCCTCGACCCCGTCGCGCAAGCGAATCTTCTTGCCTTCGGCCGCGGTGCGGGCAGAGTAGTTGATGGGGACCTCGAGGATCCGCAGGCCCATGCGGAGTGTCTTGGCGGTCGCCTCAGGGCAGAATTCGAACCGCTCGCACGCGAGCTCCATGCCGCGCAGCAAGTCGGTGGGGAAAGCCTTGTAGCAGGTCGCCTCGTCCGTCAGTCGCGCGCCGTACAGTGCCCAGACGGCGAAATTCAGTCCCAGCACCCCCAGCCGATTGGCCAAGGCCGGCGCTCTGGTAGGGTCCGCTGTGCGGACCAACCTGCGCTGCTCGCTCTGCTCCTCACTCCCGCCGCGCGCTATCTCGGTCTGCTTCGTGGGCCCCACGCGCAGGTACCGCGAGCCGTACACGACATCGGCCTTGCCCGCCAAGAGCGGCTCGATCAGCTTGGGGTAGTCGCCCGGGTCGTATTCGAGATCGGCATCTTGGACGATGGTGTACCTGCCCGCAGCGGCGGCCAACCCGGTGCGGATCGCCGCCCCCTTGCCGCGGTTCTGCGGATGCCGAAGGACATGGCAGCGATCCTTCCAAGCGGGCAGTATGTCCGGCGTCGCGTCGGTCGAGGCATCGTCGACCACGATGATCTGTTTTTCATACGGCGCGGCGCTTACGCGGCGCAGCAACTCGCCGAGAGTGGCCTGCTCGTTGTAGGCGGGAATCAATACGCTAAGCAGGGGGGGCATTTGATACAGCCAGTTTCGCGCGAACGGCGGAGACGGAAGCCTTGTGCAGATCCGCAGACGAGATTTGCCGTGGCCTCGAACTACTCTAAACCCTGGCCGCGGCGCGTGCCACTGTTTGACAAAATGCGAGACGCCGGCGGGCGACTGAGGCGGGCCTGCGTTGAGTTCGTCGGCGGCGGCAGTCGTATCCGCGAGAAGTTCAAGTCGTACGAACTGGCCCCGAGCATGGGTTCCGGTTTCCACGATAGAATGGCCGCGGCGGACGGGCCCAAATCTTGAAGGCAGCTCCATGATAGAAACGATTGCGCTCTCCTTTGCGGCCGTGGTCTTTGCCGTCCTGTACGGGCTCGATGTCGTGAACTGGTTTCGCTTGATCAGGTGTCGCAAACCAGGAGTCCCCTTTAGCATTTGGCTGATCTACCAGCCAAGCCTGCTGACGGACGAAGGGGCTCGGGCGCTGTGGCGCTATTGGGGCTTCGGCCTGGCGGCCTTTGCTTGGGCAGCGTTCTGGTTCGCACTCTGGGCTGCTCTTTGGGCTCCGCCCGCGCAGAGGTAAACGGTAGTCGATCCGGCGGGCCACACTGGCGTGGACAGTCAGCCCAGGGCCGATTGCACCCCGCGCTGCCGGTTCTGGACTCGCTCTTGGGCGGCAGGTATTCTACGGGCTCATCATGGATTGGCCGCTCTGATTCTCCGCCGACCGCATGGATCGCGGTCGGCTTTTTCAAATGGTGGGCCTATGCCAATCACCGTCGTCTGCCAGTCCTGCAAGAAGAGCTTGAAAGCCCCCGACAACGCGGCGGGCAAGAAAGCCAAGTGCCCGCAGTGCGGCACGGTTGTCGTTGTCCCGACTCCGGCCCCGGCGCAGCCGGCAGCCAAATCGGCTGCCCCGGCCAAACCGGCTGCCCCAGCCAAATCGGCTGCCCCAGCCAAACCTGCTGCTCCAGCCAAACCTGCTGCTCCAGCCAAGCCGCCTGCACCGGCCCCGTGGGATGTCGATCTGCCTCCACGTTCAGTGGACGACGAGACGCAGGTTTGCCCGTACTGCGGAGGAACGATCCCCGAGATCGCCACCGAGTGCGAACACTGTGGCGAGTCTCTCAAACAAACGGCGCCAGCGGCGCCGCCGTCGGAGCCGCCGCCGACGCTCAACAGACGCGCCAGTGGTGCGCCGCAGCGGAGCCGCCTCGTGGCCGGGCTGCTGAGCTTCCTCATTCCCGGCCTGGGGCAACTCTACAAGGGACAGATTCTCCGCGGCGTCGTGTGGTTCGTCGCCGTCTTCATCGGCTACCTCTTCCTGATCTTGCCGGGACTGGTTCTGCACGTCTGCTGCATCGTCGGCGCCGCTTCGGCGGAGAGGGCCTGAGAGGCCGCCTCCTTCGATCGAAAGACTCCCCGGGGGAACGCTGCCCCACGCTGCCGCCACCGACCCGACGGGCGATTCTGGCGCTGATCGGGTAGGATCAGCCGTTATGGAACCGACTCCAGAAGCTCCGCCTGCTGAACCCGTTCGCCGAAGGTTTCGCTGGCGGTCTATCCCCGCCGCCTTGCTGGGGACGTTCGGAGGCATTTATCTGCTCGGCGGAGCTTCTATGATTGTCTTGATGGTCTACACGACTTGGACCGGCCGGCCGCTACTGGGAACAACTGGCCTTGATCGGCTGGGCGTCGTCATGACCGGAATTGAAAAATGATTCGCTGCTCTAACCACCTGAGCGACGCCGCCAACATGGCGCGGCAGGTCAAGCAGAACGGCCGCCTGGAATGTGCCTCGAGGCGGCCGACGCTGAACCTGCAACTCAAGCCTAAGGTGCCGCAAGGCCGGGCGGTCTGGGAAGCCCGCCTCGAGCCGCTTATGCCCCTCAGACCGGGCCCTGAGCGCGAGCCGCAGCCTGCCGTCGAATGGGTTGCCGCACCTCTTGTGGAGGGGCCGAGGCAGTGAGTGGTTCGCGAGCCAGCATTGCCCGGCGCCGCTTTTGGTGCAGGAGATGGGGAACTTTCGGCCGCCGGCAGGCGTCAGAGACCTATACTTGTGCGGCCTGGGCTGGTTTTCCCACGTTCCGTTCGGGCCTCACCCTACCTCCACTCCCTGGGGATCGCCATGACTTGCCGACGTCGCCTGTTCGTTGCTGGATTGCTGGCCCTCGGCATGGCGCGGGGGGCGTGGGCCCAGCCGGCTGCCGAAAAGAGCCCGGTGCCGCTCGAGAAGATCGTGCTGTTCAACTCCGGCATGGGCTTCTTCGAGCGCGGAGGCAAGGTCACGGGCGACGCCCGGCTCGAGCTCAAGTTCAAGGCCGACGACATCAATGATCTGCTCAAGAGCATGGTCTTGCAGGATCTGGGGGGCGGCAAGATTTCGACCGTCACGTATCAGTCGCGTGACCCGGTCACGCGGACGCTCAAGACCTTTGCCATCGATCTGACGGCCAACCCGACGCTCGCGCAGTTGCTCGGGCAGATTCGCGGCGAGCGGGTCGAACTCGAGGCCGCCAACCCAATGACGGGCGTGATCGTCGGCATCGAGACGCGCAAGGAGGCCGTCGGCAAGGATCAGGTCGTCGACAAGGAGTATCTCAACCTGCTGACCGACGATGGGCTGCGGAGCGTGGCGCTCGAGAGCGTGGGGCGCATCCGGCTGGCAGATCCCAAGCTCGACGCTGAGCTCCGGCAAGCGCTCGCTGTGCTCGCGCTGGGACATGCGACCGACAAGAAGACCGTGACGCTCAACTTCACCGGCAATGGCGAGCGCGAGGTGCGCGTAGGGTACATCCAGGAATCGCCGATCTGGAAGACGAGCTACCGCCTGGTGCTCGACGAGAAGGAAAAGCCGTTCCTGCAAGGCTGGGCGATCGTCGAAAACACGACTGAGGAGGACTGGAACGATGTTGGACTCACGCTCGTGAGCGGGCGGCCGATTTCGTTCTTGATGGACCTCTACCAGCCTCTCTACGTGCAGCGGCCGCTGGTGAAGCCGGAGCTGTATGCTTCGCTCGGGCCAGTGGTGTATGGGCAGGATATGGGAGCGGCCGACAAGGAATTCGCCAAGCAAGCGGAGGCGAAACAGGGCTACTTCGCCGACACGAATGGGGCCGTGAATCGAGCCGAGTTGGGAGTGGCGATGGACGCCGCGGCGCCCGCGCCGATGGCCGCGGCGGAGCCCATGGCGCGCTACGCCGCGCCGATGGGGGGCGCGGGGGGCATGATGCTGGGCCGGGGCATGGCCGCCCCTTCGGTGGCCCAAGCCGACAACGTCGGCGAGCTCTTCCAATACGCCATCGCCACGCCGGTCGACCTGCCGCGGCAGCAATCGGCCATGCTGCCGATCGTGAACGAATCGGTCGAGGCCGAGAAGCTCTCGATCTACAACCAAGGCGTGCAAGCCAAGCACCCGCTCAACGGCCTGCGGCTCAAGAACACGACCGACCTGCATCTGATGCAGGGCCCAATCACCGTCTTCGACGGCGGCGCCTACGCCGGCGACGCCAAGATCGAAGACCTGCAGCCTGGCACCGAACGCCTGGTGAGTTATGCCCTCGACCTCGACGTGGAGGTCGCCCCCGAGAGCAAAACCGAGCCTGAAAACCTCCGCACCGCGAGCATCTACAAAGGCACGCTCCGCACGCAGCACGATCAAACGCGGCAGCAGAAGTACGTCGTCAAGAACTCGGCCAAGACGCCGCGCGAGCTATTGATCGAGTACCCCTACGACGCCAACTGGACGCTGGTGGCGCCGAAGGAGCCGAAGGAAAAGACCCGCGATCAGTATCGCTTCGCGGTGAAGGCCGAGCCCGGCAAGCCGGCGGAACTGGTGATCGACGAGAAGCGGACGATCCACCAGGAGTTCGCGATCACGAACTTCGACGATCCCACGCTCTTCTTCTACATCAACGCCCCGCAGGTCAGCCCCAAGGTCAAGGCCGCCCTGCAAGAGGTCGTCCGCCGGAAGGCCGAGATCCAGCAGATCGCCAGCCACCGCGGCCAGCTCGAGCAGCAGATCCAGGTGATCAGCCAAGAGCAGGAACGCATCCGCCAAAACATGGCCCAACTCGGCCGCGACACTGATCTTTACCGCCGCTACGTGAAGAAGTTCGGCGAACAAGAAGACCAGGTCGAAAAGCTCCGCAGCGAAATCGCCAAGCTGCAAGCCGATGAGACGGCGAAACGGCAAGCCTTGGATCAGTACTTGATCGGGCTGGAAGTGGAGTAAACGACGAGCCGCGCATCTAGCCCCGCAGGGGCGCTAGATGTTAGCCAGGGGCGTAAGCCCCTGGACCCAGCCCCGTGAGGAATCAAGCCCTGGAAGGGCGACAGAACGGCGCGTCGTGCCGCTCCCTGTCGCCCTTCCAGGGCTTTTTCATTGTCCGCTGAGTTCCCCGGGGCTTGCGCCCCTGGCTAACATCTGACCGCCCCTCCGGGGCTGCGACCAGATCAATTGCTCTGCCCACTCAACTCCACCACCTCGCGCTGCCCATTCTTCTCCTTCGCCATGGCCCGGATCTCCTCGGTGATTTTCATCGAGCAGTACTTCGGGCCGCACATGCTGCAGAAGTGGGCGCTCTTGAAGGTGTCTTGCGGCAAGGTTTCGTCGTGCATCCGGCGGGCCGTCTCCGGGTCGAGCGATAGGCGGAATTGCTCGTTCCAGTCGAAGGCGAAGCGGGCGCGGCTGAGCGCGTCGTCGCGGTCGCGGGCGCCTTTGCGGCCGCGGGCCAGGTCGGCCGCGTGGGCAGCGATCTTGTAGGCGATCACGCCCTGCTTCACGTCGTCGGGCTCAGGCAGGCCCAAGTGCTCCTTCGGCGTCACGTAGCAGAGCATCGCTGCGCCGCTCCAGCCGGCCAAGGCTGCGCCGATCGCGCTCGTGATGTGATCGTAGCCGGGGGCGATGTCGGTCACGAGCGGGCCGAGCACGTAGAAGGGCGCTTCGTTGCAGACCTGCATCTGCCGCTTCACGTTCATGTCGATCTGGTCCATCGGCACGTGGCCCGGGCCTTCGACCATGACCTGCGTGTTCTTCTTCCAGCCGCGCTGGGTGAGTTCGCCCAGCACGTCGAGCTCGGCGAATTGGGCCGCGTCGCTGGCGTCGGCAATGCTGCCGGGGCGCAGGCCGTCGCCCAGGCTCCAGGTCACGTCGTACTCGTGCATGATGTCGCACAAGTCCTCGAAGTGGGTGTAGAGCGGGTTCTGCTGCCGGTGGGCCATCATCCACTTGGCGATCAGCGAGCCGCCGCGGCTGACGATGCCCGTCACGCGGTTCATGGTCAGGCCCAGGTGCTCGAGCAGCACGCCGGCGTGGACCGTCATGTAGTCGACGCCTTGCTTGGCCTGGTGCTCGACCATGTCGAGGAAGTGCTGGGGGCGCATGTCCTCGATGTTGCCGCCCAACTCCTCGAGCATCTGGTAGATCGGCACGGTGCCGATGGGGACGGGGCTCGCGGCGATGATGGCCTGGCGAATGCCGTCGATGTTCTTGCCGGTTGAGAGATCCATGACCGTGTCGGCGCCGAAGTGGACCGACATGTGGAGCTTCTCGAGCTCGGTCTGCTGGTCGCTCGTGACGGCCGAGTTGCCGATGTTGGCGTTGATCTTGGTCCGCGCGGCAACGCCGATGCACATCGGCTCGAGACGACCGGCGGCATGCACCTTGTTGGCGGGAATCACCATCCGGCCGCGGGCCACCTCGTCGCGAATCAGCTCGGGGGCCAGGTCTTCGCGGCGGGCCACGAATTCCATCTCGGGGGTGATTTCGCCGGCGCGGGCACGTTCGATCTGGGTCATCAGAGGGCGATCCTGCTCGAGAACTGAGGGCAAACGGCGGCCAAACCTCGCCGTGCGAACAACGTGAAGCTGACTGCTATGGTACCGGGCAAGGGAGGGACGGAAAAGGACGGGGTGGCTGGGGGGCGAGCTGCTCGGGTGGCTGGGGTCGAGCCGCTAGGCGAGCCCCCAGCACGGCAACCTTTCAGTCATCGCTGGTTGCCAAATCACCGTGGTTTCTGGGGGCTCGCTTCGCTCGACCCCAGGCACCCGACCGAAGCTCGCCCTGGCAACTTGCTCTGGCGGCCGCCGCGGTCGACAATCGACGCGAGTTCCCAGGCGATTCCCTCCCAGCCCCTCCGCTCACCACCCCTCCCTGGCGGTTTCTACCTATGCGCTGCTGCGCTTTGCTGCTGATTGCGTTGTCTCTGTTCGGTCCGCGCATGGCGAGCGGGGCCGAGGCGCAGACCGTCGACCTATCCAAGGCGGTGGTGCTGACGCCGCCGGGCCTCAAGGGGCCGGAACTCAAGGCGGTCGAGATGCTCGTGAGCGAAATCCAAAAGCGGACGCAGCTCGAGCTGCCGGTGGTCGAAACCTGGCCCGGCGGGAATCGTTCGGTGATCGCGGTGGGACAGGTAGCGAATTCTCCGGCGCTTGCCGGCCGGTTTGCCGAGGCGCTCGGCAAGAGCCCGCAGCCACCAGGGGCGGAAGGCTACGCGCTCTCGGTGTTGAGCGATGAACGCGGACCGGCGGTTTTCGTGCGCGGCGCTGATGTTCGCGGCGTGCTGTTTGGCGTGGGAGGCTTGTTGCGGGTGCTGCATATGGCGCCCGGCAAGCTCAAGCTGGCCGCCGACCTGCAGATCGCCACGGCGCCCAAGTATCCGCTGCGCGGCCATCAGTTGGGCTATCGTCCGAAGACGAATTCGTACGACGCCTGGGATCTCGACCGCTGGGAACAGTATTACCGTGACCTGATCGTCTTCGGCACGAACGCGATCGAACTGCTGCCGCCGCGCACTGATGACGACGCCGACAGCCCGCACTTTCCCCGGCCGCCGCTGGAAATGATGATCGGCATGTCGCGGTTGGCCGACGACTACGACCTCGACGTGTGGCTCTGGTTCCCGGCGATGGACGCCGATTACGGCGATCCGGCCACGGTCGAGGCGGCGCTCGTCGAGTGGGACGCCGTGTTTCGCCAACTGCCGCGTGTCGACGCCGTGTTCGTGCCAGGCGGCGATCCAGGGCATACGCAACCGAAGCATCTGCTCGTGCTGCTCGAGAAGCAGTCCAAGGTGCTGCACCGCAGTCATCCGCAGGCCGAAATGTGGGTATCTCCGCAAGGCTTCAGCCAAGCGTGGCTCGAGGAATTCCTCGAGATTCTCAAGCGAGACGAACCAGCTTGGCTCACCGGCGTGGTCTTCGGCCCGCAGGTGCGCGTGAGCTTGCCGGAGTTGCGGGCGGCGGTGCCCAAGAAATATCCGATCCGCCACTATCCCGATATCCGGCCCAAGCCGCCAGGGTGCCAAACGCCCGTGCTCTACGTGGGCCATGTGGACCAAGCGGCCTGATTGCGCGGCGCGAGTGCATCAACCGGCGTGGCTGGAGGCAAGCGGCGATCTTCCGATGTTGCAGCCGCAATTATCTACTTCCTGACCTACTCCGGGCTGCAACGACGACGTCAAGCCAGGCAGCTCGAGCGGCCTTTGCACCGTCATGAGCCCCCGGCATGCCGGTCGACATCTTGGCGACTAGCAGCCGGCTATTTCAGGCGACGCCTATCGCGATCTCTTTCCGCCGCAAGATCACGCTGGCAAGGGCCGCTGCTCACGAACACGAGCGTCGACACCACGCTGGCTCAGTTCCAAGACTCGGAACGCCGCGCGACGCCCGCCGTGTTGGCCAATTGGCGGTTTCAACAGGCCTTGTACCGCGCTTACTACGACGCCTACGTCCGCCAGCGATTGCTGCACGAGACGGAGGTCGAACGGCAAGCCCTCGACAAGCTGCGGCAAGCAGACGGGCTCGGCGCACTCGAGGCCGCGAAACAGGCCGAGGCGATCCTGGCTGCAGGAGAAGCCGCAAAGCCGGCGGCGGACCTGAAGGCCAAGGTCGTGCAATTGGCCGACGCCCTCCACAACAGCATCGGCATGCAACTCAGCGTTGCCCGGCACAAGGCGATCGGCGTGGGACGCGGGGCGACGCTCGACACGGTCGATTATCCGCTCAACGACGCTCGCTGGTTGCGGCAGCAGCTTGCGGCGGTCCACAAGCTCTCCGACGAGGCTGCCCGGCGCGATAAGATCCGCGCAATCGTCGATTGGACCAACCCCGGGCCGGGCGGCTTCTACGACGATTTGGGCAACGCGTCGTCGCAGCCTCACCTCGTGGCCGGCGAGCCGTTCGAGCGTGACCCGGCCTTTTTGGTTTCGCCCCACGCTGGCTTCGCTGGGCCCGAAACCGGTCGCGAAGGCGCCACGGCCTGGCGGACGTCGTGGCTCGATCATGCGGAATCGCTGAACGATAAGCCCCTCGTCCTGCGATACACCGGGCTCGATCCGGCCGCCCGCTACAAGGTCCGCGTCGTTTATGCCGGCGATGGCCCGGCCAAGAAGATCCGCCTCGACACGGGCGACGGACGCGAAGTCCATCCTTTCATCACCAAGCCGGCCCCTGTGGCGCCGGTCGAATTTGCGATTCCGCAGGAAAGCACGAAAGCGGGGGAACTCGAACTCCAGTGGCGGCGCGAGCCCGGCTTAGGCGACAACGGCCGCGGCTGCCAGGTGGCCGAGGTGTGGCTGATCAAGGCGTGAGCGAATAGCGCTCCTTCAGTCCGGCCAATCACACGAGCATCTAAGTTCGCGCCGAGGATTCTGCTCCTACGAGTGGACGAATGCTTCGGCCAGCGACATGCACGCCAGGGATAGAACGATGAGCGCGGGAGCGTAGACGCCCATCACCACCAGAAGCGCAAAGTGGAGATCGCAAGCAAAGAAGAGCGAGACCAGTCCAACGGAGGCGAGCAACAGCACGAGGATGGCGATCGCAAACGCAAGGGCTGGGGCCGACGACGCAATTGCAATACCGAGTCCGATGGCCAACAGGTGCGCAAAGAACACCACGATGGCGCATTTACCGAGAGTGCGTGCTCGGGGCTGCCGAAAAACGGGCGTTGGATCACCGAGTGTCATCACCCCAAGCGATCCGTAAAGCACGCTCGCGCTGCCGCCGAAGTAAACGAGCAGCGCAAAACCAGGATGCAGCCGTACAAGGCCGAACCCCAGGCCGAGCAGAGTCACCCAGCACAGCAGAGCCCTGAGCGAGAACTGATCGCGGGCGACGATCGAGCGAGCCTCGTTCTGCGTCTGCGATTCTGGTGGCTGCTGGTAATTCAGGGAAATGGGGGCCGGCCTAGTCATGGAATCGATGCCGATGCGGGGCGATGACCTCCGCATTCTACCGCGCCAAGCCGCGCAACCTGCAACTCGGCCTGTTACGGCCGGATGCAGTACAGGTCATCCACGGTCCGCAAGTACAGCGCCCCATCCGCCATCGCCGGCGAGGCCCAGCACATGGCGTCGAGCGGATTGTGGGCCAGCAGCTTGAACTCGGGGCCGGCGGCGACCACGAAGGTCTGCCCGTTGCCGTCGAGGCAGTAGATCTTGCCGTCGGCCGCCCAGGGAGAGGACGTAAAGCCCTGAGCGTCGGGCACGCGCTGGCGATAGGCCTCTTTACCGGTCGCAGCGTCGTAGCAGGTGAGCAGGCCGCCGCGCTGGTCGAGCACGTAGAGGAAGCCTTGGTACAGGAGCGGCGAGGCCATCGGCGGTCCGCCGCGCGGGGCGCTCCAGGCGATAAACTGCTTGCTCTGGTCGTCGTCGCCCTCAAGCTCGAGCGTTCCGCTCGCTCCGGCCTTGAGGGCCACGAGCGGCCCCGTGCCCATGCCGCCGCCCGTGCCGAAGTAGACCATCTCGTCGTTGCCGACCGGCGTGGCGGAGCAGCGGCCGTTCAGGCCCGACATCTCCCAGAGCACTTTGCCCGTGGACGGGTCGTAGGAACGCACCACTTGCCCGCCGGTCACGAGTTCGGTGCGGAGCTTGTTCTTCCACAGGTAGGGCGTGCTCCAACTCGAGCGCTCGTCGCGCTTCGCCCGCCATTTCTCGTCGCCCGTCCGCTTGTCAAAGGCGACCAGAAACGATTCTTGCTCGTTGTCGCACTGGACGAAGAGCAAGTCGCCGTGCAACACCGGCGAGCTGCCGGTGCCCCAATCGCTGACCATGGGAAACGTGCCCAGGTCTTTGCTCCACAGGAGCTTGCCGGCCAGATCGTAACAATAGAGCCCGGTCATGCCGAAGTAGGCGTAGAGCCGCTCGCCGTCGGTCACCGGGGTTTCCGAGGCGTAGGTGTTGGTGCGGTGCGTCGGGATCGAGGGCTTCTTTTCGACCGCCGTTTGCGTCCACAGCACGTCGCCCGTCTTGCGATCCAGGCACAGCACCTCCCAGCGGTAGAGCGCATCGGGCGGGGCGCCGCCGCCACGGCGACCGAAGCCGCCGCCCCCTCCGCCGCGTCGCCGTGGTCCTTCGGCCTGATCCCCACCCGGCCCCCCTTCCGGACGGCCGCGCCGTGGTCCGCGGGCTTCACCCTCAGGCTCCTCGGGTCTGCGGCGCTCGCCCCGCCCGCCGCCGAAGCCACCGCCGCCGGCCGAAGGCTTCTGCTGGTTCTCGGTTACCGCCGTGGTGAGAAACAGCTTGTCGCCCAGCACGATGGGAGACGACCAGCCGACCCCCGGCACGGCCACCTTCCAGGCGACATTCCGCTCCTTGTCCCATTCGGTGGCCAAGGGCGCGGCGTCAGCCAGACCGCTCGCGTTCGGCCCGCGAAACTGCGGCCAATCGGCCGCCTGGGCCAAGGCGCAAAGCCCCGCGCCCAGCGCCAGCGCGCAGCATCTCACGCAATGAGTGTTCGAGACGCGGAAGAACACAGCCAGGGCGCCAAATAAGCGCATCGCGGACAACTCCCTTGAAAGGATGCTGGGCAAAGATCGAGACCGGACCCCGTGGGCTAAACCCCGATCAGGCTGTGAAGTTCCGCGATAGCTCGCGGCGGCGGTAAACGGGCCGAAACCGTCACGATAACATCGTGGCGAATGAACACTTTCGGTTGCCCAAGGCACGAACCCACGACTAAGATGGCAGAAGCTCATACGGCACGGTCCGCGGCCAGGAACGAAGGCGCGGCGCCGTTGCCGAGGGCTCCATGGCAACGCCCCATTCCGCGCGGCCACGGCCTGTTCCGGGCCGCGCAAGGAGGTCGCATGATGATCTGCGGCAACGAGCGGCGCTCGGGCACGAGTCGCCCGGTCCGCTCGACGTCTCGGACCATGCCTGCCTGGGGGGCGCTCTGGGCTATTCTTCTCCTCGGATTGCTCCCGGGGGCGCCTGCGGCCGCTCAGTCGATCGGCGAGATGCGCAAGCAGCTCTTGGCCGGGCAGTACGACGACGCGGCCACCGCCGCCCAGGCGGCGATCGACGACGGCCAGCCTGACGCCGACTATCCGCTGCTGCTCATCGAAGCCCGCCTGGCCGTCGGCCAGCAGGAAGAGGCGCTCGAAGCCCTCGAGTCGGCCCTTGACGAGCATCCCGGCAGCATTCGCTTGCGCGTGCTCGCACACGATCTTTTTCGCCGCCGCGGCGACCGCGAGCGTGCCCGCGCGATGCTCGAGCAGATCGACGAACGCGTGAACGAGCAGCCCTGGAGCTATACCGACGCGACGAACCTGGTGGCGCTCGGCCAAGCGGCCTTGCGCATGGGGGGCGAGCCGCGGCGAGTGCTCGAAGCCCTTTACGATCGCGCGAAGCAGCTCAACCCTCGCCTGCGCGAAACGTATCTGGCCGTCGGCGAGCTGGCGCTCGACAAGCAGGATGGCCAGGTGGCCGCCAAGGCGTTTCGCGAGGGACTGGCCAAGAATCCCGACGATCCCGAACTGCACTATGGTCTCGCGCGGGCGTTCGCCGAGAGCGATTGGGAGCAAACCGCCGCCGAGATCATGAAGACGCTCGAGGCTAATCCCAAGCATGTGCCGGCGCTCTTGATGCTCGTCGACAATCAGCTCGACGGCGAACAATACCCCGCCGCGCGGGCGGGGTTGGAGAAGGTGCTCGCGATCAATCCGGCCTGCCCCGAGGCCTGGGCCTATCAGGCAGTGCTCGATCATCTCGAGGCCAAGCCGGAGGACGAGGAAGAGCATCGCGCCAAGGCCGTGGAGTTTTGGAAGGGAGACGCGGGGCCCGAGCACCTGATCGGCAAGAAGCTCTCGCGGCACTACCGGTTTCGCGAGGCGGCCGCCTATCAATACGCCGCCATTGCCCGCGACCCCACGTTTATGCCCGCCAAGTCGCAGCTTGCGCAGGATCTGCTGCGGCTCGGCCAAGAGGCCGAGGGGTGGCGGCTCGCGCAGGAGGTGAGCAAGGTCGACGGCTACGACGTGCTGGCCTACAACCTCAACACGCTGCACGATTCGCTCGCGAAGTTCACCACGCTCGAGAACGAGCATTTCCTGCTGCGGATGGACGCCCGTGAGGCAAAGCTCTATGGCGACCGCGCGCTCGACCTGCTGACGCGTGCCCGCGCCACGCTCGGTGAAAAGTACGGCTTCCAGCTCGACGAGAAGGTAACCGTCGAAATCTTTCCGCAGCAGAAGGACTTCGCCATCCGCACGTTTGGCCTCCCCGGCGGGGCCGGATTCCTGGGCGTGTGCTTCGGCCGCGTGATCACGGCCAACAGCCCCGCGGCGCAGGGCCCCTCGCTCACGAGTTGGGAATCGGTGCTCTGGCATGAGTTCTGCCACGTGGTGACGCTCGAGCTCACGGGCAATCGCTTGCCGCGCTGGCTCAGCGAAGGGATTTCGGTGTACGAAGAGAACCTGACCGGCAAAGGCTGGGGGCAGCGGATGAGCCCCGACTATCGCCAGCGCTTTCTCTCCGGCAAGTTCACGCCGCTGGGGCAGCTTAGTTCCGCGTTTCTGGCGCCGGGCTCGGGGGCCGACTTGCAGTTTGCTTACTTCGAATCGGCGCTCGCGGTGGAGTATCTCGTCGAGAAGCACGGCCTCGAGCGGCTGAAGCGCGTGCTCCTAGGGCTGGGCGCGGGGCAGTCGGTGAACGAGGCGCTCGAGCAGCACGTGGGACAAATCAACCGGCTGGAAGAAGACTTCGCCAAGTTTGCTCGCGAGCGGGCGGAGCAGCTTGCCCCGGGGCTCGACTTCACGGAGCCGCCGGGGGAGGCCGAAGAACGTCCCGCGCCCGAGCGTTGGCTGGCCGACCACCCGAACAGCTATTGGGCGCTGGCGGCCCTGGCTGCAAAGCACGTGCGGGCGGAGCGCTGGGACGACGCCCGTCCGCTGGCGACCAAGCTGATCGAGCTCTACCCCGATTGCCACGACGGCGAGAACGCCTATGCGCTGCTCGCGGCCATCGAGCGGGGCGCGAAGAACCGGGCGGCCGAGCGCGACGTCTTGCGTCGCTGGGCCGAGCGCGATGCTTCGGCCCCCGAGTGCTACCTGCGGCTGATGGCGATCGCCGCGGAAGACCAAGATTGGCCACTGGTGTCGCAGACCGCCCAGCGGATGCTGGCGGTGAATCCGCTCGTGGCTGAGCCTTGGCGGCAACTAGCGGCCGCGGCCGAAGCCGGCGGCGACGGCGCGAGCGCCATCGGGGCGTATCAAAAGACGCTGCTGTTCGATCCGGCGGATCCGGCTGAAGTGAACTACCGGCTTGCTGCCTTGCTGCACGCGCAAGCCAGCAAAGGCGACGTTGCTGATCAGGCGCAGCTCGAGCAGGCCCGCCGCCACGTGCTGACCGCGCTGGCCGAGGCGCCGCGCTATCGGGCGGCGCTGCGGTTGCTTCGCAAGCTTCAACCCGCCGCGCAGCCGAGTTCCGATGCGCCGCCGGCCACCCCTGCTGCGGCGCCAACCGATGCCTCGCCGACCGCCGCAGCTACCCTTCCCCCAGCCGCGACTTCGGAACCCACTCCCACCGCACCTTCCCCTACTCCGGCCCCCGCCGCACCTGCTCCCCCGCCTGCCGACAGCAATCCGCCCGCTCAACCCACGGAGGGTCCGCCCGCATGATTCGCTCGCGCCGCCTGGTGATCGTCGTGGTGTTGTTGCTGCTGGTTTCGAGCGCGGCGCTGGCTCAGCGCAGGCGAGGTCGGGGGCGTTATCGCGAGGCGGAGTTGCCGCGGGCCGGCGTGCCGGAGTGGCAGAACGAAAAGGGCTTCGAGCGCGACGTGTTCACGTTCGTGCGCGTGATCTATGGCAGCTACGGCGGATACGGCCGCTGGGGCGGCGGTTGGGCCACCGACTATCCGGACAGCGACTTTAACTTTTCGTTTCGGCTCCAACAGTTGACGTCGCTCAAGGTCAACCCCGATCCGGTCAAGCTCGAACTGACGGACGAGCGGCTCTTCGATTACCCGTTCCTCTACTTGATCGAACCGGGCGGGCTGTACTTCGAAGAGGCCGAAGTCCTGGCGCTGCGGAAGTATTGTCAGCAAGGCGGCTTCCTGATGGTCGACGACTTTTGGGGCGAGGACGAATGGGAGAACTTCCGCGAGCAACTCAAACGCGTCTTCCCCGACCGCGAAGCGGAGGAGTTGCCGCTCGAGCACGAAATCTTCCACTGCGTCTACGACCTCGAGGAAAAGCCGCAGGTGCCGAGCATCCACCATGCCCAAGGGCTCCGCGGCACCGGCATCACCTGGGAACGCCACGACGCCCAAACGCCGCACTACAAAGCGATCCACGACGACAAAGGCCGCATCATGGTGCTCGTCTGCCACAACACCGACCTGGGAGACGGTTGGGAGCGCGAAGGGGAAGACGAGTGGTACTTCAAGGAGTTCGCCGAAAAGAAGTCGTACCCCATGGGCATCAACATCGTCTTCTACGCCATGACGCACTAGAGGCTGAAATTCACCACGGAGACACGGAGGCACGGAGAGGACAGAGAGATTCTTTTCACCGCAGAGGACGCAGAGGGACGCAGAGAACTGAATCTGTTTTGCTCCGCGTCCTCTGCAGTAAGAATCTTCTCCGTGCCTCCGTGTCTCCGTGGTTAAAACAACGCTGGAAAGACCACATGAGCACTGACAACTACGAAGCTGAGAAAGCCGCCGTCGAGGGGTTGCGGGCTGCCCGCGGGCGGATCGAGACCGAGCTGGCCAAGGCCATCGTCGGCCAGAAAGAGGTCGTCGAGCAGCTCCTGCTCGCGCTCCTCTCCGGCGGGCACTGCCTGATCACGGGCGCCCCCGGCCTTGCCAAAACGCTCTTGGTCAAGTCGCTCGCGCAGATCTTCCATCTGCGCTTCCAGCGCATCCAGTTCACCCCCGACCTGATGCCGGCCGATATCACCGGCACTGAGATCCTCGAGGAGTTCGAGGGTCGTCGGGTGATGAAATTCGTCCCCGGGCCCGTTTTCGCCAACGTCATCCTGGCCGACGAGATCAACCGCACTCCCCCCAAGACGCAGGCCGCCCTGCTCGAGGCGATGCAGGAGCACCAGGTGACCGCCGCCGGGCAGCGCCACCCGCTCGAGGAGCCCTTCTTCGTGCTCGCCACTCAGAATCCGATCGAGATGGAGGGAACGTATCCCCTGCCTGAGGCGCAGCTCGACCGCTTCATGTTCAACGTGGTGATCGACTATCTGCCGGTCGACGACGAAGTGACCGTGGTGCTGCGGACCACTTCGACCAAGCCGGAGCAAATCGAGCCGCTCTACTCGGGCGAAGACGTGCTGCGGTTTCACGAGGTCGTGCGGCGCGTGCCGGTCGCCCCCGAGATGGCCCGCTATGCCGTCGACTTGGCCAGCGCCTCACGCCCCAAGCAGAAGAACACGCCTGATTTCGTCAACCAGTGGGTCGGCTGGGGCGCCGGCTTGCGGGCAGGGCAATTCCTGGTGCTCGGCGCCAAAGCCCGCGCGGTGCTGGCGGGGCGAGCCCACGTTTCGGCCGACGACATCCGGGCCCTCGCCCGACCGACGCTGCGCCACCGGATTCTGCTCAACTACCGCGCCGAGGCCGAAGGCATCACGGTCGATCAAGTGATCGACCGCCTGCTCGAACACGTTCCGGGGCCAACCGCGCGATGAGCTGGTTCGATCGCTTCCGCCGCTCGGATTCTGCCGGTTCTTCGCCGGTCGAGAGTCGGGGTGCGCCTGTCGGCCAGACCGGCGCGAGCGGTGAGACCAGCGGCGCCCTCACCCCGGCCCTCTCCCACGGGGAGAGGGGGGCGGACCTCGTCGATCTGCGGGTGCTGATGCACATTCGTTCGCTCGAGCTGCGGGCACGCGTGGTCGTGGAAGGGTTTCACAAGCGGCCTGCACCGCAGCCCGTTCCATGGCTTTTCGGTCGAGTTCACCGAGTACCGGCAATACACGCCTGGCGACGACTTGCGCTATCTCGATTGGCGGCTGCTCGCCCGCAGCGACCGCAGCTACGTGAAGCGATTCGAGGACGAAACGAACCTCCGCTGCCATCTGCTGGTCGACTCGAGCCGCTCGATGAGCTATGGCAGCCTCGGCTACACGAAGGCCCAGTACGCCGCCACGCTCGCCGCCACGCTGGCCTACTTCCTGGCCACGCAGCGCGACGCCGTGGGGCTGGCGATGTTCGACGCGAAGGTCAGCACCTTCATCCCTGCCCGCTATCGCCCCGGCCAGTTGCGGCGCCTGTTTGCCGCGCTCGAACAGCCCCCCTCCGGCCGCGACACCAACTTGGCCGGACCGCTCGAACAAGCGGCCGAGCTCGTGCGGAAGCGCGGCCTACTCGTGCTCATCTCCGATTTGCTCGCGCCGCTCGACCGGCTCGAGGCCAGCCTCGGCGCGCTGCGGGCAATGGGGCATGAGGTGCTCGTGTTCCAAACGCTCGATCCGGCCGAACTCGACTTTGGCTTCGACGCCCCGGCCGAGTTCGAAGACGCTGAAACGGGACGCCGCTGGTACATCGACCCGGTGACTGTGCGCGAAGGCTATCAGCAAAAGCTGGCTGCGCACTTGAAAGCGGTGGAGACTGCCTGCGCGCATCTCGGCATCGACTATCGGCGGCTGCGGACCGACGAGCCGCTGGAGCGGGCGTTGGTCGACGTGCTCGACGCCCGCCAGCGCGGCGGTCAAACCCGCCAAGCCCGCCGCCGCACGGCCGGAGGGGCCCGATGACCGTGAACCTTCTAAGTGCGTCTCCGGCGAGCGGCCGGCGTAAGCCGGCTGACGAACCCGGCCGGAACGCCATTCACCGCTGGAATCGGCCGGCTTACGCCGGGCCGCTCGCCAGAAGAGTGGTTCGAGATTCGGGAGGCGTCGTATGAGTTTCCTCACGCCCCTCTATCTCGCGGGTCTCGCAGCGATCGCGCTGCCGATCATCTTCCACCTGATCCGCCGCACGCCGGAGGGGCGCGTGCCGTTCAGCACGCTGATGTTCCTCGCCCCATCGCTGCCGCGGATGGCCAAGCGCAAACGGCTCGAGGACTGGCCGCTGCTGTTGCTGCGGGCACTCGTGCTCGGGCTCGTGGCGTTTGCCTTCGCGCGGCCGTACCTTCGCCAACCGGCGGCTGCGGCGCCTCCCGCCGAGCCTCAGGAGAGTCATCTTGTGCTCGTGGACACGAGCGCGAGCATGCGCCGCGCCGACCTTTGGAACCAGGCCCAGGCGGCCGTCCGCGAGCATCTGGGCGAGGCGCGCCCGACCGACCGCGTGTCGGTGTTGGCCTTCGACCAGAGCACGCGTCCGCTCTTCTCCGGCGACCAGTGGCAAGCGCTCTCTCCCTCGCAGCGCGCGGCCACGGTGCAGGCGCAGCTCGCCGCCGTGCAGCCGACCTGGGCCGGCACGAATCTTGGCGCCGCGCTGGTGCTGGCGGCCGAGCGGTTGGTTGAAGAGCAGCCGGCAGGCGGCCAGACCAAAGCAGTGAAGAAGATCGTGCTCGTTTCCGACCTCCAGCAGGGCGCCAAGCTCGACGACTTGCAGGACTTCGAATGGCCCGAGGACGTGTCGGTCGAAGTCCGCCGCGTAGCGCCGGCCGATCCCACGAACGCCGCCCCGGTCTGGGCTGGCGACGCCAGCCGCCCTCTCGACGGCAAGCTCCGCGTGCGCGTGGTGAACTCGGCCGACGCGGCCCGCGAGCAGTTCACGCTCGCCTGGGAAGAGACGACCGGCAAAACCGCCTCGGAAGAATCGACCTCGGCTTACGTTCCCCCCGGCGAGAGCCGCGTTATTCGGCTCGCTGCGGCGGATGGCAGTCGTCAGCGTCTGCTGCTCAGCGGAGATGTCCACGAGTTCGACAATGTCATCTATCGCGTGCCGGCCGAGCGTGAGGAGTTGGCCGTCGTCTATCTGGGTGACACGCAAACGGAAACGCAGCGGCAAACGTTTCACTACCTGCAGCAAGCCCTGGGGGAAACGGCGCAGCGGCAGATCCAACTTACGGCGCTCGCACCTTCGATCGAGCCGACTTCCCGCCCCGAGAACTTGCGCCTAATCGTCGTCGGCGATCAACTGCCGGAGGTCTGGCGGCAATGGACTCTCGACTTCGCCGCGAGCGGCGGCACGGTGCTCGTCGTGATGGACTCGGCCGAAATGGGCGAAACGGCGGCCGCGCTTCTCGGCGCGCCGAACCTTGCCTGCCAGGAAGCGCCCCAGCGCGACTACGCGATCCTCTCGCGGATCGACTTTAGTGACCCGCTCTTCGCCCCCTTCGCCGAGCCGCAGTATTCCGACTTCACCAAGATCCGCTTCTGGCGCCGCCGCGAGCTTTCCGGCGATGCGCTCAACTCACTGCGGACGCTTGCGACCTTCGACACCGGCGAACCGGCTCTTGTGGCCGCGCGACGCGAGCGCGGCAACGTCTTCGCGCTCACCAGCGGCTGGCATCCCGACGACAGCCAGTTGGCCATGTCGAGCAAGTTCGTGCCGCTCGTGAACTTGCTCGTCGACTATGGCCGTCCGTCGCTCGCGAATACCGGCGCGCTCTTCGTGGGCGACGCCGTGCCGCTCCCGGAACATGGCGCGGGCGAACTTTCGATCACTAAGCCCGACGGCGCGGTGGTGCGCGTGCCGGCCGGGCAAGCGGCGTTCACCGCCGCCGATCTGCCGGGCATCTACCAAACCGAGATCGCCGGCAAACCGTGGCGGTTCGCCGTCAATTTGCCCCCCGCCGAGAGCCGCACGGCGCCTTTGGACCTCGACGACCTGGCCCAGGCAGGCGTGCGGCTGGCGAGCGACGCGCCGCCGGTCGATGCGGCGGTCGAAGCCCGCGAGCAGGCCCAGGCGCTCGCGGCCGAACTCGAGGCACGGCACAAGATCTGGCGCTACCTGGCGGTGGCGGGGCTGGGGATTCTGATTTCCGAAACGTGGCTGGCCGGCTGGTCGGCCCGCCGCAGGGCAGAGAGTTGAGCGAAGCTCGAGGAAGGATGCAGCCCATGCTCGAAAAACGCCTGACCCGTACCCTGAGCGAAATCGCCGAGCGGCGTTGGCAGTTTGCGCGGTGGGTGAACCAGTCGCTGGTTTGGCTCGGCGTCGCCGCGCTGGCGGCGGCGCTCGCCGGCCTGGCGAGCCGCGGCTTAGGGCCTGGCTGGTCGGCCTGGCCGGTCCTGTTGGTGCTGGGCCTGGGCGGCTGGTTCGTCGCCCGTCGCCGCGCCCGCCGGTTCAGCGAGAACCGCGCCGGCATCGTGCGGCAGATCGAGGCGCAGCATCCCGAGCTCGACGGTCGGCTCATGGCCGCGCTCACGCTCGTGCCCAAAGAAACCGCGCCAGCGGCGTTAGGCAAACAGCGCGGCTACCTCGAGGATCAACTGCTCGAAGAAACGCTCGACCGCGCGCGCAATCGGCCCTGGGACGATCTGATTCCGCAGAGCCGGGTCTACATCGCGCATCTGGCCCATGCCGGCTCGCTGGTGCTGCTGCTGATTTCGCTGGTGGCGCTGTCGCGCTACACCTCTAGGTCCGGACAGTTGATGCCGGGCGGATTCTTTGGCGGCGCCGGCGATCGCGTGGCGGTGGAGCCCGGCGACACCGAGATCGAAAAGGGGACCGGCCTCTTGGTGATGGCGCGGTTCGGCGACACGCTGCCCAGCGACGTGTGGCTCGTGTTCGAGCAGGCCGGCGTGAAGCCGCGGCGCGTGCGGCTGGCCAAGAGCCTGGACGACCCCGTCTTCGGCGGCCGCGTGGAGCCGGTGGCCGCCGACGGCCGCTACCACGTGGAATATGGCGACCAGCGAACGCCGGACTACACCGTCAAGGTGTTCGAATACCCCGACCTCTTGCAGGCTGACGCTCAACTCGACTACCCGGCCTATACCGGGCAGCCCGAGCGGACGATCGAAGATACGCGGAACGTCACCGGGCTCGAGGGGAGCGACCTGACTTGGCGGCTCACGCTCAATAAGCCGGTGGCCAAGGCCGAACTGGTCGGCTCCGACGGCCAGCGGATCGAAGTTCCCACGCCTGATCCGGCCCAGCCGGCGCAAGCTCGTGCAGGCTGGAAGCTCAGCGAGAGCGGCCGCTATTCGCTCGAACTCACCGACGCCGAGGGGCGCCGCAACAAGGACCCGATCGACCTCGTGGTGAGCGTGCTCCCCAATCGGCCGCCAGAGCTCAAGTTGGCGTTCCCGCGCGGCGACCAGCGAGTTTCGCCGCTCGAAGAAATGCCGCTCGAGGCCACGGTGTTCGACGACTACGGCTTGCAAGGCGCCGGGATCGAAGTGTCGCTCGACGGCGAAGAGCCGCGGGCGGTCACGCTGGCCGAGCGCTCCGCCGCCGGCATCAAGCAGCAAATCGCCCACCTGCTGGCGATGGAAGGGATGCAGGCGCAGCCCGATCAGCTCGTGTCGTATGCCTTTTGGGCGGAAGACGTGGGCCCCGACGGCCAGCCGCGGCGCACCTACAGCGACATGTTCTTCGCCGAGGTCCGCCCCTTTGACGAAACATTTCGCGAAGCCGATCAACCGGCCGGCGGCGAGCAGCAACAGCAGCAGGGTCAACAGGGACAGGGCCAAGGAGGGAAGACCGAAGAGCTGGTTAAGCAGCAGAAGGAAATCGTCACTGCGACCTGGAACGTCGTCCGTCGCGAACGTTCGGCGAAGCCTTCGCCGGCCTTCGAGACCGACGTGAAGACGATCCTCGACGCAGAGAACTCACTCGTCGAGCAGGCAGGCAAGGCCCGTGGCGAAATGCAGAACGCGGAGCTGCAACAGCTCTTGGATCAGGCCGTTGAGCGGATGCGCGACGCGGCGACCAAGATCGGACTGGCGCAGTCCGAGAAATCGCCTGCCGCGCTCTCGAATGCGCTCGCCGCCGAGCGGGCGGCTTATCAAGCGCTGCTCAAGCTGCGGGCCCGCGAACACCAGGTGACGCGCGGTCAGCGCAACCAAGGAGGGGGAGGCGGCGGCGGGGGCGGCAACGTTTCGCAGCAGCAGCTCAACGAGCTCGAACTCCGCCAGGACGAAAACCGCTACGAAACCCGCCGCGAAGCCCAGGCCGAGCAGGACGCCGCCAGCCGCGAACAAAACCAGGTGCAAAACCGGTTGCGGGAGCTTGCGCGGCGCCAGCAAGACATCAACCAACAGCTCCAAGAGCTGCAAACGCAGCTGACCGAGGCGAAGACCGAGCAGGAGCAGGAAGAGCTGCGCCGCCGGCTGCAGCGGCTGCGCGAGGAGCAGCAGGACATGCTCCGCGACGTCGACGAACTGCGCTCCCGCATGGACCAGCCGCAGAACCAATCGCGCTGGAGCGAGCAGCGGCAAGAGCTCGAGAACACCCGCGAGCAGGTGCGGCGGACCTCGGAGTCGCTCGAACAGAACCTGGTGCCTGAGGCGCTCTCTTCCGGCACGCGGGCCGAGCGCGAGCTCGACACGCTGCGTGAAGACTTCCGCCGGCAGTCGGCCAGCGAGTTCGAAGACGAAATGCAAGAGCTGCGGAGCGAAGCCCGGCAGCTCGATGAGCGGCAGCAACAGCTCAACAAGCAGCTCGAGTCGGGCGAAGAGGCCGATCGCAAGACGCTGCGCGACAGCGAAGATCGGCAAGGCCTTTCGGGCCAGCTCGGCCAGCAGCAACAGCAGTCGAAGGAATTGCTCGACCAGATGCGGCGGGTGACGGAGCAGGCCGAAACGTCGGAGCCGCTTCTCTCGCGACAGCTCTACGACACGATCCGCCGGGCCGATCAATCAAAGCTCGACTCCGATCTGCAGTCCGCCGCCACGCTGCTCGACCGCGGCTTCCCCGACCAGGCCCAGCCCTTCAACCAACGGGCGACGCAAAATATCGAGCGGCTGCGCGAAGGAGTGGAGCGCGCTGCCGAGAGCGTGTTGGGAGACGAAGCCGAGGCGCTGCAGCGGGCGCGCGATCAGGTCGATCGCCTGGCGGAGCGGGTGCAGCAAGAGGCCGACCAAATGCGGCCCGAAGGCGCCGGGGAGCAGTCCGCACAGCAGCGCGAAGGCTCGAAAGGTCAAGCTGGCCGTGACCAAACGGGCCAACGCCCCGGCGACCCCGCACAGCAAAACGGCGAGCGCGGCCAAGCCGGCCAACAGCCGGGCGCAGAGCAGAATCCAGGCCGAGGCCAACAGCCTGGCGAGCGGTCCGGCCAAGACGGACAAGACGCCAATCAAGGCGGCCAGCGCGAGCAGGGCCAACAGCCGCAGGAGGGGCAACAGCCTGGTCAAGGACAGCAAGCAGGCCAGCAGGGCGAGCAGCAACCCAGTGAAGGCCAGCAACAAGGTCAAGGGCAACAACAAGGAGAAGGCCAGCACCCTGGTGAGGGCCAAGGCCAGGGCCAACAACCCGGCGATGGTCAGCAGCCGGGCCAAGGTCAACAAGCCGGCGGCGGAGGTCAGCCCGGCGGCCAACCAAACCGCCAAGGTTCAGACCAGCAGCAGCCGAATCAGCGCGGCGCTGGCGGCAATCGCGCCGGCGGCCTGTTCGACGCCGTCGATCGCGTCGGCCCGAACGGCGGCGGCCCCGGTCCCGGCAACCCGATCACCGGCGAGGGGTTCATCCCCTGGTCCGATCAGCTTCGCGACGTCGAAGACATGCTGGGCGATCCCGAACTCCGCGCCGAAGCTGCCCGCATCCGCGACCGCGCTCGCGCTCTGCGGGCCGAACTGCAGCGGCACTCCGAAGTTCCCAAGTACGAGCTGCTCAAGGAGCAGGTGCTCGAGCCGCTCGTGCAGTTGCGCGACCGCATCGCCGAGGAGCTTGCCCGCCGCGACGTGAAGCGCAGCGACGTGCCGCTCGACCGCGATCCGGTGCCGCGCGAGTTTGCCGACCAGGTCCGCGAGTATTACGAGCGACTCGGGAGGGGCGAATGACGTTCGCGGGCCTTCCCTTGGCCGAGATCGTGCTCGGTTCGCCCGACTGGCTGCGCCCGGTGGCGATCGCGCTCGCCGTGGCGGTTGCGCTCGCCGCCTGGGGCTATTGGCGTGCGCCCGGCAGCGCAGGTGTGCGCTGGCTCGGCTTCGCGCTCAAGACGCTCGGGCTCACCGCGCTCGCGGCGCTGCTGCTCGAACCGATGTGGACCCACACGCGGCCCCGCAGCGGCGAAAACCTGGTGGCGCTTGTGGCCGACAACAGCCAAAGCCTAGGCATTGGCGAAGGTGACGGCGGCCCCAGCCGCGGCGAACAACTCAAGGCGGTTCTCTCCGACGAAAAGGCCCCGTGGCTTGTGCGGTTGGCGAGCGATTTCGCAGTGCGCCGCTATCAGTTCGACGGCCGGCTGGAAAACGTAGGCAACTTCGCGGCCCTGAACTTTAGCGGCCGCCGTTCGGCCCTAGGGGCGAGTCTCGCCTCGCTCGCGGAGCGGTTCAAGGATCAGCCGCTGGCCGCCGTGGTGCTGTTCACCGACGGCTTGGCGACCGACCTGTCCGCTGACGATTGGCCAAAAACCTTGCCGCCGGTCTTTCCCGTGGTGTTGGGCACGGACCACCAGGGGCTCGATGCGCGGATCGAACAAGTGGCGGTGAGCCAGAGCGAGTTCGAAGACGCCCCCGTCACGGTCCGCGTCGACGCCACGACTTCGGGCTTCGCCGGCGCGCCGCTCCTGGCCCGGCTGCTCGACGAGCAAGGCAACGTCGTCTCCGAGCAGTCGCAGCCGGCCGAGGCCGACGGCGCCTCGCAGACCTATCGCTTTCAATTCCGGCCTCCCAAGTCGGGGCTGTCATTCTACAGGGCGCAAATCGCTCCGCGGCCGGTTGCCGGCGACGCTGGCGCGGACGCCGCGCCCGTCGAGGCGACGCTCGCCAACAACGAACGGCTGGTAGCGGTCGATCGCGGCCGCGGGCCTTATCGTATTCTCTATGTCAGCGGCCGGCCGAATTGGGAACACAAGTTCCTAAATCGCGCCATCCTGGGGGACGAGCAACTCCAGCTCACGTCGCTCGTGCGCATTGCCCGCCGCGAGCCCAAGTTCGAGTGGCGGAGCCGCAGTGGTGAATCGAGCAACCCGCTCTACCGCGGCTTCGACAACAAGAGCGAGGAAGAGGCCGAGCGCTACGATCAGCCGGTGCTCGTTCGTCTGAACACGCTCGACGAAGTGGAACTGCGCGACGGCTTTCCGAAGACGCCCGAAGACCTGTTCGTCTACCACGCGATCGTGCTCGACGATCTGGAGGCCGAGTTCTTTTCCGCCGAGCAGCTCAACCTGCTCGAGCAGTTCGTGTCGCGCCGCGGCGGCGGACTGCTGATGCTGGGCGGCGTCGATTCGTTGGCCGAAGGGAACTATGCCCGTACGCCGCTGGCCGGCGTGCTGCCGGTGTATCTCGACCGCCGCCGCGACGCGCAGGCCAGCGGCGACGTGCGAATGCAAATGGCCCGCGACGGCTGGCTGCAAGATTGGGTGCGCCTACGCGGCACTGAAGAAGAGGAGCGCCGCCGCATCGACGAAATGACCCCCTTCCAGGTGCTCAATCCGCTGGGCAACCTGAAGCCAGGGGCCGTGGCGATGGCGAACTTCATCGACGCTGACGGCACGGTTTGGCCCGGCTTGGCCACGCAGCGCTTTGGCGATGGCCGCGCCGCCGTCTTTGCGCTCGGCGACGCCTGGCGGTGGGGCATGCGTCGCGACACGCCCGAGGCGGACCTGGAAAAGTTCTGGCGGCAGGCGCTGCGATGGCTGGTCACCGACACGCCCGACCGCGTGTCGCTCGAGGTCGAGCCCACCAGCGACGCCGGCGGCCCCGTTCGGCTTATGGTGCGGGCACGCGACAAACGCTACCAACCGCTCGACGGCGCTGCGGTCAAGCTCACGGTGCGCACGCCTGAAGGGGGCTCCGTGGAGCTCGAGGCCGAGGCGTCGGACGACGAACTCGGGGCCTACACGGCGCAATTCGTGCCGCGGGCCGACGGGGCCTATCGCGTGTCGGCCAAGGTGGCGGATGGCGCTGGCGCGGCGGTCGGTGAAGCTGAAACCGGGTGGGCGGCAGAACCGGCGGCGCAGGAGTTCCGCGCGCTGCGGCCCGATCGCCGGCTGCTGGAAAGATTGGCGCACGACACCAAAGGACAGGTGGTCGAACTCGACCAATTGGACGACATGGTGCGCAAACTCGCGGCGCGTCCGGCGCCGATCAACGAAACCGTGCTCACGCCGCTGTGGCACCGCCCTACGGTGTTCTTGTTTGCGCTCGCCTGCCTGGTGGGGGAGTGGGGCCTGCGGCGGCGGAGGGGATTGCCTTGATCGTGAAGCGATTCTGGAAACGAACCTTTTGTGCGATTGCACTTGCGGTCGCCGGTGTGCCCGCGGCAAGCTCGGCGGGCAACCCCGACCCGCGGCCCACGCTGATCCTCGTGCGCGGCGCGGGGGGCGAGGCTGCCTTCGAGCAGGCCTTCACAGCCGAGGCATCCCGCTGGCGCGAAGGCGCCGCCAAGGGAAACCTGAAGCTTGTGGAGATTGGCGCGGACGGAGTCGTTGAGCAGACAGGCGAGTCCAAGCCCGCCGAACTGCCTGCGGCGGCGACCGATCGCGCGCGGCTCGAGCAGGCGATCGCGGCCGAGCGCGGCGCGACCTCCGCGGAGCTTTGGCTCGTACTGTTGGGCCACGGCACCTTCGACGGCCGCACGGCGCGATTCAACCTGCGCGGCCCCGATGTTTCGCCCGAAGAATTAGCAGGCTGGCTCACGGGGGTGGAGCGGCCGCTGGCGATCATCAATTGTGCAAGCGCGAGCGGGCCATTCTTGCCTGTGCTGTCCGGTCCCAACCGCGTGGTGATCACCGCCACGCGTTCGGGCGCCGAGCACAACTACGCCCGCTTCGGCGACCACCTGAGCCGCGCCATCGCCGACTCCGCGGCCGATCTCGACAAGGACGGCCAGACGTCGCTGCTCGAGGCGTTCCTGGTGGCGTCGCGCGGCGTGGCCGACTTCTATGGCCAGGCCAATCGGCTGGCCACCGAGCATCCGCTGCTCGACGACAACGGCGACCGCCTGGGCACGCCCCCTGAGTGGTTTCGCGGCGTCCGCGCCACGAAGGCCCCGGCGAGCGGCCAACAGGTCGACGGCCGCCGCGCCCACCAGTGGCGGCTCGTGCCGAGCGACGTCGATCGGCATCTCCCGCCGGAGCTGCGCAAGGATCGCGACGACTTGGAACTGGCAATCTTCACGCTGCGAGACCGCCAGGCCGAGCTGCCGGAAGACGCCTTTTTCCAGCAGCTCGAGGTCCTGGCCCTGAAGATGGCTGAGCTCGACGAGCGGGCCGAAGCCGCGGCGAAAGCGGCCTCGGCCCAGCCCACCGAGTCTACCAGCGCTCCATCGGCAACGCCCTCGCCAGCGCAGCCGTCCGGCGCGAACTAACGCCGACGCCGCACCGCGAGCAGCGCCGCGGCAGCCAAAGACGCCAGCAGCCACGTGGCCGGCTCCGGCACGGCGGCCGCGCCGCTCTTGCCAAAGTTCGCCTTGAGAATGCCGAAGTCCGACAGGTCGACCTTGGCGTCGCCGTTAGCGTCGCCTTGCGCCAGGGTCGTTCCGCTGCCGAAGTTGGACTTCAGGATGCCAAAGTCGTCCAGGTCCACCTTGTGGTCCAGGTTGAAATCTCCCGGCAGCGAAGGCAACCCCGCGGTGATGCGGACGTTGTCAAAGGCGATGATCTCGTTGTAGAAGGTGCTCTGCGCGTCGAACCGCACCACCAGATTGGTGGCCCCCGCCGGCACGTCGAAGGTCACGTCCTTGAACTCGGTGGTCAGCTCGGTCTTGCCGTCGGAAATCGACTTTTGCGGCGTGCCGATGAAGTTCGACAGCACCTGAAAATCCTTCGGGCCGTCGCCGTCGGGATCGATCGAGATCCGCAGGTAGTCGGTGTTCTCGAAGTCGAGCACGGTGGCGGCGAGGCCGACGGTGATCTTCACGTCTTCCTTGCCCGTCACGTCGACCGCCTTGAGCGTGAGCTCGCGGGCTTCGTCAACCGAGGTGCAGCAGCCGCCGGCGATCGACGGCTCGTTCATATCGGCCCCGGCCCAGAAGCCGGTTCCCTCGAAGCCGGTGATGCTGCCGCCGAGCAATTCCTGCCCCGCCTCGACCACGAACACCGCGGGCCGCGTTTCGGTGGCCGCCGGGGCGTTGAGCTGGTAGGTGGTCACGTTGATCGGCCCATCCAGGCTGAGCACGCCGAGGCTCCCGTCTGGGTCGCCGAGCGCTTCCCAGCCCCCGTCAAAGCCCACCTGAGAGCGGATGTCCAAGCCCTCGGCGTAGGAGAGCTCCCAGCCCGCTCCGCCATCGCGCTCGAAGCCGATCCACTGGAAATCGAATTCGCCTGCTGGCAGCGTAATGTTGGCGTAGGCGTCGGTGACGCCGTGCAGGGCGTCGTCGACGATGATGTTGTCGGCGTTCGTGAACTGACCGTCGTGGTTGAGGTCGATCCGCAGCCGGCCGCCGTCGTCGCCGCTGATGGCGAGTGAGAACTCGCCCCCCTTGCCGGCGTCGAGCTTGCCGGTGCTGACCACGGCGTAGTCGCTGCCGCCGGTTTGGCCGGGGACCGGGTTGTCGATCAGCCAGCGCCCGGAACTATCGTCGGCCAAATCCGCCGCGTTGATCGTGCCCGTGGTCTGAATGCTCCCCAGCTTGCCGGAGATCATGTCGTCGACCTGGCTCAGCGTCGTGAGCTGTGCTGGCGTGGTGATGGTGTAGCTGGCCACCACGGTTCCCTTGGGCGCCACGACCGGCCCCATCGTATGCAAGCTCACAGGCGAATTCGTCCACTGAATGGAACCCGTCTTGCCGCCGGCCGCCGGATGTCCGGCCGCGACGATGTCGACGGTTGGCTGCAGGGTTTGCACCGCGCCGATCGTGGTGAGGGCCACGTCGTCGTGGTTGCCCTCGTTATAGGTGAGCAAGGGAACTTCCGACGCGTTGAACTTGGTCGGCGGGTCGACTGCCCCCGCGCTCGAATGAATGATCAGGTCGGCCACGTCTTTGCCGGGCAAGGGGTCGGCGCCGCCGAGCTCGGTGACCGTGTGCCCCAGGTCGGTGAGCCGCTGCACGATGAAGTCATCGCTCTGCGAGCCGGCGCTGGGAGTAATGAAGATGTTGGCGTTGTGCTTGCCGCTCATGGCCCAGTCGACCGTCGCGTCGAACACGTCGAGGGCGTCGTCGGTCCACTGGGTCGGGTCGATGTCGTGGCTCCAGAGAATGCCGGCCCGGCGGGCCAGGGCCTTGTTGTTCGTGCCCACGTTGCCCAGCAGGGAGCTGTGTTCCCAGTAGGCGGGGCCGGCGTCGGTCTTGCTGTGTCCGCGGCCGAAGGTGGTGTAGCGGCCTTCCTTCTCGCCGTCGGTATTGAAGTTCTCCTGGTAAATCAGGGTTTGGGCCGTCAGGGCCAGCGGCCAGCCAGCAGCCGCCCATAGAAACGCCGACCAGCCAAGCCAACGACGCAGCGCGCGCAGGGTGAGAGACATCGAACGCTTTCCGTGAAGAAAGGTGTTGGGAGGACGACACGGACGCGCCGGCGAACATACTGCTGGATGCAACTATTTTCAATAAATATCAGTAAGTTTTGATGGGTGGGCTGAGATTTGCACCTCCCCGGGAGGGGGCCTGAACCGGCCGATCGCTGGCATGGCCTGCGGCTACTGGTCTTGGGCGATGGGCTGAGCGAACGCTATCATGCTGTCGCGCCGCGTTCTGCGCTGGAAGCGCTCGGAGCGGCTGGTTTGGCTCGGGACGCACGGATGCCAAGACGCAGGCTCAGTTGGGGAATCGCGCTCGCCGCGCTCGCGGCCGCGGGTTGCCGCGCCTGGCCCACCCCTTCGCAGTTGCCCGGCGGCAGTGTGCTCGTGCGCGAGCAACTGGTGGTCTACAGCGACTTTCCGTTGCCGCGCCAGCACCGTCTGGTCGACGAGCTCGCGGCGCTGCGGGGCGACATGAGCACCAAGTTCGCCCTGCCCGTTTCCGACGAGCCGATCCACGTCTACCTGTTCGATTCGCCGGGGCGCTATCAGTCGTTCATGGCCCTGCACCATCCGGAGCTTCCTTCGCGGCGGGCCTTTTTCTTCGAGAGCGACACCCGGCTCGAGGTGTACGCCCACTGGGGCGACCGTGTGGCCGAGGATCTGCGGCATGAAACGGCCCACGGCTACTTGCACGCCGTGGTGCCCAACTTGCCCCTCTGGCTCGATGAAGGGCTGGCGGAGTTCTTCGAGGTTCCCCGCGGCCACGGCGGCCTGAACCGCCCGCACGTCGACGAGCTCTACGGCGCCCTGCAAACCGGCGCCTGGCGGCCGGCCCTCTTCCGCCTGGAGCAGTTGCAGAGCGGCCAAGAAATGACGCAGCGCGACTACGCGGAGTCGTGGGCCTGGGTACACTTCCTGCTCGAAACGGAGCCTGCCCGCCGCGACCTCCTCCGCGGCTACCTGCACACGCTGCGGGCCAATGCCTCGGCGGAGCCCCTCTCTTCCCAAATTCGCCGCCTAATCCCGAACCCGGAGCAGGCGCTGGCGGACTATCTGACGTATTTGGCGAACCGGGAGGAATAAGGCCCTCGGCAGTCGAGTGCCTCATCCTCGGTCAAAACTTGTTTTCGGGCTGCGTTACACTAGCCCGCAGCGCAAGTTTTGAAGTTGCGCTTTGGCATCTGCGAAGCGTGAGGCGCGGCATGCAGCCCCGGCAGGGGCGACCCGATAATAGCCCCGGGCAAGGCCGGCGCAAGCCGGACGCCGCCCGGGGTACGCCCCACGGAAACAAAGAGCCCCGGAGGGGCGACAGACATGCTTGAGTCCTGCGCTGGCAAGCAGTTCTTGTGTCGCCCCTGCGGGGCTTTGTTCCCTACTTCTAACGGACCCCGGGCTGCGGTCAGCTCACGCTGCCCTGGCCCGGGGCTATGATCGGGTCGCCCCTGCCGGGGCTGCACGTAGCCTTGCTCGCTCCAAGAGCAAAACGCTTGGTCCATGCCCCCACTTCCAACCAAAAGCGCAACTTCAAAAAGCGCAAGCAAGGGACACGAGCGACGTTGGGCGCTGCAACTGCGGATGCGGCCCGCAGGCGCGCGGTTCGTCCGTAGCTCGCCAAGGAAATGTGGCTCTCCCTTGCTTGCGCTCTTGCGCTGCGGGCTGGTATCAGAAGCAACCCGGCTGCGACGCAGCACACTCGCCTGAACCAAACCGGCTCACCCCTCCTCCGCGATCGCCAGCCGGTCCCGAATCGGTGGGTGGCTATGAAACCAGGCCACTTCGAGCGGGTGCGGGTCGGGGTCGTCCTTGTTGAGCACCGCCAGCTTTTGGAAGGCCGATTGATAGGCCGCCCGCAGTCCCGTCCGCGTGAGCGCGTAGCGGTCGCACTGCCGTTCGAAGCGGCGGCTGAGCGCGTTTTGCAGCGGCTCGAGGGCCAGCGAGAACAGCGTGAGGATCAGCATCAACAGCGGCAGCGCGCTCGGCGGAAGCTGGCGCGGGTCGTAGCCGGGGCCGGTCCAGGCGGCGAGCACCTGGTTCGCCAGCCAGAATCCCGCCACGGTGTAGGCCGCGCCGATCAGGATCATCTTCCAGATGTGGCCGTATACATGATGCCCAATCTCGTGGGCGAAGATCACCTCGATCTCGTCGGGCGAAAAGCCCGCGAGCAGCGTGTCTCCCATCAGTACGCGGCGGGTGCGCCCCAGGCCGGCCAGCATGGCGTTGGCCTTGACCGTTTCTTCGCTCAGGCCCAAGCGATAGACCCCCTCGATCGACAGCCCGGTTCCCTCGGAAAGACGCTTCATCCGGCCGGACAGCTCGGCGTCCTCGAGCCGCTCCACCTTGTAGAAGAGGGGCACGATGAGCACCGGCACGACCTGCCCCACCACGATGCTGAGCACGAAAAACAACCCGCCCGCGACGGCCCACCACCAGGGGCCCGTGGCCCAGATCACGCCGAACAACCCCCAGGTGAGCAGCAGCGTGAACACCGACAGGAGCGCGAGCTTCTTGAAATGCCGCCGCAGCCACTTGCCCACCGAGAGCTTGCTCAGCCCGTAGCGATGCTCGAGCAGATAGCCTGCATAGAACGACAAAGGAAACGACACGATCTCGTGCAGCCCCAGCGTGCCCAGGTAGATGCACGCCACGCGCAGCCAAGCGTTTTCGATGCCCGAGGACACGAGCCAAGCGTCGAACGGCCGGGCGATCACGAGCGCAATGACCGCCAGCACGACCACATCGAGCGCCTTGTCGAGCAGCGTGCAAACCAGCTGCCGCTGCCCATACTCCTTGGCCTCGGCAAGCTGCGCGGGGGTCATGGCGGCGGGGGCCGGCGCCTCGTCAGGCGGCATTGAGTTAGCCGGGTCGGCGGCAGGAATCTCGGTGGATGGTTCAGTCATCGGGAGTGAGGCCCAAGAATCATGCTGGTCAAGCGAACTCACCGTGGGGAGTTGCGCAGGCTGCGCTCTCTCTGGCAGCCGTTTGCTGGCGAACGGTTTGTCCGCTCCCCGAATTGTAGCCCAGATCGTTCTCGAAACCCCCTTCTTCCAAACCGGGTACAATCGGTGTGCCCCGTCTCGCCGCGGGGGCGCCGGCTTTTTCCCCACTTTCGGAGTGCTTGCCATGAGGCCGCGGAGCAGTGTCGGGCGTATGGGCGTGGGCCGCCTGTTGGTGTTGGCCGTGTTGTTGTCGGGGTCGGGCCTGCCGGGGGCGTCGGCCGCGGAGCTGGCCAACCGGTTCGCTCCCGGCGCATTGGGCTATGCCGAAACGGCGAGCCTGGGAGACATCGTCGAGCGGTTCCAGCAGTCGAACTACTGGACCGCGGTGACCCAGAGCCCGCAGTGGAAGCAGGCCACGGCTTCGCCGGAATTCCGCAAGGCGCTGGCGGCGCGCGATCTGGTCGAGCGGCAGCTCGGCATGGATTTGCCGACGGCGGTTACGCGCCTCCTGGGCAATCGCGTGGCGGTGGCGGTCTACCCGGTGCTGGGCACGCAGCCCGACTTCGTGGTGCTGGTTGAGGCCAAAGACGATCAGGTGTTGCCTGAGATTCGTCGGCGGCTCGATCCGCTGCTCGTGCTCGGCGAGGAGCAACTGCGGCTCTCGCAAGGGCTCGACGGTTGGGAGCAACTGTCGATCGACAACAAGCTGTTCATCGCCTGGAAAGGGCGCTGGATCGTGGCCGCCGGCAAGCATGAGCGGCTGGAAGAGGCCGTGGCGCGCGTGTCGGGTCAAAGTGCCGACACTTTGGCCGCCGAGCCTAACTTTCAGGCCATGCTCCGCAGCATCGGCGATCCGCGGAAGCCCGGCGACCGACCGCTGTTGGTCTATGTCGACAGTGACCGCCTGCAGAAGTTGATCGGCAAGGGAGGGCTGCCGGAGAAGCTCGACAACCCGCTCGGCTCGCTGCTCTTTGGCGACGCGGTGGCGCGGGCGGGGCGGAGCAAGTTCGCAGCGTTCACGGTCGACTTGCAGGAGCGAGGGGCCCGCGCGCGGCTGACGCTCGGCGGCGAGTCGGCCGGACTGGCCGAGGCGTTTCATGCGTTCTACCCCAAGCAGGACGAACACGGCGTGGAGCCGTTGCCGGCGACCAAGGAGCGCATCGGCGGGTGGACGATCTACCGTGACTTCGCCGGCTGGTACGCCAACCGCGCCCACTTGATGCAGGACCAAGTTCTGCCAGGCTTCGACAAGTTCGAGAGCGGGCTGGCCAATCTGCTCCCCAATCGCGACTTTGGCGAGGATGTGTTGCCGCTCTTCGGCAAGCGGCTGACCTTTGTGTCGGCCCCGCAAACCTTTGAGCATCTCGGCGGCGAGCCCGGCGTGAAGCTGCCGGGCTTCGCGCTCGTGATCGAGCTCGCGCAGCCCGAAGAGGCAACCACGCTCTTGCAACTCTTCTTCCAAACGCTCACGGCAATTCTGAATTTGGAAGCTGGCCAGCAAGGGCGGCAGCCCTGGGTGGTGGCCACCGAAATTTATCGCGACGTGCCGATCTCCTACGCCAAGTACCTGAAGAAGCCCACCGGGGATCGCCTCGGCGTGGTGTTCAACTTCCTGCCGGCGGCGGCGCGGGTGGGAGATCGGTTCGTGTTCAGCTCGTCGCTGGGGCTGTGCAAGCAGTTGATCGACGATCTGCAAAACCCGGCGGCCCCGGCGGCCGACTCGCCGCGCACCATTCAGGCCGACGTGCGGCTCGACCCGCTGGCCGACGTATTCGAGGCCAACCGCGAGTTCTTCGTCGGCCGCATGGTGCAGGAAGGCCGCACGACCGCCGTGGCCGAGGAAGAGTTCAAAACGCTGATGGGCCTGCTGCGGCAACTCGAGTCGGTGCAACTCTACACCGAATCGCTGCCGGAGGCCTATCGCGTGGAGCTGGAGGGAACCTGGAAATGATCGCTTCCTGGCTCGAGCCGCTGCCGAGCGGCCAGCGCTTCAGCCGCCGCGACGCCGCGCATCTGCTGTGGCGCACGCAGTGCGGCGCGAGCGCGGCCGACATCGACCGCGCCGTTTCCGACGGCCCGGCGGCGACCGTCGATCGCTTGCTCGCCGTGCAGAGCGAGTCCGACGAGTTCACGGGCGACGACGCTACGCTCCGCCGCCTGGCGCTCGACTCCGGCAACCCGGCCGATCTCAAGGCCTGGTGGGCGCACCGGCTGCTCGAATCGGCGAATCCCCTGGCAGAAAAGCTCACGCTCTTCTGGCACGGCCACTTCGCCACGTCGCACGTCAAAGTGCGGTCGAGCGAGCAGATGCTCGCTCAGAACGAGCTGTTTCGCCGGCACGCGTGGGGGAGCTTTCGCGAGCTGCTGCACGGCGTGTCGCGCGACGTGGCCATGCTCGTGTGGCTCGATAGCAACTCCAATAGGGTGCGCCACGCGAACGAAAACTTCGCCCGCGAGCTGTTCGAGCTGTTCGCCCTGGGGGTGGGCCACTACTCCGAGCAGGACATTCAGCAGGCGGCCCGCGCCTTCACCGGCTGGCACGTGCGCAAGGACCAGTTCTGGTTCAACAAGCTGCAGCACGACACGGGGGAGAAAACCGTCTTCGGCCAGACGAAGGACCTCGACGGCGACGACGTCGTTGAGCTGAGCCTGGAGCAGCCGGCGGCTGCCCGCTTCTTGGCCGGCAAGCTACTGCGGTTCTTCGTCAGCCCCACGCCGCCGGACGCGGCGGTTGATGAAGTAGCCGCGGCCTTGCGAGCCAGCGACTACCAGTTGCAACCCGTGCTGCGGCAGGTGTTCACCTCGGCGTACTTCTATTCGCCCGAGGTGCGGCGCAGCATCATCAAGAGCCCAGCCGATCTCTTGCTCGGCGCACATCGAGCGCTCGAGTCGCGCGCGAAGCTGCAGGAAACGACCCAGCGGATGGCCGAGCTGGGGCAAGATCTGTTCGCCCCGCCCACGGTCGAAGGCTGGACCGGCGGCCGGCTGTGGATTAACTCGGCCACGTTGCTTGCGCGGGCGAACTTCGCCGCCGATCTGGCGCTGGGCGACCGCTTTGGCTCGATCGCTTCGCCTGTGGAAACCGCGGCCAAGCTTGGCTGGACCGAGCCGAGCCAGGCCCTCGATCACTACGGCGAGCTCCTCTTGGCCAGCGACCTGGGAGATGCCCGGCCGCGGCTCGAGCAGCATTTGCGGCAAACGAGCGGGGGCTTGGAACTGCGACTGCGGGGCACGATTCACTCGCTGCTGACGATGCCAGAGTACCAGTTGATGTAAGGGAGCGTCATGAGCACCACGCGCCGCCGTTTTTTGGGCCAATTGGGGGCCGCCGGTTTGCTGTCGGTGGGCAGCCTGCCGCCGGAGTTCCTCTGTCGCGCCGCGCGGGCGGCCGAGCAAGCGAAGAGCGACGGCCGCATCCTCGTGCTCGTGGAACTCGAAGGGGGAAACGACGGGCTGAACACCGTGATCCCGTTTGGCGACGACGAGTATTACAAGGCCCGTCCCGGCTTAGGGGTCGACCGCGATCAAATCCTCAAGCTCGACGATTACCACGGCCTGCACCCGCGGCTGGCGGGGCTCAAATCGCTGTACGACGAGGGGCGGCTGGCGGTCTTGCAAGGCGTCGGCTACCCCAACCCCGATCGCTCGCACTTTCGCTCGATGGACATCTGGCACTCTGCCGAGCCCGAGCGCGAAACGTTCGACCGCGGGTGGCTTGGCCGCACGCTCGACGCGCAGGTCGGCGCGGCCGACGCGCAGGCGCCGGCGCTTGCCTTGGGAGTGCAGCGGCTGCCGCTCGCGCTCGTGGCCTCGAAGATCAACGTGCCAGCGGTTTCCGATCTTTCGGCCTATCGGCTCGAGGTCGGCAGCGGATCGAGTGAGCTGCAGGCCGCCCGCCGGAAGCTGCTGAGCGAGCTCGCCGAGCGGAATGACCAAACTGGCGGCGAGCTCGATTTCCTTCGGCAAACTGCGCTCACGGCCTATCGCAGCGCCGAGCGGCTGCGAAGCGTGACCGAGGGATACAAGGCCGCGGCCGAGTATCCCGCCAGCGGGCTCGGCGCGCGGCTCAAGCTCATCGCGCAAATCATCGCCAGCGGCCTCGAAACGCGGATCTTCTTCGTCTCCCTCTCCGGCTTCGACACGCATTCGCAGCAGGCCGCCGCCCATCAACTGCTGCTGGCCGAACTCGGCGACGCCGTACAGGCATTTCACAAGGACCTGGCGGGGCACGGCCTGGCGGAGCGAGTGATGCTCGTCACGTTCAGCGAGTTCGGCCGCCGCGTGAAGGAGAACGGCAGTCTCGGCACCGACCACGGCGCCGCTTCGCAGATGTTCGTGATGACGCCCCTGACCGGGGGAATCGTCGGCAAGCATCCGAGCCTCACCGACTTGACCGACGGCGATTTGATCCACCACACCGACTTTCGCGCGGTCTACGCCACGCTGCTCGAGCGCTGGCTGGGTCTGCCGAGCGAACCAGTGCTCGGCGGCAAGTTCGCGCCGCTGACGTTTGCGGGCTAGTTCGCGTTTTCTCTAACCGCGAAGGACGCTGAGGGTCGCCGAGCATTCTCGCAGGATTCGATCTGGATTCTGTTCGCCTTGGTTTCGTGGGCGGAAGCTCTATACTGGCGGCTGCTCTGCGGGCGTCTCGCGCAGCGCTCGCACCGCCTCGGCTTTCCGGAATTCAAGGAACACTTCGTGACTACGATCTGCGGCGATAGGTCGCCATGAATGTGTTGGAATTCACGCTCGTCGTGTGGGCAGGCTCGTTGGCCGCGGGGTTGCTCGGCGCGCTCACGGGTCTCGGGGGCGGCGTGGTCATTGTGCCGTTTCTGCTGGCGCTTTCGGTGGACATGCGCTACGCGATCGGGGCGGCGCTCGTCTCGGTCATCGCCACCAGCAGCGGCGCCGCGGCCGCCTATGTGAAGGAAGGCTACACGAACATGCGCGTCGGCATGTTCCTAGAAATGGCAACGACGCTCGGCGCCCTCTGTGGGGCCTACCTCGGCACGCGGGTGTTGCCGACCTCGGCGATCGCCGTGGTGTTTGGCCTTGTGCTGCTGGGCTCGGCCTGGCTGTCGTTTCGCAAGCGCGAAGACCACTTGGCCGACCGGCCCGATCCGTTGGCCACGCGGCTGCGGCTCGACGGCGGATATCCCACGCCCGCCGGCTGGCAGACCTACTACGTGCAGCGCGTGCCGATCGGCTTCGGACTGATGTACGTGGCCGGCGTCCTGTCGGGTCTCTTGGGGATCGGTTCGGGCGCCGTGAAAGTGTTGGCCTTGGACCAGGCGATGCAGATCCCCTTCAAGGCCTCGACGACCACCAGCAACTTCATGATCGGGGTGACGGCCGCCGCCAGCGCCGGGCTCTACCTGCACGACGGCTACATCTCGCCGGGGCTTTCCATGCCTGTGATGCTGGGCATCCTGCCGGGCGCGCTGTTGGGCTCGAAGCTGCTTACGCGGACCAAGGTCGCCGCGCTGCGCATCGTGTTCGGCATCGTCATCGCGGCGCTGGCCGTGCAGATGATTTACCTCGGCCTGACGGGGAGGGCCTGACGATGCAGGCGTGGAACGACCAAAAGATCGAGCAGTTCCTGGGAAACCTGTTGCGAGCCGGGGTCATGCTGTCGGCGGCGGTGGTGCTGCTCGGCGCCGTGATCTACTTGGCCCGGCATGGCACGGCGCCGAGCGACTACACCGAGTTCCATGGCGAGCCAGCCAAGTACACGAGCGTGCCCGAGATGGCGGCGGCCGTCGGCCGCGGCGAAGGGCGGGCGATCATCCAGGCCGGCATTCTGCTGCTCTTGGCGACGCCGGTGGCGCGGGTGGCCATGTCGGCGGTTGCCTTCGCGCTCGAGCGCGACCGGCTGTACGTGGCTTTCACGATCGTGGTGCTGACGCTGCTTCTGCTAAGCCTCAGCGGAGTGGCGGCTTAAGGCTCCCATTCGCTCCCGGCGAGTCGCCGGGGGAAAAGAATGGTGACCCGCCGATCGCGGCGAAACATCGTGATTAGCTTGCAGCCGTTCTTTCCCCCCGTGACTCACGGGGGGCTAACGACTGAGAAACCGCGCTCGGCATCCCATTAGCCCCCGGCGAGTCGCCGGGGGAAAAGAATGGTGGCCGGCCAATCGCGGTGAAGAATCGCGATTGGTTTTATAGCGGTTCTTCTCCCCCCGTGACTCACGGGGGGCTAACCGCGGCGGAATACGCGTTTGGCGTCGGCGAGCGCCTCGGCCAGTTTTTCCACCTCGGCCGGCGTGTTGTAGAGATAAAAGCTCGCGCGTGCGCTCGCGCCGATGCCGAGCCGCTTGTGCAGCGGCATCGTGCAGTGGTGCCCCGCTCGCACTGCCACGCCGTGACGGTCGAGAAGCTGCGCCACGTCGTGGGCATGCACCCCGTCGAGCGTAAAGCTGACGATCCCGCCTTTGTGCTCGGGCTGCGGCCCGAGGAACCGCACGCCGCCGACGTCGGCCAGCAGGGCATGGGCTTGCTGCGTGAGGCGGAACTCGTGTTCATGTACCGCTTGCATCGCCAAGGCCAGGTCGCTGCGCTGCATGCCCACAGCCGCTGCGGCGGGTCGCAACCCGCGGCCGATCTCCTCGAAGTAGTCGATCGCGGCCCCCAGACCGATCGCCGGGGCAATGGCTGGGGTACCCGCTTCGAACTTGGCCGGCAAATCGGCCGGCTCGAAACGGTCGAGCTGCACGCGGCGAATCATGCTGCCGCCCCCCATGAATGGCGGCATTTCCTCCAACAGCGCGGCCCGGCCATAGAGGACGCCGATGCCCGAGGGCCCCAGCAGCTTGTGCCCGCTGAAGGCCACGAAGTCGGCGTCCCAGGTCTGCACGTCGATCGCTAGGTGCGGGGCCGCCTGGGCGGCGTCGACAAGCAGCAGCGCCCCCGCGGCGTGGGCCCTGCGGGCGATCTCGGCCACAGGCGTGATCGTGCCCAGCACGTTGCTCACCGCGGTGACGGCCACGAGCTTGGTCCGCGGGCCGAGCAGGTCGTCGAGCGATGCCAGGTCGAGCAGGCCATCGTCGGTGATGCGAATGTGCCGCAGCACGACGCCTGTCCGCTCGCTGAGCTGTTGCCAGGGGACGAGATTGGCGTGGTGCTCCATCTCGCTGAGAATGATTTCGTCGCCGGCGCGGCAGTGGGCGTCGCCCCAACTGCGGGCCACCAGGTTGATGGCCTCAGTCGTGCCGCGAACGAAGATGACTTCTTCCGGCTTGGCAGCCCCCAAAAAGCGCTGCACCTTGGCGCGGGCGGCCTCGTAGCGGTCGGTCACGCGATCGCTGAGCCAGTGGATGCCGCGGTGGACGTTGGCGTAGTCGTTCTCGTAGACGTCGACGATCGCCTCGATCACCTGCCGCGGCCGCTGGGTGCTGGCCGCGTTGTCGAGGTAGCACAGCGGCACGTCGCCATGCACCGGCTTGGCGAGGATCGGAAAGTCGCGGCGCAGCGCCTCGACGTCGAGGGCAAACGCCGGTGCGGCCAGCGACATCGTCAGGGTCCTCCTGCCTGGGCCTGCGACGCGTCGCCCACCGGAGCGTAGAGCGCCGCTTGGAGCACGCGCCATGAGAGTAAGCAGCACTTCTGGCGGTTGGGCGTCAGCTTGGCGCCGAACAAGGCCAGCATGTCGCCGGCGGCGAACTGCTTCACGTCTTCGATCGTCTTGCCCTCGAAATGCTCGAGCAGCATCGAGGCGGCGGCCTGGCTGATGCAGCAGCCGTCGCCGGTGAACCAGGCGTCGCGAATCAGGCCGTCGGGATCGATCCGCAGCTCAATGTGAACGACATCGCCACAGAGCGGATTGTCGTCTTCGTGCGCGTGCGTCGGCTCGGGGCAGTGGCCGCGATGAAACGGTTCCTCGTAATGGTCCAGGATCCGCTCCTGGTAGAGTTCGTCTTCGTGAGCCATGAGCACCCGCACGCAGTAGCCAGCAGCCAAACAACAGGCCTGTTGCGCGGCGACGACCGCCCGCACAACAGGCCTGTTCAAGTCTATGCGCAACAGGCGATTGCGACAACCGCCTGCGGCCAACGCTGCTACTTCGGCAGGCGACCCGGCTCGACCTTCGGGAACTCACCCGTGCAGGCCTGCATGAAGGCCACCAGGTCGGCCTTGTCCTGGTCGGTCAGGTCGAGCTTTTTAACTTTCTCGTCGAGCCACTTGTTCGGATGGCCCCCCTTGGCGTACCACTCGACGACCTCTTCCAGCGTCTTCTGGCTGCCATCGTGCATGTAGGGGCCGGACTGGGCGATGTTGCGGACCGTGGGGGTTTTGAAGGCCCCCTTATCGGCCTCCTCACCCGTCACGACATACCGGCCCAGGTCGGGCTCGGCCGCATCCATGCCCACGCCCAGATTGTGGTACTTCTCGTCGGTCAGGTTGGCGCCCACATGGCAGGCGCTGCAGCCCCCCTTGTCGCTAAAGAACAAGTCGCGGCCGCGCTTGGCGCTCTCCGACATAGGATGGGCTTCGGATTCGGCCAGCAGTTGCTTGTAGCGGGCAAAGGCGTCGGCGTCGTCTTCCTCGAGCGCCTCGAGGTCGACTTGGCGGAAGGGCACGAGCCGCTCGTAGTAGTCATAGGGCGCGGGGCCGGTGACCAGCGTCCGCTCGAAACTGGCGATGGCCTTGCCCACGTTCTCGATCGTCAGCCCGCCGAAGATCTTGTCGAATTGCAGCTTGTAGCCGGGAATGGCGGCCAGGCATTCGACGCACTTGTCGTGCGTGCCTCCCATTTCGATCTCGTTGGCGATCGGGCCAATGGCTTGCTCTTCGAGCGAGCCTGCGCGGCCGTCCCAGAACTGTTTGTCGCTCAGAATGCGGTTGTAGGCCGGCGGCGAGTTGCGGTTCCCCGTCAGCCCGCGAATGCCCACGCCGAACTGCGTGCCAAAGGCGAACCCGTGGTCCGGGGCGTGACACGAGGCGCAGCTAATCGTGTTGTCGCCCGAGATACGGGTGTCGAAGTAGATCTGCCGGCCGAGTTCGATCTTGGCCCGGGTGAGCAGGTTCTTATCGAGACCGCGGATTTCGCTCGTGCCTGCGGCGAGCCCGAGCGGCAGTTCGATTTCGAGCGGCTCGTGGTTCTTGGGATCGTCGAGCCAGACCTTGAGCTCTTCGAGCGTTAGCGGTCCTTTGCCCGGAATGCCAGCGGTCAGTTCAGGGGCGGCAGGACCGAGCAGCACCTTTTTGCTCGACTTGGGAGTGGGGGCGTCTGCCCGCGCCGCGCCGACACTCGGCCAGCCGTAGAGAGCCAGAGCCACGAGTCCGCCGCCAATCATCAGTCGCCGCATGCCAGTTCTCACCTTGTCCACAGTTCCCGTCGCAGAGGGCCGACGACGAGCCGAGCCCGCCGGCGAGCCGTTCCCAGTGCACGGAGAGTATAACGATAATTATTATCGTTACAAGCGGCTGGGAAAGTGCTGTCGACGCCGCCCGCTTCCACAGAACTGCCGATGACCTACAATTGGTGCGTCTATGCAATAGGCCACAAAACCCTTGCTGAGAACGACTTCCATGGCCCGCACCCGCACCCGTAAGTCTGACAATGGCGCAGCGCCCCCGCCGGCCCCGGCTGCCGAAGCCCTCAAGGCCCCTAAATTGCCGCGCGCCGCGACCCTCGACGAGGTGCTCGAACAAGTGCGGAAGATCGCCGCCGCTGAGCGGGAAGCGCGCAACCTGCAGGGCTCGCTCAAGTCGCTGCGCGACGGGTTGCAGGGACTGGTCGACCGTCTATCGAGCGAGGACCAAGAGATCTATCGCTCGATCCTGTCCGTTGAGCCGGCCAAGGGGGCTGAGCGGGCGCCGGCCGAAGTCGAGCAATTCGACTCGGCCTCTCTCGATGTCTCCTAGTTCGTTGTTGCGAACAGCCCATCGGTTACTCTGGCCTTAATCGCACCAACCTTTCGTTTCCGCAATCTTGCGCCAGGTGGGTTAGAAAAAATTTCCGGTTTGGTACGATGGAGGCGTGGATCGGACCACCACTCACCGCCCCCTGAGTATCATCTCATGTTTTGCCGCGCTGGCGCCCTGATTGTTGTTGCTTGCGGATTGCTTGCAGCCGCACCCTCCGCCCATGCCGTGTCCCTCAATACGGCCTTCGGAGCCGATCCCTTCAAGGATACGAGCCTCGGCGGAACGACCTCGGCCGCCCGGCCTGAGCTGGCCGCCACCGTGGTGGAAGATGTCATTCAGCCGTTTTCGCTCCCCGGAATCACCGGCTGGGTGCAAAACCGTGTTGTGCGTGAGAACGTCGCAGGCACGCTCGACTTCTACTGGCGCGTCACCGTCGACCCGACCTCCAGCGGCGGCGCGGTTGATTCGTTTCGCTTGGGCGACTTCGGCTACAGCAACATCACCGACGCCGATTGGCGGATCGATGGCCTCGGCTCGGCGGCGCCCTACGTTGGCCGCCTGTTCAATCCGGCTGGCCGCCCCGATGGCGCCATCAACTTCCTGTTCACCGATCCCGCGGTCGGTCCTGCCGATCCGTTCTCCCCGACCGGGGGCTCGCGGTTCTTCTTCCTGCACACGAGCGCCACGGACTACGCCAAGACCGCGACTTACGATTTGACCGCGCCAAACGTGGGGATTTCCGCGGAGTACAAGACGTTCGCTCCGGTGCCGGAGCCGTCGACCCTGGTTCTCGCCGCCTGCGGCATGCTCGCGGCCTTCGGGGCCAGCCGGTTGCGTCGCGTCCGCTAAGGCTCCTGGCAGAACCGCCAGAGCGGATTCACCAGATCAAAAGAAAGCCGCCGGCCTCGAAAGGCCGGCGGCTTTTTTGTTTTTCAAGCGTGCAGCGGCCCACACGCAAAAATGCGGTCTGCATAGAAGCGCGGTGCTTACTCGGCAGCCGCCTCGGGCATCGACTGCTCAGGCCCGGAAGGCGTGATCGACTCGTCATCGCTCAGAACATAGACAGCCATCGCCACCAGCATCATGGCTACGGCGAACCACAGCCGCCAATCCTTGTGCACCGGGCCCCTTTGCTTGGGCCCATGGTGGTCGTGGCCGTGATGTCCGTGATCGTGTGCGTCGCCGTGGTGAGAGTGCTGAGTCATGCGGTCCAAAGAGTTTCTGGAAGGAGTGCGTTGCAGGGTGAGGGCGGACTAGCCGCTTACGGTTTGACGCCGACGACCACCGCCACCGGCATCGACCAGATCTTCAGTTCGGCGTCGTGGGTCAACCGGAAGCCCGCTGCGGCCACCGCCTCGCGGGCATCGATCGGCTGGCAATCGACGATGTGCGGGAAGTGCAGATGCATCCACTTGTACACGTGCTCGAGTAGGCTCTCTTGCTCGCCGGCCCGCGTCACGGCCATCGAGACCACCCCTAGCTTACCTCCGGGGCGAAGCACTCGCTTGATCTCGGCGAGCACGGCCGGCAGTTCGGGCAGCGGAAACAACTCGAGCGTGAAGCTCAGGCTCACGGCGTCGAACTGGCCGTCGGAGTAGGGGAGCGGCGGCGTCGGTCCGGCGACTAGCTGCACGCGGTCGGCAAGGCCGGCCTCCTGCACTCGAGCGGCCGCCACGTCGCGCATGCCGTCGGACACGTCGATCCCGAAAACCCTACCTTGCGGACCGACTGCCTGGGCCAGGGCCACGAGCGAATGCCCGGTCCCGTAGCCGATCTCCAGGACCTGCTGACCCGGTTGCACGGCCAGCGCGGCCAGCCCCTGCTCGCGGGCAGCCCGCTCGTCTTTGTCGGCGAGTAGGTCGTAGGCTTTACTGAGCCGGTTGTAGAACTGGCGGGCGGTGGCGGCTTGGTTGGCGGCCGTCGTGGGGGCGGGGGACATGGCTGGTTCTCGCGAAAACGCTGCGGGCGGCGTGGTCTGAAAGCAACCACACGCCCGCGATCCGCCGGAAGCTAACCGATCCTTACGCGTCCGTCCACCCTGACGAGCGACGTCGCTTGCACTCGAACCGGGGCCGCCGATAATGGCCCGGTCGCCCGCCGGGGCCATGTAAGTCCGGACTTTCCCTTCCTCGCACCGATTTCCCGAGATACCCGTCGCATGAGCTTGTTGGTCGTCGGTTCCGTGGCGCTCGATAGCGTTGAAACTCCCACCGCGAAGCGCGACAACGTGCTGGGCGGCTCGGCCGTATTCTTCAGTTACGCGGCCAGCTACTTCTCGAAGGTGCATTTGGTCGGCGTCGTGGGCGAGGACTTTCCTCCGGGGCACGTCGATCTGTTGGCCGACCGGGGGATCAACACCGACGGCCTGACGACCATCCGCGGCGGCCGCACCTTCCGTTGGCGGGGCAAGTACCTGCCGAACATGAACGACCGCGAGACGCTCGAGGTGCACCTCAACGTCTTCGAGACGTTCGACCCCGTACTCCCCGACGCCTATAAGCGGTGCCAGTTCCTCTTCCTGGCCAACGGCTCCCCCACCGTGCAGCTCAAGGTCCTCAACCAAGTGCCGGGCGCCACGCTGGCCGTGGCCGACACGATGGACCTGTGGATCAACGTGCAGCGCGACGAACTCGGCGAGCTGCTGCGGAGGATCGACGGCCTGGTGCTCAACGATTCCGAGGCCAAGCTGCTCACGAACGACGACAACCTGGTCCGCGCCGGGCACAAAGTGCGTGAGATGGGGCCCAGGTTCGTGGTGATCAAGAAGGGCGAGCACGGGGCGATGTTCTTCAGCGAGCACGAAACCTACGTGATGCCGGCCTATCCCACGCCGGACGTCGTCGATCCGACGGGCGCGGGCGACAGCTTCGCCGGCGGCATGATGGGCTACCTGGCCGAGCAGGGGAACTTCGAGCCGAAGACGCTCAAGGAAGCGATGGCCTACGGCGTGCTCGTGGCCAGCTTCACGGTCGAAGACTTCAGCCTCGACCGGCTGCAACAGATCGACCGCAGCGATCTGGAGCGGCGGATGGAGGAGTACCGGCGGATGCTGAGCTTTTAGCCGTACCTCGGCGCTTGAATCCGACAGCACAGAAGGGCGGCGGGTTGCGAGGGACACAACGAGGGCCTACGCCTCGGACCAACCTTGCTCCCCTACCAGCGGCACGAAGCGGCAGGGGGTGAGCGATTCGGCCACCGGGGCGCCGTCTACTTTGCGCACGACCTCGAGCATCTGCTCGCTCGCGCTGCCGACCGGCATCACGAGCAGCCCCCCTTCGGCAAGCTGCTCCCACAAGGCCGGCGGCACTGCGCGCCCCGCGGCGGTGACCAGGATGCGGTCGTACGGGGCGGCGGCCGGCCAGCCGAGGGTGCCGTCGGCCACGACGAGCGTGATATTCGTGTATCCGAACCGCGCGAGCCGCTCGGCGGCCTGGGCCGAGAGGGGGGCATGGCGCTCGATCGACACTACCGACGCAGCTAACGCGGCGAGCACGGCCGTTTGATAGCCGCTGCCGGTGCCGATCTCGAGCACGTGCTCGTCGCCTGCGAGTTCGAGCGCTTCGGTCATCAGGGCCACCATGTAGGGCTGGCTGATCGTCTGGCCGCAGTCGATCGCCAGGGCGCGGTCGGCGTAGGCCTGCTCGGCGTCGGCGTCCGCCACGAACTGCTCGCGTGGCACGGCGGCCATCGCGGTGAGCACGCGCGGGTCGCGAATCCCGCGGCGGCGAAGCTGCCGGCGAACCATGTGGGCGCGCTGATGTTCAAGCTCGGGAGTGCGGGCGTCCATGGGGGCGACTGGCGGAGGCAGGATTGGGTTGAACGCCCAATTGTATCCTGTCTCCGGCACGAGCTACTGCAAGACCTGGGCGTCGATCGGCTCGCCGCCGTCGCGGCTGACGAGGCTGGCGAACACGGCGGGGGCCATGCCTTGTCTCAAGAAATGGACCGAACCGTCGCCGAACACCGAGTTCACGCCGGCGTGAAACGCGTAAGGGCCCGTGGCGTTGCTCGTGTTGATCGGTCCGCCGGCGTCGCCGCTGTAGGTCAGATAGAGCAGGGAATGCGTCACGGCCCAGGCATTGTGGGTCACGCCCATTTCGGGGTCCGTGGGCTCTTCGGGCCGGTATTCTCGGCCGACATAGAAATTCGGCATTCCGGCCATCTCGGTCACCAGCAGCGTGTTCGAGAGGCCGTCCTGGATGTCGGCGAAGCGGAGGGTGCGCTGGACGCCGATTTCGCCGCGCCAGGGATCGCGGTCGATGCGATCCCGATACACCTCGCCCCAGCCGCCGAACGCCCGCACCACCGCCGGCCCCTGAGACCAATCGCGCAGCTCCACGTTGGGCCAGTAGTCGCACACGGCCGCCATGAGGTCGAAGTCCGTATGCAACCGCTGCCCATCGAACCGCGACACGCCGCGCATCACGAAGCGGTTGCCTGTCGGCACGCGGTTCGGGAAGCGTGTCGGCGTAGCCGGGCAGAGAAAAATCGGCAGCACGGACTTGATCGCCGCCAGGTTCGTGTTGTGCGAGGCCTCTTTGCTGAAGTCGAGCTGATTGAACAGATTCTGCTGCTCGAGCCCCGGCAGCAGCAGCGCCTGCCAAGACAGGGCCGCCCCCAAAAACCGCCACCGCCGCGGCATGTGCTCGTAGCCGTTGTAGAGCGCCGGCATCTTGCCGTGGCTGTCGTGATACATGTGGATGCTGAGGCCAATCTGCCGGAGGTTGTTTGCGCAACCTGCCCGGTGAGCGGCGCTCCGCGCCATCTGCACGGCCGGGAGCAGCAGGGCGACTAGGATGGCGATGACGAAGATCGCCACGAGGAGCTCGATCAGAGTCATGCCGGGTCTGCGGTTCATGGGCTCTGCTCCTTGGTCGAGTCATTCCGGGACGACTGCGGAACCGGAAACGTAATTCCGTGCGTCCAAGCCTGCAAGTCGTCGACGCGCTCGAACTGCCGGTCGCGATTCACCATCGAATAGCCGGGAGCGAGGCTGCCGTTCTCCTGCGTTTCGGTCATCCGCACCTGGATTCCGGGGCTCCACAGGAGCGGTTGGCCGTCGTCCAGCGTCAGCGTCTGGTCTGGCCCCAAGCCGACGCCGAGCCCGATTCGAACCGGGAACCCTTCCGGGAAATAGCGGAATCGCAACCCAGTATAGGGGTCCTTGGGCAGTTCCCGAACCTGGGTCGCCGCCAGGTCCTCGAGCGAATCGGGCAGATGGCCGTGGCCCAGCCGATAGCCCGCCAGGTCGAGCATAATGCGCGTCGCCCGGCGACGGGCCGCGCGCTCGGCGGCTAGATTGCCCAGAGCAGTTCCCGCGCTGAATTCGCGCATCTGAAAAGGAAGGTGAGGCGTGGTCCGACGGCGCAGGTCGAAGCCCTCGGCCAACTGCGCGTCCTGGAGCCAATCGAGACTGGCGCCGTCCCGCAACGACTGAGCAACGCGATCGACGACCGCCAAGTCCCCGTTCGTCCACAACCGCAACAGCCGTTCGGTCCGCACGCGCTCCCAGGGCGCCTGCCACACCCAATTCTCGAAGGGGTTCATGAAATGCCCGTCGAAGCGGTCGATCTGCTCGAGGGTATCGAGGTAATCGAACTTCACCCACTCGTCGGGGTTCGGCAGGTTGGCTTCGTAGTCGACGAGGAGCTCGTCCATCGCCCGCAGACGCTCCGGCGTCTGACCCGGCCAGACCGACCATGCGGCGATGAACTCGAGGGCCTGCCGCTCGAGGCGAGCGGCCGCCCAGGGCTCGGGCCTGACGTGCCGAACCAACTGCAGTGCGTCTCGCACCGACTCGAGTGAGGCGTCGAGTCGGTTCTCGGCCGCCACGCCCCGCAAAAGCAGCAGGTTGATCAGATCGGCGCGGGTGCGGGTTGGCCGATCGAAACCCCATAACACGAAGGCACAGGTCGGCCGCGCGTTGGCCGCGAGTGTGAGATCGATCGCTTCTTCGTTCGCGCCCAGCCAACGCCGGTCGGCGTCGGTGATGAATGCGTTGCGAAGGCGAGCGTCAAGTTCCCCGCGGGCAGCATCTGCACGAAGCCGATCAAGCTCGGGACGTTCGCTTTCAGGATCGAGCGGCGTCATCCTCACCAAAGCCCGCCAATACATCTTGGCCGTCTCGCGCGCTTCGCCGTCTAGCGTCGCTTGAAACGCCGCGACGTCGAACCCAATCGGCTCGTCGGGCGCCTCGGCTAGCCGCAGCTCCGGCACGATCGCCAGCACTCCGCCGGCAAAGAGCCCGAAGGTCCCGCCGGTGCGCAGCCAGGTCGTGGGCCCGCGGCGGTCGATCAGCCAACGTGGCAAGAACACGGCGGTCGTCGCCAGCAGCCCAGCCACGAGCGGCCACAGCGTGCCGATCGCAGGCAGCGCGAAGTAGGCCGTGAGGCGATACCAAAGGAAGAACGGGACGATCGCCATCACGGACACCAACGTGCCCACGATGCTGCTGCGAAACAAGAGCGACATCGCTTGGCCCACTCCATAAGCGATGGCCACGAGCGCGCATTCCCGCGCGGTGATGCCATGCCAACCGATCACGTACCGTCCGCCTTCCTCCGCCGCGAACCGAGAAATCGGCCCCAGGCGGCTCATGGGCCCCAGCCACCAGGCCAAGTGCCACGCAGCAATGCCCACGAACAAGGCCGCGACGCCGATCATCTGGCGGCTGCACCAGATCGATCGAGCGCTTCCCCCTTGCTCGGCTAGGCAGCGATACCTTCGCTCTCGCTGGTCGCCAAAGAAGACTGCGCAGCCCACAAGGAGGGCGACGAAGGCCATAGTCCCTTCCCACAACACGTGAACTTCGGTTTCTCCGGCAGGGCTCCATTCCGAATAGCGCCGCGCCTGGTCGCCCAATGGAATCAACGTTGCCAACGCAATCGGGAGCACGATCGCCAGCGCAAACATGCCGGCGGATTGTCGGGCGGCGAGCCAAGCTAACCGCCCCTGCCAACGCAAGGGGCGAGCCGCGCGAGCAAGGAACCTTGGCCAGACAGCGCGCACCTTGCTCAGGCTGATTCGTCGGCCTAGGCGCTGCTCGCCAACAGCTCCGCGCAACCAGTGCTGCGCGAGCGTCAGGTCCCCGAGCAGCACGACGCCTACGATCGTCAGGCGAGCCAGCAACGCGTTCCCATATTGCTCGACATCGACCTGGTCGACCACGTCGTTGGTCAGCCAGAGGGCGATCGACACTGAACCCGCCGCCACCAGTCCGCCCAGGCACGCCGCCTGCATCACGCTTCGTCCCAAGAGCGAGAACAACAGCCCCCAGGCGATCACCTCGAGCACGGCCGGCGCCCAAATGAAGTACAGATCTGCGTCGAAGTACTCCGCCTGCGGCCACCATGCGGAAACCGCGGCCACGAGCGCCACAGCCGGCACGATGGCCAGCGTGCTGAGCAGGAGGAACAGCATCTTGCCAGTGACAAGCGGCGCGATGGAAAGCGGCAGCGACATCAGGAAGCGGTCGGCGCCCTCTTCGCGCTCGCCGGCGAAGGACGCCGCCGCAGCCCCGAGGGCGTAGAAGACCGGCGTGATCAGCGCCGCCCCGAACGCCACGCCAAACCAACTCGCATCGCGGGAGAGCGCCAGGACGGCGAACTGAGACGTCCACGATGCCGCCGCCACGGCGATCCACAATCCGCGGAGCGCACGGTATTCCTTCCACATCACGCGCCAGACGATGCGAGCGTTCATGCGGCTCCTCGCGAAGTGACCGTGGTTTGTGGTCCGCGAGAGCGGACCCTACGTGGGTCCGCTCTCGCGGACCAATGGGGCTGTACTACTGCGTCTTCGGCGCGTCGGCCGGCGTCGGCACCGGGAAGACCAGCCCGGCTTGCCAGCCTCCCAGTTCCGTTTCGATTCCTTCGCGGCGGCCGAAGTGCATCGTGCTGAACTCGAGCACCTCCTTGTCTTCCTCCTTGCGGTAGTTCCTCACCAACCACCCCCCGGGACTCCAGACCGAAGGTGGGCCGACTCGGAAGGTCTCTTCGAGGCGGCTGCCCAGCGGCAGGTTCGTCTCGAAGCTGGCCGGGAAGCCGCTGGGGAAGTACTCGAAGCTGCGGTCGGTGAACGGATCGCGCGGCAACTCGAGGAAGTCGGGGTTCACGAGCTCCTCGAGCTTCTCAGGCAGCGCGCCCTTCTCGAGCCGCGCGGCCGCGAGTTCGAGCAGTAGGATCGTGGCCCGCTGATTCGTCCTGCGGTACAGGGTCTTGTCGGCGAGCTGGTATCCCAGCCCCCATTCTTCCGAGAGCGGCGCCCGCAAGGCCGGCGTGGACGCGACTTCGAGCGTCTGCCACTCGTTCCACCAATTGCTCCGCAGGCGATTGAGCGTGTGTTCGCTCAACTGCTGCATCGCTTCCTCCACGATCGGCAGGTTCTCGCTCGCCCAGGCGTTCAGCATCCAGCGGGCGCGGGTGCGCTCCCACGGCAACCGAGCGATGTAGTAATCGAGCAGGAAGCGGTATTCCTGATCCCCCGCCTCGAGCGTGCGCAGCGTCTCGAGGTACTTCATTTTGATCGCCTGGTCGGGGCCAGGCACGCGCTGCACATGCGCTTCGACCTCGCGGCGGGCTTGCCGCACGCGATCGGCCGTTTGCCCTGGCCTTATCGCCCAGCGGAGCAGACTCTCGAACGCGCGGCGCTCGTAGTAGGTGGCGTCCGAATAGAATCCGTAGCCTGGGCGCAGCCGCTCGGTCATCCGCAGCAGATCGACATAGGCCGCCAGCTCCGCGTCGAGATCGGCCGCGAGCTGTCCGCGCAGCAGCAAGAGATCAGCCAAGGCATACAAGTTGCGCCCGCCCACGCTGCTCACGCCGCCCATAAAGGCGCTCGTGGGACGCTGGTTGGCTTCGAGTACGAGCGCAATCGACGCTTGATTGCTGGCCAACCACGCCCGATCGAGCTCGGTGAACTCGCTGCGGACACGGCGCAGGCGAATGTCTTCGCGCGATTCGCGTTCTCCGTTCGTGGGATTGGGGGGCGCGAGCTCGTCCTCCACGTCTTCATAGGTGCGCAGCATGTCAACGGCGCGGCGATAGAGATCGGCCGTCTGTTGGGCGTCGGCGTCGAGCGTGTCGCGGAACGTCTCAGCATCGAACGCCACGGCGCGGTCGTTGAGCCCCTCGAGCCGAAGGCTGGGGATCGAGCCGAACGTGCAGGCGGCGAACAGGCCAAAAGCCAAACCGGACTTGAGCCAGGTTGAGAACCCGCGCTGGTCGAGCAGCCAGCCCCGCGCAAACACGGCCGTTGCCGCCAGCATGCCCAAGGCGAGCGGCCAGACCGTCCATTCGGCCGGCAGGAGCAAGTAGATCATCAGGGCCGACCAGCCGAAGGCGGCGCACGCCAGCACCAGCCCGACCAATGTCGACACGACGCCGCCGGCCAGCAGCAGCGAACCGACCTGGGCGGCGGCGTAGACGATCGCCATGCTGGCGATCTCGCGCCAGGGCATGACGTTCGAGGGTTCCCACCCGGGGCTATCGGCGCTGTACGAGTCGAAATACGAAAACGGACGCCCGTTCCGCGCCCAGGCAAACCGGGCCGCCCAGGCCCCATGCCACAGCGCCACCGCGCCAACCAACCAAGCGATCGCCAGCGCTTGCCGGTTCAGCCACACGGCCGCCGCCGAGCAGCCTTGCTCCGCCAAGCAGCGATACCCGCGCTGCCGCTTATCGCCGGCGAAGACCTGCGTACCGACGAGCGCGGCGATGACCATCAGGGTCGCTTCCCAACGGAGATCGATGTACCAAATGCCTTCGGCGGTCGGCAGCGGATAGTGGGCGCGGTCGGCCAGTTCCGGCGTCACGACGGCCAGCACGATCGGCGCCGCGGCGACGAGCGTGAGCAGGGGCGCCGATTGGCGGAAGTGCAGCCAGGTGAGCCGCACCTGCCAGCGGCGCACGCCTGCCAGCCAGGCCCAGAGCCGGGAGCGGAACCGGCCGACCGCGCGCCACGAGGCCCCGGCCTCGCGTTCGGTCGCCGTGCGTTCGGCCAGCCAATCGCGTGCGAGCGCCCAGTCGACGAGCACGACCACGCCGACGATCGCCAGCCGCAGCCACAGCGATTGGGCATATTGCATCGGATCGACCTGGTCGATCGCCGTGTTGTTCGTCAGGTGCAGGGCGATCGTCACGGTCGCGGCGGCGGCCAGGGCTGCGAGCGTGGCCGCCTGCATCACTCCCCGGCACAACAGCGAGAAGAACAGCCCCCACACGGCGCCCTCGAGGATCGCCGGCGCCCAAATGAATTCGAGCCCGGCGGCGCCGCGCGGGTCGACGCGTCCCGGCGAAGGCCACCACAGCTCTCCGACTGCGAGCAGCCCCGCCGCCGGAATGAGGGCCAGCGTGCTCAGCGCGACGAACAGGATCTTGCCGGTCGCCAAGGGCCAGGTCGGCACAGGCAAGGCTCGCAGCAGCCGGTCGGTGCCATCTTCGCGCTCGCCGGCGAACATGGCCGCGGCCACTCCGAAGACGTAGAACACCGGCGTGATCAGCGCCGCCCCATAGGCGATCTCGAGCAGCGAGAACTCCCGCTCGAGCAAGATCGCCGCCACCTGCGCCAGCCACGAGGCGACCGCCACCGCGAGCCACAGCCCGCGCAGCGCGCGGTACTCCTTCCACATCACCCGCCACACCAAGCGACCGTTCATAGCTGCGCCACCGCTTCCTCGCCGAGGTCGAAGCCGGGCACGGCCGCGTTCGGCTGCATGTAGGCCACGAAGATCTCTTCCAGGTTCGGCGCCCGCGTTTCGAGCGACTCGACCGCCACGTGGTCGCGGAGGTCGCGGAGTTGGTCGTCGCTCGTGTGGCGGGCGAGCACCTGCCACTGGCGGCCGCGGCGGCGCTCGCGGAGGACTTCGCCCCGCAGCTCCGGCGGGGCCATCGTCGACTCGTGGAGCGTGATCGTGATCTCTTTGATCTGCGCCCGCAGGCGGTCGAGCCGTTCATGCACGAGCAGCTTGCCTTCTTTGAGAATCGCCACGATGTCGGCCACGCGTTCGACCTCGCCGATCTGATGGCTCGAGAGGAGCACCGTTTGCCCCTGGGCCGCCAGATCGACCATGCTCTCCATGAACTCGCGGCGGACGAGCGTGTCGAGGCCGCTCGTGGGCTCGTCGAGGATCAAGAGCGGCGGCTTACTGGCCAACGCCAGCGCGAGCGACACCTTGGCCCGCGTCCCCTTGGAGAGGGCGCTGATCTTGCGGTCCTCCGGCAGCTCATATTCGCGCACGAGCCGCAGGTATTCGGCCAGGTAGCGGTCGTCGTAGAGCCCGGCCACGAACCAGCCGATTTCGGCCACGGTCATCCATTCGTAGAGCGTCGGCCGCTCGGGCACGTAGCCCACGCGGCGGCGAATTTCGAGGCCATCCTTGCGGGCATCGAGACCGAGCACCTGCACCTGGCCGGAATCGGGGGCCACCAGGCCGAGCAGCGTCTTGATGGCCGTGCTCTTGCCCGCCCCGTTTTCGCCGAGCAGGGCGAAGACGACGCCTGCGGGGACCTCAAAGGAGACATGATCGAGCGCCATCTGCGAGCGATAGCGCTTCGTCAGACCGGAAACTTGGATCACAGGGGGCATGAGCGGAGCCTCTTCGGAGACGAGATCTTCAAGACGAGTGGTGGAACAGGTAGGGTGGGGCGAACGCAGTGAGCCCCACCGTGGTGCAGCGTGGGGCTCGCCGAGCCTCGCCCCAGCCTACGAGGTAAGCAACGACTTGGGGCATCATGCTTCCCCTGCCGATTCGGGTTGGGGCAGGGCGTCGAGCTCGGCTTCGATCAGGTCGCGCAGCTCGGAGAGATCGAGCTGGCTGCGAGCGGCCTCTTGCAGCACCTGGCGGAGGCGGCCGCGGATGAGCTTCACCCGTTCGCCGCGGCAGCGCTCCTTGGCGCCGGAGGTCACCACGAGTCCGGTGCCCCGCACCGTGTCGAGCACGCGATCGGCCTGGAGCTGCCGATAGGCGCGGGCCACGGTGTTGGGGTTCACGGCCAGATCATGGGCGAGCTCGCGCACGCTGGGCACGAGCTCGCCCGCCCGCAAGGCCCCGCCGGCGACCGCAAACTTGACCTGGCGAACGATCTGGTCGTAGATGGCCAGTCCGTCGTTGGGGTCAATGGAGAAGAACATGGTCGCCAGGCGATATGGGCCGCGGCATGTGTACCACAGTGATAGTACAGTAGCGGATTTGCGGGATCGCCGTCAAGAGACCGCGCGAAAAAAAAATGCGCGAGAGGGAACAGGCGGCCCGACGAGCGCTTCATCCAGCGATCGCAAACACCTGAGGCAATAGAGCGGGCAGCGTGGGCGACGATTAGCCGCGTGCCCGCGCCGAGCGCCACCGGCGCTCGCGGGCCGCCAAGAAAACTACTCCCAGCCCCAGCAGAACCCAGGTTCCCGGCTCGGGCACGCTCGCCGCCCCTTGCTGGCCGAAGCCCGACTTGAGCACGCCGAAGTCGGAGAGGTCGACGGTGCCGTTGCCGTCGAAGTCGCCGGTCGCCCAGGTGGCCGGCAAGCCGAAGTTCGTTTTGATTAGGCCGAAATCGCTGAGGTCGACCGCGCCGTCGTCGTTGGCGTCGCCGTCGAGGGTGACGGGCGAGGTGAGCATGTGTTGCCAGACGTTGTCGAAGAGGGGCGCGCCGAATTCGTCGCGCGGGGTTTGGCCGTCGACGACCACCAGATTGTGCGCCTTGAGTCCGGCGCCCGTGCCCGTGCCCACGGGATAGTCCGTGGTGAGCCAGTGTTGGCCGGCGGTGAGCACTGCGTCGTCGACGTTGACGGGCGACCACCGCTGATCGAAGCCCAGGGCCGCCAAATCCAGTTTGATGTTGGCGCCCAGGAAGTCGCGCTCGTGATCGAACTCGAAGAAACGTCCCAGCGGCGTGGCGCCCGGCTGACTCACCCAGGGCGCGGCGCTCACGCCGCCGATCTGGTCGGCCGGCCCGGCGAACATGAGGACGCGGTCAACCACGTGGTCCTTGGCCAACAGCGCCGCCTGCCCGCTCCCCTGGGAATGCCCGCCGAGAGCCATGCGGCTCCACACAGGCTCGCCCTGATCGAGGAACTGGTCCCACCCCTCGCCTGGGTGCTCGGCGGCCAGGTATTCGAGCAGCTTGACCAGGCGGTTCTCCACCGAGTTGGCCGGGGTGACGTTGACGAGCGGCGAATCGTCTTCGCCGTAGAGCCGCTCGCGGCGCACCTCTTCGTGAACGTTGGGGTCGGTGCTCTCGCTGGCCAGCGTGTCGACCGAGGGTTCGTTGGGGTAGCGCAGGGAGATCACGTGGTAGCCAAGCGCCGCCGCTTCGTCGCAGATCAACTCGCTGTTGTCCGGCACGTCGGCCGTGCCGGGGAAATGGACGTAGAGCTGTCCACGGTGGCTCAGAGTGGGGTCGAACGCCGCCAGATGGGGCTCGAGCCAAGCATCGATGGCCGGGTCTGTCGCGGCCGGCGGCACGAACTCCTCGCGCACCGCGGCCTGCGTCCGCCCCGCGACGAGCAGAACCGTTAGAATCAGACCCAACCAGGGGGATCGCATGCAGAGAGCAGGTAAAAGCGGCCTAAGTGCCGGCCGCGGCCTCTATTGCTCGTCGTTTCCGGCGACTACCATGAGGCAAGTATAGGCACAGCCGGGCCGCGGAGGCGAGCGGCCGTTCACGCCCAACGGGATCCAGATTCGCGATGACCGACCTGGTGCTGAAACTTCGCTCCGCCGGCCGCACCGCGGTGGGCCATCTGAACGCGGCTAAGGGGTTGTTCCAATCGGGCCGCTTCGACGCTGCCCTCACCGAGATCGACGCGGCGCTGGCGATCAATCCCGAGGTGGCCCTGGCGCACTTCGTCCGCGGTCTCATTTACGCGCGCCGCGCCGAATACGAGCAGGCCGAGGACGCCCTGGATCTGGCCGTGCGGCTCGACGCCACGGACGCCTCGCAGTGGATCGCGCTGGCCTACGTGCAATATGAACAAGGCAACCACGCGGCCGCGCTGGCTTCGGTGGATCAAGGGCTGGCGGCCGATCCTAAACACGCTCGAGGCCATCTCTTGCGCAGCAACACGCTGGAGGCGCTCGAGCGGCGGGACGAGGCGTTGGCCGCCTGCCGAGAGGCCGTGAAATACGATCCGCTGCTGGGCCCCGCCCGTTGCCGGCTGGCCTCGCTGCTCTCGCAAGCCGGCAAGGCCGACGAGGGAATCGAACACGCGCTCGTGGCGGGGCGAATCAACCCCGCAGACATGAATGCCCGCGTCGCCACCGGCGACCTGCTCCGCGAGTTGGGGCGGCTCGAAGAGGCCATCGTGGAGTTCCGGGCAGCCGCCGACCTGTTTCCCAACCGTTCGCCTCCGAAGGCCCGCCTCGGCGATGTGTATTTGCAGCAAGGTTTGACCGTCGACGCCCAGCTCATGTATCGCGCGGCGATTCAGGTCGACTCGAAGCAGGTGCATTGCATGGTGGAGTTGGGCAAGACTTTTCTCGCGCAGGGTTCGCTGAACGAGGCCGCCGAGTTGTTTCGCGCGGCGCTCGAGATCGACGATCGCCTGCAAGAGGCGACCGATCTGCTCGCAAAATGCGAGGCGAAGCAGGCCGCGGTATGAGTGCGTCCAAGACCCTCTGCAAGCTGCCCTGCGAACTGCGGCCGGATGTCGACGTGTTCCGCATCGGTCCGCGCGAGTTCCAGCTTTGGGACCGGCAAGCGGCGCAGCACTTTCAGTTGGGCGCCGAAGAGCGCCTGCTCGTCGACCTGATGGGCAAGTCGCACTCGCTCGCCGAGGTGCTCGCCGGCTACCAGCGGATCACAGGCAACAGCGTTTCCGAACGCAACGTGGTGGAGTTCGCGGCACAGTTGCGGGCGGCCGGGCTCATGGCCGATGCCCCCGTGGCTGCGTCGGTGGAACCGGCGGCAGCTGCTGCGTCGCGTCCGCTCTCGGGGGCGGACGTGGGCGCCAATCTGAACCTTGCCTTTGATTTGCTGGCCGTGCTCTTCGGCTGGATGCTCCATCCGTTCTGCCTGATTCCGGTGGCGGCCATGACCTTGGCGGCCGCCGTGACCGTGTGGAAGCATTGGTCGCAATTCGAACTCGCGCCGTTCGAGTTGTGGCAAACGACGCCCCCCTTGGTGTTCGTCGTACTGATGCTCTTGCAGCGGCTCTTGTTCGTCAATTTGCCGCGCGAGCTGTTCGTAGGCATCGCCTGCCGGCGCTTCGGAGGGCGGGTGAAGGAATTCACGCTCTATCTGTGGGAAGGACTCATCCCCAGCTTCCGCACGGATATTGGCGAGTCGCTGTTTCTTATGCCCGACCGTGGCCGCTGGACACTGATCGGCCTGCAGCCGGCGTTGCCGCTGGCGATCGGCTCGGCGGCGGTGCTGGCCTGGCGGATGTGTACGCCGGGCTCGACGCTGGCGGCCTTTTGGGTGCTGCTCGCTGTCCACGGCGCCGTGCGGTTGGTGGCCCAGATCAACCCTTGGTTGGCGAATTCCTACTTCTACCTGTGGTTGTGCGAAAATTGGCAGCGCGGGGGATTGCTCGACGCCGGGCCTGCGGAAGCGCGGAACTGGTGGGCCGGCCGTTACTCCGATGAGCCTTGGACCGCCAACGAACGCTGGTGGCTCCGCGTCTACGGGGTCGGCTACTATGTCTACCGCGTCGTCTCTGACGCGCTCTTCATCGGAGGCGGCGGTTACTTGCTCGTGTCGCGATTCGGCGCTACCGGGGCTTTCCTCACGCTGGCGCTCACCGCGTGGTGGTACCACGACCAATGGCTGCCGTTGGTCGGTTGGCCGAACGACGAGCCGGTGGTGGAAGGGCCGCGGCCCTCGCCGATTTCGAATTGAGCGTCCACTCGGTTGTGGATGTCCCGGGCACGGCGGGGCTAAAGCCCGCCGCTCGCTAGCTGCGTGACCTAGCTTTCCGGCGGCTCACTTGGCCGCGGCGGCGCTCTTTGGGTGCTTGGCGAAGAACTGCCAGATCTCTTCGCTGGCGTCGAACGACGTGACCAGTTTGCCCGTGCCGAGTCGCGGGGTGACGTCGATCCCGCCGGGCCAGGTGTGGCCCCCTTCCTTCATGAGGTAAACGTCGACCTCGGAGCCCCGGCCGTCGCGGGGGCGGTACTTCCGCACTTGGTAATCGGCCGCTTCCTGCGTTTCGGGCTGCGGCCGATCGCCATCGGCTCGCAGCCAGCGGGCAATCGTTTGCTCGCCGGCGGGGTGGGGCACCGGCTGGACGGCGTTTTCGCCCACGCCGCCGGCGAAGGGCACGTTGCGGTCGCCCAGCCCGTGAACGATCATCACCGGCACGGGGTGCGACGGCTGCAGGCCCGGCGCCATGCTGCCGGAAACCGGCGCGATGGCCGCAATCTTGTCGGACAGCTCGACGCCCAGGCGATGGCAGAGCATGGCCCCGTTGCTGAAGCCCGTGGCGTAAACGCGGTTGGGGTCGATCTTGTATTGGCGGCTCAACTCGTCGATCAGCGCCGAGGTGAAGCCGACATCGTCGATCCCTTGGCGCACGGCGTAGCCGCAGCAGTGGCCGGCGTTGAAGGTGAGGAAGCGGGCGCGGCCCGTGCCGTCGGGATAGGCGACGATGAAGTTGTGCTTGTCGGCCACGCGGTCGAAGTTGGTCTGCCGCTCCATCACGTCGGCGCGGCCCAGGCCGCCGTGGAACGCAAGTACGAGCGCCGTGGGTTTGGCCGGATCGTAGCCGGGGGGCACGTGCACCAGGGCGCGTCGTGTGAGGCCGCCGTGCTCGAGCGTAACTTCGCGATTGCCGGACAAAGGACCCTCCTGCTGACGCTGACTATAGGCGACCAGCCCGGTGCTGGCGAACACGATGATGACGGCCAGGTAAGCGTACCACGAGGTTTTGTGGGAGCGAGCCATGCGAACCTCCTAAGGACGTAGCTCGGTTGCTATTCGGCTTCCGTTCGGGCGCCGCCGCCCGAATTCGATTTGCCCATCAGCTTTCTCCGCCGGGCCCCGAGCGGAGCAATTACCGGACCAACGAGCACCGTGTCGGCCGGTTGAGTGAGCATGAACGCGATCAAGTCGGCCACGCGTTCCGGCGGCAACGCGTCGCCCGGCGGCGGCAGCGGATGGTTTTGCGCCCAGATCGGCGTGTCGACCGCGTCGGGCATCAGCGCCTGCACGCGAATGCCATAACTACGGACCTCGTCGGCCAGGCTCTGCGACAGGCCGATCACGCCGAATTTCGACGCGCAGTACGCGCCGTCGTGCGCGCGGCCCTTCAGCCCCGAGACCGACGACACGTTGATGATGCTGCCGCCGCGCTGCTTGATGAGCAGCGGCACCACGGCGCGGTTGAGCAGGAACGTGCCTAACAAGTTGATGTCGACCACCTCGTTCCACTCGTCGAGGCTGGTGCTGGCGACCGGCTTGGGGGGAGTGCCCCGGGCCCGCAACACGCCGGCGCAATGAACGAGCGCGTCGAGCCGGCCGAACCGCTCTTCGATCGCGGCCACGAGCGCGGCCACCGAGGCCTCGTCGCGAACGTCGAGTCCACAGGCCAGCGGCGCTTCGTCGCAGGTGGAGGCCTGGCGAATGTCCGCCAGGCAATCGTCGAGCCGCACGGCGTCGACGTCGGCCGCTACGACGGCCGCCCCTAGTTCGGCCACGGCACGGCAGGTGGCGCGGCCGATGCCGCCTGCTGCTCCGGTGACCAACACGACCTGACCTTGCAGCTTGCCCATTGCGTTGCCCATAGAGGCCTCGGGTTGGCGGGATTCTTGATTCTCGGTTGCGGTCGGGGCCGGCGGCGCAGAAACGCCGCTCTTGACTCCGGCCGCCCATTCGGCGAGCGGTTGAATGACGGGGCGGGCCAACCGCACGTCGCGCGGCCGGGTGACCAAATAGCGGATGAAGTCCGCGACTCGGGACGGCGGGGGAAAGGCCGCCGCGGCCGACGCCTGGCCGCTCCAGCGTTGGCCGGCCAAATCGGTGCGGAAGGGTCCGGCGATTACGACCTGGGCGCGGATGAACTCGGCAGCCACCTCGGCCGCCAGCGATTCGGTCCACTCGACGACCGCCAGCTTCGAAGCGCTGTACGCGGCATCATAGGCCAGCGGCCGCAGCGCCGCCAGCGACGCGATGGTGACAATGTCTCCGCCCCCTGCTGCGCGCATTGCCGGCAGCGCGGCCTCGGCGCAAAGCATGGTGCCGAGCAGATTGATGTCGATCACTTGCTGCCAAGCGCTGGGCTCCGTTTGATGCACCGCGCGCATCGGGCTGCCGGGGGCGCGGAGGATGCCGGCGGCCGTGACCAACACGTCGAGCCGCCCCCAGACGTCGAGCACGCGGGCAACCGCGCTTTGCACGTCAGCCGCTCGTGTGACGTCTGCGCCGCACGTGAGAGCCGCCGCCTGCGCACCGGCTTGTTCGCCAATCAACTGCGCGGTTTCGTCGAGGCGAGCCTGATTGCGGCCCAGAATCGCCACGCGATAGCCCGCCGCGGCGAGCGACAGGCAGGTGGCCTGGCCAATTCCGGAGCCCCCTCCGGTGACGAGGGCTACGCGCGGCGCGCCCGCAGGCGCGAGGGAGGCTGCGCTCATCGGGGAACCGCCGTGGCGACATTCCGCACGGTCCGCTCGCCGCGAGGGGCGTGCCGAGCCTGCCGATGCGGCGTCGCCAGGAACTCACAAACCTCACGGCGAAAGCGCTCGGGTTGCACGAGCACGTGGAAATGCCCTGCGTCGGCCACCGTCTCGAGGCGGCCGGCTGCTGCCGTTGCGGCCAAACGCTGGCCGCTTTCCAGGTAGGGCGATCGCTCTCCATACACACACAAGAGCGGCTGTTGCAGCAGCGCGAGCTGTTCGGGCGAGAGGCTGCTGCCGACTTGAAAGTCTTCCGGGGCGGTGGTCTCGGCCATCAGCCGCCGCCACTTGGCGAGCATCCGCCGCTGGCTGCCGCGGGCGAAGGGCAGAAACTGAAAACGATCGGCCAGGCGCTGGCGAGCTTCGTCCCAGCGGGCGGCGCCCAGCATCTCCAGCAGCCGGGCGCCAATTTCGAGATCGGCGTCGCTGAGCGGCACGCCCTGGCGGGCCATCCGCCGCGAGAAATCGGGCCAGGCGCCCGACGCCAGCAGGACCTGCTGCGGTTGCAAACAGCGGACGCGGGTGTCGGCCACGACGAGCGAGGCCACGCGGTCGGGCCGCGCCACGGCCAACTCGAGCGCCACGGCGCCGCCGTAGCTATGCCCCACGAGGTGCGCCCGGTCGGCATCGAGCTCATCGAACAAGGCCAGCACATCCTGCGCGATATCAACCGGGCGATAACCGCTGGCCGGCATATCGCTGTAACCGTGGCCGCGCAGGTCCAAGCAGACCACTCGAAACCGCGCGGCAAGCTCCTCGACCAGGTGCAGTTCCCAGAACCCGAGATGCGCCCCCAGGCCGTGCAACAACACGACCAACTCGCCGCGACCAGTTTCGCGGAAGTTCAGGGCGGCGCCGTTGACGACGATGCGGGGCATGCGTGAGGGAGTTTGTTCGTTATTCCACGTAGCCCAGGTCACGCAGGCGGGCCATGATCTCGGCTTCCTCGTCGGCGTCGAGCCCTGCCGACGCAGAGGCCACTGCGCACAGTTCCGGCGCGGCCCCTTCCGTTTGCTCGCGGACCACCGGCTGCGCGGCCAATTGGGCGGGCTCGAGTACGGCCTCCATCACCGAGCCTTCGTAGTCGGCCGGCGTTGGTAAGCCCAAGCAGTAGAGCAGCGTGGCCGCCACGTCGACGATCGACTGCTCAGGCACGCGCGCCCCAGCGCGAATGCCCGGCCCCGAGGCCATGACGATGCCGAGCGGATAATGTGTGCCGCGGGGCGGATCGCGCTTGACGAAGATCGGTTCGCGATCGAGCACCGAGACGAAGCTGTGGTCGATCGGAACGAGCGTGAGGTCCGGGGCGCGGTGCATTTGGGCGCCGCTAAACGCTTCCTCGCGAGTCAGGACCGCCTGGAAGTAGTGCTCGCCGGTGAACGGATCGACCACGGCCATGAGCTTTTCGGCCAGTTCGGCCCGCACGCGCTCGTAATCCTGCGGGGGGATGCCGGCGTCGCCCGAATTCTGTTGGACGCGAAGATGGACGCCGTTGGTGGCGGCGCTGGGCGCGAAGGCCAGCGTGCGGTCCATATCGGGCTGCATGAAGTGGAAGTTCTTGGCACCTTCGGCCACGGCGCTCGGCCAGAACAAGTAGCCTTGCTGCTCGAGCCACTTGTTGACGTGGAAGATGCGGACCGACGGGCCGAACCCGTGATCCGAGGCGACCACCACGCGCACGTCGGGGGGCATCAGGCCGAGCAGTTCGCCGATGAAGTCGTCCAGCCGCCGGAAGTACTCCTCGCACAGTTCGCGCAGCCGCGCTTCGAGCGGCGTTGGCTGCTGCGGCTGATAGGCCGGATCAAGGAACCGCCAGCAGGCATGCTGCAGCTTGTCGACGCCGTCGAACATCACGGCCGTCAGGTCGGCCGGGCGGCTGCGGACCGCGTGCCGCACGATAGCGAACCACTGCGCCTCGCGCTCCAGGTGGAAATGCACCCACGGCTCGAGTTCGTCCTCGGGAGTGTTTTGCACCGCGGTTTCCATCTCGAACTCCCAGCTCAACTTCTTGGGGTCGAAGTCGGGCAGGGCTTTGAGCTCGTCGTAGAACTCGACCGGACGCACGTTGCGGCGCAGATGCTTCCACGACATGAGCCCGGGGACGACGGTGCCCCGCACGTCGGGGGCCGGGGCCGTGAGCGGGAAGTTGATCACGGTCACCTTGCCCCCCAAGCGGCTGACGCGCGACCAAATGGTTTCCACGCGAATGTCGCGGGCGTCGTTGAGCGTGAAGAAGCTGCGCTCGCCGGCCAGTTCGACACGGAGAAAGTCATAGATGCCGTGGCCGCCCGGCCAGTGCCCCGTGGCCAGCGTGGCCCAGGCCGGGGGCGTGAGCGGGTGCGGCGTGGAGCGCAGCTCCCCGCGCGAGCCGCCGTCGATCAGCCGCGCCAAGTTGGGCATGTGCCCCGCGCGCAACAAGGGATCGAGCACGGTAGAGGTGGCGCCGTCGAGGCCGATCAGCAACGTAGGGTGCATGGCAAACTTGCGTGAGACGAAAGACTAGTTACTGGCCGCCTGCGTTCAGGTTCTTGTGCAGGAACGACACGATCTGCTGGACCTGCAGGTCCTCGACGTAGCGGCCGTCCTGCATCACCAGGTCGGCGAAGGGAAAGCCGCGCGACTGGAAGTGCTCTTCGATCGCCACGATGAGCTGCACGACGTCGATCGATTCGAAGCCCAACTCGCCGATCAGCCACGTCTCGGGCTGAATGCCGCCAGAAAAGTCGCTGTCCCAGTCACTGGTCATGTCCTGCAGGATCTGCACGAGACTGCGAAACACGGTTTCGCGGTCGTAGGTTTCGGTCGACATGCTCACGGGCAAGGCTCCGAGGTCTGAAGAAACGATCGTTTGTACGCAGTTATGCTGAGGCTTCGCCCGCTTGGGCGACGGCCACGAAGTAGGCCTCGACGGCCAGGCCGCCGCCGGGGAGCGCCCGCAGCACCTCTCGGTGGCGGTCTTCGTCCATCTCGTGGAACAGCAGCTTGGTCAGGAAGTAGCGGCGGCTCTGCTCCACGAAGGGGAGCCAGGAGCGGCGCGTGATGTCGTGAACCTGGGATTCCTGGAAGCCGGCGGCGCTCAGATCGGCGAAGTAGTCGACAAGCAGGGTCTGCGCAAGCCGCGGCGACTGTTGGCGGCCGTGCAGATCGAAGGGACCGCCGACGAAGTCGGAGACGACGAGCCAGCCCCCGGGCCGCAGCGCCCGCCGCGCCGCGGCCAAATTGGCCGCCCGCGTACCCAGGCTCGGGCCCTCGATCCACAACAAGAGATCCGCCGGCTCGGCCGCGGCGAGCCGCGCTGTGGCTTCGCGCGCCGGCCAAAGTTGGGCCGTCGCGCCGGGCAAGCGTTCTTGCAGCCAAGGCCCGAGATTGTCGGCGTCGTCGGCCAAAACGATCGCCTGCACGGCCTTATCGGTAAAGCAATTCTCGGGGAGCATCCGCCACAACTCGTCGAGCAATTGGTGCGAGGCCTGGTCGGGCTGCACGGCGGCGTGCCGCCAGTAGCCGACGTTGCGCATCGCGCTGCGAAAGAACTGCCGCACCTCGAACTCAGGCCCCGAGAACATGCCCAGCAGCCGGTGATCCGACCTTCCGCCGGCCGACCCGTTTGCGGAGGGTTGGGGCGCGGCGGGTTTGGCCAACGCGGCATGCTTGGCAAAGGCCTCGTCGGCCAAGGCATCGAGCAGGTCGCCGCCGGGGCCTCCTCCTTCGGCGAGCGGCGCGGCTGCCAAGGCCAGCGCGTCTTCGTGTTGCTCGGTCACGTCGAGCCGCGGCGCGCCGTTGTCTCCCAGCCAGGTGAACTGCTCGGACCCATCCATCATGGGTGGGGCGGCCGCGGCGTCGCCCACGGTATGCTGATCGCCGCGCCATACCTCGGTGCCGCCGCGCAGGTTCTCCTCATACCGCCAGCCGCCGGGCCCTTCGACCGCCACTTGCGGGCCGAAGGGATTCGCCGTGCCTACGTACAGGCCTTGCGGCGTGGAAACGAGCGTGCGAATGCCGAAGTTGAACGGATTGCCGAAGCCGTTGCGGGTGATGGCCGTCCAGTTGTCGCCGTCGTGCGTGCGCCACAGCTCGCAGCCGCCCCGATATTGCAGGAAGCGATCCATGCCTTCGCGCTGGATCATCCGCTGCACCCACTCAGGCCAGTGCGATACGTCGACGTAGGGAAGGAAGCTCGAGGAGTCGAAGTTGCCCACGTAAAGCGAGTCTTCGTGCGCGGTGATCCGCCAGAAGTACCCGCAGAAGGGATTGTTGAAGCCTGGCCCCATCCCACTGAGCGGGGATTGGAAGCCCAACCGTGTCATCCGCGGCTCGCCGACGACCACCTCCCAGGTGTCGTCGGGCCAAACGCGAATGATCTCCGAAGCGCCGGGGCCCACGTTGTTCTGCTGGTCGCGTCCGCCGTTCTGAATGCCCGTGCCAACGTATAGGGCGCCCTTGTACTCCGTCATGCAAACGATGGTTTGATTGTAGGGCCCCCGGTCGGCCCCCCGGTCGAAGACCTTGGTCCAGCGGTGCGGTGGGTCGCCCTCACCCCTGGTCTTCCACAGCTGGCAGCCGCCGCGGACATTGATCGTGCCGGCGTAAAGGTGGCCATTGAACACGCCCAACTCGAAGACGCCGAGATTGACCGGATCGCCGAATCCCGGCAGGCTGCTGAACTCCCAGGCCCCTCCGCGAGGGTCGGCGCTGCACATGACCGTTGCGTTGAACGCCATGTTGCATTTACCGCGCGAGCCCGAAGGCGAGATAAACAGCCGCCCCTTGAAAGGGACCACGCCGCGGAACGTGGTGATGTTCGGGTCTCCCAGGCCGAGGCCCGGCTCGCTGATCACGTCGAACTGCTCGCCGTCGCCCGAGCGCATGAGCACGGGCCCCTTGCCGTAGGAGCCGCAGGCTGGAATCGTATAGATCGCCGGCTCGTCGTCGCTCTCGCCCTGGAACACCACCATGTTGCGAAAGCCGTAGGCCACGGGTACGCGGCGGTTTTCCAGACCGTCGGTCATGGGCGACTGGAAAACGCGATCCCAGCGGCCGCTGACGGGCTCGTAGCGCCAAATATGCGCCCGTAGGTCGAGCACATCATCGGATTCCGGGATCGGCACCGGCCACATCCGGGCCGGAGTGTCGACGAGTACGCGCTTCTTCAGAATTGCCAGCGTGTGGCGATTGGTGCCCACGTACAGGTGGCCACGATGCCATGCGCCGCTCCATGCATAGCCGTTGGCCGCATCGCCAAAACCATGGTTGGCGATGCAGCGAAAATTGCCCAGGCTCAGGCCATGGGATTTGGGCTGTGGTTCGGCTTGGAGGATCATGGGGTCACTCCCGTCTTTCGGGTCGTGAGACGTTTGCGTGGGTCGAAGGTGGATGTGCAGACTCGCGGATGCTTACTCGATGTATCCCAGGCTCTTCAGACGCTCGAGAATGATCGCCTGGTCGTCCTCCTCCGACACGGCCGCCAGCTCGCCCTCCCAGGCGACGCCCTCCGCAGACGCCTGGCCCAGCGCGAGCGGATGCTCCTGCAGGAACGCTTCCTCGAACATGGCCTCAGGGAAGCGGCCCTCGTATTCCTCGGGGACGGGCAGCTCGAGGCTATGAGCCAGGAGCGGCGCAATGTCGAGAATGCTCTGCAAGCCGGCCTGCTGTCCTGCCCGGACTCCGGGGCCCGACACCACGACTACTCCGTGCGGGTGATGCGTTCCCGAGGGCCGCTGCCGGGGCGCTACCGCTGCGGCGGAGTTGAGCACCGAGATGAAGCCGTGGTCGCGGAGCGTGAGCGTGAGGTCGGGGATGCGATCCATGTACGGGCCGGGGAACCATTCCTCGCGGATTTTGACTTCGGTGATCACCTGCCCGCCGTCGGGAGCGCGGAGCGTGGCGAGTCGCTCGACCAACTCGGCGCGGAACGCCGCTTGCGCTTCAGGCGGGACGTTCAAGTAGATTCCGTTGCAGCTCGGGAGCAAGGCGTAGGCCTTGGTGCGGTCGAGGTCGATGGCGTTGGCCAGATCAGCCAGCCGCGGGCTGAACAGCGCGTTCGTGTCGTCCTCGGCCACCTGCTCGCGGAAGGTGAGCCACCCTTGATCGGCCAGCCAGCGGTTGATGTACACGACTTCGGTTGTCTGGGTGAAGCCGTGGTCCGAGGCGATCACCACGCGGGCCTCGGGGCCCACCAGGTCCACCAGCCGCCCCAGGAAGTCGTCCACCTGGCGGAAGTAGCTCCGCACCAGTCCGATGATCTCTTGCTCCCAAGCATTCGGCTTCTCGGGCAGCAGCGCGGGATCGAGGTAGCGCCAGGCCAAGTGCTGAATCTTGTCAACGCCGTCGAGCACGATCGCCGTCAGGTCGCTCGGCTCGTGAACCATCAGGTATTCGAGCACGCGGAACCAGGCTTGCTCGCGCTGAATGTGATGCCGAATCCAGGGCGCCCAATCGTCGTCGGCCATGTCCTGCAGGGCGAGCCGCTCGACGTCGAGATCGAGCCCCAGAATCTTCATGTCGAGCCCGGGCAAGTCCTGCAAGCGGGCGAATAGATCGCTCGGCCAGGTGGCGCGGCGCAGGTGCCGGCCCGACACGAAGCCCGGCATCGAATGTCCGTTGATTGGCTCCGGCGGCGCCACGCCGAAGTAGTTGAGCACGGTTACCCGGCGATCGTTGCGCGAGGCGTACTTCCAGATCGTCTCACAGTGGTTGTCGCGGGCGTCGTTCACGCGCCAGAAGACCGTGCCGTTCGATTGCTCGCGGCGAATGAAGTCGTGCAGGCCGTGGTGGCCCGCCGTTCGGCTGGTCGACATGCTGGTCCAGGCCTGCGGCGTGACCGGCAGCGCGGTCGAGGCGAGCGCCGCCCGGCAGGAGCGCTCGAGGAAGCGCCCGAGGTTGGGCATGACCCCAAGGGCGACCAGATGATCGAGCACCGTAAACGTGGCCCCATCGAGGCCGAACAGCAGCGTTTTCATGTCGTGCGAACCGAACTCAAGCTCGGGGAAGAATACAGACAGTGATCAGAGAGCCGTCGAGTTCTCGACAGGCGGCGGACGCCCCGCCCAGCCAAGCGGCGCCCGGGCCCTCGGCCAGAGCCCCGCGCGGACAAACGGTCATGCCGCCCGAGTGCGGATCGAGCTCCGTCACCTCGGCCTCGAGCGGATGTGCCAGTCCCGTGCCGAGCGCCTTGCCAAAGGCCTCCTTGGCGGTCCAAACGGCGCGGTGCCAGGCGTCGCTCGGGCGGGTTGTGCCGGCTACGGCCGACTCGATCAGTTGGCGCTCACGGGGCGTGAAGGCGTCGGCCCGCACCTCGGCCGCCAAGGGCTCGGCCCCCGCCGGCTCGAGGTCGATGCCCACGCCGGCCACTTCGTCGCTCCGGCAGGCAGCAGCGACCGCGAGGAAGCCTTTGTGGGCCAACGACACGCCTACCTGCGGGGCATTCTCCCAGGCGATCAGAGGGCGGCCGTTGGCCGCCCGCACGACCGGAATGTCCGGCAGCAGACGTTCGAAACCGGTGAGCAAACGCACCGCGTCTTTGGCCGCAATGCGGCCCAAAAGCCACGTGACCGCAGGCACCGGCGGCAGCTTTTGGCTGTCGAACCAGCGGCGCTCCTCGCGCGACAGCACCATGCGGGCGAGCACCTGTTGCCACAGCCGCTTCACGAGTTGCCGGTCGCCGGCGGCCCAAGTGCGGCAAACGCGCACGGCGCCGATGCCCGGCAGATCGGCGAACTGATCGGTCAGCTCGCGATTGAGGGTCATGTTCCGTGGGTGCGACCAGTGCAGATAGATGCCGCCGGCCATCTGCACGATCTCGTCGACGCGGTCGATCGCCCGCACCAGCACGCGGCCATCCGGGGCGATCAACTCGGAATGATAGCGCAGGTAGTTGCCTTCGCGCTCCACCGGCACGATGGCCAAGAGCGGCGTGTTGGCGGGCCGATTCTCGACGAACTCGAGCCGAGCAATTCGATTGGGGTAGGTGACCTCGAGGTCCGTTTGCCCGAGCCGCGGCACGCCGGTCACCGGCATGCCCGACATCTGGCCCAGCGAATCGATGAGGGCGACCGGCAGCAGGAGCGGCGGGCGCTGGGTGGGAAACATCAGCCGCTCGTCGGGCTCGACCACTTCGGCCCGCACGCCGCGCAGGTCGGCCCGTTCGCAGGAAACGACGGCGCGAAACGCAGGACCATGGAACAGGCCGCAGCCGTAGAGTTCGCCCGGTTCCCAGATGCCGGGCTCGTGGGCATTGTCAGGCAGCACCGGCGGCCCCAAATCGTTGGGCTCGGCGCGGAATTCAAACCAGCCGGTGGCCACGGCGGCGGCCATACCTTCGGCGTCGGCTTCGTAGATCGTGGCTTGCAGATCGTCGCCGTCTTGAGCCAAGACCTCGATGCGCAGCCGGCGCGTGGCCCCCTCGAAGGTGAGCCAGCGCATCGTCTGCACATCGCGCAAAGCGACCACGCGCATGCCAGGCCGCAGCAAGCTGCCGGCTTCGGCCATCAGTTCGAGCGACATGGCCAAGGGCATCACGAACAGCGGACGGAGCGCGGGGTCAGCGGCGGAAATGTCGCGGCCGAAGAAGGTGTGATCCTGGAGGAATGTGTGAACGTCGGGATCGATCTCACACTCGACCAGCACGCGATGCGGCGGCTCGTGGACCAGGGTGATGAAATCGAAGGCCGTTCCGCGGGCAACGGGCGGTGTGGCGACAGGAGACGTCGGCGCCGACGACGACGGTACTGCATCCGCGGCGAGAGCGGCCAAAATCTGCGCCGGCGTCGTGGCGGCCGTGAGCCGCTCCATCAGGCCTTCGGGGGGCGCGGCGTTCGGCCAGAGCGCGCTGCGGAAGGCGCCCAAGATCTCCACCCGCTTGATCGAGTCGATGCCGAGGTCCGCCTCGAGGCTCACGTCGACGGCCAACATCGAGGCCGGGTAGCCGGTGCGCTGGCTGATGATGTCGAGCAGCAAGGCCTCGCGATCTAGGCCGGCCGAGGCTGGGGGAGCGAGGGGCGCGGGCGCCACTGCCGGCTCGGCGACCAGCGGTACGGGCGGAGCTTGAACGACCGTGGCCTGCGCGAGCAGTGGCGCGGCCGACGGCGCCGGAACGGCGCGGGGCGCCGAAGGCGCCGCGGGCGCAGGTTCCAATCGCCGCGCGAGGGGAGCGGGCACAACCGGCGGACCAGGCAAGACTGGAGCGCCCTTTCCGCCCTGCAAAGCCGACGTGATCACCCGCTGTTGCAAGCCCAGGAACTCCTGCATCGTCCGTTGAAAATCGGCGAGGGCAGCGTGTCCCGCGGGCGCAGCGGCGCCGGCGCGCAGGGTTGGCGTCGCGGCGGCAACAACTGTTGCGGGCCGCGGCGCCTCGGGGACGATTCTTGGCGGAGCAGCCGACGCCACAGAAGCAGCAACGGGCGCAACACGGCCCGGAAACTGCTGCGCCGGAGTGGGCGGCGGCCGATGCCCGTTCGTGCTCTTATGGCCATTCGAGTGCCCATGGCCGTTGCTTTGCTCACCGCCTTTGGTCTGCGCGTCGTGCGGTTTCGTGGCCGCCGGGGCGTGCCGGGGCGGCTCACCTTGCGAAGCCTGAGGCTGACGGGCTTGCCACTCGCGGGCCATGTCTTCGGAAACGCTGAACCGGGGCAGCCCGAACGGCAGGGGTGGAATTGCCTGCGCCGGCGCCGGTGGCGGTTGCGAGAAATCCAGCATCGCCGGCGAGCGCGTGGAGTACAGCTTTGCGAGCTTCGCGTCGACGCCGTGGGCTACGAGCAGGCCCAACGCCTGACAGAGTTGCTGTAAGCCGCCGCGGCGCGAGGAATCGAGCCCGACGGCCACGTGCGGGCGGTCACTCAGCGCGTCGGAGACGAATCCGGTGAGTCCGCCACGGGGCCCGACTTCTACGAACAGCCGCACCCCAGCGGCGTGCATGTTTTCAATCGTTTCGCGGAACCGCACGGGAGACCGCCACTGACGCACGGCCAACTCGCGGACGGCGGCGGGCTCCGCGGGGAATCGCTCGGCCGTGGCGCAACTCCAGAGCTCGATCGAGGGCGACTGTAGATCCAAGAATCGGTAATAGTCGTCGAGCGGTTGACAGGCCGGGGCGAACGCCGGCGTGTGGTAGGCTCGGCCCCACATCAGCTTTTCGCACAGGCCGCCTTGCCCGGCCAGCGATTTGACGAACAGTTCGGTGGCCTCGTCGTCTCCCGAGACGACAAGTTGATTCGGGCAGTTGTCCATGGCCACCGCCACGCGGCCAGCGGCCTCGGCGAGCGCCCGCGCCACCGCCGCCGGCGCCACGCCCCCCACGGCGGTGAGCACCGCATCGGGCGCCAGCCCTTCACGATTGATCCGCGCCGCGGCTGCGGCGCCTGCGGAAATTGCCGCCACGAGCGCGTCGTCGTCGGCCGGGCGATGGGCCCCCGCAGCGTAGAGCGCGGCGAACTCGCCGCTGCTGTGCCCGACGACCGCGCCGGGCCGCACCTCGAGCTGCTCGAGCAGCGCCAGCAGCGCCCGATTGGCGGCCGTCACCGCGCCGACGGCGCCTTCCAGATTCAGCAACGCCTCGTCGGGGGTCTTGCCGGCGCCGCGGGGCGGATAGATGACTTGGCTCAGCAAGCCGGCCTGGCCGTAGCGTAGGAAGCCGGCATCGGTCAGGTCGAACTGCCGCCGCACCGCGGGAAAGTGTCGGCAGAGCTCGCTGAGCATGTCGGGATACTGGGCTCCTTCGCCGGGGAACACGAAGGCGATTCGTCCCTCCCGCGCAAGCGGGCGCGAAAACCAGAACACGCCGCCGCGATCCTGAATCTTGGCGCGAGCCGAATCTGCCAGCAATTTGGCCGCGTGTCGCAGCTTGCGGATGAGCTCCGGCACGTCGGCCGCCACGATCGCCAGCCGCTCGGCGTCCCGCTCGCGGGCGCAGGTGGCCGCGACGTCGACGAGCGCCGCGGCGCTTCCCTCGAGCCAGTCAGCCAGCCTCGTGCAGCGGGCCAACAGCGACTCGCGCGAGTCGGCCGACAGAACAACGAGTTCACACGGCCACTTCCGCTCGAAACGCGGCAGCTCAGTTTGATCCGCGTGGGCGTACTCCTCGAGCACGGCATGGGCATTGATCCCGCCGAAGCCAAAGGCGTTCACCGCCGCGCGACGCGGCGTCTCACGATCGGCATGAACCCAGGGCCGCGGCTGGGAGACCAGATAGATCGGCCCGTCAGCGGCTTGCAGTCGATCGACCGCGGTCTCTCCGTGCAGAGTCGGCGGCAACGTGCGGTGGTAGAGCGCGAGCGCCGTCTTGATCAGCGAGGCCGCCCCGGCCGCAGGCAATAGGTGCCCAATCATCGACTTCACCGTGCCCATCGCCACCTGGGGACAGGCGGCGGAGCGCTCACCGAAGGTTTCGAACACGGTGTCCAGCTCGGCGGCGTCGCCCACGGGAGTGCCTGTGCCGTGGGCCTCGATCAGCGACACGGTTTGCGGGGTGATGCCCGACTCGGCGTAGGCCTGCTTGACGGCGAGCAGTTGGCCGGCGGACTTGGGGGCCAGAATGCCGGAGCCCTTACCGTCGGACGACGAGCCCATGCCTTTGAGCAGGCAGTAGATGCGATGCCCTTGCCGCTCGGCGTCGGAGCGGCGCATGAGCAGCAGCATGCCGCAGCCTTCGCCTACGAGCATTCCGGAGGCTTCGCGCGAAAACGGGGCGATGCGTCCCTGAGGGCTGAGGGCGCCGACCTGGGCGAGGAGCACCTGCACCAGCGGCGGGGACGAGGCTTGCACGCCGCCGGCGAGCACCGCGTCGCAGCGCCCTTCGTGAAGCGCCCGCATGCCTTGCTCGACAGCCAAGAGCGAAGACGCGCAGGCGGCATCGACCATGTAGGCCGGGCCGCGCAAATCAAAGCGGTTGGCCACGCGCCCGGCAATGATGCTGCTGATCAGGCCCGGCACAGTGTCTTGGTTGAGCGGCGGCAGGCGGCGCTTGAGTTCGGCCTTCAGCTTGGCAAGTTCCGATTCGCTGCGGTCTGGCTCGAGCTGCCGCAGCAGGCCGACCAATTCCTCCACGAAGTAGCCGTTGGCGGCCCAGGTGAGCGAGCCGCGGTTGATGTACACGCCGCGGCCGAGGATCACGCCGGTTCGCTCGCGAGGCAACTCGCGCGCCGGAGCGCCGGCGTCGGCCAGCGCTTCGTAGGCTACGCGAAGCGCCAAGAACTGGTCGGGCTCGGCGCCGTCCATCGCCGTCGGCACCACGCCGTAGCGGGAAGGGTCGAAGCGAAAGTTCTCGCCCAGGTAACCGCCCTTGCCGGTGTAGATGCGGTCGTTCTCGCGGCTCCCCTCGGCGACAAACGTTTCCGGCCGCCACTGGGGCGGCGGATCGCCGATGCCGTCGACGCGCTGCATGATGTTCTGCCAGAACTCGCGCACGTTGCCGGCGCGCGGGAAGATCCCGGCCATGCCCACGATGGCGATGTCTTCCCCCGGCCGCCCCGGGGCGCTCGCTTCGGCCGCACGCATCCGTTTACCCCTTCGTTTGCAGAGAGTCGGAACGGCGCGTTCCCGCCAGGTCGCTCGCGGCGAGTTCCGCCGGCGCCTGTGCCTGGCGCATCCAGTCGCCGGGGCCGCAAACGAGCCGCACGTCGCGGCGGTCGTCGTGCATCAACTCGCGCCAAGCCAGCCGGCATCCGCCGTCCACCGGCACGAGCCCAATCCCGCGATCGGCGAATTGCTTGGCCACTTCGGCCGTCACCATGCCGGAGCCGGCCCAGGGGCCCCAGTTGAACGAGACCACACGGGTCGACCACTGGTCGCGGAGCCGCCGGCAGACGCGGTTGAGGATTTCGTTGGCCGCGGCGTAGTCGGCTTGCCCCGGATTTCCGAAGTAGGCCGACACCGAGGAGAACACGGCCAGCGCGTTCAACTCTTCGGGAGGCAGTTCGTTGACCAAGGTGAGCAGGCCATCGAGCTTGGTGCCGAGCACTCGGCCGAAGGAGTCGGCCGCCTTATCGACGATCAAGCGATCTTCGATGATGCCGGCCCCGTGGATCACGCTCTCGATAGGACCGAGCCGCTTGCGGACATCGGCCAAGAGAGCGGCGAAGCCCTCGGCGTCGCGGACGTCGCACGATAAGTAGGTCACCTCGGCCCCCACCGACCGCAGCGTGGCCAGCGATCGGCGCACTTCGCGGTCAGCCAAGGCGCCGCGGGCGAGCGACTCCACTTCGCGCGGCGCGACGGGCCGCCCCGTCTGCTGGAGATGGGTCGCGGCCGCGCGACGCATACTCGGCAGATCCGCAGCACTCTCCGACCAGGTCGGTTCTTGCTCCGCGGGGGCCGGCGAGCGACCGACGAGTACGAACCGGCAGGGCTTTTGGCGGGCGATCTCTTCGGCCACGCGGGCCGTGATGCCTCGGGCGCCGCCCGTGATCAGCACAACGCCGCCGTTCCAGGGCGACGTGGTCGCGTCGACACTGGGCGGCGCGTCGACCAAATCGATCTTCAGAGCGAGTCGCTGGCCACCGCGGTAGCCAATCTCCGCCGGACCGTCGGCTGCCAGTTCCCGCGTCAACTCTTCCGCCGTCGGCAAGTCGTCGAAGTCGACCGCGCGGAAGCGGGCTTGCGGCCACTCCTTGGCGGCCGTTTTCAGCAAGCCGGCGATGCCGCCGCGCCACGGATGCCGGGCCTCGTCTTCTGTTTGAAAGTCGCCGCCGCCGTGGGAGGCCGCGAGGAAACAAAAACCTCGGTGCTGCACGTCGGCCAGATCGGGGGCCACGGCCTGCAGCAGGAACAACGTGCCGCGCACCTCTTCGTCGAGATGCCGCTGCCAATCGGCGCGGGCGATGCCGGGGAAGTCGGGCGCCTCGCGCAGCGGCAGCAGGTGCAGCACGCCTTGAATGGCGCCGGCCTGCCGGCGAATACGCTCGACGGCCGCCGCGGCTTGCTCGCGCGAGGCCAAGTCGTCAATCGAGAGGACGAACGGCTGGCAACCGGCGTCGTTGAGTGCCTGAACGACCGAGGCGGCGAGCGCCGCGTCACCGGTGACGAGCACTGGCCCGGCGGGGAGCGTTCGCGAAGCGGCGTGGAGCGGGGCGTCGACGACGCGCGGCACGCCATAGGGGCAGTCGGCTGCGTCCGCCACGTTTTGGGATGCTGCATCCCCATCGTGTTGGCCGAGCCGTTCGCACAGGGTGCGCAGCTCACGCATCGTCAGCGCCTGGTGGGCAGCCCGCTCCAGATCTTCGCGGGCGCCGTTGACCAGCGGACGTTGATTTGCGGAGAACACGCCTTCGACGATCGCCACGCGCTGCCGCACGTCGAAGCCGAGTTGATCGAGGGGAGCATCGAGCGAGAGCGCGTTGAGGTCGCGCCCCGTCCGCCGCTTGACGGCGGCGAACAAGAGCTCGAGCAGTTCATCCGTTGCCACCGCCGCTTGGGCGGGTTCGTCGTCCCCCAGCCGGGCCGTGGCGTCGAGAATGCCTTGCAGCGTCTTCGCGCCGTTCAGAGCTTCCATGAACCAGGCGGGGGGCTCGGGCACGTCGGGGCAGGCCGCACGGCGGAATGCGCCCAGAATTTCCACCCGCTTGATCGAGTCGATCCCCAAATCCGCTTCGAGGGCGGCGTGCAGGGCGAGCATTTCCGTGGGATAGCCCGTGCGCTCGCTCACGGTGTCGAGCAGCAGCGTTCGCAGCATGTCGGCGTCAGGACGCTCGCGCTTCGAAGCTGCGCTGCCGACGGCAGTCGAAGCTGCCGGCGCGGGTTGACTCGAGGCCGTCAATACGGCGGTGGCGTCGAGGATCGCCTGCAGGGTCTTGGCGGCGTTCAGCGATTCCATGAATGCGGCGGGCGGCTCGGCCGATTCGGGGAAGGCGGCGCGGCGGAAGGCGCCGAGGATTTCCACGCGTTTGATCGAGTCGATGCCCAGGTCGGCTTCGAGGGCCGCCTCCATCCCCAGCATTTCTGTGGGGTAGCCGGTCCGCTCGCTCACCGTGTCGAGCAGCAGGGCCCGCAGCGCCGCGGCGTCAAGGCCGATCGGAGCTGAGGAAACCGCGGGGGCTGCAGTCGCCTCGGGCGCGGCGGCAGCAGGGGCGGTCCCCGCCAGCGAAACGGTTGCGTCGAGAATTGCCTGCAGCGTCTTCGCGGCGTTCAGCGCCTCCATGAACGAGGCCGGCGGTTCGGCCGACTCCGGGAAGGCCGCACGACGGAACGCGCCGAGAATCTCGACGCGTTTGATCGAGTCGATGCCTAGGTCCGCTTCGAGCGCAGCGTCGAGGGCCAGCATTTCGGTGGGATAGCCGGTCCGCTCGCTGACGGTGTCGAGCAAGAGCCCGCGGAGCGCGTCGGCGTCGATGGCTACGGCCGCGGGAGACGCAACGGGCTGAGGCGCTTCGGCCGGCTTTGCCGCCGGCGCAGCCGGCGCCGCCACCGCGGGAGCTACGGGCGCGGGCGATGGAGCGGGGGCATGGCCGTTGGTCCCATTCGCCCCATAAGTCGGTTCCGCGGGAGCGAATGCCGGCGTCATGCGTCCCTGGGTTGGGGTGGCCGGCGCCGTGGCAGCTCCACCGCCGAGGTACGCCGACAGCACAGCTTCCTGCGTTTGCAGGAACTGCCGCATCGTCTGCTGGAAGCCGGCGAGCAAATCGGTTTCCGCCGCGGCGGGCAACGCGTGATCGCCGTTGCTGGCTGGGTAGCCATTGGTCTCCATGGGCGCGGCAGCCTCCCAGGCCGGGGCCGCAGGCGCCGGATAAGGCGCCGCGTCCACCGGCGGTTCCCAGGTCGGGCCGGCCGCGGGTTGACTCGGCGCGAGAGTCGCAGGCAGCGCGCTGCCCGCGGGCCCCGCCAAACGAGCTTGCGGCGTCGGCACGCGCCGCGGCTCGCGGGCCGGGCGGGCATAGGCGCCGTTGATGAGCCAGAAGTGGGCCGGCAGCGCCCCAGCGGCCAGGTCGCGCAGGTTCAATTCACGCAGCTCGCGGCCACGGTAGAGGCGGCCGAGGTCGACGTCGCAACCCAGGCAGTAGAGCTGGGCCAACGAATTGAGGAACGTGTCGAGACCTTCGGGATCCTTGCCGGCGGTGATCACCGTCGCGTGGGGCCTATCTCCCAGGATCTCAGCCACCAGTCCCGAGAGGACTCGGCCCGGTCCGACTTCCACGAACACGCGGGCGCCGGCGGCGTACATGGCCTCGATCTGGTCGCAGAATCGCACCTGCCCCACCAGGTGCTTGCTGAGGCGCTCGACGACCGCGGCCCCGTCGGCCGGGTACACATCGGCCTTGGTGTTGCCGTAGACCGGCAGCCGCGGTTCGGCGATCTCCGCCTGCGCAAGCGAAGCGTGGAAGGCCTGCTCGGCGGTGGCCATGAGCGGCGTATGGAACGCACCCCCCACGGGGAGCGCGGCGCTCGTCAGCCCGGCGCTGGCCAACCGGACCTCGGCCTCGGCTAGGCCGCGCGAAGTACCGCTGAGGATCGTTTGGCGAGGACTGTTGAAGTTGGCGAGCCAAACTTCGGGGCAGCCCTCGAGCAGTTCGGCGACGCGGGCCGCCGGCGCGGTGACGGCCGCCATGCCGCCCAACTCTCCGCCGCCGCCGTGCTCGAGAGCTTGCACGATCGCCTGGCCGCGCGCGAGCGAGAGCTTGGAAAGCGTGATTTCGTCGAAGGCGCCGGCGGCGCAGAGCGCGGCCAGTTCGCCGTAGCTGTGTCCGGCCAGCAGCGCCGGGCGGAGCCCGCAGGCGGCCAGCAAGCGGGCCATGCCGAGGCCACAGGCCCCCAGGGCGGGCTGAGCCACGCGCGTGTCGCGGAGCGCGGCCGCCTGTTGCTTGCGCGCCTCGGGCGTGAAGGCCGAGGCGGGATAGATGAGCCGGCTGAGCGCTTGCTCGAACGCGCCCTCGAGCGCGTGATCGGCCGTCTCGATCGACTCGGCCACTTCGCGAAACTCGGTGGCGAGTTCCCGCAGCATATGGGGCGTCTGCGAGCCCTGGCCGGGAAACAGAAAGGCCACTTGGCCCTCGAGGGGCACCGCGGCGAAGTGAATGCCTGCGCCCGTAGCACCGGCCTTGCCTTCGGCGGCGGCGATCAGCTTCTCGAGCTTGGTGAGCAAGTCAGGCAGCGTGCTGCAGACCACCGCGCCGCGGCAGGGGCCGCTGCTCGCCCGGCGCCGCAGACGCCAAGTGTTGGCCAGGTCGGCCAGTTCGACCTTGGCCTCGGCCTGCAGCGCCTTGCGAATCGGCTCCGCCAGCTCGCGCACCTGGCGGGCCAGATCGGCCGGCTTGGCGGCCGAGAAGGTGAAGACTTCGCAGCGGCGATGCCGCGCGGCCGAGCCGGGAGCGTCGGCGCGGGCATGGTCGTCGTATTCTTCGAGCACGACATGGAAGTTCGTACCGCCAAAGCCGAAGGCCGAAACTCCGGCCCGCCGCGGCGAACCGTTCCGCAGCCAAGGGCGCGACTCGGCATTGACGAACAGCGGACCGTCTTGCAGGCCAGCCGCCGCGTTGGGCGTTTCGACGTTGAGCGTGGGGGGGAGCACCCGGTGATGCAGCGCGAGAGCCGCCTTGATCAAACCGGCGACGCCGGCGGTGGCCTTGGTGTGGCCGATCATCGACTTCACGCTGCCGAGCGCGTGGCTTTGCGGAGCGGCCTCATGCGCGGCGAGGAACTGCGTGAGCGACGTCGCTTCGGTCCGGTCGCCGAGCGCGGTGCCGGTGCCGTGTGCCTCGAACAATTGCACGCTGGCAGGGGAGAAGCCTGCCTGGCGATACGCGCGGGCCAAGGTGCGGGCCTGCCCTTCGGCGCGAGGGGCGGTGAGCCCCTTGTGGCGGCCGTCCGAGCCGCCGGCGGCGGCGCGGATCACGGCGTAGATGCGGTCGCCGTCGCGCTCGGCGTCCTCGCGCCGCTTGAGCACCACCGCGGCCAGGCCCTCGCTAATGGCGATGCCGTCGGCCGAATCGTCGAACGCACGGCAGCGCCCGCGCGGAGAAAGCGCGCCGCTTTTGGCGAAGCAGAGGAAGCCGAACGGGTTCTGCACGGTGTCCACGCCGCCGGCGATCACCACGTCGCTCGTGTGGTCGGCCAGCTCGCGGCAGCCGGCGTAGACCGCGGCGAGCGAGCTGGCGCACGCGGCGTCGACCGTGTAGTTGACGCCGCCTAGGTCGAAGCGATTGCTGATCCGGCCGGCGATCACGTTGAGCAGGATGCCGGGGAAACTGTCTTCGGTCCACTCGGGAAGCTGCTGCCACACGCTCTCATCGGGGTTTTCGAGCAAGCCAGGCAACATGCTGCGGCCGGCGTAGCCGGCGCCTTGTTCGCTGAGACCGCCGCCGGCGCCGAGAATGACGCTCGTGCGGTCGCGATGCGGGTTGTCGACCGCCAGGCCGGCGTCGCGCAGGGCCTGATCGACAAGTTCAAGCGCGAGCAACTGCGCCGGCTCAACGGCCTTGATCGCCGTGGGGGGAATGCCGTACTTGAGCGGATCGAACGCCAGATCGTCGACGAAGCCGCCCCAGCGGCTGTAGATCTTGTCGCGGGCCTTGCGATCGGGATCGAACCAGCGGTCCGCGTCGAACCGATCCCCGGGGATCTCGCTGACCAGGTCGCGCTTGTCGAGGATGTTGCGCCAGTAGCGGGCGCCGTCGTGCGCGCCGGGCAACAAGCAGGCGACTCCCACAATCGCCACCTCGAGCGGCGGAGGAGCGGGCTCTTCGGGGAGCAGTTCCACCAGGGGCTCGACCTTCGTCGCCAAGCGCTCGACGGCGCCGCTGCAAACGTTGGCGTGCAGCTCGCGGATCGAGCAGGGCTCGCCGCGGAGGGCGGCCACCTGGCCGATCATGTACATGCCTTCGGCTTCTTGCTGCCGCTCATCGAGCGACACGAGCGAGGAGCCGCCGGTGGCGGCGGCGGCGCGGGTCAGGCCCTTCGAGGCGATCCGCAGCCGGCCGAGATTCAAGTGCTCGAGCTCTTCGCGGATTTGCTCGGCCGGCGTGCCGGCCAGCGCGAGCCGGCGACGCTCCGAGCAAAAAGCGGCGAAGAACGGAGTGCGGGCGCAGCGCGTGGCGTGCCCCGGACCCGTTTCGAGCAGCACGGTTTCGTCCATGGCGATGGCTTGCTTCTGGAAGCCCGGCACGATCGCGCCGCTGCCGACGATCTCATGCGTGAAGAGATAGGCGGTGCCGAGCAGAACGCCCACCTTCATGCCGCGTTCGACGAGCGGCTGGGCGATGGCGGCCACCATCGAGGCGCTCAGGTCGTCGTGAATGCCGCCGGCGAAGAGGACGTGAACTTGCGCCGCCTGCTCGGGCGACAGGTTCTCGGCCAAGAGCACATTGAGCATGCTCTCCCAGAGAACGAAGCTGGTGCGCGGGCCGACGTGCCCGCCGCATTCGCGCCCCTCGAACACGAACCGCCGCGCTCCCTCGCGCAGGAACATGGCCAACATGCCGGGGCTGGGCACGTGCAGGTAGGTAGTGATGCCGCGGGCTTCGAGCGAGGCCGCCTGATCGGGGCGGCCGCCGGCGATAACGGCAAACGGCGGGCAGATTTCTTCGATGGCGGCAAACTGCTCCGTGCGCAGTTCGCGCTCGGCGAACCCGAGCACGCCGACGCCCCAAGAACGGTCGCCGAGCAGGGCCTTAGTTTGCGCGAGCAGACGATGGGCGTCGGCCCCGCGCATCATGGCCAGCGCCAAGAACGGCAAGCCGCCCCCTGCGGCCACGGCCAGGGCGAACTCCGGCACGTCGCTGACGCGCGTCATCGGGCCCTGCACCACCGGGTATTCCGTGCGGTGCGAACGGGCCAGCGGCGAACCTGCCTGCCAGGCCGCCGCCTCGCGGCAGCCGGCCACCAGGCTTTGCGCCTCGGCGCGCAGCCAACGCAGCGCGCGGGCCACCGTGTGGCCGCGCTCGCCCCAAGCCGCGGCAAAGGCGGCGTCCTGGCCCACCGGCCAGAGACGGTCTTGCGGCGCGGGCGCCTGCAGCAGGGCCCGCAACTCGTCGTTCCAGCGCTGCCCTGCCTGTGGATCGCCGGCCGCGAGCGTATCGGCCAGATGACTCAGTTTATCCGGCGCGGTGAAGGCGGGCTGCGAGAAGCAGCGGACGATGCGTCCGCCGGGGCCGTTGATGGCCACCGTCTCGCTGCCGTCGATCCGCGCGAGCTTGGCCCGCCACTCGTCGTCGAGCGCCGACTCCCGCGCAAGCGCGAGTTGCCAATCGATGCCGACGCCCGCGGCGCCCGCTACGAGACAAGCCGCCGCGGTACGGGGCCCGATGCCTCCCAGGGCGATGATCGGGAGCTTGGTCTGCCGCAACAACCGCTGCAGCAGCACGAAGGTGGTTTCCTCGCCGACGCAGCCGCCGGCTTCATGCCCCTTGGCGACCAGGAGGTCGCAGCCGGCGCGTTCCGCCCGGAGCGCCGCGGCGCCCGACAAGCAAACAGCCCCCACGCGCGGCGCCACAGCGCGTGCAGCGCTGACGGCTTTACCCCAGTCGGCCTCACTGCGGTCAGGATCGTCGGCCAGCAGCACGACGTCGCAGGCGCCCACGGCTGCGAGCGCCGCGCGGTCGACCGGACCAAGATCGCCGGCGATCAACAGGCCGCATGCGCCGCGCGCCAAACGCGCGAGCTTGGCCGCCGGCTGTTGCGCCAGCAGCGGATCGCTGGCCAGGCTGAGGTCGAGAATGCCCGTGGCCCCCGCTCTCGCCGCGGCAATCGGCAGCCCCGGGTCCTGAAGAATCGGTAAGGAGAAGACGAACAGCTCTCCGCCGCTGAGCGCGCGCTGATCACGATCAGCGCGCGAAGCATCGCGCAGACTTTCCACGAGCAGATCCCTCCAACGAATTGTCCAAGTGCGGTGCAAACGGTTCCGAGAAACCGACTACCGCCTACGTAGAAGCCAGTTCAAAGTTGCCACCACCACTGAAGCACACTGGCGAAGTGCAGCCGCCCCGCCTGAACATCCTTGCATTTCACGGTTTCGGAAGGCGTCCCAATCCGCGAACGACCCCATCGTCACCGTAAAGAAACTGCACTCGTTACTCTCGCCACGAACGGTCGCGACCCAAGCGGCCGGAGGGAGGATTGGCCAGAGATATTCCAGTCGAATCCGTCCGTGCAGATAGCAATCTATCAACGCTCGACAGGCCTTTCAAGCGGTTCTGGGGCAATTCCCGGTGAAAACCGCGTGAGCGCGTGCTGGCGCGAACCCCCCATCGTTTCGACCGTGGCAACGTGCGCTCCCGCTGCGGAGCGTTCCCTGCCACAGGAATAACCCCATCGCCGTGCCAGCGTCGCGCGGCCGCGAATCGGGCCCGCCGCTGGCCAGACTTGCCGAGCGCGACTACCATGAGAGACTCCAACGCCGTCTCCCCAAAGACGTGGCCAACTCCGTTCACTCGCTAACCATTTTTCTGTCGACGCGGTGAAATTCATGGAATCTTTGCGCTGGCTGGTGCGTGGGGGCGGTCCTGGGTGGTTTCGTTGGACGGTTCGGGCGGTCGTGCTGGCGGCCATCGTAGTGGCGGGGTTTTTGCCCTATAGCTACGAACTGGGAGGCGATTGCCGCCTGATGCCGGCCGCCGAGCGCGGCGTTCGCGCGCTCATCGCCGACGAGATCGCCGCCGTCCATGTGACCGAAGGGCAAGAGGTGCCAGCCGGCTACGTGGTGGCCACCCTCGCCGCCCGCGACGAGGAAGCCGAAGTCGAGATTTCGCGCGCGGAACTCGCCCGCGCCCAGGCGAACCTTGACCTGCTCCGCGCTGGCAGCCGGCCTGAAGACATCCAACTCGCCGAACTCAAGATTGACTTGGTGGAAGTCCAACTGGCCTTCAAGGAGGCCGATCTCGCCCGCGTGAAGAAGCTGCAGGCCACGAACTCGGCGACGCCCCAGGAACTGGAGCGCTCGCAGAAGGGTTACGACAGCGCCCAGCAAATGTTGGAACTGGCCAAGGAGCGGCTCACGAAAGTGAAGAACGGGCCGCGGGCCGAAGAGATTCGCGCCGCTGAGGCCACCGTGGCCCTCAACCAGGCCCGTCTCAAGCAGGCCGAGAAAATGTATGCCCTGCGGCAAATCACGACCCCCATCGCCGGCCGCATCGCCACCTTGCACGTGGGCGCCCGGCAGGGACAGGTGGCCGCAGCCGGCGACCTCATCGCCACCGTGCAGGACAACTCGAAGCTGCACGTCGAAGTGCAGTCCCAGGAAGCGACCGCCGCTTATCTCAAGCCGGGCATGGTCGCCAAGGTCCGCCTCAACGGCACCTATGGCGAACTGCTTATGGGCAAGGTCGTGTCGATCGGCGATTTGGCCGCGCGGCGGACCGTGGTCACCACTCCCCCCGTGCGGACCGACCGCGAAGAGCTGCAGGAAGAGATCATGCGGACGGGCGAGGAGCCCCACTTCGTGCCGGTCGTCATCGAACTCGATGATGCGGCCGCAGGCAACGCCGAGCTCGCCGCGCTCTCCCCAGGTATGACCGGCTACGCCCGCATCGTCGTGTCGAACGACATCTTCTGGAATGTGCTCAAGAACCCGATCGTGCGGTTCTTCCGCGTCGACGTCTGGTCGTGGCTGCCGTAACGCAACCGTTTGGCGGCCGAATGCTTGGGCTGACCTGGCAAACTCTGCCGGTCGTGCCTGCGCCTCGTGATGGCTCGGGTCGCCGATAGCCGATGGGAAGTTCGACGAGCGTTCCGGCCACGGAACCGGACGTCCGAATGCGCTACCGCCGCGCATCGCCCTCCCTGCCTTCCCGCCCTGGAGCGCCGAGCACGATGAACGATGGTTCGTTCCCTGCCGGCGGGCAGGGCGTCTTGCGACTGGGGTGGCTCTACTTGGCGGTGCTGGGCCTCGCGCTGCCGGCGGCGCCGATTGCCGCTCAGTCGGTCCGTCCCGTGCTCGAGGATCGACCCAGTTCGAACTCGGCCAAGCCGTCCCCGGAACGGCCGCAGCCCGTGCTGGCCGAATTTCCGCTCGCCCCCGCCCCGCTGCCGGCCGCTGCGCCGCAGGCTATTCCAGCATCGGTGACGGCGGAGATTCCTCCGGCCGAACTCGTTGAACTCAAGGCGGTAGTGAAGAAGGCGCCGACCGGACGCCAAGCGGTGTTCGTCGCCACGGAGCCGGTTTGCAAGCACCGCTCCGTCGATCGCCCGCTTAGCCAGGTGCGGGCCGAACTGCTGCCGGTCTCGGGCCCTACGCCCGAAGACTTGGCCTCGGAAGTCTTCGGATCGCTGCAAGGCGCCGAGATGCTCGCTGACCAGCCGCGCCCCTGGGCCGCATCGGCCTTTTACTGGCAAGCCTCGTGGCTGGCGCACTACCCGCTCTGCTTCGAACAGAAGATGCTCGAGCGCTACGGCTACTCGTATTGCCCGCTCTTGCAGCCGGCGATCTCGGGAGCGCACTTCTTCGCCACGATCCCCATCATTCCGTACAAGAAGGGGCTCGATCCGCACCACCGGTTCATCTACGAGCTGGGATTCGCGCGGGCGGCCGGCGACTCGCCCTTCTTGCGGCCACGCATTCCGCTGAACGCTCGCGGCGCAGCCTACGAGGCGGGAGCGGTGACGGGTTTGATCTTCTTCATCCCCTAGACCGCCGGCGCGTGTATGGGTTAGCCGGCGCGGAGCCCACGGTCGACCAAGTCTTGGTCGCGGTTGAACACCGCCAGCACCGATTCGAAACGATCGGCCGGAATCTGCCACACCGGCTCTTGGTCGGTGTGGGCGTTGCAGTGCGTCACCAAGAGCCGGTACATGAACTTGAACATGTGCCGCGGCACCCGCAGGCTGCGCAGCGCCTCGATCAAGCGGCGGTCGCTGATCGCCGGGTCGAAGAGTTCGCGCAGGCTCGGCTTCTTGCCCGGCTCGGCGCAGGCCTTGATGCGGGCATTGGCCACGTCGAACAGCGCCTCGCCCGTCCAGTCGAGCGACGGAATGAGATTCTGCTTGTCGAGGCGAGCCCGCTGATAGAAGTCGCGGTCCTCGCGTTCGATGAACTGCGCCAATTCGACCGGCAGCAGGAGCTTGAAGCCGATGCCAGGGTTCTTGAGGAATTTGTTGTCGAGCATGGGCCAGAGCAAGGCCCGCATCTGTTCGGTCGAACCGTTGATCAGGTAAGGCTCATCGACGCGGTCGACGAGCACTACGATGCCGGCGTAGCCGAGCGCCCGCAACAGCCCCTGGAACTTACCGAGCAGTTCATAGCGGTCGTCGGTGCGGTCTTTGGTCGGCAGCGGTTGGCTCTCGAGATCGGCGCTCTTGAAGCCCATGAGGATCTTATGGAGCGGCCGCACGCTCCGGTTGCCGGTCCGCACGCGGCGCACGATGCCACGGGCGAGCCACCACCGCGCGAGCGAGCGGAGCGCCCAGGGAATCCAGCCGACAAGGAGCACGAGGTACAGCCAAGGCCACTTCAGCCACTCGGTACGGCTCGTCATGGCCAGCCACACGATCAGCCCGACTCCGAGCGCCGTTCCCAAAGCGCCCACGGCCAGGTCCCACCGCGCTTGCCACACGCCGAACCGCAGCCGCTGCCGCAGTCGGTTCCAGCGGCCGCGGGCCGTGCCTGAGGACGAGGCGTCGTAGCAGGCGGCCAACAGCAATAGGTCGCGGGCCTGGGCGCGGTCGAGCCGCCGCAGACGATCTTCTCCCACGCGCTCTTCAGGCGCATTGCCGCCAGGCAGAATGCGGTCGATCAGGTCCGTGACGCCGAGCGAGAGGATCGCGTCCATGTGATCCCACAGCTTCCATTGCCCGAGCATGCGGTCCTGCCGGCGTGCACGGGCGCCCAGCTTGTCGCGAAAGCGATCGAGGAACGGATTGAAGTCGTCGTATTCGATCACGAACACGCGGGCATCGGGATGCGTGTCGTTGTAGGCCGCCAGATGGCGGGCGATTTGCAGCCGCATGGCCGTTTTGCCGGCCCCCTTCTCGCCGAACACGATCGAGGTCGAGGGCTCGGCCGGGTTGCCGAACACCTTGTCCCAGGTCGGATGATAGGTGCTTCCGATGCAGTGGTCCTTGAAGACCGGATCGGTTTGCGCATCCTCCTCGGCAAACGGATTGACCGCGATGCCGTGGTGGGCGAGGAACTGCTGCGTTTTCATGCGTGCGGGAAGCGGAGGAGCGGGGAAGGCGTCGCGCGGCGCTTCATGGCCGGTGAGGAAAGCCGTCAAAACCTGACAAACTCTAGCTTGCTTGGGCCGCTGGGGCTACCGCCCTTGGCGGAGCGGCAAGGACCGGCCGAGCGCGATTTCGGCATTGGGAGGTTGGCCCCAGCAACAGCTTCTGTTCGCGGAAACGCGCTTGAAATTGGGCCAGCGCACGCGCTAGGATCGGCCTTATCGGATGCAGCCGATCGGAGGGGCGGAAAAGATGCAGATTCGCGATCGAGTGAAGGAGTTGCGTCGGGTCAAGGCCGCCGACCTTCGGCCGAACCCCAAGAACTGGCGCACCCACCCGGAGGGGCAACGCGACGCGCTGCGGGGGCTGCTGGCCGAAGTTGGCTATGCCGACGCGCTCTTGGCCCGCGAACTCCCCGACGGCGGCCTCGAACTGATCGATGGGCATTTGCGGGCGGAAACGACACCCGAGGCCGAAGTGCCGGTGCTGGTCGTGGACGTGAGCGAAGCCGAGGCCGATCTGCTGCTCGCCACGCTCGATCCGCTGACGAACCTGGCCGGCCGCGACGACGCGGCCCTCGATGCGCTCTTGGCGGCCACGCAGGCGCAGAGCAGCGCCGTGCGCGAATTCCTCGCGCAACTCAGCGCGGAGCGCGGAGAGTTGCTGGCCGACGCGGATCATGCCTGCCGCGAGCCCAACCTGGCCGAAACATTTCAGGTGCTTGTCGAGTGCGGCGATGAAGCGGAACAGCGCGAGGTCTTCGAGCGGCTCACGGCAGAGGGGCGGCGATGCCGGGCGATTACGTTGTAGCTGGGAGTGGGGAGCCGGGAGCGGGGAGTGAGCAGACGCATTCGCCTGGTGACTTCCAGCAATCAGCTCCCCGCTCGCCGCTCGTTCTCGCCGTCTCCTGCCCGGTGCAGCGATCCTTCCGCGTCGAGCAGGTCGCCGGGCTGTTCGACGTGCCGCTCTCCGAGCGGGCCGAGGAACGGTTCGACGTCGAGTTGCCCGATCTCGAGGCCGATTGGCGCGTCGGCCTGATCGTGGGGCCCTCGGGGAGCGGCAAGTCCGTGGTGGCCCGCGAGCTCTTCGGCGACCGCCTGCAAGCGACGTTCGAGTGGCCGCGCGACGCGGCCGTGATCGACGGCTTTGGCGAGCTGCCGATCAAACGGATCACCGAGTTGCTCACCAGCGTCGGCTTCGGCTCGCCGCCCGCCTGGATCAAGCCCTATCACGTGCTCAGCGGAGGGCAGCGGTTCCGCTGCGACTTGGCGCGGGCGTTGGCGGTGGGGCTGGAAAGTCCTGCGACCGGCCCCTTTTCCCTGGTGGCGGTCGACGAGTTCACGAGCGTGGTCGACCGCACCGTGGCCCGCATCGGCTCGGCAGCCGTCGCCAAGGCGATTCGCAGCGGTCGCGTGCGCTGCCGCTTCGTGGCGGTGACCTGCCACTACGATGTGGCCGCGTGGCTCGAGCCTGACTGGACCATCGACATGGCGACGGGCTGCGTCGCCGGGAGGGGGCTTCGGCGACCGCCTATCGAATTGGAAGTGGCGCGGTGCCGGCGCGAGCTGTGGCGCGGCTTCGCGCGTCATCACTATTTGAGCGGCGAACTGGCACGGTCTGCGAGGTGCTACCTGGCTGCCTGGGAGAACGAGCCCGTCGCCTTTTGCGCCACGCTGCCGGTCATCGGGCGCCGCGGCCACTGGCGGATCACGCGGCTGGTGACTCTGCCAGACTATCAAGGTCTGGGAATCGGTCTGCGGCTGGCCGAGTGCGTGGGAGATGAGTATCTCGCGCAGGGACTGCGGATGAACCTGGCGGCCGCGCATCCCAGCGTCGTGGCCCATTGCAGCCGGTCGCCGCGGTGGCGCACGGTGTCGCTACGCAAGCCAGGCAGCCGGCGGCGGCCGACGTTCGTTCACAACTATCGCGGCGCCCCCGGCCGCACGATCGCCTCGTTCGAGTATCTGGGACCGCCGCGTTGAGCGGCCCGTCGCTCCCGCGTCAGCTCGGCTGCATCCTCCTTCGCACTAGTACCTGGCGCTTGCATGGCCGCAAAGCTCGACGAGTTCAAGAAGCGCGAGATCGCCGCCATCGTGGCGGTCGGGGGCTCGCGGCGGACGGCCGCGCGGTATGTCGAGTGCTCGCCGGAGACGATTCGCCGCCATGCCCGCCGCGACGCCGCCTTCGCCACGCGGTTGCAGCGGGCCGAGGCGCAGCTCGAAGTGGTGCATCTGACGAACATCGAAACCGGCGGCAAGAAGAACTGGCGGGCATCGGCCTGGATTTTGGAGCGAATGTTCCCCGAACGCTACGGCCGCCGCGCGGCGACGTCAATCACCGCTGAGCGGCTGGCCGACATCCTGGGCCAAGTAGCCGATGTCGTGTGCAACGAGGTGCAATCGCCCGCCGACCGCCGCCGGGTGCAGGCCGCCCTGACGAAGCTGGGACGCAAGCTGACCCCGCGCGGCGGAAAGTGACGGAGAACCGCGCCTCCACCGTTGCCCCTTCGCCAACGGCCCCGGCGAGCGGCCGGCGTCAGCCGGCTGACAATTCGCTGAACAATGCACTCCTCGCAAAGACGAAGGACCCTGTGACGCTCCAACTGCACACCGAGCCCGGCGGACTGTCGCCGCTGGTGGTCGCCGGCCTGGCGCGCAACTTGGCGCAGCTCGTATCGCGGCGCAATCGCGAGCGTCAGGCGGCCGAGGCGGCGCTGCCGCCGGGCGAGCGCTTCCTGCAGTGGGCGCAATCCTTCCTTCCGCGTCATCTGCGTTGTGAGCCCTCGGCCATGCATCGCTGGCTGGCGGCCGAACTCGAGCGCAGTCACTCGGAGCGCGGCGCACTGCTGAACGTCGTAGGTCCGCGTGGCGGCGCCAAGTCGACGCTCGTCACGCTCGCGTACGTGCTGTATGCCGCGCTCGAACTCGAGGAGCCGTATGTTTGGATCGTCTCCGACACGCGGCAGCAAGCGGCGCTCCATCTCGAAAACATCAAAGCGGAGCTGACGGAGAACGAGCGACTGGCCGAAGAGTATCCCGCTGCCACGGGACGCGGCGCCACGTGGCGAGCGGCCAGCATCGTGCTTCCCAGTGGCGTGGCGATCGAGGCCTTTGGCGTCGGCCAGCGGTTGCGCGGGCGCCGGCACGGCCCGCACCGGCCGTCGCTCATCGTTTGCGATGATCTGCAAAACGACCGGCAAGTGCTGGCTGCCGAACAGCGCTCGCGGCTGCGAGCCTGGTTCCACGGCATGCTGCTCAAAGCGGGCGACCGGCGCACGAACATCGTCCATCTCGGCACCGCGCTGCACCGCGAGGCGTTGGCGCCGGAACTGGCGAACGCCCCCGGCTGGACAGCCCGCGTGTTTCCGGCCGTGCTCGCGTGGCCGAGCTCCCAAGCTCTCTGGGACGATTGGCGGAGCATCTACTGCGACCTCGACCGCCGCAATCGCCTGGCGGCCGCCAAGCGTTTTTACTTGTCGAACCGCGCTGCGATGGACGAAGGCGCCGAGCTGCTCTGGCCCGCGCGCGACGATCTCTACTCGCTGATGTGCATGCAGGTGAGCTCGGGACGCGTGGCCTTCGAGCGGGAGATGCAGGGGCGGCCGCTGGGCGCCGATGAATGCGAGTTTCCCGATTCGTACTTCGACGGCGACCTGTGGTTCCACGACTGGCCGCGCGACGCGCAGGTGCGCGTGATGGCGCTCGACCCCAGCAAGGGGCGCGAAGGGCGGTTGGGGGACTACTCGGCCTTTGTGCTCTTAGCGGTCGACGCGGCCGGGCGATTGTATGTCGAGGCCGACCTGGCGCGGCGGCCCACGCCGCGGATCGTGGCCGACGGCGTCGAACTGTGGCTGCGGTTCCGCCCCGAAGTGTTCGGCGTCGAGGCGACACAGTTTCAGGAGCTGCTGTGCGGCGAACTGGCGGCGGAGTTCACCCGCCGCGGCTTGCATGGCGCGCGGCTGGCGGCGCTCGACAACCAGGCGAGCAAGCTCGTGCGAATCCGCCGCCTGGGGCCGCTGCTTTCGGCCGGGCGCCTGCGGTTCCGCGCGGGCTCGGCGTCGACGCAGCAACTCGTCGACCAGTTGCGCGACTTCCCCACCGGCGACCACGACGACGGCCCCGACGCTCTGGAAATGGCCGTGCGGTTGGCGGCGGAAGAGCTGGCCGCAACCCAAGCGCCGCGGGATGGCCTGGGCGAGCGCTTGACGCTGGTGGGGTAAGATTTCTGCTTTGAGGGCGTCGCGTACCGATTCGCACTCGTGCTGTCGCGGTAGCGACTGCCGAAAATAGCCCTGCAGTTCACTGCGGGGTCCACGGCAACTAACCCAACCGGTCGCGTCCCTGCGGGACGCGATGAAGAATGAGCCATACCTATACGAGCAGCCTTTTTCACTGTGTTTTCAGCACGAAGGATCGCCGGCCTGCCATTCGGCCCGAGTTCCAGTCGGATCTATGGGCTTACCTAGGCGGAATCGCGCGCGCCAATCGCCTGAAGGCGCTGGCAGTGGGCGGAGTTGAGGATCATGTCCACCTGTTGATCTCTTTGCCGGCAGACATACCTCTTTCGCGCGGCCTGCAACTCCTGAAAGGCGGTTCCTCACGCTGGGTTCACGAAACGGTCGGTCGCGATGATTTTCGTTGGCAGCAGGGGTACGGAGGATTCAGCGTGGGTGTGTCGCAAGTGGACGCAACCGTGGCATACATCGCGTCACAAGCGGAACACCACCGGTGCAAGACGTTTCAAGAAGAGTTTCTCGAAATCCTGCACGACATGGGATCGATTACGACCCGCGGTACGTATGGGGCTGAGTTTTCAATGCGTGCCGCTGGCACGCATTCGGCCGTACCGATAGACGAGCGACCCCACGTTGAAACGTGGGGCTATTTTCGAGTCGTGCCTACGGCACGGTGAGCTCCGACGCATCAGCGTGACTCGCCAGGCCAGCCTACGCGGCTGCAGAAATTCATGAAACAGGAACCCCTCCCATGTCCCTCCCCATCCAACACCGCCTGCGCGAAGCCCTCGATTCTTTGTGGGACAGCCTGGTCGATCCGCGTGAAGCCTGGTTCGACGACGCCGAGGGGTTGGCCTGGCTGCCGGTCGCTGGCACAGCAGGCGGACGCGTCGCCGCCGATCCAACGCTGGGCGAAGCGCAGCTCGCAGAAATTCGCGCACAGTGCCGGGCGCTCGCGGCGACCAACGAGTTCGCCATCAACGGCCATGAGAACCGCATCAGCTACATCGTCGGCTCGGGGCATACGTATCGCGCTGCGCCCCGCAAAGGCGCGGCTGTTGCCGCCGATTTATTGGCGCGCGTGCAAGGCACGCTCGACGAGTTCTTCGAGCGCACGGGATGGGCTCATCGGCAGCAGGAAATCGTGCGCCGGCTCGACCGCGACGGCGAAGCGTTCCTCCGCTTCTTTGTCACGGCGGCCGAAGAACTCGAGCTGCGCTTCGTCGAGCCGGGGCAAGTGGCGACGCCCGCCCGGCTGGCGGGGGATCCGAGCGCCAGCTTCGGCATTGGCGTCGATCCGCGCGACGTCGAACGCCGGCTCGTCTACTACGTTGACGGCCAACCGGTCGACGCCGCGGAGATCCAGCACCGCAAGCTGGGGGTCGATAGCAACGTGAAGCGCGGACTGCCGCTGTTCTACCCCGTGCGAAAGAATCTGCGGCGGGCCGAGAAGCTGCTCCGCAACATGAGCGCGGTGGCCGAAATCCAGTCGGCGATCGCGCTGGTAAGAAAACACCAGCGGCGGACTCGCTCGACCGTCGAGCAGTTCGTGGCCGGGCAGGCCGATCACACGGCGGTGTCGTCCAGCGGCCGCACGCAATACTCGCAACGAATCGAGCCCGGCACGATCCTCGACGTCGACGCTGCGGTCGACTACGACTTCCCGGACGCTGGCATCGACGCCGGACGCTTCGTGCAGGTGTTGCAGGCGGAACTGCGGGCGATCGCCAGCCGGCTGGTGATGCCGGAGTTCATGCTCACCTCGGACGCCTCGAACGCCAACTTCGCCTCGACCATGGTGGCCGAGGGGCCGGCGATCAAGATGTTCGACCGCTTGCAGGCGGAGCAGGCCCAACACGACCTGGCCGTGATGTGGCGAGTGATCGGCCAGGCGGCGGCCGCCGGGCGGTTGCCGGCCGACGTGCGGCGGCAGGTGGAGATTCAGGTCGGGCGGCCGAGCCTGCACGTGCGCGATCTGCTCAAGGAGTCTGAGGCGCACCGCATCGCGTTCGAGGCGGGGGTGCTTTCTCCCCAAACGTGGAGTCAACGGCTGGGGCTGGACTATGAGCAGGAGCAGGCGAATCGACGGCATGGCATTCCCTCACCCCCGGCCCCCCAACCACGGGGAGAGGGGAGAACTGCTTGATCGGCGGGCTGCCAGGGTGATCGCGAGTTGATTGCGCGGCAAGCACGCAGACAAGCAAAGCGGGCGAATCGGAGCGGTTCTGCGGCCCAAGAGCGTCTGGCACGACACGTGCAATTGGTTGGCCTTTGGCTGATGACGAAAGTCGCCAGTCCAAGCGAGCCCATCCAGTTCTGCCCCCTGTGGTGGGCTCGCCAACACAAGAACGCGAACTTGGTCTACTCGTGGGACCGGTTCGTGATGGCCCGTCGACGGACGCCTGCACAAGGCGACATCGGCGGGTTTTTAATGCGCCCTTCTCCCCTCTCCTGTGGGAGTGGGGGCGGCGGAGCTTGTTGCGTTGAGTGGAACGCGAGCACCCGCGGGGACACGTTCCCTCTCTTTCCCAATCCCCCGAGCCGAATCGTCTCGACGCGGACCCCTCGGACAAAAACTGTGTCGGACGTGCCGTGCGCGCCGATGGTACAGGTTATGACGACCGTGCGGGCAGGCTTTTGCGCCCGCCTCGAGAATGCCAGCAGCGCGGATTCGTCGCCGAACGACCAGTTCTCGACTCGGAGTTTGTCGCCATGCGTCTCGACGTTGCCTACAAGAAGTTCGCCGGTGGGGCCGTGCTGGCGGGCTGCCTGATGTCCGGCCTGGTTCGCCCCGCGTGGGCCGAAGATGCGGCCGACGTGCCGCCGGCGCCGGCCAGCGAGATTCCCGATCTGCTCGACGACGCGCAGGCCGGCCAGCCGATCGCACCGGCCGAAGAGGCCGACGCCTCGGCCGAAGCCGAGAATGATGGCGACACCGAGATCGTCCGTGAGCGCTACCCGAGCCTCGCGCTCAAGATCGAGCGGCATGTAACGCTCGACGCCGACCGCAACTACGTGAACCATGGTCCCTGGGTCATGTTCGACGAGAAGGGCGGAGTCATTGGCCGCGGCCAGTTCGACATGGGCCGGCACACCGGCAACTGGACCCGCTGGTACAAGCCCGACGAAGGCAAGATGTTCGCCGACCCGCTGTTCGCGGAGTTCCAGCGGCCGTTCCGGGCGGAGTTTCAGCTTCGCGACGGCCGGCTGCATGGCGCGTGGACGGTGTACGACGCCCGCGACCGCATGGCCTGCCAGTGGGAATTCAAGGACGGCCAGCGGCACGGCCGCTCGACCTGGTGGTATCCCGACGGCCAGATGCGCCGCGAGGCGACCTTCGACAACGGCCAGCTCGACAACGAGCTGATCGAACTCAACGCCAAGCAACAGGTCGTTTCGAAGATCGTCTACGTCGCCGGGCACGAGTTGGCTAAGGAGATGACCTGGTACGGCCCCGGCAAGAAGAAGGCCGAAGGCTGGCAGTTGCGGCCCCGTAAGATCGAGCGGGCACAATATAAGTGGTGGGATGGCGAAGTGGTGCTCAACGCCGCACAGCAATCCGCCCCCGCGCTCCGTCACGGCGAATGGATGTACTGGCACCCCAACGGCGAGCGGCTGGCCCGCGGCAAGTATGAACTCGGCAAGCAAACGGGCCGCTGGGTCTGGTGGTATCCCACCGGCCAGGCGATGGCCCGCGGCGAATTCAACGACGGCCTGGCCGATGCCCGCTGGATCTGGTGGCATGCCAACGGCCACCGGCAGTGCATCGGCAGCTTCGCCCTCGGCAAACAAGTGGGGCTGTGGTCCTCGTGGCGCGACGACGGCCGGCTGACCGTGGTGCATGACTTCTCGGCGCCCGAGACCGAGCAGGCACACGCAGAAGAGGCCGCTCCCGAGCCGATCGACACGGCGGCGATCAAGCCGGTCGAAGACGTGCCCCTGCCCGACCTCCAGGCGCTCAAGAAGCAATTGGCCGAGCCGTCGGTGATTCGCTAGACCAGACTGGCGGCGCTTCCATCGATCGCCGTGGCCAAAGGGGGTATGGGCCGTGCCGCTGGGTTTTGGACGTAGCGCCGCCAAGTTCGGGCTGCTGTTGGCCGCACTCGCCCCGGTTTCCGGGGCGCAGGGCCAGCCGCCGGTCCTTTCGGGTTACTTGTTCGATGCCGAGGCCCTCGAGGCGGTCATCGAACAAGACGCGCCGAGTGAGTCGCTTGAAGCCGGGCCGGCGCACCGTGGCGACATTCCGGCCGACTTCGGTCTGATCGACGGACCGGAGGGTCGCCCGCGGCGTTTGACGACTACCCGCCCGCGCCCCGCTGTCGCGTCTGCGGAACCAGAAGTGCGTCGGCTGACGTTCGGCGCCTTACGGCCGCGGATGGTGCTGACGCCGGTTGCGACTTCGCCGCCGCCTGCTTCAGCGCCAGTTCCGCCAGCCGCGCCGCCTGGCGCCCGGCCGGTGCTCGGCGTCGAGCCTGATTGGTCGAGCCCGCCGGCGCTCGCCGACGAACCGGCCGTGCCGGAACCAGTGCCCGCGGAGGCTGAACCGCTTTCGGACGAACCGGCGCCAGAAGTGCCTCTGCCCGAGGCCGTCAGCAGTGAGTCGCAGGCGGAAGACCTCGGGGTGTCGACGCCGCCGGCCGAGCCGCCAGCCCCTGGGGAACCCATTGCGTCGCCGGCGCCCGAAGCCCCGACTGGAGCTGCTCCGCCTGAGGAGCAGGCGCCGGCAGCCGACGGAAAAGTCGCGCTGCGCGACGTGCAAGGGCGCGTTGAGGCCGAGGGACGTTATGTCCACGACCAACCGCACGGCGTTTGGATTCGCCACTACCTGAGCGAAACGTCGCCGATGGTCCGCGAGGTCCTGGGCGCAGGCTTCACCGCTCCGCTGCAGGCAGAACTCACGCTCGACGCGGGCGTGCCGGAAGGGCCCTGCACCATCGTCGACGCCCAAGGCCGGCTTGTTGCACGGCTCGAGCTCAAAGCTGGCCGGCTCCATGGCCGCTGCGCTTGGCATCTGCCGGACAACACGGTGCTGCGCGAAGCGCACTACCGCGACGGCCGCCTCCACGGCGCCGAGCGCTTGCGCGCTCGCCCCGCCGCCACCCAATGGGTGGAAGGCCGCCGGGTCGACGTTTACGAACCCGCCGTGCCCGCGGGGCAGCCGAGCGTGTCGGGCTGGGTGCTTTCCGCGGGACCCGTTGCCGAGCACAGCTTCGACTGGTGGGGCGGCGCTTGGCTCAGTCGCGTCGTCGACGAGCCAACCGAACCCTTGCGCCACGGCGAATGGACCTGGCGTTATGCCGATGGCCGCCGCCAGGGCCTCGGCACGTTCGAGTTCGGCCGCGAGGAGGGCTACTGGATTGTCTGGCACCCCGCAGGCGGCAAACGGACCGAGGGGAGCTATCGCCATGGCACGCCGGTGGGACACTGGCAACGCTGGGACGAGCACGGTCAACTGATTGCTCAGCAAACCTTTGCCGCTCCGCCGGGGGGCGACGTGCCAGCGATTGCCACACATGGCGGCGCAGCCGGCATCATTCTGCGGCGCTAGCCTTCCAGCCGCTCGGGCTTCTTCTTTTGCGTAGCACCGCGTTGGGCGCCTCTTCTGGCCGTATTGCTTGCGGCCCGCATTCCCGGAACGGATAATGCACTTAACGTTCCCCGGGGCTTGGGGCTGGCATTTTTGCTGGAAGAAGTGTGATGAACCGGTTGCTGATGGTGTGCGTGGTGTTGGCTGGACTGGCCCTGGCGAGTGCGGCGGACGCGGCGCCCTTCAGACGGTGGGCCGGGCGTCCTTACTACCGCCCCGGCTACGGCTACACGGGCGTCCGCGTGGGCGGCTACTACCCGCGCTCCTACGGCTATGGCTACGGCTACGGCTCGTACGGCGTGCCACGCACGGTGAGCTACGGCTGGGGCTACCCCGGCGTGGCCTGGGGCTATCCGGGTTACGCGGTGGGGAACCCGTATTACTATTACCAGCCGGTTCCTTCGCCGTACTACGGCATCGGCGTGAGCACGGGGGTCTACGGCTCCGGCTTCGGCTACTACGGCGGCTGGCCCGGATCGTACTACTACGGGTACTAAACGGCGAATCGCCGTCCGTCAGAACTCGAGCCTGAGCTTCCCGAGCCGCTCGGCGGTCTCCGCCATCAGCTTGTCCTCGGCGGCGGCGTCAGCCGCTTCGTAGGTGACGCTGAAGCGCAGGAACGGCCCCGCGTCGTCCCACGGCACTGTGCAGATCGAGTGCTCCGTGATCAGATACTGGCTGGCGGCCTCAGCGTTTTCGAACTTGGGGCCGCCCGCCACGCCCTTCGGCGCGGGCGTATAGAGGAAGTAGGTTCCGCCCGGTACGCGGCAATCGAAGCCGCACTTCTTGAGCGCGGCGACCAACTTCTCGAGCCGGCGGCGATACTTCTCGCGCACCTGGCGCGGGATCGCATCGTCGTCGAGCGCCGCCGCCGCAGCCCGCTGGATAGCCATGAACTGGCCCGAGTCGCTATTGTCTTTGATGTCGGCGAAGGCCTGCACGATCTTCTCGTGGCCGCAAACCCAGCCGAGCCGCCAGCCGATCATGTGGAAGCCCTTCGACATCGAATGGATTTCCACGCCGACTTCGCGGGCGCCCGGCACTTGCAGGAACGAGAGCGGCTCGCCCTCGTAGCTCAGCACGACGTGGGCCGCGTCTTGCACCACAACGAGCCGATGCTCGCGGGCAAACTCGACAACACGTTCGTAGAACGCTTGCGTGGCCACCTTGCCCGTGGGGCTGTTGGGGTAGTTGAGCACGAGCAGCTTCGCCCGGCGGAGCACGTCGGCCGGAATGCCGGCGAGGTCCGGGAAGAAGTCGTTCTCGCGCCGCAGCGGCAGGCGATGCACCTCGCCGCCGTAGTATTTGGTGTGCGTGCCGGCCACGGGGTAGCCGGGCACCGTCATCAGCGTGACATCGCCCGGGTTGATGAATGCCGCCGGCAACATGGCCAGGGCCGTTTTCGAGCCGATGCAATGGTTGATCTCGCGGGCCGGATCGAGCTCGACGCCAAAGTTCCGCTGCATGAAGCGGGCGGCCGCTTGGCGGTACTCGAGGATGCCGTTGTCGGCGTAGCCGCGGTTCTCGGGGCGGTCGATCTCGCGGGCCATCGCCGCCCTCACGCTCGGCGGGGCCATCTCGTCGTTCTCGCCGATGCCGAAGTCGATCAGCTTCCGCTCGGGATGGTCGGCCAGGGCCTTGCGCTTGGCGCGCTTGATCTTCTCGAACTTATAGATCTCGGTGCCGCGGCCATAGTTGGCCCCGCCAATGCGCTCGGCAAAGCGAGTTTGGAAGTAAGGGTCGGACATGTGCGGTGTGCGGCTGGGACTTCGAGCAGGTTGCAATGACCACAAAGGGAACGCGATTGTGCCAAGGCACGGCGGCGGGGGCAAGCCGCAGACGTTACCCAGGCAGATCGCAAGCCTGTTTGCTCCCGGCCCCGCCACACCCCAGTCAGCGTCGCCGCGCGCAACAGCCGCTCGATTCTCCCATAAACTGGCAAACTTGGGCAGGCGGTGCTACAACGGATCGAGCGAAGTCCCAGGGGCCAGCAGTCTTCCGGCAGATCGCGTGAGCGATTGCCGTGGCAATTCAAAAGGCAACGAATGATGGGCGGCCTAGCGCGGTTACTGGTGGGCTTCGGAATTGGCTCTCTGCTGCTATCGGTGGGACTGCGTACGGCTCAGCCGGCCGAGTTCCTGGCCCAGATTCACGAAGGCTTCAGCGTCGGCAGCTTGGCAGGCACGCTGGATCTGTTGGGCGAACCGCTCGAGTTGGTCGAGCAGCGTCCCGGCAGCCTGTCGGCGGGACTCGATGGAGCGCTGCCGGTGTCCGAGCCGCTGAAGAGCGCAAGCTTTCGCCTGGCCGAGGTCGATACCCTTCAGGTCTCCCCCTTTGCCGAGCCCTTGAGCCCCGGCGTGGGAGGGCTCCCCGGGCAAGCCGCCGCAGTTTTCGGGGGACGGATGACCCTGGCAGGTCCGCGGGATCTGCCCGCCATTCCTTTGCCCGATGATGTGGGCACGTTTCCCGCCAGCACGCTCGAAAACGCCGCGTTCGACGTGGCGCTGCGCGACCTGTCGCTGCAGTTGTCGTCGCCCGACGCCATTTCGGTGACCGGCGGCGGCTTTGACGCGGGGCAGACTGTCGGCAATTTGGCCGGTTCCGCCGACGTGAACGGCCACCTCACCTTGGGGTTCGACACCTTCGGGAAGTATCTCACCGCGGCCACGATGCTCAATGTGCTCAAGGGGCTCTATCCCGACATCCTCACCAGCGTCGACGGCAACCTGGCGCGGCGCGAACTGGCGATCGGCGTGCAGTCGCGGCTCGATCTAGCGGGACAGGCGCTCCAAAACGACACCACCTCGCCGGGCTCTTATCAACTCGTGGGAATTGGTCCGGCGATTCGGTTGCCATGGCTCACGAGCGTCGACGAGACGCTGCTCGAGGGTGTGGCCAGCGTGAGCTTGCGGATCTCGGGGCTGGCCGTGGCGCCGGCCCCTGGCGACGCCACGGGCGACGGCGCCATCGACCTGAGTGATTTTGGGGTGCTCAAGTCAAACTTCGGCAAGTCGGCCAACCTTGCCGGCGGCGACCTGAACGGCGATGGCCAGGTGACGCTCGACGACTTCGGCATCCTCAAGACCCAGTTTGGCGCCACCGCGGCCGCCGCGGCCGTGCCAGAGCCGACGAGTTTGACCCTGCTGGCAATCGCGGGATTGGTCGCTGGCCTGGGCGGCGTAAAGCGCGGCGCGAGCGGCTTGGGTCGGCTGCTCTCGCGGGCAACGGCCGCCCGCTAAGAAGCGCACACGTCGGCAGTCGCCGCCCAAAAAGCGGCGGGGCCGGGCCGGCCGAAGTAGTACCCCTGGGCGAAGAGAAAGCCCATCTGCCGGCAGGTTTCGGCATCGGCCGCGTTTTCCACGCCTTCGGCCAGCGGCTGCACCTCGAGTTCGCGGGTCATTCGCACCAGGTTTTCCAGCATTTGCTGGCGCGGGGCCGAGGCTTCGGAGATGCCCTGGGTGAGGCCCATGTCGAACTTGAGGAAGTTGGGCCGCACCTCGGCTAGCTCGACGAGCCGCGCCTGGCCAGCGCCGAAGTCGTCGTAGGCCAGGCCGATGTTCAGGTCGTCGAGCCGCGCCCGCAACTCGGCCATCGAAGCCGCGCTCGTGACGGTCGACTCGTGGATCTCGAGGGTCACCGGCCGCTGGGGCGCGAGCCGCCGCAGCTCCCAGAGCGAATCAACCAACTGCTCGACGTTGCCGAGCTCCACCGGATGCGTGTTCAAGAACACGTGCCCCGGGGCCGGCAGCTCTTGCGCGGCGATCATGCCTGCTGCGCGGAACAAGCGGCTGAGCTCCCCTTCGACGCCCAACTGTGCGGCGGCGTTGAACAGCGCGTAGGGAGTTTCGAGATCGGCCACCTGACTGCGGCCAAGCACTTCGTAGCCGATCGACTGGCTGCCCTCGAGCTCGACGATCGGCTGGAAGTGGGCGATGACCGCGCGGTCGCTCATCAGCTTGTCGAACCGCACGAGCACGAGCGCCTGCGAGCAAGTGTCGGCGGTGACCGTTTGCAGGTTCTGGCTCTCGGCGTCCACGGTGCGGGCCACGCGAAAGGCCGCGTTGGCGAACTGCACCAGGTCTCCTTCGGTCAGCCGTTGCCGCGCGTTGATGCGCACGCCGTTGACGTAGGTGCCGTTGGTGCTGCCAAGATCCACCACATCGATCGCGTCGCCGCGGATCGTGATCTCGGCGTGCTGGTTCGATACGCTGCGGCAGGGAATCGTGAAGTGCAGATCGGGCCGCCGCCCGATGCGAAACGGGCTGTCTTGCAGCGGAATCTGACGAAGCTGCCCCGTTTCATCCACCTGGCCGACGAGCAGCCAGACGCCTGCGGGAGGTGGCGGGGATTCAGGGGGCATGTCGACCTGGGCGAACGCGCGCCGCAGCAGCCGCGGAATGTAAACCAAGAACTCGCCGTATTCTAGCTTGCAGCCAGTTTCTCGGGCCAGCTTTTGGGGCCGCAAACCGCGGGCGATTTGACGACCAGCCGAGGAGGGGGGTAAGCGCCCAGCACTGCCCCAGCGGCGCCACCTTCCTCCCCCTAACTCTATCTCAGCTTTGCCGGAGGCGGGCGCCGATCGCACGGGCTGCGCTGGGGCGATGCCTAAGACCTTGCCCGCGCAAACCTAGCGTTCTCGCTGAATGTAGCGGCTGGCTTGTTCGAACTGCCGCTGCAGGGCCAGGAAACGCCGCTGGTCCCCCCCGCGGTCGGGGTGCAGTTTTTTCACCCGCAGCCGGTAGGCCTCGAGCAGTTGGTTCTCGGTGCAGTCACGGTGGAGGCCGAAGGCCGCCAGGCAGGCCGGCGTTTCCCGACGAGCCCAAACCGCAAAGGGATCGCGGGCAACGCCCGACACCCGAACGAGCGCCCGACGGAGCGAGCGCAGGTAGGCGCGGTAGTCGACGACCATGAACACGTAGCCGAGCGCCGGCGCGAGGAGCACCACGGCGAGGAACAGGAGTGTCGACAGCAGGTCGACGCCGTCAGGCCAAGTCGAGTCGAGCATTCCAACAGAGGGTGCAGGCCAACGGACCAAACGCCAAGCCGCCAGGCGGTTTGGGGCGGCTGGCCAACCTTAGCAGGAACCTGGGCGCGGGGCCATGCGACTTGGGCAAGCTGACGAGAACGCCAGCGCCGCACGCCGGAAGACTTAGCCGGCGGCCAGCGCCTCGACCGCGTCGCAGGCCACGGCGGCGTGGAACAGCCGGTGGACCATGGCGTACATCAGGGCCCGGCCCCGCTTGCCCGACTGCTCGCAGATGCTGAAGAACGAGACCGGGTTGTAGAGCAGCGTCAGCAGACTGAGCTGGAAGTCGGCCCAGGCGTCGGCCTCTCCGTAGCCGGTGACTCCGTGGGCCAGCAAGTCCGCGTGCCAGAGCGCGACGAGTCGCCGGTAGTCGGGCTCTTTCTCGCGCAGACTGCCGCCGAGGAGCCGGCCCACGTCATACGCCCCCACGCTCCGCTCCGTGAGCTGCCAGTCGAGCACCACAACCCGCCGCTCGGCCGAGGCGTCGTCGAACAGCAGGTTGTCGGCCCGATAGTCCCAATGGACCAACGTGTGAGGCCGGGCGCCGATGCGCTCGAGCAGCTGCGCCCCGTGCCGGCAGAGGTGCTCACCGACGTCGATTTCCGCCGGCGTCAGCTCCGGGGCGAACCGCGCGCGGAACGCCGGCCAGTTCTGATCGAAGAGCGTCAACAAATCCATGTTCTCGAGCGGCATCCAGGTGAGGTGCTCGAGCTCCGTGGACTGCCACCACTGGGCATGGAAGGGCGCGATCGCGCGGAGGCATTCTTCGGCCTCCTGCTGCGTGAGGCCGCGTACCTGATCGCCTGCCCGCCAGGGAGTGCCGTCTTCGAGCAACAGCACGAAGGCCCCCTGATCGAGGTCGAGCGTCGTGCCGTAGCAGCGCGGCGTGCGGACCGGGCTGCGGGGGGCGATTTCGCGGTAGAAGCGGATTTCCCGCTCGTAGGCGTTCAGCGAGTCGCCGAGTTCGCGGGTGTCGCCGGCCGCAGGGAATTTGGCCACGAGGGACTGCGGCGCTGCGGCCGCTGGCCGGTCGTAGCCCAGCTCGACTCTGGCCAAGCCGCTCAGAAAGCCGACTCCGGCCGTGCCCAAGGGCTGCACGCGGATCTCCGCGACGGCGGCGTCGCTCAGCGAGCCTCCTTCGCGCAAGGCGAGCGTGAGCCACTGTGCTGTGAGTTCTTCAGCGCCCTTGGGGGCGGCAAGCGGGGACATGGGGCAGGCGCCTTCGGGGCGAGCGCGGGGTCGACTCGGACAGCAAGGACGCTAGTATCCGTTCCACCGCGCCGGATTGCGATAGAGCACTTCCGCCAGCAGCCCTCGCGAACCGCGGAAGCCGCCGCGCTCGTGATGCCAGTCGGCATGCGTCGGCACGAATTGCTCGTCGAGGGGCCAGGGATCGAACGGATCGGCGCCCAGCGCTGCAATGAGCTTGCTCGAGTCGAGCGCCACGTTGCCTGCCCGCGGCGGCATGGGCCCCGCCGCAGCGCGCGGGCAGCCCATCAGGCAGGCCGGATCATAACCGCCCACGCGGTTGATCACTTGGGCGATCTCATACAGACTGAGCCGCCGCGGCCCGCCGGCATGATAGACGCCCGCCAGCGGCCGGCCGCCGGGCCCCTCGCCCGCTAGCGCGCGTTCGCAGAGCCGGTTCAGGCAATCGGTGTAGGTCGGCGTGCGAATCTCGTCGAAGTAGAGGGTCGCCGGGCGGCCGTGTTTGAAGCGACTCTGGATCCAATCGATCGCCCCCGCGTGGCCGTTGAAGCTCACCCCCATCGGCAACGAAATCCGCAGAACGCAGGCAGCGGGGCGCGCGGCGAGCAACACCTCTTCGGCGGCCACCATCGTGCGGCCGTAAACGGTGACCGGGTCGGTCGGATCGGTTTCGACGTAGCTGCCATCGCGCAGGCCGGAGAACACCAAGTCGACCGAAAGATGCACGAGCCGCGTGTCGGCCGGCGCGACCTCGAGGAGGTTGCGGACGCCGTCGACGTTGATTCGCCAGGCCATTGTCGGATCGAGCTCACACGGCTTGAGCGCGCAGTTGCCGGCGCAATCGAGCACCGCCGCAAAGCGATGCCGCGCGAAGAGTCGGGCGAGCGAATCGCGATCCTCGGCGTTGCAGGCTTCGATCATCGGCCCCGTGAGCCGGCGATTGTCGGTCTGGCGAATGCCGACGACCTGGCCGGGGTAGCGGGCCTGGAAGTAGGCGAGCGCATTGTAGCCCGGCACCCCGGCGACCCCGGTAATGAGGAGCGGCAGCGGGATTGCGGGCGCAGTGCAATCGGCGGGGGCGGAGGAGGAGCGAATCACGCGTAGGGCTCGGCTAGGCGATAGGCGGGACGCTCTGCCAGGTACTTGGACACACGGTCGCCGCGCTCGATCGCTTCGGCGAAGAACGCGACGGCCTGGTCGAGCTTCTCCGGCGGCTCGGCGCAGGAGAACCGCAGGAAGCCGGCGCCGGCTTCGCCGAAGCACTCGCCCCCCAGGCAGGCGACGCCGCGCGTGTCGTCGGCCCCTTCGAGCAAGTACATCGCCAGGCCGTGCGACGTGATGCCGTGGCGGTTGCAAATCTCCGCCACCGAGGGGAAGACGTAGAACGTGCCGGCCGGCATCAAGCAGCGGACGCGCGGAACCGCATTGAGCCCGGCCACGAGCCGTTCGACGCTCGCGCGGAAGTAGGCCATGCGGCGGTCGCGCTCTTCTTGATCGCGCTCGAGCGCGGCGAGCCCCGCCAACTGCACGAAGGGGGGGACGCAGGAGAGTGTGGTGTTCACGAGCTTGCCCACCATCTCGGCGAGCGGCGGATCGGACACGGCGAAGCCGAGCCGCCAACCGCTCATGCTGTACGACTTGCTGAAGGTATAGGCGGCCATGCCTTGAGCGAGCATGCCCGGCTGGGCAAGGATCGATTCGTGTCGCCCGCGCCAGACCATGCGGTCGTAGGGCTCGTCGCTGAAGACATAGATGCCGCGGCCGCGGACGAGGTTGGCGATGCCTTCCAGATCCTCGGGCGCCGCCACGCCGCCTGTCGGATTGTGCGGGCTGTTGAGGAAGATCGCCTTGGGCTGCGGATCGTTGTCGAGAAAATGCCGCACGTCGGCCAGCGACGGGCGAAACTCGTTTTCCTGCTTGAGCGGAGCAAACCACACGCGGGCGCCGCGGCGGGCGATGTTCGGCACGTAGGTGGGAAACGCCGGGCTGAACACGAGCACGCCGTCGCCAGGGTTCAGCAGCGCCTCGCAGAAGAACAACTGAAAGGGCTTGGCCCCAGGGGCGACCGCCACGTGTTCGGGGCCGACGTCGAGTCCATAGGCCTGCCGAACGAAGTCGGCTGCGGCGCGGCGGAACTCCGGCAAGCCGATCGAAGGGCCGTAGTGATGTTGCCCGGCCTGCATCGCCTGGAGGCCAGCGGCCACAGCGGCGGGCGTCGACGGAAACGGGCTATCGCCAATTTCGAGCTCGATCACTTCCTTGCCGGCGGCCTTGAGGCGGCGGGCGGCGGCGAGCACGGTAAACGCGGTTTCGGCCTGGATGCTGGCCGCGTAACGACTGAATTCGCTCATCGGGTTCGTCTGGGGAAAGCGGGCACTCTAGGTGAGGCGAGGCGGTCCGCCAACGACGCTGCGCTCACAAGCTCGGTTCCGGGGACCTCACCTATACCACAGCTTCCAGCGGTGCGATTCCCCAAACGGCGGAGGCTGCGGGCGGCTCGGTTCGGAAACCGCCGAAACTCCACTGCTTTTCCAAATTGAAATGCCGTGGAAGCAGGTTTGTAAGTTCTTCCCAGCCAAACGAACGCAATTCACCAAAGCGTTCTCGGCAATGGACTGCATAGATCGCGTTGAAGGCACAGCACTTAGGCGATGGAGAAGGGGCATCGCTTCCTGTGCGAGAAGGCCATTGGCACGGCGAGTGCATTACCCTTCTGGCAGCAGCGGCGCCCGGCCGGTCGATCCGGCGGCCGGGGCCACGCGGTGGTGACCGCTGCAAACCCTTACGGGATGTGCCGTGAAATCTTAGTCACCTGTTCGCCAATGTACGGCGACGACTTGCCCACCTCGGGTTCTGCTGTTTTTCACGGTTGAAGGGCTCGGCCGGCTCCCGCAAATCCGGCCGGGCCCTTGCTTTTTCCCCTCCCCCTCCGCTGGTTGACCCGCGCCGGCCGCAGGCGTATCTTTCCGCAGCGTTGCCCCGATCCGACTATGGCCGTCGCCAGGCGGCCCTCTGGCCAGTGCTCGGACCCTTGGGCTTTCCGTTCGACGCGTGGAGAGCACCGCATGTGTGCGATGACGGCAGTTTCTTCGGCGGTGGCCCAGATCGGCGAGGCGGCCGGCATTCTCTGGCATGTACTGGACCAGAACGGCCCGCAAAGCGTGGCCAAGTTGGTAAAGGCCAGCGGGTTGCCGCGCGACCTGGCCATGCAGGGCCTGGGATGGCTTGCCCGCGAAGACAAGGTGGCCATTGAGGATGAAGGGCGGAGCCGGGTCGTGTCGCTGCTCGAATAAGGGCGTCCGCTGGGGCTGCCGTTTCTCCCTGGGGGCTCGCCTTGCGGCTCGACCCCAGCACCCCTCCGAGTTGGGTTCTGGGCGCGGCCCACTCGAGCTCAGCTCCTCCCGCCCCCTGACTTCCGCGGAACTCTGCCCCTAGAATGCTGGTCCGCCCCTGGCAGGTCGAGGGGGCTCGACCGGGGCAGTGACTAGCGATCCGCGGAGACAGCAGCCATGTCCACTTCCACCCCGCTGGCCGGCCGGCGCTTCCTGATCTTCGTCGACGAGGCCTACGAGGACCTGGAACTTTGGTACCCCAAGCTGCGGCTCATCGAGGCCGGCGCCCAGGTGACAGTGGCCGGGCTCAAGACGGGGCAGCGGTATCTCGGCAAACACGGCTACCCTTGCGTGTCCGACGCCACGATCGCCGAACTCAAGTCGGCCGACTTCGACGGCGTGGTGCTGGCGGGCGGCTGGTCGCCCGACAAGCTCCGCCGCGACGCGAAGGTGCTGTCGCTCGTGAAGGAGTTCGCCGCGGCGAAGAAGCTCGTCGCCGCGATCTGCCACGGCGGTTGGATCGCCGCCTCGGCCGACGTCTACCGCGGCGTGCAGATCACCGGCTCTCCCGGCATCAAGGACGACATGGTCAACGCCGGCGCCAAATGGCAGGACGCCGCGGTGGTCGTCGACCGCCACTTCGTGTCGAGCCGCAAGCCCGATGACTTGCCCGACTTCATGCGCGGCATCTTCCAGGCCCTGGGGTGCTGAACGCACTGCTCCGCCGGCTTGGACGCCCTGCGGGCTCGAATGAACTGTGAATCTTCCGGGCCGCCACCCGTTGCTCGTACGCCTCGCGGGGCTTGGCGCTGCGCTCGCGGCGATGCTGTGGAGCGCACTCGTTTTTGCCGAAGAGTCGAACGGTCTTCCCGCGCCTAACCCGGCCGAGCTGGCGGCCCGCGTCACGATCTATCGCGACGCTTACGGCGTTCCCCACATCGACGGTCAAGACGACGAGAGCACGCTCTTCGGCTTCGCGTTTGCGCAGGCGGAAGACTACTTCTGGCAGGTTGAAGACACGTACATACTCGGCCTGGGGCGCTATGCCGAGGTCTATGGCCCCGGCGGCCTGAACTCGGATCTGCTTAACCGCGGCTTCCAAATCGTGCCGCGCTCCCAGGCTGATTTCGCGAAGCTCGAGCCCAAGCTGCAGCGGCTGTGCGCGGCTTTTGTGGCGGGGCTAAACTATTACCTCGCCACACATCCCCAAGAGACGCCGCGGCTCATCACTCGCTTCGAACCCTGGCAGGTGCTTGCCACGGGCCGGCACCTGGCGCTGGAACTGGGCTTCCGCTATACGCGGCTGAGCGACGACTTCCTCCCCCGCCGCCACAGCAAGATTTGGACGGCCGCCGGCTCGAACGCCTGGGTGCTGGGGCCGCAACGCACGAAGTCGGGCCAGGCGATTCTACTGGCCAATCCCCACCAGCCTTGGTTCGGCTACGGGCAGCTTTTCGAAGCGCATCTGCGGAGCGGCGAAGGCTGGAACTTCATCGGCGCCACCGTCTACGGCGGCACGCTCCCCGGCTTCGGCCACAACGAGCACTTGGGTTGGACCTTCACCACGAACGAGCCCGACATCGCCGATGTGTGGGAGGAAACCTTCGACGACCCCGCGCGGCCGTTGGCCTATCGCTATGGCGAAGGCTACCGCCTGGCGGAAGAGTGGACCGAAACGATTCGCGTGCTCGGCCGCAACGGACTGACCGACGAGCGGCATACCTTCCGCAAGACGCACCACGGGCCGATCGTGCAAAAGCGGGACGAGCAAACGTATCTCGCAGCCCGCATCTCGAACCTTTACGACGGCATGCCGCTGCGGCAAACGCTGGCCATGGTGCGGGCCAAGAACCTCGACGAGTTTCGCGCCGCGCTCGGACTCGGGCAGTTCCACTACATGAACGTGCTCTATGCCGATCGCCAGGGGAACACGATGTTCGTGTACAACGGCGCAATCCCCAAGCGCGATCCGCAGTTTGATTGGAGCCAGCCGGTGGCCGGCAGCGACCCGCGCACCGAATGGAGCGAGTTGCACGCGCTGGCCGAGCTGCCCACCGTGCTCAATCCCAGCTCGCACTACCTGCAAAACTGCAACTCGACCCCCTTCACCACGAGCTCGGCCGACAATCCGCCGCGCGAGCGTTTCCCGCACTACATGGTCGAGGAGCGCAACGACGACAAGCGGCGGGCCAAGCGCTCGCGCGAGATCCTGGAAGGCATGCATGCGGCCACGTTCGAAGACGTGGCCCAAGCCGCCTTCGACACCGAACTCTATTGGGCGCGGCATGAGCTGCCGGTCTTGACAAAGGAACTGGCCGCGATCGAAGCCGAGCAGCCTGAGTTGGCAGCGCGGGTCCGCAAATACCTCGATCATCTGTCGGACTGGGATGGCCGCATCACCGACCATTCCACGCAGGCGACGCTCTGCACCGCTTGGTACGAAGAGCTCTACGGCAGCGGCTACCCCGGCGAGCAGATGCGGCCGATGTATGCCCGCGAGCCGGCGGCGCGGTTCCGCGGGCTGGTGAAGGCGGCCAACCGGCTCGAGGCGCTCTACGGCGACTGGCAGATCGCCTGGGGAGACATCCATCGCATCCAGCGCCAGCCCGACGCGGCGGAGCTGCTGGGAGTGACCTTCAGCGATCACGAGCCGAGCCTCCCCTGTTTGGGAGGGCACGGGCCGATGGGCATCGTGTTCACGCAGTACTACACGCCCCTCAACCGGCTCCCCTGGTGGCTCACGCTGCGCAAGCGCTATGGCCTGCTGGGCACAAGCTACCTGGCGATCTACGAGTTCGGCGACCGGGTGCGCGGCGCCAGCCTCGTGCCGTTCGGCGCGAGCGGTCATCCCGATTCGCCGCATTTCTTCGATCAAGCGCCGCTGCTCTCGGAGCGTCGCTTGAAGCCGGAACTGTTCTACTGGAATGACGTGCAGGCGGCGGCGCGCGAGAAGTACCGGCCAGGGGAACGCTAAACCGTAGCGCCGAATTCAACGCCTCCGCGCGGTGGCGCGTTCGGGGCATTCCCTCGCTTGCTCGGGGAAATCCATGAGGGAATCAGACGAAAGCCGCGCGCAATTGCGTCTTGGTCGCGCGCCGCGCGCGCGTTACAACTACCTGGAACGCGTCGCGTCCCCAAACCGCGCCGCGTTCCCACCTCGTTTGCTCCCACCTGCAGTCCAAAATACATGTCGCCGCGCCAAACATCGGTGCTCGTTGGCAACGGCGCCGGGTTCCTGGGCGATCAGCTCGAGGCGCCGCGCCGGCTCGTCGAAGCGGTGCGCCTCGATTACCTGACGCTCGAATACCTGGCCGAGCTCACCCTCTCGATCCTCGCCCGGCAGCGCGAGAAAGATCCCGCCGCCGGCTATGCGGCCGACTTTGTCGAAGTCTTGGCCTCGCTTGCGCCCGCGCTGACCGACCAGCCGGGGCTGCGCCTCATCACCAACGCAGGCGGCATGAATCCGCCGGCCTGCGCGGCCGCGGCTGCCAGCGTGCTCTGTGCAGCGGGCTTGCCCAGCGCGCGGATCGGCGTTGTCTCGGGCGACGACCTGCTCGAACGCCTCGCCGAACTACGGCAGGCCGGTTGCCGCTTCGAGCACCTCGACACGGGCCAAGCCTTCGATTTTCAACTCCAAACGCCGGTGTGCGCGAACGCCTACCTCGGCGCGCAGCCGATTGCCGAAGCACTGGCCGGTGACGTTCGGCTGGTGGTCACCGGCCGCGTGGCCGACGCCTCGCTCACGCTCGGTCCCTTGGTCCACGAGTTCGGCTGGGCCTGGGACGACTGGAATCGCCTGGCCGCCGGCAGCGTGGCCGGACACTTGATCGAGTGCGGCGCGCAGGTCACCGGCGGGTACTTGAGCGACTGGTACGGCCTCGATCTGGCGCACGTCGGCTATCCGATCGCCGAGATCGCCCCCGACGGCACGACCGTGATCACCAAGCCCAAGGACACCGGCGGCCGCGTGAATCGCGAGACCGTGGCCGCGCAGCTCGTTTACGAGATCGGCGATCCGGCCCACTATCTGACGCCCGACGTCGATTGCGACTTTACGACGGTCGAACTGGCCGAGTCAGGCGTCGATCGCGTGCAGGTAAGCGGCGCCACCGGGCGCCAGGCCCCCACGCACTACAAGGTGTCGCTCGCCTATCGCAACGGTTATATGACCAGCGGCCAACTGCTGGTGGCCGGCGCCGACTGCGTGCGCCGAGCCCACCACTGCGCCGAGATGGTCTTTGCCCGTCTGCGCGACGCGGGCTGGACCTTCGAGGAGACGCTCGTGGAATGCTTGGGCGCGGGAGACGGCGTGCCGGGCTCGCCGCCGCACAATCCGCCCGAGGTGACGCTGCGAATCAGCGTCCGCGATCCGCGGCGGACCGCGGTCGAACGCTTCGGCCGCGAGCTCGCCCCGCTGGTCACGAGCGGCCCCGCCGGCCTCGCGGGTTATGTTTCTGCCCGCGGACCCGTGCGTCCGGTCTACGCCTACTGGCCGACGCTCGTGCCGCGCGAGTTGGCGCCACCCAAGGTGAAGGTGCGGACGGCGGCGGAGTGGGTGGAGCGGGGAAAGAGGAGCGGTTAAGATCTCGCAGCTTCTGGTTTCACGTCAGTACGTTGTCTTCGAATTACGAGACGCCTCGCAACGAGGCCTCCAAGAAGAGCGATCAGCAACGTAGCCTGGCACTGAAAGATCGCGTAAAACTGGGTCGTCCAATGGAGTTCCCCATAGTTCCCACCGGGCCTCCCGATGGTCATGGTCGACCAATCAACGGGAATGGCCCAAGACATCAGGTAGTAACAAAGCACGCTGGTTGGCAAGTACGTGCTGTAAGGGCTTCGGAAGACGCTCCACAGCGTCATGTAGAAGATGCCCGCTGAGGCGAAGCCAACGGCGAACGGTCGTAGCGGCCTTACAGCTGCGGCTACCATTAAGGCCCACCCGAGGGCCAGCGAAGTGAGCCCTACGGTGGCCGTCGTCCACCACAGATTAGGGTGCCTCAGCGCGGCAACGCCTAACCCAACGATGACGATCGAACCGAGCAGTCCACGAAGCGAGAATCGCAGCCAGGCAGGTGAATCGCCCTCTCCGTTCATGGAGCTCACGCGGTTTCCGGCGTCACCAGCCCCAGCTCTTCGATCATCGTCTGGCGGATCTTGTACTTCTGGATCTTCCCGGTCACCGTTTGCGGAAAGGTGTCGACAAACCGCACGTAGCGCGGCGTCTTGAAGTGGGCCAGGCCGTGGCGGCAGAACTGGCGGATTTCGTCTTCCGTCGCGGCCGCGCAGCCCTTGACCTTGATCCAGGCGCACAGCTCCTCGCCGTACTTCGGGTCAGGCACGCCGACCACCGAAGCCTGCTCGATCGCCGGATGCGTGAAGAGAAACTCCTCGATCTCGCGGGGATAAATGTTCTCGCCGCCGCGGATCACCATGTCTTTGAGGCGGCCGGTGATGCGGTAGTAGCCGTCGGCCCGCCGCAGGGCCAGGTCCCCCGTGTGCAGCCAGCCCTCGGGGTCGATGGCCGCGGCCGTGGCTTCGGGCTGACGATAATAGCCGATCATCGTGCCGTGGCCGCGGGCACACAGCTCCCCCTGTTGGTTGTCCCCCAGTTCCTCGCCGGTGCAGGGATCGATCAGCTTGACCTCGACCCCCGGCAGCGGCTGGCCGACCGTTTCCACCCGCAGGTCGAGCGGATCGTCGGCGCGGGTTTGCGTGATGACGGGGGCGGCCTCGGTCTGGCCGTAGGCGATCGTCATCTCCTTGGCGTTCAAGCGATCGATCACCTGCCGCATGATCTCGATAGGGCACGGGCTGCCGGCCATGATGCCGGTCCGCACCGAGCTGAAGTCGCGCTCGCCGCAAGTTTCGTCCTGCAGCATCGCGATGAACATGGTCGGCACGCCGTAGAGGGCGGTGCAGCGATCGCGCTCGATCGCCTCGAGCGTCGGCCGCGGCTGGAACCACGGGGCCGGCATCACCATGCCGGCGCCAAAGACCGGCGCGGCGAGCGTGCCCAGCACGCAGCCGAAGCAGTGGTAGAAGGGGACCGGAATGCAGATGCGGTCTTCGTGCGTCAGCCGCTGGCAAGCGCCGATGTAGTAAGCGTTGAGCAACAGGTTGCGGTGTGAAAGCGTGGCCGCCTTGGGGAAGCCGGTCGTGCCCGAGGTGTATTGAATGTTGATCGCTTGCTCGGGGCGAAGCGCTGCGCCAACCTTGAGGAGTTGCCGCTGCGGCACGGCGCGGCCGCGCTCGAGCATTTCCCGCCACGAGATGCCGCCGGCGGGGGGCTCGCCTTCGATGCCCACGACCCAGCGGAGCTTGGGAAACACTTGGCCGGCGACGCCGGGCGTTCGCGCGGTCAGCGTCGGCTCGACCTCGGCCAGAATTTCGTGGTAGTCGGCCGAGCGGAACGTTCGCGAGAGGAACAGCGCCACCGAATCGCTCTGCTCGAGCACATAACGCAGCTCGGCCGGGCGATAGGCCGGGTTGATCGTCACGAGCACCGCGCCGATGCTGGCCGTGGCGAACTGCAACGCCAGCCACTCCGGCACATTGGGCGCCCAAATCGCCACGTGCTCCCCCGGCTGAATGCCGAGCGCGAGCAGCCCCCGCGCCGCCCGCTCAACCTCGAGCAGGAACTCTCCATAACTCCACCGCACGGCGGGGTAGAGTCCTCCCCTCTCCCCCTGGGAGAGGGGCCGGGGGTGAGGGACCGTGGTTTTGCTCTCCCCCGCAACCGTCGGCGTGAACTCCGCAAACGAAGCCGCCAACCGCTCGGGATAGCGCTCGGAAGTCCGCCGCAACACTTCGCCGATCGTCAGGCCGTCGACCCACGGCTGGGGGTTTTCCGCCCGCATCGGCAGCACCGCGTGATGAAGTTGGGTTTCCACGCTGGACATGGGCATTGCGATCCCTGCGCTCGAGGGCCGATGAGACGAGTCAACGCCTGCGCACGGGGCAACGTGCGCAAGGGTGATATCGGCCTGGGCCCAGGCGTCAGAAGATCGTTTACCGGAAACGTCTCAGGAATCGTTACAAAGGGAGTTTGCCCAATTCTACCAGCTCGCCCGCTCCGGCTGGCCACCGCAGAACCAGGTTTACTCGATTTCCCAGGTCTCTCCCTGTTCGAACAGTTCCTGCAGATTGCCCCGCCCACGAATTCGCTGGGCGTCGGCCACTTGGCGGTTGAGCAACTCGTCGTAGGTCGGCTGCTCGATCGCCCGAAAGACGCCGATCGGCTCGGGGAAATCGGGGTAGCGCATCCGGCTGAGGAGGTAGGCGTGGGTCGGCTCGCGAGAGCGCTCGTCGTGGAACAGCAGATCGTCTTGTCCGACGCCGCTGGCTAGTTCTACGACCTCGGGCGTGGTGCCGTTCAGGCGGATCCCCTTGTCGCGGTTCTTGCCGAACACCAGCGGCTTGCCGTGCTCCAGTTCGATCGTCGTGTCGGCCTTGGTCGCCTTGCTCTGGGCGTAGTCGAACGCGCCGTCGTTGAAGACGTTGCAGTTCTGGTAGACCTCGACGAACGAGGTCCCCTTGTGGTCGGCCGCCCGGCGGAGCACCGTTTCCAGGTGCTTGGTGTGCGAGTCGATCGAGCGGGCGACGAAGGTCGCCTCGCAGCCGATCGCGATCGACAGCGGATGGAGCGGGTTGTCGATCACCCCCATCGGAGCGCTCTTGTTCAGCTGGCCCGAGAGGGACGTGGGGGAATACTGACCCTTCGTGAGCCCATAAATGCGGTTGTTGAACAGCACGATGTTCAAGTCGACGTTGCGGCGGATGCAATGCATCAGGTGATTGCCGCCGATGCTCAGGCCGTCGCCATCGCCGGTGATGACCCACACCGAAAGATCGGGGCGCGACGTCTTGAGCCCCGTGGCCACGGCGGGCGCCCGGCCGTGGATCGAGTGGACGCCGTAGGTGTCTACGTAGTAGGGAAACCGGCTCGAGCAGCCGATTCCGGAAACGAACACGGTTTGCTCGCGGGGAATGCCCGTAGCGGCCAGCACCTTCTTCATCTGGGCCAGAATGGAATAGTCGCCGCAGCCAGGACACCAGCGGACGTCCTGGTTGGTCGTGAAGTCGCCAGCCGTAAGCACCGCGAGCGCTGCACCGTCACTCATAGTTCGTACCCGCCTTTCATTCGAGACCTTTCACCACGGAGACACGGAGGCACGGAGAGGGGCCTCCAGAGATCGACGCAGTTACTGAATTCGAGGGTTTGATTGCGTGTGGATCAGGAACTACCAAGACCTCACTTGTTTCTCCGTGCCTCCGTGTCTCCGTGGTGAGAAGCCAGAACTTACGACTTCAGCATGTCGTCGATCTTGTCCATCACCTCGGCCACCGTGAAGGGGCGGCCCTTCACCTTGTTCAGCCCCACGGCGTCGACTAGGTACTGCCCGCGGATCAACAGCCGCAGTTGCCCCAGGTTCAACTCGGGGATCAGCACCTTGCGGTAGCTGCGGAGCACCGCTTCGAGATTGCGGGGGAACGGATTGAGGTAGCGCAGATGGGCATGCGCCACCGTTCGGCCGCGCTCTTGGGCCGACTTCACGGCGGTGGCGCAGGCGCCGTAGGTGCCGCCCCAACTCAGCACGAGCAAATCGCCCGTAGCCGGGCCGTTTACCTCTTGCTCCGGAATGTCCTGGGCGATGCCGGCCACCTTGCGGGCTCGCAGATGGACCATCCGCTGATGATTCTCCGGCTCGTAGTTCACGTTGCCCGTGATGTCCTGTTTCTCGAGGCCGCCGATGCGGTGCATGAGCCCCGGCGTGCCCGGGATGGCCCAAGGGCGGGCCAGCCGCTCGTTGCGCTCGTAGGGCATGAACTTCTGCCCGTTCACGCGCGGTCCGGGATGCTCGACCGGAAACCGCTCGAGCGACGCTACGTCGGGGATGCGCCAGGGTTCCGAGCCGTTGGCGATGTAGCCATCCGTGAGGAGCAGCACCGGCGTCATGAACCGCGTGGCGATCCGCCAGGCCTCGATCGCCACGTCGAAGCAATCGGCCGGGCTGCGGGCGGCGATCACCGGCACGGGGCACTCGCCGTTGCGGCCGCAAACGGCCTGCAACAGGTCGGCCTGCTCCGTCTTGGTAGGCAGCCCGGTGCTCGGGCCGCCGCGCTGCACGTTCACGATGACGAGCGGCAGCTCGGTCATCACCGCCAGGCCGATGCCTTCGGTCTTGAGCGCAATGCCGGGGCCGCTGCTGGTGGTCAGGGCCATCGCCCCGCCAAAGGCCGCGCCGATGGCGGCCGTGATCGCGGCGATCTCGTCTTCGGCCTGAATCGTGCGCACGCCGAAGTTCTTGTGGCGGGCGAGCTCGTGCAGGATGTCGCTGGCCGGGGTGATGGGGTAGCTGGCCAGGAACAGCTCGCAGTCGCTCAGTTCGGCCGCAGCCATCATCCCCATGGCCAGGGCTTGGTTGCCCATCACGTTACGGTAGCGGCCGCGGGGAAGCTGGGCCCGCGCCACGCGAAAGTGGCTGGGGAACATTTCGGTCGTGTCGCCGTAGTTGAAGCCGGCGCGAAGCGCGCGGCGGTTCGCCTCGGCGATCTCGGGCTTCTTGGCGAACTTCTCGTCGATGTAGCGGAGCGTGGGCTCGAGCGGCCGATCGTAGAGCCAGAAGACCAGCCCCATCGCGTAAAAGTTTTTGCAGCGGTCGGCTTCCTTCACGCCGATCCCCAGCCCTTCGACCGCCTGCCGCGTCAGCTTCGACATGTCGACGGGGTAGAGCTGATAGGCCGAGAGGCTGTCGTCGGTCAGCGGGTTGCTGGCGTAGCCGGCCATCTCCAGGTCTTTGCGGTCGAAACTGTCGGCGTTGACGATCAGGATGCCGCCCGGCACGAGGTCTTCGAGATTGGTGGCCAGCGCCGCCGGGTTCATCGCCACCAGGGCGTCGAGCTGGTCGCCGGGGGTAAAGATTTCGTGGCTGGCGAAGTGAATCTGAAAACCGCTCACACCGGCCAAGGTGCCGCGCGGAGCGCGGATCTCGGCCGGGAAGTCGGGAAAGGTGGCGATGTCGTTGCCGACGAGCGCCGAGGTGACGGTCAACTGCGACCCGGCGAGCTGCATGCCGTCGCCGGAGTCGCCGCAGAAGCGAACGGTCGCCGAATCACGTGACTGAATCGGCTTGGCCGCCGTAGGTGCCATGGTGGGAGTTCCGCCTCGAGGGACACGGGGTGGGAAGGGTGAGGGCGCGCAAATGGGGCGCAGGCGTCGCGCGGGAACGCCGAGTCAGAACTGCGGTCGGGGCCGCGAAGACTCGGGAAAGGGGCGGTGAGGCCGCCGCAGGAACGGGGAGCGATCTCCTCCGCGCCTGCTGATTGGGAGCAGGTCGGATCGGCAGGCAATTGCCCGGCCTCGTGGGAGATCCCCATCGGCGCGCCGTCCAAAAAGGAAACTGCGCCTCTTCTCGAGGGGAGCGTCGGGCGAGGGCCGCCCGGCGAGCTCCCCTAAGGAAATCTATCATGGGGGGGCTGGAAAAAGAACGGTAGCTGGCGAAAAAGTGAGCCCCTCGTACCGGTATTCTCGCCGCCACGGGAGTTTGGCGGGACTGCCGAAAGCAACTCGCGGCCCAAGAACCGCCGTCGCCCGGCGAACCGTGGGAAGGTCTGGATCGCCCAAATCTCGGGCGGCCCTCTCGCCAACTCGATTGCAACGTAACCTTCGTCCAGTTATACAAACAGTTCGGTTCGTGCAGCCTCGGCCAGCCGTGTCTGCCGGACCCAGGTCCTTGCCCCAGCCGCCATTTTCCTCGGCGTCGGGCCGCTGACCGGGCCGAATCCCGCCGCTCGCCCACGCCGTTTGACGCAGGTACAAACTCCCCCCGCGCGAGGTGTCTTCATGTGCTGTCGCCGTGTTCCCCGGCGTCGGTTTCTCACCGGCTTCACGCTCGTCGAGCTGCTGGTGGTCATCGCCATCATCGGAATCCTCATCGCCCTGCTCCTGCCCGCGGTGCAAGCCGCCCGCGAAGCCGCCCGCCGCATGCAGTGCTCGAACAACCTCAAGCAGATGGGGCTGGCGTTCCATCTCTACATCGACGCCAACAAAACGGTGCCGATGAGCATCACCGGGTTTCCACCCAGTACTACTTTGGGGCAAAATGACTACTACCCGGCTAAGTCGGCCAACGGCGCCGTAACCGGTTACTCGGGCAAAGGCTGGATGGTGAGCATTTTGCCGCAGATGGAGCAGGGGGCGCTTTTCAGCTCAGCGGATTTTCGCGGAAACTGGACCGAAAACAAAGGCATTTTGAACCCCGTCAACGTTACGCTGTGGGCAGCGAATCTACCGTGGGTCAACTGCCCGTCTGATCCCGATGCGAAAAAGCCGGTGACGAATCAGATCGAGTTCGGCACGCGTCCCGTGAACACACCGAACTACAAGGGGGTGCTGGGGGACGCCCAGTTGGGAAATACAGGGCCGTATACGGGGACCAGCCCCGACTGCCACAACACGCCCAACTGTAACGGCACCTTCTGGCGGGTCAACTTCGCCAAGTTGCCGCGGCTGGCCGACTATGTGGACGGCACTTCGCAAACGGTGATCATCGGTGAGGATCTGCCGTTCTACAACTCGCGCTCCGCCTGGTGCTACGCCAACGGCGACTGGTGCAGCGTGAACATTCCGCTGAACCTCAAGCCGCTGACCCCAGAGCCGGACTATTGGCCTGATGCCATGGGGTTCCGCAGCAATCACTCGGGCGGAGTGAATTTCGTGCTCGCTGACGGCTCGACGCGGATGATTGGCGAGCGAATCGACCAGCGCATCATGCGGGCCCTTGGCACGCGCGACGCGGGACTGTCTGATCAGGCTCCCATTGAGCCCCCGGTTGGCGATTTCTAGACCCCTCGCGTTCGGTGAAGGATGTTGAACTAACTCCAACGTTCGGGATTCAGGGAATGAGTTCAATGATTGCAACCGTTCCGCGTCGGCCGCTTGCGGCGATTGCGGCGCTGGCCTGCGCGGTGGCGTTCGTCGGCTGCGGCAACGACCTTTCCACGCTCACCGGCAAGATCACGGTCGGCGGCAAGGCTCCTCCGCCGGACGCCCGTGGCCGCATCACCTTCCAGCCGGTGGGCTCGGGGCCCACGGCCATGGGCCAGATCAAGTCCGACGGCACCTACATCGCCCAAACCGGTTCGACCGCCGGCATTCCACCCGGCAAATACCTGGTGAACGTCTACGGCACCATCGGCGTGCCGGCAATGGGCGGAAAGAGCAAAATGTGGGTGCCGGAAAAGTACATGAAGTACGAGACTTCAGGCCTGGAATACGAGGTGAAGCCTGGGGCGAACGTCCAGGACTTCGACCTCGACAAGAAGTAGGCCCGGCTCAGACGGCGCCGGTGCGAGTTGAGGCCCCGTTCGTGCGGCCGTGAGCGCCGCTGTCCTCCAGGGTCTGCGCGAGCAGCCAATCCTCGAGCACGATGTGCTGCATGTAGGGCGCCCGCGCCAGCGCGGCCTGCGACGGCAGCACCTGCCCGAGCCACGGCCGCCGCACCAGCCCCGCGATCGCTCGCACCCCCAGGCTATTCAGCCGGCCGCTGTTGGCCGTGGCCAGCACGTTGTCGGCCAGGCGCCGGAATGTCGCCGGAATCAGATTTGGCGCGGGGCCGATATGCACCACGGTTTCGATCCCTGAGGAGAGCGTGGCGTAGACGGCGTCCCACAGGCGCTGCGGATGATCGATCCACTGATGCAGCAAATCGCGGCAGTTGGTGGCCGTGTAACTCTTCTTGCCCGTCACCAGCGAGAGCACGGGCGGGTGCGGCGCCACGAGGCCGCCGGGCAGCGTGTGCATTAGCTCGGCCGCGCGGTTGGGAATGTGCCGCTGCCAGACGAGCGGCGTGTGCAGCGGCGGCCATTGCTCGTGGTTCTTGCGCAGATGGATCTGCCGGGCGGAACTGGCCACGAGGCCGTCCCCCAAGCGATCGACGGTGTCTCCCTGCCCCATCACGAGCACCGTGTTCGGCGCAAGCTGGGCCGAGATGCCGATCACCCCGTGCCCCCGCTGGTTGATCTCGAGGCACAGCCGTTCGATCTGCCGCAGGTCGAGCGGCGCTCGCCGGGCGAACACCACCCCCATCGTCGCCCCTTCGGCCAGAGCGGCGCAGTCGGCGGCCACAGCCAGGGGAATGCGCAAGGCGTCTTCCCAGGCGAACACTCCGCCGGCGATCAGCGCGCCGATCTCCCCCAGACTATAGCCGAACGACAGCTTGGCCGTGTCCCAACGCAGCCCGAAGTAGGTCTCCGCCAGGCGAAGCTGCGCGACCTCCATCGCCAGCACCAGCGCCACCGCATCTTCGAAACTGGCCAGATCGGTCTCTTGCCCCGCTTCCACCCGCTCCACGAGGTCGATGCGGCGATGCACGCAGTCCGAGGCCACGTGCGACGCTCGCAACAGCGTGCTGCGAACCGTTGGTCCGTAAACAGGGTGGGCCAGCAGCTCTTGGCTGCGGCCGAGATTCGTGGTGTTGTAGCCGCGAAATGCGAGCGCCACCGGCCCTGGCCAGGGCCGAGCTTCCGAGGTTGCCATGGGGATGCCCGAGGGGATAAGGCTTGGGAACAACGGCGACGCGTGTCCCCGAAAAGGCTCCTTCATTATACTCACAGGTTGCCGTCGCCAACGTTTTTGATTCGGTTCGAGGCCCGCCCGATACATGTCGTCCCCATCTGCAAGCTCTGCCCAGCCTAGCTTGGCGGGCCAAGTGGCGGTGATTACGGGGGCCGGCAGCGGCATTGGCCAGGCGATCGCTATGGAATTGGCGCGCTGCGGAGCGAACTGTTTCCTGCACACCGGTTCGAACCGCCAGGGGCTCGACGAAACCGTTGCCCGCTGCCGCGGCTTTGCCGGCGACGCTACGGGCGTGGTGACGGATTTGCGCTCCCCTGCCGCCCAAGACGCGCTCGTCGAGCAGGCCTGCGCTTGGAAATCGAACGTGGACATCTGGGTGAACAACGCCGGCGTCGACGTGCTTACCGGCGAACGTGCCCGCTGGAGCTTCGAGCAGAAGTTGGCCGCCCTGTGGGAAGTCGACGTCGTGGCCTCGGCCCGGCTCTCGCGGGCGATCGGCGCCCGCATGCATTCGCGCGGCAGCGGCGCGATCGTCAGCATCGGCTGGGATCAGGCCTCCCAAGGCATGGCCGGCGACAGCGGCGAGCTCTTCGCGCTCGTCAAAGGGGCGGTGATGGCCTTCACCCGCAGCTTGGCGCAGTCGCTGGCCCCGCACGTGCGCGTGAACTGCGTAGCCCCGGGGTGGATTCGCACCGCCTGGGGGGACGGCGCTTCCGCTGCGTGGCAAGCCCGCGCCCGGCGCGAGTCGCTCCTTGACCGCTGGGGCACTCCGCAAGACATTGCCGGCGCCGTGGCCTTTCTCGTGTCGCCTGCCGGGGCCTTCGTCAACGGCCAGATCTTGCCGGTCAACGGCGGCTTCCGCTTTTCGCCGGGCGCGCGAGCAGACGATGGCGCCTGAGCATATCCACTTCGTCACCGGGCGGCTGGCAGCCCCTGCGCTCGAGCAGGTGCTGCGCGAACTCGCGCCGCAGGCAGGCTTCGACTATTCCATCGAAGCGCTCGGCATCACCGTGGCCGCGCTCATGACGCCCCGCTGGATCGCCCCGCGGCTGCACGTGCCCACACAGGCGACGCGCGTGATGCTGCCCGGCTACTGCGGGGGGGACCTGGCGCCGGTGCAGCAAGCCGCGGGCTTGCCAGTCGAGACAGGGCCCAAAGATTTACGGCGTCTGCCGGAGCACTTTGGCCGCGCCGCTGCTGATCGCCGGCTGCCGGAGGACTACGACATCGAGATTCTGGCGGAGATCAACCACGCGCCGCGGCTCACGCTGGGCGAGATCGTCCGTGTCGCTCGGGAACTTGCCCGCGACGGGGCCGACCTCATCGATCTCGGCTGCAATCCGGGAGACACCTGGCCGGGCGTGGGCGACGCGGTGCGGGCGCTGCGCGACGCGGGGCTGCGGGTGTCGATCGACAGCCTGAACCCTGAGGAAATCGCCGCCGCCGCGGCCGCCGGAGCGGAGCTCGCGCTCAGCGTGAACTCAACCAACCGGGAGGCCGCCGCCGACTGGGGCTGTGAGGTCGTGGCGATTCCCGACACGCCCGACGATCTGGCGAGCCTTGACGTGACCGTCGAATTCCTGGCCTCTCGCGGCGTGCGCTTTCGCATCGATCCGGTGCTCGAGCCGATCGGCTTCGGCTTCGCGGCCAGCCTGCTCCGCTACGCCGACACACGCCGCCGCTACCCTGACGCCGAAATGCTGATGGGCATCGGCAACCTCACGGAGCTGACCGACGTCGACTCGGCCGGCGTAAACGTGTTACTGCTGGGCATCTGCCAGGAGCTCGGCATCCGCAGCGTCTTGACGACGCAGGTCATCAATTGGGCCCGCAGCAGCGTGCGCGAGTGCGACCTCGGGCGGCGGCTGGTCTACCAGGCGGTGAAGCAGCGGACCTTGCCCAAGCACGTCGAGCCGCGGCTGGTGATGCTGCGCGATCCGGCGCTCCCCGTCTACGGAACAAAGGCGCTCGATCGGCTGGCCACAGAAATCCGCGACCGCAATGTGCGCGTATTCGCCGAGGAAGGCAAGCTGCATTTGCTGGCAGAGGGACGGCGGATCGAAGGCGACGATCCGTTCGACGTCTTCGCCCTGCTCCAATCGCAGCTCACAAAGCCGGTCGACGCAGCGCACGCGTTCTACTTGGGCTACGAGCTCGCCAAAGCCGTCACGGCGCTCACACTCGGCAAAGACTACCGCCAGGACGAAGCGCTCGACTGGGGGCTGCTCACGCGGCCCGAAGACAGCCACCTGGGGCGCGGCAAACACGCCGATGGAGGTGATCTCGAGGATGCAGGTGCAGTGAGCGATTGATCCACGTGCCGGCCAACGATCACTCGCTGCCGCTGGTCTTGGAGCTGAGCTCGCCGCCCGAGCCCGAGCAGGCGTTTGCGCGGTTCGCGGCGCAGCCGCACTGCGTGTTCTTCGATAGCGCGCTGCGGCATCCCACGCTCGGCCGCTATTCGTTCGTCGCTTGTGATCCGTTTGAGTGGCATCAAGCTCCCTGGGAACCCGCCGGCGATCCACTGGCCGAACTGCAAACGCTGCTGTCTGCGTTTCAGGCAATCCCCGTACCCCTCCTGCCGCCGTTTCAAGGAGGCGCCGCGGGCTTGTTTGGCTATGACCTGGGCCAAACGCTCGAGCGGCTTCCTCGCCCGCGGTACGACGAGTTCCGCTGGCCCCCGCTGGCCGTCGGGCTCTACGACGTCGTGCTCGCCTACGACCACGCGCAGGGCAAAGCCTGGCTTATTTCGCAAGGCTGGCCCGAAAGCGATCCGGCGCGGCGGGCCACCCGCGCCCAGCAGCGGATCGACCAGATGCGGGCGGTGCTGTCCGCTCCTCCCGGCAAGTGGCCGCGCGCCGCCGGCGAAGCCGTCGATCCGACGCAGCTCGCCCCTCAACACTCGTTTGCCGATCGTCCCGGCCTCTCGAGCAACTTCGCCCCCGGCGAGTACCTGCAGGCGATCGAGCGCGGGATCGAGTACATCCGCGCGGGGGACATCTTTCAGGTGAACTTGGCCCAGCGGCTGCTGGCCCGAGCGACGGCGAGCCCGGTGGAGCTCTACCTGCGGCTGCGGCGGCAGAACCCGGCGACCTTTGCCGGCTACTTCGATTTGGGCGACCGCCAGTTGGCCAGCGCCTCGCCCGAGCGGTTTCTGCAGTTGCGCGGCGGGTTGGCCGAAACACGGCCGATCAAGGGCACTCGCGGCCGCCTGCGGCGCCCCGAGGCCGATTTGTTCGCCGGCGACGATCTGCTGGCCAGCGACAAGGACCGCGCCGAGAACGTGATGATCGTCGATCTGCTCCGCAACGATCTCTCGCGCGTCTGCCTGCCCGACACGGTGCAGGTGACGCAGCTCTGCGAGCTCGAGGTCTACGCCTATGTGCAACATCTCGTGTCGGCGGTACAGGGGCGGTTGCAGACCGGGCTGGGGGCCATCGACTTGCTGCGCGCGGCGTTTCCGGGGGGCTCGATCACCGGCGCCCCCAAGGTGCGGGCGATGGAGATCATCGCGGAGCTCGAGCCCACCGCCCGCGGCCCTTACTGCGGGTCGCTCGGCTACCTAAGCGGCGACGGCAGCCTGGACACGAACATCCTCATCCGCACGATCGCCGCCAGTGGCGGCTGGTGGCAGGCGGCGGTGGGAGGGGGCATCGTAGCGCCCAGCGACCCACAACTCGAGTACGCTGAAACCTGGCACAAGGCGGCGGGGTTGCTGCGGGCGCTGCTGGGGCCGTAAATCAGAGACCGGTTGACGAGCAGCGACGAGGCTGGCGCCTATCCCTCGATCCTTGTGATTGCCTGCCGCAGCGCGGTCTGCTGGGCGGGACTGGCCAGGGCCATCGACGCCTCGAGGTCGGGCAGGAACATCCTCGCGCCGCTTCCCATGCGGAGCACCGCCTGGGCGATCCAGCCAAAGCCGCTCGCCGAGGGTGCGGACAAGGTCTCCCGGGCGACCGCCGCGGCTGGCTCAGGGACCGCCTCCGGCACGATCCGCAGGATGGCGCAGGCCGCTGCGACACGGACCGAGATCTTGAACGCTTGCCGCTCTACGGCCTCGTCGCTCAGGCACGCCAAGAGTTGCGGCAGCGCGATCGCGGCCCTGGGGCCCAGGTTGCCCAAGGCCAACGCCGCATTCACGCGCCAAACCGCCTCCGGGCGTTGCAGGCCTTCGATCAAAATAGCGAGTTGCCGCTCGAACTCGGGCCCACTCTTCGCCCCGCCGCTGATCGCTTCCATCAAGGCCCCAAGCGGCGCTGCCCGCTCGGCCTGCTGGCGCTCGAGTTCGTCGGCCACTTCCGGTGCAATTGCTTTGAGCACCATGAGAGCATAGATATTTTTGCGGGCGAGCCGGCGCAAAGGCACGGCGAATTGCTTCGCACGCGGACCGAGTTGCTGCAATGTTTCGAAAACGCATCGCTGCGAGCCGCCTCCACGCTCGTGGGTCAGGGCATGCTCGACTCGCGCTTGCGCGACGGGATCGTCAGGATCGATCAGCAGCAGGGCACACGCCGCGCCGACACTTACGCGCATTCGCTCATCGCCGATGTACGTGCCCACCCCGCGATCCTCGAGCAGTTCGACCAGAATCGGCTGCAATGGCCTGGCGCCGGCGCCCAACTCGGTCACGTGTCGCAGCGTAATCGAACGGACGAGGGGATCGGGATCGCGGAGCAGCCGTTCGAGGGTTGCGAACGCCTGTTGGGCGTTGTCGCCCACGCGAATCTGCTCGATGGCCGCGCCCATTTGCCGAAACGGTTCCTCGCGGTCAGCCTTGGCTGCGACCGCGCAGGGCTGGAACGACAGGGCGCTCAACGCTTGGAACGGAACGCACGACCGGTCGATGAGCTCGAGCACGTCGCCTTCCGTGAGCTCCCCGTCGAGGTCTGGCTCGCCGGGCAGGCGTTTGCCCAGCGTCCGCAAACGTTCGCCGGGCTCCGCGAGGATGCGGCGACGGGTGCGGCCCTTGTCGTAGATCGCGAAGCCAAACGCATCGACCGGACCGGCGAGGGCAAAGTAGTAGCAGGCCGCCGCCGCGGATTTCGAAAGCGCTTTAAGTCGCGCCTCGGCGGCGCCATTCCAGACGGTTCCGCTTGCCCGTTGCTCGGCCACTGACTTGATCGGCAGGTGGTGGCAGAAGCCGGGGTCAGCGATCACGAGCCACTCGCCGGACTGTGCGACCGAGGCGCCGCCGGCATGCCCCGACGTGGCGGTGTCGAAGTCGAGGGGCGCTGCCGCCTCGTCAGGCTGGTAGCCCAGCGCGGAGAGCGCGTCGGCAGGTGAGGCCGCGCCGCGGATGAAGATTAGGCTGGTTTGCCAGGACATGGCGCTTCGCTGCAGGTGGGAACGATACGGCGGGTCGCGATTCAGCCTACCCAGGCATGAATGCCTGGGCTACGGAAAACCTGGCGGCACGTGCCGCTCGCCGGTGTGCTCGAACGAGTCGAGGCGCTAAGCCATCCCGCGGACCCTCACCCTAGCCCTCTCCCGGAGGGAGAGGGAACCGGAGGGCCTCTCGCGGCGGGAGGCGGGACCGGAGGCCGTACGCTCGGTACGACCCGCGCCACCCCACCGCTCGCGTCGCTTTTTCGCCTCATGCGGCCCCCGTTGTCCCCCAGTGGCAACATTCACGCGCATACACTTTCCTTGAGGGACGAAGGTCGTTCGGGCATGGAGCGCCCACGGTTGGTCTGGCCGCATCGGTGCGGTCGGCGATCCGCTGGCCTACTCCAACTGCCTGGATGCAATCCCACCCCCGCCTGCAAAACTCCCTGCTGGCCCTCGGCCTGCTGGGTCTGATCGGCTTCCTCGGACCGGCCCTGGTCACTTATGATCCGGCCGACCCGCCGACCGCCCTCGTTTTTCCGGCCCATGCCGAGCCGGCCAACGCTTGTGGCCGGGTGGGGGCCGTGGCAGCGAACTTCTTGTTTCAAACGCTGGGCCTGGGCGCCTGGTATCTGCTGGGCTCGCTGATGGTGCTCCTGGGCCTAGTGGCCACGCAGCGGCAGCCGGGCGAGCCGGTGTGCCGCGCTACGGGCTGGACGCTGTCTTTGATTGGTTTGACCACGCTGGCGGCCCTTACGCCGAGCGGCTTCTGGTCGGGCCCGGCAATTGGCGCTGGGGGCTACTTGGGCGCGGCCGCCCGCGGCCTGCTCGAATCGAACTTCGCGCTCTTGGGCAGCTACGTGCTCGCGCTCAGCGTGCTGGCGGCCGGGCTGCTGCTCTGCACCGACTTCGTGCTGCTTGCGGGCGCAAGCTGGCTCGTGAAGACGCCGAGCCGCCAATTGGTTTTGGCCGGGCGACGCGTGGCCGCAGCGCGGGCCGGGGCCGCCGGCGTCGCCGGCAAGCGCACTGACCTGAGCGGCGGCCTCGACGAGGATGGCGAGTTCGCCGGCCCACGCCTCAAAGGACGCCGCGCGCCGCTGCAAACGGCGACTGATCTGAAGTCGGGCGCCGGCGTGCCCATCGCTCCTCCGGCGGCGCTGCTGGCCGCCGGCGCGGCCGCCGCCACGGCGGTCGAGGGCGACCTAGCGGCCGACGAGCAGGCCGGCGAAGAACCAACCTCGTCGTTCCGCATCAAGCGTCCCGGTCAAACCGACCGCGACCGCGTGATGGACGAGCTCGACGCCGCGAGCCAGAACGACGGCAGCTCCAACTACGAGCTGCCGCCCATCGAACTGCTCGAGCCAGGCGAGTTCGTGGAGAGCGAAGACTACGAGAAGGAAGTCCGCAAGAACGCCAAGGTGCTCGAGAAGACGTTCGAGAGCTTTGGCTTTCAAGTGCGCGTCGTCGAGATCGAAACCGGCCCCGTCATTTCGCAGTACGAAGTCGAGCTCGAGGCCGGCCTGCGGCTCAGCAAGATCACCAGCCTGGCCGACGACCTGGCGATCGCCCTGCGCGTGCCCAGCGTCCGCATCGTCGCGCCGATCCCCGGCAAGAACACGGTGGGCATCGAAGTGCCCAACCACGAACGGCAAATGGTGCGCATCCGCGAAGTGATGGAGGCCGTCACCGCCAAGCAGCGGCAAGCCCGCATCCCCATTTACTTGGGCAAGGACGTGGCCGGCAACCCGATGGTCGTCGACCTCACCACGCTCCCCCACTTGCTGATCGCCGGCCGCACGGGCACGGGCAAGAGCGTGTGCCTGAACACGCTGATCGTGTCGATGATCATGAGCCGGCGCCCCGACGAAGTGAAGATGCTGCTGATCGACCCGAAGATGGTCGAACTCACGCCGTACAAGCGGCTGCCGCATCTGATGCACCCGGTGGTCACCGACATGCGCAAGGCCGAGGCGATCTTGGCCTGGGCTGTCGAGAAGATGGAAGAACGTTACGCGCTCTTGGCCCGCGCCGGCGTGCGTCATATCGGTTCCTACAACCAGCTCGGCGAAGAAGAGCTGATGGAGCGGCTGGAGCCGGAGAACGACGAGGAGCGGAGTCAGATTCCGCTCCACCTGCCGTACATCGTGATCGTGGCCGACGAAATGGCCGACCTGATGATGACCTCGCCCAAGGAAGTGGAGCACCACATCATTCGCCTTGCCCAAAAAAGCCGCGCCGTCGGCATCCACCTGGTTCTTGCTACTCAGAAGCCCACGGTCGACGTGATCACCGGCTTGATCAAGTCGAACTTGCCTGCCCGCATCGCCTTCCAGGTCGCCAGCCGCACGGACAGCCGCGTGGTGCTCGACGAAATGGGGGCCGACAAGCTGCTTGGCAACGGCGACATGTTGTTCCTCTGGCCCGGCACGAGCACGCTCCTCCGCGGCCAGGGCACCTATGTGAGCGACGAAGAGATCAACCGCGTGGTGGATTTCGTGGCCACCACCGAGCCGCAGTTCGTGAAGGAGCTGGTGCAGCTCAAGACGGCCGCGGCCGGCGAAACGGCCGGCGATCAGTGGAAGAGCCGCGACGAGCTCTACCAGCAAGCGATTGACGTGGTGGTGCGCGAAGGCCGCGGCAGCGTGTCGCTGCTGCAGCGCACCTTGGGCATCGGCTACGGCCGCGCGGCCCGCCTGATCGACTACATGGCCGAAGACGGCTTCGTGGGGCAGTACGCCGGATCGCAAGCCCGCGAGGTGCTGCTGACGATCGAACAGTGGGAGGAGAAGCAGGCCGAGGCCGAAGCCGGTTCAGGCGGGAAGCGGCCGGCCGGCGCCAAGCTGACGTTGCCGGCGCCGTCATCGTCGCCGCCAGCGACTGAGAACCGCCGCGCTGCCGGCGCTCCCTGGGAAGAGGCCGAGGACGAAGTGGATGAGGAGGAGCCGGACGAGTTGGCTGAGGACGAGGCGGGCGCCGACGACTGGGATGAAGAAGAAGCCGACGAGGATGTCGTCGACGAAGCACCGCCGCGACGCTCGAGCCGCAGCGCTTGACTCTAGCGGCGCGACTCTCCACCCGGCGGAGTTTCTTCGAACTCCGAGTCGCGCAGATCGGTGACGAACATGCAGCCCGGGCTGTGCGTGATCGCCAGTTCGCAGCGGGCAGCCGCCAAAGCAAGCTGCGGAGTTACGCCGCAGGCCCAGAAGACGGGCGTCTCACCCGGGTGAACGGTGACAGCGTCGCCGAAGTCCGGCCGGCCGAGGTCTTCGATACCCAGTTCCGCATGGTCGCCCACGTGAACCGGAGCGCCGTGCATGCGCGGGAAACGGGCGGTGATCTTGTGTGCAAGCTCGACGTGCTCCGGGCGAAAAGGCCGCATGCTGACCACTAAGTTCCCCGAGAACTTGCCGGCAGCCGCGCACACCCGGTTCGTGCGGTACATCGGCACGTTGCGTCCTTCGTCGATGTGCCGCACCGGCAGCCCCGCGGCCGAGAGCCCGTTTTCGAACGTGAACGAGCAGCCCAGCAGGAACGCCACGAAATCGTCGCGCCAGAGATGCCGGATGTCGGTCGGCTCGGTGGGCTCCGGAACGCCGTGCCGGAAGACCCGGTAGCGGGGGAGGTCGGTCCGTAGGTCGGCCTCCGCCGCCACGGCCGGAATCCGCGGCTCGCCAGGCTCGCTCTGGCCCACGAGCGGACAGGGGCGGTCGTTCTGCCGGCAGAAGGCGGCGAAGTCGGCCGCGTCGGCCGCTGGCACGACCACCAGGTTGGCCTGCACGTAGCCGACGGCCAGTCCGGCGGTGGGGCCGGTGTGTTCGCCGCGGCGAATTGCTTGCCGGAGCTCGGCGGCGGTAGCGGCGGCGAACGGGTGGCGCGTGGCGCCGGCGCGGAGATTCGGGTCGCTTGCCACGAGTATGAATGCCCTCCCAGACTTATGCACGCCCTGCGCTTCGCTGCTAGAATGTATGGTCATCCTGCCTGACTCGGTCAAGCGCCTTCCCGCCGGCTGCTCTCTCGCGGCTGACGGGCATTGTGCTAGACTGCCCCGGAACTTTCCCGCCCCCTTTGGCCTTTCCCAGGTCCGCCTGCCATGCGCCGCGTTTTCGTGTTCGGTATTCTGGTCCTGGTGGCGATCGTCGCCCGCGCCGGTGAATTCAACGAGGTGCTGAAGATTGGCGATCCGGCGCCCGTCTGGAAGGATCTGCCGGGGGTCGACGGCAAAGAGCACGGCCTGGCCGAGCATGCCGACGACAAGGTGGTGGTCGTCGTCTTCACCTGCAATAGCTGTCCGGTGGCCCGCGACTACGAAGAGCGCACGCTCGAGCTCGTCAAGCGGCACGCCAAAGACGTCGACGTGGTGGCGATCAACTGCAACCGCGGAGAGGAAGACAGCCTCGAGGAAATGCGGAAGCGGGCCGAGGAAAAGAAGTACACGCACCAATATCTGTTCGACGAGAGCCAGCGGATCGCCCGCGAGTTTGGGGCCACACGGACGCCCGAGTTCTTCGTCCTTTCGCGCGACCGCAAGATCGTCTACATGGGCGCGATGGACGATTCGGGAGACGCCGCCAAGGTGACCACCGACTACGTAGAGGCGGCCGTGCAGGCGGCGCTCGCCGGCCGGGCCGCTCCCAAGGCCGAGACCTTCGCCAACGGCTGCCGCATTCGCTTTGCCCGCGAGCGGAAATAGCCCGCGCTCGCTCCCTGCACCCTTCCGGAAGACGCGCCGTGTCGAACCGCCGCCTGCTCTGCCTGTGGCTCTTGTTCGCCGCGGAGTTCCTGTGCGTCCAGCGTGGTTGGGGGCAAGCGGTGGCCGAAGCGCCGGCCGAGGCTCCTCTCCCGCCTGCGCTCACGCACTACAAGGGGCGGGAAATCGCGGTCACCATGCACTACCTCGGGGCCGACTGGCTCACGCGCGAGTCGCGGGAGCGCGAGGAGGAGTGCAGCACCATGCTCGAGGTGCTCAAGCTCCAGCCGGGCCAGGTAGTGTGCGACCTGGGCTGCGGCAACGGCTTCTACACCTTGCCGATGGCCGAACTCGTCGGGCCGAAGGGCAAGGTGCTGGCGGTTGATATTCAGCAGGAAATGCTGCATCTGCTGGCCGAGCGGGCCAAAGGCGAGGAACTGGCCAATGTAGAAACGATCCTGGGCTCGCCGGTCGACCCGCGGCTCCCGGAAGGGCAGCTCGACCTCGTGTTGCTGGTCGACGTGTACCACGAGTTCTCGCACCCCGAGCAGATGCTGGCGGCGATCCGCAAGAGCCTGAAACCCAAGGGGCGGCTCGTGCTCGTGGAGTTCCGCGGCGAAGATCGGGACGTGCCGATCAAACCCCTGCACAAGATGACCAAGCGGCAAATTCGCCGCGAGCTGCTGCCCAACGGCTTCAAGGTCGTCGAGCAGTTCGACAAACTTCCCTGGCAGCACGTGATGTTCTTCGAACGCACGGACGACGCCGCGGCGACGGCCGAGGGTGAAGAGTAAGACCGCGGTTGGCGCTCCGTTTCGCGAGTGCGCCCGTCACCGGAGACCGCCGGCGTGAAGCCGGCGGCTCGCTGAAAGCGAGAGCCGCCGCAACGACGGCGCTTCGTCAGACCAGCGAGCCCGTCTCCCAGCGAGCGGCGGGGTTTACCCCCGCCGTCCCGGGTAGCGCCTTCTTCGCAACAAAAAGCTGCAACGAATGGTGGGCGATTCTTGACCGCCGGCGTGGTACAACGAAGGGCCCCAACCCGCCCCTCGGACACCCGCCTTCGATGAACGACGCGCGCACGCCGGTCGATCCCTATGCGCTCTCGCCCCTCACGGTGCAGTCGCCCCCGCGCAGCCTGTGGGCGGCCGCCCTGCAGATCGGCCCCGGCCTGATTTTGGCCGGCAACATCGTCGGCTCGGGAGAGCTGATCCTCACGACGTCGCTGGGGGCCGAGTTCGGCTTCGCGTTCCTGTGGCTGATTCTGTTTAGCTGCATCATTAAGGTCTTCGTGCAGATCGAGCTTGGCCGCTACGCCATTTCCTCCGGCAAACCGACGCTCACGGCGCTCAACGAGCTGCCGGGGCCGCGGCTTGGCGCGCACTGGCTGGTCTGGTGGTGGTTCTTCATGTTGCTGGCCACCGTGTTTCAACTCGGCGGCATGGTCGGCGGCGTGGGGCAGGCCCTGCACCTGGCGTTTCCTCAGGTCGTAGGCGGACTCTCGGGAGCGCTGGGCTCGGCGGCGCCGCGCGTGTCTCAACACTTGGCCGACCATCCCGAGGAGCTTTGGGCGGTGCTCACCACGCTGCTGTGCATCGGGCTGCTGTTGCGCGGCGGCTACAAGCGCATCGAGCGGCTGACGACCGCGCTCGTGGTCAGCGTCACGCTCGTTACGATGCTCTGCGTGGCGATGCTGCCGGGCGCCGGTTACCCGATTCGCGCCACCGATCTGCGCGAGGGCTTTTCGCTGGCCGTATTCGCCCTGCCCGGCGCGGCGATCGCGGCGGCGTTCAGCACGTTTGGCGTCACCGGCGTGGGCGCCACCGAGCTCTACGCGTATCCCTACTGGTGCTTGGAAAAAGGCTACGCCCGCTTCACGGGCCCCAACTCGCCCGATCCTTCGTGGGTCGATCGTGCCCGCGGCTGGTTGCGCGTGATGCATCTCGACGCCTGGCTGAGCATGCTGGTGTTCACCGCCGCCACGCTGTCGTTCTATTTCCTCGGGGCCACAGTGCTCCACCGGCAAGGTCTGCTGCCAGAACGTTCGCAGATGATCGCCACGCTGTCGGAAATGTACGTCCCGGCGTTCGGCGAATGGACCAAGGTCTTCTTTCTGATCGGCGTGTGGGCCGTGCTCTTCAAAACGCTCTACGTGTCGTCGGCGGCCAACAGCCGGCTGACCGCCGACTTCCTCGGCCTCGCTGGCGCGGTTCACTTGGGCCCGGGGGTCCGCGAGCGCTGGGTCACACGGCTGTGCATCTTCTATCCAGCGCTCGCGCTGACTCTTTACCTCGGCGTAAAGAATCCCAAGCTGATGGTGGTGATCGGCGGGTTCGCCCAGGCGGCCACGCTGCCGATCATCAGCGGCGCAGCGATTTACTTGCGTTATCGGCGCATGGATCCGCGGCTACGTCCCTCGCTCTTCTCCGACCTTTGCCTGTGGTTCGCCTTCCTGACGATCGCGGCGGTGTCGCTGTACGCGATTCCGCGATCGGTCCACACCGAGCTGTGGCCCACGCTAAGGGGATTTTTCAGCGGCTCCTGAGCCGTCAACGGGCGTGGCGGGCGCTTCGACCGGCGGTTCAGCCGGGGCGGGCTCGAAGAGTTGCACCAGATCGACGCGCACCAGTGACTCATCGAGCTTGGCGTCGCTGGCGACCGAACCATGCGGCGCCGCCGCGACTTCGAAGACGATGCGGTCGCTGGCGATGCCGTCGGTTGCCAGGGCCGTCGCCACCGCTTGGCAGGCCTGAAACGCCAGGCCCCGCTTGTCGCGTCCGCGAAACTCCGGCGGCAACGGTCGACGCCCCCAGTGGGCCTGCACCCCCACCATGCCTGCGTGCCCCGCCACCGATTGGGCGAAGGCGGCAATCTTTTGCCGCTGCTCCGCCGAGAGGCGGTCGAGTTGCTCGGCGAAGTACAGGCTCACCCCCGGCGTGGCCAGTTCTCCTTTACGCACGACGATCATCGACGTGGCGGGGTCGCTGCCGCGGACGTAGCGGCTGCGGCGGGCGCTGCCGTGTCCTTCGCGCGGGCCGCCGGTGTCGGGCCAGGGCGCGCTCACGCCTCCGAGCCAAGCCCGCAACGACTGCAGGCGGGCCTGCGTTTGCTCCTTGTTGCCGCCGGCCGTGGCGTACATCACCACGAAGAACGCCATCATGATCGTGATCATGTCGGCGTACGACATGATCCATTCCGGCAGACCTTGCTCGGCTTGCTTGCTCATCGGTCGGGCCTTAGGCCGCCTGCACGTAGTCGGGTTCTTGCGGCTGATGGGCGGCCAGCTTTTCGGCCACGATCCGCGGACCGTCTCCCGCCTGGATCGCGAGCACGCCGTCGAGAATCAGTTCGCGGGCCCGCGCTTCTTCTTCGGCCAGGTATCCCAGCTTTTCGGCGCAGGGCATGCAGATCATGTTCGCGGCGGCCGCCCCGTAGAGCGTGCCGACGAGCGCGAGCGCCATCGACGGGCCGATCGTGTCGGGGTCTTCCAAGTTGCCCAGCATTTGAATCAGGCCCAGCAGCGTGGCGATCATACCGAAGGCGGGGCCGCAGCGCCCCATGAGCTCGAACATCCGCCGCTCGACGTGCGCCTGGGCTTCGATCGCTTTGATGCCTGTGCGAACGATCCGCGTGATCACCTCGGGCGCGGTGCCGTCGACGGCCAGTTGCACGGCCTGGCGGAGCGTGGGGTTGTCGCTCTCGGTCAGCCGCTGCTCGAGGGCCAAAACCCCGTTCCGCCGGGCCTCCTCGGCCAGCGACACGAGTTGCGTGGAGATCGCCTGCTGGTCGGTCCGCCGGGTCATGAGCAGCTTCAGGCAGATCGCTGGCAGCCGGGCAAAAACACGCAGCGGCACCGAGGTGAGCACGACCGCCAGGCCGCCGCCGAACACCAGCAAGGCGGCAGGGTAATCGACGAACTGCCCGAGCGAGAAGCCCGCGCCCTCGTGGCCGCTGGCGATCCATAGCGCCGACACGAGCAGCAGGAAGCTGGCGAGCACGCCGCCGACGGTCGACAGGTCCATGGAAGTTGGCTCGGGGAGGGGGCAGCTTCGCCTGCTCGTTGGCAGGGCGCGCAAAGCGAGAGGCTCCGCTGTCATCGACCTCGGGGAGCCCGCCACCTGAACGGCTGGGCAAAGAAGCGCGGCTGGCGCGATGGCGCCGATCGTGTCGTCTGGTCGGTGCGAAGGCGTTTGCTTGAAGCGATCTTCAAGGGCTCTTATACTGAGTTCATGTTCAGGCGTCGGTCCCAACCTGTGCGGTTCTTGGTGCTGGCCATCCTGTCGCTTCAGGCGCTCGCCGTGATGGCTCGGCCGGGCCTTGCCCAGGACGCGGCCGCCTTTGCCCGCCCCGACGCGGTGATGGTCGAGCAAACGCCCCCCGGCGGCGAGCTGGGCCTGATCGGCCGGGCCGACAAGCTCGACCTGAGCGTTTCCGAGCGTCTGTTCGTCGACGTCTCTCCGACGCTGGCGGTCGAGCCTGCCTTCGAAGGCCGCCCTTGCGGCGCTTGCTCGCTGCACCGAATCCATCTCTCTGGCAGCCCTCACGGCGTCACGCTCCAGGCGGAGTGCGTCCGCTTGCAGATCTAGCGGCTTCCCCTCGCCCTCGCGTTGCCTTTGGGCGGCGCTGCCCCTGACGATTTCGTCGGAATTGTGCGCGCCCTTTCCTGCCCGCAACGCGCTGGCGAGTTTCGCGTGCCTTTTGAATCTCGCCGCTCGAGCGTTTGCCGTGCCACCATGCATGGCCAGGCTCCGGCGAATCTCGTGTTCGCGAACGAGGAAAGGGAGCCGATGCTGACCTCCGTGTTCTTGCGCCTGACCTACGTGGGCGCCGAGTGGGTGTTGTGGTTGCTGCTCTTGCTCAGCTTCATCAGCGTAGCGCTGATCGTGGAGCGCTGTCTGTACTTCTATCTGCACCGCATCGACGGCGAGGATTTGGCCGGGCGGCTGCAGGAGCTCTTGCAGGCGGGGGACGTCCGCGGGGCCTGGGAGCTCGTGGAGTCGTCGGACTGCTTCGAGTGCGGCGTCGTGGCGGCCGGGCTCGAGTCGCTTCGCAAGGGAACGACCGCTTGCCAAGAGGCGATGCTCAGCGCCAAGGCGCGGCTCAAACCGCTGCTCGACGCACGGCTGGCCGTGCTGGCCACCATCGGCAGCAATGCCCCCTTCATCGGCCTCTTGGGCACGGTGCTCGGCATCATCAAGGCCGCGCACGACCTGACGGGCGACGCGGCCGGCAATCCCAACGCCGTGATGGCCGGCGTGTTCGAGGCCCTCGTGGCCACCGCCGTGGGGCTGTTCGTGGCGATTCCGGCTGTGATTGGGTTCAACCTGCTGCAACGCAAGGTGCGCACCACGATCGGCCAGGCCGATTCGCTTGCGCATCTGGTGCTCGCCAGCGTGCGTCCCGACGCCAAGCCCGCCGCCCCGGCGGCCCAACGTCCGCTGGTTGCGGAGGGGGTGCGCTAATGGCCGCGAGCGCAGGTTTTTCGGACGACGACGACGGCGTGATCAGCGACATCAACGTCACTCCCCTGGTCGACGTGGTGCTCGTGCTCCTGATCGTGTTCATGATCACCGTGCCGGCGATCGTCGGCTCGGCGCCGGTCAAAGTGAACTTGCCAGAGACGACCTCGGTGGCCCTGGCCGCTGAAGATCTGCCGCTCATCTTTTCGCTGCGGCGGGAGTCCTCGGGCGAGCTCGCGCTCTATCTCAACGAGCGCCGCACCGACGCCTCCTCGGTCCGCTCGCTGGTCGAAGAGATTGGCCTGCCGAGCGGAGAGCAGCAGTTGTCTTTGGCCGCCGACCAAGGCATTCCCTACGGCGAAGTCGTCAAGGTGATGGACATGCTCCAGTCACTCGGGCTAAAGAAGATCTCCCTCGATACCCGGCATACGGAAGGTCCGTAGCGGTCGACAACGAATGACGAGCCCCGTTCAGCCACCTCCGTTTCGGCCTGGCGCCCAGCCGCCGCCCTTCGCACCTGCGCGCGCTCGAGCAGCGCCGCAGAGCGGAGAGCCGGAAGCCGCACCGCCCTTGTTCGTGCCGCAGCGGCGCGGGCTGGCGCCACGCCGGTCGCTGTGGCAACGGCTGCGCGACGGGCTGGGCGCCTGGCTGCGGCGTTCAGGCGGCGTCGACGAGGGCGAACGGCAAGGCCTGCTCACGCGGTTGCTCGGTTCGGCGCCGCCGTGGATGGTGAGCTTGCTCGTTCATGCCTCGCTGCTCCTGGTGCTTGGCCTCGCGGCCCTGGGGGTGCATCACCAAACGCAGCCGAAGCTCGAAGTCGACGTCGCCCGCGACGAGATCTACGCCGAAACGCTGGGGGATCAGCTCGAGGACCCCACCGCCGGGCTGACCGGCGCGGCGTCGGATGAGAAGGCCGCGCTGTCGCGCGTCGATCTGCCGCCGGTCGACGACCCGCTGGCCTCGCTCGGCAAGCTCGACCTGGCGCTCGACGGCGGGCTGGCCGGCGTGGCCTCGGTCGACGCGCCGGCGATCGGCCTTGCGCTGAGCGGCCGGGAGAAAGGCTACAAGGAAGCGCTGCATGCCGCCTACGGAGGCACCAAGCTCACGAAGGACGCCGTGCATGAGGCGCTCGAGTGGCTCGCCCGCAACCAGCGCAGCGACGGGGGCTGGAGTCTCAAGGGCCCGTACAGCGACGGTGTGGAGACCGAGAATCGCCTGGCCGCCACCGCCATGGCGCTGCTTGCGTTTCAGGGGGACGGCCACACCCATCGGCTCAAGGGCGAGTTCCAGCGAAACGTAGCCAAGGGGGCCGACTTTCTGATGGACGCCCAGCGTCCCGGCGGCGAGTTCTGGCACGACAACATCCCCCAACACCACCGCCTCTACACGCACGCCCAATGCACGATCGTCCTCTGCGAACTCTGCGGCATGACCGACGACTCGCGGGTCCGCTCGGCGGCGCAGCGGGCGGTCGACTACTGTCTGAAAGCCCAGGCGCCGCAAGGGGGCTGGCGCTATTATCCCAATTCCGACTCCGACACCTCGGTCACCGGCTGGTTCGTGATGGCCTTGCAGAGCGCCCGCATGGCGCGGCTCGAGGTCCCGGCCGATGCGCTCACACGCGTCGGCGGCTTTCTCGACACCGTGGCGATCGAAGGGGGCAGCCACTACCTCTACAAACCGGAAGCGCACGAAACGCTCGCGATGACGGCCGAGGGGCTGCTCTGCCGGCAATACCTGGGTTGGCAGCGGAACGACTCGCGGCTGATCGACGGCGCCACGTTTCTCGGGCAAAACCCGGTCGATTGGGCCAAGCGCGACGTCTACTACTGGTACTACGCCACGCAGGTGATGCACCACCTCGGCGGCAATTACTGGCAGCGCTGGAACAAGGTGATGCGGCAGGTCGTGCCTGAGAACCAGGTGCATACGGGGCGCGAAAAGGGGAGTTGGGATCCCTTGCGCCCCTCGCGGGATGAATGGGGCACGCAAGGGGGGCGGCTTTACGTCACTTGTCTGTCGACCTACATGCTCGAGGTTTACTACCGGCACCTGCCGCTCTATGGCGAGTCCGCGGCGGCGCCAAGCTCCTCCAACCCCGCTCCGGAGATTCCATGAGCGCTCCTCCCTCTGAACCGCGGTCCGGCCGCGCGATCGGCGATTTTGCCCGCCTGGCGGCGCTGCTCGTAGGCCTAATTCTCGCCGGCTGGGGGCTCAATGCGCTGCTGACGCGTTGGTTCTAACCGCGTCGATCCCCTGCCGGACACCGATCCTCTGTCTTCGTGCTCTCCGCTGATCCAACATGGAATTACTGGCGGCCTTCTACTTGATCGCAGCGCTGGTTTGGCTTGCTCCGCTCGCTCACTGGGCCGAAGCGCGGCTGCAGCAGGGGGCGACCCCGGCGCGGCGCTTGGGACTGCTGCTGTTCGTGCTGTCGGCGGCGGCGACCTGGATCGTTTCGGTTCCCCTCGGTCTGCTGGCAATTTGGGCGACCGGCCGCGTCCTCTCCGCAGGTGGCGACGTGAACGCCGAGGAATGACTTCCAGAACATGACGCTAGCACGCGGGCACGGCCGGCCCGCCACCCGCGGCGCCCCGCGTTTTTCCGCCGGCGATTGAACTTACCCCCAACGCGGTTTCCGGTTAGTGTACGCACGCTTGCTGGCGTAGGACCGCGCCGCAACCGGAACGCGTCAAGGAGGACACGTCGCATGTCACCGTCTGCTCTCTGGCGCCGGCTCGATCTGACGATGATCGTGGCCGCGCTGTTGACCGTGGGCTTCTATGCCGCCTTGGAGCACCCTGCGCTTGCGCACTCCAAGCTGCATCGCTACGCGGCAGAGCATGCGGTGGAATATGTGATCGTGGCCTTCATGATCTGGGGCTGCGTCGACGTCGTCTTCCGGCTCTGGCCGCTCCGCCGCGAGTGGCGGGCCGTGAAGAGGCCCCTCCTGCCGCCGATCGAGGGCCGCGCGCCGGCCACGACCGCCGCCGAGTTGCGGGGCGACGTGCTGGCGGCCCCTGCCTGGGTGCAAAACTCGCGGATCGGCCTGCGGCTCTCGAACGCCTTGGCTTATGTGGCCCAGCGGGGTTCGGCCGAAGGCCTCAGCGACCAGCTCAGCCGGCTTTCCGATGAAGACGCCGACCGCAGCCACGGCGGCTTTGCCCTCGTGCGGTTCATCTGCTGGGTCACTCCGGTGCTCGGGTTTTTGGGCACGGTGATCCACTTCGGCACGGCCCTGGGAGGCATGAGCTCCGACGACATGGCCGAGCGGCTCCCCTACGTCGTCAGCGAGATGGGCACCGCGTTCGACACCACCACGGCCGCCCTGGTGGCCGCCGTGACGATGATGTTCGCCCTGTTCATCGGCGAACGCGCCGACCGCAATTTGTCGCACGCCGTCGATCGGCGGGCGGCCGAAGAATTGCTCGACCGCTTCGACGTGGCGGCCCCGCTCGACGCGCCGACGCTGGCCGTGCCGGCGCCCGCGATGCACGTCGACAACGCGCTGTTCGAGCGGCAGTCGACGGTGCTGCTACAGGCCATCGACCAACTGCAGCGTCAATTCGATCAGCGGCAGCAGCAGGCGCTCAAGGCCTGGCAAGGAGCCTGCGAACGGTTGTACGAAGAAACCCGCCGCCGCGAGGCGGAGTTGGAGCGCAAGTTGCTCGAACGACTCATGGGGGCAGGCATCCCTGCGGGAGACTCGGCCTGGCCAGGCTTGTTCAGCGGACTGCAGCAGATCGGCACGGACTTCCGCGAGCTCAACGGCCAGCTTTCAACCGCCCTGCGCGACGGCAGCGAGCAGGCGGCGGCCCTCGGCGAGGTGGCCGATCGCCTGCGGCAATTGCAGCTCCAGCAGCTCGACCCGGCGCTGCACCAGCTCACCGCGGCGATCCACCTGCTTACGGCCCGCGTGAGCCGCGTGAACGAGCAACGGGCGGCGTAGATCCCGTGGGTTGGGTCAAGTTCCCGTAGGGTGGGTCAAGCGAAGCGCAGACCCACCATCGGTGGGTCGCTCGTTCGCCCTCACGTCGCTCGTTCGCGGTGGTGCGTCCGCGCTTCGCTTGACGCACCCTACGAATACGAGCACGCCGGAAGACGCGCTTGCGGCGGTGTCGAGATGCTCATCCCCCGGCGACTCGCCGGGGGCTAATGGCAGTTCCGTAGGGTGGGTCAAGCGAAGCGCAGACCCACCATCGGTGGATCGCTCGTTCGCCCTCACGTCGCTCGTTCGCGGTGGTGCGTCCGCGCTTCGCTTGACGCACCCTACGAATACTGGCGTTAGTCGTGCAGCCCCGCTAGCTCGCAGAGGTTCGCGTTGGCCACCGGTTGGGGGCAGCTCCAAACCAGGAAGAACAGCGCCTCGCGGACCCAGCGGCCCGTGGGATGCCCTTCGACGAAGCCCGCGCCCTTGGCGGCCATGAGGGCCGCTTGCGTGCTCCGCAGCACGAGGCTGTTGGCCCGCGTGCGCAAGCTCTCCGTGCCGCAAGCGGCTTGGCCCTCGGCCATCGCCAACAGGTCGGCGAGCACCTGGTCGTGCTCACCACGAAATTGGGCAGCGGCCTCGCGCAACTCGCCGCGGATCGCTGCCTGGCCTTCGAGCCATTCGAGCGCGGCCCCGGCCAGGCCGATCGCCAGGGTTGAGGTCTGCAGACCGCCGGTCCCGCGGCTGCGGGCGGTCGCCAGCACGTTCTCGTCGGGACCGGCCAACAGCCACTCGCGGTCGATCTCGACCCCGGCGCACTCGAGCGGCCCGGTGTGGCTCGAGGAAAGGGCCACCAGCCGCGGCGGCGGAGGCGTCGATACGCCTGGCAGATCGGTGGGTAAGGCCAGCAACACCTGGCGGCCGTCTTCGAGCGTGGCGCCCACCACGACGTGTTGGGCGTGCTCTGCGCCCGTGACCCACGCGCTATACCCGTCGAGGACGAAGCCGCGGCGCGTTTCACGGGCCCGCAGCGCGGGTTGCCCCAGGTGCCGGCGGCTCGTCGTGAGGTGCGAGATGCCGACCGTGGCGAAGCGCTCGCCGCTGGCCAGCGCTGGGAGCAAGCGTTCCTGGGCGACGGGGGAGGCGCCCCCCGCAATGCGCTCGCACGCGCCCGAGCGCTGCGTGATGATGAAAGTTGTGGTGAGGCAGGCGGCGCTCAGCTTCAGGTAGCCGCGGACGACGTCGGCATCGCTCCACTCGAAGCCGCCATGCTCGCGAGGGAGAAACCAGCGGAAAACCCCCGCCTGGCCGCAGCGGGCCAGTTGTTCGGCCGGCCAGTGCCCCGAGGCGTCGAGCCCGGCGGCGCGTTCGGCGAGCCAAACGCAGAGAGCATCGAGCGCCGGAGCTGCGGGGGTGTCGGCGATTTGCATAGGGGCTTTGTCGCGGGCTCTCTGGCAGGCAGTTGCCCTCAGACTAGCCGGGCGGCTACAATGCCGCAAATCGCCCCTCTCCGGCGGGACTCGTCGGGGGTAGGACGAGGTCGACCGCCGGTTCCCAGCCCTGCGGTTGGACGCGCTTTGCAGCCTGCGCCCCCACGTGTCGCTGCAATTGGCCTCATCACCGCCTCTCCCACCGGCCGCGGCTCGCGCTTGGATTTGTGCGAGTCGACTGAACGTGCTTATTTGCTTCGAGGGTCTTCGCGAGACCGCTCGGAAAGGGTAAGTTCGCGCCGATGCTCGCAAAGGTTCGTGTGCTAGGGTTTTCGATCCCCCGGCTAGCGAAACGGAATTGCCGAGTTTTTCGGCCCGAGTTTGACGAATCCGGTGAGTTTGATGACTAGCGCGGGTCCAGGTTTGCCGATGGGTAGCAATGCGCGTCTCCCTCTGCGAGGGTCGCACGCCGCAAGGCCCGCCCGGCCGACCCCCGGTCCCGCCCGTTCCGTCCCCCCGACAGGTGTCGAACATGGCGCAGATTGAAATGCCGACCTCCTCCTCCGGATCCGCCAACCACGGCGCCGACGCAATCGAGCTCTCGCCCCAGACCCTCTACGACAAGTGCCTGGCGCTCGCCCGCAACGTCTGGTGGAGCTGGCAGCCCGAGGTCGTCAATCTGTTTCGCGATCTCGACCCCATTCGCTGGCGGCAACTCGATCACAACCCCATCGCGCTCCTGGCCGAGTTCACGCCCGAGCGCCTCGAGATGCGGGCCGGCGAGTTGGTGCTCTACAGCCGCATCAACCAGGCCTATCGCCGCCTCAAGGAATACCTGAGCTCCACGCACACCTGGGGCACCACGCACGCCGGCGTCCTCGGCTTCAAGCCGGTGGCCTACTTTTCGGCCGAGTTCGGCATGCACGAATCGATCCCGATCTACTCGGGCGGCTTGGGCGTCCTCTCGGGCGACCACATCAAGAGCGCGAGCGACCTGGGCGTGCCGCTGTTGGCGATTGGCTTGTTCTACGACCAGGGCTACTTCAAGCAGCATCTGGATCTCGACGGCTACCAGCGGGAGGAGTATCTCGACACGAAGGTCGAGGATCTGCCGATGGAGCCGGCCCGCAGCAAAGATGGCCGCCCGATCACCGTCGAAATCCATACCCGCACCGGGGCCCTGCAGGCCAAGGTGTGGCTGATGAAGGTGGGCCGCGTCGACTTGTACCTGCTCGACTGCGACGTCGAGGGCAACCGCCCCGAGGACCGCAAGCTCACCAGCCGGCTCTACGGCGGCGACCACCGCACCCGTATCCGCCAGGAGTTGGTGCTGGGCGTCGGCGGCGTGCGGGCCCTCAAGGCCCTGGGCATTACGCCGGGCGTGTATCACCTGAACGAAGGTCACAGCGTGTTCGCCACGCTCGAGGCCATTCGCGAACGGATGCAGGACGACGGCATGACGTTCGACACCGCGCTCCGCGAAGTCGCGCAGCACACGGTCTTCACCACGCACACCCCCGTGCCCGCCGGCCACGACCGCTTCGACGCGGGCTTGATCGACGAGCACTTGGGCCCCTTGCGCGAGCAGCTCGGCATTTCGCACGACCAGCTCATGGGGCTGGGGCGCGTGGAGCCGCAGAACCACGGCGAAACGTTTTGCATGACGGTGCTCGGCCTCAAGCTTTCGCGGCGGGCCAACGCCGTGAGCGCGCTGCACGGCCACGTCAGCCGCCGCATGTGGGCCCACCTCTGGCCCTGGCGCGTGGAAGAAGAGATTCCCATCGGCCACATCACCAACGGCGTTCACCTGCCGACCTGGCTGGCCTGGCAGATGCAGCAGCTCTACGATCGCTACTTCCCCTTTGGCTGGGCCAACCGCACGAGCGAGCCGGAAACCTGGCAGGGGATCCACGCGGTCGATCCCGGCGAGCTGTGGGAAACGCACTACGCGCTCAAGAACCTGCTGCTGTCGTTCGTGCGCCGCCGCGTGAGCCGGCAATGCCGCCGCCGCGGCGAGAGCGACGAGGCTGTGGAAGCAGCTCGGAACGTGCTCGATCCGAACGTGCTGACGATCGGCTTCGCACGGCGCTTCGCGACTTACAAGCGGGCCGATCTGCTGATGGTCGACCTCGACCGCTTGTCGCGGATGATCAACGATCCCGACCGGCCGGTGCAGTTCATCTTCGCCGGCAAGGCGCATCCGGCCGACGAGCCGGGCAAACAGCTCATCAAGCGGCTGGCCAACCTCCGGCACGACGAGCGATTCGCCGGCAAGGTGGTGTTCGTCGAGGACTACGACATCAACGTCGCCCGCCACCTGACCCAGGGCGTCGACGTGTGGCTCAACAACCCGCGGCGTCCGCTCGAGGCGAGCGGCACGAGCGGCGAGAAGGTGCTGCTCAACGGCGGCCTCAATCTCTCGGTGCTCGACGGCTGGTGGGCCGAGGCGTTCGACGGCCAGAACGGCTTCGCGATCGGCCGCGGCCACTCGCACGTTTCCGATGACATCGGCGACCGCCGCGACGGCGACGACCTGTACCGAGTGCTCGAGGAAGAGGTCATCCCGCTCTTCTACGACCGCGACATCGACGGCCTGCCGCGGCACTGGATCAAGCGGATGATGAACTCGATCGGCTCCATGGCCTGGCGGTTCAGCGCTCACCGCATGGTGATCGACTACGTGAAGGCCGGCTACCTGACCGCCGCCGGCGGACAGAGCTGCGACATGAGCGTCCGGTAGCAGCGAGCCGAGATCGGCTGATATTAACGCGGGGCGGAGCAAGCGTGACTTGCTCCGCCCCGTTTCTTTTTGAGGTCAATGAGGGAGCGCTACCGCGCGCGCCGCCGCCCCAGCAGCCCCATGCCTGCCAGGCCCACAAGGGCCAGCGCGATCGTGCTCGGCTCCGGCACCGGGCTGAAGGCCAGCCCCACCAGGTTCGGGCTGCCGCCGTAGGGACCCACGAGCGTCAGGTTGCCGGTGCCGGTGTTCAGCGTGTACAGGCTCGAAGTCCCGCTGTCGGCCAGGAACATCACGTCGTCTTCCGGGCGCGAAGCGATGTCGTAGGCGAAGCTCGTCGCCAGGCCGGCTACGAGCGAGCCGTTGCCGTTCGAGGTGTTGATCTGAATGAGCTGGTCCGTGGCGTCGGACACCCCAAACAGCTTGCCCGTCTGATCGAAGGCCAGAGCGTACACGTTGTCGAAGAGGATGCGGCCCACAAAGGTGGTGTTGCCGGTCGTCGGATCGATTTCGTAGAGCGCTTCGAAGGGAGCGCCGAAGGCAACCGAGGTGTTGCCGAACAGCTTGCCGGTGACCACGTCGAAGGCGAGCGACACGATGTCGTCAGGGCTGTTCATCGTGGCCGCCGATTTGGCCGCTCCAGTCAGCGGGTCGATTTCGAGCAGCTCGTTCGAGGCGATCCGCACGCCCCACATCGTGGCGGTGGCGGGCCGAGTGTCGCTCGTCAGGTCGCCGATGCCGTCGAAACCGGTCGGGCCAACGGCGCTCGCCGCCCCGTTGGTTTGGTTCATCTGGTAGAGGGGCGTGGCGCCCGGGTAGTCGACCGAGAACAGCTCCGAGGCTTGCCCGGCCTCGGTCCAAAGCAGCAGCCCTACCAGGGGCAACAGGCGGCAGAAGTATGCTTTCATGGAGGTTCGCCATGGTTGAGAGAAAAAGCGCGAGGACTGCAGCGCAGTATGTTCGACAGAAGTCGATTTTCAGCGCGGAGTCTTAGAGAGACGGCCTCTTTTTCCTTGACTCGGGCCGGAGGAAAACGGTCCTGCCACCTGTCCGGTGTGACCGCTGACGCGGACCCTACGGATTCACCCGGTCCGGTCGGCTGCTGTCGAGAAGATGGCGGCCGGCGCGGCGAACCGTTGCCCTTTCTTCCCCCACTGCCAATGGGTACGATTGCTGGAATCGCCGATTTCTTGCCCGCATCAGGCTTTGCGCCTCTGGCGGGGGGACGGCCGAGTGCCTCCTGCTGGCCACGCAGTACTCTGGGAAGGTTCATGTCGCTTGCCACCTCGACCCCTCTCGCCGCCGACCGTTCAGAGGAGTCCCGGCCCGCCGCGGTGCTGCTAATCGACGACGATCGGTCGGTTCATTTGCTGGTCGGTCGAGCGCTCGAAGACACGGGGCTGCGGCTCTCCGCGGTGACCACCGCTGAGGAAGGACTGGCGGTGCTCGAAAAGCTCCAGCCCGAAGTGGTGCTGCTCGACATCGTCCTTCCCGAAATCAACGGGCTCGAGTTGTTCCGCAAGCTGCGGGCCCTGGATCCCCGTGTGCCCGTGGTGTTCATCACGGCCGGCGGCACGAGCGACACTGCGATCGAGGCGATGAAGCTGGGGGCCTACGATTACTTGCTCAAGCCGCTGGATCTGGCCAAGGTCCGCGAACTGGTGGAGCGGGCGGTCGAAAACCAGCGGCTGATGCGCACGCCGGTGGAAGTGCCGCGGCCCGACGTCACCGAACTCTCAGGCGACCGGCTGGTGGGGCGCAGCACGGCCATGCAAGAGGTCTACAAGGCCATCGGCCGTGTGGCGCCGCAAGACGTCACGGTGCTGATCCGCGGCGAAAGCGGCACCGGCAAGGAGCTCGTCGCCCGCGCGATCTATCACCACAGCAAACGATCGGGCGGCCCGTTCCTGGCGGTCAACTGCGCGGCGATTCCGGAACAGCTTCTGGAGAGCGAGCTCTTCGGCCACGAGAAGGGCGCCTTCACCAGCGCCGAGCGGCGGCGAATCGGCAAGTTCGAGCAATGCTCCGGGGGCTCGATCTTTCTCGACGAAGTGGGCGACATGTCGCCCATGGTGCAGAGCAAAATGCTCCGCCTGCTGCAGGAGCAGCGGTTCGAGCGCGTGGGGGGCAACGAAACGATTCAAACCGACGTGCGGATCATCACGGCCACCAACCGCGACCTGGAAAAGATGGTCGCCGAGGGGGATTTTCGCGAGGACCTGTACTACCGGCTCAACGGCTTCACGATCACGCTCCCGCCGCTGCGGGCACGCGGCGAGGATTTGCCGCTCTTGATCTATCACTTTCTCGAACGGCTGCGGCGCGAGTTCGGCAAGGACATTCAAGGGCTTTCGTCGACCTCCCTGCAAACCCTGCTCAATTACAACTGGCCCGGCAACGTTCGCGAGCTGCAAAGTGTCCTCCGGCAGGCCCTGTTGCAGACGACCGAGTCGATCATCTTTCCCGAGGCGCTGCCCCGGCTGGTGGCTGAGGGCGCTTCTCCCGCTGCAGCCGCCGCCATCGCAGCGCCTGCAGCGGAAGCGGGCGGTGAACTCCAGGCCTACGTCGAGCAGCGGCTGCGCGAGGGCTCCCAGGCCCTGCACGCCGAAACGGTCGACATGATGGAGCGCTACCTGCTCACCCGCGTGCTCCGCCAAACCGAGGGGAACCAATCCGAGGCCGCCCGTATCCTTGGCATCACCCGCGGCAGCCTGCGGAACAAGATCCGCGCGCTCGGGATTAGCATCGGCCAGGTGGTGACGGTCGACGACGGCGGCGACGTCGACGAATAGTAGGAGCGTCCCGGCCTCCAAATGTACGGCGGGTCACTGCCGTAGGCAGCGCATGGCGATCAGCGTTTGATCGTCGGCCGGCCGGGCTTGGCCGCGGAAGTCGGCCAGGTCTTGGCGGATGCGGTCGATGGTGTCGGCGGCGCTCCGCGTGTCGCACTCGAGCAGCAGCCGGTCGAGCCGCTCGACGCCGAAGAGCTGCCGCTCGGCTTCGGCCCCGGGGGCCATCGCCTCGGTGGCGCCGTCGGTGTAGAGCAGCAGCAGATCGCCCGGTTCGAGCTGCGTGGTGATCTCGGTGTAGGACTGGCCGGGGAACAGACCGAGCGGCAGTCCCCCTTCTTCGTCGAGCGACAGGACTCCGCTGCCGCGGGCGAGCCGGGGCGGGTTGTGCCCGGCGGTGGCGTATTTCAGCGTGCGGGCCTGCGGGTCGAGCACGGCGTAGAACGCGGTGACGAACGTGCCGTCGCGCGTGTAGGCCCGGCAGAGCCGCTCGTTCAGGTACTCGAGCAGCGCCGCCGGCGGTGTATGCGTGCCGGGCTTGGCGTGGGCGATGGCGTGGGTGATGGCCATGAGCACGGCCGCCGGAGTGCCGTGCCCCGAGATGTCGGCGATGAAGAGGCCCCAGCCGCCGTCGTTCAAGGGGAAGAAGTCGTAGTAGTCACCGCCGGCGCGGGCGCTCGTTTGGTAGTCGGCCGCCAGGTCGAAGCCTGGGATCTGGGGCAGTTCGCTGGGCAACAGCGAGCGCTGAATGTCGCCGACCACCTTGAGCTCGCGGTCAAGTTCGGCGAGCGTTGCGCTCAGTTGATTGCGGAGCACGAGGTTCTGCGTCCCCCGGCCAAAGAGTCCGCCCTGCCAGTGGAGCGTGGGCACCATCGCATGGTCGATTTCCTCTCCCGGCGGCAACAGCATCATCGACGCGTTGAGCGACTCGCCGTTGTCGTATTGGGGCAACGCCACGAGCGCCTGGAACCCCTGTAAGTAGAAATAGGCCGGATCGTCCGCTGAGAGCCGCGAGGGTAAATCCTCGATGAGCACCGGCTCGTTGCCGTAGAGAATCTCGCCGAGCAGGCCGCCCGAGACCTTGGGCAGCTTGTCGCGCTCGGTCCAAGGGTTGACTTGTTCGGTGAACCGGGATGACCGCGTGATGAGGTAGAAGGGGGGCTCCACGTTGCGCCGCGAGACCGACACGAAGTCGTCGATGGCCACGAGCTGGCCGATTCCGTCCCAGTAGATGCCGATCAACTCCTCCGGATCGGTCACCCCGGAAATGGCCTTCATCGTGGCGTCGATGATTGCCAACTCTTCCTGCCAAGGACGACGGGCACGCGGCATGCGAGGGACCTCGATACGATTGCACCGCGGAGGACACAGAGGACGCGGAGAATACAAGATGCCCTCTCTGCGTCCTCTGTGTCCTCCGCGGTGAGAATGTGTTTCAGATCTGCGCGGTTCGTCTATTCCTTCGGTTTCTGCGCCAGGTCTACGCACACGAGCTCTTCGTCGTTTCGCACGAACACGCAGCGGTTGGCGAAGGCGGGGTGCGACCAGCAGACGCCGCCGCGCTGATCGAGCTGGCCCCGCGTCGGCTCGATGATTTTCGTCCGGCTCAACTCCTGGTAGCCCTGGGGCGTGAGCCGGGCGATGATGAGCTCGCCTCGCTCGTTGAACAGCCAATCTTCGGTCCCGTGCTGTACGAAGTGGATCGTGCTCCAGCGGGCCTTGGGCGTGGCCGTCAGGTTCTCCCAGATGCGATCTCCATTGCGGGCGTCGAGGCAGCGGAGCTCGCCGTAGCTGTCGACGCCGTAGACGAACCCGCCTCGGAGCACCGGCGTGCTGATGATCGAGTGCAAGGCGTCGGTGTTGTTCTCGTCCTGCCCAGCGCGCCTCCATTGTTCCAGGGCCTCAATCTTGTCGCGCGACACGGTCAGCATCAGCGAGCCCTCGTAGAACGAGGTGACGAACAGCCGCTCGCCGTCGACGACGGGAGTGGCGGCGCCGATCACCATCTTGTTGGGCGGGAATGGCTGCCGCCAGTGAATTTCGCCGGTCTTTGGATCGAGCCCGACCACGTTCTCACCGGTGAGCGCCACGAGCACCGGCTGCCCCGCTTGCCGGATGATGATCGGGGCCGAGTAACTGGCCTGGTCGTCGAGCGCGCGCCAGCGTTCGCTGCCGGAGTGCTTGTCGAGCGCCACGAGGCAGGCGCCGCTGGCGCCGCCGATCTGTACGATCACCAGGTCCTCGTATACGAGCGGCGAGGCGGAGATGCCCCAGATCGGCATGCGGATCTGGTAGTCGGCGTTCAGATCGCGCTCCCAGTGAACGCCGCCGGTCGCGGCGTCGAAACACTTGAGATGCCCCATCGTGCCGAGCACGTAGGCCCGGCCTTGATCGACCGACACCGCCGCCCGCGGCCCCGCGCCGTAGCCTACGCCCACGTAAACGCAATCGTATTCGTGGCTCCACAGTGGCTTGCCGGTTTCTTCCTCGAAGCAGTGGACGCGTTCGACTTGTTTGGGCTCGATGAGCCGGTCGGTGACGAACACGCGCCCCTCGGCAACGCTTGGGCTGCTGTAGCCGCTGCCGACCTTCGCCCGCCACTTGGGCTCGAGCCGCGGGGCGCTGAACCGCTCGACGACGCCCGCCTCGCGCCAGCGGCCGTCGCGCTGCGGGCCGCGCCATTGCGGCCAGTCGTCGGCTCGGGCCGAGAGGCCAAGGTCAGAACCGATCGCGAGGCAAAAGAGAGTCCAGCAAGCCCATCGAGCCGAAGCGCATCGCATGCGAAGTCACCCTAAGAAAACCAGTGGGCCCAGCGGGCCGCTCGACCAGTTATCGAACCTGGCCTTAGACTCGGCAAGGGCATCCGGCTCCCTCTCCCTGTGGAAGAGGGCTGGGGTGAGGGTCGGTAGCATTGGAGCCACCCGTGGTCGCTGAGCTCATTGTCTGGACGGCGATCGCAACACTTCGCGCCCCAGCAGCCCTGGCCGTCCCTCATCCCCGGCCCCTCTCCCTGTGGGCCCACAGGGAGAGGGGAGGTCAGATCCCGAAGATTCGGTCGCGCTCGGCGCGGTTCCAAGCGAGCTTTTGAGCCGGAGTCATCTGCGCAAAGTCGGGCTTGCCGCCGGGCGTGGTGGGAAAGGCCGCAGCGGTCGCCGCTGCTTCACCGGCCGGCTTGGCGTCGCCGCAGCCCTTGGGTTTGCCGCCGCAACCGCAGCCACAGTCTTTCTTCATCGGATCGGCCTTGGTGATCGGGCCCAGGGTGTTGGGGACGGACGGATCTTTTGCCGCGGAAACTGCGCTGGGCAAGGCTGGCACGGTCGCGGAACTCGAACCGCCGTAGCTCATCACGCCAGTCCGCAGCTCCATGTCTTCGACCAGCGAACGCTGCGGGCGAATCTTGAGCCGCTGGAGCACGCCATGGTAGGCGCGGACCGCTTCTTCCGGCTCGAGCTGACCATCGGCGATGAGCCGCAGGAACTCGACGAACGCCAACTGGCACTCCGCGCCGTTGATCTTGCGGCCGAAGAGCGCTGCCCGCGCGCCGTACTTCTTGGCTTCGCCGAGCAGCTTGAAGGCGTCGTAGGTGGTGCCGGCGCCGCCGCCGAGAATGCCGACCACCAGATGCGGATCGTAGGCGACGAGCTCTTCCATCGCCCGCGGCCCGTGATAGACCATCTTCAGAAACACCGGCCGCCCGGCCTGAGCCACGCCGGCCAGCGTACGGGCGACGTGGTCGTTGATGAAGCCGGGGATCTGGTCGGCCGAGAGGCCTGCCGGCGCGTTGGGATCGAACAGTTCGAGGAAGTGCCGAAAGCCTTTGCGTTCGGCCTCAACGCGGAACGTGCGATACTCCTCGAGCGACCGTAGATCGTCTTCGAGCCGGTTGTTGAACGTGACGCTGTACAGGCCGAGATTGGCCCCGAGCACGCGCTCATTCGGCTGGCAATCGATGTGGCCACACTGAATGTGGTCGAGCAGGGCCGAGCGAAACGGCTGGGCAGGCGACTCGAGATACTTGCCGCCGCGAACGACGAACACGTCGCTCGTGTCGTTGGCCCGCGCCGCCGGCGTGATCGCACTGTTGGCGAAGCGCCCTTCGGCGATCGTCAGCACATCGTTGGTGCTGGCCGACATGAGCATGATGTCGACCAGACCTTGGTCGATGATCTGCCGAATCTGCTCGCGATACTCGGCCAGCGTGCGGAAACGCGTTTCCCCCGCGTGCGCTTCCGGCGACTTGCCGGGCGCGCCGATGCCAAACGCCATGTCGGCGTCCTTGGCGTCGGCCAAAATAAACTCGCGCGAGCCGCTCGGATCGGCATGAATCGCAGCAAGCTTACGGTCGAGGGACTTTTGCATCGTTGTCTTCACCACGGAGACACAGAGGCACGGAGAGGACTTTTACCGCAGAGGACACAGAGGACGCGGAGAAATGCTTGTTGTTTTGCTCTGCGTACTCTGTGTCCTCCGCGGTAAGAATCCTCCGTGTCTCTGTGTCTCCGTGGTGATTTATCTGCCTTACTTACCTTTGATTCGCTCGAGGACCGTGTCGACGGTTTGTCGCAGGACTTGGCCGCTTTTGCGGAGGGCTTGCACTTCCTTCGGCCAGAGGTCGATTTCGTGCGTCGTGAGGGCGCCCGCGCGGCCGACGACCGTTGGCACTGAGAGGGCTACGTCGCGAATGCCGTAGCAGCCGCGCTGGACGGTCGAAACCGGCAGCAGGCGACGACGGTCGAGGGCGATCGTTTCGATCACTTCCTGAATCGCCACGCCCACGGCAAAGCCAGCGCCCCCCTTCTTGCCGATCACCTCGGCGCCCGAACCCTTGGTGCGGGTGAAGATCTCGCTCGCCGCGTTCGCGTTCCAGCCTTCGAATTTCTCGAGCGGCAGGCCGCCGACCGTGGCGCTCGACCAGATGGGAACCATGCTGTCGCCGTGCTCGCCGAGAATCAGGGCCGAAACCTGCGTCGGCGGGGCGCCGAGCCGTTGGGCGATCAGTGCCCGGAAGCGGATCGTGTCGAGCTGCGTGCCGAGGCCGATGACTTGCGTGGTCGGCAGATCGAGCCGCTGGGCGGCCAGATAGGTGAGCACGTCGACCGGGTTCGACACCACAACGACGACCGCGTTCTTCTTGATCCCGGCCGACTGCATTTGGCCAAGGATGCCGAGGAACAGATCGACGTTGCGATTGATCAGGTCGAGCCGGCTCTCGTCCGGCTTGCGACGCAGGCCGGCGGTGATGCAGACCACATCGCTCGTGGCCACGTGCTCGTAGCCGCCCGAAGTGATGACTTGGTCGGCCAGCAGCGGGCCGCCGTGCAACAGGTCGAGGGCTTGGCCGGCGGCCATGTCGGCGTTGGCGTCGATGAGGGCAAGCTCGCGCACGATGCGGCCGGCCTGCAACGCAAACGCGGTGCAAGAACCAACCAACCCGCCGCCGCCGATAATCGTGACTTTCATGGGACTCGCCAGGGCTCTAGTTCACCACGGACACTCGGAAGGCACGGAGAAGACCTTTACCGCAGAGGACACAGAGGACGCGGAGGAGAACAAACCCAATTCTCTGCGTCGTCTATGCCCTCCGCGGTGCAAAACCTCTTTGTCCTCTCCGTGTCTCAGTGTCTCCGTGGTGGAAAGTGTCTTAGTTATTAGCTCAATGCGTTACTTCGCGGCCAGGGCGGCCATCACGCGTTCGGTGATGGCTTGCACCAAGGCTTCTTGGTCGGCGCTGATCGCCGGTTTGCTGCCATTCGCCGAGGGGGCCGGAGTGGCTGCGGCGGCCTTGCCCATCGGGGGCGGGGCGTCGAACGCGCGGCGCTCGACGCCCGACTTCTCCCAGGTCGAACGGAAGATGTCGTTGCCGCAGATGTCGCAGTCTTCCATGCCGGGCGAGAGCCGAGCATCGGTGAAACCGAACCGCTGCTTCAGGTCGAGCAGGCCCCGCGTTTCCTTCTCGGTGAAGTAGTTCACCTTGCCCAGGTCACGCGAGAGCATGAGGATGCGGCAGTAGGCGTCGAGAATTTCAGTCCACCAGTAGGCGCGCTCGACCGATACGTCGTAGCTCACCGTGCCGTGGTTGGCCAGGATGATGATGTTCGTCTTCGGCACGAACGGCAGCACCGTGTCGGCAAAGGCCTGGCCGCCGGGCGTTTCGTACTTCGTGATCGGCACGTCGCCGAGGAACACCTCGACCTCGGGGAGCACGCACTGCGGAATCGGCTCGCGGGCGACCGCAAAGGCCGTGGCATGCGGCGGGTGGCAGTGAACCACGCTGCGAATGTCGGGGCGGGCCTTCATGATGGCCAGGTGCAGCAGAATCTCGCTGCTCCGCTTCCGCTTGCCGGAGAGCTGCTTGCCGTCCATGTCGACCGTGCACAGGTCGTCCGGCTTCATGAAGCCCTTGGAGACCATGGTGGGCGAGCAAAGGACTTCCTTGTCGGACAGGCGGAAGCTGATGTTGCCGTCGTTGGCGGCGGCAAACCCCTTGTTGTAGATCCGCCGGCCAATCTCGCAGATTTCCTGCTTGAGCTGATAGACGTTGTTCATGAAAGTCCTTATTCGCCGGGGAGGTCGTAGGTGTTTCGTTCACCACGGAGACACGGCGGCACGGAGAGTTTCTTTTACCGCAGAGGACACAGAGGACGCGGAGCAAAAGAACAAATCCAGTCTCTGCGTCCTTCGCGTCCTCTGCGGTGCAAATTATCTCTCGGTCCTCTCCGTGTCTCTGTGTCTCCGTGGTGCAGTATTCTGCTAGTTAGTCGAGTTCGATTTCGTCGAGGAGGGCCGCGCAGTAGGCGTCGACCGGTTTCTTTTCAGGGTGAAACGGCTGGGCTGCCTCGCCCCCTTCGCTAAAGGCGATCCGCACGCCCGGGCTCGCGCCGAGGTCGTCGTAGACCACGAGTTCTTCGGCCAAGGCCGCTTCGCCCTGCAAGTTCTTGAGCGCCAGCGGCACGGCCAACACATAGCGCGCGCCAGCCAGGCTTGGATGCCAAGCCGCCAGCGTCACCGTGCCGATCACTTCGCCGATTCGCATGTGTTTTTTCACCACGGAGACACAGAGACACGGAGAAAACTCTTACCGCGGAGGACACAGAGGACGGGGAGCAGAACAACATTCAATTCTCTGCGTCCTTTGCGTCCTCTGCGGTGCAACAGCATTTCTCCGTGTCTCTGTGTCTCCGTGGTTCAGTTAGCTTGGGTCTAGGATGCCGATTACGCTCCAGCGGACGGGCGTCGTATCGCTCTTCAGCAGCTCTCGCGTCGCGCGGCCGTCGCTGGTCAGAATCACCGTGTCTCCGCGGCCGGCGCCGATCGTGTCGACCGAGAGCACCGGGTCGCCGTCAGGAGAGCGGCCGTCGGCGCCGAGAAACTGCACCACGAGCAGTTTCTGCCCGCCGAGCGAAGCATGCTTCGCCGTCGCCCGCGCCGTTCCGACTACCAATCCCGCTTGCATCTGTTTTCTTTCACCACGGAGACACGGAGGCTCGGAGAGAAGCAAATGTGTTTCACCGCGGAGGACACAGAGGACGCGGAGCAGAACGAAATCAATTCTCTGCGTCCTCTGTGCCCTCTGCGGTAAATCAATGCTTGTTCTCTCTCTGATCTCTCCGTGCCTCCGTGTCTCCGTGGTTCAATCTCGTCTTACTTGCCCAAGATTCGCAGGTCGTCGATCAGCGAGCAGCGGCGTTCGCGGGTGAAGGTCAGCGGCGTCGTCACGCCTTCGCCCGTCGGCGTGGCGATCGAGAACGACAAGTAGCCTTCTCCGCCCAAGCCCAGCGAAGCCATGCAGGGCCCGTTCTTCACGAACAGCGTCGTGTCGAGCGCCCGGCCCATTTTGGTCATGTTACGCACGTTGGTCGAATGGATGATTGCCGTGTGCCGGAAGCCGTGTTCGTAGAACTTGGCCTTGGCGATCCCCTCGTCCACGTCGCGCACCCGCACGAAGGGCACGAAGGGCATCATCTGCTCGACCGGCACGAACGGGTTGTGCTCGTCGGTCTCGCCGAACAGCAGCTCGACGTCGCCCGACACGCTGCGGCCGGCCGCTTTGGCCAACACCGCCGCGTCTTTGCCGAGCAGGTCCTTGCAGGGCACGATGTGCTTGTGTTCCCCTTCGCCGGCGCTCACCATGGCCGCCTTGGTCAGCGCATCGACCTCGCGGCCATTCAGCCGCGCGGCGCCGGCCCGCTCCATGGCCGCCAGCATCGCGTCGAAGACTTCGTCGACCACGAACACTTCCTTCTCGGCGATGCACAGCAGGTTGTTGTCGTACGAGGCGCCCTTGATGATCGAGCGGGCCGCGCGATCCAGGTCGGCCGTTTCATCGACCACCACCGGCGGGTTGCCGGGGCCGGCGACGATCGCCCGCTTGCTCGACTTCATGGCCGCCCGCGCCACGGCCGGACCGCCGGTGACGCAGATCAGCTTGATGCCGCGGTGGTTGAACAGGGCGTCGGCCGTTTCCAGGGTCGGCTCGGCCAGCACGCAGATCAGATTGTCGATGCCCAGGTCGCGGTAGATCGCCTCGTTGAAGCGGCGCACCCCTTCGACCGCCACCTTCTTGCCCGAGGGATGCGGATTGACGACCAGCGTGTTGCCGCCGGCGATCATGCTCACCGCGTTGCCGGTGATGGTGGGCAGCGAGTGCGTGACAGGCGTGATCGCGCCGATGACGCCGAACGGGGCGTGCTCGATCACGGCCAGGCCGTGATCGCCGCTGAACACCTCGCTCCGCATGAACTCGACGCCGGGGGTCCGCTCGCCCAGGGTCTTGAGCTTCTCGATCTTGTGCGGCAGGCGGCCGATCTTGGTCTCTTCCATCTCCATCGTGCCGAGCTCGACGCATTGGTCGATCGAGATGCGGCGGATGTGGTCGATGATCCGCTTGCGGTCTTCCATCGTCCGCTCCGAGAGTTCCTCGAAGGCGGTGGTGGCCGCGCTCACGGCGTCGTCCACGTTGTCGAAGATGCCGAAGCGGCCGCGATGACCACGGCCATTGGTCGCCGGGCGGCCCATCTCCGTGAGCACCTGGCGGACGACCGAGCGGATGAGATCTTCAGTGGCTTGCATGGGGAGGGCTTCTGGTAGGGTCCGTGGTCACGGACATTTGTTTTGGTAGCTGATTTCTCGCTTGCGGATTCGCCTGCACCGACCCTACTCGCGGCGGTAAACGCTTTCGGCGTCCACGCGCACCGTGTCGACGATCCCGATGATCACCGTGTCGACTGGCAGGTTCTTGGTTTCCGGGGTCAGGCGGGCGCTCGAGCCTTGGGTGATCAGCACGAAATCGCCTTCGCCGGCGCCCAGGGCGTCGACCGCGATGAACGTGCGGCCCGTCGACTCGAAGCTGCGCCGCGACTTGGGCTCCAGCCGGTACGGCTCGACGACGAGTAGCTTATGGCCGACCATCGTCGCCACTTTCTGCGTCGCCACGACCGATCCAGTTACGCGCGCCAGGAACATCGGCTTAACTCTCCAGGAGCTGCTTCGCTTGACGGGCCACGATCAACTCCTCGTTGGTCGGCACGATCCAGAGCTGCACGCCGCTGCCGGCCGCGTCGATACGGCATTCACCCTTGGCCGCCGCGTTGGCCGCCGGATCGAGCACGATGCCCAGCTCATCGAGCCCCGCGAGCACCGCGGTGCGGATTCGCTGGCCGTTCTCGCCGATGCCGCCGGTGAACACGATCGCCTCGACGCCTCCCAGCTCGATGAGCATGCTGCCCAGGTGCTGGCGAATGCCCGAGGTGAAGACATCGAGGGCCAACTGGGCCCGCTCGTTGCCTTTGGCGGCCGCATCCTCGAGGTCGCGCACGTCGCCGCTCACGCCACTGAGTCCCAGCAGACCGCTCTTCTCAGCCAGCTCGTCGAGCAACTGTTCGAGCATCTTGCCGGTGGCCCGCATCAACACGGGAAGCGCGAAGGGATCGAAATCCCCTACGCGGTTGTTGTGCGCCAGCCCCGTCTGCGGGCTCATGCCCATCGTCGTGGCCACGCTCTGGCCGGCGCGAATCGCACACAGCGAATTCGAGCCGCCCAAGTGGCACGAGATAATGCGGGCATCCTTGCGGCCGAGCAACTCCGCCATCCGCGTGGCGATGTAGCGGTGGCTCGCGCCGTGGAAACCCCACCGCTGCACGTGGTGCTCCGTCGCCCACTCATAAGGCACGGGGTAATACCGCAGACGGTCGGGGATCGTCAGGTGAAAGCCAGTTTCGAACGCCGCCACGAGCGGCTTGTCGGGCAGCTTTTCGCTGAGCAGCCGCATCGCCTTGATGTAAGGCGGATTGTGCGCGGGCGCCACGTCGCTCATTTCTTCCATGGCCGAGAGCACGTCGGGCGTGACGCGTTGCACTCCGCTCACGCGGCCGCCATGCACCGCCTTGAAACCAATCGCCGCCACCTCGCTCGCCTCACGCAGACACCCTCGCTCGGGATCGGTGAGCTGCTGTAAGCAGCGCTCCACCGCGGCCGCGTGATCGGGCACTTGGGCCGTGATGTCGAGCCGCGACTGGCCGATCTGGGCAAAGCAGCGGCTCTCAGCCGAGCCGATCCGCTCGATCCCCCCGCGCGCAAGCTCCCGTTCGTCGGCCATATCGAACAGCCGATACTTGAAACTTGTCGAGCCGAGGTTCGCGACCAGGATCTTCATGAAGCGTTGGTAGGGTCCGCTGTGCGGACCAAAGGGGCGACGGTTTGACAAGGAGAAGGCGCTGCTTCGCCGAACGCGGCTAACGTTGGTCCGCAGAGCGGACCCTACGCTAGCTCAGGTAGGCAGCGACCAAACCTTCCGAGGGGCGCGGAATCACGTGGCTCGACACGAGCTCGCCCACCTGCGTGGCGGCCGCGGCGCCGGCTTCCACCGCCGCCCGCACGCTGCCGACGTCGCCCTGGACCACGGTGGTCACGTAGGCGCCGCCGATGGCGATCTTCTTGACGATTTGCACGTTCGCGGCCTTGGCCATGGCGTCGGTCGCTTCGACGAGGGCCACCAAGCCCTTGGTTTCCAACAGTCCGATTGCTTGCATGGGAGACACTTCTTTTGGAGCGAATGAGTTTCGTGGATTAGGTCGTTGACGAGCCAGCAAACGCTAGCCAACGTTGGCCGCTTGCTTCTTGGTCTTCACATCCGGCAGCACGGTGCTGAGGTCTTCGTGCGGGCGGGGAATGACCTGCACGGCGAGGACTTCGCCAATGCGGCCCGCGGCGGTGGCGCCCGCGTCGACGGCGGCCTTGACCGCAGCCACGTCGCCCGTCACGAAGCCGGTCACCAGGCCGCTGCCGACCTTGTCCCAGCCGAGGAATTGCACGTTCGCCGCCTTCATCATGGCGTCGGTCGCCTCGACCAGGGCGATGAAGCCCTTGGTCTCGATCATGCCGAGCGCCTCGAGTTGCTTAGCCATCAGTCAGTTCTCCAAGTAGTCGAAATCGAACCATCTTTCTCGCCAAGGCGCGAAGCCCGCAAAGCAATCGATCTCTGTCTCTGCTTTGCGATCCTTGCGCCTTGGCGAGAATCTCTTTGTCATTCTCCGCGACTCCGCGGTTCAATCCTGCTTGATCAGCTCCATGTGCGTCGCGTGGTCCAGGTCGCAGGCGTTGCCTTCATCGGTGTCGATGTGGACCTCGAGCTTGCTCGTGGCGTCTGCCCGCACCAGCAGGTCGCGCATGATCAGGCCGCACGACGAGTCGATCCGCAGGCTCATACGGTCGCCGTTCTTCACGCCGTAGCGGGCCGCGTCTTCCAGATTCATATGGACGTGCCGCTCGGCGCGGATCACGCCTTCCTTGAGTTCGACCACGCCGGCGGGGCCGACGAGCACGCAGCCGGGGGTGCCAGCGATCTTGCCGCTGGCTCGCACGGGCAGATCGATGCCCATCGAAATGCCGTCGGTGAAGGCGAGCTCCACTTGGCTGGCCGGGCGCGTGGGGCCCAGGATGCGCACCGAGGGGAGCATCCGCTTGCGGGGGCCGACGACCATCACCGTTTCTTCGGCCGCGTAGAAGCCGTCTTGGTAGAGGTCCTTCATCGGCGTGAGCGTGCGGCCGGGGCCGAAGAGCGTTTCCACGTCGGCGTCAGTCAGATGGCAGTGCCGGGCCGAGACGCTGACGACGAGCTCCGACTTGCCGGCCGATTTGGCCGAGTCGCGATAGACGATCTCCCGCACGATGCGTTCGATGGTGGCTCGGTCGAGGGCGGCGGCGGTGGACATCGGCGATGAGTTTTCGTGGGGGTTGGTTCGGGGGCCGTTAGCCCGATCGGTGGCCGTCGGCGGCGGGGGAGGCCAGGTGCAGGGTCACTCCGGCGTCCCGCAGTCGCGTTTGCCAGGCCGCGTCGAGGCCGTCGTCGACGACCACGTGATGCACCGCGCTCAGCTCGCACAGCAAGGCCAGGCTGGGATGGCCGAACTTGCTCGAGTCGGCCACCACGATCACTTCCTCGGCCGCCCCGAGCATGGCCCGCTCGGTTTCGACCAGCAGCAAATTGTTGTTGTAAAAGCCCCGCTCGGTGATGCCGGAGACGCTCAGCACCGTGCGGCGGACGTTGAGGCGGGAGATCAGGTCGATCGCGTGCGGACCCAGCGTCACCCCGGTTCGCGGGTAGACGAAGCCGCCAACCAACACCAGGTCGTTGCGGGCGTCGGAGGCGAACAGGTTGGCTACGGGCAAAGAGTTCGTGACGACTTGCAGCGCCCTTCCCGCCAGCAGTTGCGCGACCTCGTAGGTCGTGCTGCCGCCGTCGAGGAGCAGGGTGTCGCCATCGGCGATCAGCTCCACCGCCTTGCGGGCGATCGCCCGCTTTTTGTCCCACTCGGCCGGCTGCCGCTCATCGAAATGAGGGAGCCGGGGGGAGGGGCCGGTGTAGAACACTCCGCCATGGGTGCGCTTGGCCGTGCCGAGCTCTTCGAGGAAATCTAGGTCACGCCGGACCGTCGACTCCGAAACCGACAGTTCGTCGGCCAGTTCAGGCAGCGAGGCAAAACCCCGCGCCCGAACCAGCTCTTGCAGCTTTTGCCGCCTCTCTTCGACCACTCCGCTGGCTCTCCTCTTCTCTTCCCGGCCCCGTCAGCGGTCCGAACGCTCATAATATGCCATGAATCGTGAAAGAAATCAATCTTCCACCGCGTAAGTTTTGGTCACGATCTTCCACGGACACCGCCGGAAATTCGTCACGACCGCCGACAATATCCGTATAGCTTTACTGGGAAAAGGCTTGTGTCGTTCGATGCGGTTGTGGATTTGCGTCGTTCCGCCGGCGGAATGTACGATTGTGCAGAGTCGCTGCGGGCTTTCCCGCGCGACCAACCAGGGGAAGTTCCGTCCATGGCTCGCGTCCTTCAACTCAGCAAGACGCTGACCGAGCGGCCCGCCTTGCCGGAGGCCGACTGGGTGGCGATTCGCACCTTTGGGGGGCGCGAAGACATTCCCCTCTGGCTCGAACTGCGGCGCCGCGCGTTTGCCCTGATGAAGGTGGGCGTCCGCGACTGGGACCAGGACGACTTCCGCCGCGAATTCTTGGCCAAGCCGTGGTGGAATCGCGATCACCTGTGGATCGCGGAAACCACGCCCGCCGCCAACGCGCCGCGCCCCCGTACGGCGATCGGAACCGTCACGCTGGCCGCGCGCGGCGCCGGACCGCTTGGCCAACCCGTGGTGCATTGGCTCGCCGTGCATCCCGCCTGGCGGCGCAAGGGGGTCGGCCGAATCCTGATGGCGACGCTCGAAGGCTGCGTCTGGGATTCTGGGGGACGGAGAATCGCCCTGGAAACCCACGAGGATTGGCGATCGGCGGCGGAGTTTTACGGATCGCTCGGTTATGAGGAGGTCCAGCCCAGCTCCGACCTCGCTGGGGCCGGGAGCTAGCAGGGTAGGCGTGGAAGAATTCCGTCATTATTGGTCGAATTCCGCCGCCGACCTCAAGATACTGCGTGCCCGCTGGATTGCCCCGGTCGATCGGCCACCGCTGCAGGACGCTTGGATCTCGATCCGCGGCGACCGGATCGTCGGTCTCGGGCAGGGGGCGCACGACGGCAACGCGATCGATTTGGGCGATACCCTCATCGCACCGGGGTTCGTCAACGCTCACACGCACCTCGAATTCTCCGATCTGGCTGCGCCGCTGGGAGCGCCGGGGCAACCGCTGCCGGACTGGATTCGCGGCGTGCTCGCCTGGCGGCGGTTGACGCCGGCGAGTGAGTCGGCGATCGCGCGGGGCTTGGCGCAAAGCGCGGCGGCCGGCACGGCGCTGCTGGCCGACATCGTGCAGCCGGCGGGCCTTGCTGCCCTCCGCGACGAGCCGCCGCTGACGGTCGTCGCTCTGCTCGAACTGCTGGGGCTTGGCGACGAGCGGCGTCGGCAACTCGAGGCTTTGGCCGCTGAGCATCTGGCCGATCGGAATCTGGCCAGCGGAGTCTTGCCGGGTCTGTCGCCGCACGCCCCGTATTCGACGCATCCCGAACTCGTTGCCGCGGCCGTGCGGCTGGCGGGTTCGCAACCGGTGGCGATGCACCTGGCCGAATCGCGCGAAGAGCTCGAGCTGCTGGCCACCGGCAGCGGCCCGTTCCGCGCGCTGCTCGAGGAACTGGGTGTTTGGCAGTCCGAAGTCTTCGCCGCTCCTCGCCGCCCGCTCGATTACCTCGAACTGCTGGCGGGCGCGCGGCGGGCTCTGGTGATCCACGGCAACTACCTGGCCCACGACGAGATCAGCTTTCTGGCTGCCCGCGCGGATCGCCTGAGCCTCGTCTATTGCCCGCGGACGCATGAGTACTTCATGCACGAGCCGTATCCGCTGGCGGCGCTGCTTCGCGCAGGGGTGTCCCTGGCGGTTGGCACCGACAGCCGCGCGTCCAACCCCGATCTGAGCGTGCTTTCCGAGTTGCGGGCGATCCGCCGACTGCACCTGCAGCTCGACCCGAATACGATCCTCGAGCTCGGCACGCTGGCCGGGGCTCGGGCGCAGGGACTCGCCGCGGACCACGGGAGTTTGACGCCGGGCAAGCTGGCGAATCTTGCGATTGTGCCGCTGCCGAAGGCCCATGCGCGCGACCCCGTGGCGTCGGTGCTTGCAGATTCGCAGCGTGTCGCCGCGGCGATTTCGTGCGGTCGACTGGTGGCAGCCAATTGATCGCGACTCGCTACTCCGCGTCCAGCGAAACCAAGAACGCGTCATGCGCCTCGCGCAGGCTCGTTTCGTGCTTCTGCGCCTCGTCGATCTCCGTGTGGAGCTTCTCGACCTGGTCTTCCTGCTCGCCAAACTTCTTGACGTACCGGCGGTAGAGGTCGGTGTCGCGGCCCAGTTGAGCCATGTTTTGGCGAATGCGGGCCTGGTCGCGGCCGATCTCCTGGGCGCGGGCTTCGAGTTGCCTGCGCTGCTCGATCGCCTGGTCGATTTCTTGCCGGCGGTGGATCACCTCCTGCAGGGCCTGCTTCACCTTGCTGCTGCTCTGCGGAGAGCTCTCGTAGAGCAGGATGCCGGCGTGGTCGAGATCGGAGATCGCCACCTCGCGCCGCAGTGTTTGCTCCTCCTCGATGGAAAGCTCCTGCGGTTTGCCGGGCGCCGCCACCAACTCGAAGCGATAGAGGCTACGGGTTTTCTCCAGCGGCTTCTGCGGCGCCACGAGCCGCCACTGCGGGTCGATTGGGTATTCGATGAGCAATGTCCGCGACTCGTCGGCCGAGTTCTTGACCACGAACTTGTGCCGGCGCGTCTGCATTTCTTGCAGGTTGAGCGTGCCTTTGACGATGCTGACCTTTCTCAGACGCTCGGGTTCGGTTTTGCCTTCCGGGGCGACCTCGACGTCGAGATCGAGGGCGTAGCTGATCAGCCGCTCCGTGCCGGGCTGCAAATCCTCGATCTTGGCGTCGCCGGCGTAGGCGCCGTCGTCGAAAACGGTGATCGGCCCCTGCATCAGGTGGAGGTCGGTGGTGTTCTTGAGCCGCAGCCCGTTGAGCGGATGCTTCGACTGCACGCTTTGGTTGTAGATCGAGAGCTTCTTCGCCTCGACCGCCTGATTGACGATTGGCAGCAGGGCCGATTGCTGCCGCGGCAGATCGACCGGTGCAGCAATGACATATTGAAAGAGCTCGCCGACGTCGTCGGCCTGGGCGACCGAGGCGACCGACTTATCGACCGCCTCGCGCAGCCGCTCGGCCTCCTGGGGCGGCGCGGGTTCGTCGCTCAGCTCCTCGGCGTCGTCTGCGGAGCGCCCTGGCCGGCCATAGCCTGCGCCGCCGCGGCCGCCGAATCCGCCGCCACCCATGCCCATGCCGCCCATGCCTCCCATCATGCCGCCTCCCATCATGCCGCCCATCCCGACTCCTCCTTGGCCTCGGCCGCGGGCCACCGCGCGATCTCGCCGCCGAAACTCCTCCGCTGCCCGCGACAGATCTTGCCCATAGACTACGGGCCCGAGCGAGGCGTAGAGCTCGGGTTGGACCATGGGCCGCTGCACGTAGAGGGGCTGATAGAGGTCCATGAGGAACGAGATCGGCCGGCCGCTCACGAGCGTGAGCCGCACGTCGTTCCAATCTTCCTCGGTCGTGTTCTCCACGATCGCCCAGCCTTGAAGGAGCGGCTGGCCCTTGTCGTCGAGCACCAGGCGGTAGCTCGTCTTCCAGATCGGAGATTCCTGGATATACCCCACGCGGACCTCGCGGTTGCCTTGGCCTTTGAATTCGAGCTTCACGCTCTTCTTGTCGGTGGCGTGCCCCAGCGCCAGGATGGCCAAGGCCTGGCGCAATTCGGCGTCGAGCTTGGGGTCGGCCAGCTTGATGCGGCCCACGCTCGCCAGCGGCACGCTCCGCAGTCCGTCGTCGGTGAGGAGCGTAAGGAACTCGCGCTCGACCGCGCCGCCATCGCGCGTCGGCTCGCTGCGCACCTCCACGCCGACGATCAGGCCGCTCAGGGCATTCGGCGCTTCGAGCTCGACCTTCTCGCCGCGGATTTGGGCCAGCAGTTGCGCGAGCGTGGGATTGCTGGTCAAGTCGATCGCAAAGGTCTTCAGGGTTTTGGTCACCGGGTCGCGCGAGCTGTAGGTGACGGCCGAAATCTTGCCTCCCCCGAGATCCTGCAAGACCATGCTCTTGAGCAGGTCGTTGATGTCCTCGGCGTTGAACTGCAGTTCGAGCTCCGCGTCGCCGGCCACCTTGCCGGAGCGTTCGAAGAAGCCGACGCCGGAGTTGAAGAGCACGGCCTTCTTGAGAGGCACGGCTGAGGACGCAGCGGCTGCGGCAGGTTTACCAGTCAAAGCAGCAGCAGGCGGCTGAGCGAGCGAGCTTTGCGCCGTGAGGCAAGCCAAAGCGGAGGCAACGAGCGCGCAGGGGCAACGGAAGCGAAGAGCCATGGCAAAGATCCTGTTCCGCAAGAGAAGTCGACGCGAACGCCGAACCGCCGGCGCCCACGCCATCCCCTCGAATCTAACCGCCGGCGCGGCGCGTGGCATCATTCCGGAACGCGATTTCGGCTGACGTTTCTGAGAGATTGGCTCCGTGGCCGCCAAATCGTTGCGGCGAACGGACGCCGGCCGTAGGTTGGCGGATGGGTGCGTGTACAGAGAGTGGACAAGTCGGCGGCAGATCTCAGGAGGCGTCGAAATGACTCGCGCGAGGGTGGCTTGGGGATCGTCGTTGGTTTTCATTATCGCGCTAAGCAGTTGTCCGTCCGACGGCTTCGCCCAAGCGGAGATCCTGGCCGTGCCGGCGGCCGATGAACGGGCGGGACGGACGGCCGATCAGGCGCTGTCGCGGCTCGTGGATGTGGACCTGGAGGACGCGACGATCGGCGACCTGGCAAAGTTCGTGGCCGAACGCATTGGCCTGAACGTCGTCATCGACCACAAGGCGCTCGAAGACGCAGGCATCGACCCCAATGCGCAGGCAGTCACTCTGCGGGCGACCGCCGCGCCCCTCGCGGGCGTGTTCCACCTGGCGCTCGAACAGCAAGACCTGTCGTGGCAAATCCAAGACGGGATGATCCTGATCACCACGCCGGAGCAACAGGAGCAAACCGGGCTCGAACTGCGGGTGTACCCGGTGGACGACCTGGTGCGCGTCGACGGCGGCGTCGCCAACGATTCTGGGTCGAACCACGACTACGACTCGCTGATCGATCTTTTGGTCACGTCCGTGGCGCCGGACGCGTGGGACGAGGTTGGCGGCCCGGGGTCGATCGCTCCCCTGGCGAACCGCTCGGCGCTGGTGATCAGCCAAACGCGCGCAGTCCAAGGGCAAGTGGGCCGCTTGCTCGCAGCCTTGCGGCGCGTGCCGCGGAGCTCGTGGGCGCCGGCCGGCGCTCAGCCGCGGTCGGTGGCGGGCCGCGGGTCGAGGGCCATTGGGCCGGTGGAACCGGAAGAGGAACTTGGCGACGAGCCCGCGGCGCCGGCCGTTGCGCGGCGCTCGGGCGCGCGGCCGCGGTGGCTGACGCCGCGGACCTATGAGTGAAGAACGCGAAGCCCAGAACGGCAATCCCGGTTTGACACCGCTTGGGACCTGGCACCACAATCGGGCCACCGAGCGCGGACCGGCCGCGCGTTCCTGCCCTTAGCCTTAACGCCCATTCCGCATGACGCACGAATCCCCCGCTTCGTCCGGCCGCTGGCCCCTGCACACGCGGATTCTGGTGGGGTTGATCGCGGGCGTCGTGGCGGGGTTGACCGTCAATCTGGCCGTCGGCGGCAGCCACCCGACGGTGCAGGGAATCCTCCGCCACGTGACCGAGCCCATCGGCACGCTGTTCTTGCGGCTGCTGATCATGCTCGTGGTGCCACTGGTGTTTTCCTCGCTCGTCGTCGGCGTGGCCGGCATTGGCGACATTCGGCAACTCGGCCGCGTGGGGCTCAAGGCCTTCGCCTACACGTTCGTGATCTCCGCCATTTCCGTGGTGATCGGGCTGACGATGGCCAACGTCGTCAAGCCGGGCAAGCGCATCTCCACGGCCACGGCCACCGCGCTCAAGGAGAAGTACGCTGGCAAGGCGCCGGCGCCCGTTGCCGCGAGCGACGCCAAGCCCGAGGCGCCGCTGATGCAAGTCGTGAAAACGATCACTCCCAGCAACCCGGTGGCGGCGGCCGCCGCCGATCCGGCCAACATGCTGCACGTCATGTTCTTCGCCTTGCTGGTGGGCGTCGCCGTGACGCTCGTTCCGGGGGGCGCGGCGCAGCCGCTGGTCGATGTACTCCAGGCGCTTTTCGACGTGATGGCGCGGCTCATCGCGCTCATCATGCAGGTGGCGCCGCTGGCGGTGTTTTGTCTGCTGTTCAACAACACGGCCCAATTCGGTTTCGAACTGCTGCTCTCGCTCTCCTGGTTCATCTTCGCGGTGCTGGGGGGCTTGGCGCTGCACATGTTCGGCGTCTACTCGCTCTCGGTGCATTTCCTTTCGAAGATCCATCCGCGGGAATTCTTCCGCCGCATTCGCACGGCCACGGTCACCGCCTTTTCGACCTCGAGCTCCAACGCCACGCTTCCCACCGCCATGAAGGTGACCGAAGAAAACCTGGGCGTGCCGTCGCAGATCGGCAACTTCGTGCTCACCGTGGGAGCCACGGCCAACCAAAATGGCACCGCCCTGTACGAGGGGGTGACCGTGCTGTTCCTGGCTCAGCTCGCGGGCGTCGACCTGACGCTGGGGCAGCAGATCACGGTCGCCTACCTGGCGATCTTGGGGGGGATCGGCACCGCCGGCGTGCCGTCGGGGTCGATTCCGTTCATCGTGATGGTGCTGGCCACGATCAACGTGCCGACCGAACTGGTGGCCATTATCCTGGGGGTCGACCGCGTGCTCGACATGTGCCGAACGACGCTCAACGTGGCGGGCGACATCACGGCCGCCACCTACGTCGCCCGCAGCGAAGGCTACCGCCTGGCGACCGACCCGCCGGCGACGTAGGCCTCTAAGGTCCCGCGGTCACCGAGCACGGGGCTCTCGTCGGCCAGCTTACGCGGAGCCGCTCGCCGGATGCGTCGCTCGCCCGCTTCCGCCCTTTACTTTGCCATGCAGAGCCTGTAGCTTTGTATCGCAAAGTTAATTCGGCGTACCCGGAGTTCAAGCGTCATGCGTTCCTATCTCCCCCGCGCCATGCGGGCAGCCCCCGCCCTCGACTACACGTTTTGGCCATCGCAGATCCGCCGGCGGTCTGCCCTGCTCGTGAACCCCTTCTATCCCAAGGACCCGCACGCCAGCTTTGGCAAGCACGTGCTCACCCCCAGCCTGGCGCTCACGAGCATTGCGGGCAACACGCCGGCGGAGTGGGAAGTGTCTTATTGGGACGAGAACCTGCTGCAAGGTCCGCCCCCCGGCGAGCCCTTTCCCGAAGTGGTGGGCATCACCGTGCATCTGACGTTCGCCAAACGGGCCTATGAGTTGGCCCGCTGGTTTCGTGCCCGCGGCGCCAAGGTGGTGCTTGGCGGTCTGCATGTGCTGTCGTGTCCCGACGAAGCCGCGCCGCATGCCGACGCCCTGGCCATCGGCGAAGGCGTGCAACTCTGGCCGCAAATCCTCGGCGACGTGGAGGCCGGCCGCTTGCAGCCGCGGTATGAGGGGAGCTACCGCGCCCCCTACCGCAACGATCCGCCGCCCCGGCGCGAACTGTTGCCCCGCCGCAGCTTCCTCACGACCACCAGCCTGATCGCCACGCGCGGCTGCCACAACCGCTGCGGCTTTTGTTACTTGGCCACCGAGGGGCTGCACATGCCGTATCTGATGCGTGACGTCGAGCAGATCGTGGCCGAGTTCCGCGCCGACGGGCAGCCCTACGCCGTGTTCGTCGACAACAACCTGGGCTCGCGGCCCGAATATCTCCGCAAGCTCTGCCTGGCGCTGCGGCCGCTCGAGAAGATTTGGAGCGCGGCGGTGAGCATCGACGTGACCGACGACGAAGATCTCGTGCGCGAGATGGCGCTGGCCGGCTGCACCGGCGTGTTCGTGGGCTTCGAGTCGCTGGCCAACGAGAACATTGAAGCAGCCGGCAAGAAGAGCCCGAAGACCGAAGACTATGCCCGCCGCGTGGAACTGCTCCACCGGCACGGCATTCAAGTAAACGGCAGCTTCGTGCTCGGCTTCGATCACGACGGGCCCGACGTATTCGCGCGGACGGTCGAATGGATCGAGGCCGCCCGGCTCGAATGCGCCACGTTCCACATCCTCACGCCCTACCCCGGGACGCCGCTGTTTGCCGAGATGGAGGCCGCCGGCCGTCTGCTGCACAAGGACTGGCGCTACTACGACACCTCGAACGTCGTGTTCCGGCCGGCGCGAATGACGCCCGAAGAACTCGCCGACGGCTATGGCTGGTGCTACCGGCAGCTGTTCTCGCACCGATCGATCTGGCGGCGGCGGCCTGCCGATCCGCGGGCCGTGCCGGCTTACCTGGCGATGTCGTACTTGTACAAACGCTCGAACCGTCTCTGGAAGTTCCTCATCCAGGAGCGGCTGACCGCCTGGGCCTGGCGGCCGCTCGTGGAACTCACCCGTCGCCGGCATCTCAAGTTCCGCCAGCGCCTGGCGAGCGAAACCGAACGCCCGGGCCGTAGATCAGCGGCGGTCGTCAGCGCCGGCGTCTGATTACTTTGAAGCACGAAGGCACAATGACACAAAGGAATTGCAAGAACAACCTGCCTCTTTGTGCCTTCGTGCCTCGCTAGTGGTTAGCCCGGACAGGTCTCTCTGCGTCTCCGCCGCTCGGCGGTTTAAGAGTCTGCCCATCCAGTAGAGATCTCACAGCGAGACAGCCGGCCTGCCACGCTCACACACGGCAGCCGGCCGCGGGCCAATCGCCCCTGACCGCACCTCAGGAGAAGAGGCGGACCGATCTCTCTTGAGAGTCCGTAAAACTATGTGAGGACGCTTGTTGCGACGAGAGGATGATCGCGGCGTTGGGGCTCGCCGGCCCTCTCAGGGTAGAGCGGACTTGTGAGGCCGGTCGCCTAAGTCCACAATCCCGCTCTTGTCCCAAGTCCCACGGAGCCTCGCTCGCAATGCTGGCCGGTCTCATCACTGCTCGCGGTTGCATCTCACTGGTCGAGACCCCCGAGCCGGTCCTGCCCGACCAGCCCGGGAAGATCGTGTTTCAGCCTGAGATCACCTGCCTGTGCGGCTCCGATCTGCCCTATTTCGACGAGGAGTCCGGCGGCTATCCGCGCGGCTTGGGACACTCGTTGCATGAGATGATTGGCACGGTCGTTGCCACAACGGGGCAGCGGTTCCGCCCCGGGCAGCGCGTGCTGGCGGTGCCCGTGAATCAGGTTGGGCTGTTCGAGCGCTACGTGCTGGGGGAGGAGCGCGCCATCCCCCTCGATCCCAGGCCCGTGCCTGAGGAAGCGATGCTGGCCCAACCGCTCGGCACAGTTATTTTCGCGCTCAAGAAGCTGGGCGGCCTGCTCGACCAAACGGCCGTCGTCGTGGGGCAGGGACCGATCGGCCAGATGTTCAACCTCTGCCTGCGCAACCTGGGCGCCCGCGAGATCGTGGTGGTCGATAAAGTCCCGACGCGGCTGCGTCGTTCGGCGGCAAATGGCGCCACCGCGGTCGTCGACTCCAGCCGCGAAGAGCCCGTGGCTGCGGTGCGGCGAGCGCTTGGGGGTGAACTCGCCGACGTGGTGATCGAGGCCGTAGGGCATCGCGATCAGGCGCTCGAACTGTGCGTGCGGCTCTGCCGCAAGGCGGGACGCTTGCTCTATTTTGGCGTGCCGCCGGAGCATCTCGAGCGAGTGGGCTGGCGAGAGCTGTTCAAGCAGAATCTGACGGTCCACACGAGCGTCGACCCCGATTTCACCCGCGACTTTCCGCTGGCGATGCGATGGATCGCCGAGGGTCGCGTCGACGTCAGCCGGCTGATCACCCACCGCTTCGAACTGGCGCAGATTCAGCGGGCCTTCGAGGTGTTCCGCGAGCGCGAGGAAGGGGCCCTCAAGGTGCTAGTGCGGTTTCCGGCGGCGAATCGACCGTAGCCCGGACTCGTGGCACAGACTTCCAACCCGTGGCACAGGCTTCCCTTCGTGGCACAGGCTTCCAGCCTGTGCGCAGCCCTGCAGCCTCCGGGGAATTTTTTCCCCACGAGAGTCGTCTAAAGGAGCGGGCGTCATCGACCAGAAGGAGGCACGCCATGCGTCGCACGTTCGGATTGCTGACACTTTTCGTGTTCCTCGCAGGATGCAATCAATCGCAGCGCGAGGCGGCCAGAACCAAGCCGCAGCCCGGCGCAGCGTACCGAGTTCAAAACGAAGCGCGGGAGTTGGCCCTCCAAGACGCTCCGGAGAGCCCTGCCGCAGAAGAGGCAATGCTACGCGCGCCGGAGGGCGGCGCTGGTTACGGAAGGGCCGGCGGCCAAACCGTCGGCGACCCCACGGGCCTCGGCCAGGCGAGCGGAGATCGCAAGATCATCTACAACGCGAGCCTGGACCTCGTCGTGTCCGACTTCTCGGCGCTCGAAACCCAACTGCCGGACCTCGTCCGCGGGGCCCAGGGCTACATCTCCGAGGCGCAGAGCGACCAGCAGCAAGGCGAGCGCACCTCGGGCTCCTGGGTCGTGCGAATTCCCTCAGGCGATTTCGACGGCTTTCTGCAGAAAGTGGCCGACCTCGGCGTGGTCGAGGCCCGCCGCGTGACGACCGAGGAGGTGACAGAGGAATACGTCGACCTCGAGGCTCGCATCGCCAATAAGCAGAAGATGGAAGAACGCGTGCTGGAAATCATTAAGCAGCGTTCGGGCCCTCTGGCCGAGGTGCTGCAGCTCGAGGCGGAGCTGTCCCGCATCCGCGAAGAAATCGAACGGATGCAGGGGCGGTTGCGGCTCTTGTCGAACCAAAGGGCCCTGGCCACGGTGCGCATCTCAGCCCGCGAGGAGCACAACTACGTTCCACCCCAGCAACCCACGCTGGCCACGCAACTCCGCGAAACCTGGCGAGGCTCGTGGAACGCGCTCAGCGGCTTGGGGGCCGCAGCCCTCCTGCTGGCGGTCGCGGTCGCCCCGTGGCTGCTCGTCGTCATTCCGGTGGGAGGGCTGACCGCGCTGGTCTGGCGCCGGGTCCTTCGCAATCAAGCGCTCGGTCGGCAGGGAACGGGCTGAGTTTGCGCGGCCATCGTCCACGCCTCTTGCGCCCAGCGATTGGCATTCATCAGAAAAGCCCAGCGGCCATGGTTCGGGTTCGTTGGAGCGCTGCCCCGGCCGCGGCTCGCCCTGGCGGCAGTTCTACCGGGGCAGGCCTCAGGCCTTTTCGCCGTAGAGAGCGATGTGACCGCACTCCTCGCACATGAAGCCCTTGACTGCGCCGGCCGTCGCGTACTTGCCCGTCCAAAAGCTAAGGCGGTCGTCGGGCAACCGGTATTCGAGCGCGGTCGCAGAACGATGCTCGATCGGCCAGCGCTCGGTCTTGTCCAGCAGGATGATGGGCGACATCCGACCTTCGCACTCTACACAGATTCGCGACTCGTTGTCTTGCATAGTCAACGGTCCTCGAGGGAGCCTGCTGTCGTTGATTGGGAGACAAACGCAGGTGGAGGCGATTTTACCGCCGGGCCAATCGGATTCTCAATCCCTGGATCGATCCGCGCAACACCTGGAACACAGGCGCCTCTGAAGTCGCCGATTTGGGATGGGCGTCGCGGTTGGCGCTGACCTTGGTTGGCAATGGCGACTTGGCCAGGATCATCGCCGCTTGGCTTACGCTGCCGCTGCGGCCGGGCGCCTTGTAGCCCTCGAGGAGTAGGGCTATTACACTATCGGGCGGCCCACCAAGTCACGCGCGTGATCCCCATGGACGCAAAGCTGCCCGAAGGCCAGCTTAGCCTGGCTCAACTCATTCAGCTCTCTCGAATCATCGAAGAGCAAACGGACCGCAAGACGGTGCGGGGAGCGATTCTGGCCTGGCAATCGAGGACACTGCGGACCGCAGGCACGGAGGCCGTATTGCACTTTCGGTTTCCCCGCGAATGTCTGCCGCCCGCCGAAGCGGACGATTAGGGTTATTCACCTCATCCGCGCCGCTGCGCGTGCGGCCCGTGGCAAGAATCATGGGCCGCCGCCTTTGCCGGCTTCTCCCCAGCCGATCTCCGCTCTGCCGCCTGACTTCGCCATGAGCGGCGTAACTCATTGGCTTGTCGAAAAAATGCGAGAGCCGGGAGTCGAACCCGGACCCCTTGCGGGACTGGAACCTAAATCCAGCGCGTCTGCCAATTCCGCCACTCTCGCAAGACGTGTCGCGCGTCCAATGTAGGGCCTGTCACCCTCACGGGCAAGTTGGCCTGGAAAGGCCGTTCCTACTCAATTGTGTGGGAGTGTCGGAACGAGTCCTGGAGTGGTCGCTGGGTTCGCGCCACGCGGTTCGTTTCGCCAGTAAGAGCCGCCTTCCGCGGTGAACTGCCCAGGCGTTGCCAGTCGACTTGCCGTTTTTCGCGCGGCTGGCAGTTGGGACTCAGGAGCAGATTCCGGTCTGCTCGGGCCGGAGCGAGGAACCGTGAATGCGAGGCACGTCAGGCGAGCGCTGCCCTCGGTAGCGGTGGGATCGTTGCTGCGCTCGTTGTGGCCGTCTGCGCGGTGGCCACCATGCGGCGGGCAACTTTGTGCGCGGCAGTTGCTCGACTCGATTGTTCACTTGCTGCGGTTGAGCCAGCTCGAGCGGATCGTACGAGTGCAGCGTCACTGCTAGAAGTTCGGGTTGCCCGATCGATACTAGCCCGCAGCGCGAGCAAGGGAGGGCCACGCGTCCCTGGTCAAGTCTCGCGGACCCCTGCACGGGGAGCATTTTCAGCCTGCGCGCCAGCGGACGCTCCCGTCCCTTGCTTGCGCTCTTGCGCTGCGGGTTAGTGAGGCGCACCCGAAAACCACGCTGTGACGCGGCACTAGCAGCCCGCTTGCTCCCGGCGCACCTGGCGCGGCTTCGTGCCGCTTTGCCAGGCGTCGAGGTCGTCGTCCGCCAGGCGCCGGCGCCCTAGTTCGCCGGTCGCCCAGTCGGTAGGCCCGCCCCATGGCACTCCCCGCCGAGTTCCCGCAGCGGGGGCCGCGCCGCTTAGTACTTGTACTCGGCGCCCACGTTGAACCCGTGCAGCCAGATGTCGGTGCTGTGGAAGGCGAAGGAGGGTTGGGCAGGGCCCGACAGCGTTCCCCCATTGAACTGCGTGGGGTTGAGATTGAGGTCCACCTGATTGGCGGCCCGAGCCACGTTGCTCAGGTACATAAAGGTGTACCCCACCGTTGCCCGCAGCCGGCAATTGATGCGGTAGCTGAGCGTCGCCTGGACCTCAGGCAAGACGCCGAACTGATTGCGCGAGTAGTTGCCGATGTTGGTGGGCTGCGCCAGCAGGCCGCCGGCGGTGAGCACCGGATCGACGTTCGGCACCGTGACGATCGTGCTGCCGCGGATGCCGACGCGCTGATGCACGTTGCCCAAGGCGACGCGGCCGAGCAGCGACAGGCCCCACGGTCCGCGGTCGACATCCCATACGCCGCCGATCTCCGCCCCGTGGAAGTCGTTCTTCACATTGAAGGCGTCGAACGAGTCGAACGTCGTGCCCACCGGCACCTGGCTGCCCCGGTCGATCGACTCGAAACCGTCGATCACCTGCAGGTAGTCGTCGACGCGCAGGTAGCGATAGCCCACGAGCAGATCGAGGCGGCGGCCGCAGTTGCGGTGCAACGCGTGCCGAAGGTAGGCGCCGGCGCCCAAGATCTCGCTCTCGGTGCGAACGTTGATTCCGCCCTGCACGATGTCGGGGAAGGAGACGAGCGCGGCGTCTTGGCGGGGCGGCCCCTGGTCGGGCTGCACGTTGAAGAACGGCCGGGCCAAGATCGGAGAACTATCGGTCGTGGCGGTGTAGCTGGTCGTGCCGTCGCCCAGGGCGAAGAAGTCGCCGGCGACCATGGTCGTTTGACAGTTGTCGAGCCAATAACCCGCCTGAATGCGGCCGCCGGAGCGGGGCGCGGCGCCTTGGCGATCACCGCCATAGAGGATGCTCGTGGTTTCGCTAGGACGGAAGTCGGCCGTGAGTACGCCGGCCTGCCCTTGGGGCGTGCCTGGGGGGCTGGTGGTCACGAGCGGCGGCAGATTCGCCCCCTGGACCCACCAGAAGATGTATTCGGCGCGAGCCCACACGCGTGAGCCGCAGCCGCCGCAGCTTCCACAGCCGCCGCAACCGCTTCCGCAATCGCCGCCACAGTCTCCCTGGCAACCCATCTCGCCGCACGAGCCGTCGGCGCAGCCGGAGAGCGACAGGTCTTCCATGGGGGCAGAGTCGCTGGCCAGGGCGAAGCCGCCGTCGAGGCCGGAGCCCATGGCGATCGGGGTTTGGGCCGGCGAAACCGCGGGCCAAACCGAGGCAACCAGCAGCGCAAGGGCCGCCGAGATTCGACGCACCAACATCGTGTTCCCCCCAAATCTGAAAAGGTCGGTCGATTGCGCTCGCACTAGGGCGCGGGATGCCGCGAGCGGTTGTAAGGGCCTTCCGGCCTCCAAAGGCTTTTTCGGCCGTGCCGGCTGTAGGGGTTGAAACGAAAACTCCTGACTTAGCGATGCTGCGGGCGAGGACCCACGCGACTGCCAGCGCGCAGCGCAACCGCCTTGCCAACTGGCGCTTAGGATCTGTCGGGACAATGCTTGCAGAAGCCGATTCGCCAGCCGCAACTAGGCAGCCGTGGTAGACCTTGCCGGTTGCGGCGTCAAAAGGGCCGCTAGCAATTCGTCGGCGCTGCGTTCTGGCCATACCAGCCCGCAGCGCGAGCAAGGGAGAGGTGCGCGTCCCTTGCCAGGCCCCGCCGAACGCCCTCACGGGGCCGGGCAGCGTGTTCAGCCAGCGCGCCTAAGCGGCGCTTTCGTCCCTTGCTCGCGCTTTTTGAAGTTGCGCTTTTGGTTGGAAGTCTTAGAGCGAGCAAGGCTACGTGCAGCCCCGGCAGGGGCGACCCGACAATAGCCCCGGGCCAGGGCAGCGTGAGCTGACCGCAGCCCGGGGTCCGTGAGAAGAAGGGAACAAAGCCCCGCAGGGGCGACACAAGAACTGCTTGCCAGTGCAGGACTGCTTGCCAGTGCAGGACTCGAGCATATCTGTCGCCCCTCCGGGGCTCTTTGTTTCCGTGGGGCGTAACCCCGGGCGGCGTCCGGCTTGCGCCGGCCTTGCCCGGGGCTACTCTCGGGTCGCCCCTGCCGGGGCTGCATGCCGCGACTCACGCTTCGCAGATGCCAAAGCGCAACTTCAAAAAGCGCAAGCAAGGGACGCGAGCGCCGCTTTGCCGCGCTGGCCCAGAACGCTGTCCGGCCCGCGAAATGCCAGTCGGCCCGTAGAGGATCCGGCCGGGTTAGAGGATGGGTGCGTAGCACTTCCTTGCTCGCGCTGAGGGTTGGTGTGAGTGAGCCGGTTTCGGCCCAGTTGTTGCTAGACGTCCGGCAGCCAATAATGCGGCGGGCGGCCTCGGTCCCCATCGCCTGCCCTTTTCTTCTGGAGCCGAACGATCATGCGCTGGGAAGGCCGTCGACAGAGCGACAATATCGAAGACCGCCGCGGCATGCGCCCCGTCACCATCGCCGGCGGCGGGCTGGGCACGCTGATCCTGATCTTGATCGTGCTGTTCCTGGGGGGCGATCCGCGGGCCCTGCTTCAGCAGCAGCAGGGCGGGCCGGGCGGGGCCGTTCAGCAAGGTCAGGTCGATCCGGCGCAGGAACCGCTCAAGGAATTCGTCGCCACGGTGCTGGCCGACACCGAGGACGTGTGGAACGATCTGTTCGCCAAGATGGGTAAGCAGTATCGCGAGCCCACCCTGGTGCTCTTCTCTGATCGCGTGCAGTCGGCCTGCGGCATCGCCGGCGCGGCCGTAGGGCCGTTCTACTGCCCGGCCGACCAGAAGCTCTACATCGATCTCGCGTTCTACGACGAGCTTCGCGATCGCCTTGGCGCCCCAGGCGACTTTGCCCAGGCCTATGTGATCGCCCACGAAGTAGGCCACCACGTACAGAACCAACTGGGCATCGCTCAGCAGGTTGACGCCGCGCGACAGCGCTTGTCGCCCGCAGAGGCCAACGAACTCTCCGTTCGCATGGAGTTGCAGGCCGACTTCTTCGCCGGCGTTTGGGCCCACCACGCCCAGCGGATGAAACACATCCTCGACGAGGAGGACATCGAAGAAGGGCTGAACGCCGCCGCCGCCATCGGCGACGATCGCCTGCAAATGGAAGCGCAAGGCTACGTCCGCCCCGACGCCTTCACCCACGGCACGTCCGAGCAGCGGGTGCGCTGGTTCAAAAAGGGCCTCGAGACCGGCGACCCCAGCCAAGGCGACACGTTCAACGCGGCGCGGCTTTAGACGGAACTCTTTAAAGTGGCGGCGGAAGAATGCGTGAGTATGAATCCGCGGAGTTAACGTCGCTGTTGGCGGCCATTGACGATTTGGGATGCATGCTCGACTACGTGGTGCTCAGCACGGACGACCACGAAGCTGCGAGCACCGGCCACCGCGCTGCAGCAATCAAGGGCATCCAAACGATTGATCACCGCCTTCAGGTGTGGGCAGAGTCACATGCTACGGCCGAACATCCCGCGGACAGCCGCTTTTCGCCTAACTTGGGAGGAAAACGAAAGCTTCGCGGCGCGTAATCACTTTCGAGGAGTTCTCAGGGCGCGGATGACGTGCATTTTCGACAGATCGACGACCACGCTTGGGTGGGAATGGGGGGTCAACGGCTATAAGTCGGCGTTCTTCAACCGCCGCGCAACAGGTTGTCGAGCCTGACTTCCTCGAGCGGCACACCAGGTTGAGCGAAGGCCGAATTCGCCGCCAACCAACCGAGTGCTAAGACAACCCGGCCGAGCCAAAGAATTCTAGGGACTTGCATTGCCACGCCCTCGACAAGACGGTCCGTCGCCGCTGACTCCGCCTTCAGTGTACGCGGACCTCCGCTGGTCCACCAACACTTGAAGCGTCGCCGAGCGGAACTTGCCGCCGGCCCGAGATCGTGGCACCGGCTTCCAGCCTGTGCAGCCCTACCGGAACGCCGCGTACTCCTTGCCCAACAGCACCGCCGCCAACTTGAGCTTGAGGATTTCGTCGGTCCCTTCGTAGATCCGGCAGACCCGCACGTCCTGCAGGTGCCGCCCCACGCGGTACAGGTTCGACCAGCCGCGGCCGCCGAAGATTTGCACGGCCCGGTCGGCCGCGTCCCAGGCTGCGTTCGAGGCGTGCAGCTTGGCGCGGGCGACCGTCAGGTCGGCCTCGGTCGCTAGCTGAGCGTCGCCGGGGGCGTCGTGCGCCGCCTGCTTGGCTTCGGCCGCCCGCATCACCATGGCGTCGCTCGTGGCCCGGTGCATTTCGATCGAGGCCAGGTGCTCCTGCACCAACTGATGCCGGCCGATCTCCTTGCCGTGCTGGCTGCGGCTCTTAGCGTAGCCCAGGCACTCGGCCAGGCAATCTTCGATCACCCCCAAACAGCCCGCCGCCACGCTCAGCCGCCCGGAGACGAGCGTGTTCATAGCGATGCGGAAGCCGTTCCCCTCTTCGCCGAGCAGGTTCTCGACCGGAACCGGGTGCTCGTCCATCTGGAACATGCCTGTGTTCGTGGTGAACATGCCAAGCTTGGCCGGCAGATCTTCGGCCTGAAATGTGTCGCCCGCGGTGTCGACGATGAAGGCGCTCATCCGCCGGGCGTCGCCCGTGGCGTCGGCCGGATAGGCGAAGGCGATCACGGCGTCGGCAATGCCGCCGTTGGAGATCAGGTACTTCACGCCGGAGAGCAAGAACTTGTCCCCCACGCGGCGGTACGTGCTCTGCATCTCGAGCGGGTTGCTGCCGGCCTCGGGCTCGGTGAGGCCGAAGGCCAGAATGCAATCGCCGCGCACCGCCGCGGGGATGTAGCGATCCTTCTGCGCCGGCGTGCCGAACTCGAGGATCGGATGCTGCCCGATCGAGAGGTGCCCTGAGAAGAAAGTGCGGACGCCCGTCCCTTCGTTGCCGATGCGGGCGAGCGCCTTGGCGTAGGTCACGGCGTCGGCCGCCCGCCCCCCGAGTTCCTTGGGGGCGATCATGCCGAGCAGACCGTGCTTCTTGGCCAGGGGCACGAGCTCCTCGTTCTGCCGATGCTCGAGGTAGCAAAGCTCCTCGGCAGGCCGCAGCTCGGTGCAAAAAGCGTCGACGTCGGCCAAGAGCTGTCGAGATTCCTCAGGCGTCATGCGGAGCTCCTCGGGAGAAGGGCGCGACGAAGGATCGACGCCCTAGGAATTCTACGGCGTCCGGCGGATTGCGGAGCGCGAGATTGGCCCGACGCCGGCGGCCACGCGTAAGGCACTTCCCAGAAGCATGTTACGACGGGTCGCCGCCTCCGCCGATGCGCTCCCAAAAAGCGCTACCTCAGAACGATCGCGTTTGGTTGGACTTGGCGTCGCGCTGCAAGGCGATCGCCAGCAGCGAGCTGCGCATCAGCGTGCTGCTCTGCTGCAGTCGCGCAAACTCGACAGCAAAGTCGCTGTCGCGCACGCGGCTGAGGGCTTCGGTCTGTAAGACGACCTGATCCTCGATGAGCCGCTGCTGCGGTTCGATGTGCATGCGCTGATACGCCCCGAGCATCGCCCGGCGCCGAGCCACCATGCCGGCGGCCGCTTCGACCGATTTGCCGGCGGCCCCCAGGTCGCGGTTCAGGCTGGCCGCGCCGCCTGTCTTGAGGTCCTTGAGGGCTTCGGCGATCCCAAAGCGAGTTCCGTACGACTCGAGCCGCTCGATGCCTTCGACCGCTAGGTCGACCTCTCCCTGCAGCACGCCGACTTGCACGTCGGAGACTTCGCCCGCGGCGGCGCCCACCAAGTCTTGGAGCGTGTGCAGCACTTCTTGGCTCGAGGAGAGCGTCGACTCTTGGATGCGCGACTGCCGGTCTTCGGCCTCGAGCGCGCTTTGCCTGCTTTCGAGGTCCACGAGTTCGCGCTGCAAATCGTCGGCGGCGATCTGGCCGGCCGGATCGTCTGCCGCGCGATTGATGCGGAGGCCGGTCGCCAATCGTTCGGCAGCCTGCGACCAGGCTTGGCTTTGCTGGGCAAAAGCGAACAAGGCGCGCTGCGTGCCCGCGCTGAGCGGCGAAAGCATGGGATATCTCCGACGAGGAAGCCGAACGGCTGCGAACCGAGATGAGAGGCAGGGCGCGAACGGGTGAGCCCCGTTCGTTTCCGCTCGCTGAAATATAGGCCGCCTGAGCGAGCGCGCAGGGCCGCGGCGGACGGCCACGGCGTCACCGCTATAAGCAGGCCGGACCGTTGCGGGCGGACTTGCCCGGGGCTAGACTCGCACCCGCGCTAGGCGTTGTTCGCTCGCATAACCCTTCCCACCTTCCGAGGGCCTCTTATGCACACCTTCCGCTTCTCAGTCGTTCTCGGACTGGTGGTCGCCGCTTCGACCGCACAGGCCGCCGACGCTGTCCCGGGCCAGCAGGCCGCGGGCAAATTCTCCACGGAAGTCACTCAGAAAGTCGACATGGACTACCTGCTGTACCTGCCGAAGGGCTACGACTCGCAGGACCGCTGGCCGTTGCTCGTCTTCTTGCACGGGGCAGGGGAGCGTGGCAGCGATGTGAACCAGGTGAAGAAGCACGGCCCGCCGAAGCTCGTCGCCGCGGGGCAGGATTTGCCGTTCATCGTGCTTTCGCCCCAATGCGCCGAGCGCAGCTCTTGGCAACCGGAGGCGCTCTCTAAGTTGATCGATGAAATCGCCGCGAAATACAAGGTGGATCCCGACCGGGTCTATCTCACCGGTCTGAGCATGGGGGGCTTCGGCACGTTTGCCCTGGCGGCCGCTCACCCCGAAAAATTCGCGGCGATCGTCCCCATTTGTGGGGGCGGCGACCCGAAATCGGTCGAGCGATTCAAAGCTCTGCCCGCCTGGGTTTTCCACGGCGCGAAGGACGACGCGGTGCCCCTGAGCCAGTCGGAGCGGATGGTCGAGGCCCTCAAGGCAGCCGGCGGAAACGTCCAATTCACGGTTTATCCCGAAGCGGGGCACGATTCCTGGACCGCAACCTACGAGAATCCCCAGGTGTTCGAGTGGCTGCTGGCTCAGCGGCGCAAGAGCAAAACCTAGGGTATTGGCCCTAATTCCGGCGACCGCGCCGGCCGCTGCAATCGGCAGCGTCGGCGCGGTTCTTTCTTCACAATCCCTGAAATGGCTGTGACTTAGAGGCCCTGTCCGGCCCACCCCCCGGACTGCGGCGAAATCCCTGGTCGGCAGGGGACCGCTAGGGTATATTCCCCCGAGTCTGCAAAGCGCCGATTGGGTCGGCGCGTTACGGCACGACAGCCGTTCCCTCCTGCTCGTGGGCCGCGCCGCCCTTGCCCTCTCGGCCGCCCTCGACAGCGCAGACCTCGTAGCGTGGGCGCTGCCCGTCCGTCGTTTGCGACGACCGCAAGGCATTGTCCAACGAGAGTTCCTCGCCCAAATCACGGCCCATGACGTGCCCTGCTGAAGATGACGGATGGGAGTCCGCCCCGGCGGCCAGCCCAACGCTGGCCGCGGTGCCGCTCGAACCGAGTGTCGGCGACGACCCGGATGCCGCGGCCCTCTGCGGCGTGTTGCCCACGGTCTACCACGAATTCCTCCGCTGCGCCGCCACCGTGCCGCAACGCACGGCTCTGCGTGAGGGCCGCTGGCGCTGCCGATACGGCCGCCTGGCCGCTTGGAGCCAGGCACTGGGCGCCGAACTGCAACGGCAAGGGGCCGGCCCCGACCGCCCGGTGGCAGTCTGGTGCGACTCCCCACGCTTCGCCGTGCCAGGCATGCTGGGAGTGCTGGCGGCGGGAGCGGCCTACGTGCCGCTCGACCCTGGCCTGCCTGCGGCTCGCTTGGCCCAGATCGTCTCTGACGCCGGTTGCACGCACGTCGTCGTGGCCGCCGGATCGGCCGATCGAGTGGCTTCCCTCGGATTGTCGCCCGTGGTGATCGATCGGCGGGCGCAACGGCGGGCCAAGAAACGCGCCGCCGTGGGGCCCACGCCCGGCGACCTGGCGTACGTGCTCTACACTTCGGGCTCCACAGGCGAGCCCAAAGGCGTCGAGGTGACGCACGCCAACCTGAGCTACTCGAACGCGGCCCGCATTCAATACTACGGTCCCGCGCGTCGATTCCTATTGCTGTCGCCGCTGTGGTTCGACAGCTCGGTAGCCGGGCTGTTTTGGACGTTGGCCAGCGGCGGCTCGCTCGTCCTCTCAGCCGGCGACCGCCCCTCCGGGTGGACCGATCTGCCGGGCCTAATCGCCCGCGAACGGATTTCCACGTTGCTGTGCATTCCGGCCGTCTGGAATTCGGTGCTCGAGCAGTGGCAAGGCGCTCCGTTCACCGAACCCTGGGCGCTGCACCAGGTGGTGGTGGCGGGCGAAACCTGCCCCGAGCCGCTCGTGGCCAAGCACTTCCGCCAACTGCCGGACGTGCGGCTGTTCAACGAATATGGCCCGACCGAAGCCACCGTGTGGTGTACGGTCCACGAGTGCCTGCCCAGCGAGGCGGGGCCGGTGCCCGTCGGCCGGCCCTTGCCCGGAACGTGCGTGTACCTGCTCGACGCGGATGATCGCGAAGTGCCGGCCGGAGAGCCGGGAGAATTGTGTGTGGCCGGCCCCGGTGTTGCGCGGGGCTACCGCAATCGCCCCGAGCTCACGGCGGAGCGCTTCGTCTTCGATCGGGATGCCGTGCATCCTGCGATGTATCGCACGGGCGACCTGGTGCGGCAGCGGCCCGACGGCGCGCTCGAATTCGTTGGCCGCTCCGATCAGCAGATCAAGCTCAACGGGCGGCGCATCGAACTGGGCGACATCGAAGCGGCGCTCCTGGCGCATGACTCGGTGGCTGACGCCGCCGTGGTGTTCGTGCCAAGCAACGGCCGTCCCGGGCGGCTGGCCGCCTGGGTTGCGCCGCGCTCCGGATCAACCTTCGACCTCGCAGAACTGCGCGAACACGTCGCCGCTTGCTTGCCGACCTACATGGCGCCGGCCGAGTGGCAGGCCTGTCCGGAACTTCCCCGCAACGCCAATGGCAAAGTCGACCGCCGGGCCCTCCGCGAGCTGAGCGCCTTGCACGACGCTCCGCCTGTCCTCACGGGGGATGAGCTGCCGCCCCGGAGAGCCGCCCCGAGCGACGCTCTGCAGGCCGAACTCTTGTGCATGGCCGAGGCTTTGCTGAACCGCTCCGTTTCGCTCGCGGAAGACCTGTTTCGCGGGGGCGCCGACTCGTTGGGCGCGCTCGACCTGGCGCTGGGCATCGAGCGGCGCTGGGGCATCCGCCTTTCGCCCGACCGGTTGCTCGAGTTGGCGAGCGTTGAGCGGCTGGCGGTTGGGCTGCGGGCTCAGCGCACGCAAGGCAACTGGTCGCCCCTGGTGCAGTTGGGCGCCGGCGAAAAGACGCCGCTGTTTCTTGTTCACCCAGGCGGCGGCAACGTCTCGTGCTACCGAGAGCTCGCGGCTGCTTTGGGCGGACGAGCCGTGTACGGGCTGCAGCATCGGGGTACGGCCGTGGATCGGGTCGAAGGCCCGCGAGACACGGTGGAAGGGCTGGCGGCCGAATACTTGGCGGCCGTGCAGCGCGAGTGCCCCAGCGGGCCGCTGCACTTGGGGGGCTGGTCGTTCGGCGGCCTGGTGGCCTACGAAATGGCCTGCCAGGCGCTCCGCGCCGGGCGCGAGGTTGGCCTGATGGCCGTGATCGACGCCGGCATTCTGCACGCCGTGGCCGTGCTGCGGACCGTGTTTTCCGACCTGGCGCTGCCGCTCTATCAGTTCGAGTCGCTTGACCGCGAGGCGGTTTTCCGCGATTTCTTGCCCTGCGCCATCGCCTCGGGCGTGTTGCCGGCGGGCGTCGAGCCGGAGCAGGCGCGGCGCATCTTCGATATCTTTCTCGACAATCTGCACGCCACGCTCGACTATCGGCCGACGCCGTTCCCCGGCACCGTCGATCTGCTGCTCGGCTCGGAGCCGCTGGTGCAGGTAAAGAGCCGGCCCGAGCGCGAATGGCGGCACTGGACGCCTGCGCTGCGCGTCCACTTGGTCGCGGGGCATCATCTGAACCTGCTGCAAGCGCCGCAGGTCGCCAGTCTGGCGAGCGCGCTGCAAATGCTGCTCGACCAGGTCGAACGGGCCGCGGCGGCGGCCGAGCGGCGAGCGACGTAGTCGGGCCGCTTGCGCAGCGGTGGCCTGCACGAGTAAAATGAGGACGGCGTGCTCCGTCCTGCGTTGTCTGGCCCCGTGGAAAGCCGATGCTCAACCCTTTGGTCTGGCCCATCCTGTTGCTGATGCTGGGCTTAGGCCTGGTGATGCTCGAGATCTTCGTCCCTTCGGGCGGAATCCTGGGCGTCCTGGCCACGATTTCGGTTCTGGTCTCGATCTCGATGGCCTTCTACCACCATGGCCCGCGGGCCGGCTTCGCTTTCGTGCTCGTGACGATGGTCGCCGTGCCGGTGACGCTGATTCTGGCCTTTAAGCTCCTGCCTCAGACGCCGGTGGGCAAACAATTACTGTTGCAAACGCCAAGCGAGGCAGACGTGTTGCCCGACGACGAGCATCGCCGGCAACTGCGAGCTCTGGTGGGTCAGGTAGGGCGGGCCAAGTCGCTCATGCTCCCTAGCGGCGCGGTCGAAGTGGGCGGCCTGACGGTGGACGCCCTCAGCGAAGGGCTGGCGATCGAGCCCGGCACGTCGGTGCGGGTGGTGGCCGTGCATGGCCCGCGGGTCGTGGTGCGGCCTGTCTCGGCCGACGAGGCCCGCCCCGAGGCGGCCCCGCGGGGCGACGACATCCTTTCCCAGTCGATCGACCAGTTGGGCCTCGACCCGCTGAGCGACCCGCTGGCGTAGCGGTCGCCGGCACGTTAGGGTAGGGTTCGATCGGACTGTTTCCACCTCGAGATCTTGCAATGTCCCTCCTGGCTCAGGTCGACGAGAGCAACATCTATCGCGTGGCGATGATCGTGATCATCTTGTTCGGCTTGTTCGCCGGATTGGTGATTGTGGCCGTCATGGCCAGCTATTTCCGCCTCTGGATCCAGTCGGTCTCCAGCAACGCCGGGATCGGCATCTTCGACCTGATCGGCATGTCGTTCCGCAAGGTCAACGCCCGCGTGATCGTGCGCAGCAAGATCATGGCGGTGCAGGCGGGCCTGGGAGACGACACGGGCATCACCAGCAAGGCGCTGCAAGCGCACCATTTGGCCGGCGGCAAGGTGCCGCTCGTGATCCGGGCCATCATTGCGGCGCGTAAGGCCAAGACGATCGACCTCGACTTCAAGAAGGCCACGGCCATCGACCTGGCCGGCCGCGACGTGCTCGAGGCGGTGCAGACGAGCGTGTATCCCAAGGTGATCGATTGCCCTGCGCGGGGCGCCGCCCGCGACTCGCTCGACGCCGTGGCGAAGAACGGCATTCAACTCAAGGTCAAGGCCCGCGTCACCGTGCGGGCGAACCTCGATCGCTTGATCGGCGGCGCCACCGAGGAAACGATCATCGCCCGCGTCGGCGAAGGCATCGTGAGCGCCATCGGCTCGGCCGAGAGCCACCTGGAAGTGCTTGCCAATCCGGATCGAATCTCCAAGGCCGTGCTCGCCCGCCGGCTCGATTCGCAAACGGCGTTCGAGATCGTGTCGATCGACATCGCCGACATCGACGTGGGAGACAACATTGGCGCTCGGCTGCAAGCTGACCAGGCCGAGGCCGACATGCGCGTCGCCCGCGCGAGCGCCGAAGGGCGGCGGGCCGCGGCCGTGGCCGCCGAGCAAGAGATGATCGCCCAGATCGAGGAAAGCCGCTCGAAGGTGGTCGAGGCCGAGGCGCAGGTGCCCTTGGCCATCTCCGAGTCGTTCCGCAGCGGCAAGCTCACCATTTCCGACTACTACCGCCTGCGTAATATTCAGGCAGACACCGATATGCGGCGCTCGATTGCCGGGGCCGGCGGTCAGGCGAGCGCGACCATGGGGTAGAATTCCCCCAGGGGGCATGCGGGCAGGCCGTTTTTATCTTCCGTGAAGAAAGCTCGTCGCGATGAATGCTGAACAGATTCGCCAGTTCTCGCGGGCCACGCCCTTTGTGCCCTTTCTCCTGATTCTGGCGGACGGGCGCAAGGTGCTCGTGCGGCATCCGGAGTTTCTCAGTTTCTCGCCGGGAGACCGCACCCTCGTGGTCCATCAGCTCGACGAGTCGTTCGAACTGGTCGACCTGCAGTCGATCACCCGGCTGGAGCGAGCCCCGGGCTCCGCCGCCGGACGCCGCTAAGGCTTCGTATCCCCTTCGCGCCAATCGCCGCTGTCCTCATGTCGCTTGCGTTCCTCGGCAGTGTTCCCCTCCTGCTCGCGGCCGATTGGGTCGACTTGATCAAGGCGCTTGCGCCGATCTTCTTCATTCTTTACTGGGCTGTCACGAATTGGCTGGGGCGCAAGGGGCAACCGCAGCAACGCCGTCCGGTTCGCCCCGTAGCGGCGCCGCCGCGACCGCTTCCGCAGGCGGCCCCGCTGGATGGTTCGCTGCGCGACCAGGTCGAGGAATTCCGCCGCCGCTCGGCGGAACAACGCACGGGCCAGAAAGTGGCTCCGCCCGCAACGCTCGCGCGGCCGACGGAAGAGTCTCAGCCGCGCAAGCGCCGACGGCCGCTCGCCGAGCGCCCCGCGGTTGCGGCTGCTGCAACCCCGCCCAGCGCCGAGCCGCGGAAATTAGGACAACTGGCGGAAACTCTGGCCCAGCGCGCGGAGGAGCAAGCTGCCACGGCGGATGTCCGGCTCACCTCGATCGAGCGCGGCGATGCCGAACGTGAACGGCATCGCCATCAGACGTTCGATCATCAATTGGGCCGCTTGAAGGACGGCGCCATTCGCGCGGAGACCGAAGAAGCCGATGCCCCGGCGGTCAAGCCGGCTTCAGCCGCCGCGTCGCTCGTTCAAATGCTGCGCGACCCGGCTGGGGTGCGGCAAGCGGTTCTGCTCGGCGAGATTCTGAATCGCCCCGAGAGTCGCTGGCGCTAGTGGCTTCGCAGCCCCGCAGCGCAACGCTATACTGCCGCCTCTTGGCGCGCCGGGGGGCTCGGCGCCGCTCGCTCGATCTCAGCCCCGCGCCGGAGCGTGGCATGCCGGCGCGGGCGCATTAGGCGGAAACAAAGGGTCTCGAAGATGGCGATCGCACGCGTAACTCCAGGCGAAACGCGGTTGGGCTGGCTCGGCGCCGGCGTCATGGGCCGCAGCATGTGCGGGCATCTGCTGGCCAAGGGGTTCGCCGTCTCGGTCTATAACCGCACCCGCTCGAAGGCCGACGATCTGGTGGCCAAGGGCGCTCGCTGGGCCGACTCGCCGCGCGAAGTCGCCGCCCAGTCCGATGTGGTCTTCTCGATCGTCGGCTATCCGAGCGACGTCCGCGGCGTGATCCTCGGCCCGGAGGGCGCGCTCGCGGGACTCAAGCCCGGCGGCATCGTCGTGGACATGACGACGAGCGAGCCTTCGCTCGCCGTGGAAATCGCCAAGCTCGCCCAGGAACAGAAGAAGCACGCCGTCGACGCGCCGGTCTCGGGCGGCGACGTGGGGGCCCGCGAAGCCCGCTTGTCGATCATGATCGGCGGCGAGGCCGAAGTCGTGGAGGCCTTGCAGCCCTGCTGGGAAACGATGGGCAAGACGATCGTGCACCAAGGCCCCGCCGGCGCGGGGCAGCACGCCAAGGTGGCCAATCAGGTGCTCATCGCCTCGGGCATGATCGGCGTCTGCGAGGGCCTGCTCTACGGCTACCGCGCGGGGCTCGATCTGGAGACGCTGCTCAAATCGGTCGCTCCCGGCGCCGCGGGCAGTTGGTCGCTCGCGAATCTTGGGCCGCGGATCATCGCCGGCAACTTCGATCCCGGCTTCTTCGTGGAGCACTTCATCAAGGACATGGGCATCGCGCTAGCCGAAGCGCGGCGGATGAACCTGTGCTTACCGGGGCTCGCGCTTGCGCAGCAGCTCTACATTTCGCTGGCGGCCCAAGGCCACAGCCGCGACGGCACGCACGCCTTGGAGATTGCCCTGGCCAAGATGTCGGGCATCGACTGGCGGAATCGCCCGGCCCGCTAGCACCTTCGTCTACACAGCGCCGAACCCCCGATTGCATGAGCCGCGAAGCGATTTACGCCGCGATCCCGCACCGTCCGCCGTTCCTGCTGGTCGACGAAATCGTCGCCCAGGACGACGCCCACATCGAGTGCCGGAAGACGTTCACCGGCGACGAGTTCTTTTTCGCCGGCCATTACCCTGAGTTTCCCCTTGTGCCGGGCGTGCTGCTGTGTGAAGCGGCGATGCAGGCCGGGGCGATCTTGCTGGCGCGGCACGTGCCAGGCGAAGGGGGCGGCGTGCCGGTGGCCACGCGGATGGGAGACGTGCGCTTCAAACGCATGGTCCGGCCGGGCGAAACGATCGAGCTCGAAGTCGACCTCACCGAACGCCTGGCCGACGCCTTCTTTCTCAAGGCCAAGGTGAGTTGCGGCGGCAAGGTGGCGGTGCGGTTCGAGTTCGCCTGCACGCTGGCGAAGCCGGAGTAGCGCAAGAAAAAGCCCATGCTCCCGGCGGAGCATGGGCGAACGCGGATTGTTTTGGACCGCGTCGGCTGCGGCTATTCCTTCTCGGTGGGATCGTCGTCAGCCCCCGGTTCGGCGCCGGCCACCTTTTGATCGCCGGGCACCTTGCCGGCGGCGATGCGGTCGCCGTAGAGCTCGCTCTTTTCGTCTTCCGGGTCGACGTGCATTTTCTCGACCTTGGCGAAGGCCTCCTGGATTTCCTTCTCGGCGGCTTCCTTCTCACGCTTCAGGCGGCCCGCGCTGAACTTTTTCTTGTCGAGCAGCTTGGCCAGTTCCTGGCCGTAGTTGTTGCGCAGCTTCTTGCTGTTGTTCTTGCCCTTCACGTGACAAATCCAGCACTTGCCGGTGTCCGTGTTCTTCTCCGAGGCGGCTTCGGCGAAGGCCTTCTCTTCCTCGGTCTTGGGCTCGGCCTTGATATAGCGAGCCTGAAACTGCTTCCAGAACGGATCGATGGCCTCGGCCGGCTGAATGTTCACCAGCACGTTCCACGCGGTGCCGATCAGCAGCAACAAAGCCAGACACAACTTGCGCATTGCGAGGGAGCTCCTCTTCGACTGCGGGGAGTAAACGAGAGGTCCAGCCGTGGACCCAAGGGGTCCGCCCCGGGGTGGGTCGGGGATTGGGCGGACCGAAACAGCCGTGTGTTACGGGTGAATAACAATTAACCCGGCCCCCGGAGGGCTGTCAAGTTGCCGAAGGCGGGCACGGGCGCGGCTTCCCTCGGGATTTCCCGTGCGCAAGCCGAATTGCTGTCGGTCTTTAGACCAGCGCCGGCGTAGAATAGGCTGGCCAGGGGCATTCTCTGTAGTGAGATCGGCAAGGGAATTCAGGCGTGAGCGCGGAATTGGGGTTCGAGCAGCGAGAGGCGGGGCTGTTGGCGGCGTACGCCTTTCCGAGCGTGGCGAGCGTCGGGCGGGAGCACGCGGAGCCGCTGCATTCTTACCGCGGGCCGTTCCAGCGCGACCGCGACCGCATCGTCCATAGCGCGGCCTTCCGCCGCTTGGCCCACAAAACGCAGGTCTTCACCGGCAATTGGGGCGACTATCACCGCAGCCGGCTGACGCACACCCTCGAGGTCGCCTCGGTCGCCCGCACGCTGGCCCGCGCCCTGCGGCTGAATGAGGACCTGGTCGAAGCCCTGGCCCTGCTGCACGACATCGGCCATCCCCCGTTCGGCCACGCCGGCGAGGACACGCTCAATCAATGTCTAAAGAGCCATGGCGGCTTCAACCACAATGCCCACGCGCTGCGGCTGGTCGAAGTGCTCGAAATGCGCTACCCAAGTTTTCCCGGCTTGAATCTCTCGGCGGAGGTGCTCGAGGGTCAGCGGACGCGGGCCGTGCGGGGCGCGGTGAATTCCCTGCGCCCGCTCCTTGAAGCCCAGGTCGTCGACGCGGCCGACAGCGTGACTTACGACACGCACGACGCCGACGACGCGCTCGAACTGGGGCTCCTGCGGCTCGACGAGTTGCTGGCGGTGCCGCTGTGGCGCGAGGCGGCCGGCCGCGTGCGCTTGCGCTTTGCGGCGCTCGACGATCAAGAACTCCGCCGCGCCGTGCTGCACGAGCTGATCGACTGGCAGGTAGGAGACCTGGTGGCCGAAAGCCGCCGCCGGCTCGCGGCCGCGGGCGTACAGTCGTTCGCCGCGGTTCGCGCGGCGGCCCCGATCGCGGGGCCTAGCGTGGCTCTGGCCGAGCCCAAAGCCGAACTCGAACGCTTTCTCTACCGCCGGGTCTACCGGCATCCGCGCGTGCTGCGCATGCGGGCGCGAGCCCAGGCGTCGTTGCGGGAAATGTTCGACGGTTTTTGCCGCAACCCCCACCGCCTGCCGCCCCGCTTCCAGGCCCGCCTAGAGGCCTGGGGGCTCGAACGCACGGTGGCCGACTACCTGGCCGGCATGACCGACCGCTTCGCCCGCCGGGCCTACGTCAAGCAGTTCGCCGGGCAGGACTAGCTGCTCCGTCGCGTCGGGCAATGAGGACTACCGTTTCGACGGATTGCGTCCGGTTTTTTTCCCAGAGCCCGCGCCCACCGCGACGCCGGGGTTGACGCTCTGCGAAAAGGTCGACCAGTCGGTATTGCTGAGGTCCATGCCCTCGAGCGCCGAGGGAGCGCCGAGCTGGCTCTGCACCTCGGCCGCCGATTGCCGCTGGACTTCGAGGACCACGTCCTTCATGGTCTTGTCGCTGCCCCCCAGCCAAAGCATGAAGTTGAGCGCGTTCGTGCGCTCCCCGGCGTAGCGGGCGTCGGCCGACAGCTCCTGGCGATTCAACCACAGCGCCATTCCCGCGCCGGCGATCAGGCAAACGGCGATCACTGGCGTCGCCCGCCGCGTGAGTAGCTCGAGATGCGAGCCACTGGGCGGCGGCGGTTGCGGCTCCGTGCGCCCGCCGCGCGGCGCGGGAGACGTCGCCCGTGGCGTTTCCGCTTGAACCTGCTCGTAGTACTTGGCCGTGCTCAGTTCTTGCCCCATGGCGGCGTTCTCCTGCTCAGGTTCAATCGTAGGAATAGCCGGTGAAACACAGTTCGCTGGGCTGGCCGTGCTTGTACACCCGGCAGACGACGCCTTGGCCCCGTTCGATGTCTTCGTAGAGGTCGTCGCACGCCTCGACGAGGTCGCGCGTCGGCTTATCGGTGCCGAAGAGGGCGAGCAGTTGCCCGGTGGTGAGCGGCGTCACCACGCCGAAGTCGGGCTGCGCATCGACGCGGTCGATGTCGAGGATCGAGGCCGTGCCATCGGCGTCGGCGATGTCGCGGGCTTCATCGATGGACTGCGGCCCTTCTTCGCTATAGCGGTAGCGGCCGGCGCGGAACTCCTGCTCTTTGAGCTCCTCGAGCGCGGCTTGCAAGTCGGTACGGTGCGGAACGAAATACTGCCACGGTTCGGCGCCCATGCGAGCTGACCTCGTAGTTGAGGCGTTGGTCCGAACCACGCGGCTAGAGATCCGTTCCGCGCGGCCCGGAAGCGGGTGGTTTCGCGGCGTTCCGGCCGCTCGAGAAAAGCGTAGCGTGTGGCCGCGGGAAGGAGGGTGGGTTGAATCGATTGACGCGATCGCGCCGCCAAGATTCTGGCCCGTTTTGCGGCTGGCAGTCGAGGCAGGAAGCGATCCTCTCCGCCCCTCACCCTAGCCCTCTCCCACAGGGAGAGGGGACCAGACTTAGAGCTCGAGCTGTTCGCCGCGGTAACTCAGGTCGAGCAGATCCATCGGATGCACCACAGCCAAGCGCTCTCCTTGCTGCCGCGCCTCGCGGGCGATCTGCAGCAGGCAGCCGGCGTTCGCGGTCACCACCACGCGGGCGCCCGTGCTCACGATGTTCTTCAGCTTCCTTCGGCTGAGACGCCCAGCCATCTCCGGCTGGGTCAGGTTGTACGTGCCGGCCGCGCCGCAGCAGAGTTCGGTCTCGGGCAGCTCGCGGAGGTCAAGGCCGGGGATTTGGGCAAGCAACCGCCGCGGCGCCTCGGTCACTTTTTGCGCGTGCCCCAAATGGCAAGCGTCGTGATAGGTGGCCTTGAGCCGCAGTTCGCCCGTCGGAGGAACCAGGCCGAGTTCATCGAGGAACTGGTTGACGTCGCGCACCTTGTCGGCAAAACGCTCGCGCGCGGGCTGCGCCGCGTCGTGCCAGTGGTGGCCATAGTCCCTGAGCATGGCCCCGCAGCCAGCCACGTTCACGATCACGGCGTCGACCCCTTCGTAGTCGAAGGCCGCCAGGTTCTGATCGGCAAAGGCCCGCGCCGGTTCGCTCGCGCCAGCATGAAAGTGAATCGCTCCACAGCAGCCTTGCTCGCGCGGCACGACGACATCGCAGCCGTTCTCCTGCAGCACGCGGACAGTCGCCCAGTTCGTGGGGCGAAACATCGCGTCGGCCACGCAGCCGCTAAAGAGCGCCACCCGCGCTCGCCGCCGGCCCTTGGCCGGCAACACCTCGGGCAGCTCCGGCAGGGCCTTCTGCGGCGGCGGCAACATGCCGACGAGTTGCCGCAACCGCGGCGGGAGCAACCGCAAGGCGCCGCTGGCTTCGGCCAGCCGCACGAGCCCGAGCCGCTGTGCCCAGCGCGCCGGCTTAAGTAGCTTGCGCATCCGCTCGGGATAGGGGAACACCCCGAAGAGGATGACCTTGTGGAACCAGTCGTTCGACTTGGCGTCGGGCCCCGCCGCTTGCTCCATCGCCACGCGGAACGGCTCGATGAGCTTGCCATACTGCACGCCGGAGGGGCACGCGGTTTCGCAGGCCCGGCAGTCGAGGCACAGCTCCAGATGGCCCCGCACCTGATCGTTGAGTGCGAGCCGGCCGTCGGTCACGCTCCGCATCAGGTAGATCCGCCCCCGCGGGCTGTCGTTTTCGTTCCCGAGTTCCACGTAGGTGGGGCAGGCGGCGGTGCAGAGGCCGCAATGAACGCAATCGAGGAACAGCCCGTAGTCGATGCCGGCCCCGGGGTTGTTCTGCGGCGCGACGACCGGCAGCGACGGCGGCCGCGCATCTCCCGACCCCGGCGCAGCAGGCAGGGCCGCCGAGGTTTCCTGTTCGTGCGCCGCTTCGATCAAACTCATGAACACCTGAGCGCTTGCGCGTATCTGTCATCGATGAGGCCGGCTGCCGCGGCCGGCCCGACCGGGTATTATATTGCCCAGCAGGCGGGAGCGGACGTCCCCCACACCCGGTTTTGTCCCAAGGCGAGTCCTTTCCATGTGGCGTTCTGCGGTTCCGAGATCCAAGCGGGCGCTGGCGGCAGCGGTCTTACTCGCCCTTTCTGCCGGTCCTTTGAGGGCAGCCGAGCCCGCCGCGAGACCTGCCAGCGCGCTGTTCGGCCGCCCCAACCTGGTGGCCTGGTGCATCGTGCCGTTCGACGCCAAGCAGCGGGGCCCCGCCGAACGGGCCGGGATGCTGCAGCGGCTCGGCTTCACCAAGGTGGCTTACGATTGGCGCGACGAGCACGTGCCGAGCTTCGAGCAGGAGATTCTCGAGTACCAAAAGCACGGGCTCGAGTACTTCTCCTTCTGGGGGCTGCACGACGAGGCGTTCCGCCTCTTCGCCAAACACGGTCTCCATCCGCAAATCTGGCTGATGCCCCCTAACCCCAGCGAGGGGAGCCACGAAGAACGCGTCCGCCAAGCGGTGGCCGAGTTGCTGCCGGCGGTCGAGCGCACGCGCAAGGCGGGTCTGAAGCTCGGCCTCTACAATCACGGCGGCTGGGGCGGCGAACCCGAGAACCTGGTCGCCGTGTGCGAGGCGCTGCGGAGCGAGCACGGCGCCGATCACGTAGGAATCGTCTACAACCTGCATCACGGCCACGATCACGTCGAGCGCTTCCCGCAAGCGCTGGCGGCCATGAAGCCGTATCTGTTCTGCGTAAACCTCAACGGCATGACGGCCGACGGCGAGCGGCGGGGCAAGAAGATTCTCCCGCTCGGGCAAGGCGAGCACGATCTCGACTTGCTGAAGACGATCGTCGCTTCCGGCTACGAGGGCCCGATCGGCATCATCGGACATACCCAGGACGACGTGGAGCAGCGGCTGCTGGACAACCTCGAGGGGCTCGACTGGCTGGTTTCCCAACTTCAGGGGGACAAGCCTGGGACGAAACCCAAGCTCCGGACGGCTCCGTAGCCCTTGGGCAAAACCCGGGCGGTTACTTTCACTGGTTGGAAGCCTGTGCCACTTTGAGCCGACTTCGTGGCGCAGGATTTCAGCCTGCGTGCTCAACCCTTCCAAGAACTCCGCCATGGCCAAGAAAGCCAAATCGACCTCTGAGCTGAAGCTGCTGTTCATCGGCAACAGCTTCACGGCCCGCAACAACCTGCCGGGCATGCTGGAGAAGCTGGCCGCCGAGCGGGGCCAGGCGGTGCGGCACAAGTTGATCAGCGCCGGCGGCGCTCCGCTCAAGCGACATTGGAACGCGGGCGCCGCCACCGAGGCAATTTCCAGCGGTCAGTTCACGCACGTGGTCCTTCAGGAGCAGAGCACGCTACCGATCAAGAGCGCCCCGCGAATGCACGAGAGCGTCCGGCTGTTCGACGCCGCGATCCAAGCGGCGGGCGCGCGGACCGTGCTCTATCTCACCTGGGCCCGCCGCCACACACCCGAAGCCCAGGCGGCGATCACCGCGGCCTACGAGGAGATCGGTAAAGAACTGAACGCGCTCGTCGTGCCGGCCGGCGTGGCCTGGGAGCAGTACTTGCACAAGTACGACGAGCCGGAACTGCACGACAAGGACAACAGCCACCCCACGTCCGCCGGCACGTATTTGGCTGCCTGCGTGTTCCTCGCCACGTTGTTCGGCGAGAGCCCGGAGGGGCTCGGCGGCGATCTGGCCAAGCTGCCGGCCGACCAAGCCCGCCAACTCCAGCAGGTTGCCTGGGAAGCGGCGCAAGCTTCGTAAGCGTTTCTCCGGCCGCGTGAAGCTAGCCTGGGGCCGGCGAAACAAAGCCTGCTGGAATCCCGCGGGTTCGGCTGGACAAACGACAGCCCTGGCCGGGAGAATTCAAGCAGCAGGAGGGCGGTCTCGGCGATCTTCGGCCCGCGGCCTACAATTCCTGCAACCTCCGTCGCTCACTCCCCCGCTGGCCGGCCAACTTCTTCGCGCATTCCCATGGGCATTTACGACCGCGACTACTACCGCGACGAGCCGCGCTCTTGGCCGACGATCGGCGGCAGCATGGTGAGCACGCTGATCGCCATCAACGTGGTGATCTTCCTGGCCGACATCGTGGCCGAGGGAAAGTTGAGCACTCAACTGCTGGCCCTGCACGGCGGATTGTTCCGCACGCAATGGCAGGTCTGGGAACTGGTCACCTACGGATTTGCCCACGATCCGCACAACGTGATGCATATTCTGCTGAATATGTTTGCGCTGTTCATCTTCGGCCGCGACGTGGAGGCCATCTACGGTCCGGCCGAGTTCCTCCGCGTCTACCTGACCACGATCGTGGTGGCCGGGCTGGTGTGGCTCTTGACCGAGGGCTATTGGGATCCGCGCAGCGTCATGATCGGGGCCTCGGGCGCCGTGATGGGCGTCATGATGATCTACGTCATGCACTACCCCCGGCGCACGTTCTTGCTCAGCTTTATCATTCCGGTGCCGGCCTGGCTGCTGATGGCGCTCTACGTCGTGCTCGACCTGATGGGCGCGATGCAGCAGCAAGACAACGTGGCGCACATGGCCCATCTGGCCGGCGTCGCCTACGGCTTCCTGTACTACCGCTTTGGCTGGAATCTTGGGCGGCTTTCGACGCCGGCCTGGCTTAGCCGGCGGCTGCCCCGCGGGCCGAAGCTCAAGGTCCACCGAGAGGCGCCCGAGGAATCGCTCGAGGGAGAAGTGGACGCCATCCTCGAGAAGATCGGCCGCCAGGGTGAGGCCAGCCTCACGGCGCGGGAGCGCGCCACCCTGGCCGAGGCTAGCCGCCGCTACCAGCAGCGGCATCAGAAGAAATAAGTTGCCGCCCGGGCAACACGTGTCTTCCGCTCTTTTGCCGCTTCCGCTTTCGGCACACGGAATGTGCCGGCCACGAAGATCTGCCTGCCATGCCGAACGCTTCCTTCGCCGACCAGCTTGCCCTCTACGGGCCCGACGGCGCGGCGGGGTCGACGCCGAGCTTGGCCGAAGCGCAGGCGTATTGCCGACGGCTGGCGACAAGCCACTACGAGAACTTCGTCGTCGCTAGCCTGCTGCTGCCGCGACGTTTGCGGACGCCTTTTTACTCGGTCTACGCCTACTGCCGTTGGGCCGACGACCTGGCTGACGAAACCAGCGACTCTGCCCGCAGCCTAGAACTGCTCGAATGGTGGGGCGAGCAGCTTCGGTTGTGCTATCAGGGGCAGGCGACGCACCCGGTGTTCGTCGCCCTAGCCGATACGGTGGCGCGGTTCGCCATCCCGGCCACTCCCTTCGCCGACCTGCTCTCGGCCTTTCGCCAGGACCAGGTGAAGACGCGCTACGACACCGCCGCCGATCTGCTCGACTACTGCCGGCGCTCGGCCGATCCGGTCGGCCGCATCGTCCTTTACCTCGGCGGGGCGTTCTCGCCCGAGCGGGCAGCGCTGAGCGACGCCCTTTGTTCCGGCCTGCAATGGGCCAACTTCTGCCAGGACGTGGCCGGCGACTGGCGGCGGGGCCGCATCTATCTGCCGCGCGAGTCGCTCGAGCGCTTCGGCTGCTCCGAGGGTCTGTTCGCGGCCGAGAGGGCGACGCCGGAGTTGCGGCGCTTAGTGCTCCACGAGGTCGAACGGGCCCGCGGCATGCTGCTCGCGGGGCAGCCGCTGGTGGCGCTGCTGCCGCACGATCTGCAGGTGGACGTGCAAATGTTCGCGAGCGGCGGTCTGGCGATCCTCGCCGAGATCGAGCGCCGTGGCGGCGACGTGTGGAACGGCCGCCCCAAGGTTTCAGCTCGCAAGCAGCTTGCGCTGCTGCTGCATGCTTGGTGGCGCACGCGCCCTAGTCGCCGGGAGGCCCGCCGATGAACGTGGAGCTTGCCCGCAGCTACGCCGCTTGCCAAACGCTGGCCCGCGAGGCGCAGTCGAACTTCTACGGCGCCTTTGGGCTGTTGCCACGGCCGAAGCGGCTTGCGATGTGCGCGCTCTATGCCTACCTGCGGCGGGCCGACGACCTGGGAGATTCCGGCGAACCGGTGGAAACGCGCCGCGCGAATCTGGCGGCGCTGCGCCAGAGTTTTCACGGGGCGCTCGTTGGCCAGTTCGCCGACGCTTATTTTCCGGCCCTCGCCGACACGGTGGCGCGGTTTCGCATTCCGCCTGCATACCTGCTGGCGGTGATCGACGGCGTGGAGATGGATCTGACGCCGCGGACCTACGCCACGTTCGCCGAACTCGAGGAGTATTGTCGCCGCGTCGCCTCGGTCGTGGGGCAGGCGTGCCTGTACGTCTGGGGGTTCGACGAGAGTGAGCACAGCCTGGATCTCGCGCATCAGTGCGGCTTGGCCTTCCAACTCACCAACATTCTCCGCGACCTGCAAGAAGACGCGGCGATGGGGCGCGTGTACCTGCCGCTCGAGGACTTCGCCCGGTTCGGCTACACGCCCAACGATTTACGGGCGGGCGTGGTCGACGAGCGCCTGCGCCTCTTGCTGCGGTTCGAGATCGAGCGCGCCGCTGAGTGTTACCGCCGGGGCGCCGCACTTGCCGAGCGGCTGTCGGACGACGGTCGGCCGGTGTTCGGGGCCATGCTCTCCACCTATCGCAGCCTGCTGCGGGAAATCGAACGCCGCGACGGGCAAGTGTTTGGGCCCCGCATTCGCCTAGCGACCTGGCGGAAATGGGCTATCGGCGCCCGCTGGTTTTGGCCGCGGGCGCGCGTGGCCCTGGGGGACCTGACGGGTCGCCGCGCAGGAACGCCGGACCGAAATCTCGTCAATTCCGGCCAATAAGCGCGCTTCGCCCCGCGCTTTGGGCCGGTTGGAGCGCGCTCGGCCCTTGCAACCGCGGGCGCGCCTGTACAGAATAGTTGCATGCTCAACGCCGCCGCGACCCGCTTTTGGTTTTACTTTAGCCCGCTGGGTCGCGGGGCCGGAGAGGGTTTGTAAGCCCCCTCCGAGAAGCGACGAATAGCAAGCCCCGAGACCCGCGTGGTCCTTCGGGGCTTTTTTTGTTGCCAGACAGCAGTCCCTAAGACACACCAACCCCAACAAGGAGTCGACGCCCGTGATCGTGGTCATGAGTAAAGACGCAACGCAGGCGGAGATCGAACACATGGTCCAGCGCGTCAAAGAGCTAGGTCTCAAGCCCCACGTCATCGTGGGGGTCGAACGCACGGTGATCGCCGCCGTGGGCGAAGAACGCAACGGCGTGAAGGAAACGCTGGAAACGGGGCCCTCGGTCGACGAGGTGCTGCCTATCCTGGCCCCCTACAAGCGGGCCAGCCGCGAGCTCAAGCCGGAGCGCACCGAAGTCCGCGCCGGCAGCCTGAGCGTCGGCGGCAAACGCGTGGGCGTGATCGCGGGCCCCTGCTCGGTGGAGAGCGAAGAGCAGATCATGTCGAGCGCCCGCGCCGTCAAGGCGGCCGGCGCCACGGCGCTCCGCGGCGGGGCGTTCAAGCCGCGCACCAGCCCCTACAGCTTCCAGGGGCTCAAGCAGCAAGGCCTCGAATTGCTGGCCGCCGCTCGCCAAGAAACCGGCCTGGCCGTCGTCACCGAGGTGCTCGCCACCGAAGACGTGCCGCTCGTCGCCAAATACGCCGACGTGCTGCAGATTGGCGCCCGCAACATGCAGAACTACCGGCTGCTCGAGGCCGTGGGTCAGGCGGGCCGGCCCGTCTTGCTCAAGCGCGGCCCCGCGGCCACGCTCGAGGAGTTGCTGCTGGCGGCCGAATACATCCTCGACGCCGGCAACCCCGACGTCATGCTCTGCGAGCGCGGCATCCGCACCTTCGAAGCGCACACGCGCTTCACCTTGCCGCTCGCCACGGTGATCTACCTGCACCAGAAGACGCACCTGCCGGTGGTCGTCGATCCGAGCCACGGCACGGGGCACACGTACATGGTGCCGGAGATGAGCTCGGCCAGCGTGGCGGCCGGCGCCGACGGGCTGATCCTCGAAGTCCACCCCGATCCGCAGCACGCCATGTCCGACGGTTATCAATCGCTCAACCCCGAGCAGTTCGCCCAAACGATGGCGCTGTGCCGCAAGGTGGCCCACGCACTGGGCAAGGAGATGTAGTAGGCGAAGGCCTTATCGCGGCCTGCCGCTCACCTGCGCGATGTGATCCGCTGCGCGCAACAGATCGCCGGCGCGGAGCGCGGCGCGGGCAGATTCGAGAGCAGAGACCTGCGCGGCGAGAAACGGCACGGCCGTTCCCGGCGGCGGGGGCGCGGACACGAGCGCGTCGACGATCGCTTGCTCGAGCGCGCGCAAGCCTTGCCCGGTGCGTGCGCTGACCGCGATCTCTCCAGGCAACGGAGCTCCAGCCGGCAACAAATCTACTTTGTTGAACACGCGTAGCGCCGGTCGCGCCGGGTCGAGGACACGCGCGTGGTCGCGTGCGTCGAGCACGTCGAGCACCAGGTCGGCGTCCTGGGCCGCGGCCTGTGCCTTGGCGATGCCGGCCTGCTCGAGCGGATCTGCGGAGTGGCGTTCGCCGGCGGTGTCGGCGAGTTCCACCGGCCAACCGGCGAGCGCAGCCCCGGCGGTGACAACGTCGCGCGTGGTGCCCGGCGTCGCAGCGACGATCGCCCGCGCGTAGCCCAGGAGTGCATTGGCCAGGCTGCTCTTGCCGACATTGGGCGCCCCCCGCAGGACGATGCGCCAGGGGCGCATGAGCCGCAGGCCCACGGGCGCCCGCGTCAGCAGCGCGTCGAGCAGCAAACGCGCTTCGGCCAGTTCGTCGCGGTGCAGGTGGGCCGCGATCCGCTCGAGTTCGCGGGTGAGGGCGCCGTTGGCTTGGTCGAGCAGAATTGCTGCGGTCCGCCGCGTGAGGGCGGAGGCCAGGGCGATCCGAGCGCTCGCGGCAATTGGATCTTCGCCTTGGATGACGGCGCCTTGCCAAGGCACGACCTCGAAGCCGACGCCGCGAAGTTGCTCGAGAATTCGCGTGACGGCCGCCTTGCCGCCGTGGCAGTGCACCTCGACAACATCCTCAGCCAAGCGGCTGAGCACCACCTCTTCGCTCGGCGCATCGCCCCAGTGGGCGAACAGAATCCGCCGCATCGGCTGATTGGCGAGGGGCTTCCCGCTGGCGAGCCGCACGCAGGCAGCCGCACGCACTGCCGCTTCCGGACCGAGCAGCCGCAAGCTCGCCACCGCGCCCCGCCCAGGCGGCGTAAGCTGGACCACCTGCGGCCGGGCGTGACTCATCGATCGTCGCCCGGCGCGGCCGTCGATGCAAGCGCGATGCCGGCCAGCGTGAGATGCGGAACGTAGCGCACGTCGGGGCCGAGCAGCTTCGCCACGCCGGGGGCCGCGCCGCCGGTGAGAAACACGTCGACCGTATCGCGCTCACCCCCGAGCCGGGCGATGAGTTCCTTCATCGCCCCGACGGCGCCCCAAAAGAGACCCGAGCGCATGGCGGGCGCCGTGGAGCGCCCCACGGCCGAGGGCGCTTCGGCCAGTTCTTCATAGGGGAGGAGCGGCAGCAGATCGGTGAACTCGTGCATCGCGCGAGCGCTCATCGCCAGGCCTGGTAAGATCGCGCCGCCGCGAAACACCCCCTGCTCGTCGAGTAGATTGGCTTTGATCGCCGTGCCAACGTCGATTACCACCGCCGCGCGGCCTGGCGTGCGCAGGCGATTGGCGCCCACCGCCGCCGCCAGGCGATCGAGCCCCGCTAGTTCGGGGTGCTCGAGGTCGACCTCCAGCGGCAGATCGCGAAAGCTGAGCGTTCGGACGGCAGCGTTCGGGCGTTGCTCCGCCAACCAGCCGGTCAGCCGCTCGGTGGCGGCGCGAAACACGCTGGCGATCAAGAATTCCCCTTCGTGCGGCAACCATGCGCCGAGCGGCGCCGCAGACCACGGCTCGACCGGCAGCGCAAGCTGCCGACCAGGCGCCGGTAACCCCTCGGCCTCGAGCGCCGAGAACTCCCCGAGCTTGATCCGCGTGTTGCCGATGTCGATCGCAATGAGAGGCCGTTTGGCCATGGAGACTCCCGAGGGGCCCGACCGAAACGCTGCCCAAAACGCGCCCCAGCGGCATCGTAGTGGCCCGCCGACGGCCCCGCAACCGCCGCGCGATCTGCCTTGGCGGGCCGCGAAACGGGGCGATATACTAGGATCGTCGCCGGTTCAGGAAGACCGGCGATTCTTCGTTAGCCGCCTTGCCCTCGTCGTCCGCGCCTTATGCCCAAATACGTCGTCCGCCATGGGTCGATGCGCGTGCTGGGGGTGTTCGGCTCGAGCCAGGGCGAATCGTTTCCGCGTGGGGCCCAGGTGATCGCCCGCACCGAGCGCGGCCTCGAGGCGGGCGAAATCCTCTGCGAGGCGACCGACGAGGCGCTCGCACATCTCGACAACCCGGGCCGCGGCCAAGTGCTGCGCGGGATGACGGGCGACGACCGGGTCGAAGTCTCTCGGCTACGGGCCGTGGAGCGGGGGGAGTTCGAAACCTGCGGCCAGGTGGTGGAACGGCTGGGGCTGGCCATGCAGTTGGTCGACGTCGAGCATTTGTTCGGCGGCGAGCGAATCGTGGTCTACTACCTGGCCGAGAACCGCGTCGACTTCCGCGAACTGGTGAAGCTGCTGGCCGAGGAGTTCCATACCCGCATCGAGATGCGGCAAATCGGCGTTCGCGACGAGGCCAAGCTGCTGGCCGACTATGGCGACTGCGGCAAGCCGGTTTGCTGCAATACGCACCTCTCGGCGATGCCGCCGGTGTCGATGAAGATGGCCAAGCTGCAGAAGGCCACCCTCGACCCGACCAAGATTTCGGGGCGTTGCGGCCGGCTCAAGTGCTGTCTACGGTATGAGTACGACACCTACGAGGAGCTGCAGCGCGATTTGCCCCCTGTGGGCGCCGACATCGTGACCAAGACCGGACGGGCGCGGGTGCTGGCGCAGGAAATCCTGGCCAGCCAACTGCTCGTCGAAACCGAAGACCATCGCCGCGTGTTGATCGACGCCGACGAAGTGCTTACCGTGTTGTCTCGCGGCCGCCGCGGCAACTGACCGCCTCCCCTCGACCTCGCTCGCCAAGACCCATGCTCGACCCTTCGCACCCACTGGCCGATCTGTTGCGGCAGGACAATCGCTACAAGCTCGACGCCTATGTGTTCGTGTTCGAGGCGCTCAAGTACGCGCACGAGAACCTGGGCCTGGGGGCCGCCGCCAAGACGCCCGAGGAAGGCAAGAAGCCCCGCAAGCCCAAGCAGGGCGCCGAGCGGCATCTCACCGGGCAGGAGCTCTGCGAGGCGATCCGGCTCTATGCCCTCGAGCAATACGGCTATCTGGCCAAGACCGTGTTCAACAACTGGGGCGTGACGAACACGGGCGACTTTGGCGAGATCGTGTTCAACCTGATCAAGATCGGGCAGATGAAGAAGACCAAGGACGACAAGCGGGCCGACTTCGACGACGTGTTCGACTTCGACGAAGGCCTGACCGGCGCGTTCCAGATCACGGCCCAAGAATCATGAGCAGCGCGGCGCCCCCGCGGCCGCGGGTCGATCCGCCGCGCAAGCGCCCCTGGCTGTTGGCCACCATGGCCGTGCTGGTGGCGCTGTGGATCGTCGCGCTCGTCTGGTTGGCTTGGCGCTAGCCGAAGTCAGGCGACCGGGTGGCTGGGGTCGAGCCGCAAGGCGAGCCCCCAGTTTTTGCGCGTTCACCACTCTCCGTCCTCCGAGCGTGCTCCAATGACCTTCTCCGATTCCCCGATCGTGCGGGAGTATTTGCGGCGTACGCCGGAGTCGCGCCGCTGGGCCGAGCGTGCCCGCAGTGTGTTTCCCAGCGGCATCACGCACGACGCCCGGCGGCTCAGCCCCTACCCGCTTTACATGGCGCGGGCTCAGGGTTCGCGCAAGTGGGATCTCGATGGCCACGAGTACGTCGACTATTCGGGCGGCCACGGCGCGCTCCTCTTGGGGCACAGCCCGCCGGCGATCGTCGCGGCGGTGCAGAAACAGGTCGCCCTGGGCACGCATTACGGCGCTTGCCATGAGCTCGAGGTCCGCTGGGGGGAACTGGTGCAACAGCTTGTGCCTTCGGCCGAGCGGGTGCGGTTCACCAGTTCCGGCACCGAGGCCACGCTCTTGGCCCTGCGCCTCGCGCGGGCTTTCACCGGCCGGCCAAAGATCATGCGGCTGCTGGGCCACTTCCATGGCTGGCACGATCATGCGGCCTTCGGAGTTTCCGGCAACTTCGACGGTTCGCCGTCGCCCGGCGTGCTGCGCGAATTGGCCGATCAGGTGGTGCTGGCGCCGCCGGGAGACGCCGTCGCAGCCGATGAATTGCTGGGACGTGGCGACGTGGCGGCGGTGATCCTCGAACCCACGGGGGCAAGTTGGGGCAAAGTGCCGCTCGACCCGGCCTACCTGCACGCGCTCCGCGAGATCACCGCCCGGCATGGCGTGCTGTTCGTGTTCGACGAAGTGATCACCGGCTTCCGCGTTTCGCCAGGGGGCGCTCAGGCCCAGTTCGGTATCCGGCCCGATCTGACCACGCTCGCCAAGATTGTGGCGGGCGGTTTGCCAGGGGGCGCGATTGTGGGGCGCAAGGAAGTGCTCGAACTGATCGCCTTCGACGAAACGGGCTCAGGCCGTGCCAAGGTGCCGCACCACGGCACCTACAACGCCAACCCCCTCTCGGCCGCCGCCGGCATCGCCATGCTCGAACTCGTGCGCGACACCGACGCCTGCCAGCGGGCCAACGAATACGGCGGCCGGTTGCGCGAAGCGCTCAACCGCGTGCTCCGCGACGAAGACGTACCGTGGGCCGTGTACGGCACGTTCTCGGGGTTCCACTTCTACTTCAACCCGCCAGGCGAAGCGCTCACGGCGGCCGACATCGAGGCCGGCCGCGGCGCCTGGCAGCAGCTCAAGGCCTCGCCCCCGGCCAGCCTCGGAACGAAGCTGCGGCTGGCGATGCTGAACCACGGCGTGGAGCTCTTCTCCTGGCCCGGCGGGCCGACCTCGGCCGCCCACACCGAAGACGACCTCGTGCGAACCGCCGAAGGCTTGCGGGCGACGCTGCGCGAGTTGAGGGCCGAGGGGGAGATCTAGCCGCCTCCACTCGTTGTTCGGGTTGTGCCACATTAGCCCGCAGCGCAAGCAAGGGACGAAAGCGCCCGACGGGCGCGCTGGCCGAAAATGCTGCCCGGCCCGTGCAGGGGTCCGCGAGGTTCACCAGGGAAACGTGGCTCTCCCTTGCTCGCGCTGCGGGCTAGTATCAGAGGGCAACTCGAACTTTTTGGCTGTGACGAAGCACTCTAGCCGCCTGGCCGGTCGATTTCCCGGTCGTCCGCCGCGCAGTACACTAGATCGACGCTGGCCGGTCCGCGGCCTCGCCTCCCAACCGCATCCCTCCCGCCGGAGTTCGTTGCCATGCGTTGCCGCCTGCTGTCGGCCTTGCTGCCTGCCTTGTTGGTCGCCTTGCCTGCCGGCGTGTCGCAGGCCGAAGACGGGGCCAAGATTCGCTTCGAGCGAACCGAGCTCGACAACAAGTTCCGCTCGGAAGGCGTGGCGGTCGCCGATTTCAACGGCGACGGCAAGCTCGACATCGCGGCCGGGCCTGTCTGGTACGAGGCGCCCTCGTGGAAGATGCACACGATCGTCGAGCCTGGCAAGCCGCTCGAGTACGATCCGCACAACTACAGCAACTCCTTCGCCAACTGGGCCGAAGACGTCAACGAAGATGGGCGGCCCGATCTGCTGGTCATCGACTTCCCGGGCCAGCAAACCTGGTGGTTCGAGAACCCGGGCGCGGCCGGCGGCCCGTGGAAGCGGCACATGGCCACGCGCGTGACCAACAACGAGAGCCCCGCCTATACCGATGTCGATGGCGACGGCCGCAAGGAGCTCGTGTGCGGGTTCTCGCCCAACCCCGAGGACGTCGACGGCCCGCTGCGGCAGATGGGCCTCATCCGCCGCGGCCCCGATGGCCAGCAGCCCTGGGTGATCTCGGCCATCTCGGCCAAGAACGCGCCGGGCGCGCAGCGCTTTTCGCATGGCTTGGGCGTGGGGGATGTGAACAACGACGGCCGCAACGACGTGCTCGTCAAGTTCGGCTGGTGGGAGGCCCCGCCGACGGGCGTCGACGCCGAGTGGAAGTTCCACGAAGCCCCCTTCGGCGAGGACTGCGCCGACATGTTCGTGTTCGATTTCGACGGCGACGGCGACAACGACGTGGCCAGCACGGCCGCCCATCAGATCGGCGTGTGGTGGCACGAGCAGACGCCCCAGGGCTGGAAGACGCACGAGATCGACAACAGCCTCTCGCAAACGCACTCGCTCCACCTGGTCGACATCAACCAGGACGGCCTGCCCGACCTGGTGACCGGCAAGCGCTGGTGGGCCCATGGCCCGAGCGGCGACGCCAACCCGGCCGACCCGCCGGTGGTGCACTGGTACGAGCTCTCGCGTAAAGACGGCAAGGCCCAGTGGAAGCTGCATGTGGCCGACCGCCAGAGCGGCGTCGGCACCCAGTTCGCCATCGCCGACGTCAACGCCGACGGCCTACCCGACATCGTGACGGCGAACAAGCGGGGAGTGTTCCTGCTGCAGCAAGTGCGCGATTAGCGAGCGGAGGGTCAGGCGCCTCGCATAACAATCCGAGAGCGCCAGTTAGCGCAAGCAAGGAAGGAAGAGTCGCATTCCTTGGGCAATTTGCCGACGAACCCTGCACCGTTGGGGCAGCATTCGCGGTTGCGGCGCCCAACGCCGCTCGCGCCCCTTGCTGCGCAGCGTTTGGCACAACCCGAAAAACGAGCGGTGGCAGAGTGCTAGGCCGCTTGCGCCGCCACGGACAGCGACCGCCGGCATGCCTGCCAGACTTCTTCCGGCACCAGATCGCGCATGCAGCGGTGATGCTCGAGCGGGCACTCGCGCTGTCGGCAGGGCCCACAGGGCACCGACTTCTGCAAGCACGTTTCGCCCGCATAGTGAATGGCGCTCCAGGAGGCGTCGGTCGGTCCGAACAAGCTCACCACCGGCACGCCGAAGGCCGCGCCGAAAAAGCGCACGCCGCTGTCGGTGGTGACGAGAAGATGACTGCGCCGCACGAGGGCTTTGCTCAGCCCCAGGCCCAGTTGCGCGTCGGCCAGGCTCACGACCCGCGGCCGCTCTGCGATCCGCACGATGCGCCGCGCCAGTTCGCGCTCGTTCGGGCCGCAGTGAACCAGGACATTCAGCCGCCGCTCGTCGGCCAGCCGTCGAGCGAGGATCGCAAAGTGTTCGACGGGCCAGAGCTTGGCGGGACCGAAAGCGCCGCCGGGATTGAGCACCGCAAACGGTTCCCGTTCGCGCCAGCCGAATCCGCGCAGCACCTCGTCGGCTGCCCGCTCGTTGACGTCGGTCGTGGCCAATTCGAGCCGGGGCGACTCGGGGCCGCCGCCCACCTGCCGGACCAGTTGCAGATATGCATCGAGAGCCGGCAGCGCCAGGCGGCGGTTCACGTCGTGAGGCGCCGGCACGGGGTCGGTGAGCAACCAGCTTCGGTAGTGCAGTTTGTAGCCTACCCGCCGCTTGGCGCCCGCCGCCCAGGCCATGGCGGCAGTGCGGAATCCATTGGTCAGCAAGATCGCCGTGTCGATGGATGACTTGCGGAGCTCGCGAACGACGGCCCAACTCCGCTGTTCGCGGGAGCGCGACTTGGGATCGTAGCACACGGTGCGGTCGAGAAAGGCCGTGCCTTCGAGCACTTCCGCCACGTAGGGGCGCAGCACGCCGGTGATCCGCGCGTCGGGATGCGCGGCTCGGAGCGCACGCAAGGCAGGCGTGGCCATCACGACGTCGCCGACCCAATTCGGCAGAAAGACGGCCAGGTGCATGCAAATCCTCGGCTGCGGCGGCAGATGTCAAGAGCGTGAGCGCGGAGTATAGGACTGCCTCCCGATAGCACCAAGGTCATTCGCGGGTTTCCCTAGGCGTGCCGGCGGCCCGGTCGTCCGCGCCCTTGCCGCATGCTGGCGGGCCCTTTAGAATCGCGGGCGAATTGGATGCAAGTTCTGTTGGCGGGATGGGATGCGTGGGATGAAGGCGAAAAAAGTCATCCTCGATGTCGACCCCGGCATCGACGACGCCGTGGCGATGTGCCTGGCGCTGTTCGATCCGCGGATCGAGGTCGTGGCGATTACGGCCACCGGAGGCAGCGTGCCCCCGGAGCAAGCCACCCGCAACGTCCAGGCGATCCTCGAGCAGCTCGATCCTCCACGGCTGCCGCGCGTGGGGGCTGCCGCGGCCGACAGCGAGCAGCCCGCCAACAACCGGCACCTGTTCGGCTCCGACGGCCTGGGCAACAACAACTTCGCCGTGGCCGAACTGCACCAGAAGCACCCGGCCGAGAAGGTGATCTGCGACGAGGTGCGGGCCGCGCCGGAGGAGGTGACGATCGTCGCCCTGGGGCCGCTGACCAACATCGCCCGCGCCTGCCAGCGCGATCCCACGCTGCCGGCCCTGATCGGCCAACTGGTGATCATGGGGGGCGCGGTCGGCGGGCCGGGCAATGTGACGCCCGCCGCCGAGTTCAACGTTTTCTGCGACCCCGACTCCGCCCGCGCGGTGTTTCGGTTGCCGATCACGAAGACGCTCGTGCCGCTCGACGTCACCAGCCAGGTGGTGATGCGGTTCGATCTGCTCGACCAGTTGCCCAGCGAGTCGACCAAGGCGGGCAAGCTGCTGCGCAAGTTGCTGCCGTTCGCGTTCCGCTCCTATCGCCAGGAGCTCGGACTCGAGGGGATCTACCTGCACGACGCCGTGACGATGGCCGTGGCGGCCGATCCGGAACTGGTCGAAACGCACGCTTTCGGCTGCGACGTGGAGGTCGAAGGGGAACTCACGATCGGCGCTACGATCTTCGACCGCCGGCCGATTCCTCAGTGGCGTCCCAACGTCCACGTGGCGACGCGCATCAACATCGCCGCCGCGCGCGAACGCATTACCCAGGGGCTGGCGCTGGCGGGGCAACAGGGGTAGGGCGCCAAGGCCCGCCCCCGGGTTCTCTGGTTAGGACGCTGGTGGTCCCTTTCCATCGTTGACGCAGCGCACCAGGCACAGACCTGCGGCTGCCAAACAGGCCAGCAGCATCGCGCTCGGTTCGGGAACCGCCGCAGCGGCCGGAGCGCTGCCAGAGTCCTTGCCGAAGTTGGCTTTGAGAACGCCGAAGTCGGTCAGATCGACCTTGCCGTCCCCGTTGAAGTCCCCTTGGGCCCAGGTCGAGCCAGAACCAAAGTTGGCCTTGAGGATGCCGAAATCGCTGAGGTCGACCACGCCGTCTCGATTGGGATCGGCCGCCGCCGGCACCGCTTCGAGCCGCAGGATCGAACCGCTCGAAAAGTCGGCCACATAGATCCGTCCCAGAGCGTCCTGGCCAAACCCTGCGGGGTTCAAAATGGCTGATCCCGCCGGCTGAAGTTCCGCGGTGCGGTCTTCGAATTCGGTGACCTGACCGTCGACGACGCGCATCGACCACAGCTTGCCGCTGATGAAATCGCCGAAGAAGTAGGTGCCCTGCAGGCCGGCGATGCTGTCGCCGCGAAACACGTCGCCGCCGGAGACCGCGCTGCCGATGGCATGCGTGTATTGGTGAATGGGCCCCGTGAGATTCAGGCCCGTGGGGTCGCCGATTCCGGTGGGCTGATCCCCCTCGAGAATATTCCAACCGAAATTCTGTCCTCCGCCCGAAGCGCCAGGAATGAAATCGACCTCCTCGATGCTGTTTTCTCCGACGTCTCCCAAGTAGAGGTCGCCGGTCAGGCTATCGAATCCGGCTCGCCACGGGTTCCGCAGCCCATAGGCGAACACTTCTCCCGCGCCGCCGCCGCCGCCCGCAAAGGGGTTCGTCGGCGGAATTGCATAGTTCCTCGTCGGGTCATCGGGAAAGGCGTCGGAATTGACGTCGATCCGCAGGATCTTGCCGTAGAGGGCGTTAGGATTCTGCGCGTTCGTAAGACCGCCGTCGTCGCCGATCGAGATGTAGAGGTCGCCGTCTTTGGGACCGAAGCCCAACCAACCGCCGTAGTGGTACACCTGCTCGTGCGGCTCGGTGAAGATCACGTTCGCCGAGGTCGCATCGGCTACGTTCGGATCCGCGGACACCTGGAGGCCTTCGACCACAATGTCGCCCTTGGCGTTCGAGCGGTAGGTGTAGAACAGCCCGTTCTGGGCGTAGTTGGGGCTGAATGCCAGCCCCAAGAGTCCCTGCTCCGTGTCCGTCGAAAGGTCCGTGTATTTTAGAAAGGGCTCCGGCTGAACCTTTCCCGTGGCGAGGTCAACGACCCGAATAGCGCCCGAGCGCTCGACGACGAACACGCGGCTGGCGTCCCCTGGGGCCGCCGTCACATAGACGGGCGTTTCCAGCCCCGTGGCCACGGTCACAGTCGTTAGCGCCGGATCGGCCAGGACTTGCGCTGGACCGGCGATCGCGCCCACCAGCGCAACGAGAAGGAGCGTTTTGCAAACGAAACCGCCCAGCGTGGCATTCGACATGGGAGGAGTCCTGGGGCCAACAAGTGCGCGAGGAGAGCCCCAGCATGCGGTTCGGCCGCCTGCGAGCAGCCAAACGAAACCCCCTTGTTCCGTAACTCTAGCGTAATCGTTAATGTCCGCAGGGTCAACAATCTGGGCTGCGGAGCGAGTCGACGCGGCCGCGGTCGAGCCCGCATCAACTCAGGTTTTCAGTTGCGGCAGCACCTTGACGCCGACGGCGAGGTTCGTTTCGGGCGCGAGCACGACGAGCTCACCGTCCGCTAACCCGCCGACGATTTCGACCCAATCATCGTTCATCAGCCCAACTTCCACCGACTGCAACTCCGCGCGGCCGTCTCGGACCGCGAAGACCGACCACCGCGATTGCTCGCCGCGAAACAGGGCCGAGCGCGGAATCCGTTGCGCGCGCGGCTTCTCAGCGGTGATCACGCGGACTTGCACCCGATAGTCGACTCCTAGCCCTTGGTCTGCGAGCAGCCTTGGCAATTCTCCCTCGTAAATCCGCAGCACGACCTTGACCCGTTGCTGTTCGACTCCCAGCGAGCTGGTTTTGGTGAACCCGGCCGGGTAGATGCGTTCGACGATGCCGCGCGCTGGCTGGGGGCCGATGGCCGGACCGTAGATCTCGGCAGGCTGCCCGGGCTTCACGCGGACGACGTCTTGACTGAGGATTTCAGCCTCGACTTCCAAGTCTTCGAGCCGCCCCAACTCGAGCAACACCGTTCCGCTCGCCACGCGGCGCTCGTTGCGGTCGGGCACGTCGAGCACGATGCCATCGAGGGGACTGCGCAAGACGCCGCGGGCCAGATCGTATTGCGCTTGCTCGAGCCGCACGCGGGCCTCGGAAAGCTCTTTTTCGAGCACGTCCCGGCTCAGTGTTTTGCGGGCGATGTATTGCCGCACCGCGGTCGGAGTGAGGATCGTGGCGGCCTGCATCGACTTCATGGCCGCCAGCACGAGCTTGTCTTGCTGGAAGTCGATTTCGCTCTCGACCTGCTGCACGCGAGCCTGCTCGAGTTGATCCTGGGTCACGGCGTTGTCGGGCCGCAGCGATTCCACGCGGGCGAGATTCTTGTTGGCGTAGTCGAGCTTGGCCTCCCCCGAGGTGACCCGCGCGGCGGCCGCTTCCACCGTGCGGGCCATGGAGTCGACGAAGTTCAGTGTTTGCGCGAGCCCCGTCTGTTCGACGCTCACGTCGTCGTTCTCGCGAATCGAGGCTTCGAGCCGCTCCACTGCGGCCTGCGCCACCGCCACGGCGGTGTTCAGCTCGAAGGGGGCCACGCGGGCGACCACCTGGTCTTTCTTGACCGCGGCGCCTTCCACGAACTCGATCGATTCGATGCGCCCCTCGAAGGGCATCGTCATCAAGTAAACCTGGGGCAGGCGCGTTTTGCCTTCCTCGTCGACGAACTCCTGGACAAGTCCGCTCGACACGCGAGCCGCCTCCACGGGCACGCCTGAATCGAATGCACGGTAGACGAATCCGGCAGCCACGGCGACAAGGAGCAAAACGAAGAGAATGGTCTTCATACGGCGTGGTTGTCTAACCCGGGAAACGGTTGATCGTGCGGCCCGCACGATCGCTTCATTCTACCCTGCGCCCGGCGCTCGGCGTCGGCCCAGACGCTGGCCTGCGACCGGCTCTGCGAGCCTGCGCCTGACCGGCCCTTGGCAACGATAAGTGGCAACGATACAAACGGTTATGCGGGCCGAAGGTCTTGTGTGGCGTTCTTGTGGATGCGCGCCGCCGCTGTGCTGACCTAACTTTCACCGATGGCCTGGGCCAACGCCGTCGTCCGGCGGGCGGAAACCTTACGGCCCGTCGACGGGTATCCAACCTACATGGCGAAGTGCATCCGCAGCTTGCGGCATTGCGCAGCCGGGGTTGGTGGCCTCAGAAATGCAAGTGAAACGCGGCCCATGATTCTTCGCTTAACTGCCAGGCGGTAACGAGCGAGCAAGCCGCCCAATGAAATTAACCAAGCACCCCAAGTTCCCCATTGTGAGGAGATTCATGTTCAAACGCATGTTCACGGCGGTCATGGCCCTGGGGCTCATGACCGTGGCCTCGGCCGCCTTTGCTCAAAGCAAGCAGGTGGCCGTGGTCGCCTTGGCGCCGTATGAAGAGTTGCTCGAAGACATCAACTTCTTGGGCGGCCTCGCCGGTCAGCCCAACGCCAGCGACACGCTGGAAGGGATGCTCAACGGGTTCACGGGCGGCCAGGGCACGGAGGGCCTCGGCAAGGACCAACCTTGGGGCGTGGCCGTCCTGACCGATGGGGCCGGCTTCCAAATCGTCGGCATGTTGCCGGTCGCTGACTTCGACAAGCTGATCTCGGCCATCGGCGCCAATCTGGGCGAGCCGGTGGAAAAAGATGGCGTCTACCAGTTCCAAGGCCCCGTGTCGCTGGCGATCAAGCACGATGGCGACTGGGCCTACTTGGCTCAGAGTCCGTTGCACCTGGCCAACCTGCCCAAGGATCCCTCGAAGCTGCTGAGCCCGATCGCCAAGGACTACTCGGTAGGCCTGCGGTTCTTCGTGGCCAACATCCCCGACGCGTTCCGCGAGCAGGGGCTGGCCATGATCAAGGGCGGCCTGCAAATGGGGCTGCAACAGCAGGAAGGCGAAACCGACGCTCAGTTCGAAGTCCGCCGCAGCGTGGTCGAGAACCAGCTCGCCATGTTCGAGAAGAGCGCGAAGGAACTCGACCAGATCACGCTCGGCCTCGAGATCGACTCGAGCGAGAAGCAAGTGAATCTGGACATCGACTTCACGGTGCTCCCCGGTTCGAGCCTGGCCAAGCAGTTGGCGGCTCAGGCCGACGCCAAGACCAACTTCGCCGGCTTCGCGTCGGATGACGCCGCGGCCTACTTCAACGTCACCTCGAAGCTCGGTCCGGATGAGATCAAGCAGACGCTCGAGTCGATGAAGGGCGCCCGCGCTCAAGTCGACAAGGCGATCGACGAGGAAGAAAACCTGCCCAACGACGAAGCCAAGAAGCACGTCAAAGAGGTCGTCGGCACGCTGATCGACGCCTTCGAGGCGACGATCAAGAGCGGCTCGATCGACGGCGGCGGCGCCCTGCAATTGGGCGACACGCTGACCTTCGCCGCCGGCGGCTACGTGGCCGACGGCGCCGAGCTCGAGAAGGCCTTCAAGGACCTCGTGAAGATGGCCGAGAAGGAGCCCGACTTCCCGGGCGTGAAGTGGGACGCCGCCAAGCACAAGGACGTGCGGTTCCACACCATGACCGTGCCGGTGAAGGACGACGAAGACGCCCAGAAGGTGCTCGGCGAGAACCTCGACGTGGTGATCGGCATCGGTCCCAAGGCCGGCTACCTGGCCTTCGGCGCCGAGGGCCTCGACACGCTCAAGAAGGTGATCGACGAGTCGGCCGAGAAGCCGAACACGGCGATCGCGCCGATGCAAGTGAACGTGTCGCTGGGCCGGATCTTCAAGTTCGCCGCGTCCAAGGGAGATGAGCCGCAGGTGGCCATGCTGGCCGAAGCGCTCTCGGAGTCGGACGGCGCCGACCACGTCACCCTCACGGTGACGCCGGTGGCCAACGGCCAGCGCGTGCGGCTGCTCATCGAAGAAGGCGTGCTCGAACTCATCGGCCACGCCGGCAAGATGAGTCAAGCCCAAGGCGCGGGCGCCGGCGGCTTCTAAGCGGCTGCTCGCCGGAGTTGTCAACGATAAGCAAGCGGCGGTTGGCCAGGCCAACCGCCGCTTTTTCATGCGCCGAATGATGGATCAACGCATCTGGCGAGCGGCCCGGCGTCAGCCGACGACCATGCGCGGCCAGCGGCCCAGCGCGTGTGGGTCAGCCAACTAACGCTGGCCGCTCGCCGGAACGGTTGGAAGCGCAACAACCGTGATTCGCGGTTCAACCCTTCTGGCGAGCGGCCCGGCGTCAGCCGGCCGATCAAACGCGGCAAACGGCTCAGCGCGTGTGGGTCAGCCAGCTTACGTTAGCCGCTCGCCGGGACGGTTGCTTGGCGGATCGACGGCGCTGGGGCGCTGGCGTCGTGTTCGCCAGGAGACTGCGAGATACGCCGGGATCCCCAGGGCGATCAGCCCCAGTCCCGACAGGCTCTGGAGCCGCGTCTCGACGCCCCAGACCATCGTCGCCAGCAGATACGTGTAGAACAACACGAACACGGCCGGCACCACCGGATAGCCCCAGGTCCGGTAGGGCCGCTCGGCGTTGGGCTTCCGGATGCGCAGCACGAACACGCCGATCACGGCCGTGTAATAGAAGAGCGAGCCGCCGAAGATGCAGTAGTCGGTAAGCACGTCGAACAGCGTCTTGTTGGGCACCGGGCTCAGGTCGGCCAACAGCACCAGAATCACCGACCAGCCCGCGAGCACGGCGATGGCCCAGGCGGGCGTGCCCCGGCGGGCGTCGATCGTCCGCAGGCGGGCGAGCGGCTCGTAGTCGCGCCCCAGGGCGAACAGCGCTCGCGGCCCGGCGAGCACATTGGCGTTCAAGGCCCCGAGCACCGAGATCATCAACATCGAGAGTACGAGCGGAGTGCCGATCCGCGGCAGCAGCTTGTGGGCCACGGCCACCGCCGGCACGTGAGCCTCGGCGATGGCGGTGGCTGGCAGCGTGAGGTGGTAGGCCAGGTTCACCGCCACGTAGAGCACGGTGAGAAACGCCACGCCTCCGCCCAGCGCGAGCGGCACGTTGCGCTGCGGCCGCTTGATCTCCTCGGCCACCACGGTCAGGCTCCCCCAGCCGTCGTAAGCCCACATGATCGAAGCGATTGCGCTGCCGATGCCGGCCCACAGGGCAAAGCCATAGGACGGCGGCAAGTGCAGATCCAACGGCACGTGCTCCTGTCCCAAGGCCACAAAAGGCAACACCGCCAAGAAGGCCACGAACCCGGCCTTGATGGCCGTAGTCACGTTCTGCACCGCCCCGCCCCAGCGCGTGCCGGCGATGTTGATCGCCGCCAGGATCACGATCGACCCAATCGCCACGCTGCGCTCGAGCAATTTCTGTTCGAACTCCGAGAGCAGCCAGCCGTTGGAGAGCAGGAGTTGACGCAACGAAATCGTGATCGCGGCGCCGAGGGCCGCGATGGAGCCGCTACGAATCACCCAAAACTCGGCCCACACCCAGAGAAACGACCAGCAGCGGCCGTACGACTCGCGGAGGAACACATAAGTTCCGCCAGCGTGGGGCATCATGGCCGAGAGCTCGGCCATCGTCAGCGCTCCGCATAGATTCACGAGCCCGCAGACTGCCCACAGCGTGAGAATCAGGCCGACGTTGCCGGCAGTGTCGCGGGCAATGGCCGCCGGCTTGATGAAGATGCCAGAGCCAATCACCAGCCCCACGACGATGGCGAAGGCCGAAATCGGCCCAAGCACGGGGGCCAGGCGCGGATGGTCGGCTGGAGCGGCGGAGGGATTCGGTTCGCTCGACATGGCCGCCAGCATAAGCGAATGCCTAGGCGGGGGGCCATGCCCAGCGCCCGCATGTCACTACCGCTCGCTCACTCGCGACCGGCGGCGCGCTGCATCGCTTAAAACCTCGCGGCCAAGGCGCAACTCATCCGGCGCTCAGATCAAGAACCAATCCCCCGAAACCACCACCCACACCCCCAGCAGCAGGTTCGTCACCGCGTGCGCCGCCACGCAGTCCCAGATCGTGCGGCGGCGGAGCATCAGCCAGGTAATGCCGGAGAACCAGACCGCCGCGGCCAGCAGTTCGGCGGGGTGCATGAGCATGGGGACGAGCGTGCCGGCGGCCAGGGCTTTGGGCACCGTGGCGGGGAAGGGCACGCGTTGCCAGTCGGGGTCTTGCACCCAGCGCATCACGAACCCGCGGAGGAAGAACTCCTCCACCACCGGCACGACCGCCGCCAGGCCGAGGAAGCGAACCGCCAGGTAGCCCCAGGCGAGCCCCGGCTGATCGGGCCAGGCCGCGAAGGGGCTAAAGGCAGCGCGTTCGCCCATCCCCCCCATCCCCACCAGCGCCAAGAGACGTGGTTCGAGTCGCCAGCGGGCGAGGGCGATCCATACGATCGCTCCCACGACGCCGACCGCGATCGCCAGGCCGCCGGGCCGCCCAGGATAGGCTCGGTATGCGGGCCAAACATAACCCACGGCCGCCAGCGTCAGGGCGAGTTTGAGGGCGTAGATCAACGGGTAGTGGCGATAGCTCAACGCACCGCCGTCGGCTGCCGGAGTGGCAGGTTCTGGGGCGTCCGCAGTCTTAGGCGCCGGGGGGGGCGTTTCTGCCTTGGGGGGCGCCGGTTCGAGCGACCCGATCCCTAGAAAGACCACCAGCGGCAGCAAGTAGGCCAGCCAGGGATAGGTCCGCAGGAGCGGCCGGTCGACGAGGGGCTCGGCCCAGTTAATGTCTTTTTCGGAAAGCACTTACAGACTCGCCTGCGGCAAGAAGAAAGGTCCGCCCAGGGGTGTTCTCGCGGCCGTGCGATCACGGACGTCGCCCGCGGCAAACGGGGTGTCCCTGGCTGAGCGAAGGCTAGCCGCGCTGTCGGCCGGGGTCAACGAGCGATGTTGGACCGATTTTTGCTTCACCCCCTGGACGGAACCCCAAGAGGCGCGAATTATTACGAACAGGTTGCACAAGCGTTAGCCTTGGGTGACCCGTTCAAATTGACCTTTGCAGACATCCGATTCGGATTAAGATGTAAGGCCAGTGGGCTCCCGCCTCATCGGTCTGCCGGGGTTTCACTTCGGGCGGTGCGGAACAACGGCCGAGGTGGTCTTTGCCTTGTTGTCGGCTACGCGCAGGAATCGCGCGACGGCCGCTTTCTTGTTTTTGGAGATAGCTGGACTCTACGCTCATGGACCTTGCGAAGCTGCGGAACATCGGCATTTCGGCCCACATCGACTCTGGCAAGACCACGCTGAGCGAGCGGATCTTGTTCTATGCGGGGCGGATCCATCGCATTCAGGAGGTCAAGGGCGAAGGGGCCACCATGGACCACATGGACCTCGAGCGCGAGCGCGGGATCACGATCACCAGCGCCGCCACCCAGGTCCATTGGGACGACCACACGATCAACCTCATCGACACGCCGGGGCACGTCGACTTCACGGTCGAGGTGGAGCGTAGCCTCCGCGTGCTCGACGGCGCCATCCTGGTGCTCTGCTCCGTGGGCGGCGTGCAATCGCAGTCGATGACCGTCGACCGCCAGATGAAGCGCTACCACGTGCCGCGGCTGGCGTTCATCAACAAGATGGACCGCACCGGCGCCGATCCCTACCGCGTCGTCGAGCAGATTCGCGAAAAGCTCAAGAGCGACTGCGTGATGATGCAGATCCCCATCGGCGCCGCCGAAACCTTCGAAGGCGTGATCGACTTGATCACGATGAAGGCCAACTACTTCGACGGCGACAATGGCGAGCAGGTCCGCGAAGAGCCGATTCCGGCCAACTACGCCGAGAAGGCCGCGGACTACCGCACCAAAATGCTCGACGCCCTGGCCATGTACAGCGACGAGCTGATGGAACTCCTGCTGGCCGAGGAGCCGATCCCCGAGGATCTGCTCCACCGCGTGACCAAGGACGCCGTGCAGGGCCAAGACCTGACCGCTGTGTTCATGGGCAGCGCCTACCGCAACAAGGGCGTGCAACTGCTGCTCGACGCCGTGGTCCGCTACTTGCCGTCGCCGCTCGCGCGGCCGGTCAAGGCCAAGCAATACGCCAACCCCACCGAGGATTTCCCGCTCGAGCCCGATCCGGCCAAGCCGTTCGTCGGCATGGCGTTCAAGCTCGTGGAAGATCCGTTCGGCCAGCTCACCTTCATGCGGATCTACCAGGGCCGCGTGACCAAGGGCGACCAGATGTTCAACCAGCGCACCGGGCAGAAGCAGCGCTTCAGCCGCATCGTGCGCATGCACGCCGATAAGCGCGAGGAAACAGACACGGCCGACGCCGGCGACATCGTGGCCATCATTGGCGTCGATTGCGCAAGCGGCGACACGTACTGCTCGGAGAACAAGTACTGCACGCTCGAGAGCATGTTCGTGCCCGAGCCCGTGATCAAGATGGCCGTCAATCCCACGGCCCGCGACGGCGTCGACCGCATGGGCAAAGCCTTGCAGCGGTTCTCCAAGGAGGACCCGACCTTCCGCGTGGGCACCGACGAGGAGACCGGCGAAACGGTGATCTCCGGCATGGGCGAGCTTCACCTCGAGATCTACGTCGAGCGCATCCGCCGCGAATACAAGGTGGAGCTCGAAGTCGGCGCCCCCAAGGTGAGCTACCGCGAAGCCCCCACCAAGGAAGCCGAGTACAACTACAAGCACAAGAAGCAGACCGGCGGTTCGGGCCAGTTTGCCCACATCGTGGGCCGGTTGACTCCGCTCCCCGAGGATTCGGAGGAAGTCTTCGAGTTCGAGGAAAAGGTCGTCGGCGGCCGCGTGCCCAAGGAATACATTCCCTCGGTCGAAAAGGGCTTCCGCCAATCGATCGGCAAGGGTCCGCTCGCCGAATTCCCGATCGTCGGCGTCAAAGCCACGCTCGAGGATGGCTCGTACCACGATGTCGACAGCTCGGACATGGCCTTCCAGATCTGTGCCCGCAACTGCTTCCGCGAGACGTTCCTGAAGACGAAGCCGGTGCTGCTCGAACCGATCATGAAGTTCGAGGTCGAGGTGCCGTCTCAGTTCCAAGGCTCGGTGGCCGGCGAATTGAACAGCCGCCGCGGCATGATCGTGTCGACCGAGATGCGCGGCCCCATGGCCACGATCGAGGCCGAGGTTCCCCTCTCGGAAACCTTCGGCTATTCGACCGACCTGCGCAGCATGACGCAGGGCCAGGGCACCTTCACCATGGAGTTCTCGAAGTACCGCCGCGTGCCCAACGCGATTCAGGAAGAGATCATCGCCGAAAAGAAGAAGCAGCTCTTGGCCGCGGCCAAGTAAGGCTTCGCGGATCTGCTCGCAAAACATGAGCGGCCGGCTCACGGGTGAGCCGGCCGCTTTTTTTGTTTGTTTGCAAAGGGCGCCGCGCCTCACCCCGTCGGATATTGCCGGCAGTATTCGTAGAGGGCCATCGCTGTGGCCATCGCCACGTTGTAGGCATAGGGCCGCCCGAAGACGGGGATCTCCACCACGGCGTCGAGCAGCCGCAGCACGTCGGGCTCGAGGCCCAGCCGCTCGTTGCCCACGATCAGGGCCGTCTTCCGCTCAAAGCGATAGTCAGGCAGCCTCACTGCGTCGGTCGTTTGCTCGAGTCCCACCAGCCGGTAGCCCTGGGCGCGCAGTTCCGGCAGTACGGGCGACAAAGTGCGATGGACCTCGAGCTCCACGGTCTCGGCGCCATCGCGGGCGATCTTGTCCACCGCCTTGGCGTGCCCGCAGGCGATGACCTTCTGCAGGCCGCAGCAGCCGGCCAGCCGCAGGATTTGCGACAGGTTTACGTTGCTCCGCAGCGGCGCACAGGCCACGATCAGCTCACGCGGCCGCTCGAGTTCGGCCGGCGGCTTGTGGCGAAGGTGCTCGAACGACATCGGTGCGCTAACGTGAGTGCTACGGTGGGAGTTGAATCAACCACTTGGCGAGCGGCGGGGTTCACCCCCGCCGTCTCCCGCGGCGCTTGAAGGCAGTGGCGCGCGGCCCAGTATGGTTATCGAGCGTCGCCGCCCCTCACCCCGGCCTTCTCCCACGGGGAGAAGGGGAGGACTCCGCGGTCCGATGGTAGCTTGTCAGCGCGTCGTTCGCGACCATAGCCAGATGCCGGCCGCCGCCGTGAACGCCCCGATCATGTTCGACACCAGGTCCCAGCCGGTGTTCTCGTAGCCGCCGACGTTCGTTTCCGGCACGAGCAGTGTGGCGGCGAATTCCACCACTTCGTTCAGGGCGCCAAACCCCATGCCGGCCGCCGCGCACAAGAGCAGCATGCCGAAAGTCGGCTGCACCGGCCCCG
>JAXMBI010000001.1:65000-441301 GCA_046349955.1 Pirellulales bacterium | reverse complement strand
GAAGAGGCCTGGAGGTCCAGGTCGGTCGCTCAGCGCGGCGGCCTGGCGGACCTTGCCGCGCGGTTTCCGATCCGCCGCGATTGTGGTGTGGCTCGACATGAGTTGGCCCTCATGGGAGTCGTGTGAGCCCGCGCCGCCACAGCACGGCCTCTGCCCCTCGGCTTTCCTGCGAGAACCTCGTCCGTCGTCGGCCGCCCACGGCCGCGAAGGCTGCCGGCGGAGGCCAAACGTCCGCCCGGCCGAATACGGTAACCCACCTATCGGATACAGGCCGCCCACCGCGTGAGGCGAAAGGCAAGGCACTAGCCAAGGGGGCCGGAAATCAGGCCACGCGCTCGATGGAGCTGCGTGACGCTACGGGCGAGACGGGGCCGGCGCCGTGGGCGTGCCCTTGAATACCCGGTCGAGCAGAGGGCCTCGAGCCACGGGCCTCGAGCCGCCCCGTGAGTCGCTCGAATGCTAGCACAGCCAGGCCGGTCAGCAGCGCCGCCGCCAGGGTATACGCCATGGTCCCCAACGACAGAATCATCCAACCTCGCGGCGGCCGGCCGGCGGCGAATCCGCGGCCCACGTCGTGCGCCACTTCGAACAGCATCGGCACGCATGGCGACCACAGGAGATCCATGCCTCCCGTGCGTCCCGGCCGGGCGATCGGAAAGAAGAGCATCAGGTAACCGCCCCCCACGAACAGGCACGTGGCCACCGCGCCCAGCATGGCGCGCAGCGAGTTCCGAGCCGCCAGCGAGAAGAGCAGGCCTACCGCCGAGACAAACCAGCCAACGAGGAGAAACAGCGCGGCGGCGGTCGCGGTTGACAAGAGTTGAGCGGGCCGGAACCAGGCCCCCAAACTCCAGATGACCACGAGCGCCCCGAGCAGCCAGCGCGCCGCGTAAAGGTTTCCCGCCAGCTTCCCGAGGACGATCTCGCCGCGCGAAACAGGCAGGCTGAGCAGCGTGTCCCAGGTGTTGCGCTCGCGCTCGCCGGCCACCAAGCTCGCGCCGCGCGACGCCAGCCACAGCAGCCCGAAACAGGCCAGCCAATTGCATGCCCCGGCGCTGAACGCGAAGTAGTGGCTGGGGCCTTTGGAGATTCCCGCCACGAAGGCGCTCACCGTCGCGGCCAGCAGCGAAAGCGCTCCGAGCGCGAACGTGAACCTGCCCAGCGGCCCCAGGCGATCCGTCGCCCGCTCGGCGAACATTTCCTTCCAAGCCAGCGGCAGCTTCGCCCAAACCGAGCAGCGCCGCCAACTGGCCCAGGCCCGATGCCCTCGCCCGTGGTCGAGCGTGGCCAAGTGGCCCCTGCGGAGCGTCAGCACTGCCAGCGCCAAACACACCGCCGCAATCACCAATTGATTGCGGGCGAGGAGGAGCGTGCCAGAGAGAACGTCGCGCTGGCGCGTGGGGTCGCCGTAAAGATGGCCGGCCAAACTCCAGAACGGATTTGCTTGGCGAAGGAGCGCTGCGGAGCCGGCCAGCCAGCGATCGTGAAATCCTTGGAACCAGCTCGAGGCGTTTCGCCAGGTCTGCATGCCCAGTGGCAAGAGCAGCAGCCCCAAGACCACCAGATAGGCGCTCGCCACTGCCGGCCGCAGCCGCGCCGACCACACGGAAAGGAGCAGGGCAATTGCCGACACGGTGAGCAGCGTGCTGAGCGTAGCCAGCACCACCGCCGCCAGCGATTCCGGCGCGATGCCGCCCATGATCATGGCCGCGGCGAGCACGGGCAGGCCCGCCAGCACCACGAACGTCAGGTGCAAGAGCCGCACGCCCAGCTTGCCCCCCACGATCTCGCCGTTGCGCAACGTCGTCGTGAAGAGATGGTCGAGAATGCCGCGCTCGCGGTCGCCGGCGATCGCGCTGGCCACGAGCGCGGGCCCCAGCCCCACGACCACCAGCAACTGCAGCCAGGCGAAGTTGCTGAAGAATGCCCCGGCGAACCGCGAGACCGCTTGCAGCGTGACGACGTCCCCTTGATCGGAGAGCCGCTCGTAACTCGCCCAGAGCGTCCAGGCCAGCACGGAGACGTACCCGGCCCGCAGCGCCAGCACCCACGGCGGCCGCGCCGTCGTGACGAGTTCCAGGCGAAACAGCGGGCCGAGCATAATGGCGGCGGAAGCAGAAGTTGGTCGAGCAGGGCTCCTACGAATATGCCCGCCCGCCAACCGACCTTGCAACCGCACGATCTCGAGTGGGAGGCTCGCCGCGACCTACGATTTCACCGCAGCCGATTCCCGTCGGCCGAGCCGGGCGTTGTTCGCCATGCGGCCGCCCGGCAGCGCGAGTCGCTCGGGAGGAGACGTCGGTTCTCCCGCCTGGCGCCAGAGCCGCCGCAATGACGCGCACAGGCTGGGGCTTTCGGTCTGCCGGTAAGGAGAATCGGCCGGCAGTTGCTCCATCAACCGGCGGTGCGCGGCTCCCAAGTGGTGGTAGGGGAGCGAGGGAAACAGGTGGTGCAGCGCATGATAGCGCAGCCCGACCGGCGCCCAGAGTTCGGCCGTCCACAGATGCCTGGGATAATTCACGCTGTCGAGCAATTGATCGAGGAAGCTGACTTCCTCGCGGTGGTGAACATAGCGATGCGCTCCGAGCGTCCTCACGTGGTTGAGCAGCAGCACGCAAACACTGGTGGCGTACGCCTGCGGCAGGAATCCGGGTGGCAGGCGCCCCCATGCGAGGAGCGCCGCGGCGCCGACGAGCGACCCAAACGTCGCCGCCTCCTGCAAACGCCACACCTTCAGTTCACCCCGCGTCGGCAACGGCCGCATGAACTGCGGGTCGATCACCATGCTCGACGCGTGGCGATATGCCCAATGCCGCACGCGCAAGCTGAGCCAACACAACGGCGTGAGCAAGCCGAACCGCATTACTGCCAACAACGGCAACACGAACGGCTCGCACAGGTAGGCCAGAATCTTCCATCGCGGCCCCGCAGCGAGGGCCAAGTACTCGCCGTCTTCGTGCGTGCCGTACATGCGACGCACGTGATGCCGCACGTGGGTGTGGTACGTGAACGATGGCATCAGCAGGGGGATGCCGCAGAGCAGGTTCCAGGCGATGCGGAACGGCAGAAACCTCTTGTCCCGTAGATGCACCAACTCGTGGGTGAAGTTCGCCGCCCGGTAGATCGCCAGAACCGACACGGCAAAGGCCAACGGCGAGAGCATGAGCGCCCAGCCCGCCGGCACGAACAGCGGCCACCGCCGCACCGTCCAAAAGCAGGCTACGCCGAGGACGAGCGAGCCGAGGAAGTCGAGCCAGTAAACGGCCGGCCGCGGCTCGAAGAGATCGTTGACGAGCCTTCGAGTTGCGCCAAGGGAAAACTCTGAGTCCCTCGTCATCGCGACGCTGCGGATCATGGGGGCTCCCAACGAACGGGTCAAACGGGCCGCAGGAACGGCGTCTCCCCTGCGATCCGCATGTTCGATTTACGCCCCAGTCCGAGGGGGCGATATTGGTTATCGGCCGACTTCACTTTGAGGTTCTGACGGAGCGGCCGAGTTCCGTCGGTTCTGCCCGGACCATCTTAAGGGCGCTTCGCCCGGGGGCCAGTTGGCCGACCGGAGATCGATCCCCGGCCGCCGCCGACAGGGCTCGCGGCAGGGATTTCCCCGACTAAACTTGCGGTATGAGTTCGCCGACCGACATCGCCCTTACCGGCTGGGGCGTGGTAAGTCCGCTGGGCGTGGGACGCCCTGCGTTCGCCGCTGCGCTGGCCGAAGGGCGCAGCGGCGTGCGGCTGCTCCAGGCGTTCGACGGGCGGGGCCTGACGTCCCGGCTGGCCGCCGAGGCGCCCGACTTCGAGCCCAAGGCCTATGTCCGGCCGCGCAAAAGCCTGAAGGTCATGTCGCGCGACATCCAAATGGCGTTCGCGGCCGCCGACATGGCCTGGACCCACGCCGGCCTGGGGCCGGGCCTGGTCGATCCCGAGCGCTGCGGAGTCACCCTGGGCGCCGACATGATCATGTTCGAGCTCGAGGAGGCGGCGCCGGCGTTCCGGGCCAGCATGCAAGAAGGGCGCGCACGCCGCGAGCTCTGGGCGCCGCGGGCAATGCCGGAGCTCTATCCGCTGTGGATGCTCAAATACTTGCCCAACATGGCGGCTTGTCACGTGAGCATTGCGCTCGATCTGCGCGGACCGAACAACACGATCTCGGTGGGAGAAGTCTCGAGCTTGTTGGCCTTCGGCGAGGCGGCGCGGGCGATTGGGCGCGGCGGGGCCGACGTCATGCTCGCCGGCGGGACGAGTTGCCGGATTCACCCTACGGTGTTTGCCTTCCGACAACGTTATGAGCTTTCGCGGCGCGAAGACGATCCAGCCGGCGCCGTGCGGCCCTTCGACGCCGACCGCGATGGCCTGGTGCATGGCGAAGGGGCGGCCGTGTTCGTGCTCGAAAGCCGGCGGCACCTCGAAGCGCGGCGGGGCAAACCCCTCGCTTGGCTGGTAGGGCATGCGAGCCATTGCGAGCCGCAGGGCGCCGAGCGCAAGCCGCGCGGCATCGCCCTGCGGCACGCGATCCAATCGGGACTTCGGTCCGCTCGCCTGCAACCTGGACAGTTGGGTTTTGTGAGCGCGGACGGGCGCTCGACCCGCCACGACGACGCCGTGGAAGCTCAGGCGATCCGCGAGTTGCTCGGCGGTGTGGCGGTTACCGCGCCGAAGAGCTACTTCGGGGTGCTCGGCGCCGCGGGCGGGGCGGTCGAACTGGCGGCGGCGCTCGTGGCGTTCGAAACCGGGCAACTCGTGCCGACGCTCAACTATCGGCGCCCCGATCCGACCTGCCCGGTGAATGTCGTCCGCGAAGCGGGACAACCGCTCGACGCGCCGACCGCGCTTGTCTTGAATCAGGCGCCCACCGGCCAAGCCGCGGCCATCGTGCTCCGCGCGGGCGACGCCTAGGGCCCGCGCCCCGCCCAGCGTTCGGCTAGATGATCGAGCGATTGCGTGACGAGCTCGATCTGCCGCTCGTGGGCCGCCCGCTGCTCGGCCAGGATGCCGCGGAACTGCTCGGTCTCGCTGGCCAGCATCTGCGCGAACGCCTCACGGTGCTCGGCCAGCATCCGCTCGAAGCTGCCGCGTTCGTCGCGGCGCTCCGCCCGGTATTCGCTGAGCAAGTTGGGCAACGTCCGGCTCGCCGTGTGCCAGGCGTACCAGCCCAACACCCCCACGGCGCCGAGTTGGGCGATGGCCGAGCCAACCGCTTCCGCGCCGGGCTCGGCTTGGGACTGAGCCACGAGCGCCCACGCATCGACGAGCAGAACGAGAGCCAAGATTCGCATAGACCACCGGTTGCTCGAGGGCTCGACCGACTCCACGCGTCGCTACCGGCGTCCAAACCAACCGCGCCGCATTGGCCGACCAGAGCCGCTGACCGAGCAACTGCCGTTGGCGCAAGAACCATCGCTGAAGGCGGCCGCTGGCTGCCTCGGTTGGTGTCGGCTGCCGCTCGCCCGGTAGCCTCGTGCTCGGAAGAAGGCCTCGGCCTGGTCGCGATACTTTCGTAGCGACGCAAGTTCTGCAGCGCACGAACACCCCTCGCCGCAGGCGCATGTCGCGGGACTCGGGCTTTTCAGTGCAGCAAGCTGCAACGCGCCGCTCGGCGCCTTCAACTGCGTCGACGACGCCGAGCCGTCCCCCAACGAAACAACTGCAGCTTCGGCGGCCACGGCCGCGGTGTAATCCTCGGCCGCGGCTCGATTGGCCAGGCCAGGCGGGTTGCAGCCCGCCAGCAGCAGCGTGCAGGCCGCCAAGAGGAGAGAGAGCGTTTTCATGGGTTTCGGGCCTCTAAGGTTCGCAACAAACGATTCCGCAACAACGCGCAGGCAGGAACTATACTTCGCCCGTAATCACCAGGCCCGGCGCTCCGGGGTCGGCCGGGGGCACGGTGTCGAGCAACACCCCCTCGAACACGCCGGGGTTGGCAGAGCGGTTGCCGGCGTCGTCGATGTAGATGATCGAGAGCTGCACCGGGGCGTTTTGATCCCCCACAAAGGCCTCGTCGACCAGCAGCGAATCGCCGGGGCTGAACGTGCGGTTGAGCGTGATATCGTTGCCGATCTTCACGGTCAGCTCGCCGCCGGCCACGTCGCCGTTTGCGGGCGCCGGGGGCAACTGCACGTTGAACGTAATGCGTCCGGGCATGTCTGCGATCTCCGTGAAAATGGGGAAGGGCCGCTCGGGGTCGGGCGGCCGGTGGAAGCGTTTGAGTTGGCGCAGGATCTCGGCGAGCAGCTCGTTGGTCCGCTCGAGCTGCGGCAGGTCGGCGGTGATCTGCAGACAAAAGCTCATGCGTCCTACCAGTAGTTGGTGCCGTAGTCGGGAAGCTTCCGCGCCGGGAAGCCGCGGATGTTCGAGAGGACGAAAGAGCCGTCGCTCTTGAGAATGCCCAAGGCGTCGTTTGGCTTGATCCAAAACGATCCGTCGGGCTGCTGATTCACCTTGGGGCCGCCGATCCAGTTGTAGCCCCAGGAGTTCTGCACCAAGAAGAGCGGCCCCCCGTGCTTCTGCTTGGTCTCCTCACGATCGTCGACTGCGGTCCAGGCCATGCAGTGCGACCACGAACCTTGCCGGCGGGCGATGCCGTCGCTGTCGCGCGTGCTCGAGAAGCCGTAGCCCGAGCAGCAGGAGATCCCATAGCCGTTGGCCAGGGCATCGCGGGCCTGGGCCAGCGGATCGTTCGCGGGGTCGATGTAGGAGACGGTTTGCACCTGGTGCTTGCGCATCTCCTCGAGCACTTTGTCGGGCGGCCCCTTGCTGCCGTTGGCGCCGGTCTGCCAGTTGTAGCTCCGCAGATCGAGGCCCAGGTCGGGGTACTGCAGCCGCAGCAAAATCCCGCCGCGGCTCTGTACGAACTTGGCCAGCGTCGAGCAGCTCGCCCCTTGGCCGCTATGCCCGCGCCCCCAGTAGATCGTTTCGGTGGCCGCGTCCTCGCCCCATTCCTCGGGCTGCCCCTTGATGTCGATCTGCACGGCGCGGCTGACGTCGAGCGCGTTGCGCGTGCCGTGGCTCACACAGTCGCCCGTCTTCTGCGCGACCGAGTATTTTTCCCGGCTGAACTTGAGCACCGACAGGAACGGCAGCGAGAGCTTGCCTTCGCCGGTCCCGGCCAAGCCGTAGCTCTGCGCCGCATCGGCGAAGTTGCCGTCGTTCTGGCTGGCAATCTGCTCGCGATCGGCCGCGTTGGGCAATGCGCCGGCGAAACCCTGCGCGTAGATCCGGGCAATGTCGCCGGGCTCGAGATCCACGGCGTCGTGCGGCCAGGCCTGAAAACCGCGGGGTAAGTTAGGCATGGTTGTTTTTCACCGCCGAGACGCGGAGACGCGGAGAGGAGAGAGAGATTTTCTTTTGCATTTTTTCCGCGCCTCTGCGCCTCCGCCGTTCAGTTTGGATCGGAAACGGAATCGAGCCGCGCGAGCTGGCGGCAGCGGACCTCGGCGATCGCCAGCGAGAGCCGCTCCTCGAGCACGGTCACGGCCGCCTCGTCGAGCCGGCAGATCTGAAAGCCCACGCCCAGCGGCTTCTGCCGCACGAAGAAACGGCCGATCCGCAGCAGCAGGGCGCTGGCCTCGCTCGGTTGTTGGGGCTGCTCTTGGGTCATGGTTTTCTTTCACCACGGAGACACGGAGACACGGAGACATGCCACAAAAATCTCCCTCTTGTCCTCTCCGTGCCTCCGTGTCTCCGTGGTTCAAATGGCCGGTTGCTTGCTGAAAAAGTCCCAAACCGATTCCGTCGTGCCCGGCAGCCACACGTGGCCCCAGTGGTGCAAAACAAGTAGCACCCGCGACTGGGCAGCCTCCCACTTGTCGACCGTCTCCTGCCCCGCCTGGTGGTTGATCTTCTGCATCGCCACGCGGCCGACGCCGCCGGCCCAGGGGATGTTCTGGTCGGCCAGGCCGTGGGTGATGAACACCGGCAGGCTCTGCGGCGGCGTGAGCCGCTCCCACATGCTGCCCGAGACCACGGCGATCGCGGCGAACCGGCTGGGGATCTCGCAACCCAGCCGGTGGCAAAGGCAGGCGCCGTTCGAGAAGCCAGTCGCAAAGAACTGGGCCACGTTGTAGCGCGCCGCCAGCTCATCGAGCAGGCGGGCCACGAAGCCCACGTCGTCGACGTCTTCCATCTGGGCCCAGCCGCAACAATGCCCGGCGTTCCAGGTCTGCCAGTGGCCCGTGCCCTCGGGATAGGCCACCAAAACGCCCTGCCGCTCGGCCAAACGAGAGAACTGCGTCTGCCGCTCGAAGAATTCGCCGCTCGTCAGGCCGGCATGGAAGCCCAGCACCGCGGGCGTGGGCTTGCCGGCATAGCTCGAGGGGACGAACACCGTGCACTCGCGCACCAGGCCGCCGAACGGGATTTGAAACGTGATCTTGGGCATGGCAGCTATGGATCCTTTTTTCACCGTGGAGACGCGGAGGCGCGGAGAAAATGCAAAAGCAGATCTCTCTCTTGTCCTCTCCGCGCCTCCGCGTCTCCGCGGTCAATTTCCCCCGCTCAACGCCCAAGCAATCGCCCGCCAGGCCGCGGCGGCCCGTTGCCGGAGCGCCGCGTCGAGCGTTTTGTTGTCGGTTCCGCCCATCGCTTGGGTGAACGCCGCATCGATCGCGGCGCCCATTTCCGGGTGCTTGCCTTTCCAGCCCTGCGCCGTAAAGAGCAGGCCCCCCGAGCGCGTGTTGAGCTGGCGCAGGCTGTCGGTCGTTTTCAGCAGGCTGCCACCCGTTGCAGAGGCGCCGTCGGCCTCGATCAGCTTGGCCTGCGCCAGATAGAGCGGGGCGGCCGCGACGGCGTCGGCCGGAAAGCCCTTCGCCAGGCTGGCCACCTGAGAAACCGCCGCCTGCAGGTCGGCAGGCGGCGCGGCAATCGGCATGCTGGGGGCCGGCGCCGGGCCCGGCAGCGGAAACGGCAATTTGCCGCCGTTCCCCTGGTAGAGCCCGAACAGCACGAGCCCCACGGCCAGCCAGCGAAGCGTGTAATTGGGTTGATCCATGGGTTTTCGGAGAGCTTGCGGCTTGTAGCTCATGGCTGGTGGCCAAACACCTTCTGGCCACCGGCTACTGGCTACCAGCTACTAGCTACTCGCCACCTCCCGTTTCACGAGCCGCGGCAGCACCTTGCCATCGAGTTCGGTGGCCAGGTCAGCCGCCCCGTTAGCGCTCAGCCAACTCGCCAAGCAGTCGTAGCAGGCCACGCGGCCCGGCACGGTGGCCATGTCGTGCTGGTGGGCCGCCGACTTGCCCAGATCGTCGATCACGCCGTCGAGGGCGGCGCGGCTCTTCAGCAGCCCGCCCGCCTCGTCGGCCACCTTGGCTGCGCCGTCCTCGAGCGCCTTGAGCGTGCCGGGCGGAATCGTCCCGCCGCCGCCGGCCAACTTGTCGAGCCCCAGGAACGAGAGGAGCTGCTTGAGCACGCCCCCCAAGCCGCCGCCCCCATTGGTTGCCAGCAGCAGCGCTACGGCCGCCGCGATCCACGGCCACATATTGGCCCAATCCACAGATCACCTCCTCCCAAATAGGCGAGCGGGGGACGAAAGTCCCCCGAGGCCTTGGCGCCGCGCGGCTCTAGCAGGGCAACGTTTCCAGCGCCGCGTGAATCGCCGCCACGTCGTCCGGCCCGAGTTGCCCCTTCTTCGCTTCCAGCGTCCCTGCCAAGCGGTTGATCAGACTCACCACGACGTTGATCGCGGTGTCGTTCTCGCTCACCTTTTGCACGCCCAGCACGATCGAATCGTCGACTTTGGTGGGCGTGAGCGCCGCCACGGTCCCTGCGATCGAGAGCGCGGGCGCAAGCAGCGCGCGCAGCTGCGCAGCCGTCATCTTTCCCATGAGAACCCCTTTCCCCGAGCAATTGAGAAGGATCGGCAGGCGAGGAACAACGCGCCTGCGAATTGAAGCTTGCGCGGCAACGACGAGCGTTTGGCCGCGGCGATACGCTCAACTTAGAGAGCTGAGCGGGCTCGAACTAGCTGCGTTCCTGGGCCAAGCTGCGCGGCGGCGCTATTCCGCCTTGGGCGTTTCCGGCTCGTTGATGGTGGCCTGCAGCAGGCGTTTGGGATCTTCGTCGCCGAAGTAGGCTTGAATCGTGTAGGCCTTGAATACGCCGGGCCAACGCCAGATATAGATCTTTCGCGTGCCCTTGGTCACGGTTTCATTGGGTTCGCGGCCGATCAGTTTGGCCACCTCCTCCGGACCTTCGTTCAGGTTTTTGGGAACCTTGGCGAAGGCGGCGTCGGCAGCGCGCCGCGACCGTAGGTCGAAGAGCAGCGCCGCGCCCCCCAAGACGAGCACGGCCAAGAGAAGGATTCGCAGGGGGCTGAGCACCGACGACTGCGAACCCGATTCATTCGCCGCTGCTTCCGACATGACGAGCCAACTCCAGCCAACGGGGAAACGATGCACAGACACCTTGGCGGAGTGTACTTCCGTCGCGAACCGCTGACCAGAGTCGCTCGCCGCGGCCGATTGCGGCGAAGGGCCGTCGGCCGGAGAGATCGAGGGCTGGCGAGCGACTCGGTGCTTGATTCCCGTTCCTCTCGTCACGACACTAGAAAGCGAAGGACCGATCGGGCCGCGTTCTTCGCCCGCCAAGCTCTCGTCCTGACCGCCACCGCCCCTGAGGTCGTCCGCCATGTCGAGCCCCCTGCCGGCCAGCGAGTGCCTGGACCGCGAGTTCCTGGAAATTCGTGCCCGGCTACTGCAAGCCGCCGCCGCCCTCGACCGGATCGAACGTTCGGAGGGGAACGTTGCGGCCGATACCCGGCTCGTGCGCATCGGGGAAGCGCTCGCGGTGCTCGCCGGCCCCGGCGTCGATCGGGCCGAGCGGATTCAGTTGATCTTCTCGCGCCGCTACGAAGAGAACTGGCGGGCTCAGTTCGGGTTGCGCTCCGAAGCCGGCCGGTCGGGTTAGTTGGCTGGACCACCCCCATCACTGCATCGATTGGCCTTGCGAAGGCCTCTTGGGCCTCTATACTTAGGGATTCTCAAAACTCCCTGTTTCGCCCTTTCTGGATACGCGGCGTCATGGCCAAGCAATGTGAGATCTGTGGCAAGAAGCCTGTCATGGGCAACTCCGTGACCATCCGCGGTAAGGCCAAGTACCTGGGCGGGGTGGGCACCAAGGTCACGGGCATCGCCCGCCGGCAGTTTCTGCCCAACCTGCAGAACGTCCGCGTCACCGAGAACGGCACGAACAAGACGAAGCGGGTTTGCACCCAGTGCATTCGCTCGGGCGCCATCACCAAGTTGATCCGCGCCCAGCCCTTCAAGCTGCCCGCCCACGAGAAGACGGCCGCCAAGAAGTAGTCTCGCATGAGCCTGTCTCGCGCCGAAGTCGAAAAGATCTCGCTGCTCGCGCGGCTTAGGCTGACGCCGACCGAGCTCGACACAATGACGACTCAGCTCGGGGCGATCGTGGGTTACGTAGAATCGCTCGGCGAGTTGGACACCGAGAACGTCGAGCCGATGGCGCATGCCCTCGAGCTGCGCAATGTATTCCGCGCCGACGAGCTTCGTCCCAGCCTGCCGCGCGAAGCCGCGCTCGCGAATGCCCCGGCCCACAACCAGCAGTTCTACCTGGTGCCGGCGGTGCTGGGCGACTGAACCGTCTCGCCGGTCGGCCTCTCTGTTGGTAGGTTATGCTTCAGCATAACTCCACCCGGCCGGGTTATGTCGCAACGTAACCCTCGCGCGCAAGCGCCCTCGCATGGTTCGGTTCGAGTTCGTTTCCATGATCCACGCCTCCGCCAGCGAACTTCACTCCCAACTCACCGCCGGCAAGGTTTCGTCGGCCGAACTGACCGCGGCCTATCTCGAACAGATCGAGCGGCACGACGGCCGCGTGAAGGCCTTTCTGCGTGTCGATCGCGATAAGGCCCTCGCGCAGGCCGCCGCCATCGACGCCAAGCGGAAGCGGGGCGAAAAGCTCGGCCTGCTCGCCGGGTTGCCGGTCGCCGTGAAAGACGTCCTCTGCACCCAGGGCGAAATCACCACCTGCGCTTCGCGAATTCTGGAAAACTTTCGCCCGCCGTACGACGCCACGGTCGTCGCCAAGCTCAAGGCGGCCGACGCCGTCTTGATCGGCAAGACGAACATGGACGAGTTCGCCATGGGGGGCTCGAACGAGAACTCCGCCTTTCAAGTGACGGCCAATCCCTGGGACACCGCGCGGATTCCCGGCGGCTCGAGCGGCGGTTCGGCCGCGGCGGTCGCCGCGTCGATGGCGCCCCTCTCGATCGGCACCGACACCGGCGGTTCGATTCGCCAGCCGGCCGGCCTTTGCGGCGTCACCGGCATGAAGCCCACCTACGGCCGCGTGAGCCGCTATGGGCTGGTGGCCTTCGCCAGCAGCCTCGACCAGGTCGGCCCTTTCGGCCACTCGGCCGCCGACTGTGCGCTGCTCCTCGAAGCAATCGCCGGCCACGACGACCGCGATTCGACGAGCGTCGACAAGCCCGTCCCCAAATACTCGCAAACCGTCACTCAACCGCTTTCGGGTTTGCGGCTGGGGCTCGCGCGCGAACACTTCGGCGCCGGCCTCCACGCTGAAGTGGATGCGGCAGTCCGCGAAGCCGTGAAGGTCTACGAGTCGCTCGGTGCGAAGGTCAAAGAGATCTCGCTGCCCCATTCGAAGTACGCCGTGGCCACGTACTACGTCATTGCCCCTTGCGAAGCGAGCAGCAACCTCGCCCGCTACGACGGCGTTCACTATGGCCACCGTACTGATCTGGCCAAGATGCAGGCCGAGTTGGCCGCCGAGCGCAAGGCCGCCGGCAATGCTGCGGCGCAGGTCGACAACGCGCTCGTGCGGATGTACCGCCAGTCGCGGGCCGAAGGCTTCGGCCCCGAGGTGAAGCGCCGCATCATGCTGGGCACCTATGCCCTGAGCGCCGGCTACTACGACGCCTATTATCTCAAAGCCCTCAAGGTCCGCCGGCTCATTCGCCAGGATTACGACAAGGCCTTCGAAGAGGTCGACCTGATCGCCGGCCCGGTCTCGAGCAGCCCCGCCTATAAGATCGGCGAGAAGGCGAACGACCCGCTGGCCATGTATCTCGAAGACCTCTACACCGTGAGCGCGAACCTCACGGGCGTCGGCGGCATCGCCTTTCCCTGCGGCTTCTCGAAGTCGGGCCTGCCGATTGGCCTGCAACTGCAGGCGCCTCCGTTCGAGGAAGAGCGTCTGCTGCGGGGCACTCAGATGTTTCAACAAGCCACTGATTGGCACACGCGGAGGCCCACGCTACCGTGAGCACGCCCTACGACATCGTCATCGGCCTCGAAGTTCACGTGCAGCTCGCGACGCAGACCAAGTTGTTCTGCGGCTGCAGCACCAAGTTCGGCGCGCCGCCCAACACTCAGACCTGCCCGGTCTGCATCGGGATGCCTGGTTCGTTGCCGGTGATGAACCGGCGGGCCTTCGAGCTTGCGCTGCAGGTCGGCGTGGCGCTCGAGTGCCAGATTGCCCCGTTCACCAAGTGGGACCGCAAGAACTACTACTACCCCGACCTGCCCAAGGGGTATCAGATCAGCCAATACGATCTCCCCTTCAGCGCCCAGGGCGGGCTCGAGATCAGCGATCCCAAGGGAAAGATCGCGCCCAAGCGGATCGGCATCATCCGGGCTCACCTGGAAGAAGACGCCGGCAAGAGCCTGCACGACGAGCAGGCAGGCGAAGGGGACAGCCAGATCGACCTGAACCGCACCGGCACGCCGCTGCTCGAGATCGTGAGCGAGCCGGACATGCGGTCGCCGGCCGAAGCCAAGGCCTACCTTACCGAGTTGCGGTTGCTGCTCGTGTATCTCGGCGTTTCCGACTGCAACATGCAGGAAGGGAGCCTGCGGGTCGACGCCAACGTCAACCTGCATATCCCGCAGCCCGGCGGCGGCAAGATCGCCACGCCGATCGTCGAGATCAAGAACATGAACAGCTTCCGCGCCGTCGAGCGCGCCTTGGCCTACGAGGCGGAGCGGCAGTTCGAGGTCTGGAAGGAAACCGGGCAGAAGATCGGCGACGTGCCGAAGCAAACCCGCGGCTGGGACGACCAGGCCAACATTACGCGCGGCCAGCGGCACAAAGAGGAGTCGAGCGACTATCGCTACTTCCCCGAGCCCGACCTGGCGCCGGTCACGGTGTCGGCCGCCAAGCTCGAGCAGGCGCGGGCGTCGCTCGGCGAACTGCCGGCCGCGCTCCGCAAGCGCCTCGAGGCGACCTACGGCATCACCCCCTACGACAGCGACGTTCTGGTCAATCAAGGGCAGCCGCTCGTCGACTACTATCTGGCGCTCGCCGAAAAGTCAGGCGACGGCAAGCAGGCCAGCAACTGGATTCAGCAAGACGTGCTCCGCGTGCTCGGCGAACGCGGGCAAACGATCGAGCAGTATCCGGTGCCGGCAGACCGACTCGCGGCCCTGCTCGTCAAAGTCAAGGCAGGCGAACTCGACACCGGCCGCGGCCGCGAAGTGCTCGCCCGCATGCTCGAGACGAGCGAAACGGCCGAGGCGGCGATGCAGGCCCTGGGCATCGCCGCGGTCGACGAGAGCGTGCTCGTGGAGCTCTGCAAAGAACTGGTGGCGGCCAATCCCAAGATCGTGGCCGACGTAAAGTCCGGTAAACAACAAGCCGCCGCCGGCCTCATCGGCCAGGCCAAGAAGCGCAACGCCAACGTCGACCCCGCGCGGGTGAAGGCGATCTGCATCGAGTTGATCGAGGCGCTGTAGAGCCGAGCTTTTTTCACCGCGGAGGCGCAGAGGACGCGGAGTGAAGGAAGAATGACAGGGCCTGCCCGTCGCTGGCGACAGTTCTCCGTGCGTGGCGGACTGATCTTGGTTACCCTGTTTGCGATCTTTCTCGCGTGGCGCGCGAACGCTTGGCATGCCCGCGACCGCGCAATCCGCCGAATTCGCGAACTGGGCGGAGGCGTCGTCAAGCTACCTCAACCTGGCATGCCCAGCGCGGAAGCCGACACCTGGCTCGCTCGGTTCGGCGTGTCGCGCGAACATTGGGAGCAGGCTCTGGAGTTGGCGGGCATCTATCGCGAGCACTACTGCATCTACAACAACGGCAGACCTCGTGCCGACGAAGTCGTTGCTGAGTGCCGGGCATTGGGTAAGGCCGGCGAAGTTAGGCTCTTCCTGGCCGACAGCGACATTACCGACGACGGCCTGCGGAGTCTGGCCGGCCTGACTGTGCGCGAGCTGTATCTCGATCGGACGAGAATCACCGACCGCGGCGTCGGCTACATCAGGGACATCGAAGGCCTGTGGTTCGTCCGGCTCCCCTTGTGCCCCGTCACCGACGCAGCCGTCCCCGATTTGCTAGCGATGTGCCGACCAAACGGGACGGTGGTGCGAATCATCTTGCAGAACACCAAGTTGACGCAGGCTGGCGCAGAGCGGCTCAAGGCGATGAAGGACTGTGAGATCGACGCACCTTGAGCAGAGACGCTCCTCTGGCGAGCGGTCAGCGTCAGGTAGTTGTCGAATAGCCTGGACGACATTGGTCAGCCGGCCGCTCGCCAGTTCCATCAACAAAAGGCAAAGCCCGGCTCGCGACCCCTTGGTCCACGAGCCGGGCGTTTGCGTTTTCGCTGCAGAGCAGATCCGCGAGCCTTACTCGAGTTCGATCGCCCAGTCTCCGTCGCCGGCCACGTTCAGGAAGTACACGCCTGGCTTCTCGATCCGCACGGGCGTCGACCCGTCGAAGGCGCCGAGCACGTTGGTCAACTGGGCCAGTTCGCGCCCCTGGGCGTCGACCAGGTAGGCGCTAAACCGCGACTTGCCGCCGTGCTTCAGCTTGAACACCGCCAGGCCCTCGTCGAGCGTGACGAACGGCGTCACGTCGTAGCCCTTGCCCTGGTAGCGCTGCGGGTTGCGGTCGTCGGTCTTGGGCTGGGGCTGCACGATCTCGACCTTCCACGGGCCGTCGGCCTGAACGTCGAGCAGGTATTGGCCCGGCTCGCGGATCTCGAAGCCGCGCGTGCCGGCGAATTCACCGATCTGGTTGAACAGCGTCTGCCCTTCGCGTCCCTTGCTGTCGAGCAGTCGCACGACGAAGTTCGAACTCCCTTCGTGCTCGACCCGCAGGATGGCCAGACCCTGCTGCAGCTCGAACTTGCGAGTGGCCTGGCGGCCTTCGCCTTCGAGACCGATGACCTCGAGCTTGGGCTTCGCCGGCGTGCTCTCGGCGCGCTCCGAGTCCTTGGCCGTGGCAACGGCGGTCACGAGCAAAGCGCCAATCAACGTCAAAGCACCGTACATGAGCGATCGCATACGTAGAATCTCCCCTGCGGGTTTTTTTGGTCGTCTCGTCAGCGGGCCGGCGGCGTCGCCGGCCGTCGCCGCAAGTATTGCTTGCAGGCAGTGGCGGCCCAGGGCGCTCGAAGCCCTGCCGATCGTCCGTCGCGATTGGGCAACGTGACAACGAAGCCCGCTCGAGTTGACGACGCGCAAGTGCCGGCCGCGGCGGACCTATGCGACTGTCGGCGCCCGAGCCGATGGCGTTGCGTGGCTGCACCATTTATACAAGCGCCAGGAAAGGGAACTCCTCGTGGCTTCACGCGTCTAACACGTCGGGCCAATCTGGAGCGGATCGATGGCGTTTCGCGTTCATTACTCGCTGCGCACGCTGATGCTGCTCATCGCCTTGGGCGCGGCGGCGCTGTGGGGCGCCGAGCGCATGCAGCGGCCGAGCCTTCGCGCCCAGCGGTTCGCCGCTGCCCTCAACTCCAAAGACTTTGCTGCGGCCGAAACACTCTGCGGCGACCAAGCGAAGTTCCCCGGCGACTGGAAACGCCACGTGCATTTCGAGCCCCGGGCGCACGTCGGCGACTGGACGTGGCGCGACTATTGGCAGGGCCGCCGGCCGATGTACGTGGCGATCAGTTACGGAGACGGCCAGGGCATGGCCTCCTGCGGGCTCGAATGCATCGCCACGGCCAGCGGCATCGAGCAGGGGATGATGGCGCCTTAGGCCGCGGCGCTGCGCAACACGCGCTTCCCCGTGGAGAACGCCTGCTCGACGACGTCGGCCGCGCGCTCGGCCCCCCGATGATCGGCCAGCGAAACGCGGCAGCGCTCGGCCGCCGCGCGATAGCCTGTGTGCGCGAGCACGCGTTCGAGCGCGGCGCGGAGCCGCGGCGCCGTTGCCCGACGCGGCAACACCAGTTCGCCCAACCCCAGCCAGGCCACGCGGCTGGCCACGCCCGGCTGGTCGTTGGTGATGGGTACGCAGACCATCGGCACGCCGCGAACCAGGCATTCGAGCGCCGTGTTGAGCCCAGCGTGGGTGATGGCTGCCGCCGCGCGATCGAGCAGCGGCAACTGTGGCGCATAGCCCACCACGAGCACGTTTGGCGGCGCGGCCACGCCAAACCCTGGGTCGCGATCTCCAAGGGCGAGCACCACCTGCACGTCAAGCCCCGCAGCGGCGTCGGCAATGGCCTGATACACGGGCCGCAGCTTGTTTTGCAGCGTGCCAAGCGAGGCATACACGAGCGGCCGACCGTCGAGCCAGTTCCAGGGAAAGGCTTCGGCTGCGTCTCGCCCTGCCGCGTGCCACGGACCCGTGTAGTGAAAATGCTCCGGCAGCTCGCGGCGGGGAAAATCGAACAGCGCCGGTTGCTGCGCGATATGCGCGAGCCCGCGTCCATGGTCCTCGGCCAACAGCAACGGCGACACGCCCCCCGGCGCGGCCGCCCCCGCCAGTCGTTCGAACACGAACCGCATCGCCCTTACGCTCAGCCGATTGCGGAGCCGCCAGATCAGGCCTTCGCGATACCGCCACGTCACGGGGCACGGCGGAACGCCAGGCTCGACCTGCAGCGCGAGCGCATTGCACGCCACGACATACGGCAGCGCCACGCGATCGGCCACCACCGCCCCGGCGGGGGACACTTGATCGACGATCAGCGCGTCGAGCTGATGTTGGTCGATGGCCGCCGGCAGATCGCGCAGCGTGACCGTAGTCGCGTCGCGCAGCACCTGGCCCGTATGTCGCAGGGCGGAGAAACCGGCGGCTTCTCCCAGCCGCCGCCAACCTTGGGCAACTTGTTCCCCCTCGACTGTGGTTCCCAGCGGCACGAAGCCCAGTCCTTGCGCCGTCGCCTTGGGGGCCATCGTTCGCAAGCCCACCAGGCTGACCCGGTGGCCGCGGCGCACCAGCTCGCGCGAAAGGGAACAGCCAGGGTTGAGGTGCCCCGTGAGATCGGGGCAGACCAGGCCAATGTGCATCGCGGCGGGCGCTTTCCCGGTCTTGAGGTTCAGAGCTTGTCGACGCTCAGCTTGGCGCCGTCCTGACGCCAGGCGCGGCGCAGTTCGCGGTCGACGGCGGCCGCGGCCGGAACGTCGTTCTGGGCGCGCAGGCTCTCTCGCAGGCCGAACAGCGCGCGGCCGTTGCGGGGCGCCTGGGCCAACTCCTCGCGGAACACGGCCTCTGCCTCGGCCGCCTGACCGGCGCGAAGCAGCGCGCCCCCCAGCGACTCGCGGACCGGATAGAACCAGGCGGGCGGCTCTTCATACCTGAGGGCGTCTTGCGCCGCCGCTGCCCGTCGCCAGTGCGGCACGCTGGCCGCGGCGTCGGGCGCCAGGCGGGCGTCGAGTTCGGCCGCCGCCACGTCGAGCAGCCCGCGGGCCTTGTTGGCCATCTGCGGCCGCTCCGGCGGAATCTCCTGGTAAGCTGCCGCGAAAACCGCCTGCTCGCGCTTGGCCTCCTCCGTCTTACCCTGCGCCGCATACGCTACCGCACGGGCATAGTGGCGAAATGCCCGCGAGTAGAGCAGCCGCGGCTCGGGCTCCGGGGCGGCTAGCACGCGGTCCCAGTCCTGAAAGCGGAGCGCTGCCTGCAGCTTCATGGGAGAGAAGTAGTCGAACATCTCCGGCAGGGCGCCCGCCGCCGGCTCGAGGTAGGCGACGAGCTCGTCGGCCACGCCCTGAGCATCCGCCTGGCGGCCGAGCATCATTTGGGCGTAGACGATGAAGTGCGTGGTGTGAGGGTAGTAGCCATGGGTGTAGACGTTCGGAGCGACCCCCGTCAAACGCATGTATTCGCGATCGGCGGCGACGGCTTGGCGGCTGATGCGCACGGCCGTTTCGAAGTCGCCGGTCCGCAGGTAGATGTGCCCGCCCATATGCACCAGGTGCCCCGCGCCGGGGGCCGCGTGCTGCAAGCGCTCGGCGGCGATCAGCCCTCGCTCGGGGCGCGGCGACATTTCAATGGCGTGAACATACAGATGGCTGGCGAAGGGATGCAGCGGGTCGCGCCGCAGCACATCGTCGAGCACGGAGAGGGCCTCTTCCACTCCCTCGGCGGGCTGCCCTTGCCGATCGAACCACTGCCAGCGCGGCGGCACGAGCAAGGCCTCGGCCAGGAACGTGGCCGCGTCGAGGTCGTCGGGGTACGTGCGCACGACCTCGCGCATCGCCTGTTGGTACTCGCGGTACTTGGCCGGATCGTACTTCGGCTCGGCCGAGCAGCGCCGGGAGAGGGCCTTGAGGTACGCCTGCTCGCGTTCCGGAGCGCCCGGCGCGCGGCCCAGTCCCTCTTGCAGAATCGCGCAGGCCGCCTCCTCGTTCATGTCCATGTCGGTGTCCATGTTCAAGTGCGGCCCCTGTGCGAGCGACATGCCCCAGTAGGGCATGATCGCGTCGGGATCGAGCTCCGACGCGCGGCGGAACGAACGGAGCGCCTCGGGCCGGTTGAAGTTGAACAGCATCACCAGCCCCTGATCGAAGAACCGCTGAGCCTCGGGGCTCTTGGTCGCGATCGGGTGGGTGTGCGTGCCCAGGTTGGGGAGCAAAACGGCGGGCGGCTCGGCGGCAGGCGCATCGGCGGCGCGAGCATCTGCGGCGAGGGCCGCGATCAGGATTAGACAAGTGGTGCTGGTGCGAAGCATGGTCAGTGCTCAGTGTTGCAGAATCTCATTCTCGCGAGCATGCCCATGGGGCCACTCGGCTTAGAACCTGGCCGCCTGCGTTGCCCCGGCCGACAAGCGACGTCGTCCAAATTCCTCGATCACCTGGCATGCCTGATCGAAGGGCTCGATTCCCTCGAACCGGCCCGCGAAGTCGCGGCAGCTCGCCTGGACCGCGGCCGACTCGAGCAGCGGCTGCAACTTCGCGGCGACCGTTTGTCCGGTGAACCTCGCCGGCGCTAGCCAGTCGCCCACTCCCAACCGCACCAGCCGCGCGGCATTGTCAGGCTGATCGTGGGCCATGGGCATGATCAGTTGGGGGATGCCTGCCCGCAGGCCTTGCGAGGTGGTGCCGATGCCGCCGTGATGCACGATCCCGGCGGCCCGCGGCAACACGCGGCTGAAGGGCACATAGTCGGCGTGCATCACGCCCGGGGGCAACTCGGCCGGCACTTGTTCAGCGAACCGCGTCAGCAGCAAACCGCGGCGCCCCAGGCGCTGGCACACCTCGACGGCCGCTGCGAAGAACGGCCGAGCATGCATGTTGCCTGAGCCGGGGGTGAACACGAGAGGCGGCTCGCCCGCGGCCAGGAAGGCGTCGACCTCAGCCGTGGGCGCGTGAACCTCGTCTTCGTCCCACAGCGGAAACTGCGTGAGGTGAACGTTCGCCGGCCAGTCCGGTTGCGGCGGGGCGAACCAGGCCGGAAACAAACCCAGCACGCACTCGGGCGAATGCCACCAGCGGGCCATCCGTCGCACCGGCCCGAGGCCGTGCGAAGTGCGGAAGGCATCGAGCACGGGTTGGCACGGCCGATCGAGGATCAGTGACTCGCCAATCCGAAACAGCGAACGCTTCACCCACCGCGGCATCCAACCCAACAACGCACCGGCGGGCAACATAGGCGATTCGTACGCGCTCCACAGGCAAGCGGGCTGCAGATGCACGGTGACCAGCGGCGCCCCGAGCTTTTCCTGGGCCGTGCGGGCGCCCATCCCAAACGCGTTGGCCAGCACCAGGGTGTCGCCTGAGGCGCATTGCTCGGCCACCAGGTCATATTGGCGGTCCAGGATGCGGGCAACGCCTTCCTGAAAGATGTGCCCGAAGGCACGCGTGGGGTTCCAGATGTCGGCCCGCTCGGCGAGTTCCAGGAACTCCTCGGCCGTCCCTAGTTCGACATTAGCCAGGCCGGTGCGCTCGATAAGCTCCTGAAAATACGAGCACGCGGCGATCGTCACCCCGTGTCCGCGCGCCGCCAGGGCGAGCCCCAGGCCCAGAAAGGGATGGACGTCGCCGTGACTACCAAAGGGAAGAATGAGGACGCGCACCGGGGAATCGTCGACCTACGACAGACGGAGTGGAACCGCCGGTCATTGTAGGCGAGCCGAGGCCACCTTGTCGGCAGGCTGGGCTCGTGTGCTCACCTGGATTTTCCCCGCTCGCTCGAGCGTGAACTGGAACCCCGTCGGACCGCGCTCCATTTGGCTGCGGAACGTGCCCTGAAGCTCACTTTCGAAGATGCGGCACGAGGCGGCGTCAATGAGCAAATAGCCCTGGAGATCGAGCTGACCGCGACCCTTTTCCGCCGTAACCACGATTTCGAAGCGTCCGCAAGGACCCGCCGGTCGAGCGACGACTTCGCGGAGCGTGAGCTCGCAATGGTCGGCCACACCCAATTCGTCGCCAAAGTCCCAGAGTTCACGCGAAAGCTCCTCGGGGAGCTTTAAGGTCTGATTTAGCGAGACTTTGTGGCCGTTGAGAAAGTGACCCATCGGGTTTCGCTGACCGAGCGACCGCGCGGTCCGCTCGACAAGCTGAGTTTCGTCGGGGGGGGCGGGCTCGCCTGCGGCGTCGAACACCGCGAGGTTCCCGTCGATCCGGCAAACGAGGTAGGTCTTCCCGTCCGTGGGCATCGAAGTCGCCTCTGCCTGAGCGGCGTCAGCGGTTTTGCGCTCTTCCTGGGCGCCATGGAACACGATTTTCGCGCGTGCCGATTCTCCTTCGCTCGGCTCGAGCAGCGCGACATGGTAGCGCTGCCGCCGCAGGATCGACTCGGAGCGCTGGCTAGCAATCTGCCCCGCTTGTTGGATCGTCGTCGCCAATTCGAGGCGGTTCTGATGTTGGTGCTCGGCGCGGTCGCCCGGCTGGCTGACGCGATAGCGGAAAGCCAAACCGGCCGCTTCCCCCACCTTCGGGGGTGCGGCGTCAAAGGAGGCCTGGCGGGGCTGGGCTGCCAAGGGTTGAGCGGCCAGGAAAATGAACACGCCCCAGACCCAAGGACAGCATGATCGGTTCATGCGACGGGAACCCTTTGCCTGATGGACCAGCGGATTTCTCGAACAATGGGCGACCACAGATCGTCGTGAAGGTGGGAAACGGCGTCAATGTCGGCTTGCGGCCTGCCGCCCTTTCCTTCCACTCTCGGCCACCACTCGGGCAGGTCCCTAAGCCCTTGGGAAGGCCGCGCAATCCCTACTGTCCCTTGCCCCGCCACGATCATCCAAGTCTGCGTGACGCAAGAATTTCCCGCGATCGCCAAAAGCTTGCAATGCCAGTAGGGCGTGTGTACGCTCGAAAAATGAGGGTCAAGGGCCACTCGTCTCGTTGGGCCCTAGCCAGTTCGCAGAGTCGAGGTCTGTTGCCGTCGCCCGTTTTCCCCAGTTTGCCGGCCGCCTAGGGGCCCAACTGTGTGGATCTGGCCAATGAATGGCCGCGGCGCCCCTGGGGGCAATCGCCTACCGCACGTTCGCAAGCCCGGCCGAGGGCCGCTTGCGACCCGCCCCAGGGCACGACTTCCCACTCTGCTCCGCTTCCCGCGCGGAACCTCGTCGACTTCGCAACCTGCAGCAGCCGAAAGCGCACCATGAAGAGCACCCCGAACTCGGTTCGCGGTAAGTTTTCTCGCTCGCTCGCCTTCCTTCGCCGCCCCGAGTTGGCGCCGCACCGCGATGTGCGTCCTAGCCTGTGGGGAGAGCAATTGGAAGCGCGTGCTCTGCTGGCGGGCGATACTTCGGCGGATGTTCAGATTACGGCCGATATGCTCGCGCGCTGCGACGTCGATTCCGACGGCGCGCTTGCCCCGCGCGACGCGTTGATGCTGGTCAACGACCTGAACACCTATGGCGCCCGCGCGCTGGACGATAGCCCGGCGGTCGCCCTGGCCGGCGACACACTGACCCCGTTGGGCCACGAGGGGGACGTCGACGGTGATCAGCAACTGAGTCCGCGCGACGCCCTGGTGGTGCTCAATGCCCTGGCGACTGCCGACCCGAACGACAAGGTCCGCGTCCGGTTGGCGGTCGTCGATGCCCAGGGGAACCAGCTCAGCAGCGTGAAGGTGGGCGACACGTTCTTCGTGCGGGCTTTCGTGCAAGATCTGCGCGCGAGCGCGAGCGGCGCCTTCGCGGTCTACACCGACATCACCTATCAGTCCGACCTGGCCAAGGTCAACGGCGCGATCGCCTACTCGGCCGACTATGCCAGCGGCAAGTCGGGCACGACGGCCACCGCCGGCCTGGTGGACGAAGCCGGCGCATTCGCCGGACTGACGCCGACGGGCGCCGACGAGAAGCTCGTGTTCACCGTGCCCTTCACAGCCAACGCGGCAGGCACGCTGAACTTTGCCCCCGACCCGGCCGACACCAAGCCGGCCCACGACATCCTGCTCTACGGCACCAACACGCCGGTGCTGAACGACGAGATCGAGTTCGTGGGGGCGAGCGTCACGGTGACGGCCGAAACCCCGCCCAACATCACGATCGCCGATGTGACGGCCGACGAGGGCAACGCCGCCGGCCAGATGCAGTTCACGGTCTCACTTTCGGCCGCCAGTTCCAGCGCGGTGACGGTCAACTACGCCACGCAAGACGCCACCGCCGTCGCTGGGCAAGACTACACGACGTCGAGCGGCACGCTCACCTTCGCGCCGGGGGAAACCTCGAAGGTGATCACGATTCCGATCGTCGGCGACTCGCAGGCCGAGCCGACTGAAACGTTCCGCGTCCTCCTGTCGAATGCCTCGGGGGGCAACATCACTGACGGCGAAGCGGTCGGTACGCTGACCAACGACGACGGCGCGCCGCCGACAATCAGCGTGAGCAGTCCCGCGGCCGTCCGCGAGACGAGCCCCGGCAACACCACGATCGTGTTCACCGTCACGCTCTCTCACACGTCGACCCTGCCGGTCAGCGTGAGCTACGCCACGCCGGGCATCACCGCGACCGCCGGCCAAGACTACAACTCGCTCAACGGCACCCTCAACTTCCAGCCGGGGCAGACGTCGCGGCAGGTGGCGATCCAGATCCTCTCCGACGACCTCGAGGAACCGACCGAGACGTTCGCCTTCAACTTGTCGAATGCCCTGAACGCGACAATCGCGGGGGGCGAGGCAGTTGGCACGATCCTCGACAACGATCAGTCCGTGCGCATCAACCTGCAGGCGAATGTCAGCGCTCCGGAAGGCAACGCCGGCAACTCCGATGCAGTGGTCGCCGTTACGCTCTCGCAGGCCGCCGCGCAAGACGTCGTCATCAAGTACCACACGGAAGACAACACGGCCAAGGCGGGCACGGATTATGTCGCCACGACGACCGGCACGATTACGATCGCCGCAGGCAAGACTGCAGGCGAAATCCGCGTGCCGGTGATCGGCAACACCGAGGCCCAGACCAACCGCTCTTTCCGCGTGATCCTGGACGACGGCGGCGTCGCCGGCATCGACAACGGCACTTCCACCGTGCTGATCCAAGACGATGACTTGGGCATTTCCATCGCCAACGCGCCGGCCATCCAAGAAGGCAACTCCGGCACGGTTGACCTGATCTACACCGTCACGCTCTCCAAGGCTTCCACGGAAGCGGTGACCGTGGACTTCGCCACCGCCGACGGCACCGCCACCGCCGGAACCGACTACATCGCGAAGTCCGGCACGCTGACGTTTGCGGCCGGGGAAACCAGCAAGACGTTCACCGTCGTCGTCAACGGCGACACGGTCGACGAACCCGACGAAACCGTGCTCGTCAATCTGTCGAACGTTACGGGCGGCTATGGCATCGTCGACGGCCAAGGCTTCGGCACGATCCTCGACGACGACGGCCCTGGCTTGCCGACGATTGCGGTCAGCAACGTACCCACCGTGCTCGAGGGCAACTCCGGCACGGCGTCGCTGGTGTTCACCATCACGCTCTCGGCGGCCGCGACGACGGCCGTGACCGTTGACTACGCCTCGCAAGACGGCACCGCGGGCGGGCCCGATTACCAGCCCACGTCGGGCACGCTGACCTTTGCGCCGGGCGAAACGAGCAAGACCGTCACGATCCTGGTCAATGGCGACACGCTCGACGAAAGCAATGAAACGGTGGCGCTGAATCTGACCAACGCCAACGGGGCGACGATCGCCACGCCGCAGACGCTGGGCGTGATTCTCGACGACGATCCCGCGGTGTCGGCCTCGATCGCCGACGCGCAAATCGTCGAAGGGAACAACGGAACCAAGACCCTCGAGTTCACGGTCACGCTCTCCGCCGCCAGCGGCTTGCCGATTACGTTCAACTACGCCACCGCCGATCAAACGGCGGTCGCAGGAACCGATTACACGGCCGCGACCGGCTCGATTACCTTCGCCGCCGGCGAAACCAGCAAGAAAATCGCCGTGACGATCAACGGCGACACGGATGTCGAGCCGAATGAAACGTTCCTGGTCAACCTCAGCGGGACGACCTTTGCCACGATCGCCGACGGCCAAGCCGTAGGAACGATCGTCGACGACGACAACACGCCGGCTCTCTCGATCGCCGATCCGACTCCCATCGCCGAAGGCAACTCAGGCACGAAGACGCTGACCTTCACGGTCACTCTTTCCGCGGCGGCGGCAGGTCAGGTGACGGTCAGCTACGCCACCGCCGACGGCTCGGCCATCGCCGGCAGCGATTACGTGGCCAAGAGCGGCACGCTCACCTTCGCCGCCGGGGAAACGACGAAGACGATCGCGATCACCATCAATGGCGACAGCGTGGTCGAAGGGAACGAAACCTTCCTCGTGAATCTCTCGACTCCCAGCGGCGCCACGATCGCCGATGGGCAGGCCACCGGCACGATCACCAACGACGACGCCGTGCTGCCCACGCTGTCGATCAGCGATCCCACGGTGGCCGAAGGAAACACCGGCACGACGCTGCTCAACTTCGTGGTCACGCTCTCGGCCGCGCAGACGAGCGCGGTGACGGTCGATTTCGCCACGGGCAACGGCACGGCCGCCTCGGGGAGCGACTATGTCTCGCAAACCGGCACGTTGACGTTCGCCGCCGGCGAAACCAGCAAGACGATCGCCGTCGTCGTCAACGGCGACACCACGGTCGAACCGAACGAAACCGTGCTCGTCGTGCTGTCGAATCCGACCGGCGCGACGATCGCCGACGGGCAAGGCGAAGGCGCCATCACCAACGATGACACGAGCGCTCAGCCGACGCTGTCGGTCAACGACGCCTCGGTCGCCGAAGGCAATTCGGGCGAAACCGACATGGTCTTCACCGTCACGCTCTCGGCCGCCCAAACCACGCCGGTCACCGTGCAATACACCACGGCCGAGGATACGGCTCAGGTGGACCTCGACTATGTGGGCGCCTCGGGCACGCTGACCTTTGCGGCCGGCGAGACCTCGAAGACGGTCACCGTCAAGGTCAAGGGAGACACGCTGGCCGAGGGGAACGAACGGTTCTTTCTGCGGTTGCTCAACCCCACCGGCGCCACGCTGGCCGACGCCGAGGGCGTCGGCACGATCCAGGACGACGGCGACACTGCCCTCACGCTCACCATCGACGACGTGTCGCAGAACGAAGGCGACAACAACACCCCGCAGCAGTTCGTGTTCACCGCGCGGCTGAACAAGGCCAGCGACCAAACCGTAACGGTCAATTTCGCCACCGCCGACATCACCGCCAGTTCGGCGACGGGGAGCGAGGGGGACTACGCCGCGCAGACCGGCACGCTGACCTTCGCGCCGGGCGTAACGTTGCAGCAGTTCACGGTGATCGTGCGGGGCGAGTCCCGCTACGAGGCCAACGAGCAGTTCGCCGTCAACCTGACGAACCCGGTCGGCGCCGAACTCGGTCGCACCAAGGCGATCGGAACGATCCTCAACGATGACGCGCCTCCCACGATTTCGATTGGCGACATCGTGGTCAACGAATTCACCGGCAAGTCGTCGCAGGCCACGTTCACCGTGACGCTCAACCGTTCGAGCGGACTCGACACGAAGGTCAACTTCAGCACCGCCAACGGCACCGCGACGGCCGGTCAGGACTTCACAGGCAACACGGGCACGGTGACCATCCCCGCCGGACAGACCTCGGCCACCTTCAATGTCGAGGTTCTCAACGACACGGTGGCCAACGAGCCGGAAGAGACGTTCTTCGTCAACCTGTCGAACCCGGTCAACGGGACGATCGGCGATGGCCAGGCCGTGGGGACGATTCGCGACTCCGGCGCCGACGGCGCCAAGCAGGCGCGTTACAGCGTGCGGGTCACCGACATCAACGGCAACCCGATCAACACGCTGACGCCCAACCAGAGCTTCTTCATCGAGGTCTCCGTCGAGGATCTGCGCGCCATGCCCTCGGGCACGCAATCGGCCTACGCAGACGTCACCTACAACTCGAACCTGGTTTCGGTCGACGGCGCCATTACCTACAATCCGGCCTACAACTTGGGTCAAGCGGGAACGACGACCACCGCTGGATTGATCGATGAAGCGGGGGCGGTCAGCCTGACGCCGCTGGGGCCGCGCCAGGTGCTCGTGTACAAGGTGCCCATGAAGGCCGGTTCGACGACCGGCACGGTGACCTTCGGCATCAACGGGGGCGATCTCAACGAACATCTGACCGTGATGTCGGGCACCAACTTGGCGTTGCTCGAGAACGAGCTCGATTTTGCGGGCGCCACCGTGCAGATCGCCAACGTGCCGACGATTTCGATCGCGGATCAAACGATCGTCGAGGGCAACAGCGGCACGAAGGAGATGGTGTTCACGCTGACGCTGTCGGCCGCCGCCACGACTGCGATCTCGGTCACCGCGTCCACCGCTCCCAACACGGCCAGTTCCGGCACTGATTTCGTCGCCAAGTCGGGGGAAACGATCACCTTCAATCCCGGCGAGACGACGAAGACCTTCACCGTCCTCATCAACGGCGACACGCTGGACGAAGGGGCATCGGAAACGTTCTTCGTGAACCTCACCGCCGTGGGCAACGCCGCCATCTCCGATGGCCAAGCCGTGGGGACGATCACCGACGACGACAACCCGCCCACGCTTTCCGTGGCCGACGCCAGTGTGGTCGAGGGCAACTCCGGCCAAGTGAATCTGGCGTTCGTGGTCTCGTTGTCGGCCCCCACTTCGCTGCCGGTGACCTTCACCTACACCACCACCGGCAACACCGCCACCGCAGGCGCCGACTTCGAGAGCATCAGCACGCAGGCCACCATTCCGGCCGGTCAAACGTCGACGACCGTCAACGTGCGAGTGATCGGCGACGCGATTTTCGAACCGAACGAAACGCTGACGCTCACCCTCAGCAATCCGACCAACGCCACGATCGCCGACGGCACGGCGACTGGCACCATCACCAACGACGATGCCGAGGCCGCCACGCCCGGCCGCATCGCCGGCACGGTGTATCTCGATACCAACCGCACGGGGGGCAAGGAGAGCAACGAAAAGGGCCTGGGCGGCATTGCCATCCGGTTGACCGGGACCACGCTCACGGGCCTGTCCGTCAGCCAGTCGCGGACCACCGACGCCAACGGCGACTTTGCCTTCGAGAACATCGCGCCGGGCAACTACCAGCTCATCGAAACGCAGCCGGGCTTCTACCTCGACGGCGCGGAGAAGGCGGGCTCGGCCGGCGGCAACGGCATTCCGGCCAACGACACGTTCAACGTCGCCCTGACCTCGAACATGAACGCGAACAACTACCTGTTCGGCGAGTCGGGCCTGCGGCCGGAATTCGTGTCGAAGCGCAACTCGATCGCCAGCCTCACCGCTCAGGACATTCTCAACAGCGTCGTATCGACGAGCAGCGGCTTCTGGTACTCGATCGACGGCGGCGTCGCCTCGTTGAAGGCGGCTGCCTCGAGCGCCAAGGGGAGCGTCAACTTGGAGCTGTACGACAGCAACCTCAACAAGCTGGCCAGTTCCGCCTCGGGATCGACGGCCGATCTGAACTATCAGACCTCGCCCGACCAGTCGTATCTGCTCAAGGTTGGCGGCAACTCGAGCAGCGCCACGCTGCGAGTGTCGGCCGACGTGGTCCAGGACGGCGACACGGTGACCGTGCAAGGCAGTTCGGGCGACGACGTAATCGAGTTCACCGCCGGCGACACGCTGAAGATCACGGTGAACGGCCAGACCCACGAGTACGACCGCTCGACCGTGAACCACATCGTCGTGAACGGCAACGGCGGCAACGACCAGGCGATGCTGGTCGGCTCGTCGGGCAACGAAAACGTGAACCTGACACGCGGCTTCGCCACGATCGACGGCGCCGGCTATTCGGTGGCGGTGAACAACGTGGCCCAGATTCGCGTCGACGGCGGCGGCGGCATCGACGCCGTGACGCTGCACGACTCGGCCTTCAACGACCAGTTCTCCGCCCGCGGCAACCTGATGACGATGCAGCGCGACGGCGATTACTATGTCGCGGCCTGGGGCTTCGAAATGGCCAAGGCCTCGGCGCTCTCCAGCAGCGCCGACAAGGATACGGCCAGCCAAGACGCGATCGACTTCGCCCTGGCCTACGAAGGCGACTGGTCGTAGTCGAAAGGCTCGCGCAGGAACCGTTCTTCGCGGCCCGGCGCCCTCCGGCGACCGGGCCGCTTTCATGCGCTCAGGCGGGCGTGGACGTTCTTCCAGGCCCGGCCGAGCACCGTTTCAGCCGCGCCGCGCACGAGCGCCGGGCTGACCGTGGCCACGAGCCCCTTGAGTTGCACGATGCGGGCGCGCCAGATCAGCCGCGCTCCGGCCTCGCTTGGTTCCAGTTCGAAACCGCTCTCGACCACCACCTCGGCCCCGATCCCTTTGGAATGGATCTTCATCGACGCCGAATGAGGAGGATCGGATCGCTCCGTGACGATCGTCACCTTGAGCGTGCCCCGCAAAAAGGAAAAGCCCGGGCGTACGGTGCATTCAATCGTGTGCGGATCGACTTGCCGCCACGACTCGAGGTCGGGAATGCTCGTCGACATCGCCTCGAGATCGGTGAGCGCTGCGTATACCTGCTCCGGCGTGGCGCGGAACTCTTCTTGTCCACCGAACTCGAGTTGGGACTCGGCCATCGGCTCGTTTACCCTGGGTCAATTGGAGAAACCCGGAAGCGACTTCCGCCGCAGGCTTGGCGTAGCGATTCAATCCAGCAAAGTGCAAGGATGTCCTTCGCGAGTGACGCGGGGCAACACCTGCGGCTGGTAGATCTGAGTATAGGCGCGTTCCGTGCGATGCGCCTCCCAGGCTGCCTTATCCGACCAATGCTCGTGCAGCATGAACCGCTGCGGATCGGCCTGCGAATGATAGACTTCGAACCGCAGACAGCCCGGTTCCGTGCGGGAGAGCCGCGCGGCCTCGGCCAACAGCCGCCCAATCTCGGGCACGTCGGCCGCATTGGTTACCGTGAGCCACACGTTTAGGCAGTGCATGGATTCTGGGTCGACCAGGGTGGGGGTGCTACGAAAGCCAGCGAGCGCAACAAGTATACCCGTGACCGAAAACGAGTTCCATGCGGCCAATACGGCAGGCTCGTGGACGCAGCGCTGCAGGCTCTAAAGCCCCAGCGACTTCGCCGTAGCCAGCCAAACAAGCTGGCCGGCTGCCCGCGCGCAGCCGCCGGGAAAGTCGATGCAGGCAATCGTTCCCTTGGCGAAGCGAATGTCGGCGCTGCAATCCCCAATCATCTCGGCCGCGAGCAAGCCCACATCGGGCGCGTGCCCGACCCAGGCCACGGCCTCCGCCTGCTGTCGTTGGGTCCAGGTCACCAGGGCTTTCAGATCGCTTTCCGGCGCAAGCGCCGGCAGTTCGACGAGCGGAATGCCGCCTCCGAGCACCTCGACGATGATCTCGGCGGTTTGACGGCAGCGCACGAGCGGACTGGTCGCGATGATGCTGGGGGCCATTCCGCGCTTCGCAAGCGCGCGGACAACTTCTCGAAACCGCGCGCGGCCTTCCGCCGTGAGCGGACGCAAGCGGTCGTCCGGATACTCGGGATCGCCCGCTTCGCCCGCCCAGGCATGCCGCACGATGAACAGTTTCATGAAAGGTCCTCGAGGGCTCTAGCGAGACCGCCAATAGCACCGCTCTTCGATGCCAAGTTGCGCCCGCAGCGCGCCGACCTCGCGGTCGAATCGGCGGGCATCGGTGGGATAGCCGGCCGTCGGCCGAAGTTCGGGCAGCCGAGCGCACCAAAACCGGTTGAACGCCAGCATACTCAATTCCCGCACGTACTTGGCGACCATCGAGGCCAGGGCCGTCGGCAGAAATGCCTCTCCTCGGGCACAAAACCGAGTCTCCACGCGAGCGTCCGCCGGCCCCCAACGATACACGCTTTGGTCGCTCCCCTCCCCATAGATCTCGATGAGGGGATCCGGAAACTGGGCCTGGAGCAAGTGGGCATAGCGGTTCCTTCCCCCATGCTTGTCGCACACAGCCAGCACGCGCGTCGGGGGCAACGCGGCCAAGGCGTCGCCCAATAGTTCTAACGTCACCACGGAGAGCGCCTGGCTCTTCAGTCCGTGCCGTTCAACGAGTTCGTTGAATTCGCGAGGGAACACCGGCCGCAGCCGAATGGCGGCCAGACGGACCCCCAAGCGAGCGAGTCGCTCCGACGCGCAGTCGGCCAAAGCAGCCACAGCCCGTGGACAAGCGGCTGTTGGCAAGCACGGGTCGTGCTCGGCGTGCCAGGGCAAATCACCCCCGGCCAGCGGAGCGAGCGCGGCAAGCCGCAGCAATTCGCTCCAGCAGGCCAGTTCGAGACCCGTCATCCGCAACGCGGCGAGTACGTTGCGCTCGAGGGGCTCGAGCCCCTCGCCGGCGCGATAGATCGCCTTCGAATCCGCCACCGCAAGTCGCGTTTGGCCGGCTTGCTCGGGCGATCTGCAAACGGCGCGGCGGAGCGCGCCGTAGAGGGGAGCGCAGAGCAACTCCTCGGGAACTTCCCATACCGTGGCGGCCACCACCAACGGCCCCAGGTTCGGCCCATAGCCCGCTTCGTCGACTCCGATCAAAAACGCCATGGCGCGGCCCGATTCCTTAGGCAACTCTGCGGCGCCGCGGCAACTCGTGTCCTTGCGAGCTACTCGAATCGCAGCAATCCGAAGCCTGCGGGCACGATATCGACTGCGGCGTGGTTCGTCCAGGATTGAAACCCGGCGCCGGGCGCGACGCGCTGCAGACCCATGGACCAAGCCGTCCCCGTCGCGGGGGCCGCGCCGGAGACGTCGGCCCAGGCGATGGCGGCCTCGGCCGTCCACTTTGCTTCGTCTGCGCGCTGAGCGACGTACCAGGTGGGATTCCAGGAGCGATCTCCCCAACAACTCTCGCTGGTCCAGCCGCGGGCGTCGATCGACCACTGAAACCAGGTTGCCCGGTCGCGATCCACATCGAGGCACAATTCGACGCGGTCGTGCCGGGCGAGCGAGGCGTCGCGCGGACGCTGACCCTGAGCCGCCCTGTAGACGATGCCGGGCGCCCGCGCGCAGCTTGCAGCTAGATACAGAAAGCGGTCGTCGTAGGCCAGCCTCACGTGGGTGGGCCATTCCGCATCGTCCTGCCAGCGGCTGGTCAACTTCACGCCTGCGGAGCCCTGCCACGCCTCGTCGTCGAGTTGTCCATCTAGCCGCGGCGGTTGGGCTGCGCGAACGCAGCCGAGGACAGGCCTTGTCGACGGAATAACGCCGCGCAGCAAGGCCACCTCGCTCGCAGCGCATTCGGCCCAGGCGTCTCGAGGACGCGTGCGCAACATCGCCTCGAAAGTTGCCGCTGCGCGCTCTCCGCTCGCGTCGCGTTCGGTGGCCGTCAGCGCAAATCGCAGCGATGGCGACGCCGCCAGGCCAGGCCGTGTTCGCGCTACCTGGCTCGCCAAAACCGCCAGTTGCTGGGCGCGGCGCTGCGGGTTCTCTCGGGTTGCGGTGGCGCCGTTCCTCGGGGGCACGGCCAGCGAGGATGGATCGACGCCATAGGTGACGCTGGCGGCGGTCTGCTGAATCTCGGCCTCTGGTCGAGCCGTCGCCCGCAAGCGAGCTTCCGCGCTCGTCTGGCGCTCGATGAGCCAGACCAGCGCCGGACCGGACAGCGGATGATCGGCATAGTTGCCCGCGAGCAGGGTAAAGGTCTCGCTGGCCAGGTCCCAGCGTCCCTGGTGGTGGTAGCCATGCGCAAGTTGAAACAGCAGTTCTCCCGCTGCAGCGCGATCGAGTTCTCCGATCAGGCCGCTGACCTCGGCCAACCAGCGGGCATCGGCCAGAGGCTGCTTTGCGCTGCGTGCCAACAGGGCCCGCAGGTTCCGTTGCTGCGTCGCCGCACGGTGCAAGCGGGCGACTTCGGGGGCCGGTGAGGGTGGCGCCGGGGCGGCAAGCTCGCCAACCGTCAGGCCAAGCAAGAAGTCGTCGCGTTGGCGGTTGGCCGTCCCCAAACGGTCGTAGAGCAACTGGAAGCCGACTGTTTCGGCCGGAGGCTCGTACGCCGATTTGAGAAGGCCACGTCCCGTTGCCGACAGGTCGGCCAAACTGCGGCCCAGCCCCGGCACGAAGGCCGTGGCGCTCATGCTAATCGGGCCCAGCCGGCCCGCAGGCAGCGCCGCATAGACACGCTGCACCTGCCAAGCCTCACCGCCTCGGCCGCGAGGGTCAACCTCCGCGGCCGCCAACGCAATGGCCTCGAGCAACGATTGCTGAATCGCAGCATCCAACGGTTCGCCTTCGGCGCCCGCCGCCGCCGTTACTACGATCTCGGGACGCCAGGTGCGCAAGATCACGGCCAATTCTTCGGCGAGCGAGGGCGGTGCTCCTTCGCCAGCGCCGCGCTGCCAAGCGGTTCGCAGAGTTTCACGGGCAATCGCCAGCCCTCGCTGCCGGACGGGAAACTGCCAGAACTCGCTCAGCGAATTGCCTCCCACGCTGGCCAGCGCGGCGCGCGCCCGCTCGGTTTCCGCCGGCCCGGCTCGAGGATCATCGAATTCCCGGCGGGCGACCAGATGAGCGGCGGTCGGATACCCTTCGCCGCCGATCCGACCAAAGAACTCGAGCGGCAACGCCTGGCCATCGGCAAAGATTCCCAGCGCGGCCACTCGCGGTGCGCCCTGGCGGCAGGTGCGCCAGGCGCCGCCGCCGTCATCCGTGGCCAGAATCGTGCCCAGGGCCCCCACCGCGAAGGCGTGGTCGGCATCGATCAACTCCAGCGCGTTGATGGGTAGCGTTTGGCCGGTGGGCAGCAAACGCCAGGTTTGGCCGGCATCGGTCGAGACGAGCACGTGCGTGCCAGGAAACCCAGCGGCCCACACATGGTCGCCCCACAGCGCTAGCGCGCGAAAATCGAAGCCACGGCATTCCGCTGGTAGTTTCCCTGAGGGCGCCCGCCAGGTTTTTCCCGCGTCACCGGTCGTCCAGACCAGCCCGCCGTCGCCCACGGCCCAGCCACGGCGGTCGGCAAGCTCGAGTCGCCGCGGCCGACGAAGTCCCGCCGAGGGCGTGGTGCTCCGCACGGCGGCGCTTGGATCGACCCGCAATCCTGTTCCTCCCGAACCCAGCAGGGCGCCGCGTTGCGGGCCGAAGTCGGCCGCCAGCCAATCGCCCGAGGCATTCAGCGGGCGGGGGTTCCAAACGCGACCGCCGTCGCTCGTCGTGTAAACGGCGCCCGGCGCCAGCTCGCTGGCATGGCCGACGGCCCAGCCGTTCTGTGCGTCCGTGAATCTTAGGTGGCGAACCCAGGGGAGGGCGCCGGTGGCCGGCAGCCAGCTTTGCCCCCCGTCTCGCGTGCTGAGCACCACCCCCTGCGTGTCCGAGGCGTAGGGCCAGGCCCAGCCCCCGGCTGCCCACCCGCTTCCATCGGGTAGGAATTGCACCCTTTCCAGTCGGCAGGCAACCCCGGAAGCCTGTTTTTCCCAGGTTTGTCCGCCGTCGGCGGTACGCCAAATCAGCCCTCCTTCGCCCACGACCCAGCCTCGCGCTCGGTCGACAAAGGAAACGTCCGTCAGTTCCGCGCGAGCTTCGAGGGGCGTGGGGATGGTCCCTGCCGGCTCCTGTGCGTTCAGAGGAGCGGCGGCGCCCAGCAGGCAGGCTGCCCAAAACAGAGATCGGCCCATGATGGCGACCCGTCCTTGGTCGGTGTGGGCGGTTCAAGACCGCAGGAGCGGCGATTGTAAGCCTTTGCGCCGTCGGCACGAAGAGCGGGTCGGCTGGTCGGCTGTAAAAATGGGGATGTCGCCCGACGATCGCGCCGGTCTCGCTTGACATTGGTTCTTCGCCGCGAATACCCTTAGAAGTAAGGCGGTGCGAGCGTAAATCCAGGCAGCGGAAGCCCCTTGCGGTGGGCGAGACCCGGAGTGAAGCGGGGGCTCACCCAGGCAGCGACAGGGAGGTCGACGGGTCGCCCAGCCCCATCGTGCAGTCTCGTCACAACGTTTCTCGCCGCTGCCTGCCCTGAGCGCCGTGCTCGGGCGAAGCGCGGCCGCTCCGGCCCTCAACGGTGGACCTCGGAGCACGGACAGAGGAGCAAGGTCGCATGGTCGAACGCCGCCCCCACTCGTCGCTGGCCCGCCGGGCTCTGGTGTTTCTGCTGGCTTTTGCCGCCGCTTGGGTGGTGAGCGGGTATCTGTTGCCCGACGGCGCCGCACTGGCTCAGAAGGCTGCGAAGAAAGGGTCGAAGAAGGCCAAGGTCGTCGATGAAGATCCTTGCGCGAACTTTGAATTCGAAATGATGCCCCTCAACGAGGAGGCGGGCAAAGGCGCAGGGCGCGAAGCGGCCGTCACCGCTCTCCAGACGGGGAACTTGTCGCCCGGCAGCGAGGCTGCCTTCGACGCCTTCTTCGCCGAATACCAGTTGCCCCGGCTGACGCAGTGCAAAGAGATCTATCATCCGCAAGGCATGCAGCGGCTGGTTAAGGAACTCAAGGGAAATATCGAAGGGCGCAGCAAGCCCGTGCGCGATCGGCTCAACGCCATCGTCTTGCGGGAGGGACAAAAGATCGCCGCGGGCAACTACCATCCTGCCGCGCGGTATAACGCGATGCTGCTGATCGCCGAGCTCAACGCCGATGAAGGAGACGCCGCCGCCAAGAGCCCGCCGACTCCCTATGCCGACGCTCTGCCTGTAATGCTCGCCGCGTTCGCCGACGACAAGCAGCACGATGTCGTCAAGACTGCCGCGCTCATCGGCATCGATCGCCACGTTCGCAGCGGCGCCGCCGGCAATGAGGCGCCGCGGCTCACGACCGCGATGATTGCGCTCGTGAGCCAAAAGACGCCTCCGGCCGGCCGCTCGCCCGATGCGCACGACTGGATGCGCGGCCAGGCCGCCAACGTCCTGGGAACGCTCCGCGGTACGGGGGCCAAGAACGAGGTGATCACGGCGCTCGAGAGCGTGGTGAACGACGCGGAATCCTCCGGTTCGCTGCGGGCGCGAGCCGCGCGAGCGCTGGGCGCCCTGGACTATTCCAAGGCCAAGCAAGTCGATCCGAGCAACGTGGCCGCGCAAATCGCCGCCATGGCCGTGTCGCTCTACAGCGAGGAAAAGAAGCAGAAAGACCGGGCGAACGAGTTTCCCAACCGCCGGCTGGTGAAGTTTTGGTTCCAGTCGGCCAACACGGGGCTAGTAGGAATCGGCGGGGCCGACAACAAGGAAAGCTTGCTCGCGCTGGCCAAAACCGCCGGCGAACCGCACGCCAAGTTCGTTGGCGACCTAGCAACTCAATTGCAGGCCGTGTCGAACCACGAGATGTTCGATACGGACTTCATCGAACCGACAAAGTTGGCGACCAACTTCGTAGAACTGATGGGCAACGTGCGTAAGCTCGAGACCTATCTGAAGGCAAACCGACCGAAGAAGCCTGCAGCGGCAGTCGCGGCGTCTGCTACAGGCGACGGCAAGGCGGCCGCCGCGGCCGCAACTCCACCTGCGGCCGCTGCTGTGCCTCCGGCCGCGCCAGCAGCGCCCCCGGCGGCTGCGCCAGCCGCGAAACAGTAAAGCTCGCTCACCGCCTGTGCCTGCGGCAAAAGGATTTGCCCCTCATGCGTCGATCGCCAATCTGGACAGCGCTGGCCTGCGTTTGCGTGCTCGCGATGGCGCCGGCCTGCTCGCTGTTGAGAGACCGGGACGCGGAGGCGCGTGTTGCCGTCCTGGCGGAGCTCAAAGAAAAGGACCCGGTGGTCCGCGCCGACGCCGTCCGCGAGTTGCAGAATGATCCGGCCGCTTGGACTAGCGAGGTGATCGGCCTGCTCGACGACGAGCACCCGCGGGTACGGATTGCCGCGCTCGAGGCGCTCCCCCCGGGAGTTGCCGCCGCGGAAGACAATTTGCTCGCGCGGCTCCGCGACCCAGATATCGGCGTTCGCCTGGCGGCCATTGCCGCGGCAGGACGCTCGCAGTTGCCGGCGGCCCAGGCCGAATTGCGCGAACTCACCGAGGCCTCAGGCGAGGCGGTGCGGGCGGCCGCCGTGGCGGCCTTGGCCACCGCCGGCGATCGAGAAACGGTGCGGGCAGCCGTGACGGACAAGGCTTGGCAGGTGCGGCTCGAAGTTGCCCGCGGGCTCGCCCAGTCGCCCGACGAAGCAAGCGCGCGGCTCATCCGCGACCTGATGACGGACGCCACTCCGGCAGTGCGTCTGGCGGCCGTACAGTCGATCGGCCAGTGGCCCCCGGAGTTGGCCGTGCCTCTTTTGCTAGAAGACCTGGAGCCGGGGCCGCGGGCCACACGGGCCGACCGCAAAGAGGCAGCGCGGTTGCTGGCTGAGCGTTGGCCTCCGGCGGCCGAACTCTCGGCCGCTGCGCTGCTCGACGACCGGTCTACGGGTCACAAGGCAGCGCTCGAAAAGCTGACGGAGTTGCGGTCGCGCTGGCGCAGCGAACATCCTCGCCTGCGCGCGCTCCACCCAGGGTCCGAACCGACCTTGCTGCGCGGTGGGGATCGAAATCCAACAGCGGACGAACAGCTCTCTCAGGACCTCCTGGCGCTCTCCGACCAGTCTGCCGGCAAACGCCGCGCTGCGGCAATTCGTTTGGCCCACGCCGTACGTGAACAACCTCTTACGGACGTTGCTTTGGGGCAACTCGAAACGCTGACGCTGGCCAGCGAGGATCCGCTCGTGTGGCAAACCGCACTCGACATCGCCAGCGGCGACGGCCGCGAACCGGCGCTGCGTGTGCTCTCGGCCGCCGCCAGCCATCCCGAGGGCGACTTGCGGGCCTCCGCCTGCGCCAAGCTGGCGCGGACGCACGATCCGCGTTTTGCCCCTCTCCTGCGAGCGGCGCTCGACGATGCGGATGCCCGCGTGGTGGCGGCGGCCGCTTTGGCTTTGGGATCGTGTGGCGAAGCAGCCGATGTCGCGGGCCTGTCCGAGAAGCTGCAGTCGCCGCTTCCCGAGGTGCGGCTGGCCGCGGCCGAGGGCCTGGCGTCGCTCGCCCCCGAAGAAGGAATGGCTGCCCTCGAACGCTTGGCGCTCGACCGCCGCGCGCAGGTTCGGCAGCGCGCCGTGGAGGCCATGGGCCGCAGCGGCGATGCTACGCTCGTGAAACCGGTCGTTGCGCGGCTGGGCGACGAAGCCGCTGTGCGGCACGCCGCGCTCATAAGCCTGCGAAAGCTAGCGCCTGACGCGGCGGAAACCATTCTGCCCGCCGGGCAAGGGGCGGCGACCGAAGAGACCGAAGTGGCCGCCTGGAGGACCTGGGCCCAACAGAATTCCGCCAAGTTGCCCTAGCTCGCCGACGGCCGCATCTCGAGAAACCGCCGGAGCAAATCCGTGCCGCGTTCCGTGAGAAAGCTCTCCGGGTGGAACTGAAGCCCCACCAGCGGATAGCGGCGGTGCCGCACCGCCATGATCTCGCGCTCGCCGTCAGGCGCGTCGCTCCAGGCAGAGACCTCGAAGTCGTCGCTGAGCGTGTCGGGCTTGATCACCAGGCTGTGGTAGCGCGTGGCCCGCAGCGGATTGGGCAGGCCGGCGAACAGCCCCTGGTTGTCGTGGTGGATGTCGTCGGTCTTGCCGTGCATTAGCCGCTTAGCCCGCACGATCTCGCCGCCATGGGCCTGTCCGATCGATTGATGCCCCAGGCAGACGCCGAGCGTGGGGATCTTGTGGCCAAACCGTTCGATCGCCGCGCAGGAGATGCCCGCCTCGCTGGGAGTGCAAGGGCCGGGGGAGACGATCAGGTGGGTGGGCGCCTTGCGCTCGATCTCGTCGAGCGTGATCTGGTCGTTGCGGTGGACCTCGATCTCGAGGCTCGGGTCGATTTCCCCCAGCCGCTGGACCAGGTTGTAGGTGAACGAATCGTAGTTGTCGATCAGCAGGATCATGCGAACTCTGGGGCGGCGCCGCGAGGAGGTTTGGGCGAGCTACGCCCAGCGTTTTCAGTATATTCCGACGCAAGGCTGGCGGCCACGCGGGGCGGCGCCGGCGACTACTGCCCGAGCGCCTCGACCGCCGTAAAATCGGCCCACACCGGCAGGCGCGGCGATAGCCGCTCCACCTGCTGGGTGGTCAAATTGAGCGTCCGCACCAGGTCGAGCACGCCGGAATGCCCGAAGTATTCGAGCGTGGCCGAGGTCTGGAAGACCAGGGCGTCCAACCGCTCATTCCCGTGAATTCCCGTGGCCCGGCCAGCGGCTGGGGCCACGCTTCCTTGCGGCAACCATTCGAGCGGCCCCAGGCTCGACTGCCCTTCGGGCAGGCTCAGTGCGAGGATCACGTCGTCTTCTTCGCGGCCGTCTTGGCGCACCGCCCGCAGGGTCTGCTCGAGCGCTGCGAGTTCGGAATCGGCGCGGCGGGGTGAGACGTTCGCGGCCACCAGGGAAAAGGTGAATGCCGCCTTAGGGTCGGGCCCGAGGGCGCGGAACCAGCCGACCAGCGGATCGGCGCTCAATAGATTGTCGGGATCGCGCACGGTGTAGAGCCGGCTGCGGTCGAGCAGCAGCGTTTGCGCGTCGTAGACGAAGGCGAACCGCTGCCGCTCCCCCTCGGCGCCGACCAACGGTCCCAGAGCGTATTCGTAGTTCCTGCCCGCAGCGCTGAGCCGGGCGGTCAGCCGCGTGAGCAAATGTTCGGCTGAGTGCAGGCCCACGAGCGCCGTGACATCGAACCGCCCTACCGATTCGGCCAGCAGATCGATGAGTTGGGCATCGTCGGCCTGGGAATCGTCCCAGGGCGCCAGGCGATAGACGGCCACCCGCACCGCTCCTTCGACCCGTCCGGCCTCGCGGTCGCCGGCGTAGGCCCGCTTACTCGAGCGCGGCAGGAACTGCAACTTCTTCAGCCCCTCGAGATCGTAGTGCTGCGCCAGGTACGCGCCGCCGCCGAGCACTCCGCCAGCAAGTATGAGCAGCAGCAGCTTTTTCATGCTTCGAGCTCCCAGGCCCTGAGCCACTCCAAACGACTAGGCGGCCGCGCGAATCGCTGCCGACGAGGTGTCGCTGGCGCCCTCGCCGGTCAGTGCCAACAGCCGCCCCACGGTGCGCTCGGTGGCGCCGAGCTGACTGGCTACGTGTGCCGCGGCGCGACGCCCCAACTGCTCGGCGTACGCCAGATCCTGCAGACAACGCTCCACAAACTGCGCGAGCGATTGACCGTCTTCGACCACCACGGCCCCTTCGGCCGCCAGCAGGCCGGCCACGATGTCGCGAAAGTTGCGCGTGTTGGGGCCAAACGACACGGCTACCCCATAGGCAGCCGGCTCGATCATGTTCTGTCCGCCGCGCCCGCACAGGCTGCCCCCCACGAAACCGATCTGCGCGGTCCCCCACCAGGCGCCCAGCTCGCCGACCTGATCGACCAGCAGAATGCGGGCGTTGGGGGTGGCCGGAGTATGGTCCAGAGCGCTGCGCCGTTGCCAGGGATGGCCGCTCGATTCGAGCAGTTCGGCCACCGCGTCGAACCGATCCGGATGCCGGGGCACGATCACCAAGCGCAACCGCGGCGCCTTGGCCGCGAGTTGAGAAAAGGCGGCCAAAGCCAGCGCTTCCTCGGGCTCGCCGGTGCTGCCGGCGAGGAACACGGTGTCGCCCGGAGCAAAGCCAGCCAGCCGCGCAAGCCGCTGGGTGCGCGGGTTGGCCCGCTCGGTTTGAGCCCCGTCGTACTTGAGTGAGCCCGTGACGCAAAGCGATTGCTCGGCGGCCCCGAGCGCCCGGAAGCGGCCGGCGTATTGGTCGTTCTGAGCGGCGATCAAATCGATCTGGCGCAGCAACCGGCCCAAGATGGGGCGGAGCAGCCGGTACCCACGGAAGCTGCGATCGCTCAGCCGGCCATTGACCACCGCCACGCGGGCGCCCGCCGCGCGGCAAGCGCCGATCAAGTTGGGCCAGAGTTCGAGTTCGGCGAGCACGAGCACGTCGGGGCGGATGCGCCGCACCGCGGCCGCCACCGACCAACTGAAGTCGAGAGGGCAGTAGCAGACGGGCACGTCGGGATAGCGCGTTTTGGCGAGCGCGTAGCCCGTCATCGTCGTGGTGGAAACGACGAAATCCCAGCCCGGCAACGCCGCCTGCAGCCGGCGGAGCAGCGTAGCCAGCAAATTCACCTCGCCCACGCTCACGGCGTGCAGCCACAGGCATGGCCTCTCGCCGGCCCGGCGCGGCACGAGGCCGAAGAACTTCTGCAGCCAGCCCTGGCGATACTTTCCTTTGCGGACCGCCTGGGCAGCGAGCCAGGGGGCGGCCAGCAACAGGACAGCCAGGTAGATGAGATTGAGCAGATAACGCACCGCAGGGCATCCTTTACCTGGGCCGGAATTCAGTCGAGCTTGTCGCCCCTGCCTGCGAAAAACGCCCCAACAGGCATTATCGTCGCGGCTTGGGCAGGTTCTTTATCTTAGCGCAGTTGGAGCGTGCCGGCCTAAGGGGCCCCTACCACGCGCCGAGGCTGAGCCCTTCGATCTCCTCGAAGTGACGGTCGGTCGTGATCAGCGTCAGCCCATGGGCGATGGCGATGGCGGCGATCCACATATCGTTTTGTGGGATCGGTTTGCCTAGAGCACGGAGCGAATGGTTGATTCTCGCGTACGTACGAGCAACGTCGAGGCTGCAAGGCAAGATTCTGATCTGCAGCAAGAACTGGTTCACCTTTTCCAGCTGCTCACTTCGCCGAGCAGACTTTTCCGCCCCGTAGAGCAATTCCGCGGCTGCAACTACGGGCAAAAAAACCTCGAGCATTGCGGCCAATCGAGCCTCTGCCTGCGGCGCGCCCTTCAGCACTTGGATGACGACATTCGTATCGAGGAGGAATCTGTCATTCATCGGGTTCGACTTGCTCGAACGCGTCTTCGATCGCGCGCATCATTTCTGCGGCATCCTCAGCGCTGACCAAACCGACAAAACGAACGAGATCTTGACCGGATGTCCCCTCCGGGGGCTCGACGCCCGCGTGCGGCAGACTAAGCGCAAAGTCGAGCACCCGGCGCTGCTGATCGACGGGGAGTACGTCGAACTTCGTAAGGAGCTGTTCTCGCAAGTTGGAATCGATCATCGGATTCCCTCGGAAGCGGCTACACCGCCTCCCCCTTCCGCATGCAGCAAACTTTGTACTTCTTCCCGCTGCCGCAGGGGCAAGGGTCGTTGCGGCCCACTTTGGCCGCGCGGTTGCGGATCGGCTCCGGGCGCGCTTCCGACTGCGTCGCCTCGATCGCCGCCTTCTGCTGCTTGGCGATCTCCGTCACGGGGCGGGCTTCTTCATGGACGGCGCGGGCATTGGCCAGGTTCGAGGGGCGCGGCGCTTCGGCCTCCCCCTGCTCCATGCGGAACACCAGATCGGTCGCCCGCTCGGCCACGGCGTTCCACATCGTTTCGAACTGCCGCATCCCCTCCCGCTTGTACTCCACCTTGGCGTCGAGCTGGGCATAGCCCCGCAGGCCCACGCTGTTCTTCAGGTGGTCCATCGAGAGCAGGTGGTTCTTCCAGGCGTCGTCGAGCAGTTGGAGCAACACGTCGCGCTCCATCTGCCGCATTTCGGGGCGGAAGCGGTCATCGTAGGCGGTGTGCAGCCGCTTGCGCAAACCTGCCTCGTCGAGCCGCTCGAGCTCCCCGCGGGGGATCTCGAGCCGCAGCTTGTCTTGCATCCAGTCGGCAAGCGAGGTGAGGGCGCCGTTGCCGCCGTGCCCGCCGCCAGCGAACAGCTTGTGGACCCGCTCGTCGATCTCGACCCGCGTACGGCTGGCCTGCTGCTGATGCGTGCGGCTGGCTTCGAGCAACAGGGCATAGAGATCTTCCTGCGACTTGCTACTCAATTCTTCGAGCGTGAGCTGGGCGCCCAGGCGGTCTTGAGCCCAGCGGAGCAGCGCCTCGCGATCGAGCGGCTTGCGCTCGGCCGAATCACGGCCGGCGAAGTGCGACAGCGCGGCCAACACCGGCAGCTCGGCCTCGCGCTGGTCGTACACGGCCCGAGCCTGCTCGCGCACGAACGATTTGATCGCCGCCGGCTCCTTGTCCCGCAGCGTATCGAGTTCCAAGGGCAGTCCAAACTTGTACTGCACCCACCCCGCCGTGCTTTGCTGGCCGAAATCTTCCTCGAGGAAGCGGGCGCCCTCGCTCAGGTCAACCGCGGCGATCGCTGCCCGCGATTCCTTGATCAGCAGTTCGCCCACATGGTCGCGGCCCACCTTCTTGAGATCGCGATCGCGCAGGTTCGGATTCCACCGCGTGCTCGCGAACTTGGCCAGCGCCTCCCAGTTCCACTCCGATTCATCTTCGCCTTCAGGCAGGTTCTCTTCGATCGCGTCGTAGATCGCGGTGTCGGCCAGCCGTTCGGCCTGGTCCTTGGCGTAGCGCTCGGCGGTGGGGTAGTCGAGGCCGCGGAAGTCGCTGGCCTCGAGTTCGCAAACCAGACGGCTGCCCGCCCACTTGGCGAATGTTTCGGCGCCGTAGTCCTTGTCGAGGAAGCGGTCGAGGTACAGATCGATCTGCCGGTCGATCATCTCGAGCAGCAGGCCGCGGCAGTTCTCGCCATCAAGAATGCTCTGGCGATAGCCGTACACCCGCTTCCGCTGCTGGTCCATCACCTCGTCGTATTCGAGCAGGCTCTTGCGAACCTCGAAGTTGCGCTCCTCGACTTTCTTCTGAGCGCCCTCGATCCGCCGGCTGACCATGCGGCTTTCGATCGCTTCGCCTTCCTGCATGCCGAGCCGCGTGAGCACGTTCTTCACCCACTCGCCGGCGAAGATCCGCATCAGGTCGTCTTCGAGCGACAGGAAGAAGCGGCTGCTGCCGGGGTCGCCTTGCCGGCCGCAACGGCCGCGAAGCTGCAAGTCGATGCGGCGAGCCTCGTGCCGCTCGGAGCCGATCACGTGCAGCCCGCCCAGCGCCGCCACTTCGCGCCCCTGGGCCTTCATGTGTTCCCGCTGCTCGATCTGCTCGACAAGCGTGTTCCACTCTTCGGGTGGAACCTCGAGCCGCGTCGGGTACTTATCCTGGAGCTGGGCCCAGGCCATCGTTTCGGGGTTGCCACCTAAGATGATGTCGGTGCCGCGGCCGGCCATGTTCGTGGCGATCGTCACCGCGCTGAGCCGACCGGCCTGCGAAATGATTTCGGCCTCGCGCTTGTGATGCTTGGCGTTGAGCACCTGATGGGGCACGCCCCGCTTGTCGAGCATCGAGGAGAGCCGTTCACTCTTCTCGATCGACACCGTGCCCACCAGCACGGGCCGCCCCTTCTTGTGCACCGCGTTCACGCGACTGCGCTCGATCACCTCGCGGGCTTTCTTCTCCCGCGGCACGATCGTCAGCGCGCTCTCGGTCTCGCTCTCCAACTCGCCGGCGACGCGGTTGCCGTCCTTGAGCTCGATAACGTCCCACTTATGCACCAGCTCGACCTCGTCGGCGATGGCCTGGAACTTTTCGCGCTCGGTGCGGTAGATCACGTCGGCGTGATTGATCCGCTTCATGTTGCGGTTCGTCGGCACCGCCACCACGTCGAGCTTGTAGATCTTCCAGAACTCGTTGGCCTCGGTCATGGCCGTGCCGGTCATGCCGCAGAGCTTGTTGTAGAGCTTGAAGAAGTTCTGCAGCGTGATCGTGGCGAGCGTCTGGTTCTCTTGCTTGATCTTCACATTTTCCTTGGCCTCGACCGCCTGATGCAGGCCGTCGCTCCAGTTGCGGCCCGGCATCAAGCGCCCCGTGAACTCGTCGACGATGATCACCTCGCCGCCGTCCTTGTCGTGACTCACGACGTAGTTCACGTCCCGCTTGTAGAGGTGGTGCGCCTTGAGCGAATTGTCGATCAGGTGCGGCCACTCCATGTTGCCGGCGGTGTAGAAGCTCTCTACGCCGGCCAGCTGCTCGGCCAGCCGCACGCCGGACTCGGTGAGGTGCACCGAGTGCTCCTTCTCCTTCACTTCGAAATGCTGGTCGCGCACCAACTGGCGGGCGATCTTGTCGGCCCGCGCATAGCGCGACACGTCGTCGTGCGCCGGGCCCGAAATGATCAGCGGCGTGCGGGCTTCGTCGATGAGGATGTTGTCGACTTCGTCGATGATCGCGAAGTTCAGCGGCCCCTGGCACTGCTGATAGTCCTTCGGATAGCGGTGATCGCCGCGGGCCGCCGGACGCATGTTGTCGCGCAGGTAGTCGAAGCCAAACTCGTTGTTCGTGCCGTACGTGATGTCGCAGGCGTAGGCCTTTTGCCGGTCGCCGGTCGGCATGTCGTTCTGAATGGCGCCGACCGTAAGCCCCAGCCCCATGTAGAGCGGGCCCATCCACTCCATGTCGCGGCGGGCCAGGTAGTCGTTGACCGTGATCACATGCACGCCCTTGCCCGAGAGCGCATTGAGGTAGGCAGGCAGGGTGGCGACGAGCGTTTTGCCTTCGCCGGTGACCATTTCGGCGATGTTGCCGCCGTGGAGGATCATGCCGCCCACGAGCTGAACATCGTAGTGCCGCATATTGAGGAAGCGGCGGCCCCCTTCGCGGCACACGGCAAAGGCTTCGACGAGCAGATCGTCGAGCGTTTCGCCGGCCTCGAGCCGCTTGCGGAACTCGGACGTCTGCTGGCGGAGCTGCTCGTCGCTCTTGGCCTGGTATTTGGCCTCGAGCGCATTGACCGCCGCTACTTTGCCCTGCAGCTTGCGGATATACCGGGCATTGGACGAGCCGAACAGAGAGGTCAACCCGCGCTCGATCGCGGAGCCGATTCCATTGGCGCCGCTGCCAATCCCTTCCCAAACACGTTCCAAGAGTTCCATGGATTGCGCCGTGCGGCCTCGCGGGGCCCTAAGAAAAACGCCCGGCTATGCACCCGCGACAGTCGAGGGCAAGCGGGGCGAGAGAATTGCGTAACATGATCCGCCAGCGTAATTTATAGCGATCGGCCGTATGGGTCAAGCGCGCTCTGGGCGGGGTTGGGGCCTGGCAGAGCACCGGTTTTCGACAGCCGTCGCCGTCCTAAGTGCCAATGAGCTAGTAGCTTGCTTTCGCCCGGCGATTGTGGCAGGCTGCTGGCAATCAGGCGCCGAGCGGCGGCCGGCTTTTCCGGACACATCGCCCCTGCGCTTGTGCTGGAACGCCCGCTTGGCTCTGGGCCCGAACCCTGCTGGAAGCCGTGTCGAAGCCCATGCTCCATGTCCCCGACGGTCTGGCCGGACATCTCGAGTTCCTCGGCACGGGCACCTCGGTGGGCGTTCCGGTCGTCGGCTGTTCCTGCCCGACCTGCACCAGCAGCAACCCTCGCAACCAGCGTCTCCGCTGCGCCGTGGCCCTGGGGCTGCCCGGCGGCGTGCTGCTGATCGACACCCCGCCCGACCTACGGACCCAACTGCTGCGCGCCAAGATCGGACGGCTCCAAGCCGTGCTCTATACTCATGGGCACGCCGACCACGTCTTCGGGCTCGACGATCTGCGGCTCTTTCCGCACTACCTGGGCCACCCCTTGCCGGTGTTCTGCGAAGCCGAGGTCGAGTCGCGCATCCGCCGCTCATTCGACTACGCGTTCGAGCACAATGCCGCCCACTACGCGGGCGGAGTGCCGCAGCTGGACTTACGGCGGATCGCCACCGAGCGGTTCGAACTTCTGGGCGTCACCGTCATCCCCCTGCGTCTGGCCCATGGCCGCTCGCAAGTGTTGGGGTTCCGCGTGGGCAAGGTCGCCTACTGCACCGACTGCAACTTCATCCCCAACGAAACGTGGCCGTTGCTCTCGGGGCTCGACGTGCTCATCCTTGACGCCCTGCGACCCCGGCCCCACGTAACGCATTTCAGCCTGACCGAGGCGATCGCCATCGCCGAGCGCGTCGGCGCCAAACGGACGCTGTTCACTCACATGTCGCATGAACTCGAACACGAGGCGACGAGCTCGCAGTTGCCCTCTGGCATGGAACTGGCCTACGACGGGCTCCGCATGCCGCTCACGTAGCGGACATCGCGTTCTGCAACGCCGCCAGCAGGTCTGCGGCGCAGAGGGGCTTCGAGAGCAGCTTCGCGGCGCCGAGCCACGCTGCCCGCTCGGCGTCTTCCGGACGGGGAAAACCCAAGAGTGCGAGCACGGGGCCTGCTTCTGCGGAGGCGATCTCGGCCAGCAGTCGCCATTCCTCCTCGTCGCCGCGAGCCAGGTCGACAATGGTTGCAGTGACGCCGGAAACGGCACAACTCGTCCTCCGCCACACGCTGGAGACCTTGGCCGCGGCGAGCAGATCGGCAAGCGCCGCCGCTGCTTCGCGATCATGGGCCACGATGCAGACAGGGCCGAGCCCCGCCGGACCCGTGGCTTCAGCCTTCATCAACCCCACGGCCAGACGGTCCTCCTCCGATGTGGTGGCAGGCAACGACCACACCCCAATCTCGCCCGCCAGCAGCTTGCGCAGATCGTGCAGGGTCTGCGCCGTCCACTGATGCCAATACAAACGCATCGCGCCCGGGAGCGGCTGGCCCGACCTCGGCTCGCCTTCGCACCAAGGGCCGGCGAGTGCAAGACAACGGGTGAGCGGCAAGCGCCGCCGCAAAGGCTCGATCGCCGCTGCGGGAAACTCATCCGGAAACCGTTGGGCAACGAGGAGGAGTACGGGCTCCTCCGAACAGGCGGCCAGGCGCCCAAGCGCAACGGCCGGCGAAGCGCACACCTCGACGGCGACGACCGACGCGAGTTCGTCGTAGATGCGAGAGAATTCCGGCGAACCGACTTCACCAATCCAGAGCACTAGGGAGGATTCGGCGTCAGGTCGTTGCACGGGGCGACTCCGCGGCGATCCTATTCAGTCGATAGAAGTACCGGCCCAGCAGCCCGCCCAACCCGGCCGCCACAAGAGTTGTCAAATGATGCGCGGCGTCGCGAAAGTACTCGAACATCGGCAATTGAATCGCCCGCGGCGACGGCATTGGCGCGCTGAACGCATCCGCCGGAAACCAGCCCTGATTCACCGCCTCTTCGGGAGACAGCGTTCGCGACGCATGGGCGTGCAAAAAGTGAATTGCTTCGTCCGTGGGCAAGGCGACTCTCGATGCCAGCGAGAGCGCGGGCCCGCCATTCACGAGGAACGACAGCCAGCCGATCACCGCCGCGCCAATCCAAAAAGCCCGCGCCGCGCCTGCGCGAACTAGGGCGCCCACCAGTGAGGCGCTTAGCACCGCGAACACGCCGAGCAGCAAATAGCCGTTCGTCTTGTAGCTGGCGTTCCGCAGCGCCCAACAACTTGCCCCGACTACGGCGACCGCCACAAATAGCCATTTCAGCGAGTATCCTTGCAGCATCGCCCGGCTCCTCGAGTGACTCGGTTAGTGCTTCAGCCGGTCTTCCGCCTCACGCATGGCGGCTAGCGCCGCGCCCGGCCCTTCGGCTGCTCGCAACTCCGCCACGAGCTCAAGGTCGGCGACCAGTCGACTGAGCCGCGCGAGGGTCCGGAGATGGCCACGGTCGTCGGTCGAGAGGATCAGGAAATAAATATCGGTCATCGCCGACCGCGCGCCGCCGAAGGGAATGCCCTGCTGCGAGACGCCGAGCGCCACGAAGGCCTGACCCAGGATGCCAGGGAGCGGCCGTCGGGGATGCAAGAGGGCTACTCCCGAATCGAGCGCCGTGGGGTGCATTTCCTCGCGTTGCCGCACCGCTTCGGCCATCTTGTCGGGATCCCATAGCCAGCCGGTGCGGGCGGCGACCTCGACCATCGACGAGATCACCGAGTTGCGCGTGCGGGCGACGAAGGGCACTTCGATCGCTTCGAGCGGCAACAAATCGTCGAAGGAGATTTCCGCCAATTCGGCGCCGCCGGGCGGCTTGCCGAGAGCGCCCTCCATTTGCAAGAGCTCTTCCTCGGCCGAAACTCCGATCCGCTCCTCGAGCCAGTGGTGAATCTCGCCGGGGGAGAACCGCCATTGGCCGCCGACCTTGCGCCCCGGCAGCTTGCCGCGGTCGGCCAGCTTGCCGACTTGCGCGGCTTGCAGATGCAAATAGGCGGCCAGCCCGGCGGTGTCGAGATCTTCGTCGGCCATGGTCGCCCGCCTATCGCGCGAGAAAAACTTGGAAGAGGTTTCGCTCCTCGGCTCATGCTAAAGGGGCCTAGCTTCGCCAGTCAAATCCTCGCAGCAGTTGCAGGGGCCCAGCTAACCGCCGTTGGACAGGCCCTCGCGCTTTCGCTGGCCCTCGGCGAGCAACCGCGCGAGTTCCGCGTCGTCAGAAACCTCCAAAGCCTGGCGAAATGCGGCCAAGGTCTGCTGGAAGTCGGCGAGGGCGGCCAATGTGTTCGCACGGTTGGCGGCGAAGATGTCTTGCCAGAGGGCCGGCTCGCCTGCGGCGATCCGCGTGGTGTCGAGCCAGCCGCGGGCCACGAGCGCGAGCGCTTCGGCCGGCGTCGCTGCGGCCAGCGCCGCCGCCACCAGATGCGGCAAGTGGCTGCTCGCCGCGAGCAGGCGATCGTGCTCGGCCGGCGACAGTTCGAGCACCTCGGCGCCCAGCGAACGCCACAGGCCGCCCACCGCCTCGAGATCGGCGCGCTGAGACCGGCGGCCCGGTGTGACGATCGTCTTCCGGCCGGCAAACAACTGAGCGTCCGACCATTGCGGGCCGGCCTTCTCGCCGCCGGCCAAAGGATGGCTGCCGACAAAGCGCGCCGTCTTAGGCAGCGAACCTTCGAGCCGTTCCACGATTTCGGCCTTTGTGCTGCCAGCGTCGGTGATCAGGGCGTCTGCCGCGCAATGCGGCGCGAGTTGCTCGACGAGCGGCGCGATCTGCCCTACCGGCGCGCAGACCACAATCAACTCGGCGCCCTGAACGCCGATCGCTAGCTCGGTCGTCCCACGATCGATCGCGCCGACGGCCAGCGCTTCGTCGAGAGACGCCTGCCGGCGCCCGACGCCGATCACGTCCTTGGCCAGTCCGCGCTTTCGCAAGCCGAGCCCAATCGAGCCGCCGATCAGGCCGACGCCCACGATGGCGACGCGCCGCCAGGCACGATGGGTCGGCGCAGGAACAGGTTCGAGCGGAGGCATCGGCAAAGTAGGGGCAGGGAGGAATGGCCGAAAAGCGCTCGATCTTAGCAGAGCGGCAGCCGCACCGGCAGACGCGCAAGCGAGCTAGCCCTTCTCCCCATACTTCTGCTCGCACCACTGCTTCCAGTCTGCCTCGAGCCCCGCCCAATCGGTCGCGAGCGCCGCTTGCAGGTGCGGCCCTAGGTCGGCGCTGCCCGCCTTGCGGAGGGCCTCGATCAGCGCCGGGCGGCGCGGGGCATACTGAGGCGAGTCGAGCAGAAGGTCGACGAGCGTCGCCGCCTGCCAGTAGCGCTGCACCGGAATCGGCCGGCCGCTTGCTAGCTCGGCCAGCGGCGTACGTGCAGCCGGATTGGCCAGACCCGCCCGCACGATCTTGTCGAACCCCGGCTGCGGATGGAAATGCAGCTGCGTGCGCGCGGCCAACCCTTCGTGCAGCCAATCGCCGTGGTTGTCGAACCCGAGCCGCGGGATCAGATAAGCATGCACGAACTCGTGCGTGTACACCGGCCGGAGCGTGCCGTAGCGGGGGTTCCAGGCGGCCGTGGCCACGCCGTGGAGCGTGTAGCCGTCGCTCTTCGGCAGCGGCGCCTCGGCGCCCAGCTTCGCGCCGAGCCGCGGCGTGAACTGCCGGTAGTCTTCGTCTTTGCCGAAGACCAACAACACCCCGGGTGGGCCTTCCTTCAACTCCGGCAGGTCGGCTGCGAGCTTGGCGGCCACCTTCTCGAGATGGTCGGCCAATTGGTCGGCGTCGAGTTCCGGCGCGTCGCTGGCCACGACAGCATGGGGACCGTCTTTGCGATGCACGTCCTGCTTGCCAGCGAACGCCAACTCGATCACGTCGCCCGGCTCGAGCGCCGCGCTCCGTTGTGGATCGTCGTCGACGAGCCGCAGGTCGTCGAGTTGCAGTTCCGCCGCGCCACGCACCCGAATTCCCAGCCGATCGACGTGCTTCCAATCCGGCAAATGTCCCTGCCCCCAGCGAAACCACTTGAGCGGCAGCGAGACCTGTTGCCAGCCCGGCCGGTCGAGCGGCAAGCGCCGCCAATAGCGGGCTCCGTCGGCCCCTACGGCCTGAGCTTCGATGTCGATGTGCGGCCGCGTGCGGGCCTCGGCCTCGGAGCGATGGACCCAGAATTCCAGGCGGTCGAATCGCGAGAGGTCGGCCGGCACGACGCCGGGCTGGGTGAAGACGCCGCCGGGGCCCGCAGCGGCGATCGCCAGGGCGGTCCCCCGCGGTCCGTCGGCCGGCGCCTCGCCGGCAACCGGCTGGAGCGACGCCTGCACTCCGCGACCGACCGCAGTCCACTGGTCGCCAAGCGGGCTTTGCTCGAAATCGAACGCAGAAACCTCGTCGGCCCGCGTAGGGCGGGCGAGCACGAGGACCAGCAAGCACAACGCGGCGCACCGGCGAAACATGGCGCTGACCCCTAAGACTCGGAGACGGGCGGCGGCGAGCCCCTTCAAGCTACCGAGTGCGCGGGCCGGGGCCTAGGCGAATGGGCCGGTTTCCGGCGCCAGTCGGCGGCCGCAGAGCCGGCGTAAGCCGCACTTTCGCCCCCGGCCGGTTCCCTCTGGGGGGAGGTAGAATTACCCTAATCACTGGCAACCCCCTCCCCCGGTTTGTTCGCAGAGCCCATGAGCGGCGATTCCGCCCTACTCGAGTTGTTTCGCGCCGAGGCGGAAGCGCACATGAAGACGCTCTCCGATGGACTGCTCGAGCTCGAGCAGGACGCCGGCCGCGCGCAGTGGTACGAACCGCTGATGCGCGCGGCCCACTCGATCAAGGGGGCCGCCAAAATCGTCGGCCTCGACGCCGCGGTTCCCTTGGCCCACGCCATCGAAGACTACTTCGTCGCCGCCCGCGACGGCCGCACGACGATTACGCCGGCCGCGGTCGACGTGTTGCTCGCCGGGCTCGACGCCTTGCAACAGCTTACGCAGCTCGACGCCGAGCCGGATCGCGAACTGGGGCAAGCGAACGCGGCGCGGATCAGCCAGCTCGCCGCCGGCGGAGCGCCGCCTGTCGCCATGACGCCGCGAGCGCCGCAGCCGGAACGCGCCGCGGCTGCCGAGCCGGCCGTATTCCTCGTGCCGGAATCGCTAAGCGCCTCCTGGGCCGAGGCCCACACCGACCGCGTGCGGGCAGCGTTCGACGCGGCGCTCCCGGCCGTGCGACTCGACCTAACTGGGTGTCGAGATATCGAGCCAGCCGGCCTGGCGTGGCTCGTGCGCGCGGCACGGACGGCGCAGCAGACATCGCCCGGACTTGCCCTCGAGATCACCGGCGCGTCGGCCACGCTCGCGCAATTGCTCGTGGCGACCGGCCTCGCAGGTTCCTGGCGGCTGGGGGAGACGCGGCCATGAGCAGCCCCTCCCTGGCAGAGTTCGTGGCCGAAGCCCGCGAGCATCTGGCGAACGTGTGCGACCATCTGTTGAACCTCGAGCGCGGCGCGCCCGCAGAGTTGGCCGAGCGCCGCGCGGGATTGCTGCGAGCGATGCACTCGGTCAAAGGGGGCGCCGGCTTCTTCGGCCGCAAGGCGATCGAGCGGCTGGCCCATGCTGCGGAGTCGGCGCTCGAAGGGCTGCCGACCGAGCGCCTGGCGGGCAATGCGCCGGCGGTCGACGCCTTACTGGCGGCGGTCGACCGGATCGCGGCGCTGCTCGACGACGTCGAGCGGAGCGACGAGTGGGACGTGAGCGACGTCGTGACCCGGCTGGAATCGCTGGCCACAGGCGCTCCGGAGCCGCTGCCGGCGGCGCCGGTTGCGCCCAGCGCCCCCCCGCCGGATGCTCCGGCCGCCCCAGCGGCGTCGTGCGAGCACGCAGTTCGCATCGACCTGTGGAAATGTTGGACGCAGCACGGCGTGCCGCCTGCCGATCTCGTGGCCGCGCTCGCGCGACATGGCGAAGTGTCTGGCGGAGCGCTCGCGGCCGAGGGAGACTTGGATGCCCCCGGTCCCGCCGGCACGCTGGTATTCACGGCGCGGCTCGCCACGCCGCTCTCAACCGACCAACTGCTTCATGAGTTCGGCGCCTGGGGGCTGGTGATCGATGCGTTCGAGCCTCGTCCTGCCCCGCCTGTGCGGGCGGCGGCGCCGGCCCCCGTCGCGGCGACTCCATCCGCGAGCGTCGCGGCGGCTCCGTCGGTTGCCAAGGCCGAGCCGCCTTCGCGTTCGCCCGAGCCGCCGACGTCTGTGGAGCGGGCCACGAGCATTCGCATTCCGGTGGCGCTCGTCGACCGGCTGATGGCGCTCGCGGGCGAGCTCGTGCTCGTGCGCAACCAAACCCGCCGCGCGGTCGAAGCGCAGGAGCCGCTGCCGCGGCTGACCGCCGCGCGGCTGCACTCCGTGACGGCCGAGTTTCAAGAGGCGGTGCTGCAAACGCGGATGCAGCCGGTGGCCAACCTGTTCGCCAAGTTCCCGCGGCTGGTCCGCGACCTGGGGCGGCAGCTTGGCAAGGAGATTCATCTCGAGCTTGCGGGCGGGGACGTCGAACTCGACAAGACGATCCTCGACGCCCTGTCCGACCCGCTGGTCCACCTGGTCCGCAACTGCTGCGACCACGGCCTGGAAACTCCCGACGAGCGCGAGCGCGCCGGCAAGCCCCGTCTCGGCACGCTCACACTCGCGGCCGAGCAGCAAGGGGATGAGATCACGCTCATGATCGCCGACGACGGCCGCGGCATCGACCGTCGCCGCGTCCGCGAGCACGCGCTCCGCCAAGGCATTCGTACTGCCGCCGAACTCGACCGCCTGGCCGACTCGGATTTGCTGGGGCTGATCCTGCTGCCAGGCTTTTCGACGGCCAAGCAGGTGAGCGATCTTTCGGGACGCGGCGTTGGCATGGACGTCGTGCGCACGAACTTGCAGCAGATTGGCGGGCGGGTGGAGATCGAGTCGGTTCCTGGCCAAGGGGCCACGTTCCGGCTGCGTTTGCCGCTGACGCTGGCGATCATTCCGGCCTTGCTCGTCACTTGCCGGGGGCAAACGCTGGCGGTGCCGCAGAAGGATCTCGAGCAGCTCGTGCTCGTGCGTCCCGGCGACAAGCGGCTGCGGCTCGAGGCCACGCTCGGCCAGCCGGTGTTGCGGCTGCGCGGCAAGCTGCTGCCGGTGGCAAATCTGGCCGCCACGCTCGGTCTGGCGCCCGGCCAGTCTCTGGATCCTGCGCAGTCCACACTCTGCGCCGTCGTCAAAGCCGGCGGCCGCCGCTATGCCTTGGCGGTCGACGCCGTCGAAAAAAGCGAGGAGATCGTCGTCAAGCCGATGCACGAACGGCTGCGGCAGCTCGACGTCTACTCCGGCGCTACGATCCTGGGGGATGGCCAGGTGGCCCTGATCCTCGACTGCGACGGCCTGGCCCGCCAGGCGGGGTTGCGGCTCGAATTGGAGACGGCCGCAGAGCCTATCGCGGCGCCCGTGACCGCCGAACCGCGCGAGCGCGTGCTCTTGCTCGAGCACGCGGCCGAACGGTTTGCCGTGCCGCTGCGTTCGATTCGCCGCATCGTCTGGCTCGAGCCGGCCGCCGTGCAGCAACTCGGCCGCCGCACGTTCGCCGCGATCGACGGCGTGCCGACGCAACTCTTGCACGTGGGGGACCTCACCGAAGCCGCCCCTGCCGCAGAACGCTCGCGTGAAACGTTCGCACTCCTGCCGCGCTATGCCCCTACGCCGGTGGGCCTGCTCGTGTCGCGGTTGCTCGACACGGCCGAGGCCGAACGGGCCGAAGAGGGGCGCCAAGCAGCCGCGGTCACGACGGCGATGGTCGATCGCCAGGTGACCCGCCTCGTGGACCTCGACTTCTTGGCAGGCTTCGCCGCCAACGCATCGACGCCGAATGCGGCGCCCTCGGATTCCACTCACATCCTGTTGGTCGAGGACACGCGCTTCTTCCGTGAGCTGGTGCGCGGCTATCTCGAGGCAGCCGGTCACCGGGTGACCGAAGCGCATCATGGGCAGGCCGGACTGGCGGCGCTCGAGCAGGGGTCGTTCGACCTGGTGATCTCCGATCTCGAGATGCCGGAGCTCGACGGCTGGAACTTCGCCCATCGCGCCCGCGAAAAGCTAGCCGGGCGGCCATTGCCGATGCTCGCCTTGAGCACGCTCGAAGGCGCGGCCGACCGCGAACGGGCGCTGGCCAGCGGGTTCGACGAGTACCAGGTCAAGCTGAATCGCGAGTCGCTGTTGGCCGCCGTTGCTCGGCTGCTCGCTCGGTCGCCCTCGAGGAGCGCGCCTCATGCCGGCTAACCAGCAAGCGACTGAGCTGCCGCGCTCGGTGTGTACCTTTTGGCTCGGGGACGACTGGTTCGGCGTCGATGCGCGGCTCGTGCAGCGCGTGACCAGCGTGCCTGGCTGCACGCCGATTCCCTTGGCCCCGGAGGTGGTGTGGGGCTATGTGAACCTCCGCGGGCAGATTCACCTGGCGCTCGATCTAGGCGTATGTTTCGGCAGGCGGCGGCGCGGGCGGGAGCAGGAGACGCTGGTCGTCCTGCGGCCGGCGGTGGCCGACAAGCTGGGGCTGGTCGCCGACCGGATCGGCCGAATCGTGTCGCTCGAGCCGGAGCAAATCGACCCGGCGATCTGCAGTTCGTTGGCGGTGGCCGAGCGCGAACGCCGCCAGGGGCTGACCTTGGGCGTGGCCAAGCTCGACGAAGGCCTGCTGACCCTGCTCGACCCTTTCCAATTCTCGCGTTTGCTGACCGGCGGAAACGAAGCGCCGCCAGAGACCGCCACGACGGCCGACCTCCTTTGAGCACCAGAGCCCTTACGATGAAGAATTTGAGCGTAAAGACCAAGGTCGGCGTGATCGTGGCGGTGCTGGCGGCCACGGTGTTGGCGGTCGCCGTGGTGGGAGCGCGGCAGCTCGACCGCGTCAACGCGCGGATGCAGACGCTCGTCGACGACGTCGGCAAGGCCGACAACTTGAACTCGGCGCTCCGCATTGAATTGCTGGGCGTGATCCGCATGGAGAAGAACGCCGCGCTGGTGGCCGACGAGAAACGGGCCGCGGAGTTCGGGCTCCAAGCGAAGCAGCACGCGGACCGGGTCGACGAACTGCTCGCTCAGCTCGAAACGACGCTCGACACGTCGGGAGACGCCGAGCAGCAGAAAGCCCTCGACGATTTTCGCACGAGCTGGCAGAGCTATCACCAAAGCCACGCCGAGGTGCTCAGGCTCGCGACCCTTAACACCAATACGCGCGCACGCCGGCTGCTGCACGATGAAGTCCAGCCGGTCGCCGACGATCTGAAGAGCTTTTTCGAGCGCACCGCGGCGCGTCTGGCAGAAAGGCCTGCCGGCGAGGGGACGTCTAACGCCAGCTCCGTGGCGACGTTGCTGCGCGCCGCGGCGCTCCCGGCAGAGTTGACGAACCTGCTTCATCGGCACGTGAACTCGCTCGATGAAACCGAAATGAACGAACTCGATGCGCGGGTCCGCGAAGTGCTGGACGCCGCCGCAGCCAGCCTGGCGGACCTAAAGTTGGCGAGCGATCCTGCCGCCCAGGCCGAGGCGCTCCGGCTCGCCGCCGACGTGCGCAAACTCAAGTCGCAGGTCGCCGAAATCCAGCGACTCTCGCGCGAAAACTCGAATTTGGCCGCGATCCAACTTAGCGTGACCACCAATTTCGAGCGTTCCACCGCCGCGAACGCCGCACTCTCGCGGCTTTCGCAGCGGCTCGATGACCGGATGACTCAAGAGCGCGACGCCAGCCACCTCGACTATCTCTGGGGCCTCGGCGCCTTGGCCGTGGCCGGCGTGGGGGGCGTCATCGTTGGCAGTGCGCTGGCCCTGCTCATCGCCCGCTCGATCGTCTTCCCGCTCATCAAGGGCGTAGAACTCGCCAAGGCGATCGCCGCCGGCGACCTCACGCAGCGGCTCGCCCTCGAGCAGCGCGACGAGGTCGGTCAACTCACCGACGCCATGGACCACGCCGCCGAAGCGTTCGCCCGCATCGTCTTCGAAATCCACAAATTGTCCGACGAGCTCGGGGCCTCGGCCACCGATCTGTCGCAGGTATCGCACGGCCTGCTGGCCCAAAGCGAGGAGATGTCGATTCAGGCCTCGAACGTCGCTGGCGGGGCCGAGCAGATGACCGGCAACATCAACACCATGGCCGCCGCGGCCGAGGAGATGAGCATGAACGTCTCCTCGATTTCGTCGGCCAGCGAGCAGATCAGCGTCAACGTCGGCACGATCTCGGCCGCCGCCCAGTCGACCGCTGGCAACGTACAAACGGTGGCTGGCGCCGTGCAAGAAGCTACCGCCTCGTTTCAGCACGTGGCCGGAGAAGCCCGGCAGAGCGCCGAAGTCACCGCTGAGGCGTCAAACCTGGCCCATCAAGCGACCGATAAGATGCAGGCCCTCGACCGGGCCGCGCACGAGATCAGCAAGGTCACCGAGATGATCAAGCTGATCGCCATGCAAACGAACCTGCTGGCCCTCAACGCCACGATCGAAGCCACGTCGGCGGGCGAGGCCGGCAAGGGATTCGCGGTGGTGGCGGACGAAATCAAAGAGCTGGCCGGCCAAAGCGGCAAGGCCGCCCAGGACATTGCCCACATGATCGAAGGCATTCAATCGAGCACGCGCGAAGCGGTCGGCGTGATCGATCAAGTGGCCGAAACGATCACGGCCATCAACACCGCGTCGGAGCGGATTTCGGCCGCCGTAGAGCGGCAATCGCAGGTCGCCCAGCAGAGCGCTGGCAATCTCGAGGCGGCAAGCAAGGGGGTGGGGCACATCGCGCAGTCGATCGCCGAGGTGGCCAAGGGCGCAAGCGACATGTCGCGCAACGCCGGCGACGCCTCGCACGCGGCCGGCGACGTGGCCCACAACGCCAGCGAGGCCGCCCGCGCCGTGCGCGACATCGCCTCGAACATCCACGGCGTGAGCGGCTCGGCCAAGGACGCCACCTCGGGCGCCCAACAGGTGAACGCCGCCGCCACCGGCATGCAGCAAGTCTCGGCGCGGCTCGACCGCCTGGTGCAGCAGTTCCGGGTGAAATGCGAGACGATGGGGCGGTAGTCAGGCGGCGGCCGGCGTTTCGACGTGGACTGCGAGTCCGGCCAGATCGTTGCCGCCGCGGTAGCTGTGCCCGATAATCGCGCATGGGCATGGGGAGTCATGCGGAGGCGGCGGCGATGTTCCGGCGAGCTTTGTTGCTGGTGGCCCTAACGCTCGTGTGCCGCCCGGCTTTGGCTGGGCCGGCGGGCCTCGCCATCTGGATCGACCCTGATGGGTCGTCGTACCTCTGGAACCCCACGCCCCTCCCGATCAGCTTCGATGGCTACCAGATTGCGTCGGAAAGCAACCGTCTGGACCCCGAAGGATGGCACAGCATTGCTGATGCCGCGGGCTGCGGACTTATTGACTGCAACTGGGGTGTCATTTCGGCGTTGGGCCCCGGTGGCCTTACTTTTAGCGAAGCGAACCCAGGCCCTGGCAATCTGGCGGAATTGAACCTGGGCGGTGTCGGCACTCTACAGCCCGGCGCCAAGTGGTTCATCGGCACGCCGTTCCTGGACGGCGCCAACAACGACTCGGGCGGTGACTTTTTCTACCACTCCGGCGGTAGGAGCATTGCCGGCGACATCGTTCCCGAGCCCTCGACATGGCTGCTGGCTGGCTTGGGTGGGATCGGGCTGCTGGCTTTTCGCATCGCCGACCGCTTGCTTCGGGCCCGCCAAATCGTTGCGGCCGTTGTAGCGGCGGCCCATAATCGGGCGAGTGCGGGGCTTCATGCGGACAAGTGCGGCGATGATCCGGCGAGCGTTGTTGGTCGTCCTGGTTCTTGCGGGCGTTGGCCGAGAATGTGTTGCGGTCACGCCGCTGGCGCTGTGGATCGACCCAGATGGCACGACGTATCTCTACAACACCACGGACGCGCCGATCTCGTTCGATGGCTACCAAATTGCCTCCGAAACCAACCGGCTCGACCCGGTGGGTTGGAAGAGCATCGCCGACTACGTTGCGGCGGGGCAGATTTCGGAAGTGATTGCCGCTCTGGGCGCCGGCGGCCTCACGTTCGGTGAAGCCAACCCGGGCGCTGGCAACATAGCCGAGTTGAACTTGGGGGGCGTCGGCACGCTGCAACCGCACGCCAAGTTCTCGATTGGCAAGCCATTCCTCGACACGGCAGTTTGTACGGACGGTACGGCCGATTTCTTCTACAAGGTTGGCGGCAGTCCCAACGGCGGCGTCGCGGGCGACAGCTTCGTGAATTGCCCCGAGCCCGGTTCTTGGCTGCTCGTCACCCTGGGCGGCTTCGGCGTGCTGATCCTAAGGCGAAGCGCTGCCAAATCGCCATGACTGCCTATACGGGTCCAACCGAGTGCGCCGGCTGAGCAGCCGCCAGCTTGGCGGCTTGTCGCCTAAGCGCGGAACGCACCGGGCCATAAGCTCCGGCCGCCCCAAGAATCACCGCCGCCTCGAGGGCCATCAGCCCCACCCCGCCAAAGGGGAGCCACGGCCGCAGGTTGGCGAGCACGAGCGTATGGAAGAGCGCCACGGCCGCGGTCGCCGCGGAGAGAACTGCCGCCCTTTCCGCCACGAGCGCCCAGAAGTGGAACCGCACTACGTACTGAGCGAAGAGTAGGCCCAACACCGTCGGTCCGAGCCCCGCGATCAGCACGCAGGCTTCGCGCCAGCCCGGCCGCTGCACGCCGAGGTAGCAGAGCGTCCAGAAGAGCAAAGTCCAGCCTCCGAGCCACAGGCTGGCCCGCGTGAGAAACCGCTCCACGCGCACGCGTCTTGAGCCGTTGCGCAGGGCGAACAGCCCGGCGGCGACGAACAGCGTGACGAGCGACACCCAGACCGCGAAGGGGATGAGCAGCGGCCCGACGGCCTCGAGCAGCGTTCCCCCCGGGGTCTCGGCCAGCTTGCCGGGAATGCCCAGCAGGATCACGAGCGGCGCGTAGCAGAGGCCATAGCGCGGATCGAATCGCAGCCGCCCCTGCAAGCCGCTATCCCAGAGCCGCAGCGCGGTGTGCAGCAGGGCACTGGGAATGAGCAGCGCGCCGGCGCCGGTGAGCAATGGCGCCGTGAGCCGCCAGCCATCGCCTGGGTCTTGGGCGGCCCGCAGCCAGAGATCGACGACGCGCCCCGCGTGCAGCAGCAACGCGCCGGCGACGACCACGACCAGGGGGGCCAATGACCCCCGCCACGCGCGCCGCTCGAGCAGGATGGCCAAGAGCACAGTGTCTACCACCGCGGCGGCGGCAAAGGCCAACAGAAGCGGCGCCTCGGACATCGACGCACTCGAGCAAGAGGTAGAGCGTTGGGAGCGGTTGCGGCGGATATTCTCAGACTAGCAACCGTACCTTGCGTCGGCCAGCAAATGGCCGCGAAGATTTTTTTGCGCATGCGCAGCGGCGAATTCCGAGCACCGCCAACGATGCTGTCGCGATCGCGCGCACTCCTGAACGGAAGCGAATCGTTGCGCGGTGCAGTCTGCGCTGGACCTTTCGTCCGGCTGGTATACTATACATTGGTATACACACAAAGAGCGTGCCATGTGGAATTCTTCCGATCGCTCGAACGAGGCCGTGCCTGTCTCGGGGCGCGAGGCGCTAGCGGCCTCTGCCACGGTGGCGCACTGGCTGGCTGCGCTCGACGCCGGCGCCGATCTGGGACATTTCGGCCGCCTCGCCTTCGCCACCGTCGCGCGGCACTTCCTGCCCGACGAAGAACTGCTCGCGCTGCTGGCAGCCCAGCCCGGCTACGACGTGGCCAAGGCCCGCCGGCTGCTCGAACAGGTGCAGGCGCGGGGCTACTTGCCCCCCTCGCGGCCGCGGCTGCTCGCCTGGCAGGCCCGGCAGCGGTTTCCGCTGCTCCCCAGCGACGACCCGTCGGTCGGCAACCTCTACCGCGAACTTCCCTTGCCCGACGACGTGTTCGGCCGGATCGAGCAGTTTTGGGAAGGCGAATCGTAGCGCGTCGTCGGGCGGCCGGTAGACAGAATCGCCTTTCGGCAAGAAACTCCCCCAGTGACTTGCGCTTCATGTCTCGGTCCGTTCCGCGCCGCATGCCCGCTCCCCGCCACGAACAGCAGGCCCTCTTTGGCGACGATCCAGCCCCCTGGGATAGCGACGACGCGGCCAGCGTGCTGATTGCCCGGGTTGTGTTTCCCACGGGGCCACAGCAGCCCTTCGACTACGAGGTGCCCGAAGTCTTGCGCACTGCCGCCGCCGCCGGCCGCCGGGTGAAGGCCCCCCTGGGACGCGGCGACCGTTCGGCCCTGGGCTACTGCGTGGAGATTCGCCAGGCCGAGCGGCAGCGGCGGCTCAAACCGCTCGAGGCGATCGTCGATCGGCAGACGCTGCTTACCCCCGCCATGCTGCGGCTCACCGAATGGATGGCCGACTACTACCTCTGCGGTTGGGGCCAAGTGCTCGAAGCCGTGGTGCCGGCCGGCGTCCGCGGCCAGGCAGGCACCCGCGAGGTCGTGCTCCTCTCGCTCGCCCCCGACGCCCAGCAACGCGCGCCCCATTTGGCGCTCCCTGCGAAGCAGGCCGAGGTGCTCGCACGCTTGGCGGTCCACGGCCAACCCATGCCCCCCGGCGAGCTCGCCCAACTCGCCGGCTGCACGCTTGCGCCTATCCAGTCGCTGCGCCGAAAGGGGCTGTTGCAGCTCGAGCGGCGGCGGATTCAGCAGGCGGTTGCGGCGCCGGCTGCCAGCGAGCGCGAATTGCAATTCGTCCTGAACGGCGAACAGCAGGCCGCCCTGTCCGCCATCCTCGCGGGCGTGAACTCGGGCCAGCCACACACCGTTCTCGTTCACGGCGTCACCGGCTCCGGCAAGACCGAGGTCTACATCCAGGCCATTCAAGAAGTGCTGCGGATGGGCAAGCAGGCGATCGTGCTCGTGCCTGAGATCAGCCTCACTCCGCAAACCTGCGACCGTTTTCGCGCCCGCTTCGACCAGGTGGCCGTGCTCCACAGCCACCTGAGCGACGTCGAGCGGCACTGGCACTGGCAGCGGATCGCCGCCGGCGAGGTGCAGGTGGTTGTCGGCGCCCGCAGCGCCATCTTCGCCCCCACGCCACGGCTGGGGCTGATCGTGCTCGACGAGGAACACGAGAGCACCTTCAAGCAAGAAACGGCCCCGCGCTACCATGCCCGCGATGTGGCGCTGGCCCGCGCGCGGCTCGAGCAGGTGTCGCTCGTGCTCGGTTCGGCCACTCCCTCGCTCGAAAGTTGGGTGCGGGCGAAGCGGGGGGAGTTCGAACTCGTGTCGCTCCCCAGCCGCATCGGCGACCGCCCCATGCCCGACGTCGCCACGCTCGACCTGCGGATCGAGTTCAAAACTCGCGACAGCCGCGGCTCGATCAGCCGCTCGCTCCACCGGGCGATGGACGCCGCGCTCCGCGACGACGGCCAGGTGATCCTGTTGCTCAACCGCCGCGGCTACAGCACGCACATCCAGTGCCCCGCCTGCGGCCTCACGGTGCAGTGCCCCGATTGCGACATCGCGCTCACCCATCACCGCAGCGCGGAGCTGGCGGTCTGCCACTACTGCGACTACACCGTGCCGGCGCCGCGTGAATGCCCCGACTGCCACTTCGAGGGGATCCGCTACCGGGGCCTCGGCACCGAGCGTCTCGAGGCCGAGGTCCGCGCCCGCTTTCCGCACCACAAATGCCTGCGCATGGACACCGACACGATGCGCGGCCCTGGCAGCCACGAAAAGGCGTTGGCCGCCTTTCGCTCAGGCGAGGTCCACATCCTGCTCGGCACGCAGATGATCGCCAAGGGGCTCGACTTTCCGCGGGTCACGCTCGTCGGGGTGATCAACGCCGACACGGCGCTCCACCTGCCCGACTTTCGTGCCGCCGAGCGCACGTTCCAACTCGTTACCCAGGTGGCGGGGCGCAGCGGCCGCGGCGACCAAGGGGGGCGGGTGCTCGTGCAAACGCTCAGCCCCGAGCACTCGGCAATCCAGGCGGCCGTGCGGCACGACTTCAACCGCTTCGCCGCCTACGAGCTGCCGATCCGCCAGAAGCTGGGCTACCCGCCGTTTGCGAGCATGGTCCGCCTGGTGGTGCGCGGCCCCGTGGCCGAACCCACGGCGGAGTTCGCGCAGCACGTGGCCGATCGGCTCCAAGAGGAACTCAAACGCGGCGAAGTCAAAGCCCGCATCCTCGGTCCGGCCCCCGCCCCCATCGCGCGGCTCCGCGGCCTCCATCGCTTCCATCTTCAGGCTCAATCCGCCGACGGCGAAGGCCTCCGCCACGCCGCCGCCCGCGCCACGGCGGATCTCAAGCCGCCGGAAGGGATTCAGTGGATCGTGGATGTGGATCCGCTGGATATGCTGTGAGCGGGTTCCCCCCGGCGACTCGCCGGGGGCTAATGGATCGTTGAGTGCGGCGCCGCGCCCTTAGCCCCCCGTCAATGACGGGGGGGACAACCACCGCCACCCCGCCAACGCCCGACCGTCTTTCGACCCGCCGCCCTCCCATCCGGCGCAGCCGGAGCGGTTTGCCTGGCGTCGCAGCCTATTCGCGAGAGCGGATTGCAGTCCTAGGCCATTCGGGGCCGATGTCAAATTGTGTCGGTCACGGAATTTGATCGGCCTGCGAAAAGATTGCCGCTTACTGCGGCGCCCTCCTCGCAGTCGGCGCCACGGACAGGACTTTGACCGCCAAAGCCCCCGTCCGTGAGCCCCCGTGACGCGTCCCATTCCCAGCTACCTGCGACTGCACACCGAAGACTCGACCGAGGTCGTCCGCCCCGAAGTGGACGAGCTGGCGAGCCTGGGCGAGGCGTGCCGTAGCTTCGAACAAGCCACCGGTTGGGCCCTCCGCTACGTGCCTGGCCGTGAGCCGTCGAACGATCCCGATCTGATGTGGTCCGCCCCGGTCGACCCGGGCGTTGGAATCGCTCCCGGACACTTCAGAATCGATCTCGGCGGACCGGCCTTGTCGGAGCACGGCCCGCGCCTCGACCTCGAGTCGGCCAGCATTTTGGCCGGCTCGATCGCGGCCCTCGCCTGCACCCTGTTGCAAACGCGTCAGGCGCTTTGGCAACGCGAGGCCGAGCTGGCCGCCGGCGTGCCGCTCGTGTCGTCGTCGCAGGATGCAACCCATCTGGCCGAGCGGCTCGAAGGGGCGCTGCGGGCAGCGGCGCAAGCCGTCGACGCCGAGGCAGCCGGGCTCTATTTGCTCGACGCCGGCACGACCGAGCTCAAGCTGCGGTCGTGTTGGGGGCTGCCCAAGACGCGGCTGACCGAGCCGCCCCGCCCCCTCAAGTCGGCCGTCGGCGATCTCGAGTCGCTCTCAGGGCACGCGGTGGTGCTCGACAATCCGCGGCTGTTCGAGGCCTGGAACGTGCCGGAGCGGAACTACGCCCACGCGGTCTGCATTCCGGTTGCCAGCCCCACGGCCCCGCTGGGCACGCTCTGGGTGTACGGCGGTCAGCCGCGCGTGGTCGACGACCGCGACACCCAGTTGCTCGAAATCGTGGCCGGCCGGGTGTCGGCGGAGCTCGAGCGGGCCATGCTGCTCACTGAAGGCGCTTCGGCCGCAAGGATCGGCAAGCAGCTCGAGGCCGCCGAGCGGTTTCAAACGGGCCAGTTGCCCACGATCGCCCCGGTGCTCGAAGGTTGGTCGTTGGCCGGACGCTCGCGGCAAATCGACCGTCTGGGGGGCGCTTGGTACGACTGGCTGGCCGGCCGCGACGACGAGCTCATAGCACTCGTGGGCTTGGCCGACGACGGCGGCCTGGAAGGCGCGCTTACCTCGACCCTCGAGCGGGCCTCTGCCCGCGCCGCCGCCGAACAAACGGGCGACCTGGCGGCGATCTGCGACCGCACGGCGCGGGCCCTGTGGACCGGCTCGCAGGGAGACCGCCGCGCCGGACTCGCGGCGCTCGCGCTCGATCCGCTGCTCGGCACAGTGCGTCTGGCCACGGCCGGCCCGGCCGCGGTGTTGCTGGTGCGCCCCGATCGCTGGGAGCGGCTCGACCAACGCTCGCCGAGCCTGGGGCGCGGCCCCGACTACGAGGCGACGATCGAGGAGCGGCTCGTTTCGCCAGGCGACACCCTGGTGGTCTACGCCCTTGGCCCGGCCGATCTGCCGCTCGAAGCGAGCGGGCTCGACGAGGCCCTGGCCGAGGCGGTGCGGACCGGCAGCGGCTCGCCCCGTGAACGGATCGACGGCGTGTTCGCGGCCCTCTTGGCCGGCGCCGCCGAGCGGCTGGGAGACGCGGCCCTGCTGGTGGCGACACGGCAGGGCTAGCGAGTCGAGGGTGGCTGGGGTCGAGCGAAGCGAGCCCCCAGCAACCGTGATCGAAGCAACCGGCATCTCGCCTTGACGATCGGCCGGCCGGGGCTAGACTCAGAAGTTCGGGCCAGCCGCCCCAAAGGCTGGTCTGCACAGCGATAATGCGGGAATGGCGGAATTGGCAGACGCGCAAGGTTGAGGGCCTTGTGGCCGCAAGGTCGTGCAGGTTCAAGTCCTGTTTCCCGCACTCGAGAAGCCCCCCGGCGGGGCTTTTTTCGTTGGGGCTGCCTGCTACGACCTAGATGTCTTGTTTCTCGCCAAGGCGGTCTCATCTCCGAGCTTTGCGGCCTCTGCGCCTTGGCGAGAAACTCATCTGCGCCAGGCGACTGCGCCGCTTGCCTCTCCCGCCCCGTCGGGCATACTGGTTGAGCCGCCGGCTCGCCGCCGAGAGCGCGACCCCCAGTCGCCGCCTCGCCCCGCGGGCAGCGCCGCCAAGCCTACTGCCGTTCCTGGGAGCCCTTCAGCGATGATCGATCTGCCGCGCGACCTCTCTTCGAACCGCTGGGATGCACTGGCCGAGCGGGCACTAGCCGGCGATGCGCTGTCGGTCGACGAAGGCCTGGAGGTGCTCGCCTGTCCCGACGAAGAGGTGCTCGATCTGCTGGCCGCCGCCTATCGGGTCCGCCGCCGGCACTTCGGCATGCGTGTGCAGCTCTACATGCTGATGAACGCCAAGAGCGGCCTCTGCCCTGAGGATTGCGGCTACTGCTCGCAATCGAAGGTCTCCGACGCCGAGATCCCCCGCTACAACCTGCTCCGCCCCGACAAGCTGCTCGACGGCGCCCGCATGGCGGCCGAGCGGCAGGCCAAGACCTTCTGCATCGTCATCTCGGGCCGTGGCCCTACCGAGCGCGAGATGCAGGCCATCACCGACATCGTGCCGAAGATCAAGGCCGAGTACCCGGTGAAAATCTGCACCTGTCTGGGCCTGCTCACGCCTGAGCAGGCAGTGCGGCTCAAGGAGTGCGGCGTCGATCGGGTGAACCACAACCTGAACACGAGCAGCGAGCGGTACGAAGAAATCTGCTCGACCCACACCTACCAAGACCGCGTCGACACGCTACAGGCAGTTCGCTCGGCCGGAATGGAGCTCTGCTCCGGCGGCATTCTCGGCATGGGCGAGGCACCGGTCGATGTGGTGCGGATGGCCCTCGAGCTCCGCGAGCTGGGGGTTCACTCGCTGCCGGTCAACTTCCTGAACCCAATCGACGGCACTCCGCTCGCTGGCACCTGGAAGCTGAACCCGCGCTACTGCTTGAAGGCGCTGTGCCTGTTCCGCTTCACGAACCCAACGGCCGAAATCCGCATCGCCGGCGGCCGCGAGCTGCATTTGCGGAGCTTGCAACCCCTGGGCCTCTACCCAGCCAACTCGATCTTCATCGGCGACTACCTGACGACGAAGGGCCAGGCAGCCGACGACGACTACCGGATGCTCGAAGACCTGGGGTTCGAGATCGCGCGGAACGCGGAACCGGCGTGTACGCTTGAGGCGGGCGCTCCGGCACTCTAGCCCGCAGCCGGCAGTGCAGCGCATAACGCCCGTGCGGTACACTGCGGAGATGACCTGGCGCGACACCACCGCTGCCCTCCTCCTCGCCGTAGCCGGCATCGCCTGGGCTTGGTTCGGCCGGGTGCCGCTGGCTCTGGCTCCGTTCGCCGCGGCGGTGGCTGCGGCCGGTGGGTGGTCGCTCGTCTGTTTCCTCTGGGCGATCGGCGAGACGATCAAGCAGCCCTTCTGCCCGTACCCCGCGACGATTTCCCGCTGGTTCCCCGGCCTTGACCGCCTCCGTCGGCGCTTGTCGCCTTCGGAGTGGGCGGTCCTGGCCGTTGTGGGTTTCGTGTTGGCGGCGCTCTGCCTGCCGGCGATTCAGACGAACTGCGTGGGGCGGCGCCGGGCGGCGAGTGCGGCACCAGCGCCGCCGATCGCCGAGCCGTCTGCCCAGCCAGCGCGCTAGGAGCACCAAAACTCCGGCCGCACCTGACCGTCCGCGTCGAGAAAGAACGCCACGAACCCAGCGTCGCAGAGATCGAGCTTTGGCATGTCTCGGCGCGATTCTCGGTCGAGCCTTTGCGGCTCGGCCACGTTGATCCAGGGATAGGGCCGATCGAAGGCCGGGCTGATCGAGCCAAGCTGACAGAGGAACCGCCCCCGCGGCGTTTCCACCGGCACGTTGCTGAGCCCGCCAATCTTCGTTCCTCCCCAGACCGCTGCTTCCTCGCGCTTGCAGCCCCCGCGAACGAACTCGTCGAGTTCGGGGAATTCGGCCGGCTCGTAGTCGCACGTCCGATGGGCATACCCATGAAACACCGGGCTGCGCCAGAAGCGCGACGGCAACTGCTCGGGCCGCACCAGGTCGGTCAGGCCGGCCTCTCGCCACTCGAAGTGATAGGCGTCTGGCTCCCCCATTGAGGTGTCGTCGCTCACGAAGACCAAGAGCACGTCGCCGGGCAAATCGCCCACGAGGTCGCGCGAATCGCCGAACCAGAATTGAGCGAGAAACGTCTGGGGAAGTTCGGGCCAGGCGGAAAGATCGCGTAGGTTCGGCGGCGGGGCCGGCCAGTCGCTCGGCCAGCGACTGAGCCAATCCTTGAACGACCACTGAAGGTCCGCTTCGCTGGGCCGAAACGTCGGCCACGGCTCGCCGGCCGGCCGATAGGGGAGCCCGCCCACCTTGGTAACGTGCCGCTCCGCCGGCTCGCCGAGGCCGAACGCGAACACGTCCGCCGGAATCCCTTGCCCTAGCAACCCGCTTTCCGCGAGCTGGGAACGAAGGTCCTCGAGGGCGACGAGGTGGATGGGGCTGGTGAGGCTATGGCCGTTCAACTCGCGGCAGCCATAGCTCCAATTCGTGGTCTCGGAGTAGTCAGCCCTTCGGCTGAAGTCGATTGGTCCGTTCACACCCAAACGGGCGCGCCACTCGTTGAGCCGGAAGCGAAAGGCGCCGGGCAGCTCGTCGGCAGGCTGCGGTGCGGCCGGTCTCCGTGGGCCGCGGCCGCTAGGCTTCTTGGCCGCGGCGCTCTTGGCCGGATGCCGCAAGAGCCACACGTCCACGAGAAGAGGCAGCCTCTCTCGCTCGACCACGCGCGGGTTCCCGGACACGCCCCAACCAACCATGCGGGACCAACGCTCGTTCGCGGGATCGGCCCGCCACTTCTCGATGAGGGTTCGAAACGCGGCCACCGCTTCCGCCCTGCGAACGTGAACCAGCGCCCCCAGGGCAACCAAGTCGGCGTCGCTCCACTGTTCGAGCGGCGTGCCCAGCACCTTGTCTACGCCCTGTTGAAGGTAGTTCAACAGGGGCGCCGCGGCTCGGCCAAACGCGGAAGCTGCCAGCACGGCGATCGTATGGCGTGCCGCAGGCTTTTGGTGGAAGGCCTCCAAGAGCGGCTCGAACGCCGGAGGCGTCCCCAATTTCACGAGCGCCATGACGGCCGGAACGAAGTCCACCTGCTCTGGATCGAGCAGCGGCCGGCAATCCTCGACCAGAGTGGCGTCTCCCCCCCAAGCGCGCGCTTCGAACGCGGCCTCGCGCACGCGCTGGTCTGTCGAATGACAAGCCTGGCGCAATGCCGCCAGCGTCGCCTCCTGTTTGGCGCAATCCCTGAGCACGCGCGCGGCAAGCCAGACGATCTGGGCGTCGCCATCGGACAACAGCTCGCGAAACAAGGCTTCCCGCTCATCGAGAGAAACCTGCCGCGAAGCCAAGATACGATTCGCTGCCTGCCAACGGTCGGCGGTCGAGCGCTCGGGCGAGCGGAGGATGAGCAGATCGGCGTCGAGGGCAGGGTCGTCAGTCATGGTTGCTTGCCTCCCAGAAGCCTTGGGGCATTCTCAGTGGGACGGCGGATACCCCCGGCTCAGGTAGACCGCCTCGCTCGCTGCCCGCAGCGCAGTTCGCTCTTGCAGGCCAAGCGTTTCGCTCCAATCGTACTCGGGGATCGACACGAGCAGGAATGCCGGCTCCGCGCGGCTGCGAAAGAAGCAGGGATTCCGCAACAGGTAGGCCGAGGTTTTCGCCAGCAGCGGCTCGAATTCGTCACGCCGGGCGGCGAACTTCTCCTCGGAATAGAAGAGCAGCACGTAGCCGCAGGGTTCGCGGGATTCAATCGCCACGGTTTTGTTCTCCCACCACAATCGTAGTCGCCACAACGAGAGCGGTCACGAACAGGCCGAGGACGAGCACCATGCCCGCCAACTCCAGGCCATCAGCGAGCGTTGCCCGCTGTGCAGTGACTTGCGCCCAAAGCACGAGTCCCGCCAGCAGCGCCGCCACTCCGATCGACACTGCCCCGACGACGAGCGCGCGGCGCGCGGAATGACTGCGCGCCTTGCCTGCGGCAGCCGGTTGTGAGGACCGTGACCTCACGCCGAGCACCGCGACGAGGGCCCCGATTAACATCCCATGGAACACCAGGAACGGCCCGCCGGCGATGCCAGGTAGGTTCACTGCCCCCAACTGAGCCCCCACCGCTGCTGCCCCCACAACCACCACAGCGCGCACGGCCGGCCGCTGCCTGCGCAGCAGACAACAGGCCGCCACGGCGGCGCCCAGCGAATAGGCCATCGCCGGCGCCCCCTTCCCGCCAACGACCCGCAGGGCATTGGCGACCACGGCCGCCAGCACGATGACGATCACGGCGTGGGAGAGCGTGGAGCGGATCATGGGGTCGACGCGCTTTTGGGTTGGGAAACGGCTACTGCTCCGCCGGCCAACATCGCGCCCATCACCCATGTCGACATGATGCGGCGATTCGCGGCATTCTCTGCGCGCCATTGTTGGAATTGCTCGGCGGTTGCGCTGTCCGCCGGCCTGGCATATGGTCTTCCATAGTTTGCTGCCGCCAACAGCCAAGCCGGAAACGCGACGAGCGCGGCCCCAACCAGAAACGGCGTCCGCGTCCTCCGCCACAGCGCGAGCAGACAGCAGCCTAAAATGGCGGGTTCGAGCAAGAAGGGCAGCGCCAGGATGACGGCGACGACCGACGTCAACGCAAACAGCGACCGCAGGCTGAAGCGCCAGGCCGAGTTTGAGTTCATGAACGCTCCCGATGCAAACGTTCAGTTGCCTTGAAGTTGCACCTGGCTCACACGGTCCCTTTCGAAGGAAACGACGGCTCGATTCACGCTGGCCGGAAAGGGATGGTACACCCACGTGTCGGCAGCTACCTGGGTCGCTTCCACGTTTCCCCACCGACCGAGGCGGTCCCCGGACCGTAGCACCGCCTCCGGTTCGCCCACTAACCTCACGACTTCCGCTTGGGAAAGCCCCGGCGTAATCACGCGGGCAAACCGCTGACGAGGGTAAAGGTGGAGGCATACCAGGGCAAAGGCAGCGGCGACGCCGGCAACGCCGACGAACAACCACTTCAGCGAAAACCTAGCCATCGGCTGATCCCTCGATCTGGCCCCTGGCGGCCATTATCTCACGCTCTGGATGCAGGCGGCTAGACCGCGCCGCGCGTCCAACGCGGCTACCCGGACTGGTTCGTCACCACACGATATCGTCATCGTCCGACACTACGACCTCCGCCCCCTCGCGTGCCGCGACGAATCGTTCCGCGCCGGCGCGGGTTACGTCGGTGTCCCGGCAGTCGATTCCCCTAAGCGACGGCAAGCGAAGCAGCCTGAGCAGGCATTCATCGTCGATCCGGGCGCCGCGGAGGGAAAGCGACGTCAATTGGTTTCCCCTGAGTGCGTCGATCCCGCGGCTCGTCACGCCGGTGCCCTGGAGGTCGAGTTCCCGCAGCGACGGCATGCCGGCCAAGAACTCAACGTCGTCGTCCGAAAAGGATTGGCAATCTTCGACATACAGCATCTCGAGATGGGGGAGTCTGGCCAGGAAGGAGTAGTCTGTGATGTCCAAGGCCGTGAGATCCGCCTGAACGGCATCATTTGGCCACAGGCCGGCGGGATACCACCAGTCGGGGTGGCGCACGTCGCAGAACCCGCCCCGTGACTCGATGATCGCCACCGCATGCGTGCCATGCAGCGCGAGCGCCAGCAAGGCCGCGCCAGCGCAGCACGCTGTGACGCCGAAGAGCAACTGCCGGATTGTAAAGCGAATTCGCATGGATCACGCCTCCGCCGGTGGGGCCGGCGAGGGACTGGCGGGGCGCAGCGCGTCCGCGCCGCGCAGGCCGGCAATTCCCAGGGCGGTCGCGAGGAAGGCGTAGTACAGGATCTCCCCGTAGGGTCGCGTGAAGCGAAAGGCTTTGACCTCGACGACGAGCGAACCTTCGCGGATCGCTTCGGCGCAGGCGTCGTCCGGCACGAGCCGGACTGCCTCGGGTGGGACGGGCCGATAGGGATTGCTGTCGACAAACAGCGCGAGCCCGATGCCCTGGATCACCCAGGCCGCACCCAGCAAGAGCCAGCCGGCTTTGCGTACGAGGCTGCGGAATGACCAACGAGTGGCGGCGGGATTGGCAATCATTGTGCGAGTCGCGCTCCGCAAACGAACGAGCAGGACAGTCCGGATCGGCGGTCAGCATTCCCCGAAGGGCCGAACAAACGCAGGCCGGGGCCGCAACGGCTCGTTCCTAGGCATTCTATCCCTTGCGGTGGGATGATTCAGTACACGGAATGCGAGGCGTTCAGCAGAACGACTCCAGCGAGGTGTCGCCCCGCGGTGGTTTGGCGGTAAGCGAACCCACAGAACTTGATGCTTGTCGGCCCGCGCTTGCCGATCGACCTTGAACCACGCGGCGCCGGCGACGGACAGCGAGATCACGACCGCGAAGAGGAGCGCCACGAACGCAGGTCCAAGCTTCCTTCGAGGTTGGTCTCTTGTCCGGCCGCGGGTTGACGGCGATGGTGCGCGAGGCGCGCCACGTGGCGAGGAGCGCGCAAATCAACGGTCGCTGACACTTGACGGTCTCTCACCCCCGGCCCTCTCCCACAGGGAGAGGGGAGGAGGATTCACGAACGACCGACGAGGCAGAGAAGGCGAGCGCCCTGGTCAGGCCGGAACAGAACGTTCCAACTCCGACCCCGCTGGGCACGCGCCCGCCCCACGCGCCATCAGCAGCCGTCCTCGCAGCCCGCCCCCTCAACAGCAACAGGCCGCGCGAAATCAAATATCCCAACGCTCGTGATTCCAAGGAAAACGCCCGTCAAGAAGACGGCGCAAGGAATCCTCAGGCGGCGCCGATGAGACCAGGGCAACCGGAAATGCACGCCCCGCCAGCTCCTGCTGCGATTGCATGGTGACCCAAGCGGCCAGATCGTGCGCCGGGCGCCGGGGGAACTCCCCAACGCCCGGCGCTGCAGTTCTGATTGCGGCCGCTATCGCATCGGCTGGAAGACCACCGTCGCCAGCGGCGGCAAGGTGATTTCAATCGAGTAGGGCCGGCCGTTCCAGGCCTGGTCTTCCGCCTGTTTGCCGGGGAAGTTCCCCACGTTGCTCCCCCCGTAATACTGGGAGTCGCTGTTGGAGATTTCCTGGTACCAGCACTTCTCAGGCACTCCCATCCGGTAGCCGAGCCGCGGCACCGGCGTGAAGTTGCAGGCGGCCACCAGGAAGTCCTTGGGATCCTTCGCCCGCCGCACAAACGTGAGCACGCTCAGGTCGTAGTGGTGGCAGTCGATCCACTCGAAGCCGGGTGACTCGAAGTCGACCTGGTAGAGCGCCGGCTGCGAGCGATAGAGTCGGTTGAGGTCGGCCACGTACTTCTGCAAGCCCTGGTGCGACTCCCACTCGAGCAGGTGCCACTGCAAGGACTCGTCGTAGTTCCACTCGTTCCACTGGCCCCACTCGCCCCCCATGAAGGTGAGCTTCTTGCCGGGGTGGGCCCACATGTAGCCATAGAGCAGCCGCAGGTTGGCGAACTTCTGCCACAAGTCGCCCGGCATCTGATCGAGCAGCGAGCCCTTGCCGTGCACCACTTCGTCGTGCGAGAGCGGCAGGCAGAAGTTCTCGGTGAAGGCGTAGATCAAACTGAAGGTCAGTTGATCGTGGTGATACTTGCGGTGAACCGGGTTCTCGCGGAAGTAATGGGTGGTGTCGTTCATCCAGCCCATGTTCCACTTGAGGCTGAAGCCCAGCCCGCCCAAGTAAGTCGGCCGCGATACGCCGGTCCAGGCGGTCGATTCCTCGGCGATCGTCAGCACGCCGGGGTACTGCAGGTGGACTTGCTCGTTGAACGACTTGAGGAACGAGATCGCCTCGAGGTTCTCGCGGCCGCCGAACTGATTGGGAATCCACTCCCCTTCCTGGCGGCTGTAGTCCAGGTACAGCATCGAAGCCACGGCGTCGACCCGCAGGCCATCGATGTGGTACTTGTCGAGCCAGAAGAGCGCGTTCGAGAGGAGGAAGTTCCGCACTTCCGTGCGGCCGTAGTTGAAGATCAGCGTGCCCCAGTCGGGGTGCTCGCCCTGCCGAGGGTCGGAGTGCTCGTAACAACACGTGCCGTCGAACTGCCGCAGCCCGTGGCCATCCTTGGGGAAGTGGGCCGGCACCCAGTCGATGATCACGCCGATGCCATGCTGGTGGCAGTGATCGACGAAGTACATGAAATCCTGCGGCGAGCCATAGCGGCTAGTGGCCGCATAGTAGCCCACCGTCTGGTAGCCCCAGCTTCCGGAGAACGGATGCTCGGAGACGGGCAACAGCTCGAGGTGGGTGTAGCCCATCTGCTGGCAGTATTCCACGAGCTGATGCGCGAGTTCGCGATAGGTCATCCAGCGGCGCGGATCGTCGCCCGGGCGGCGCCAGCTTCCCAGATGCACCTCGTAGATCGACATCGGGGCGTCGAGCCCTTGCCGCTTGACGCGGCTGGCCAGCCACTCCTGGTCCCCCCAGCCGTAGCTGTCGAGGTTGGCCACCTTCGAGGCGGTCCGCGGCGGCAGCTCGGCGGCGAAGCCATAGGGATCGGACTTCTCGTACGTCCAATCGCCATGGCGGACTTGATATTTGTAGTTGGTCCCTTCGCCGAGCCCCGGCACGAACAGTTCCCAGACTCCGCTGGGAACATGCTTGCGCATCGGGTGGCGGCGGCCGTCCCAACTGTTGAAGTCGCCGATCACGCTCACGCCTGTGGCGTTCGGCGCCCACACGGCGAAGTTCACGCCGGCCACGTTGTCGATCGAGCGCAACTGAGCGCCCATCCGCAAGTAGCTCTGCCAGTGCGTTCCTTCGCCGAGGAGATAAAGGTCGTACTCGGAGAGGAGCGGCGGGAACGAGTAGGGATCGCGGGTGGTGGTTTGCTGGCCGCGCTGGTCGGCGTAGCGCAGCAGGTAGTTGCCAGGGAGCGGAGATTCGTTGGTCACGGGGCAGATGGCTTCGTAGAGCCCCGCGGGATGGATCCGCCGCATGGGCCGTTGGGTGTGGTGAGCCGGATCGACGATCCAGGCCTGGGTGGAATGGGGCAGGTAGGCCCGCACGGCCATGGCGCGGCGTTCGCCGTCGACAATTTCGTGCGGTCCCAGCAGGTCAAAGGGGTTCTCGTGCCGGCCCTCGAGCAAGGGCCAAATCTTCTCCAGTTCCACCGAAGTCTTCACCGCGGCCTCCTCAAATGCCTTGGGACACAAGCGATTGTGGTTCGTAGCGATTGATTCGTCTAGGGGCTTTGGGCGGTCCGTCGGTCGCTTGGCGGCCGCCAACCTGGTAGCAACTTCGATGCCCAGCGGCCCCAAGCCCTATCCGGCCCCAACCCAAGAGGGTTGCCGGTGCTCGGCGGTCCGGCCCTTGCCGAGCCAAGAGAGCGCTGCGGCTGCCCGGTCCCGCATGCGGCCCATCGGGCGCTCGGCCGGCGCCGCTTCGGCAACCGCCGGCTCCGCGCGGCCAGTCTGCGCCGGCGACCAGGCATAGTGCGGCGTGGGGGCGGGCGTTGCCCCGCGGTCGGTCCGCAGGGTCCGGCATTGCACCTCGTGAAACGCCAGGGCCTGGTCGACGCGTTGCCAGAGGTCGGCGTGCTTGACGGGGACCATTTCTCCAAAACGTTCCCACTGCCAGCCGGCCGCGCTCCATTCCGTGAGCCCAAAGTTGAAGCCCAGCGCCAAATACCGGCTCGAAGTCACCAGCGTTACCTGCGCCGGCTGATCGAGGGCCTCCAGTCCGCGGACGACGGCCAAGAGCTCGAGCCGTTCGAGGCTGGCCTCGGCCTCCCAATCGGAGGCCTCCAGACGCTCCGAGCCGTCGGCCTGGCGGAGCACGAACCGCCATTGGCCGCGGTCGTCGGCGCGGCGGGCGGTGCAGAAGAGCAAGTACTTCGGCGGAGAAACGCGGGTAGGCACTGGGGACACCGGCGGCCGTGCTGGCGGCTCCAGCTCGCAGCGGCGGCCACGCCCTATCCTTGGCGCAGACCCTCCTCCAGCGAGCTCGAACGCAAGTTTCGTGTCGTCGTTCGCGGCGTCCCTGCCCAAACCGCCGCCGCTCCTAGCGCCGGCAGTTCGAATTGCTTGCTCTACGGTATCGGAAAGCCCAACCGGTATTCTCCAGATTATTTGAGCCGCCGGCTCTTCGCAGTCTGCAAGGTTGATGAGGACAACACACTAACCCGCAGCGCCAGCAAGGGACATCCACTTTGATCCCGGCGAATCAGGCCGAGCCCGCCACTCGAGGGCAAGACTGACAGCCCTGAAAGATCCCGGCGTTAGTGATAGTAGGGAGCGCGATTGCCGGACCGCACCTGCCAGCCCCCACGCTCTTAGCCACTCCCCGGCGAGCGGCCCGGCGTCAGCCGGCTGACAGCCCCGCGCAAGAACCCTTTCGACGCGAACCAAATCTCTAACCCGTGGCATCGCCAGCCGGTCGCTTGGCCCCGCAAAGTCACGCCGGAAAAATCTCAAAAAATCCTTCTCCTTGCCGAGCAAGCAGTTGCGCCTGAAGACCCACCGCCGCCTGGCTGACGTTTTCGTTTTGCCGTGCCGGTCAGCGCGCTCCTTGGCCAACGCGCAAGCGTGTCGCCCGGCCTGGCAAATCGTGACAGGTCCAACGTTCTTTGTAACGCGGGGAGTGCGCCCCGCCAGCGTTCCTCCGGCCATAAACCCACCGACCCCCGAACCCCCGAACCGGCGAGCGGCCAGTGTGAGCTGGCCGACCATCTTGCCCGAGGACCTTTCGATGCACGACGATCGGCGCGTTCCGCGCTGGGATCCGCTAACCCGCGAGTTGTGGGTGGGCGACCTGTTGGTGAAACGGTTCCGCCAGCCCGCGGCGAATCAGGAGCGGGTGTTGGCGGCGCTCGAAGAAGAGGGCTGGCCGCGGCGGATCGACGACCCCCTGCCGGGGGACGGCTGCATCGACCGCCACGACCGCCTCCGCGAAACGATCCGCAGCCTGAACGCGCGGCAGTTGAACAAGCTGATCGAATTCAAACGCGACGGCACCGGCAACGGCCTGACCTGGCATTGGTACGATTTGTCGGCCGCCCCGAACAGGAAGCGGCGAGGTTGAGGGCATCTTTTCCCTCTCCCCCGTGGGAGAGGGCCAGGGTGAGGGCCGGCCGATGGTCTTAACTACCTTCAACAATCTCCAACCGCCCGCAGTCTCCCTCTCAGTCTCCCTCTCCCCGTGGGAGAGGGCCGGGGTGAGGGCCCGCAATCCTGGTGAAGAGCACCCACGGAGCACCCACGGACAAACGCTGTTAAACCCCTTGACGGCGCGTTAAGCTGCCCGTCGGTTCGGAAACGGTTCTTTTTGCGTTTCTTCTGCTTGATCGCGTGCCCACGTAGGAGGGCCGAAAGCGATGGCGACGAACTTCGGGCGACTCCCTCCTTCGCGCCGGATCGACGGGTATGATCGTCGCTCTGCTTTTACGCTGGTTGAAGTGTTGGTTGCGGTGTTCATTGTCGCGATTTTGATCGCGCTCCTGTTGCCGGCGGTGCAGGCGGCGCGAGAGGCTGCGCGGCGTATCCAATGCGCCAACAACCTCGAGCAGCTTGCCCTCGCGCTCCACAGTTACGCCAACGGCCACCGGGACTTTTTGCCTACCGTCAACTCGGCGCGGTTTGATCTCCAGCAGCGGCGGGTGAAGTCTGGCCCGGTCTTTGCCACCCACGAATCGCTCTCTTGGCGAGTCACGCTACTACCCTACCACGAGCAGCAAACGGTGTACGCTCAGGTAGACCAGGCGCGCTCGGCGCTCTCTCCCGCCAACCTGCCAGCCGGGCGCGTGCCGCTCTCGATCCACCAGTGCCCCAGCACGCCGGGCTTTCGGCGCCGGATTTCGGAGTTCGGCGGAAAACTGGGCGTGCCCCTCCGCGGCGCAAATGTCGCCGCCCGCGACTACGTGGCGATCACCGAGGTGTTCGACCAGCCCGCCGGTCTCTTGTCCAATGGCTGGGGGGTGCTGGACCGCGACCATCGACCGGAGCTTGTATTACGGCGAGGCGGCGCCCGCGTCGCTCAAGGATGTGACTGACGGCTATTCCAACACGGCGCTCGTACTCGAGAACTCGGCGGAGCCGCTGTATTTCGAAGGACCCACGGAGAATCCGCCCTCGAACTGGAATGCAGTGCAGGGCGCTTGGATCGGTGGCGAACTGGGCACCGTCAACGTCGGCCTGGGAATCAATCAGCTTAATTTTACGAATCTGTACTCGTTCCATCCGGGTGGCGGCCATCTGGCCCTATGCGACGGCTCGGTCCACTTTCTCGCGGCGGGCACGGCTAAAGAGGCCTTCTATGCCGTGCTTGTCCGCGACGACGGAGCGCCGATCCCGGCCGTTTTTTGGAAATGAGGCCGCGAGAATGTCGCGCGTATCGAAGGTGATACTGGTCGCCAGCCTACTTGTACCGTCGCCAGCGGGTGCCGAAGTGCCCCGGACCGCGGCAGCATGGCTGGCTGTCTATCGTGAACGGCAAGCGCGCTTCGACGCGGTTGAGATCGAATCCCATTGGCAACGGCTGAGCGGAGAAGATGTGGTTGAGGATTGGGACCAAATCTTCTATGCCGACGATCTGGGTCGCCTCAGGCTCGCGGAGCTGGGCCGGCTCGAAGTCGAGATGAACCGTCGCGGCGTGGGAATGCTGACGGATCGGGTCATGGCGTATGACGGGAGCGAATATCGGGAGCTCCACAAGCGTTGGGAGTTTCCACTTCGCAACTCTCCGGCCATCGACGCCTTGCACGCCCTTCGCCAACGAGAGCCGCTTGCCTACCAGGGGCGAATCGAGGCGGGAGCCGGAGAGTATTCGGCACTTAGTCGCACGGACACGCCACTTCGTTGGGCAGACTTCTGGTTTCTTGTTTGCCTCATGAATGCATCTCGCGAGACGAGTGAACCGCACACGAGTCTCAGTTCCGATGGCTCAGGCGTGTGGGAGGTGTCGCTTCGGAGTCGACAGATGGAGTTGGGGCATGCGTGCGTCGCATGGATCAATACGGAGCAGGACAACCACGTCCTCCGAATTGATCTATACGCCGACGGCAGCGCCGCGGATCGCTATGAGTCAGCTTACTCGATGTGCGGTGACGCTTGGATGCCAGCTTCAGGACAATTTCGAGAATTGGCCAAGTCGACCAGAGAATCGACAGAACGCGAGCTGTCGGCAATGCGATTTGTCGCCCGCGAGTCGCGACCCGTCGACCGGCGTCCTGACACAGCTTTCATGCCAAGCTTCCCCCACGGAACTTGGGTCGCCGATCTGCGCACCAAGGCCTCGTACCGCGTCACTCTCGAAGACGACTCAGAAGAGGCTACACTTCACCAAGTTGACAAAGCCGCTCGAGAGTATATCGCTATCCAGCACGCCCGCGGCGCCAATTCCCGCTGTCGCGCTCCCCTGCGCCGCATAATCGAGTACGGAGCGGTCGGATTCGCGGTGTCCGTAGCCCTCGCCTACCTGCGGCTTTGGATTGTGACATGGATGGTCGCGCGACAGTCCGTCCGACCGAAGGCTCTTTCGAATTCACATCTCGGTTGAAGTCGTGCGTTTTGTGCTTGTTTGGACGCCGCGTTGGCGTCCAATTGTTCTTACCTTCGACAAATGCGAGGTTCTGCTGTGGTTCAGAGCGTGTCAAACCGCGTGATCGTGAGCGTAAGTCCAATTCTTCTGCTTGCCTGCCTGGGCACCTTCGTTACTCGGCCTGGGGTCCTGTCGTCGCCGTCAGACCACACTCTGAAAAGCGCTATCGGAGGCTGCGATCTCCCCTCCGCGAGTTGCAGTCTGTCCGACGCGTGCGTTAGTGAGAGCGGCAATTGGTTCTACTACCACTACTCTCACCTCGGCTCGGGAGCAACGTCGGCCGGCACGATCGAGTGTTTCCGAAAGGTGCAGTGGCAACTTCCCAGCTGTAAGGGCGCGTCGTCACTCTTCGGGCAATGGTTCATTTGCACGTGAGCACGTGAGTCGCATGTCATCCGCATCGCGCCTCGGCGGCGAGACCGCCGCCGAGGCAGTGTTGGTCTGGCCAATAACGCGCGCGCCGTCTGCGGCAAAGCGGCGGCGTTCGCCGGTTGGCTTTACCTTGGTCGAGTTGCTCGCGGTGATTGTCGTGATTGCAATCCTGATAGCGCTCTTGCTGCCGTCGGTTCAGTCGGCCCGAGAGGCGGCGCGAAGGATGCATTGTGCTAACAACCTTCGGCAGACATCGCTTGCAGTCCAGTTATACGCCGATGGGCACCGAGAGTGGCTGCCGCCTCTTGTGAGAGCACCTTTTACGTCCTCGCAGTCTCCGGCGGTCAAGAGGGACAATGGATGCACAAAGGGTGGCAGTCAGTGGGAGTCACTTTCATGGCGCGCTGCCGTGCTTCCCTATCACGAGCAGCTCATGCTTCATAATGCGCTCGACTTTCGGCATTCGGCGTTATCAACGACCAATCTGCCTGTGGCGCGAACGCTGCTGTCGCTGTATCAATGCCCTAGTACGCCCGGCCATCCTCGCAGAATTCCAGACATTGGCGGCGAGTCCTATGAAGGTCCTAGGGAGCGTGTGGGGGTCAACGCAGCCGCGCGAGACTATCGCGCGGTGGGCTTCATGGCTAGCCAATCGGGTGCATGGGCCGGAGCGTGCGGGGGTAGCGGCGGGGAGTTGGACACAATGCCAGCTTCGCTGAGGGATGTAACCGACGGCCTCTCTGCGACCATCCTGGTTTACGAGAGCGCTGGCAGCCCCGTCGATGTCATTGATCGCGTCGAGCGGGGCGAAAACCCGAAGGAAGGGCCTTGGCTCTCCGTCGAGTGGGGGCAAACGGACTGCCTTTTGTCAATTAATCAAAGCAACGTGGTGGGCATCTTTTCTTACCATCCCGGCGGGGCCAATGTTGCGAATTGCGATGGTGCGGTGCGCTATCTTGACGCAGGGATCGCCACCCGCGTGATCTCGGCGCAGTTGTCTCGCGATGGTGGTGAAGTGGCCGCTGAATAGCAGGCTGCAGTTCGTCTCGGTGCGACAAACGTGGGATACGCGAAGGTGAAGGTGTAGCATGGCCAACAGGTTCGTGTATGCATATGTGTCGTCGTTGTGGATCGCCTTTTCGATGCTATGCGCCTCATCGAATGCGCAACTTCTTAGAATCCCTCAGGAAGATCCTGACGCGCCGAGCCCGTATTGGTTGGACGACGTGCGCAATTGCGGGCCACGCTGCGTTCACTTTCTGAACCGTTGGTTTAGTAGCCAGCATACGTTTCGCGAGGTATCGCGGACATGTCCCGCGGGTCGCGATGGAGTTTCGCTTGGGGACCTTCAAGTGGCCGTCAAGCACTTCGGTTGGGGCGCGACACCGTTCGCTGGCGACGCGAGTACGCTGCCGCGATTGCGTTGCGCCGCGATTCTCCACGTCCAACCCACCAAGAAATACGACGCGAACGCCAACTGGGGGGTAAACCATTTCGTAGTTGTCCTTGGCTACGATCCTTCCCGCGACGAGCACCTCATCTTCGACCCGCCTCGCGACGTGCGCATGGTGAGTCGGGGCTACTTGGCCGAGCGGTACACCGGCTTGGGCCTGCTCGTCGACAAAGATTCGACTCCGGTGCTCGACGAGGCGCTCGAACCTTTTTCCCCCTGGCCCCGGGTCGCGTTTGTTGTCGCCATGGCGGCAGGGATCGGCGCGCCGCCAGCTCTTCGACGGGTGAAGTCTCGGCGCGCGCATCCGCGGGCATTACTGCTCCTGTCAGCGGTGCTCCTTGGCTCCCTGCCGTCGGGCTGCGGTCCCAGCGCCCAACATGACCACGCCCTGGCGCGGGAGTATCGAGCCAGCGACGTGATCGAGGGCGCCAAGATCACCCATGTGTTTCAGCTCGAGAACGGAGGGGAGCAGCCGTTCTCGGTTACGAACGTTTCGGCAAGCTGCACTTGCACGCACTCCTTTCTGGAAGACATCAAGCAGCCGCTCGGTCCCGGCGCCCGTCGCCCTTTGCGCGTCGAGTTCGACACCCGAAACGAGCGCGGCCAGCAGACCAAACGCGTGATTGTGGAAACCGACGCGAAGGACGCGGCTTGGCAACGGATCGAGTTCAGCGTCACGGCCACCGTCCTCCGCCCCGTCCAGAGCATCCCCGACGTCACTCAATTCGGCTCGGTGCCGCGCGGGCAAGCCGTCGCACGCTACGTGACCATCGAGGCCAACGACGACGCTTGGGCCGGCGTCGAGCCACGCGTCGTCGATGGCCGGCATGTGAGGGCAGTCGCCCAGCCGGGGGGCAACTCGCGGCTGCGGAAGTATGCCTTCGAACTCACGCCGCCTCAGACGAACGGCCCGCTCGACGACCGCGTGACCTTCTTCTACAAGCAGGGGGACCGCGAACTGGAAGTGGTCGTGCCGGTGCAGGCCGATGTCACCGGATTGCTCAAAGTGCTGCCGCGGCGAATTCTCGTCACCGAGCTCGACATGACGCTCGGCAAACGCCAGCACCTGCGCATCACCGCGCCCGGCGGGCAGCCCTTTCGACTCGTCGACCTCGAGCTGCCCGCGGGCGTGGCCACGGTGGGCGAGCGTCCGCAGGCAGCCGCGGTCGAGCACGACTTGGAGCTCGAGATCGACGGCGCGAAGCTCCCCGCCGACGGCCGGCTGATCGGCGTCGTCACCGATTTGCCGGAGGATGCTCGCCTGGAAATCCCCGTGGTGCTTACCGAGCATGCCGCCAAGAAGACGTGATCTGTTGTGGTGGGTGCGGTGGGGGGCGAATCCGCGGGCCCTCACCCCGGCCCTCTCGAGGGAGGAAGTAGGGGCCGCTGTGCGGACCAAGAGCCGCGGTTGGACGCTGGCCGCCGCGGCGATGCTCGTCGTGCAGGCCGGGCTCTTGGCCTATGCGGGGTACGTCCATTCTCCTGTGTATGACGAGACCGGGCATCTGCCGGCGGGAGCAACCTGGTGGCTTTTGCGGCGGACCGATGTCTATCCCCAGAATCCTCCGCTGGTGAAGCTGGTGGCCGCAGCGCCCGTGGTGCTCGCGCGGCCGGTCTGGAACTGGGACGCGATCGACGAGCATCCGCTGCGGCGACCCGAGTTCGACCTGGGTCGGGCGCTGGTCGACGCCAACGGTTACCGCTCGTTTTGGCTGTTCACGATGGCCCGCTGGGCCTGTATTCCCTTCGCCACGCTGGGGGGCATCGTCGTCTATCGCTGGTCGGCCGAGCTGTTTGGCCGGCTGGCCGGGCTCGGGTCGCTCGCGCTGTGGTGCTTCGGCCCGAACGTGCTGGCGGCCGGGCAGTTGATCGTGCCGGATTGCGCGGCGGCCGCGCTGATGGTGTGGTCGGCGTATGCGTTTCGGCGGTGGGTGTTGGTGCCGTCTTGGCGGCGGGGGATCGTGGCGGGCCTGGCGCTCGGGTTGGCGAACTTGGCCAAGTTCACGGCCGTGATTCTGTTTCCGGTGCTGGGAACGATTGGGGCGGCGGCGATTGCGTTTCGATTCATTTCACCGCGGAGGGGCGGAGACGCGGAGAGGAACCAGGAGAGCGAGGAAGGGGTTGGCGCGGAGCGAAGTGTTGCGGGCCCTCACCCCGGCCCTCTCCCATGGGGAGAGGGAGGAGGAGGGAAGGCGGCCGGGCAGTTGGCGGCGGTGTTCGCGGTGGCGCTGGTGGCGATCAACCTGGGCTATGGGTTTCGCGGGTCGTTTACTCCCTTGGGGGAGTTTTGGTTTCAGAGCCAGGCGCTCTCCGGCGTGAGCGACGCGGCGCAGCATTTGGGGCCCGGCGACAATCGCTTCCGCGGCACGGCGCTCGGCCGCTTGCCGGTTCCGCTGCCGCGCGATTATGTCCGTGGAATCGACTTGCAAAAGCACGACTTCGAGACCGGCTTCGTCGGCTACCTGGCCGGCGAATGGCGGCACGGCGGCTGGTGGTATTACTACCTGTATGCGCTCGCGGTGAAGGTTCCGTTGGGGACGCTCGTAGTGTTTGGGTTGGCGGTGTTGGGGGGCGCCCTGGTCTGCACAGCGGACCCTACGGTAGGGTCCGCTGCGCGGACCATTGATGCGCAAGGCGCCCTTGATCTCGCTTGTCTAGTTGGGCCACCGCTCGCGGTGCTGGTGCTCGTGAGCTCGCAGACCGGAATCAACCTGTTCTTGCGCTACGTGCTGCCGGCGTTGCCGTTTCTGGCCATCATCGCCGGGGCGGCGCTCGCGCCCTGGCGGCCGCGCTGGCAGCGGGCCTTGGCCGCCGGCTGCATCGTGTGGGGCGCGGCCGGCAGCTTGGCGCAGTACCCTCATTCGATCTCGTACTTCAACGAGCTGGCGGGCGGCCCCGCGCGTGGGCACGAACACCTGCTCGACGGCAACATCGGCTGGGGGCAAGACCTGCTGTACTTGAAGCGCTGGGTCGACGAGCATCCCGAAGCGCGGCCGCTGGGCCTCGTGTACTTCGGCAATCTCGACGCGCGGGCGGCCGGCCTCGAGTTCTTTCTGCCGCCGCGGGGGCCGGTGTCGCCGAATCGCCGCTGTCCCTTCGCCGACGGACAGCAGGGCCCGCTGCCTGGCTGGTACGCGGTCGACGTGAGCTTCGTGTACGGGCTCAACCGCCAGGTGCTCGACGAACGCGGCGACTGGCAGGCGCCGCCTCCCTCGTGCGACTTCTCCTACTTCAGCCGCCTCGAGCCGGTGGAGCGAGTCGGCGGGTCGATCCTGATCTACCGGGTGACGCTGGCCGACGCCGAGCGGGTGCGCGGCGAGCTGGGGCTGGCGGCAGCGCGGTGAACCGCGCTGCGAGCGGGCGTGTCTGGTAGCCGAGGGCGGCGGGGTTTGCTAACTTCATTCGCTGGCCCTCGTTTGCTGCGCTGCAGCCGGGCCGCCGTCTTTTCTCCGGAAGGAGCCGCGTTTCGCCATGTCTTTGCCTGTCGTCAAGTTGCGTCGCGAGGCGGTGCCCCCCGGCGAGGTGCTTTGCAAGTACTGCACGGCCAAGTGCTGCCGGTACTTCGCCCTGCCGATCGACGGGCCGACCAGCTACAAGGACTTCGAGTACATGCGGTGGTTCTTGCTGCACGACCAGGCCACCGTGTTCACCGAAGACGAAACCTGGTACCTGCTGGTGCATACCGAGTGCAAACACCTGGGCGCCGACAACATGTGCGGCATCTACGACACGCGGCCGCAGATTTGCCGAGACTACACCACCGACGACTGCGAGTACGAAGACTCCTGGGTGTACGAGCGCTACCTGGAAACGGCGGAACAGGTCGGCGAGTACGCCGAAGCGCTGCTGCCCCGCCGCCCCGGCGCGAGCCTCCGCACGCCCCGCCCCGCGCTGCTGCCGGTGCTGCGGTAGTTTTTCCACCACGGAGACACGGAGGCACGGAGAGGCGTTCGCAGCCTCCGCACATACAGATTTACCCGGAGGACACAGAGGACGCAGAGAGAGCCGAAAAGATTGAACCACGAAGGCACAAAGACACAAAGAAGAAATGAATTGCTTGGTGTCTTAGTGTCTTCGTGGTTAGTTGCTTGGCCTTTCTCCGCGTCCTCTGCGGTAAAGAATCTCCGTGTCTCCGTGGTTAACCCAACGTTGCTAGGCGAAGAACCGTGACGAAGATCGAGCCGCGGACTCTGAAGGGGTTTCGCGATTATTTGCCGGAAACGATGATCCCCCGCGAGCGGCTGATCGAGACCGCGCGCCGCGTCTATCGCTCGTACGGCTTCGCCCCCATCGATACGCCGGCCCTCGAGTACCTCGACGTGCTCACCGGCAAGGGGAGCGACGAGACCGACAAGCAGCTCTACCGCTTTCAGGACCATGGCGACCGCTGGGTGGGCCTCCGGTTCGACCTCACGGTGCCGCTGGCCCGCTTCGCCGCGCAATACGCGAACACGCTGGGCCTCCCGTTCAAGCGCTACCACGTGGCCACGGTCTGGCGCGGCGAGAACACGCAGCGGGGCCGCTACCGCGAGTTCGTGCAGTGCGACTTCGACACGATCGGCACGCTCGCGCTCGCGGCCGACGTGGAGACCGCGCTCGTCATCAACGACCTATTCCAGGCGCTCGGCTTTAGCGAGTTCACGATCCGGCTGAACAACCGCCAGGTCCTGTCGGGGCTGCTCGACGTGCTGGGGCTCGCCGAGCGGAGCGTGCCAGTGCTGCGGGCGCTCGACAAACTCGGCAAGATCGGCCCCGCGAAAGTTGCTGAAGAACTAGAAACGGCTGCGGGCGCCACAGCGGCCCAAGCCCGCCAGGTCGTCTCGCTTGCGGATTTGCAGGGGTTGAACGACTCGATCCTCGTCGAGCTCGAGCGGCTGACCGTCGGCAGCGAATTGGCGCAGACCGGCATCGCCCGGATGCGCGATCTGCTGGCGGCCACGCGCGCCGCTGGCGTGCCGGAGGAGCGGCTGCAGCTCGATCCGTCGATTGCCCGCGGGTTGGACTACTACACGGGCGTGATCTTCGAGACGTTTCTCGACAAGCTGCCGACGATCGGCAGCGTTTGCTCCGGCGGCCGCTACGACAACCTGGCCGCGATGTTCACCAACCAGCAGTTGCCAGGCATCGGCGCCTCGCTCGGGCTCGACCGGCTGCTGGCGGCGATGGAAGAGCTGGGCATGATCGACAAGGTGGCCACGCCTTGCCCCGTGCTGCTCACGCAGTTCGACGCCAAGTTCCTGCCGCAGTACCTGAAGCTGGCCGCCGAACTACGGGCAGCCGGCATCGGCGTGGAGCTCTACCCCGAAGCAAAGAAGCTCGGCCAACAACTCAAATACGCCGACAAACGGGGCTTCCGCGTAGCGCTCGTCGCCGGCGAAGACGAGTTCGCGGCGGGCACGGTGCAGGTGAAGGATTTGGGGAGCGGGGAAACGGTGCAGGCAAAGGGGACGGGGGAGGTGGCGGCGGCGGTGAAGCGAATTCTCAGCGGCAACCCAGCCCCGAAAGGGGCGACAGAGGTTAGTCCGGGGCGCTAGGGTATTGCGCCAACGAGAAGCGAGAGCCCTGGGAGGGCGGCAGATATTAGTTCTGTCGCCATTCGGCGCTTCTTTCGCCTTTCCGCAAGCTGCCAGTATGATCACGGATTGCGATCAACCTCTTGTTTGCCTTGGGAGTCTATTCCGTGGCTCGACAAACCAAGCAGCGCCAAAACGAACTCGAACACTTGTTGCATCGCGACCATTCGTTGAATGGTGGCATTCTGTTCGGACTGAGCGGCTATGTCGTCGAGATGCAAGCCCGGGCAATGGAGGTGCTCAAAGAGGCCCAGCCTTGGAGGCAGGCGACGACGATCACCGGCATGCCAAGAGGCGCCGTGGGCGAGGCCTTGGACCGGATATCTGGCGCCTTTGCAAAGCTAAGGCTTCCGCGACCAGACGTCGAGATTCTGATCAATCTCGCGCCCGCCGACTTGCCCAAGGAAGGCACTTGGCTCGATCTGCCTCTGGCAATCATCATGCTGCAGGCGGCTGGCATCCTTCCGGATCTACCGGAGAATCGTGAGGGCGACTTCGTCTTGATGGGAGAGTTGGGAATCCATGCGGAAGTTCGCCGCGTACCGGGCGCGCTGTCGATCGCCTATGCGGCCAAGCCTGGCCAGTCGCTAATCGTCCCTTCGGGCAACGAAAAGGAATGTGCGCTGATCCTCGCCAAACCAGGCCATGAAGGCTGTCGGGTCTACCCAGTGTCCTCTCTCGAGGAGGTCGTGGAGTTCTTCAAGGGTAAGGCCAAGTTGGAGAATGCGCTCAAGCAAGAGATCAAGTTCGAGAGCGCCGTCGCCAAAGCGATCGATTTCGGCCTCATCCGGGGCCAGGATCGCGCCAAGGAGGCGGCCGTGATCGCGGCCGCGGGCGGGCACAATATGCTCATGATTGGGCCGCCCGGCGAGGGAAAGTCGTTACTGGCGAGCGCGATCCCTGGAATCCTGCCGAGGCTCAATAACGACGAGAAAGTTCAGCTTACACGCATCTACTCGGCCTTCGGTGCGTTGCAGAGCGATGGCCAGGCAGTTACTCGAAGGCCGATGCGATCGGTGCATCACACCGTATCGAAACAGGCGTTGGTCGGCGGCGGCAGTGGCGTTCCGCGGCCAGGCGAAATCACCTTGGCGCATCTCGGGGTTCTCTTCCTCGACGAGCTTGGGGAATTCAGTCGCGCGACGCTCGAGAGCCTGCGTCAGCCGATTGAGACCGGGGAAATTACTATCTCACGAGTAGGGGCCACTCTGCAGTACCCATGCCACTTCACGCTCGTCGCCGCGATGAATCCATGTCCCTGTGGATTCGCCGGTACAGATCGTTGTAGGTGCAAAGACGTAGAGGTGAGCGGATATCAGAAAAAGATCAGCGGGCCTCTGCTTGACCGAATCGATCTCCAGGTTGAGCTCCAGCGTCTCTCAACGGACGAACGATTTGCCGAAACGAAAGGGGAAGAGTCTCCGAAGATCCGCGCACAGGTCGAAGCTGCTCGACAACGGCAGTCCGATCGATTCAAGGGCACCGGAATTCCCTACAACGCTGCCATTCCCGGCGGACGAGTGCGGGAGTACTGCGGTTTCTCGGACAATGGCTTCGCAGCCTACAAGCTGACGATCGAGCAAAACTCATTTTCCACTCGGTCGATGGATCGATTGGCCAAGGTTGCACGCACTGTCGCTGACCTTGCGGCAAGTGAGTCCGTAGATCCGCGGCACGTCGAAAAGGCTGCTGGCTTTTTGATCGGAGGGATTCTGCGTGACGCCGGATAGGCGTCTGTTTCGCCCTTCCAGGGCTCTGTTCGTTTGATCTACACGGTCCCAGGGCTGCGTCCGGCTGGCGCCGTCCTGGACCTGGGCTACTATCGCCCTACGGGGCTGCGCGGCGACTGAACCCCGCTCGGTCTGCGCCGCCCCTTGCTGGCGTCTTGGCCGCCGTGCTATACCGGCGTCCGGCCATTCCATTCCGTTTGCCCAGCTCCCAGCTCCCAGCTCCCAGCTCCCAGCTCCCAGCTCCCAGCTCCCAGCTCCCAGCTCCCAGCTCCCGAAAGGCTCCCGTGTACGATCGTCAGGCGCTCTTGCAGCTCGTTCGCGACAAGGCCCTCAAGTTCGGCGACTTTACGCTCGCCTCGGGCAAGCAGGCCAAGTACTACCTCGACGGCAAGCAGGTGACGCTCGATGCCCAGGGGGCGCGGCTGGTGGGAGAAGGGATTCTCGAACTGCTCGGGAAGGAGTTGCCGGCCGCGGTGGGCGGGATGGCGATTGGGGCCGATCCGATCACGGCCGCCATCGTCACGATCGCCGGCGTCCGCGATCTGCCGCTGAAGGGCTTTCTCGTCCGCAAGGAATCGAAAACCCACGGCACCGGCCAATACATCGAAGGCCCGGTGAAGGCAGGGGACCGCGTGGTGATCGTGGAAGACGTGGTGACCACCGGCGGCTCGTCGCTCTTGGCGATCGAGCGGGCTGAAGAGTTCGGCCTGGTCGTGGCCGGCGTGATCGCCATCATCGACCGCATGGAAGGAGGCGCCGCGGCCTTCGAGTCGCGCGGGTATCCCTTCCAAAGCCTGCTCACGATCCGCGACTTCGGCCTCGAACCGCCGGGGTGACGAGTAGGTTATGCTTTAGCATAACTCTTAGGCCGCGACCTCGAGATTGCGGCGGTCCCGCTTCCGTTATGCTGAAGCATAACCTACGAGCCAACGAGCCGGGTCCAGCCGAGGAGACCGGCGCCGGCGAAGCCGACCGCGTTGGCCAGGCCGTGGGTGGCGATCATCGTGGGGATGTCGATCCACTTCTGTCCGCTGTATTCGCCGCGGGCATAGACCGCGGCTAGCGCCATCGCGGCCACGAGGGCGGCGCTCGAGAGGGCGAGCGGGGCGAAGATCTCAGGCCGCCGCGTCGCGATGCCAGTTTGAATCTGCACGACGGCCAGCGCGCCGCAGGCAACGACCATCGCCGCGGCCCCAACGACTTCGGCCGCCGGCGAAAACGTGATGCCGATCGCCACCAGGCCGAAGCCGCCGAGCGCGGCGACCAGGATCGCGCTGGTTAAGATGCCAGGCCGCCGCTTCGCGGCGCAGGCGGCCAGCGTCGGCAGCACGAAGCCGGCGTAGTGGAAGTGAATGCCGGTCAGCCGCACGATCTCGGCGTCGAAGCTGAACCGCCAGGCCAGCCGGTCGAGCACGACCCAGGCTGCGCCGACGAGCATGAGGAGCGCGGCAACGTCGAGCGCGTTCTCGACGATCGTCTGCCGCGGGAAGCGCGTGAGCCGCAACGCGGCAAGCCCTGCCCAGACGGCTGCGATCACCAGCCAGGGCGCGGCCAAGAGCCCAGCCGGCCAACCGGTCGGCAAGGCGCTGGCGGCGATTACTCCGAGCGCTGCGAGGAGCGCCGGCCAACCGGTTAGCAGACGTCGCAACGGCCGCTCACCGACGATAGAGGGCCCTAAACGCGCGGCCGCTGGCACGAGCACGAGGAGGGCGAACCAGAGCAGGGCCGTGAGCAGATCAGGGCGCACGAGGGCGATCGCCGCGGCCAGCGAAAGCAGCCGGCCAAGCTCGGGCAGCGCAAGCGCGCGGCGGTTCGGAGAAATCGCGGCAGGCAGTGGCGCGTGCATGAGAGCAGTTCGCAAGGAGTGTCAGATATTCGTTGTTGTCCGCAGACCGGCCTTCGTCCCGTCAAGCGAGCCGTCGGTTCACGCCGGAGGACCGCCGTGAACGGAAGTTGGCGGAGTCGGGGCGACCCACGTTCGAAGGAGCGTCGCGGGGAGCGCGAGATCGACGGGGACGGCGGGGGTGAACCCCGCCGCTCGCTGGGAGCGGCTTCTCGATTTCTCCCCCCTCACTGCCCGCTGCATTGCCCGGATCGAAGCGCGGCGGAACTGGGCCTGGAAGCGGCGCACGACCGGAAATCCGCAGTAGGTGATCCAGTGGTTCGGCCACGAGAACGCGCGAATCTCGTACGACACGCGGTCGGTCTCCCGATCCCACTCGACGAGAAACCGCTCCTCGCCGCGCTCCACGTGGTCTGGCAGCGTGCCGTAGGCGAAGCCGCGGCGGGCGACGCGGCCGTCGTCTTCGTCGACCACGTACACGATCCGCGCCGCGTTGAGGGTCCAGAGCCCAAGCCGGCCAATGACCACCGCCACCTCGCGGCCGACCTCGAGCGGCGGCCGCCGCGGCGCGACGGTCGCCCAGCCCACGCGGAACATCTCCCAGCGCTCGAGCGCCTGGCAGGCGGCGCGCCACACGTCCGGGCCTGCGCCGAGTTCGCCGCGCTCGCAGTCGAAGAAGTAGCCGGCCGGCGGCCGGCCCTGGGAGCGGCCAACTTCGCCGTAGCTCAGCGGCCGCTCGGCCTGGGCGGCCAGAAAACGCCTAATCCGACGCCGGTTTGGTCTGGAGCGGAGGAACATGGCAAGGCATGATGGGCCAAGGTTGGTGACAATCGGCTAACCGCGGGGGGAAGGGCGGATTAACCGGGATTAGGCACAACTCGCGCGGCAGGCGGCGCCACGGCGGTTAGAGCACTCGGCACACGGAGTGTGCCGGCTACGTAGCCCGCACTCTCCGAGTGCGGAATGCTGAAGCGGCAACAACGCAATACTCTGGGAGAGCCCCTGAATGGCCGACGACCGCGCCACGCCGAGCGAACGCCTGATGTCGATCGACGCCTTGCGCGGCTTCGACATGTTCTGGATCATCGGGGCCGACGAGGTGGTGGCCGCGCTCCGCAAGCTGCCGTCGTTCGAATCCTCGAGCGGCCTGCAGGCGGTCGTGCATCAGCTCGAACACGTGCCGTGGGAAGGGCTGGTCTTCTACGACCTGATCTTCCCGCTGTTCGTGTTCCTGATGGGCGTGTCGATTCCGCTGGCCTTCACGCGGCGCATGGCCCGCGGCGAGAGCCGAGGGCAGCTCTATTGGCAGCTCTTCCGCCGCTCGGCGATCCTCTACCTGCTGGGCATTTTCTACTACGGCGGCCTGTCAAACTCCTTCGATCAAATCCGCTTCGTCGGCGTGCTGCAGCGAATCGCGTTCTGCTACTTCTTCGGCGGGCTGATCTACTTGAATACCCGCCCCCGCGGGCAGGTCATCTGGCTGGCCGGGTTGTTGCTGGGTTACTGGGCCATGCTCACGCTGATCCCCGTCCCAGAACACGGCGCCGGCGTGCTGACGCCGGAGGGGAACTTCACCGGCTATGTCGACCGGCTGCTGCTCCCTGGCAAGGCCTGGTTCGACAGCAAGGGGTGGGGCTGGGACCCTGAGGGGCTCTTGAGCACGCTGCCGGCGATTGGCACTTGCCTGATCGGCGTGCTCGCGGGGCAAACCCTGCTGACGGCGGCGATCACTCCGCTCCGCAAGACGCTCTACTTGCTGGCGGCAGGGGCGGTGCTCGTGCCGGCGGGGTACTTGTGGGGGCACTGGTTCCCGATCATCAAGAACATTTGGACCTCGAGCTACGTGCTGGCCGCCGGCGGCTACAGCCTGTTGCTGCTCGCTCTCTTCTACCTGGTGATCGACGTCTGGAAGCTGCGGGCGTGGGCCTTCCCCTTGGTCGTGATCGGCATGAACGCAATCACGATCTACATGGCCTCCGACCTGATCAAGTTCGACGTGATCGCCGACCGGCTGGTGGGCGGGCCGATCGCCGGCTCGGTGGGGGCCTATGCCGAGTTGCTGCTGAGGTCGGTGAAGCTGGCGGTCGAATGGCTGTTTCTGTACTGGCTGTACCGGCGCGGCATCTTTCTCCGGGTGTAAGATAAGGGAATCGCCGGCGTCCTCGCTGACGCGTCGGGTTATGATTCCCGCCGAAGCCTGTGCGACGGAAAACACCCCTAGGCCGACCCATGGCCCGCCGCCTTGCGCCCACGCTAGCCGACTACATGGCCATCGCCATCAGCCCTGCGCTGATCATGGGGCTGGTCGGCAGCCTGGCGTTCTTTCTGCTCGACCTCAGCTATCGGGGCGAGCACATGGATCGGCTGCAGTGGATTCTTTCCTGGTTCGTGATGGCGATCGTCCTCATCGCGCGGATCGCGATCGTCGAAGGAGCCGAGCGGGCGTCGATGTTCGGCGTAGCCCTGGCTGGCGCCATGCTGCTGGCGGTGCTGCGGTTTGCACCTGAGTTCTTCCTGATCACGCCGTTTCTGATCGCCCTCATCTGGTGGTGCGCCCATGAGCTGACCTGGAACTGCACCTGGATCGACGACGACGAAGATCCGGGAGGCGAAGGCCTGCTGCAGGCGGCCGGGCTCGATCGGCCGGAAGCGAACGGTGAAACACTTTCGACGGCCAAGCCTACGGCCGCGCCCGCGCCCCCACCGCCGCGGCGCGAGAAACCTTGGTGGATGCGGCTGTCGACGCAGAAGCGGCGCCGGGCGCGGGCGCCGGGGGTGACGATCGTGTGGTTCTCGCTGGCAGCGCTGCCGATCTTTGGGCTGGGCCAGCTCGCGATTCCGGTCGACGAGACCGCGCGGCGGCAACACGTCTTCTGGCTGGCCACCATCTACGTAGGCTGCGGACTCGGCTTGCTGCTCACCACGGCGTTTCTCGGCCTGCGGCGCTATCTGCGGCGCCGCGGGCTCGAGATGCCGGCGTCGATCAGCGGCGGCTGGCTGCTGCTCGGCGGCCTGATGATCGCCGCATTGTTGATCGCGGGCGCGCTCTTGCCGCGGCCGAGCGCCGAGTACTCGCTCGCCCAGGTGGCGGTCGAAGCCGGCAAGGAAGCGCTCGGCGCTTCGCGCTGGGCTGTGCTCTCAGGCAGCGCGGGGAAAGGCGAAGGCGCCGCGGGGGGCGAAGGGGAGCACGAAGCGCAGCAGGAAGGGGAAGGCCAGGGGCAATCAAAATCGGACGGTGAGAAGGGACAGGCCTCCTCCAGCGGGAAGGGGAACAAACAGGGTTCGCAGGGCCAATCCGGCGAAAAGGGAGAACAGGGCCAAGGCTCGTCGCAAGGCAAAGGCGGAGGTAATTCGCAAGGCAAGGGCCAATCCTCTGGAAAGTCTCAGGGGCAGGGGAGTGAAGGGAAACAAGGAGGCGGACAGCAGTCCAAGCAGGGACGCCAAGAGCAAGGCAACCAGTCTGACCGAGGAGAAGCGGGTAAGAACGGCCAGTCCGGCCAGGACTCGCGCGACGGCGAACGTTCCGGCGATCAGTCGAAGGACGGGCAGGAAAAGGCTGGTGAGGATCAGGCCAAGGGCAAGTCAGGCGGCGAACAGCGTTCGCGAGGCGGCGGATCGGGGAGCAAGCAAAACGAGCAAGGCGACCGCTCTCAACCGTCGCAGGGCGCCCGGCCGCCGAGCGAAGCCCCGTCTTCGCAGCCACTGGCCAACATGGCCCGGCAGGCGAGCAATCTCCTGCAAAGCCTGAGCGGAATCGCGCGCGTGCTCAAATGGCTGCTGGTGGCCACCGCGGTCGTCTTCTTCGTGTGGCAATTCGGTCCCGAGTTGCTGCGGATGTTGAATGCCTTCGTGGCTTGGCTGCAGGCGTTGTTCGGCGGTAACCCGAGCCCCGAGGCAGAGGAAGCGGAGATGCCTTCGGAAGAAGTGCTCCGCCGGCTCAGCTTTTCGCAGTTCAGTGATCCCTTTTTGAGCGGCGTAGCTGACCGGGCGACGCCGGAGCAGCTCGTGGCTTACACCTTCGCCGGGCTCGAAGCCTGGGGCCGCGAAGCGGGCCTGGAACGCACCGCGGATCAGACACCGCTCGAGTATGCCGAGCGGCTGGCAGCAAGGTTCCCCCAACTGGAGGCTTTGACCACTCAAACGGCGGAGTTCTACACCTACCTGGCGTATGGGCCCGGCCGCCTGACCCCCCAGGTCCGTGGACCGCTCGAGTCGCTTTGGCAAGCGCTACGAAGTGAAGGCGGAAGGCTTCGGGGGGATGCCCCCAACTGGCAACCCGCTTCCTGAGAATAACGCAAAATTCTTGCCGGGGCTTTCCAACCAGAAGCCGGTGTGCGATAACGTGGTTGCGGCTCCTCACCAGCGCATCAGGACTTCCTGCCCCGGTCCTCGCGCCGAGGAGCCGCTTTTTTTATGCGCGTAGTGGTGAGGCGAACGAGGCGCAAGAAAAAGCCGAGCCGCAGACGCTGTCGTCCACGGCTCGGCTGATGGCTTACGCTTTCGACTAGCCCCGCAGCAGGGCCAGCACGTTCTGCGGATTCTGGTTCGCGATCTGGAGCACCGTGGTGCCCGACTGCACCAGGATCTGGGCCCGCGTCAGCTTGGCGCTTTCGGCGGCAAAGTCGGCGTCGCGGATCGAGCTTTGAGCATCGGTGATCGCGGCCAAGGTGTCGTTCAAGGCGGCGATGTTCGTCTCGAGCGTCGTCCGCTGGAAGGCGCCCAAACGGCCGCGAAGCTGCGTCACTTGCGTGATCACGTCTTCGACCACCTGGGCCGCTCCGTTGGGGTTGTCGGAGAGGTTCTTGGCGCCGCCCGAACGCAGTTCGAACAGGCTGCCGTTGGCCCCGCCCAGGGTCGCCGTGCTGATCGTCTGAATGCCCAGGCGGGCCTGCTGATTCGAGACCACGTCGGGACCGAGCTGGAAGCGAGCTCCGCCGCCGATGATCTTGAAATCGAAGTCGGTGCCGTCCTGGATCGAGTCGTTGAGGCTGAAGCTCAGGTCCAGGCTGGCCGTGTTCAGGCTGGCCTTGAGACCCTTGCCGATGGCCTTGACGCCGTTGATCCGCAGATCGACGTCGGCGCCATTGCTGCGGTCGGTGGAGTCGCCGTCGGCGTTGGTCAGGGCGAAGTTGCCGCTCAGGGCGGTGACCTGCACGAAGGCGTCGGAGCCGTACGTGGCCGACTCGAAGGTCAGGCCGGTTTCGCCGGCGTCGGAGTTGCCCAGCAGGGCCACGCCGTCAACCGTGCCGGCGTCGCGGGTTCCGCCCGAGGTCGTGCCGGTGTCCGACAGGCTGACCGTGGCGTCGCCGTTGCCGCCGATGATGAGGCTGGCGTCGAATTTGTCGCCGGCCGAGTCGGAGTTCTGGATGGCGGAGATCACGCTGTCGACCGTGGTGATGCCGGCCCGCACCTTGACGGTGAGAGTCTTCGACTGGGCATCGTAGGCGGCCGTCTCGTCGCCGTTGCCGGTGAGCAGCGGGTTTTCCTCGTATTGCAGCTTCACGCCGTCGAATTCGGACCCGGCCTGCTTGGCCTTGAGGATGAAGCGAGCGTTGGCGCCGTTGACCGCGGCGATCGTGGCCGAGGCGTAGTCGTCAACCAGGTTCGTGCCCGAGGTCTTGAACTCGACGGGATCTTTGGTCGCCGACAGAACGCCGGTGCCGTCGCTGCCTTCGGCGTTGCTGAGGCTGATGCCCAGGCCCTGGAGCTTGGCGGCGTTGGCCGGATCGTTGAAGTAGGCGATCAGGTCGTTGGCCTTGGTGGTGACCAGGCCGTTGGCGTCGGTGGCCAGCTTCACGATCAGCGTGCCGGCGTCCTTGAGACCTCCGGAGGTCAACGTTACGTGGTTCGTCGTCGCGGTGTCGTTGGCGACGTCGATCGTGCCGGCGCCGCTGCTGCTGCCGAAGTTCGAGGCGATGAAATACTTGTTCGCCACGTCGTCGTTGGCCAGCAACGAGGCCACTTGGCTGGCGGTCGTGACTCCGTCCTGGATGCGGAAGGTGAGCGAGCCGTTGATCGAGCCGCTATTGCCCGTTCCGGTTCCGATGGCGCCGGCCACCTGACTGACCACGCCCGAGCCGTCGTTGCCCTGCTCGACCGTCTTGTCGAGGGCTGCGCCGAAGGTGCCCTCGGCGTTGATGGCGTCGATGACCTTGTCGATGCCGGTGGCGCCCGCGTTGTCCACGGTGATCGTGAGCACGCGGGTTTCCGCCGTGGTCTTGGTGGCGGGAGTGACCGTATAGGTGGCTTCGGCCTTGTTGCCGAGTCCGGCCTGCGTCACCAAGTTGACCGTGACGTTGTTGAAGTCGAGCGTGCCGTCTTTATTGGCCGTGAGCTTCAGGTCGTTGTTGCTGCCCGTGAAGGCCAGGGTGGCGGTCGACTTGGTGGGCTCGGGATTGAAGACCACCGAGTTCACGGTGTCGGACCCGCGGTCCTCGAACAGAATCGACACGTTGTCGGCTTCGGGCCCGGCCTTGATCGCCTGGAAGGTCAGGCTGGCGTTGGCGTTGGTGGCCAGGAACGTGGCCTTGGCGCTGGCCAGTTCGGCAGGCTTGGTGGCCAGATCGACCCCGAGGGCCGTATTGTTGCCCGACGTGACGAACTCGATCTTGCGGCTGTTGTCTCCGCCCAAGAATTGGAGCCGGTTGTTGAGCTCCGCGTCGCCGGTGTAGGCGAATTGGTCGAATGCGCTCACGTCGCTGGCGCCGACTTCGTTCTTGGCCAGGCTCGCTGTGAGCTTGGTGCTGACCGCGCCCGACGCGTTGATCGCGTTGACGACGTCCTGGGCAGTGGCCAGCACGTCGCCGCCATTCTTGCCGCCTGCGAACGCGTCGACATACTGGCCGGCCGAGATGACGCCCGTGCCGGACTGGTCGGGGCGGTTCTTGACCTCGAACAGCTTGGCGACCCGCTCGTTGCCGGCGGCCGAGATCGCGGCCACGAGCTGCGCGGCGGTGGTCTTGTTGTTCGAGATGTGGACGAACAACGTGCCGGCGTCGCCGCCGCTCACGCCGGTGTCGCCGCGGATGCCCTGGTACTGGCGGGTGTCGGCCAACGACACGGTGTTCGTCAGCGTCGAAGCGCCGGCCTTGGCGGCGGTGAAGTCGTCGGTGGCGTTGACCGCGGCGAGCACCGTGCTGAGCTGGGTCGATCCGTCGTTCGACACGTCAATCGTCAGCGTCTTCGCGCTCGCGTCGTACGAAGCGCTGGCCTTGTCGGACTGCACGTTTCCGGCCGTGAACACGACCTTGACGTTGTTGTAGTCCTTGCCGGCCTTGGCCGCGGTCACGATGAAGTCGGTGTCGGCCGTGCCGATCGTTCCCAGGTCGACGTAGGCCTGAGCCTTGCGGGCGTCCTGGAAGTAGAAGGCTTTTTCGCTGCCAGCGGACACGGCCGAAGCCGAGCCGACGCGGGCGGCGTCGTCGACGAAGTTCACGTTGACGTCGTTGAACTGCGCGCCCTTGATGCGAGCCGTGAAGTCGAGGGCGTTCTCATCGGCGCCGGTGCCCTGGGTCACCTGGTAGTTGGCGAAGTTCGCGGTTTCGGTCTTCACCGCGGTGCCGGCGCCGGTGTTGGTTCCGCTGGCCACGTCGATCGTGGCGTAGGCGGCGCTAAAGTACTTGCTGACCGTGGCGTCGTTGTTGATCGCGTCGCGGATCACGGTGGCCGTGCGGTCCGAGCCCTTGAGATCGATGACCAGCGTCTTGAGGCTGGTGTCGATCGTCACCGTGGGAGAGCCGGCGGCGGCGCCGTTGGCCAAGGTGATGGTGTAGTTGGCGAGGTCCGAGCCGCCCTTGGTCGCGGTGAGCAACAGGTCGTTGTTGTTGCCCTTGATGTCGAGGTGATACTCGGCCTTGGTGCCGACCGCAGCGCCGCCATCGTCGACGCCAGCGGCCGCCGCCACGTAGTCCTGGGTCTTGAGGGCGATGTTGAGCGTGTCGGGCGTCTGGCCGTTGTTGTCGGTGAACTCGACGCTCGTGCCCGAGGCGTCGCCCTTGGTGTACTTGACGCGGATGTTGCCCGGATCGAAGCCGGCGTCATTGGCGGTGAGGACGATGTCGTTGTCCTTGCCGAAGCTCGAGATCGTGGCCGAGCCCTTGGTGGCGTCCTGCTGGAGCTTGGCGACCACGCCGGTGGCGTCGGACACCAGATTGACGGCCTTGGCGATTTCCGAGATGCTGCTGCCGGCGGCGAAGTTGAAAGCCTCGCTGCCGTTGGAGCCGTTGACTTGCAGCACGACGTTTTGGGCGACCGCGCCGAAGCCGTAGTTCAGCGAGGCCTTCTTGGCCTGCGAGACCACGTTCACGGCCACGCCGATCTCGCTCTGCGTGCCGAAATTGGCCTGGTCGATCTGCAGTCCCTGAATCTGAGTCGGGTTGGCGCCCTTGGTGATGAAGCCCAGGCTGCCATCGAGCAGGCGGCGGCCTTGGAACGACGTGATCTGTGCGATGCGGTCGATGGCTTCGAGCGAGGAGTCGACCTGAAGCTGGTTGGCCTCGATCTGCTCCTTGCTCAAGGCGCCGGTGTTGGCGGCCTCCGAGACCAGGCCGCGAATGTCGTTGAGCAGCGAACTCACCTGGCCCAGGGCGCTGTCGGCCGTGGCAATGAGCTGGTTGGCCCGCTGGCTGTTGGTGATGGCCCGCTGCGTGGCGACGATGTCGCTGCCGAGGGCCTCGCTGGCGATCAAACCGGCCGGATCGTCCTTACCAACGTTGATCCGCAAGCCGGTGCTCAGCCGCGTGAGAGCTTCTTGCAACTGCGAGTTCGACCGAGACAAGGTCTTTTGCGCGATCAGCGAGCTGACGTTGGTATTGATGCGGGTCATGCCACGAACCTTTTGTCGGAATTAGGATGTTTGCTGGTTACGCCGCGGCGCGAATGCCTTGGGTGCGGCACGCGGCGCAGGGCTCCAGATGCGTGGAGACGATCTCGAGCGGGTTGTTTCGGGGGCGTTTTCTCGAACCAGTGCTGAGCGCCGCATCCAATCGGCCCGGCTCGGCCGGAGGTTGCGGTCTCTGGCTTGCTTCGAGCGGTTCGCTGACCGGTCGATCCAACGGAGCATGTCGCGCTGCGGCGAACCGCCAGCGCAACGTACCTAGGGCAATAGATCGACTGGGTGGGTACGGCACTTTAGGGGGGACGGATAAAATCCAGGAAGGATTCCAGGTCCGGCTGCTGGTCGGCGCAGCCTGAAGCGATCAGGCCGTTCGAGCGGGAAAGCGCGGTTGCGCCAGAAATGCGGTCGGCTGGGTGTCGCCGCTGCAGTTAGCCCTTAGAGCCGGGCTTAGGACGGGCCACCGATTTGCCCAGATCTTGCGTATCCTTGGGCTCGAGGCGGCTGGCCCGCATGTTCTCGCGCTGGATCGCTTCGTACACCTCTTGGCGATGTACGGGGATCTCCGCCGGAGCATTGATGCCCAGGCGAACCTTGTCGCCGCGAATATCCACGATCGTCACGACAATATTGTCGCCGATCATGATGCTCTCGTCGCGCTGTCTCGACAGGACCAGCATCGGGCAGCTCCTTCAAATCGCGGCACACGAACCGGCCGCCCGCTGCCAAGCCAGCAGGCGTGCCCGGTTGGGCGCAAATCTTGGTCGGGGGGCAGTGGTGGCGGGTAAGCGGGGCGGGTGCGGTCCTGCCTTCAAGACCGCGGCGAGTCAGGCGGTCTTGCGCATTTCCACGGAATACGGCTCCAGCTCGTGCTGCAGCGGCTGGTCGCTGTTGTTGACCACCTGGCGCCCGACGCGCCGCTCGAGGTTGATCACCAGCGGCGCCTTCAGGTTCAGCGTCATGCAACGGTCGTTGCGGCCTACGATTGCCAGCACCTGGGCCTCGGCGATCCGTTCCAGGCCGAGCGGCGCCAGCTCGCTGGCGCCGATGCGCACCTGGTAGCGGGGCACGAAGCGTCGCGGGCTGACCACGGCAAAGGCGACTTCGGGTCGCGTGGTGCTTTGCATCCAGCCCACCACCGGGTTGTCGGTGTCGGCCAGGAGCACCCAGTCGCGGCAGTCTTCCAAACCGAACAAGCCGGCGGGAAACCGCAACACGTCGTCGGCCTCGAAGGCCAGCTTGCCGAAGCGGGTGGTATTGATGTGCATGGCTGCCGTGCCTGTTCAAGGACTTCCGTTTCCAAAACCAGCGGCCGCCCGGGGTTGGCCTCGACCTGGCGCCCGAATGCGGCGCCGAGCTTCACCGACCCACCACGTCTGCCCGGCGGGTTTCGAGCACGTTAACTCACACAATCTAAATCGGCCCGGTACGCGGCGGCGAACAGTAAAACACGCCTAGAGGAACTTGAGCAAACTCAGCCCCGACATTACGGCCGAACTTCGCAGAGCAGCTTCGAAAGACGCTTGCCGCGCCGTAATCTGCGAGATCGCCGTAACCATGTCCACGTCGATCTCCCCCGAGAGAGTGTCCGAAAGCTCGACCTGTTCCTGGTCGAGGCGAGTCTGCAGCGTGTCGAGTCCCTGTTGTCGGGCGCCCACTTCGGCCCGGCTGAAGCTGAGGCGTTTTTGGTCCTCGTCGAGCAACCCGACGGTCCGCTCGATTTGCAGCACGTCGTTGCTCTCGAGGGCGGAAGCCAATTTGAGCAGGGTATTGAAGACTCCGGCCGTCTCCTGCGGGTTTACGTCGCCGGCGCGCAGCGTCTCGGCGCGCCCCCCGGCGGTGGTCGCCACGGTTCCCGTCGTGGTGACGAGGCCGCTCCCGTCGTTGGCCGGGTCGCCGGTCGGATCCAACTGGGCCGTGAAGAGCCCCTGGGCGTTGATCGCGCTTGCCAAGGTGCTGGCTTTGGTCGCCGCGGGGTCGACGTCGAGCGTGAGCACCTTGGCGTTCGCATCGTAGTTCACGAGCGCTTGGTCGCCGACCGCCGCCACGTTGACGATGCGCACCTGAATGTCGTTGAAGACGGCGCCCGGATGCGCCGAGGCGAGCGTGAGATCGTTGTTGGCTCCGGCCAGCGGCACGCTCGCCGTGGCCGGCAGGCCGGGAATTGGATCAGCGCTCTCATCGGCGCCCAGCGACACGAGGCCGAGATCTTGGGCGGCCTGGCCCTGGACGGCGGGAATCACCCTCAGCGTCCCTGTGCCGGTGGGGTCGTCGTTTAAGAGTTCGATGCCGTTGCCGGAGTCGACGAGCCGCGCCACGACGGGAACGCCGGAAGCGAGGTTGTTGGGATTCTGGTTGATGCGGTCGAGCACGTCGCCGATCGTGGCGGCGCCGTCGAGATCGATCGCTAACTCGACGCCGTCCTTGCGCTTGATGGTGAAGTCAGGCCCGTCCGTCAAATGAATGCCGAGGCCGTGGTTGAGACCGGACAGCGGACTGGAAACATCGAAGGTGCGTAAGCCGAGCTGAGTGGCCGTTTGTCCGCCGTTCTCGCCAATGGCAAAGTCGCCGCCGCTGAGGCGGGAACGAACGTCGATGCCGTTGCTGGCGGCGTTGAGCGAGGCCACGAGCCCCGAATTCGAGCCGTTGAGCAAGTTGAGGAAGTCTTCGACGGTCTTGGCGCTGGACAGATCGATCGTCTGCGTCTTGCCGCCGTTGGTGATCTGGAGACCGTCCGCCTGATCGAACTCGACCCCCGCGCCCCCCGCCGTCACCGCGGTGGCGTCCACGGCGATTTGCCCCGTGCCAGCCTGAGTCGGGGAGAGGGAGTCGTGCCCCTCAATGGTTGCGCGGAACGTGCCTTCGAGGTCGATGGCCGCGGCGGCTTCGGTGGCCGTGGTGTCCGCTTGAACGTAAACGTAGAGGGTGTTGGCCGCTCCGCCGCTGTGAGCGGTGCTGGCGAAGGTCGAATTGTTGATCACCCCCGCCGCGCCGGCGCCCGTGTTCGTGGTTTCGACCGAAGTGTCGAGCGTAGCGGTGAAGACGCCGCTCGATTCGTTGGCGATTGCCTGCACGATTTCGGCGGCCGTGGTCGAGCCGTCGTCCTCGAGGTGCAGCGTCAGCGTCTTGGTCGCGGCGTTGTAGTTGGCGGTCGCGGGGTTGCCGGCGGTCACGTCCGAGGCGATCGCCACCGTGACGTCGTTGAAATCGATGCCCGCCTTGTTCGCGGTGAGAATCAGGTCGTTGTCCGTCCCGCCAAAGGTAAGCGCGGTGCGGGCCGCGCGCGCCGTCTTGCTGAATTCGGCCAACTCGCCCCCCAGCGCGATGCCCACGCCGGCCTGGAGTTTGCGGTCGTCGACGAACTGGATCGCGGCGCCGTTGAACTCGGGGCCGCGTTTCGCGGCCTCGACGCGGAGGTCGTTGTTGGCGCCCAACATCGACACGACGGCCGACGCCCGCACGCCCAAAATATCGGCCAGCGACGTCGCGAGCGTTAGCCGCGGATCGAGGTCCCCCCCGACGACCGACGTTCCCACCAGATTGCCCGTTTGCAGAATCCCCAGGTCGTTGGCCGTGGTGCCTCCGCCGACCTCACGGATATTGAGTTGGCCGCCTCCCGCGCCGTCGAGCGCAACGACCAACCCCGACGCGGTGAGCGAGACCGACAGCGATCGGCCGGCCGGTGGGTTGGCTTCGAGCAGCCCCACCACGTCGCCGAGCGTGTGGGCCTGGCTCAGATCGACGATCCGGGTGTTCGTGCCATCGGAAATCTCCACGCTGCCCGGCCTGACTCCGAGTCCTCCGTGCAGATCGGCCAACTGCGTGCTGTTGGTCAGGATCGGATTGACGTCGACGGAGCCGCGCACCGGCTCGGACAGGGCGCCAAACACTTCGTGTCCCGTGGCGTTGGTGTCGAAGAGCAGATCGACGTCGGCAAAGCTCTGCAGGGCCTGTTCGTTGCCGCTGTACTGGATGAACTGGCCGGTCTTCGTGAAGGGCGCGACGGACGTCTGCGAGCCGGCGAAGAGATAGCGGCCGCGGAAATTTTGGTTGCCGGCGTCGAGGAGTTGATCGATTGACCGCCGCACCTCGAGCGCAGCGGCCGCCCGCTGCTCGTCGGTGCTCGTGGTGTCGGCCACCGACACGGCCGTGCCGCGCACTTCGGCCAAGATTTGCGACACCTGCGCGAGCGCAGTGTCGGTCGCTCCCAAGAACGACTGGCTGGTCTTCAAGTTCACGACCGACTGCTGCTTGCGCTCCATCAGCCGCTGCAGCCCAATCGCCCGCAGCGCGGCGGGCGCGTCGTCGCTGGGAAGCTCGATGCGGCGCCCTGTGGAAATCTGGTTCTGCAGCTTGAAGAGGTCGGCCTGATCGCTGCGCAATTGGCTCAGCATCCGCTGCGCGACGAGCAATTCGCTGACGCGCGTGGTCGGTACGCCTGTGATCGGCATGGCTTGCGCCTTCCAGTAAGGCTACAGTTTGACCAGGGTATCGATCAGCTCGCCGAGCACGGAGATGTACTTCGCCGAAGCCTGGTACATCCGTTGATAAGTGAGCAACTTGATCGTTTCCTCGTCGATGCTCACGCCGCTCACCGCCATCTGCTGGCTCTGCAAGGTTTGCTCGAACGACCGCAGGCTTTCGGCCACGGCGCGCGACTCGCTCGAGGACTGCGTCGTCTCGCCTACCAGGCGGTCGTAGAGCGCACTGAAGGTCGCCCCGTTCTGGCTGTCCAGAGGCTGATCCTGAAAGCTCGCCAGCTTGACCGCGTTGGCCGTGTCCTTGCCGATGCCGCCTTGGCTGGCGGCGAACTTCGCCGGATCCGCCCGCAGTACGCTGCTGACGCCCAGGCTGCCGGCGTCGTACCCAGTGAAGAAGGTGTTCAGGCCCAGCGCCGCCAGCGCGCCGCTCGTGTCCTGCGCAAAGGAGAATTCCTGGTCGACCGATTCCGACTTGATCGCGAGTTTGTGGTCGGACGTGATGGTGGCCGAGAGGCCGTCGACGGCGTCGAGCTGCGCGGCAAGGTCGTTCAGCGAAGTGTCCTGGTCGAGACCGTTGAGGTCGACGCGGATGTTCGTCGTTTCCGTCAGTCCCGTGCGGCGGTTGAGCACCTGCACTTGAAACGAGCCATTCACGGGCTGGAACTTGAGGCCCGCGGCGTCGAGCGCGTTTGTGACATTGTCGACCGCCGATTCGCTGGTCAGGCTCTGATAGCCCTTGAGGCCCTGGCCCGAGGCGTAGACCTTGTTGAACTCGAAGGCCAGCGTGCCGGCGAACTTGTTCAGACGGTCCAGAAACCCGCCGACCACCTGATCGCGGGCGGCGATGAGGCCGGCAAGCTCGCCGGAAGACGACTCGATCGGCGCGTCGGTCTCCTCGACCACGATGCGGCTGACGTTGAGGCCGCGATCAGTGTCTTGCTCGACGCGGACCTGCCGCGCCGTTCCTTCATAGACCAAGTAGGTTCCGCCCGCGTAAACCGCCACGGCGCCGCTGGGTTGTTCCTGCACGCGGATGTCGATCAGCTTGGCGAGGTCCGAGAGGGCCAGATTGCGCTGGTCGCGCAGACCGACGGCGTCGCTCAGGGACGCGTCGCCCCCTTCCGTCTCGGCAATGCGCACATTGAGCGTGCGGATCTCGCCGATCAAGCGATTCACGTCCCCCGCCAAATCGCCGACCTTCTTGTCGAGGTCGACGCGCGCCTGCGTCACCCGCGCCTGCATCCGATTGACGTCGGAGGCCAGAGTTTGGCCTTTGAGGACTGCCAGGTTGCGGACGCCCAAGTTTTCGGGCTGATTGAGGACGTCGGTGATGCTCGAGAAAAAGGCATCGAGCGACGTGCTGAGGTCCTGGTCTCCCAATTCGCCGATGATGCCTTCGAGTTGCAAGTAGGCCTGTTCTTGCGCCTCGGCGCTGGCGCGGTCGCTGGTGGCGCCGCGGAGCCGCTCTTCGAGAAAGTGGTCGACCTTCTGAATGATCCCCGCCACCTGCACGCCCAGGCCGAGCGGCAAGCTGCCGAGCTTCTGAGTGGGCGCCGGCTGCAGCAACACCTCTTCGCGGAGATAGCCGGGCGTGGCGGCGTTGGCAATATTCTGCCCCACCACCTGCAGGCCGATTTCCGCGGCGCGCAGGGAATTGCCGGCGAGATTGATGGAGCTGCTGAGCGACATGGGAGGTTTGCGCGGACTGCGGCGAACAGCGGCCGCTAAGCGGCCTGATCCACCAGCGAACCGCTGGCTTCCGGGGGCGCACCCTTTCCATATGTCGGTTGCAGACGCCCGCCGGTAGCGATTATCTCGAGCATCTGCGACAAGTGAATCAGCGTCCGCTGTGCCAGCAGCCAGTTCGTTAGGCTCTGGTGTTCGAGCAGCCGTGAGCGCTGCTCCGCGCGCACGAATCGGTCGCGCAGGGACTTGCGCTGCGGAGCGTCGGGCATGCTAGCTGCCACGGCTCGGAGACTCTCGCCAGGACGCCCGTGATCATGAGCGCGAAGCAGCAGTTCGGCACGCTGCTGCTGAACTTGTCGTAGACGCTCGGCGACCGCTTCTTCCCGTTCTGCCAAGCTTGCCAAGCCTGCCGTGTCGGCGGCGATCAGGCACCGCCGCTTCTCGTCGAGAACGCTGAACAACTCGTCCTGGGTGGCGGAAACCGCGTTCAGCAGTTCTGCCACCTCGGCCAACCATTCGGCGTCGCCTTGTTGTTCGTCGATGCCCATGTCGTGATGCTCGCTTAGCAGGTTCTCGAGACGAGGCCAGTCCGCTTGGGGCCAGACCTAGGCCGTCCACTCATGCATGAACTGTTGCTCGAACAAACGGTCGCTGAAGCTGTGCCCGCTGCTTTTGGTCATCTCTTGGGCCAGCACCTGATCGAGCTGTCCGCGGAACAACTCTTCGGCCTGGCCGCCGTGGAAGTAGGCCGGCTTGCCGACGGTCTTGCGCATTTGGGCGAGCATCTGGCCGAAGAGCGATTCGCCGACGAACGAGTTAAACGCCTCGCGTAGTTCGCCCTTCTGGTCGGCCGCGCCAGCGGTCTCTCCCGTCGACGAAGCGCCGGCCGCCGCGGTTTGCTTGAGCTGTCGATTCACGTCGCGATAGCGCTCCACCGCCTCGGCGGCAGGCTTGCTCGCCATTTGCCAGGGGGACGCGCCGTTGGCCGCGCTCGAGGTGCTGAAGATGCTCATCGGTCTTGTTTCCATTAGTCCTTGCAGAGTGCTTCGAACTAGCGCACCATCAGTCGGCCGTGCAGCTTGCCGGTGCGGTCGAGTCCTTTGATGATCTCGATGATGTCCTCGGCCGGAAGCTGCACGGCGTTGAGCGCCTCGACCAGGGCCTTGAGCTTGGTGGTGGCCACCTGCTCGGGGTCGACTGGCACGAACACGGCGGTCGGCACGTTGTCGCCCGTTTCGACGACGATGTTCTTGTGCGTCACCACGGCCGGACTGACTTCCACGTCGCCGCTGATCACGATGCTGCCGGCCGCCTGATTGATGTCGACGCGGGCCTCGGTGCGCACCGCCACCACTTGCTGGTTGAGCACCTGCGCGATGAACTCGACCGTATCGTCGCGGAGTTTGGCCGGCACCGTCACGGCGATGTTCGTGGCGTCGAGCGGCCGGGCCAACACTTCGTCGCTCCCCTGGAACTGGAAGGCGAGCTGACTGTCGTTGATGGCGTCGGCCACGTCGCGGGCGACCACGAAGCTGGCCTGGTTCTTATCGAGCACGAGCGTGACCACGCCGTCTTCGACGAACGGGTTGAAGAAGTCTTCTTCCAGCCGGCAGCCCATGGTGATGGCGCCGGCGTTCGGTTGGCGCGGATCAGAGAGATGAATCGGGCCTTGGGCAAAGGCATATACACGCGAGCTGCCGATGACCGGGCCCTGCAGCGGGCTCAGCATGAGATAACCGCCGGCCAAGCTCTTGGCGGCGCCCACCGAGGTGACCACGCAGTCGAGCCGGTCGCCTTGCCGTGCGCCGCTCGAGGGCACGGTGGCCGACACCATGACCAGCGCCACATTCTTGGCGCTCTTCAGCTCGGCGGCGCCCGCCTTGCTCAGCGGACTTCCCATCCGCTGTAAGGCGTTGCCCAGGGCCCGCATGGTGGGGGCGAAGTCGCCGCCGTCGCCCGTGCCCTTGAGGCCCACGACGAGCCCGAGCCCGTGCAACGTGTTCTCCTCCTGACCTTTCACGCGGCAGATGTCTGCCACGCGCACGGCCCAAGCTTCGGAGGGCGCGAGCAGCGCGAGCGATAGCCAGGCCAGCAAGCAGCGTTGGAGCAGTCTTTTCAGCATGGGCCGTACATCTCGCGAGCGTTGCTCAGAACGGTTGAATCTTGTCGAAGATCACGCCGAACCAACCGCGGGCCCAACCAGCCTTCACGTAGCCGGTTTCCCGCTTGTAGAGCTTCAGTTCCGCAATCTTTTCACTCATCACGGTGTTGGCCGGCGTTACGTCTTCGGGCCGCACCAGGCCGATCAGCGCCCGCTCCCACGTATCCTCGTTTTCCTCGATCCACTGCCGGGCTTCGATCACCAGCAATCCGTTCGGCCGGATGTCCACGACCTCGGCCGTGATGCTGAAGCTCATCTGGTTTTCGGTTTGCAAGTTCGAGGTGGCCCGGTACTGGTTGTCGAGCTGGCCGCTGATCTCGGGGCTCCCGGCGGTCTGGGGATCGGGCACCATGGTGAGGCCCTTGAACAGCACCCAGTCCTGCAACTGAGCGTGATAGGTGGCGTTCTTGCGTCGCTGCATCTGTCCAGCGCTCACCACTTCGGCCATCTCATTGACCAGAATCGTGATCAGGTCGTGCTTCTTGATCTGCTTCAGCGGTTCCGGCGGCTGGAAGTAGAGCGACGTCATGTCGACGGTCAGCGCGGCGCCGTTGGCCGTGGGCAGATCGCGCTTGTACAAGCTAGCGTTCTGCGCCTGGACCTCCGCTGCGGCGCCCAGCCCCAGGGCGACGCCAGCGCCGATCAAGAGTCGTTGAGAGATGGGCCTAACCACGGGCGCCTCCTTGCTGCTTGCGCTCGGCCGAATACTCAGACGCCTTTTCGCCGGCCTGTGCAGGCGGCGGCGCCGGGTCGTTGCCGCGAGCCCGCTGGGCCTGGGCATAGACCTCGACCGTCTGCACGCCCGTCACGCGGCCGTAGTACGTTTTGCGGTTCTCGATCGACTCGATCAGCACGAGATCGTCTTGTCCGCCATCTTCGCGCGCTCTCGCGGCGATCCGCACGCGGACCCCTGCGTTGTGGGCGTAGACGGTGACGATCTCACCCCGCTGCACCAACCGTGGCGAGCGGACGGCGTCCGTTGGAACCGGTTGCCCCTCGGGTACGCCGCGGGTGAGCTCCTTGCCCACCGCCTGCTCGAGCGAGCCCACGGCCGCGGTGCGCGACGAGCGGCGGTCGGCCATTTGCAGTTTCACGTCGGCCGCGGTCAGGCGTTCGCCGCGGGCCAGGTCGCGCGTAGCCACCACGATCGAGGGCGTTTGCCAGATCTCCGCGTCGACGCTCAGCGCTTCGGCCGGCTGCGGGCCCCGGCCGCTGACGAGAAACGTCTGGCGCCCGGCTTTGGGCCCCGTCTCGCTGCTCACTTTCAGCGGTTCCTTGCCCGACAGGATTCGCTCGACCTGCGGGGGCGTCAGGTTCAGCTCGACTGCCCACGGCGCATCGCTATCGCCCTGCGAAGCAAGATACTTGGCCACCGCCTGCTTCACTTCGTCACAAGCTCGGGCGACCTCGCTCGCGCTCGAGCGGTGTTGCGCCGGCAAGGCCGGCGTCGGTCGGGCCATCTGCGGCGCTTCGATCGACACGACGTCGCTGCCCGTGAAGCGGATCTCCTGCACTTCGAAGCCGCGGAGCGTGAGCAATTCCATGAGCTCGCCGAGCCGCACGAGTCGTTTCTTGCCGCGGACGGGGGCCGGGAACAGTTTCACGGCGGCCAGCCGTTCGGCCTGGGGATCGTCGAGCGGCGTGATTTCCGCCACGTCGCCCAGCGTCACCAGGCGCGCCTCGGGCACGCATTCGGTGTTCAGCCGCACTTCGACGGCGCTGGCGGCTGCGGCCCAAGCTAGGGCGGCCAGGCCGCTCAGAATCGCGGTTCGCAATTTCATTCGATCCATCTCCGTTCCGGCTTAGAACCGCCGCAAGTTGGCGATCAACTGCAGAATCTGGTCGCCCGCCTGAATCACCTGCGAGTTGAGTTCGAAGGCCCGCTGCGTCGTGATCAGGTCGATGAGCTCCACGACCGGCTCCACGTTCGAGGCCTCCAGGGCGCTTTGCCGGAGCACGCCCAGGCCGGTTCCCAGCGTGCCCGGGTTGGCGATGTTCGGCGGCCCCGAGGCTTCGGTTTGCGAATAGAGGTTCTCGCCCATCTTGAGCAAGCCCTCGGGGTTCACAAAATTGGCAAGTTGGAGTTGGCCGACCGTTTGCAGATTCGGCTGATTGGGTTGCCGCACCGAGACCTGGCCGTCGGGCGAGATCACGATGCCCGTGGTGTCGGGCGGGATCGAGATCTGCGGCTGCACGAGCCGTCCGGTGTAGGCGGAACCGACGACGAACTGCCCTTGGTTGTTGACCGAGAAATTGCCGGCGCGCGTGTAGAAGATCGTGCCGGTGGGATCGAGGACCTGAAAGAAGCCCTGCCCCTCGATCGCCACGTCGAGCTGGCTGTTCGTTTGCTGAAAAGGACCCTGCGAGAAATCGGTTTGCGTGCTTTCGACCCGCGTTCCCAGGCCGACGGCGATGCCGGTGGGCGTAAGATTGCCCGAGGCGTCGCGCGAGCCTGGCAGCCGTTCCTGCACATAATACAGGTCCTCAAAATTGCACCGCGCCTTCTTGAACGACGTGGTGTTCACGTTCGCCAGGTTATTGGCGATGACGTCGAGCTTCGTCTGCAGCGAGTCGACGCCGGACGCGGCGGTATAGAGCGTTTGTACGGCCATAATTCAGTTCCGAAAGCGACTCTGGCTCTTGTGTCCTGAGGACGCGGACTAAGCTTCTCGGGCGAAGCGTTGGCGCCAAACCTGCGAGTTACGACTGCACCCGCAGGGCGCGGCTGACGAGCGTGCCGATCATCTGATCTTGGTTCTTGATCATGCTGGTGTTGGCTTCGAACGCCCGCGAGCATTCGATCAGGTCCATCATTTCCCGCGTGGACCGCACCGAAGACTGCTCCACGAACCCGCTCCGCACCTGACGTTCTTCCTCCGGCACCGCGTCGGCCTCGACACGATCGGGCAGGGCGAACAGGTTCTCCCCCACGTGCTCGAGCTGATCGAGCGACGGCGGCCGCACGAGCGCCAAATTGGCGATGACCCCGCCCCCTTGCTCGATGCCGCCCGCGTCGTTGATGCGCCAGGCGCCGCCGTCTTCCGCGATGACGATCGGCTCGCCGTCGGAACTGAGCACGGGATAGCCATCGGGAGTGGTGAGCGCGCCCTCGTTGGTGATTTCGAAGGCCCCCGCACGGGTCAGAAAGGTCTGGTTGCCCTTCTGCACCTGAAAGAATCCGTCGCCATTGATCGCCACGTCGGTCTCGAGCCCGGTGCTGCGGAGCGGGCCGGGCGAGAAGTCGGTTTTTGTTTCGCGAACCATCACGCCGCCGCCCAGGTCGTTGATCGAGCGCGAGCCCGAGTAATCGATGCCCTGTTCGATCGCCTCGGAGAAGCGCGCTTGGAAGATGGCCAATTGGCGCTTGAACCCGGCCGTGTCGACGTTGGCGATGTTGTTCGCCAACACCTCCATGCGGCGGTTCTGCGCGACGGCCCCTTCGGCGGAGATGTACAGCCCGTATGGCATGCTTGGATGAATCCTCATCCCAGCGCGCCCCCCTGCGACGGGCCGTCCTTAAGCAACGAATGTGCCAAGGGGTAGCGAGGTATTTGCCAAGCTGCGCGAAGCCCTTGCTGATAAGCCGCTTAGGGCGAGCAACTTTTTGTGAGCGACTTGCGAGCGGAAAGAACTCCGGCACGAATCGCCGGACCGGCGCCGATGTCGATCGGCAAGACTGGCCGGTCGCAGCGCGTGCTAGCAGTCGGCACGGAAGGCCGATCGCTCACGCCGCGGGATCGGCGCCTTCTGCCCAAAAGCGATGCCCCGTGCGGGCAATGAACACGTCTTCGAGCGTCGGCCGGCCGCAGGTGATCGAGCGAATTCGCGGGCCCAAGGCCTCCGCCAGCTCGCCGACGCGGCGGTTGCCATCGGGCAGTTCGAGCCGCACCGAGGCCCCCACGACGCGGGCCGAAAGGCCGAACCGCCGCTCGATTTCCGTCGCCACGCCGCCCGCGTCATCGGCCTCGATGAGAATCGAATCGCCGCCGACGCTGCCTCGCAGCTCGGCCGGCGTGCCGAGGGCCACCAGCCTGCCGCGGTCCAAGATCGCCAGGCGGTCGGCTCGCTCGGCTTCTTCGAGCAGGTGCGTGGTGAGCACGACGGTCACGCCGTCGCGCGAGCGCACCAGCTCTAGATATTGCCAGAGATCGCTGCGGGCGGCCGGGTCGAGCCCGGTGCTTGGTTCGTCGAGCAGCAAGAGCTGCGGCCCGTGCAGCAGCCCCTTTGCCAACTCCACGCGCCGCCGCAGACCGCCGGAAAGCTCTTCGACCAGCGCATCGCGGCGGTCTGCCAGTCCCAGTCGCGCGAGCATTTCTCCGCTCCGCGCTTCGAGCGCGGGCCCGCGCAGGCCATAGAGCCGGCCATGGTGCCTGAGGTTCTCGGCCACGGTCAGCTTCTTATCGAGGCTGGGGGCCTGAAAGACAACGCCGATCCGCTCGCGCACCCAGAGCTGCTCGCCGACCACGTCGCGCCCCAAGACAGCGATCTGGCCCGCTTGCGGGCGGACGAGCGTGGAGAGCAGGCGAAAGAGCGTGGTCTTGCCGCCGCCGTTGGGACCCAAGAAGCCGAAGATCTCGCCGGTCGCGATTTCGAGCGACAGGTCGTCGAGCGCGACGCGCTCGCCATAGCGATGGGTGACGCCGCGAATGGCGACGGCCGAGCTGTCCGACGAGGTGGCGGCGTTCAACGGGCAGGCAACCGGAGCGGAGAGTTTGGGACTGGCGCAACTATCGTGGCATATGGCCAGGTGAGGCGTCTATGGCCTCTACCAGCCCTTGCCCCCCTTGCGCGTCCCACAAAGCGACACTTCGAGCCCGAGCGCGTCGGCCATCGCGGCCTTGGCCAAGAGCGCCTTGTCGGCCTCCTCCGCGCTGTTGGCGTAGGCCACTTGCAGGTGGTTGCTCTTATGGCGGGCCATCATTTGATCGCGCGACACGCCGTAGGTCACGGCGTGCATGATCGGCCACTGGGGCGTCGTGGCCTGCCAACGGCGCTCGGTTTCCTCGCGGGGCAGTTCGACGACGCCTGCCCGGCCCAGGTCCATCTTCAGCCGTCCCCCTTCGATGAAGATCCGCGACCACACGATCTCGCCTGGCTTCGAGATGCCCTTGAGCGTGCCTCCGCCGGCAGGGAAGTACATGGCCGGCTGCCGCTCGCTCGAAGCGCCCGCCCAGCCCCCCGCGAAGTGGGCAGGCGGCGCGGCGCCGCTGATCAGGAGCACCCACACGTACTCAGGCGTTGTTCCCGTGGGGTCATAGTCTCCCCACCGAAGGTCATGCAGCGTCGATTCGACCGGCTGCCCCATGGCGCGGTGGATGCGGTAGGTGAACAGGGCATCGAGCCCCGCGCATTCGTCAACCTCGTTGAAGTGGGGCAGCGGCTGTCCGGCATAGAGCTCGCGGCGGCCGTCGCGGCTTTTCACCGGCGGACGGTCTGTGTTGTTGAGCGTCCCTTCCACGAGGTCGCTGGCAGGCAGCAGATCCTTGAGCCCCTGCTGATACTGGATGCCGATCGCGTCGCAGCCGAAGTCGTCGGCAATCCGCATCGCGGCGACGTACATCTTGCACTGCAGGCGGATCTGGTCGTCGGTCAGGTGCTCGGCGTGATTCGGCCCGGTGACGAACTTCATCCCCCGCGCTTCCATCCACTGCCGTACGGCCGCCGCCTCGGCGTCGGACACCTGGGTCGTTTCGTAGTACATGGCCGACTGGCTCAGCCGCTCCTTGAACACGCCCGTGGGATTGAGCAGATGGTCGGGGATGATGGCGTTGAACATGCCCATGCACCCCTCGTCGAAGACGCCGAGAATGGCTTTCTCGCGGAGGAGCTGCTCGGCCAAGGCCTCGCCCAGGCGGCGCTCCTTGGCCGGCAGGCGCACGTTCTTGAGCCGTGTCACGTGGCTCGTGCGGTGGCGGATTGAGCCCTTCTTGAGCCAGCGGCGGAGCGGCTCGACGAACTCGGGCGCGGCGAAGTCCTCGCCCCACAGGCTCGAGTATTCGCGGCCGGCCTTGGTGAGCGAGGCATTGAGGTTCAACAAGCCCACGAGCCCCGGCCACGTGCCTGACCAGTTAGCCACGGTGAGAATCGGTCCGCGATGGCTGAGCAGGCCGTGCAGCAAGTGGTGCGAATACTGCCAGACCGCCTCGGCCACGATGAGGCGGGCATCGGGATCGATCTGACGGAACACTTCCATGCCCTCGCGCTGCGAGGCGATGAAGCCGTGCCCTTGGTCTTCCTTATAAGGATGGGCCCGCACCAGTTCGAAGCCGCTTTCGCTCACCGCCTGGGCGAGCGCCGCCTCCATCTCTTGCTGCGCCGCCCAACAGTTGCGGTTGGCCGAGAGCCGCAAGTCGCCGTTGGCCACCAGCAGCACCTGGCGCTTCTTCGCCTTGGGGGGACGGACCGGCGACGGCAACTCGTAGGCAGGCATGAAGGGCTCGCGGACGCTTGGTGTGAATCCAGGAGGGCTGCGCCGACTCGGCAGACCGCCGACGGAGCATGATAGCCCCGTCCGCAGGACGGGGGAAGCCACTGGATTGGGGTGCGCCGCGCGCTAGCCGCTCAAGCCGCCGCGCTTAGTTCTCTGCCGGATCGCCAGGGTGCCGACGGTGCCCGCGCTTCACGTGGCTCGGGGGCGGCCAGCCCGCGTTGCACGAGCAATTCGGCCAGAATCTGCTGGATCGACGTCACTTCCCCATCGGAACGAGGCTGATCGGGGATCACGTAATCGCTAAGGTACATGCGTCCACCTCCTGGGTACTGAACGCAAGTATAGTTATTCGCTCCGGCCGGGCAAGGCCCTCGTGCGGAAAATCGCCGTTCTTTCCTCGAGCCTTAGCTGGTCAGCGAAGGGGCCGCGTTGTCGCGGCCGAGCCGTTCCACCGTCCACCAGCGGTGCAGCGTGGTCAGCAGTTGTTGCCGGTCGAGCGGCTTGGTTACGTAGTCATCGCAGCCTGCGGCCAGGCAGGCGTCGCGGTCGCCGCTCATCGCGTTGGCCGTCAGGGCGATGATGGGCCCCTCGTAGCCTTGCGACCGCAGCAGCCGGGTGGCTGCGTAGCCGTCGAGCACCGGCATTTGCATGTCCATCAGGATCACGTCGTAAGCCTGGTGACGCTCCCAGGCATAGAGCGCGAGCCGCGTGGCGTCTTCGCCCGTACTGGCCAGGGTCACGCGGGCGCCGGCGCGCTCGAGCACGAGTCCTATCAGCCGTTGGTTGTCGAGCCCGTCTTCGGCCAGCAGCACGCGACAATCGGTCAGTCGGCCTTCGCCGAGAGCGCCGTTGGGCTTGCCCGGCAGCGCGGCCGGCTTCTCGGCAGCGCCCGCGGCTGCTGCCGCCACGGTCACGCGGAACACGCTCCCCTGTCCCGGCTCGCTCTCCACGGTCACGTCGCCGCCCAACCGCCGGGCAAGCCGTCGGCAGATCGCCAGCCCCAGTCCGGTGCCGCCGAAGCGCCGCGTAGTCGAAGCGTCTGCCTGCCGGAACGGCTGAAACAGGTGCTCGAGCTGCGCGGGTTCGATTCCCATTCCGGTGTCGCGGACCTCGAACGTGAGTTCGCCGGCGCCGGCGATCGGCGCCCAAGCGGCCACCAGGCAAATCTCGCCGTGCTCGGTGAACTTGATGGCGTTGCCCACCAGGTTGAGCAGGATCTGCCGCAGCCGGAGCGGGTCGGTGACGATGCAGGCCGGCAGCGCGGGATCGATCTCGAGCCGCAGCGCCAGCGCCTTTTGCTCGGCCTTCGACTGCATGAGCTTGGCCACGTCTTCCATGATTTGCCGGGGCGAGCAGGTTGCCGGCTCGAGCACCAGTTTTCCGGCCTCGATCTTCGAGAGGTCGAGGATGTCGTTGATGAGCTCGAGCAGATGCTCGCCGTTGCGTTTGAGAATGCCCAGGGCGTCTTGCGTGGCCTGGCGTCCCCAGTTGTCTTCGATCAGCACGTCGGTGTAGCCCAGGATGGCGGTCATGGGCGTGCGGATTTCGTGGCTCATATTAGCCAGGAATTCGCTCTTGAAGCGGTTCGACTCGTCGGCCGCTTCGCGGGCGGCGGTGAGCTCCAGGTTCTGATGTTCGAGCGAAGCGGCCTGGCAGGCCAGCTCTTCGCTCTGCGCTTCCAACGTTTCGTGGGCCGACTCGATCTCTTGGGCGTAAGCAGCGATTTGCGCAGTGCGTTCGGCCACCGTGCGTTCGACCGCGGCGTGGCTGATCTCGAGCTCGGCCTGCTGCAACGCCATGGTCCGCGCATCGCGCACGCTCGCCCGGCAGTAGAGCAGCAGGAAGAAGTTCTCGAACACCACCCAGCCGACGTGCTCGGCGGTGCGCCAGGGGCTCGCCGAGACCACGCCGAACACGGACTGGGGGAAGTAAAGCCCGCGCACCAAATGGTCGACCGCCACCACGGCGCTCGCCAGCAGCAGCACCGAGGGGTCGCGGTAAAACGCCAGGAACGCTAGTGAGCCGAAGACGTGGAAGTGGGTTTCGATGCGCCCCTCGGTCAGGTGAATGAACAAGGCCGAGAACAACATCTGGTAGACAGCGATCGCCAGCCGGGTGCGGCGCTGCCCTGGGTAACGACGCATCAGCCCCAGCAGCCCCAGGCAAACTCCGCCGCCCAGCAGCAGCGTCGCCCACACGTGCGGATGGACTTCTGGCGAATGTCCGCGCCAGGCGATGGGCGTCACCCACACCGCCATGCCGACGGCAGCCAGCCACTCACCGGCCAACAGCCAGGCGAACATGCGGTCGGTGGTGGTCGCCGACTGCCGCTCCTGAGCGAGATAAAGCTCCTCGGCGCGCCGCGTGACCGCGGCGCGTTTGGACAATTCGGGAACGCCCGGGATCATGGCCGCCTCCCTCCCGCACGGGCCTCGGCAGTGAGTGGGCAGCCGAAGACCGGCCAATTGGCCGGGGCGGGTCGCTCGTCGCGGAGCAGTGCAATCAAAGCCGCTTGCCCTGGGTTTGGCCCCTCATGGCCGCGGGCCGCGGTCACGCCGCCGGCGAACGCCAATTGGCCCGCTACGTCATAGACGACGACTTGCCCCGACGTGTGTACGCCAAAGCGGCGGCGTTCCGCGTCCTCGAGGTCCATGTGGAGGCGGGCGCCGAGCTTGGCGGCGTACTCTTCGAGCGCGCCTCGAGCGGCGGCGTCGAACTCAGGGCCCGTTTGCGCCACCACATAGGTTTGTCGCGACGTCTTGGTCGCAGGCGCCGCCGCCGCGAGCATCGCCGCGCTCACCTTGGTGCAGCGACAGCGGGGATGGACGAAAAAGAGCAGCGTGGGGCCGGCTGTCGATCGAGTCAGGACACTCTCCCCCGGCCACTCAAGCGGTGGCTGGGCGGAATCGCCTGGGGAATAGGAGTGGGCCCACAATGCATGGAGGCCGGCCGCGGTCGCGACGACGCTGACAACGACCCACGCGCCGATGCCCCAGGCGCTCGAGCCCGCCCACTGCTTGAGGCCAAGGCCCCATGTCACCGAATTGCGGTCAACGCCCATTGTCTGCCCGCGGCGGCGCGGCCGCGGGGTCACCCAGGGAAAATAAGGATTCAGGCCGGGGAATTCCCCAGTCCTAGAAACCGACCCATCTGCCCACCGGTAGTATTGAGTATGAAGCCGTCGCTTGCGGCTAATCCCTGGTGGTTTGCCAATCGGTCGTCCGCGAAGAGCAATCTACGTCCCTACGATCGCTGCGATCAGCGCCGCTGTCAGGGCGATCGCAGCCATCGCCAGCGCTGCCTGCCGGTCAACGGGGCTGCGAGGACGGTCGATTCCGAAGTGCGCCCCCTGCCCGTGCCACAGCCACAGGCCGGCCGCGCCGGCCGCCAATCCGTAGAACAAGAGTTGCCACGGCCGGGCGCCGTGGCGCAGCAGATCGGCGGCGTCGCCAACGTGGGCGAAGCTGCCCGCCCCAAGATAGGCGCCGTTGGCCACCAGGCAGAAGCCGGCCACGAACCGAGCCAGGAATGCATAGCGGTTGGCCCAGCGACGCACGACGAGCCACGCGGCCACCGGCAGTGCCGGTCCCCACAGCGCTCCGCCCCAGGCGACGAATTGAGGATGCGGATTGGGCTCGACGTCGGTGCGCGAAATGCCCACCACCGGCAACGACACGTGCGTCACCGTGCCGCCGCTCAGCGCGGCGCTAAACACATGCCCCAGTTCGTGAGTCTCGAGCATGATCCACCAGGCGCCGGCGATTGCGCTCGCAATCAAAAGCGCGTGCCAAGCCCACGCCGGCCAGCCCCGAGGCTCTAGCCTTCGCTCCTTCAAGTCCGTCTCTTCTCTTGCTCCTTCTCGCGTCATTTCGAGTGACCATGCCATGCGCCGCAGCTTGACTTTCTTCATTCTGGCTCTTGCGATTGCCCCTGTCACGCCGCTTAGCGCCGAGGAGCCCGCGACCGAGCGCGAGGACCGCTACCCCCGGTTCTCGCTGCCGAGCGTGCAAGTCGGCGACCAGTCGCTTGTGGCCCTCCGCGGCGAACAGGCCACGGTGTTCGTCTTCCTTTCGACGGAGTGTCCCATCTCGAACGGCTTCGTCCCGGAGCTCAATCGCCTGGCGGCCGACTACGGCGAGCGCGGCGTGAAGTTCGTGGGCATCAACGCCAACGCCGGGCAATCCGCCGCCGAGATTGCCAAACATGCTGAAGAATTCAAGCTTGCCTTTCCCATGCTCCGCGACGCGGAGGCGCGAACGGCGCGACTGTTGGGCGTGGAAGCTTGTCCCACGGTGTGCGTCTTCGATTCCGCCGGCGCGATTCGCTATCGCGGTCGCGTCGACGATCGCTACGAACGGAGGGCGGGCGCCGCCCGCGCACCCGAGCGGCGCGATCTCGAGCTGGCGCTTGCCGATCTGCTGGCGGGCCGCGAAGTGGCCGTGAGCGAGACCAAGGTGGTGGGCTGTCCGCTCGATCTGGCGGACGAGTTGAAGCCTGCTGTCGAGCCCAAAGCGGCCACGGTCACCTACACGCGTGACATCAGCCGGCTGGTGGCCCAGCACTGTCAAGAATGCCATCGCACGGGAGGCATCGCCCCGTTCGCCCTGGCCGACTACGACGACGCCGTGCGCTGGGCCGAGGATCTCCGCGATTTCACGGCCGATCGTCGCATGCCTCCCTGGAAGCCGGTGGAAGGTCACGGCGACTTCCACAATCGCCGCGCGCTTAGCCAGGCCGAGATCGACCTGCTTGCCCGCTGGGTGGCCGAGGGGTGCGCCGAGGGAGATCCGGCCGATCTGCCGCCGCCGCGCACGTTCGCCGCCGGTTGGACGCTCGGCGAACCCGACCTGGTGCTCGAACCGGCAGAGGACTATGCGTTGGCGGCCGACGGCGACGACGTCTACCAGTGCTTCGTGCTCCCCACGGATCTGCCGGCCGACGAGTATGTAGTCGCCCTCGAAGTGCTGCCGGGCAACCCGCGCGTTGTTCACCACGTGATCGCGTTTCTCGACACCGGCGCGACTGCCACGCGGCTCGACGCGGCGGAGCCTGGGCCGGGGTACCGCACATCGCAAGGGTTCCCCGGCTTTTTGCCCGCCGGCGGACTCGGCGGCTGGGCTCCCGGCAACACGCCGCATCGTTTGCCGGAAGGGGCCGCCCGCGTGCTGCCGGCCGGGGCCAAGGTCGTGATGCAGGTTCACTATCACAAGACCGGCAAGCAGGAGACCGACCGCACGCGGCTCGGGCTCTACTTCGCGAAGACGCCTGTCACGCGCTCGGTCCGCGCGCTGCCGCTGATGCCGGCCGGCGGACCCTGGAGCGGCTTCAAGATTCCGGCCGGCGAGGCCAACTACGAAGCCCGCGCCGCCCTGACCTTGCCCGACGACTTGCTCGTCTACGGGATCACCCCTCACATGCACTTGCTGGGGCGCGATCTCCAGGTCGACGCCCATTTGCCAGATGGCCGCATCGAGCCGCTGGTGCTGATTCGCGACTGGGACTTCAACTGGCAGGAGACCTACCAGTATCGCGAGCCGCTACGGCTGCCGCGCGGCACGCGGTTGGAGTTGACGGCCCACTACGACAACTCGGCCGCCAACCCGCGCAACCCCAGCCGCCCGCCCAAGACGGTGCGTTGGGGAGAGCAAACGACCGACGAGATGTGCATCGCCTTTCTCGAAGTGGCGCCGGCGGCCGCCGTGAAACAGGTGGCAGCGCCGCAACCGTCCGAAGCCCTGCGGTTCCTGGTCCGTAGCCGCATCTACGGCCGTTACCGGGACTGGGAAGACTGGTGGCGCGGGCAGCGCCCCTAGTGTTCGGGTTGGCGAGCGGCGGGGTTCACCCCCGCCGTGCCGCGCGATGAGTGCAGTGGGGCCGATGCACCGCGAACCGTAATCGATTCGCTACCCATTGCCCGCGGCACGTTGGCGTGATCGCCGCTTCCACCCTGAAAGAGTTCGTCACCGGGGCGCGCCGGCGTGAAGCCGGCGGCTCGCTGGACCGTTTGCTCCTCAGTCCTACAAACCGGAACAAAAGCTGCGACCGAGTACCCGGGGCGGCAAAAAGAAATCCCTGCCCTCGCAGATGCGAGGGCAGGGATCGGAGTCTTGCGATTCACGTGCGGTGCGTCCGCGCTTCGCTTGACGCACCCTACAAGCCTGCTGGCCACCAGCTACAAGCCACCAGCCACTGGCTACTTACTTCTTCTTCTCGGCCACAGCCGCCTGAGCCGCCGCCAGCCGGGCGATCGGCACGCGGAAGGGCGAGCAGCTTACGTAGTCGAGGCCGATCGTGTGGCAGAACATTACGCTCGCCGGATCGCCGCCGTGCTCGCCGCAGATGCCGAGCTTCAGGCCGGCGCGGGTCTTGCGGCCCTTCTCCACGGCGATCTTCATGAGCTGGCCGACGCCGTCGGTGTCGATCGTTTGGAAGGGATCGTTGGCCACGATGTCGTGCTCGCGGTAGTAGTTGATGTACCCCGCATAGTCATCGCGGCTCATGCCGAGAGTCGTTTGCGTGAGGTCGTTCGTGCCGAAGCTGAAGAACTCGGCGCTCTCGGCGATCTGATCGGCGCACACCGCGGCCCGCGGCAACTCGATCATCGTGCCGACCATGTAGTCGACCTTGATGCCCTTCTCCTTGAAGACCTTCTCGGCCGTCTCGCGGATCAGCTTCTCTTGGTCGACGAGCTCAGGCTTGAAGCCCACCAAGGGAACCATCACCTCGGGCTTCACGTCGACGCCCGACTTCTTCACATCACAGGCGGCCTCGAAGATGGCCCGGGCCTGCATCCGCGTGATTTCGGGGTACACGATGCCCAAGCGGCAGCCGCGGTGGCCGAGCATGGGGTTGAACTCGTGCAACTCCTGCACGCGGCGGGCAATGTCGTCGCCCGAGATGCCCAACTTCTTGCCGAGGGCCGCTTGCTCGGGGCCCGAGTGGGGCAGGAATTCGTGGAGCGGCGGGTCGAGCAGACGAATCGTCACCGGCCGTCCGGCCATGGCCTTGAAGAGCCCGGCGAAGTCTTCGCGCTGGAAGGGCAGCAGCTTGCCTAGGGCCTTCTCGCGATCGGCGACTTCGGTGGCAAGAATCATCTCGCGGAAGTCGTCGATGTGGTCGAAGAACATGTGCTCGGTGCGGCAAAGTCCGATGCCTTCGGCGCCGAAGGCGATCGCCTCGAGAGCCTGCTTCGGCTCGTCGGCGTTGGTCCGCACGTTGAGCTTGCGGGCTTCATCCACCCACTTCATGAGCTGCTCGTAGCGGTGATAGGTGCCTGAGTCGGCCGGCTTCATCGTCTTGCTGATGAGCACCTGAATGATCTCGCTGGGGCGGGTTTCCACCAGGCCCGAGAAGACCTCGCCGGTGAAGCCGTCGATCGAGATCGGGTCGCCTTCCTTGAGCACCTTGTCGCCGACGGTGACGGTGCCCTTGTGGTAGTCGATTTCCAAGTCACCGCAGCCGACGATACAGGCCTTGCCCATCTGCCGGCTGACGAGCGCCGCGTGCGAACTCGCGCCGCCGAAGGCGGTGAGAATGCCCTTGGCGATCTTCATGCCGCGGAGATCCTCGGGGCTGGTTTCGCGGCGCACCAAGATGAGTTGCACGTTGGGGTCTTTCGACCACAAGGCCTCGGCGTCGGTGGCGTGGAAGCAAATCTTCCCGGCGGCCGCGCCCGGACCGGCGTTGATGCCCTTGGCCAGGTACTGGCCGGCGTCTTGGGCCTTGCGCTTGGCGGCCGGATCGTAGATCGGCTGCAAGAGTTGGTTCAGGTCGTCGGCCGGAATGCGCTTGGAAGAGAGGGCGTCTTCCTTGGTGATCAGGCCTTCGTTGACGAGATCGACCGCGATCCGCACCGCCGCAAAGCCGGTCCGCTTGGCGTTGCGGGTTTGGAGCATCCAGACCTTGCCCTTTTGCACCGTGAATTCGATGTCTTGCACGTCACGATAGTGCTTCTCCAGCTTGATGCCGATCTGTTCCAACTGCTCGAAGGGCTTGGGCATGATCTTGGGCATCGTCTCCTCGATGCGCAAGGGAGTGCGGATGCCCGCCACCACGTCTTCGCCCTGGGCGTTGACGAGGAAGTCGCCGTTGATACCGGGGTTGCCGAGCGCGCCGTCGCGGGTCAGCGCCACGCCGGTGGCGCAGTCGTCGCCCAGGTTGCCGAAGACCATGGCCTGCACGTTGACGGCCGTGCCCCACTCGTGGGGAATGCCGTAGGTGCGGCGATACACGATCGCCCGGTCGTTCATCCAGCTACGGAACACCGCGCCGATCGCGCCCCAGACCTGCTGCACGGGATCGTTGGGGAAGTCGTGGCCGGTGCGGGTCTTGATGAGCTGCTTGAACTCGGCCACCAGCTCCTTGAGCTGAGCGGGGGAAAGCTCGTTGTCGTATTGGACCTTGGCGGCCTTCTTCTTGTTGTCGAGCGCCACCTCGAACGGGTCGTGCTCGGTCTTGTCCTTGGGCTTCAGGTCGAGCACCACGTCGCCGTACATCTGCACGAACCGGCGGTAGCTGTCCCAGGCGAACCGCTCGTTGCCTGACTGCTCGGCCAGCGCCTTCACGGTCTCATCGTTGAGTCCGATGTTGAGCACCGTGTCCATCATGCCAGGCATCGAGTCGCGGGCGCCCGAACGGCAGGAAACGAGCAGCGGGTTCTTGGTGCAGCCGAACTTGGCGCCCATCTCCCGCTCGACCTTGGCCATGGCGGCCTCGACCTGCCCCTTGAGTTCGGGCGGGTACTGCTTGTCGTGGGCGTAGAAGTAGTTGCAGACGTGCGTGCCGATGGTGAAGCCGGCCGGCACGGGCAGATCGAGCCGCGTCATTTCGGCCAGGTTGGCGCCCTTGCCGCCGAGCAGGTCCCGCATCTTGGCAGAACCGTCGGTGCCAGTGGGGCCAAAGGAATGGACATACTTCTCGGCGTCGGCCATGGGCAGGAGATCCTCGTAACTCAGTAGCTTCGAATGGCTTGTATCGCATCCACCGCGCGCAGCGGTGGCTAGCAGGCGAGGGCCAAACGAGCGAATCTACCAAGGGGGCAGACGGGGGTCAAGGAACCGCTTTCTGGCGAGAGAGACCCTCGATCGACCTACGGTTCCCCGCTCTGTTCCGCCGCTTGTGGGTTCGCCTGCCCCACCAGGTGTCCCAGCTCCGGCAAGATCAGCCGCTCGAGCGCGAGCCGCACGCCGGCGGGGGAGCCGGGCAGGGCGAAGATGAGGGTCGTGCCGGCCACTCCGGCCGTCGCGCGGCTGAGCATGGCCGCCGGGCCGATCTCCTGGAAGCTGAGCGACCGGAACAGCTCGCCGAAGCCTGGCAAGGTTTTGTCGAGCAGCGGCGCGACGGCCTCCGGCGTGCAATCGCGCGGGGCCACGCCGGTGCCCCCCGTGAGCAGGATCGCCTCGATGCCAGGGTCGGCGATCCAGGTCACCAGCAGCCGCTGGAGGGCCGCTGGATCGTCGGGCAGGATGCGCCGGGCGGCGACCGTGTGTCCGGCGGCCGACAGCAACTCGACCAACAGCTTGCCCCCGCGGTCGGTTTCCAGCGTGCGCGTGTCGCTCACCGTGAGCACGGCGCAGTCGATGCGGCGGGGTGCAGCGGCGCGGTGCTCGGCGGCGGGGCTGTCCATGAACGTGGCCCGACAATTGACTGCGGAGCTAGAATTGGAAGGCGGCCGGGCGCGATAGCGTTTCCCGAAACGCTGGCCAGCCTTTACCTTGCTTCGAACGCTCGGCGGCTGGAACGGCACTCGCCGCTTTCCCCCCGTTGCTGTTATCCTCAGGTTCATGTCGGACATGCGTCAAGACCCTGAACCGCTCCCGGACTCCGGCGAAGGCCCTGCCGCAGCCCCAACGCCGCCCGCCTTGGGCGCACCGTTCTTGGCCATGCGGTATGACCAAACGGATCCCACGCATTGGCGACAGTTGGATCTGATGGTTCCCGAGCAGGCGGGAGAGGCGGTTCGGGGACCAGCAGTGCCGGCTGAGCTTGCCCACGAGCGCTTCGCGCGTCGCGAACGGCCGCGTCGCTGGTTCCTGCCGATCTTTCTGTTCCTCGCCACCTGTGTCTCGACCTTCTGGGCGGGCACGACCAACGGTGAGGTTTGGGCGGAACTCAACGGCCATCAGTTGCTGGACTATTGGCAGGACGGCCTGCTTTACATGAGGGCAGTGCTCGCGATCTTGCTGGCGCACGAGATGGGGCACTTCTTGCAGGCCCTGCGCTACGGGGTGCCGGCCAGCCTGCCCTATTTCATCCCGATGCCGTTCACGCCGTTGGGGACCATGGGGGCCGTGATCGGCATGAATGGCCTGCAGGCCAACCGCCGCGAGCTGTTCGACATTGGTCTGTCGGGACCGATCGCGGGTTTGGTTTTGGCGATTCCGATTACTTGCATTGGAATTCTCGAGGCCAGCGTTGCCAACTTCGCGCCGGGGGCGGGCGGATTCGTTTTTCACGATCCGCTGCTGGTGAAATGGCTCATTCAATGGCTGCGACCCGACGTGCCAGCAGGGCGCGAACTCATGCTCAATCCTTGGCTCAGGGCCGGCTGGGTGGGGATGCTGATCACGGGGCTGAACATGATGCCGGTCAGTCAGCTCGACGGCGGGCACGTGACCTATGCTCTGTTCGGCCGCGGGGCGCATTGGATCGCGCGGATGTTCCTGTTCTTGGCGGTCGTGGCCATGGTCTACACGCACACCTACATGTGGATGGCCATGGTGTTCGTGGTTTTCCTGATCGGTCCCGACCATCCCCCCACCGCCGACGACGAAGCGCCCCTTGGCCCCGTGCGGTGGCTGCTGGGATTCGCTTCTTTGGCAATCCCCATCCTATGCTTCCCGCCCCTGGGGCTCAGCGGGTTTTAACCAAGGCCCGTTTTGTCTCACTCCCGTGAAGACCAACGAAATCCTCCGCTGCTCCTGCGGCGGCCGCGTCGAGCGGCCGGTTCCGCCAAAGTGCCCGCATTGCGGCCGGCAGATCGTCGGCGTGCGGGCGTCGCGGCTGTCTTGGTTCCATCCGGTGCTGATCGTCGACGCCCTCTTCGCCGCGCTCGTCGGGTTCCTCGCCTGGTGGCTGACACGGCTGTAGGATCGGGCCTTCATACTCCCCTCTCCCTGTGGGAGAGGGGCCGGGGGTGAGGGACGGTGGCACGAATGCAACGCGGATATTGAGGGTCACCGCTGAATCATTGTCAACGACCCTCACCCTAGCCCTCTCCCACAGGGAGAGGGAACCTATTACGCCGGCTCAACAACCACGCGGCATTTCGGCAGCGAGTCGAGGAACGTCCGCCCACACCCCACGGCGAGTGGCTAGCGGAGTTGGCGGACCACTAAGGCGCAGGAATTCGAGGGCGGTTCATCGGCCGGCTTACGCCGGGCCGCTCGCCGTCCGCGCTGGTTAACCTTCTTCGGTTGCAGGCCACGCGCGGCTCCGGCGAGCGGCCAGCGTCAGCTGGCTGACTTCTACGGCGCAGGAATTCGAACGCGGGTTGTCGGCCGGCTTACGCCGGGCCGCTCGCCGTCAACGCGATCGCCACTTCACGCCGGCTCGACCACCACGCGGCATTTCGGCAGCGAGTCGAGGAACGTGCGACCATACGTCTTCGTGCGAATCCGCGGGTCGAGGATCACCACCATGCCGCGGTCATTGCGCGTGCGGATCAGCCGGCCGAAGCCTTGCTTGAGCTTGAGCACCGCCTCGGGCAACTGGTAATCGCGAAACGGCACGCCGCCCGACGCGCGGATCGCCTCCAGCCGGGCCTCGACCAGCGGCCGGTCAGGCACGCTGAACGGCAGCCGCGTAATGATGACGTTCGAGAGGGCATCCCCCGGCACGTCGACCCCTTGCCAAAACGTATCGGTGCCGAAGAGCACGGCCCGCGGCGTGTTCTTGAACCGCTCGATGAGCTGTCCGGCCGAAAGCCCTTCTCCCTGAGCGAACAGCGTGAGCCCTTCCTCGACGAGCCAGGGGTTGAGCTCGGCCGCCGCCTTGCGGAGCGCGTCGTGGCTGGTGAAGAGCACGAACGCCCGCCCCTCGCTGCGCACCACGTATCGGCGGATCATCTCGAGTGACTTCCGCTGATAGGCCTGCGCTTCGCTAGGGTCGGGCATTCCCTCGAGCAGGACGAGCGTCGCCTGGCGGGGGTAGTCGAAGGGGCTGCCGAGCCGCAGTGCAGTGGCGCCGCTCAGCCCCGCGCGGGCCTGGAAGAATTCGAACGAAGCTTGCTCACCCACCGCCAAGGTGGCGCTCGTGAGCACGGCGGTTTGCACCTTGGAGAACAGATGTTCGCGGAGGATCGGGCCCACGTCGATGGGCGCGGCGGCCAAGGTGAGCCGGCGGCGGCCCCGGCGCGACCAGCTCGTTTCGAGCCAGTAGACGGAGCCCGGCATCTGCTGCACCCGCCACGATTCGATTTCGCCAGCCAGGGCGACGAGCCGGTCTCCGGCGGCGATGTAGTCTTGCCGCTCCCCTTCGTTGCTCAGCCGCTGGCCGTGCGCCTTTACGCGATGGGCAAGCGCCCCCAGCGCCGGGCTGAGCGGGTTGGCCACGATCTCAGGCTCCCGCACGCGGCCGTTGCCCCGCTGCTGGGCGAGCAGCCACTGCTCGAGGTCCATGAAGAACTGGTCGGCCGCCACCCGGCACCGCTCGACCTCGAGCTGCCCCTCGCGGCTGCCGGCGGCCACGAGCAGCCCCTTTTGCGTGCGATCGTTGTAGAGCTTGTTGAGCAGATACTCGACCTGCCCGCTCGTGACGCCGAGCCCCAGGTGATCGGCGGCCACGGCCTCGATCGTGTGCGCCTCGTCGAAGACCACCACGTTGTAGTCCGGCAGAATGCTCACCCCTTCGCGCCGCAGCGCGAGGTCGCTGAACAGCAAGGCGTGGTTCACGACTAAGATCTGGGCGTGCTGCGCTCGGCGGCGGGCCAGATAGTAGAAGCAGTCCTTGTAGTTGGGGCAGTTGCGCCCCATGCAGTTGCCGCTGTCGCTGGCGGCCTCGTCCCACACCTGGGGGAGGGGGCGAAAACCCAGGTCGGCGAGCGAACCGTCGGTGGTTTTTTTTGACCAGGCGGTGAGCTTGCGCAACTGGTCGAACTCCTCCTCGTCGCGGAACAGGCTGACCGCGCGATCCACCGCGTTGTTCAGCCGCCGCTTACTCAGGTAGTTGCTTCGCCCCTTCACGAGCACGGCCGTGAACTCGAGCGGGATCACGCTGTTCAGAAACGGCAGATCTTTTTGGATGAGCTGTTCCTGCAGACCGATCGTGTGCGTGGAGACGACGATCCGCGTGGTCGGCCGCTCCGACTCCTGCTTGCCGTCGGCCACCGCCAGGATGGCCGGCACAAGATAGGCGAAACTCTTGCCGACCCCCGTGCCGGCCTCGACCACCAGATGCCTGCGCTCGGCGATCGCGGCGGCCACCGCGTCGGCCATCGCCAACTGCTCGGGCCGCTGCTCATAGTTGCCGAGCCGCGCGGCGATACGGCCGGAGGGCCCGAGGATGTCGGCCGAGGAGAACATGTGCTGGCAAGGGTCCTGCTGCCCACAAACGGCTTGGCGAATCCTTGGAGGCTAGCAGTTTGACGGAGGGGTCGGAAGGGCAGGGCCGGGGCACGATTGCTGGGACCGCACCAGCCATGCTAGCCTGATCTCTCAACTTGCTTTTCCTCGCAACGGCGCATTGCCGTTCTTCTGCATGGAGCCCAGGCTTAGTCGGGCGGAGTATTGGCTGCTCGAAACGGTTGTCGAAGCGCGTGTGCCGCTGCATTGGCTCGGCGGCGATGGCGACTTCATCATGGTGCTGAACAAGGTCAGCCACGGGCTTGACCGGGCCGGGATTGCTGCGGCGCTCGATCAGATGTTCGCAGCCGGCTGGCTCTACGCGCATTGGGGCAGGTCGGAACTCTCGTTCCGGCCAAAGCGGTCCGAAATTGAACAAGCGCTGGCGGCGCGCGATGCGACGCTCGACGGTTGGTTGTACTACGGTCTGTCTGCCCTCGGCGGGGACACGTGGGAGGCCTTCGCCCGCCCCCGCTGGGAGCGGTTCGTGGACGAGATCTTTTTCGATTCCGAGGACGATCCACATGAGACGGCCGTACTATTCGCGGCCGACCGAGCCCAGCTCGAACGCCGCTTCCGGTGGATTTGTGAGCAGGGATGCCATCCTCACTCGGATCACCGAGTGTTGCCCGATACGGCGCGGTGGGAGACGCTGCGCCCGTGGCAGGCAACCTATTGGAAGCAGTTGCCTATCGGCTATCGCTTGGAATACCGCTTCGGTCCGCAATCGGACGAATCGGCCGCGCGGCCCGCCTGGGATTGCTGCTGCCGTCTTCCTCGCTGGTACGATTGGGGCGATACGAGGTGAACGGTTTGCAGCGGCGGGAGCCGGTGGAGTCGCACAAAATGCTTGACGCACCTCCCTCTTCCCTGCCAAGCTGATCCAGGGTGGGGGGCTCGGAACTAGCTCTTGTGGAGGTCGTGCATGCGCGCTGTCCTTCGCCTCGTGGCGTCTTCGTGGCTCGCCCTCAGCTTGGGGCTGGCCGGTCTCTGGGCCCCTTCCTTTGTTCAGGCGGCGCCCCCTGCCAATCCGGCTGAGGCGCGGCTCGCCGCTCAGCTTGCGGCTGGCGAGTTCGCCCCGGCCTTGCGCGACGCCGACGGCCAGGCCGATCCGCAGCGCCGCGACTTCTGGCTGGGCCAGGTCGCCTTGGCCCAGCGGGGGGTGGGGGACCAGAGCGGCTACGTTTCAACTCTGGGGAAAATCGCCAGCGACGGCACACGCACGGCCACCATGGCCGCCGAGCCGCCGCAACTCGGCCGGATGGGCGGCTCGCAGGCAGACTTCGACACGCTCATCGACCTGATCGTCACCACGATCGCCCCCGATAGTTGGGACGAGGTCGGCGGCCCCGGCAGCATTTCGCCCTTCCCCACCGGCGTGTTCATCGACGCCGATGGCCTGATGCGACGGAGCGAGCCCAAGGACGCCGGCGTCGAGCTCGTCGCCTTGCGATCAAACGCCTTCACCCCCCGCGCCCAAGCGGCCGATCCGCGCCGGCAGTCCGCGCTGCGCAAGGTCTCGCTCCCGCGGCTCGAGCGGCATTTGCAGCTCCTCGCCGCCCAGGGCCGCAAGCCCGACGAAACGGCCGCCGTGCTGGCAGGCGTCTCCAAGGTGCAATACGTGTTCGTCTGCCCCGAGACACGCGACCTGGTGATCGCCGGCCCGGCGGGCAACTGGACGACCGACCCCGAAGGACGCATCGTCAATGCCGACAGCGGCCGCCCGGTCCTGCGGCTCGACGACCTGATCGTGCTGCTCCGCCACTTCACGCTCGGCGACGGCGCCCCGATCGGCTGCGCCATCGAGCCCGAGCAGCAGGGGCTGGCCGACTTGCAGGCCTACATCGAGAAGACTGGCCAGCGCTCGCTGCGCCCCGGCGAACGCGCGTCGTGGGCTAAGGGGCTGCGCGAGGCCTTGGGCCGGCAGCGGATCGACATCTTCGGCGTCTCCCCCACTACGCGCGTGGCCCAGGTGCTCGTCGAGGCCGACTACCGAATGAAGCTTGTCGGCATGGGGCTCGAGCCTGGCACGCCTGACGTGCCGAGCTACCTGCAGCTCATCGACGTGCCGCGCGGCGGCTCGCCGCCGCCCCTCACCGTGCTCCGCTGGTGGTTCGCGCTGGCGGAAAAGCAGCTCGAGGCGACCAACGAGCGCGACGCCTGGCGGTTCCCGGCCGGCAGCGTGCGTGTGCTCAGTGAGAACGAGTTGCTGGCGGAGTTGGGACGCCGCGTTCACACGGGGCAATCCGATCCCTTGAACCTGGAGTTCGCCAGGAACTTCACCACTCACTTCGACGACCTGGCGGTGAAGTACCCGGTGTACGCCGAGCTCGAGAACGTGTTCGACCTATCGCTCGTGGCCGCCGCGATCCGCACGCATGGCCTGGCCGCCCAGGTCGGCTGGTCGCTCACGGGCTTTGGAGACGCCAAACGCCTGGTGCTGCCGGAAACCGCGGCGCCGAAGAGCGTGGAGTCGGTCGTCAACCACCGGGTGATTCGCAAGGTTCATGTGGTGGCGGGCGTCAGTGGCGGGGTGAGCCTCGACCCGCGTGGGCGAGTGCAGGCAGACGCCCTCAAAGCAGGCGACTACGGCGCCCTGACCGCCGAACGCCAAACCGCGGCGAAGGCGGCCCCGCCGGCGGCTGATCGTTGGTGGTGGGATTAGGGTTTGGCATCGTAGCTGGGAGCTTTGTTGGGGACCCGTGATCGGGTGCCTGGGGTCGAGCGAAAAGGGAGCCCCCAGCCAACCGCCCTGATGAGCGAAACGAGGCATCCAAGCGACGCTGGGCCCCCAAGACGCCCGCGGCGACCCGCCCTCGCTGGGTCCCTGGGTGTTGCTCGACTTTCGTTTCCGGCACAAATAGGATGGTGGGGAGCTTGTGGGCCCAGGCGGCCCACATCCCCCACCTTCCTGCCCTGCGGGCGTCGGAATCATGCGGCTGGCTATTCGTCTGCTCATCGTGGCCGTGGTGTTAGGCGTGATCGGCGCGGTGGCCATTCCTCCGTTGCAAGCCTATTGGAAGGCGCGGAATGCCCCTCAGTTTCGCCTGTCGGAGGTCAGCAAGGGGACGATCACCTCCGTGGTTCGCTCCTCTGGCACCATCCAGCCCGTGCTGCGGGTGACCATTGGCACGTTCGTTTCCGGCCCACTCAAGGAACTGCTGGTCGACTTCAACACGCACGTGAAGAAGGATCAGCTCATGGCCCGCATCGACCCGCGGATTTATGAAGCGGCGTATGCCCGCGATACCGCGGGGCTGCAAACGGCCGAAGCCGACGTCTCGCGGATCAAGGCCGTGTTGCAGCAGGCGATCAACAACGAGCGGCGTTCGCTCGCGCTGCGGAAGGCCAACCGCGATTACATTTCCGACACGGAGATGGACCAGTTCCGCTTCAATCGGATGTCGCTCCAGGCGCAACTCGAGGTAGCCAAGGCCAACGTCGAACAAGCCAAGGGCAACCTGAAGAACTCGAAGGCGAATCTCGACTATACCGAGATCAAGGCGCCGGTCGATGGCATCATCATCGACAAAAAGGTCGACGCCGGGCAAACGCTGGCCGCCACGTTTCAGATGCCGGAACTCTTTGTGATCGCGCCCGACATGGACAAGAAGATGCTCGTCTACGCGAACGTCGACGAGGCCGACATCGGCCATATCCGCGCGGCGAAGGAAACCAAGCAGCCGGTGTCGTTCAAGGTCGACGCCTATCGCGAGGAAGTGTTCCACGGCATCGTGTCGCAAATCCGGCTCAACCCCACCACGACGCAAAACGTCGTCACCTACACCGTGGTCGTCGAGGCCCCCAACCCCGAGCTCAAGCTGCTCCCCGGCATGACCGCCAACCTGGAATTCCAGGTCGAGAAGCACGAGAACGTGTTGCGGGTGCCCAACGCGGCGCTGCGGTATTTTCCGCTTCCGGAGCACGTGCGCCCCGAGGACCGCAAGCTCGTGGAGGGGCTGGTCGAAGCCCGCGACGAGCAGGAGCAGCGGCGCGAGGCGGGGCTGCCCCCCGAGATCGACGAAGGGCCGCGGATGAAGCGGCACGTGTGGATCAAGGAGGGGGAACTGCTGCAGGCGGTGGAAGTGACCGTGGGCATTTCCGACAGCAAGTACTCGGAGTTGTTGGCCGGCGAGGCGGCGGAAGGAACGAAGCTGGCGACGGGCTTGCAGCCGAAGACGTAAACGAAGAATAGCGGAGCAAGCCGGTGTCAAGCGATTCATTGCAGCAGATCATCGGTCTCGTAGGGCAGTTGGACCAACGCGAGCTGGCGGTGGTCCTGCAAACCGTTTCGGCGCGCATTGCGCGGCCGGGCGGAGCGCGTCGGAGCGTGCTCGAGTTGCAGAACCTCGGCAAGGAAGCGTGGCGTGGGGTTCAGGTTGACCAATACCTCGATGCGGAACGCGACTCATGGAATGGCTATCGCGGTAGGACTGGGCTGAACGACTTGGCCAGTTGTTGCGACCCCGGAAAATGAACTTCTGGCTCACCCTCCGCGTCGCCTATCGCGCCTTGGCCAAGAACAAGATGCGCGCCGGGCTCACCATCCTCGGCGTCGTCATCGGCATCGCCTCGGTCACCACGCTCGTGTCCCTGGGCCAGAGCGCCGGCGGACTGGTGCTCGAGCAGTTCCAGAGCCTGGGCACGAACCTGCTCGTGGTGTTCCCCCGCGCCGAGCGAAGCGGCGGCGCCCAGCAGGGGACCTCGAGCGGCCTCTCGCTCACGGCCGAAGACAGCCGGGCCATCGGCCGCGATTGTCCTTCGGTGCTGGCGTCCTCCTGTGTCGTCGGCGCCCGCGGGCAACTGATCTACGGCAACGCCAACTGGTCGCCGCAAGAGATGTTCGGCGCCGACACCGAGTATCTCACGGTGCGCAACTGGCCGATCGCCTACGGCGGCTTCTTCACCGAGCAGGACGTGGCGGGGGCTGCCAAGGTGTGCGTCATCGGCCGCCGCGTGGTGCAGGAGCTGTTTCAAACCACCAACCCGATCGGCCAAACGATCCGCATCAACAAGATTCCCTTCGAAGTGGTCGGCGTGCTGCAGACCAAGGGGGCGAACCTGGTCGGCCAGGACCAAGACGACATCCTGATCATGCCCTATTCGACGGCCCGCAAACGGCTGCAAGGCTCGACGTTTCAGAACGTCGACGCCCTAATGGTCTCTGCCCGCTCGCCGCAGAGCATGACCGAGGCGGAGTTCGAAATCGAATCGCTGCTCCGCGACCGGCACGGCATCGGCCCCGACGGCGACGACGATTTCGAGGTGGGCAACAGCACCGAAATCGCCAACATCCTGGGCATCATCACCGGCACGATGACGGCTCTCTTGGCTTCGATCGCTGGCATTTCGCTGCTGGTGGGGGGCGTGGGGATCATGAACATCATGCTCGTGAGCGTCACCGAGCGGACGCGCGAGATCGGCATCCGCATGGCGGTGGGGGCCACGGGGCGCGACATCCTGCGGCAGTTCCTGATCGAGTCGGTGGTGCTCTCCTGCATCGGCGGCGTGATCGGCCTGGCCCTGGGGGTGGCGGCCTCGATCGGGGCCACGGTGCTGATCAACAGCATCACCTCGGGCAGCAAATGGCCGATCGTGGTCTCGCTGCCGGCGGCCGTGATCGCCATCGGCTTCGCGGCGTTCGTCGGCATGTTCTTCGGCTACTACCCCGCACGGCGCGCGAGCAAGCTCGATCCGATCGATGCGCTGCGGTATGAGTAGGCGCCGCGCAGACGTCCTTACTTTCCGTGCTGACCAGGTGTGGTCGTGCTCCAACGCTAAGCGTGTCGCGACGCCGGGTGTTCTAGCCCACCCGGAGAAGCTCGTCCTTGCTAAACTTTGCAATGCAAAGTATAATGGGGCTCGAGTCCTAAGCGATCGACTGTCTCATGAAACTCGCGTCCTCCGCACCGATCGACTACGAGCCGCCGAAATGGCCGGCCGCTTGGATCTGGAAATGCGTGGCTCTGTGGGCGATAGCGTGTCTCGCCGTGCTTGCGGTCGTCGTCATGCCGTGGGTGTTGTTCTATCTAACCTTGATGATGCAACTCGGGCTGAAGGATGTCGATCAACGATACTGGGTGTCGACGGCCGAGACGATTCTCGATACGCCGCTGCCTGCGGGAATTGTCGTCGAGAACTGCGCCGTGGAGGTCGCGTTCCAGGACGGGGGGCCGCTGGTGCGGCTCTCGGGCACGTCCGAGGCGATGGCGGAACTGATCCGCCGATTACCAGAACACGCGCGTGAGGAAGGCGCGATCGACTGGCCGGACTATGGGCGAGCGTGGCCCTCGCTCCCGCCGCACGAGCGGCAATGCAGGCTTTTCCGCGGTCAAAGGAATGGCTTCCTCGCCTACGTTTCCAAGCCGATTGAAGGGCGCGTCACGATGGTGGCAATTGGCTGGTACTGGCGCCGCGGTTCGCCGCCGCACTAAGCGAACGTCAACGGAAGCGGCACGACTGCGTCCTGTCGAGCTGGTCACGCCGTTCTCTCAACCCGCTTCCCGCCGCCGCTGCCCTTCCGGCAGGCCGCTCGGCCGCCGCGTCCAGTGCGGGCCCCGCAGGGCATGGGAATCGGCCGGCTGTGGCGCCAGGCCCGGCGTCCAGGAGTGCTCGGTGATGCACTTGAGCACCTGCTCGGCCACGGTCACCGCCCGGCAGCCGTCTTCGCCGCTCACGCGCGGCCGCCGGAGGTTGCGGATGCTGTCGACGAAGTCGGCCAGCTCGTCGGCGATCGCGTTCGTAGGCGGGGCCTCGAAGCGTTCGATGGGCAGCAGCTCTTCGAACAGATGCTGCTTCAGGTGATCGCGCCGCTCGGGGGTTAGCTCGCCGGTGGCGGCTAAGCCGCCAGCGACGAGGTCGGGCGTGGGCCGCACGAGGGTGACGCCGCGCGTCGCAAAATCAAGCCCGGCAAAGATCCGCGGCGTCCACACCTGCATCGTCCGCCGGGCGACGAAGCTCGCCCGCGAGGCCGAGAGGGTGGCCACCGTACCGCTCGCGAACTGGAGCCGGGCGTTGGCCACGTCTTCGTGCCCGCCCAGGATCGTGGCCCCGCAGGCGGCCACCGAGCGGAGGGGCGCGTCGACGAGCGCGAGCACAAGATCCAGATCGTGGATCATCAGGTCCAAGACGACGCCGATGTCGGTGGAGCGGAAGCTATAGCCGCTGAGCCGCGCGGCTTCGATGTATTTCGGTTGGTCGAGATGCGCGGCGGCGGCCTGAAACGCCGGGTTGAACCGCTCGACGTGGCCGACCTGGAGCACCAGCCCGCTCTTCTGGGCGGCGTCGACCAATTCCTCGGCCTCGGCCGCGGTCGTGGCCAGCGGCTTTTCGACCAGCAGATGCACGCCCCGTTCCAGGAGCCGCAGCCCTAGCCGGTGGTGCCAGCAGGTGGGGGCGGCCAACACCGCCGCGTCGAGACGCCCCGGAATGTCGGCCAGATCGGCCCAACTGCTCAGCCCTAGCTCAGCCGCCAGCGCCGTGCGAGCCGGCTCATGGGGATCGACCACGCCGACGAGCTCCAAGCCCTCGATCGGCTTGAGCAGCCGGGCGTGAAAGCGCCCCAAGTGCCCCGCGCCCACCACCGCGATCCGCAGCGTCTTCACGCAGCCCGCCTCCGTTCGCGCGCCCGGCCGTGCCGGCCTTCCTGCTGTTGTTCGATGAACGAGAGCAACTGTTGCACCTGCGGGGTGAACTGGTCGTGGCTCCGCAGGATCTCGCGGGCATGCTCGAGCCCCACCTTGGCGCGGTAGAGGAGGCGATGGGCCTCGGCCAGCGAGTCGATGGCTTCCGCCGAGAAGTCGTTCCGCTTGAGCGCCACGATGTTGATGCAGCGCGGCCGGGCCGGCAGCCCTTCGACGAGCATGAAGGGAGGCACGTCGTGCAGCACGCGGCTGAGGCCGCTCGTGAAGCTGTAGGCGCCGATCGTGGCATAGTGGTGAACGCCAATTGCGCCTGAGAGCGAAGCACAGTCTTCGACGTGAACATGACCGCCGAGCATGGTGCCGTTGGCCATGATCACGCGATTGCCGATGCGGCAATCGTGGGCCACGTGCGAGGTGGCCATGAAATAGTTGTGGTTGCCGACGAGGGTGACCCCGTCTTCCTTTTCGGTGCCGCGGTTGATCGTCACCCCTTCGCGGATCGTGTTGTGATCGCCGAGGATCACTTGGGTGTCGCTGCCGCGGTAGCTCAGGTCCTGCGGCTCGCCGCCGATGACCACGCCGGGGTAAACGTGATTGTGCTCGCCGATCGTCACTCGGCCCATGATGGTCACATGGTTCTCGAGCCGCGTGCCGCGGCCGATGTGGGCCATGGGGCCGATGACGCAGTAGGGGCCGATTTCGACGTCGTCCTCGATTTCGGCCCGGGGATGGATCGAGGCGCTGTCTGCGACGATGGTCGCCATGGGTCGCTCCGCGACGGATTGTCAGTTAGCGAGTTGCTGCCCGAATCGGGACGTTTGACGGCGGCGGATGCAAAGGGTGGTTGGCGCGTGGTGTGTCTTTCAGGCGGTGCGGCGCCAGGTGTCGGCGGCTTCGGCCTCGGCAATCAGGGCCCGCACGAGCTCGGCGTTCAGACGGTGCCCGCTGCGGTGGGCCACGAAGTGTCCCACCAGATCACAGCCCGAAAGCGCCAAGTCGCCCACGAGGTCGAGCGCCTTGTGGCGGACGCACTCGTCGCGGTAGCGGAGCGGGTTGTCGATCGGGCCGTGCGCGTCGAAGATCAACAGGTCGTGCGGCGTGACGCGTTTGCCCAGGCCCTGCGCCACGAGCCAATCGGCCTCTTCCCGCAGCATGAAGGTGCGGCTCGAGGCCAGCTCGCGGCGAAACGAGTCGGGCGTGATCACGAGCTCCAGCGTTTGCCGGCCGATGGCGGTTGACGCCCCGTAGTCCAAGCGGAACTTGAGCGACATGCCGCCCGAGCGCGCCGGGCGAGCTTCGACCCAGCTATCGGCCGAACCCAGCCGGAGCGGCTCGCGAACGACGAGTTGCGAACGCAGGGCGGGTTGCGTCTCGATGCCGGCTTTGTCGAGCGCCTGCACGAAGGGCTGGCTCGAGCCGTCGCAGCCGGGCATTTCCGGGCGGTCGATCCAGACCTCGCAGTTGTCGATCTGTAGGCCGGCCAGCGCGGCCAGCACGTGTTCGACCATTTCGACGCTCGCGCCGCCGGCCGAAAGCGTGGTGCGGCGCTGGGCGTCGATACGGTTTTCGATCGTCGCGCGGATCCGAGCCGGACGGGGCAGGTCGTGCCGCACGAACACGACGCCCGTGTCGGCCGGGGCCGGGCGGAACTCGAGGCGGACGTCACAGCCGCTCCAGTAGCCGAACCCAGACACCGTGGCGGTCCGGGCGAGAGTGCGTTGCTTGCGAGCGATGGGCATCAAACGTGGTCGTGCTTGCGAGAAAGGAAAGCGGCCGCAGAGATCGCGCCGCGCCAAGCCGGCCAGCCGCCGCCCGCCGCTGGGGGCGGGCGGCGCCGAACCGATAGCATTATTTGCGCGGAATCGTTTGTCCGGGGCGGGCCGCCGAGGCAGGCGCAGCGCCCGCCGGAGCGCGGCCGCGTCGATTCAGCTCGGCCAGAATCACCTCGGTGATGTCCAAGCGATCGTGCAGCACCACGGCTTTGTTGATCTCGTTGAGCACGCTCTTGCGGTCGTTGGGATCGACCGGCTCACGGTTGAACCGCAAGATCAGGCGAATGTTGTTTTGCTTGGCGAAGTATTGCAGTTCCTGCTGGATCTCGCGGTAGAGGCCGAAGTACATGGCCCCTTCCTTCTCCATCAGCTCCTTGGCCTGGCTGGCTTTTTTCACGTTGAACTGAACCGTCAGCTTCGTGGCTTCCTCTTCGAGTCGCTTGTAGTCGGGGGAACCGACGCTGAAGTCTTTGAGCTGCTCGCCCATTTTTTGAATTTCGTTGTAGTCTGCCTTCAGCTTGTTGTCGGCGGCCTGCACCTGGCCCTTGAAGGCCTCCATGTCGGCCTTGAACCGCTCATGGTGCTCGTAGATGTAGTTGATGTCGATGACCACGATGCCCGGGTTGGCGGCGGTCGGCGTGGCAGGGGCGGCCGCGGGGGGAGCAGTGCGGACCGGATTCTGGCCGAACACCCGCGAGGCGGTCAGGCCGCAAGAAGCGACCGCGGCCAGAACAACGGCCGCCGAGAGCAGAGTCTTCACGATCAACACTCCTTGTTGTCCTGTAGGCCATCCATGACCTGTGGGTCCGCCCCAAAACCGCGCGTCAACGGCGGCCCTCTGGCGGGACAATGCGGGCGGTATTGTGCCGAGAACCATCTGCCAGGTAAAGGCCAGTCGTCGCCTCGACGTAGCCGGCACACTCCGTGTGCCGAATGCGGGACCGGCGCTTACCGCTGTTGGCGAGGCTCGGCGACCGGCCAAACTCCGTTGGAGGCGATTCAGCACTCGGCACACGGAGTGTGCCGGCTACGACTGCTAGCACTCGCCGGAGGCGGTTACAATTCTTCCATGCCTCAGTACCTTGCTTTCCTCCGCGGCATCAATCTGGGAAAACGCCGCCTGAAAATGGAGCGGCTCAAGGCCTTGATCGAAGAGCTGCCGCTGGCCGAGGATTCGACCTTCATCGCCAGCGGCAACGTCGTCTTCCGCTCAAGCGGCCGCGACTCCGCCGCGCTCGAGCGGAAGATCGAGAAGCACTTGGAAGCGGCGCTGGGCTACGACGTCGACACGTTCGTCCGCACGGCAGGGGAACTGGCGGAAGTCGTGGCGTTTTCCGGTGGCGATGCCGCCGCCGACGGAGAAGGCGTTTACGTCTCCTTCTTTCGCGAGCCGCTGGGCGCGGCGCAGGTCCGCACGCTCGCGGGGGTGGTCACGGAGACCGACCGCTTCGTCGTGCGCGGCCGAGAACTCTACTGGCTCTGCCAGACCAAGATGAGCGAGTCGACCGTGTGGACATCGCCGGCGATGAAGGCCGTGGGGCTGCCCCAGACCAGCACGATGCGCAACCTTACGACGCTTCGCAAGCTGTGCGCGAAGCTCGCAAACTAGCCAACACGCGCACCAGCGAGCGGCCCGGCGTAAGCCCGCCGACCAAACCGCGGTTCGAGTGTTTCGGGTACCGGTCAGCCAACTCACGCTTGCCGCTCGCCGGTGCGCGAGCGGCGGGGTCGCGCGAGACCAGTATGGCAACGTCCCTCACCCCGGCCCTCTCCCACAGGGAGAGGGAGCGGAGCGCGGCGAGCGGCCTGGCGGACGCTGGCCGCCCCGCTCCGACGCCCGTGCTACACTTGTCGGTGCCTGAGCGACCGGCAAGCTCGGCAGAACTTGAGATCCTAGGAGCGTGCAGTCATGCGCAGCAAAGCGGCGTTGGGAGTGGGGCTGGTGGGCGGATTGCTGTTGGGATTGGCGATTGGCCACGGCGGCCGGCTGGCACACGGCCAGCAGGATGGCAGCGAACTCGACACCGTAATCGGCGCCCGACCCGACGGTGCGATGGCGGGCCTCGGCGGCGGCGGGCAGTATCAGGCCTTCGCCTGGGGAGACCAAAGCCTGATGTTGCTGCACACGCCCACGGGACAACTCTGGCGCTATGCCGACGACAAGTGGAACGCGCTGCCGCCGGCGCCGCTGGGGGCGAGCAATCGGCGGAAGTAGATGGCTCGAGACCTACAGTTCTTTGAATCAGCGCGGTTCAGGCGCGTCGACTCTCTCGAGGATGCACAACTCGAGACATCGCTCGGCGTTTTGACCCGGCGCTACCGCTGCAAGTCACAGGATCTGGTGCTCGAGCCCGGCTGGCATGAGAATCCCGCCACGGGCACTCGAGCACGCACCTGGACATCGCCGACGTTTCGACTCGAGGAGTTGCTAACGCCGGCAAAATTTCAGACGCCATACGGCGTTGTGGCGGGTCGAGCCGTTCTCGTGCGCGGTGAAGCTTTGACGGACGGAATCGAGCTGAGTGCGGGGATTGCCTGGGCGCGTGGCTTTCGGTGGACGGAATGCGGACCCTGTTCCGGCGAAGGTCTGGAGGCATTGAGCTGGAACAATGCCGTCAATCGCGTGACGATTGGCACTGAAGACGCTGAATATCTTGGAGCGAGAGCTCACCGAGCGGATTGGATGCCTCGAAGGCTCGAACCGTGGCTTCAGTCCGTCGCCAGCGCATCAACGGTGTTTAACGCGAACAACACGTCGCTGGAGATTGCCTTGCCGCCGTTGAAGCGAGGCGAATGCGTGCAACTCCAGTTCATCATTGCCGGCGGGCCCGCCGACGATCATAGCGCAACTTGGTTCGCGGTAGACCAGAAGCCCAGCAAAATACTTGCCCTCGCCGGGTTTGAGTAGCCGGACGCTACTTCCCCTTCGGCCACTTCCGCATCGCCTCGAGCGGCTCGCCGGTCTCGAGCAGGCTCTTGAGACTGGCCAGAACGGTCGGCCAGCCGGACGCGACCTTCTCAATCAGCTTCGACTCGCCGCGGTCGCTTTCGTGGAGCACCGTGAGCTTGACCATGTCTCCCATCGGCTCGAGCTCATAGGTCAACCGCGACGGGCCGTCCCCCGCCAGTTCAGGCAGGAACTGGTTGGTCCAGGTGAGCACGAGCTTCCGCGGCGGATCGATCTCCACCACCTGGCCGCTGTCGGCCACGCGGCCGTCGGGGATCATCAGCTTCCAACTCGCGCCGACTTCCCAGGTGCAGTCCTGCCAGGTCTCGCCCCAGTATTGCCGCGTGAATTCAGGTTCGAGCAGGGCCTGCCAGAGTTTCTCGGGCGTGGTGCGGATGTAGGTGACGTAGACGAACCGCGAGTTAGCCATCGGGTTGCTCCTCCAGGCGCTTCTTGAGGTCGGCGAGCGCGCGCAGCCGCCCGCGCTCGAACTTGTGGACCCAGCGCTCGGCGATCTCATGGATCGGCGCCGGGTTGAGATAATGCAACTTCTCCCGACCGCGGCGCAGCGTGACGACGAGCGACGCCTCTTCGAGCACACCCAGGTGCTTGGCGACGGCCTGGCGGCTCATCTCGAGGTGCTCGCAAAGCTGCCCGAGCGTCTGTCCGTTCTCATCGAACAGCCGATCGAGCAGCAGCCGCCGGCCCGGATCGGCCAGGGCTTTGAACACGTTGTCGAGGTCAGGGGACACCGGGCAATTATGCAACCATTTGGTTGCATGTCAAGAGGCGGGACGAGATTCAGTTTCAGTCAGCGAATGACGTCTCCGGCGAGCGGCCAGCGTAAGCTGGCTGACGGGTCACCGGGGAACCATCTTCGCCGTTTGGTCAGCCAGCTTACGCTGGCCGCTCGCCAGGAGCGTGCTCGTCTGTTGTCGCGGAGCGACTACCGAGAATAGCCCCGCAGTTCACTGCGGGTTCAACTCGCGTGCCGGCCGGCACGCGGCGAGAGGATCAGGGCGTTTCGCAACCCCACGTTGAAACGTGGGGCTACTCTCACTACCTGCCTCCGGAAGGGGGAAACAACCTCTGCCAGGCTTCATCCAGCGACGTCGCCGGCGCTTCGCCTGCCAGCCAGAGCATCCCAAGCACACCGAGATGAAGTTGATGGTGAAACGCTCCACGCCGCACGTACTCGAGAAACTGCCGCTCGTCGGCCAGCTCGAGCGTAATGCCGGGCTCGGGCTCGAAGCGGTCGACGGGGCGGATCGCCTCGACCGCGAAGACGTGGGTCTGGTTCGTCAGCCGTCCGGTGTCGCTGTAGAAGCTGCCGAGGCACAGCGCGCGCCCGGCGACGAAGCCGGTTTCCTCTTCGAGTTCGCGGCGACAACACTGCTCGGGCGTTTCCCCTTCATCGAGCATGCCGGCGGGGAACTCGAGCGTGTCGGCCTCGATCGCCGGGCGGAATTGACGAACCAGCGGATAGCGCCCGTCGGGCGTGCGGGCAAGGATCGCCACGTAGTCGCGCAAAGCCACGAAGTGATAGGCCTGCGGCGCAGCGCCCGGAGTGAACTCGATCTGCTTTTCCAGGATTTGAACCCAGGGGGAGAGGCGCTGGTGGCGGCGCGAAAGGATACGCGGCTGAACGGGGGGCTGGGACATGGGGCGCGATGAAGAGGGACAGGGAAATCGAAAACTTCGCCGGCCCTCACCCCAGCCCTCTCCCACGGGGAGAGGGAGAGAGATCAGCCGACTTCGACGGTGACGGCGCCGGGGCCGACGACGTCGCCGCCGTGGGCCGTCATGCTCACGCCGACCACGGTCACCGGCCGTCCTTCGGCCAGCACCGTGGGAAAACCGAGCACCACGTCGTCGGGCGGGCCCACGCACACGAGCATGTCTCCCTCGACCGACGCTGGCAGCCCGCCGACGAGCACCGTCGTCGCGCCGGGACCCACAATGGGTCCGCCCACGTGGGGAATCAGCACGTCGAGCATCGGGCACACGTGCATGCTGGTGAGCTGAGCGATCGGCGGCATGTTTCGCGTCCTTGCGGGGGAGGGGACCAGACGTCTACTCGGGGCAGTTGAGCCGCACGAAGCTGCCGTTCAGGCGAATGTCGTCCTGCGTGCGGACACGCATCCGGTCGGCCTCGATTTGCACCGTTTCGTCCGCCTGAAGGTGCAGCCCACGTTCGGCCGCCACGTGGAACTCGCCACAATCGACGCGGAACTTCTCCGCCGCCTGCACTTCGATGCGGGCGGCCTCGAGCCGCAGCACGGGGCCTTCGGGCGTGAGCAGAATACGGAGTTCGAGCTCTCCGGCGGGAGAGCGGATCTCGAACTCCTCGCCGTCTGGGCCCAATCGTAAAGAGACGTTGCGGCCGGAGACGGGCCCCACGCCGCGAACGTCGGCTAAGGACCGCGAATTCCGCGCCGCGCGATCGGCGGCCAGTTCGGCAAGAGGCGGCATCAACGGACCCTCCCATGGTCGGTGCAGGCAGTAGCTCGCTTCGCCCAACATGGCGGCGCGTGGTTGGCAGTGTCAAGTCGAACCGCCGCTCCAGGCCGGTTGCGCCTCGAGGCCCCAAAGCCGCTAGAACTGCCGCGATCGGGCAAAAACCCAGCGACCGTCAATCTCGCGCGGGTCCCGATCCTTGACGCCCCCCGGCGCGCCACTTAGGGTAAGCTGCTGGGGCCGGGGTTGGATTGGGGGCAGGCTTCGACTCCAATGCCGGCCAGGCAACGCGAACGCCCGGCTGAAGCATGTCGACCCAATCCGCATCCGATTGCTGCCCCACCTCCCCTGCAAAGGCGGCGTCTCCCGTCGGCGAACCGCCGGATTTCGTTCCGTCTCGGGCCGAGTCCCGGCCTTGGCTCGTACGGGCCTGCAAGCTTTCGCAACGCAGCTTCGGGCGGCTTCAAGTGGGGCTCGAGGCGCTGCACAACGGATTCTGGTTGGGCGTGCTCGACAAGCCGCTTTTGGATGCTGCGTGCGAGCAGTATTACGACGAACGTCCCGCCTATCAGAGCTCCGACTACAACCGCAAAGGATTGTCTGACTGGGAACGAGAGATGGTCGACCGTTTCTTTCCTCCGGCCGGGCGCCTCTTGGTCACGGCGGCAGGCGGAGGACGCGAGGTCTTAGCCCTGCACAAGCGGGGTTATCAGCTCGATGCCGTTGAATGCAATCCGCGGCTGGTGGCGAGCGCCAACCGCTTTCTCGAGTCTGAGCAGGTGCCGTGCGTCGTGCGGCTCGTCGCTCCCGACTCGGCGCCTGCAGGCGCACAGCAATACGGCGCGATCGTCGTAGGTTGGGGGTCCTACATGCTGATCCAAGGACGCGCACGGCGGATTGCATTCCTCCGCGCTCTCCGCGGTCGGTTGAAGGACGGCGCCCCGCTTTTGCTCTCGTTCTTCACGCGTGACGAAGACACCCCCTACTTCCGGCTGATGCGTGCGGTCGCCAACGGCTTGCGAACCGTGCTGAGGCGCGAACCGATCGATCTCGGCGACTCCCTCACGCCGTCCTACGCACACTATTTCCGCCGGGAGGAGTTGGCCGCCGAACTTCAGGCCGCAGGTCTCGAGCTCCTTTACTTCGGCGACACGGACTATGGCCACGCCGTGGGCAGAGCGATCTAGCGCAGCGGCAAGCGAGCCCGCCGTCCATGACCGACAACTCTGCAGAGCACCGCATGAGCAACCTTCCCTCCGATCGGTCCCCCTCGGGGGTCGAGCCCGGCGCAACGGCGCTTCCCTACGCCGGCACCATCTTCCTCTCCGCTTTTCTGCTGTTCCTCGTGCAGCCGCTCATCGCCAAGCAGATCCTGCCCTGGTTCGGCGGATCGGCCGCCGTGTGGACGACGTGCCTGGTGTTTTTCCAGAGCCTGCTTTTGGCCGGCTACGCATATGCCGACGCCACGCATCCACTGGGAATCAAGGCCCAAGCGAGGCTGCACCTGGTCTTGTTGGCCGTCTCGTTGTTCACGCTGCCGATCCTGGCTTCGGAAACTTGGAAGCCGCGCGGCGACGAGCAGCCGGTCCTGCGCATCCTGCTGTTGCTGTTGGCCACGATCGGCTTGCCCTACTTTTTGCTCTCGGCGACCACCCCCCTGCTCCAGGCTTGGTACGTGCGGCGTTTTCGGGCCGAGGCGCCGTATCGGCTGTTTGCCCTGTCGAACTTCGCCTCGTTGTTGGCGCTGCTGGGGTTCCCGGTGCTGTTCGAACCATGGTTCCCCCTGCCTTGGCTGGCCTGGGGCTGGTCGTTGCTCTACGCCGGCTTCGTGGTCGTGTGCGGCGCGGCTGGTTGGCTCACGCTGCAGGCTCCCCTGCCTGAATTGCCGCCGAGCCCAGACCGGGTTGGCGTTGCGCCAGCGCCTTCGTGGGTCGACCAAGCCCGCTGGCTGATGCTATCGGCGATGGGCTCCATCATGTTGCTTGGCGTCACCAATCACATTACGCAAAACATCGCCAGCGTTCCCTTCCTCTGGGTGCTGCCGCTGTCCTTGTATCTGATCACGCTGATCCTCTGTTTCGATCACCCGCGCTGGTACGTGCGTGAATTCTTCCTGCCGGCGGCGATGTTGGCGATTCCAGCCATGGCCTGGAAGATCTCGTCGCTCGACCTGCGCGTGGCGACGTTCCTTTTCTTCGGCGGGCTGTTCGTCTCGTGCATGGTTTGTCATGGGGAACTGTCGCGCGCGAAGCCGCACCCCCGCTATCTGACGCGTTTCTACCTGATGGTGTCGCTCGGCGGCGCGCTGGGCGCGGTGCTGATTGCGATCTTGGCCCCCTTGGCGTTTTCAGGCTACTTCGAGATCAACGTCGCCCTGGTCCTGCTGGCTCTCGTCCTGCTCGTGCAGATCTCGGGCGTGGGGAAACCCTGGAGCGAAGCGTCGACTCGGCGTTGGGTTGGGCTCACCGGCGCGGCGGTCGCGGCCGCCGTCGCGGTGGTGCTGTGGAAATCGGAGGTTCCCTGGCGGCGGCTTGCCGTGGCGGCGCCCGTGGGCGTCGCGCTGGCGATCGTCCAAATTCGCGGGGCCGAGCGGGTCGCCGGGTTGCTGGTGCTTGGGGTGACGGGCTATTACGCTTATGTCGCCGCCGACCGGTACGCGGCCGGAACCCGCGCGATGGAGCGCGATTTCTACGGCGTGGTCCGCACCGCCGACGACGAGCATGAAGGCGTCGCCTATCGGGCGATGTACCACGGCGGCATCATCCACGGCGGCCAACTGCTGGGCGCCGAGCACAAGGGCCAAACTTCGGACTACTTTAGCCCCACCTCGGGCTACGGCCGCACTTTTGCGGCGCTGATCGACTTGCGGCCCCAACCGCGCAAGGTGGGCATCATCGGTCTGGGGGCGGGAGTCGCGGCGGCCTACGGACGCGCAGGCGACGAAATGACCTTTTACGAGATCAGCCCGACCGTGGTCGATGTGCAAGCACGGGAGTTCAGTTACTTGCGCGACACTCCCGCCAAGACCCGCATCGTGCTGGGGGATGGGCGCTCCAGCTTGGAGCGTGAGCCGAGCGTGCGCTACGATTTACTCGGCGTCGACGCCTTTTCCGGCGACGCCATCCCGATGCACCTGATCACGCGCGAAGCGATGGAGCTGTACGAGCAGCATTTGGCCGACGACGGCGTGCTCGTGTTCCAGGTCACCAATCGCTATGTCGATCTCCCGCCGGTCATCAAGCGGCTGGCCAGCGAACGTGGGATGCAGGCCGTGCTCGTGGTCGACGATCCCGACAAGGCGCCCAGCGCCGATCCCTGGCGTCAGCACTCGGAACAGGTGCTTGTGACCAAGAACAAGGCCTTCCTCGAACATCCGCGCATCAAGGAGGCCGCTCAACAAATCGAAGACAGGCCTGCACTCCCCACGTTCACCGATTCGCACCACAATATGTTCCGAATCCTCAAGTGACCGTCGGCGAGCACTCGACTAGACGCAGTTTGTCCGGCCAAGATACTTCCTCAGGGCGGCGCCTTGCGTCACCGCGCGCAACGGTCGGATCGCCGCGTAGAGCGGCCAGAGGGGCCGCGGCAACGGGCAGAACTTCCAGTCGTGGACGCTGGGCTTGGCCCAAAAATCGAACACTAGCCGTACGCGATCGGCGCGCGAATCGAGCGCCCGAAAGAACAAGCGGCGCCAAGGCAGGGGCGGCCGCGGCTCCTCCGTCGGGGCGGGTAAGCGCCAACGTCGCCCTACTTCAGCCGCCAACCGCTGTGCGCCGGGATCCGCCAAGACTTCGGCCTCGACGGCGGCTGGCAGCGGCAACTGCAGCCATTCCGTGCAGATCTGGAGCGTCGCATGCCACAGACGCACGGTGCTCCATTCGCGGCAGCGACGGCCGAGGCCATCCCAATCGACTTCGTTGCCGCGGAGCAGTTCGGCGATGTCGACCAGCCATCGTGCCGCCGACCAATCGTGTTTCGCCGCGTGCATGGCCAAGAACATCAGGTTGTCTGACAACCCCAGCGTGTCAAATCGCTGCCCGTTGATCTCGACCGCCCCGGCGCGCTCCCATAGCTCCTCAGTTCGCGGGCTCATTCGATAGTTAGGACGGTGCAAGCGCCAGTGCAAATCGACTTCGGTCTGCGCGGCCTCCTTCCAGAGATGGATTTCCTGCTCGATCCGCAGTTGTTCGGGCAGCCAACCCGCAGCCGCCTCTCCAACCGGGGCGAAGCCCAATTCGTGAACGCAATGCAGCGCGCGCTCGATGTCCTCCGGGCGGACGAGCAGGTCGAGATCGCAGGACGCCCGCGTTTCGATGTCGCCCCAAATCTGGTGGGACAAGACCAAGCCTTTGAGCACGACGACTTGAACGGCCGCACCCTCGAGCCGCTCGATCACTTGCGACAACTGCCGCCACAAGTGGTTGTTGCGAATCGCAATTCCGAGTGAAAGTGTGCGCAACTCGGCGAACACTTCGGGCGGACACGACCAAGGGCCGACCTGCTGCAGCCGGCGAAACACGAACGGAAGGAGTCCGTGCCAGGCGGCCTCTCGCAGGAGCAGCCGCCAGTCGATTTTCGCGGCCAGCGCCGCGGCTTGGCGCTCGCAGGCAGGGTCCCAGGCCGTTCGCGCACAGAGGATCGCAAATTCGAGTTCCGCTGGCGGACGCTGGTTGCTCATGGCGTGCGCAGGCCCTCCTCTTGAGTTTGCGCGCGCCACGACTCGGCGTAGAGTCCTCCGGACTGCAACAGCTCTTCGTGCGTGCCCGCTTCCACGATCCGTCCCTGATCGACCACATAGATCAAATCTGCGTGGCGGGCGATGGGAAACCGATGCGTGATCAAGACCGCGGTCCGGCCGGCCGCCAGCTCGCGAAAACGTCCCACCCATTCAGCTTCGGCCCACGGGTCCATGGCGCTCGTGGGCTCGTCGAGGATCAGCAAGGGGGATTTGCGCAGATAGGCCCGAGCCAGCGCAATGCGCTGCCACTGCCCCGCGCTGAGTTCCGTGCCGTTGACGAACCATTTGCCGAGGAATTGCTGATACCCGCCCGGCAATTCGGCCACGATGCCTTCGGCGCCGGCCGCTTCCACGGCCTCGACGACTTCGGCCGCCGAGGGCTTGCCTTGCCAACTGCCGTACCCAATGTTCTCGGTTACGGTCGCCTGATAGTGCACCGGCTGCTGGAACAGAACGGTCGCTTGCCGCCGGACCTCGGCCAATGGCAGTTCGCGGAGATCGACGCCATCGAACGTAATGCGGCCCTGATCGGGGTCGTAGAAGCGGCACAGCAGCTTGACGATGGAACTCTTGCCGGAACCGTTCGGTCCCACCAGGGCCACGTTGCGGCCGGCCGGAATTACGAAGTTCAGTCCGCACAGCGCTTGACGTTCGCTGCCGGGGTAGCGGAAGGCGATCCCCTCGAAGCGAATGCCCTCCCGCAGCAACCGCGGCGGCGCCGGCTCGAGCGGCTGGGACGGCGACTCGTCGGGCAAGCTCAGGAACTCGTGCAAACTGCTCAGGAACAGACTGTTGTAATACAACTGGCCGACCTGCTGCAGCAGCGCGTGCATCATGCGTTGGCCGTAGGCGAAAGCCTGGTAGAAGAAGGCGAGGTCTCCCAGGCTCGCCTGTCCCCGTGCGGCGCGAACCAAGATCCAGGCGAACGCGCCGCCTCCGGCCACCAGGCCAATGGCCGACGCGCCCAAATCGGCTGCGCTGCGGCGGCGGGCCAGGCGATGCGCTTCTCGATACAGCTTGCGGCGAGTTTCCGCGTAGAGCGTCTGGAAATGCCCGCTCAGGTCGAAGAGCCGCAGCTCGGCCGCGGTTTCAGGCGCGGTCAACACCCAGTCGTAGTAGCGCGCGCGGCGCTGATCCGGCGTGCTGCGCTCCCGCAGAAGGTGTTGCTGAACGGCGTGGCGCAAGACAACCCAAAAGGCGGGCGCCGTGCTGAGCACCAGCGCCAAGGGCAGCCAGACCGTGTACGTCAGCAACAAGGCCACCATCGCGGTCAAGGTGATGCCGTGCTGCAACAAGCTGCCGAGACTTTCGAGCAGCATCGCCGGGCGGTAGAGCGCTTCGGACTGTGCCCGATGCAGGTGGTCGAAGAACTCCGGCAATTCGTAGAACGACAGGCCAACGCGGGCCGACTTGGCGTGGACGCGAGCGCTAATGTACTCGTGCAGCAAATCGGCCTGCACCGTTTGCACGTAGTTGGCCCACACCCGCAGCGCCTCGGTCAGCAACATGACCGCGGCAATCACTGCGACGGGGCCTGCCAACGTTTGCCAGGCCCAGGTGTCGGCCGTCAAGCGATCGACGAGCACCTTTGTGGCATAAACCAGGCCGATGGGCAGGAGACCTTGGAGGATGACGAGCGTGGTCCACAACAGGAACCAACGTCGGGCCGACTGCCAAACCATGCCGAGGGCTGCGGGCAACAGCCTCAGCTGCGCCGCAAAGGTACGGCTCTTGCGCTGCAACACGTCGGCGGGCGATGTCGTGGAGTCGCTCACGCCAACTTCTCCGCGTCGGCCTCGACCGCCGCCAACACGCTCGGCAAGGCCGCGTAGTCGCGCGGGTAGCGGAGCCGCCGCAAGGGCACGGTCCGCAGCAGATCTCCGAACTGGCCCGTCCGCACCGCCTGCGCCGCAAAGTCGAGCGCAGCCACCGCCGGGGAGTTTTCGAGCAGTTGAAAGAATCCCGCTTGCCCCCGCACGTCGGAGATCTCCACCGGCCCGCCGTCGGAGGTAGCCTCGACCAGGTAGATCGCCGCCAGCGGCAGCGGGGCTTCGGCGACGGGCGCCCAGCGTTTCACGAAGCCGCGGCGTTTTGGCCAGGTGGCGTGAAGTTCATCATGCGTGCCTGCCGGCAACAGACGCTCGGCGGAATCTTTCCACAGGCGAATTTGCGGATAACCCGGGTAGACCTGGCAACCCGCCGCGGAGGGCCGCAGCACCAATACGTCGTCCGTCACGAAGGCGTGGCCGCGGAGCGTCAATCCGGTCGTCAGCGAGGACTTTCCGCCTCCGGCAAAAGTGGAGAAGGCAATCGCGCGGCCGCGGTATTCCACCGCCGAGGCATGCAAGAAGGGGACACCGCCAAGCTCCAGGAAAAACGGGAGCGCGCAATCCAAGAAAGCCAGTTCGCCGAGGATCGCGGCGTCGGGATCGACTAGATGGCCGAGGAAGCGGTCGCCTTCCGACGAAAACTCGGCGATCTCGGGTAGCCGCATGCTCCAACCGCGCTCACTACGTCCAATTTCGATTCCTCGATCAGGAGCCGGCGGACTAACGCGAACGGAGCGTTTCCAATCCTCGGCAGACCAAGGGGGCGCCGGCGCAAAGGAGAGATGTAGAGTCGGCGGCCGGAGTCCTGGCGACAGGCAACAAAGGAACTCCCGATCGCTCGAAAATGTCTGTCCATAGACGTGGTAGTCATAGGACGCGCACTTCGACATCCGATCCTCGCCTGCCTGCCTCGCGAGTGCACGGCCTGCTGGCCGCAGAACTCGATTTGTTCGCGCTAACCGCCTTCCGGGAGCGGCAATCTCCCCGAATCTTCATCTTGGGCAAGGGAAGTCCGTCCGTGCAAGACGCTGCCGCAATTGCCCGGGCGGCATATTCCCTGCCAACGAAAAAGGCAGCCCTCGGGCCGCTCGGCCCGCAGGCTGCCAGGTGTCTTGAATCGGGAGATTCAGCCCCCGTCCCGTCGGCCAATCAAGGCCATCAGTCGTCACCTTTACCCTTACCCTTACCCTTACCGCTGTGGTGCAGAGTCAACTTCCGCATCTGCCCGTACTCGACCAGCTTGGGCTTCGCGTAGGCGTGCTTAGCCTCGCGGCTCTGCTTGTTTTCGATGGCGTCGCGATTCGACATGTCGTCTTCCTCAAAGCTGAAACGAAGGAGTGTGCGTTGTTACCAACCTAGCGCGCTAAATCCAGGATGATCCCGGCGGTCCGCAATCTGGGGAGGACTTAGGGTAGTGTCTCTAAAGGCCAGCGCGAGAAAATCGAGGCACAGCCAAAGAACCCTGTCGGCGTGGCATTGCCGGTTATTCTGATCGCTTCGATTGTGCTCGTCAACGCTCTTGGGGGGTATTTCTTTTCCCAGAAGCGGTATTGGCCGCATCCGCAGCACCGCAAACAACTTAGGCGGATGGGGTGATTCGTTCAAAAGGCGCGTACTCCGGCCCCCCGTCGCCCCTGCCAAAGGCCTCTCCCTGGCATTCGACCCAAGCGTGGGCGGCAAATTGCTCGTTGACCTTCCTTACGCCGATGCGCAGCTCTGCCGGCTGGCCGTGGCGGCGCAGGAGACGGGTCAGCGCTAGCGAGCGCGTGAGACAAGTGGGCCGCAAGGGCAAAAACGCACACGCGGCCGCGACCATCCGGGCGGTTTCCGCGGCCGACGGAACGTCAACCAGCGGCCCTTCACGCGTCGGCTTCACGAGCCAACCGTGGCAACGCCGAAAGCCGAAGAGTCGTAGCCCAAGTGAAATGCCTAGCAAAAGCGCCAGCGAACGCAGAAAGTCGCTGCGCTGCGCCGCCGGCAGCGACACGAAACGCTTAAGCTTCCGCAGCATCGACGACCAGTCCATGCTGCCGGAGTTTGGCGGAGAGCTCGAGAAAGTCAGCCGTGAGTTGCTCGGCCGGCACGTCGTAGCGCTCCAGCAGCGCCTCGATCGCCGCACCCACGGGGGGCCCAGCGGTCAGGGCGTCAAAGAATGCCTTGCCCTGCTCGTCGAGGCCGAAGTAATAGCCGGTATTGACGTTGAGCAACACCAACTCCCCCGCCAGCGACTGCACGCAAACGTGCTCCGGCACACGAAACCGGGTCTTTGCCAGGTTTGCGTCGATGGTCATCCGCAGAGTTCCCCTCGAGAATGCGCCGCCGGCACCGAACCGGCAGCGCTTTCCTCTTTAGGGTAAGCGGGGACCGGGGGTTGTCAATCGTCGGCCGAAAGGCGCGGTGCGGCCGACGCAAACGACGCCCTTAGTGCTTTAGCACCAGCACCGGGCAGTGGGCCAGCCGCACCACTCGTTCGGCGACGGAGCCGATCAGCAGCCGCGTAAGGCCCGTGCGGCCGTGGGAGGGGACCACGATCAGGTCGGCCTTGATTCGCTCGGCATAGGCTGCAATCTCGTGCCCGGGGTCCCCCAGCTCGATCTGGATTTGCACGCCTTGGTACTTGGGGGCTGAAAGTCGCTCCTCGAGCGCCTTCCGGGCGTGCCGGCGGCGGCTTTCGTCGTCGATCGAGGTCCACACCACGCCTGGGTCGGCCGGAATCACCACCGGCAGCACGTGGATCAGGTGCAGCGCCGACGGCGAGGCGACCAGTTCGAGCGCCTGGTCGACTGCGTTGAACGACTGCTCGGAGAAGTCGACCGGCGCCACCACGTTCTGCTTCGGCAACCAGGGCATGGCAAAGGGCTCGTTGCGGGGGCTGAAGGGGCTTACTGGGCGCTGGTTCGCCGCGTCGGCGCGTCCGGCGCCTCCGCCATTCTGACATCGCGCACGTGCTTGTGGCAATTCACGCACCGCATCGTCAATTCGACGTAGGCCAGCGACGCCGAGTCGAGATTCTTCTCCCGCCCCGCCTTGGCCAGCCGATCGGCCGTCTCACGAAACTCCAGGCTGTGCCGGAGGTAGCTGGGGGTCTGCAGCACCTGCCAGCCTTCGTCCTGTGTCAGCAGGCTGATCTGCTGGGCCTCGCGGGCCAGCGTTTCGAAGTCCTCCACTGCCAGGGCGCCCAGCAGCTTTTCGGCGTGGGTGAGCTTGATCCGCATGAACGGGGCCACGCGGTTTGGCTGTTGGCTCACTGCCAAGCCTGCCAAACCTGCCACGGCCATCACCATTGCAATTCCCGCCAGCCATCGATTGCGCATCGCTCGTCGCCTTGATTGTCTGGAGAATCTGTCACTCTGGCCCGCGGCATGCGCCGCAGACCGGCTCAGAGCGACCAGCCGGGCCGATACTCGCGGCGCAGATAGCGCGCCGCCTCGGGCACGTTCGCAACCGCCAGCTTTTCCGCGTCCCATTCGAGCAGCTTGCCGCCGGCCAAGTACGACACGTTGCCCAACAACACCGCCTCGGCCAGGGCGCCCGAGTAATCGAAATTGCAAGTCGTGGGGCTGCCGGTCTTGCAAGCGGCGATCCACTCGGCGTGATGTCCGATCGAGTTTGGAATCGTTTGCGGCGGCGTCACCACGTCTTTGCCGTTTTGCAGGAAGACCTGATGCGAGCCGTAGTCCGCCAAAACACGTCCCAAGTCTCCTTCGAACAACACGGCCGAGCCCTTGCCATAGGCCTCGGCCCCTTCCGGACGCCAGCCGCCGTGCCACCAAGTGAGTTGCACCGGCGGACGATCGCCGCGGGCGGCAAACTGGTAGTCGACCTGCATGTTGTCCGGTACGTCGTTGTCGCCCTCGTACGTCTTCTCGCCGCGGGCGACCACGGTGGTAGGCGGTTGCAAGTCGAGGGCCCAAAACGGCAAATCCATGTAGTGGCAGCCGAAGTCGCCGAGCACGCCGTTGCCGAAGTCGTACCAGTATCGCCAGTTGAAGTGGAAATGACTCTCGTCGAACGGCCGCAGCGGCGCGGGGCCGGTCCACAGGTCGTAGTCGACGTAGGCCGGCGGTGTGCTCTGCCGCACGCGCCGGCCCGGTCTTGTGCCCACATTGACCCACACGTGCACACGCTCCACCTTGCCGATGGCGCCCGCCTGGATCAGCTCGACGACGCGGCGGTAATTGTCGCCGGCGTGGATCTGGGTTCCCATCTGCGTGGCCTTCCCCGACTGCTTGGCCGCCTCGCGGATTTGGCGGACCTCGTAGACGTCGTGGGCGAGCGGCTTCTCGCAGTAGACGTGCAGCCCGCGGCGCAAAGCCCTCACTGCCGGAATGGCGTGGCTGTGGTCGGGGGTGGCGATAACCAGGCCGTCGAGCTCCTGCCGCTCGAGCAACTGGCGGTAGTCCTTGTATTGGCGGGCCTTGGGGAAACGCTCGGCGGCTTTGGCGAGCCGCTGGGCGTCGACGTCGCAGAGGGCGACGATGTTTTCGCTCGTCACGTTGTCGGTGTTGTACTCCCCCTGGGCCGCGACGCCGATGATCGCCAGATCGAGCTTCTCGTTGGGCGAAGTCGACTCGGCGGCCGCTACTCGTCGCGGGCGAACGGCCAGCGACGGCACGGCGGCGAGCGCAGCGGCGCGCTCCAGAAACTGACGGCGGGAGAGAGCCATCGCAGCATGCTCCAGGCAGGTGGGAAGAAGATCGAGCAGAGGGCGGGATGCGCCGCATCGTAACCCCGCCGCCAACTCCGATCAATCACGCCGCTCGTCTCCCTCTCCCTGTGGGAGAGGGCCGGGGTGAGGGACGATTGGGCTGCGAACCACGCCGGCCTTGTTCAGAGGCCGTCACGGGCCCACGGTTTCAGCTTGAGGCGTCGTATCTCCCATCTCCACCGACCCCTCACCCTAGCCCTCTCCCACAGGGCCCACAGGGAGAGGGAACCAGAAGGCCCGCGACCCCGCCGCTCACGCCCCCGGCGAGCGGCCAGCGTAAGCTGGCTGACCTCCCGGTGCAGGAGATCTGGCGGCGCTTCACCGGCCGGCTTACGCCAGGCCGCTCGCCACGCTCGTCTTCTAGAGTTCTACCGCTCCTCGAGAAACCGCCACTCCTTGAGGAACGCGATCACGTCGGCCATGGACTGCGGGTCGAGTGTCTTTTCGAAACCAGCCGGCATGAACGAAGCGCCTGTCGATTGAATCCGCTCGATCTCGCGGCGCAGGATCGGCGTCTCCTGGTTGTCGGCCTGCTTGAGCGTGAGCGTGTAGTCGGTCTCCGCGGCAAGCAGGCCGGTGTGCTGTCGCCCATCGGTCGTAATCACCAGGTAGGCCTGATAGGCGCCGTCGATCGCCTGGCTGGGCTCGAGCACGTCGTTCAGAAGTTGCTCGCGGGTGCGGCCGAGCAACTCCGCGATGTCAGGCCCAACCGCCGTGCCGATGCCGGAGACGCGGTGGCACGTGGCGCAGTGCTGGCGAAACAGCTCGCGCCCTCGGGCAGGATCGGTGGGGCCGGCCAGGGCCGCTAAATAGCTGGGGCGTACACGCGCGAGGTCTTCTTGATTTCGCGCCGGCCAGAGCGCCTCTACCCGCGCGCGAATCGCGGCCTTTGTGTGCTGGCGCAGCGGTTCGACGCGTGCTCGATCAACTTCGCCGGGGGGTAGATCACCGGCTTCGATTGCGCCCAAGAGCTTTTCAAGCCGAGCGTCGTCGCCCAACAACCCATCGAGCGCCGTGCGGCGGACTGGGCCCGTGGTCTTGGTGAGGAGTTCGAGCAGGGCGTCCGCGGCTTCCGGCGCTCGCTGTCTCCCGAGCGAGCGGACGGCGGCTTCGTGCAGCTCGCGGGCATCGAGGTCGGTGGCGATGGCCGCCAAGACAGGAACGGTTGTGGCGGGAGGAGTAAAGGCCAACAGTTCCACGGCCTGAAGCCGGAGGTCGTTCGGCTGGTTGGCGTCGCGAGCGCATGCCTCGGCGGCTTGCGCCGCGGGGGCCGCGAGCTGATCGGCGGCGGCGAATTCTTTGGCGGCCGCGAGACCTTCCGCCAAGCCCAATCGCAGCGCCTGGACGATGGCCGCTCCTTGCGGATGCTTGGCCAACGAAGCGCTTTGTTTCATGGCCTCCTGGGCGTGATAGGGACTGCCTTGACGGCCGATCGTTTGCGCGACCTCGCGGACGACCTCGCGGAAACCGGGAGGACTTGGATTGTTTTGCCCTTGCACATACCCAATCAGCGTAGCCAGGTAGTTGGCCAATTGCTCCGGCGGCACGCAGAGGAGTCCGCGTCGAACCCACGGGTCGCCGCCCTGTTCCCAGGCCGCGCGCGGATGCGGCAGAGAGTCCCTTGCGAAGCTCGCTCCTCCCGTGGAAAGAACCATTTGGAAGCCGAGCCGCGGATCGCGCTCAAGTGCGGATGAAGGAATTCGCAAGAACAGTTCTTGGCGGAATTGCCGCGACTGAAGGGCGGTAGCGGCACGAGTCTGCCGCAGAGGAGGAGACGAGAACACCGGCTCGAGCAACACGCAGGCCTGTTCGAGAACGCCGGGATGTTTGTCATTCAGCGCGCGAAGCACCAGGCCCTGGTCGAGACCCTCGTAGGCGTCGACCACCCACAAGGCCGCGGCCCTGCCTGCCGGATCGAGCGCGGGAAATCGCCGTCCAATTTCTGCCACGCACTCGCGCTCCTCGCGCTCGAGCAGCAGGCGAAACGCCGTGTCGCGCGTCCAGCCGTTGCGGTCGTCGAGCGCGGTAACCAACTCCGCTACCGAGGCTTCCGCGAGTTGCGGGCTGCGCAGCGCGAGATCGAGCCGCGCGTCCTCCGCCACGATCCGGTAGATCCGCCCCCGGTCGTCCCCGGCGCGAAAATCGAGCCGCGACTTCATCTCCTCCGGCATCCAGTGGGGATGCTCGATCACCTGGCGGTACATGTCGACCACGTAGAGCGCGCCGTCAGGGCCGTGCTCCAGGTTCACCGGGCGGAACCACTCGTCGGTCGAGGCCAAGAACTCGCGGTCGGCGAACATCGGCTCGGAGCGAAACGTGGCGCCATGGGGACGCATGCGTTCGCAGTGCACCAGGCTGCCGGTCGGCTCGCAGGTGAAGGCGTGGCCGTAGTATTCGCGCGGCAGCGCGCTGCCACGGTAGATTTCCACGCCGCAAGCCGCAGTGAACTGCCCGGCGTGGAAGCCCGCGGTGGTCCATTGCCGGGTGAGCGGCCAGATGCGCGAGGCGGCGTCGCTGGGGGCCACGTTCTCGTAGACCGCCGGCACGGCCAGCAGCGGATTCCGCCGCAGGTAGCGTTCCTCGAGGACCACGTGCCGCAGCGGATGCCGATTCTCGCAGAGGAAGCGGCGGCCGAAGTCGTCGAACGTCAGGCCGAACTGGGAGTTGCCGGCCGCCGTGTCCCACTCGCCGCTGCGCGGATCAAAGCGAAAATCGGCCGAACGCAGGTTCACCGTCCGCTCTTCGCCGCTGCGGGCATTCCGCACCACGCCGCCGCGGAGCCCGCTGGCCACGTAGATGAAGCCATCGAGGGCCAGCTTGGGGTGGTTTGCCCGGAGCTGCTCGTTCTCCTCGGCGAAGCCGGTGAACCAGGTTTCATCGAGATCGGCGCGGCCGTCGCCATCGGTGTCCTTGAGGTAGGCCAGCCGCCCGGCCAGCGTGACGAACACGCCCCCCTTCCACGGTTGCAGACCCGTCGGCATGGCGAGCCCTTCGGCGAACGTGTGGGCTGTTTCGTAACGGCCGTCGCCGTCGGCGTCTTCCAGCACGCGAATCCGCGATTGCGGCGCTTGGCCTTCGTGCGGCCCGGAGGGATAGTCGCGCATCTCGACCACCCACAAGCGGCCGCGCTCGTCGAAGCGAATCGCCACCGGATCGACGACCTCAGGCTCCGCGGCCACGAGCTCGGCACGCAAGCCGGGGGCGAGGTGGATGGCCTTGAGCGAGTCTTCGGGGGAGAGAGGCGGGGAGGCGGCGGCCGGAGCGGCCAGGGCGAGCAGCAGGGCGATACCGGCGAAGAGCGAAGTTAGGTTCATGTTGCGTTCTCCGCTTCGCAAAGCACCGCAATCTTAGTCGATGAGCCAAAAATGGGTCGCGACGAAGCCAAACGCAATCGCGGCGCTTAGCACGAAAGCAACCAATCGCCAAAGGTTGCGTTCAAACAAGACCGCCACGAACATCAGCATGCAGCCGCCCAGGGAAGCAAGGATCATCTCCGAGACGTACACCTCGAGTTCGGCGTGGTGACACCATGGGCCACGGTTCCCGGTCCAACCAATTGCAACCCTCGCCAATCCAAGTTCATCCGCCCGATACCAGGTGTAGAGGAACAACAGGATCGTGTAGACCTGCAAAACGACACCCACAAGCCCAACCCAGTGGGCCAGGACGCCTGTAAGCCGATCAAGACTCTCCCGCCAAGCATTCACGATCTCGCGACCCGAAGACGAACTGCCCAGCCATCATCGTACAACGTCTCGGCCTCATCGCCCCGCGTGCCTATTCAACCGAATCTTCTTGCCGATCTCGCTCTTGAGCTGTTCGAGCACCGACTCCTTGTCGGTGTTTTGCAGAATCCGCGTGACGACCGTCTTGGGGGCTTCGCCGGCCCACGAGGCGCCGTGTTCAAAGTAGTATTTGGCGGCTTGGCCGACGATGAACGAGCCGTAGCCGGCCGCCGCCCCTTGCGGCAGGGCCGTGATCACCGTGCCGGCCCCCAGTGTGAGCCCTTTGAAGGCCCAACTCGCCGCGTGCGTCAGCGCCTCGGTCAGCATCATCCAGCCGGCCGCCTTGGCGATCGCCGCCACCAGGTCGCGGGCATTGTTCCAGGTCAGATCGATGCCATAGATGCGGCCGAGCGTGACGACCATGGTGACGTCGATCGCCGCGCCGCCGAGCACGTCGGCCCCGGAGATCGGGTTCACGGCCACGGCCACCGATTTCATCACGGCATAGCTCATGATCGCCTGGTTCGCCCGCTGCTCGCGCAGGCGGACTTTGATCGCGGCGATGCGGTCGCTCTTGTCGGCGGCGTACATCGCGGCGTTGAGCGCCAGCAGGGCCTTGCCGTCGCGTTCGAGCACTTCGAGCAGCCGGGCCTTGAGGGGCTCGACCGTGGGCAGCGGCTGCCTTAGCTCGCTACGCACCGAGCCGTCGGCCGATTCGATGATGTACTCGCGCTCGAGCGGGTTGGCGGCCGTGGGCACCACGTCTTCGGCGGCCACCAGGCCTGCCAGCCGCTCCCCGCGCAGCACCTCGAGCAGTCGCTGGCGCTCGAGCGACGTGTAGATGTCGATCTTGTTGAGCGCCACGACGATCGGCTTGTGGCCGGCCGCCAACTCGACCAGGGCCGAGTACTCGGTCTCATTCAGGTCGGAGTCGGTGACGAACACGATCACGTCGGCGCGGGCGGCCGCGTCGCGGGCCATTTGGGCTCGCTCTTCGCCGTTGACTTCGTTGATCCCGGGGGTGTCGAGCAGCACGACTTGAGATTGCTCGAGCCCCGGCACGCAGTAGCCGCTCGCGCTCCAGGGAACCTGCCAGACCTCGCGGGTCCAGCCGCCGCGGACGTCGACCTCGGTCACCGTCTGGCCGACCAGGGCGTTGATGAGGGCCGACTTGCCGACGTCGATCTCGCCGAACAGTACGATCTCGACCCGCCCCGTTTCCAGCTTGCGGACCATGTCGCGGAGGTGGCCAAAATCGGCCTCGAGCGCCGCCCGTTCCTCGGCGGAAAGCCCCTGGTACTGGGCCAAGGCGCCGCGCAAGGCCGACAGGGCCTCGGCATAGTGCTGATCTTCGGCGGCCAGCGTTTCAAGCGTCATCGCGGCGAGTTAGCGGTTAGTTCGGCGAGCGGGGGACGAAAGTCCCCCGAGCTTCCTCCGTTCACAGCCAATTGTCGGCTCCGACCGCCGAACAGCAAAGGGCCGTTGGCCGGGATTCTAGGAAACCGCAAGTATGGGTCTATTCCTCGAGATCTTATTCAGCGTCCTCGGGGAGGCGATCTGCTATCTCCTCGGCGGCTGCTTCGAGTGGCTCGTCACCCGCCCGCCCAAACGGCCCAATCCGGCTGACAAGCGGTCGACGGAGAGGTAGTCTGACGTAGCCCGCACACTCCGTGTGCGGATTGCTGAGGCGGAATCGACGGTTGCCGTTGCCAAATTAGCGGCCAGCAGCACTCGAGATTCTCCCATGAACTGACGTTCTTGAGGGGCCCCACCGTATCCTGCGCCGAACGGGAGTTGCGGCACACGGAGTGTGCCTACTACGTAGCCGGCACACTCCGTGTGCCGAAAGCTGGAGCTGCGAACACTGCCAATGACCGAGCACTACCACGTTCGCATCGAGAAAGACTATCTGGTCTTTTCGTCGGCCCATTTCATCACCTACGACGGCGACGTCTGCGAGCGGCTGCACGGGCATAACTATCGGGTGGCGGCCGAGATTGCCGGCCCGCTCGACGAGAACCACTACGTGGTGGATTTCGTCTTCGTCCGCGAAACCTTGCGCGAGCTGGTGGGGGAGCTCGACCACCACGTGCTGCTTCCGACTGAGCACCTGCAAATCCGCGTGACGGCCGACGACGAGAGCGTGGAGGCCCGGTTTCAGGACCGCCGCTGGGTGTTTCCGCGGGCCGATTGCCGGCTGTTGCCGGTGGCCAACACCACGGCCGAACTGCTCGCGCGCTATCTCGCCCAGCGGTTGCTCGCGCGGTTGACGGAGCGGGGCGTTTTGCCGGCTCGGCTAACGCTCGAGGTCGACGAGTGTTACGGCCAACTCGGCGTTTGCACGCTCTCGCCTGGGCCCGCATAACCGCTCCAAGCCGCGCGGCCGGGCAAGCTGACGGCTTGGACAGTTCCCCCGCCCGGTGGGGGACCTAGCTGGAGATTGACCGGAAGTGGCGGCAATCTAGGGTTGCCCAACGCCCCGGCTCTTGGGGCGTTCCATTTTCCCACCTCAGTCCACGTTGCGGCGCCATGCGGGCAGAACACATCAATCCGTTCATCGGGTCGTTGGTCAACGCCTTCGAGACGATGCTCAGTTGCGAGGTCCGCCGTGGCCAACTGCGGCTGAAGAACCAGGGCCCGGCGGCGCTGTATGACATCAGCGGCGTGATCGGCCTCTCCGGCAAGGCGGTGGGCACCGTGGTGGTGAGCCTGTCGAAGGAGGTCGCGCTCAAGGCGACCTCGATCATGCTCATGTCCGAGGCGACCGACATCAACGAGGACGTCGTCGACGCCGTGGGCGAATTGACCAACATGATCGCCGGCGCCGCCAAGGCCAAGCTCGAGGAATACGAGCTTTCGATCAGCCTGCCGAGCGTGGTGACGGGGCAAGACCACCTGCTGCGGTTCTCCTCCGAGGTGACGCCGATCTGCGTGCCCTTCGAGACCGATTGGGGGCCGCTCGTGCTCGAGGTCGGGCTCGAGGTCGTGCCCGAGCCGGTGGCGGGGTAGGCTGCCCTGCGGGGTTCGCAGCGCGTTCGCCGGCCGGCTTACTCCGGGCCCCTCGCCAGCGAAATCTCCCCTCTCCCTGTGGGCCCCTGTGGGAGAGGGGCCGGGGGTGAGGGACGGTTCGGTTGCGGACCACGAAGGCGTTGTGATAAGCCGTCGTGGGTTGGGGTTCCGTTTGGGTCGCCGCAGTTTCCATGTTCACCGACCCTCACCCTGGCCTCTCCCACAGGGAGAGGGAACCAGAGTGCCCTCGACCGCGACACCCACGCCCCTGGCGAGCGGCCAGCGTAAGCTGGCTGACCTGACGGCGGGGGCGTGGACGCCAGCTTCCACCGCGACTCAAGTTTGCCGTAGCGATTGCCGATACTGGCAGCGCAGTCTGCGCGACCGGCAGAGTCGCGGGCTGCCGGCTGCTAGCGTCCTCGATTCAGGCGCCCCACGCTTATGGTGACCAAGACCGAAGCCCCGTCGCCCGCCATTCGCAAGGCGGCCATCCTGCTGATGAGCCTGCCCCAGGACGACGCAGCCGTGCTGATGGGCAAGCTCGACCCCAAGCAGGTCGAGGCGGTGTCGATCGAGATTGCCCGGCTGGGCGACGTGACGGCCGACGAGCAGGGAGGCGTGCTCGACGAGTTCGCCGCGATCAGCCCGGGGGGAATGGGGATTCAAGAGGGCGGGCTGAGCGCCGCCAAGGCGCTTGTCGAGAAGGCCCTCGGCAAGAACGCCGCCGCCACGATGGACAACGTCCGGCAGTCGGTCGAAGGCATGCCCTTCAGCTTCTTGCAGAAGGCCGACAGCCAGAACCTGCTGACGTTCATCATCGACGAACACCCGCAGACGATCGCCCTGATCCTCTCGCACCTGCCGCCGCAGCAGGCGGCCAGCGTAATTGGCGGGTTGCCGGCCGACCGGCAACTTTCGGTGATCCGCCGCATCGCCACGATGGGGCAGACCAACCCCGAGATCATTCAAGAGGTGGAAACGGGGCTCAACAACCGCATGGCCAGCGTGATGAGCCAGCAGTTCGAGGCCGCCGGCGGCGTGGAGGCCGTGGCTGAGATCCTCAATGTCACCGACCGGGCCACCGAGCGGGCTTTGCTCGAAAGCCTGGCTCAGGAAGACGCCGAACTGGTCGAAGAGATCCGCCGCCTGATGTTTGTCTTCGACGACATCAACAAGTTCGCCGCCAAGGACGTGCAGGCGATTCTCAAGAACGTGGAAAGCGCCCAGTGGGCCATGGCCCTCAAGGGGGCGAGCGAAACGCTCAAGCAGAAGATCCTGGGCAACATGTCGCAGCGGGCTGCCGACCTCCTCCGCGAGGAAATGGAATACTTGGGCCCGGTGCGGGCCTCGAGCGTCGAGCAGGTGCAGCAGCAGATCGTCGACGTCATCCGCCGGCTGGAAGACGCCGGCGAAATCACGCTGCATGGCGACGAGGCGGACGAGCGGTTCATTCAGTAAGTGGTTTGGTCGAGCGCCGCTGCACCACGGAGACACGGAGGCACGGAGAGGACAGACGCCGGACGGAAACGCGTCCGCGGGCCGGGATACCGTCGCGTGTGTTGCCATCTGCCCGTTGCTCGCCAGCAACGCCGAGGATCGGCAAGGCCCCTCGCTCGAGAGCGTGAGCGAACTCTTCGCAGCCCTCTACGATCTCCTGTGCCAATCGTTTCGTCACGCTATGTCCTCTTACTCCGCGTTGCTCCGCCCCACAATCGCGCGCCAATAGGCCAGCGCGTCCTGGTGCATCTGCTTCTCCCCCTCGGCCGCTTGGGCAAGCCGCTCTTCGGCCCATTTCACGAAGAACTCGGCCGAGCGGCGGCTGATGCGCTGCTGGCCGCCGATCTCCACGAAGAACGGCCCCGTCATGGCGAAGCGGTAGGTGTCGGCCGCTTCGGTCACCACCCGGGCCAGACACCAGCCGCTCGTTTCGAAGCGGATCGGCGGCAGCCGGCCTGTTTTGGCGAACTCGTCGAGCCGCACCTCTTTGGCCACGCGGCCGTTTTGCACGATCTCGAGATAGGCGATCTTTTCCTTGGTCGCCAGGTGCAGCCCCAGCTCGAGTTCGATTGGCCGGCCAGCCTCTGATTCGAAGACGTGGCCGGGGCGCCGGTTGACGATTTCAGGACGCAGGAGCGGCCCGTTCGTCACCATCACGCGCCCGGCCTTGAGCGCCTCGAACCAATTATCGTAGCTGAAGGGCTCCTCGAGAAAAGCGTACACGCGGTTGTAGCCCAGCGGGTTAGGGGCAATGCCGGTGCCGCTGCCGGCCGCCGGCGGAATCTTGAGCCCGCATTCGAGCAGGTGGAAGTAGATGTCCTGCACCCAGCGGCCGTGGCCGTAGGGTTCGGGATAGAGCACCGCGTCGCGGGCGCGCGTGTTGGGGGCCGCTTTGCCAATGCCGTCGCGCTCGAGGCGGCTGTCGGCCACCGCCACCGAGTCGACCGCCCCGGCCGCCACCCAGGCCGGCAAATCGAGCGCGTCGAGCCGGTCGAGATGCACCCAGGCCCCGTCCTTGCGCGCAGCTTTCATCGTGGCGAGCAAGGCCGCCCCTTCGAGCCTGGCCGGCAGTTCGAGCGGCTGCTCGAGGTTGAGGAACACCACGCCATGCGCCAGATCGGCGCCGGCCAGCGTTTGATAGGCCCAGTCCTTCTCGAAGGTCGACAGCGGATCGGCCGGCGGCTTGCGCTTGGCCCAATCGTTCTTCTTCTCGGTCCAAGTGACGACCTCGGCCACGTGCAAGTCGTCTGCCTGCATCAGGAGCGGCACGTCGGCAATTGGCCGGCGCACCAGCAGGTCGCCTGAGTACCAGCCGCTCTTGGCCATATCGACGAACCGCTTGAGGTCGACCTCCTTCGAGTCCTGGGAGAAGTTGTCGAGCGTGAAGTAGCCCTCGCGCGTCAGCCGCTCGGGACCGCTTTCGAGGAGGAACGTGTAGTGGCCGCGCGGGAGCTTGAGATCGAGCGTGCCGCGAAAGGCTGAGTGGTCATTCCAGAAGGGGAGCCGCGGAATCTTGCGCGGTTTGCCCTGCTGATCGGCCAGGTGAATGCGGCCCGCGATCGGCTGGCCGGTCGCTTGGTCGATGACGCTGATCTGCACTTCGCCCGCGGCGCCAGCAGCGCGCGGGCTTAGGCAAACCACCGCCAAAGCGAGGACGAGTGCGATCGCGCGGCGCGTGAACATGGAGGCTCTACGATGGAGAGGGGAAGGACCACCCTCCAGTGTACTCCAGCCGCGCTCGTTAGCCCCCCGTCAATGACGGGGGGAGATCAACGCACGAAGAATCGAAGGCCGGCGCAATCGGCGAATTACCCTCCTTGACCCCCGGCGACTCGCCGGGGGCTAAGAGCGGCGATTGCCATTTTCTGGCTAACCCCCAGGGGGTGCGGTAGCATCCGAATAGCGGTTGGCTTGCTCTGAGGAAAAGGCGCCACCCGCCCACGTGCCCGCTGATGCTCCCAGGGTCAGCGGGCCTTTTTTATGCGCCGATGCTGCTTCGATAGCGCAACTGGCGAGCGGCCTGGCGTAAGCCGGCCGATTGATTCCCGCCGCCGGCAGAGTCAGCCGGCTGACGCCGGCCGCTCGCCATCAGGGATGCATGTCCGGCTTGCGTTCGGTCTGCTTTCAGCGGGACTCTTCATGCGCGGATGATGCTTCGCAATCGCCAAGACCGAGCAGGAAGAGAAAACCGCGCCTAGCGCTTCTTCGTTTCGCCCGGCGCTTCGGCCACCGCGACTGGCGGCTCCGAGCCGTAGAAGCGGGTGATCTCGTCGGCCGCGAGCTTGATTTCGAGCGGCTGGCAGACGACTTCCCCGCGGAAGACGTGGCTGCCGGCGCGGTCGGCCTTGGCCCGCACCTTGAGCAACACTTCGGCCCCGGCCGGCAGGCTGCCCAGCGGGGCGAATTCGACGAGCCCTTCGCCGGCGGCGATCTTGGCTTCGCCCCCTTCGACCGACACCGGTTCGATGCCAGGCGAGAAGTAGGCGAACACCTCGACGTTGTCGGCCTGCTTGGTGCCGCGGTTGCTGACGATCAGTTCGTAGATCACCTCATCGCCCACCGCCACGGCGCCCGGCGGGTCCTTGACATCGAGCTTGAGGTCGGCGATCGCTTCGACCTGCGTGGCCCCGCCTCCCACCGCGGCCAGGTCGCCCGCGGCCGCCGCGTCGACCCGCAGCCGGTTCTCGCCGGGTTGTTGCAGCAGGCACCGCAGCTCAAAGACCTGCTCGGTCTCGGCGGCCAGGCTCGGCATAACCCAGGTCAGGCGGTTGTTCGCCGTGTCATGCGCCGCGCCGCGGCCAGCGGCCAGTAGTTGCGCCCCCGGCGGCAGATGCGCCACGATCTCGACGTTCTCGGCCTTGGCGTTGCCGGGATTGGCAACGTGAATGCGGTACAGCGCCTCGCTGCGGGCATACTTCGAGGGGGGCGCCTCGACGTTGATCGTCAGGGCAGCCCGGCGGACGACGATCTCCTCGGCCAGTTCGCTCTGCAGGCCGTTGTCCGCGACCGCGTGGGCCTGAATGGCGAGCGAACCGGGCTGGCGGGCCTCGAGCTCGAGCTCGATGACTTTGCTTTCGCCCGCCTTGAGCAGCGGCAAGCGGTCGGTGGCGCTCTGGTCTTGGCCGCGGCCTACCTGCACGTGCAGGGCGATGTTCTCGGCGTCGCCGGTGCCGGGGTTGGCCAGCGTGAGCCGGTAGATCTTCTTCTCGCCGAAGAAGACCTCCTGCGGGCCGGAGATGCTCATCTCGAGCTTCGGCTCACGCACCTCGACCATGGCCTGCGAACTGACGGGGGAGAAGGTCCACTGCACGGCGAGGTCGAAGCGGCGGCTTTTGCGTGGCGTGAGCTTGAGGGCCAAGCGCTCGCGGCCTTTGCCTTCCAGGCGAGGCAGCTTCCATTGCAGGGGCTCGTAGTGCTCGGCCTCCTTGTCGCGATCGGGCGAGAGCGGATTGGCCGCGTTGCCGCCGGTGGGCTTGGCCTCGGTCAGATCGGCCCAGGCCGGAATCATGACCGTGACGACCACGTCGTGGGCGGGCACGTCGCCCGAGTTCTGTACCGCGACGACGTAGGTCGACGACTTGCCGACCGTAACCGTTTCGGGCCCCGACACGTCGACCGTGAGCAGCGGGCTGCGGCGCGAGATCAGCAGGTTCGGCCGCTCCGCTTCGCGCACGGCAGGAGTCGTCGTTGCAACGACTGCCGCCGGAGGGGCTGCGGGCGCTGCGACAGGCGCTGCGGGCGCGGGCGTCGATGGCGGGGCCGAGGGGAGTGTTTCGTTGTCGAGTGCGGAGGCCGCCTTGGCCACCGTGGGCGACGAGTCGGCCACCGTCGGCTCGCCGGCTGCTTGCGGTGCGCGGGCCGTGCGGAAGCCGCCGCGAGCAGGCGCGGCGGCAGTTGCATTGGCTTCGGGCTCTTCGGGGGTCACGTCCTCCGCCGGCTCGACCGCCACTGGGCGGGAGCGGGCAAGGGTTGGCTGACCGCCGTGGGACGTCGTGGCAGTCGGCCCGGTTTGGTTGCGGAAGTCGGACTCCGAGGGGATGACGATTTCGCCCCCGGCCCCAGGATCGCGCATGGCGCCGAGTCGTTGCTGCAAGCTGCCGGCCGCGCGCGGCGTTCCGCGGTCAGGCATGCTTTGGGCAGTCCGCGGGGTCCCGGGGCCGGCAGCGGTTCGCCGGCGGCGTGAGCTCACGCCGCTGGTTGGTCCGGCGGGCGTAACCATCGGGCCGCGGTTGGCCGCGTTCAGGTTCGAGCCCTGGCGCGGGGTTTGGCGCGGGTCCTCGAGCGCGTTGAGCTCGTCGGGCTGCGGCTGCAGCCCGGCGCCGGGCTCTTCCTCGCCGCCCAGCAAGGTGCGGCGGAAGGAGCCGAGCCGTTGGCTGAGCGACGGTCGCTTGGCGGGGGCGGCGGCCTCCTGGGCTTGAGCAAAGAGGCCCACGCCGGTGGAGGCGAGGAGAACAGCCGCAAGCCAGGGAGTTTTGCGAAGCATGACAGCATCCTGCGCGCAACGAAAAGACCGTTTCTTGCCACGGTTTATCGGCCGTAGGGAGGATGCTGGTTTAAGGGACTTCGCCGACTTTTACGATTAGGGGGGCTGCTAGCAAGCAGCGCAACAAAAAAGCGAACGCCGCGGGGGTCAGTCCGCGGCGTTCGCAAGTGTCAACCAAGCGGCGAGATCGAATCGGCCGGCCCGAGCCAAGTTGGTCTTAGACCAGTTCCTTGCGGGCGCCGATCAGCGTCTTCAAACGTTCGGCCAACAGGGCCACGTCGAAGGGCTTCTTGAACGTCTCGTTGATGCTCGAGCGATCGAAGCTCGTCGAGCTGCCGTCGTCGGGCAGCAGGGCGATCAGGATCGTCTCGGCGTATTCGGGATTGCGGCGCAGATTTTGGCAAATCTGCAGGGCCTCGATCCGACCGATCGAGAAGTCCACGATGATGCAGTCGGGGTGGAAGCTCTCGGCTTGGATGCCGGCCTCGAAGCCGCTGGCGGCCACCGCCAGCTTGAAGTTCCGCTCGACGGGCAGCTCGCGCTTGAGATTCTCGATCAGCAATTGATCCTGGCCCACCACGAGGACTTTGGCCATTGCCTCGTCCTCGAGATCGCCCAGGGGCATTCCATGTTCCTTGAGGAACTTGATCAGGTATTCCCGCGGGATGCGGCGATCCTGCGACCCGGGGATGCGGTATCCCTTGAGGCGGCCGGAATCGAACCACTTACTGACCGTGCGGGGCGCCACTTTACAGATCTTGGCGACCTGACCAGTTGTGAAGACCTTCATCGGAGGCTCTCCATTACTCTCGCTTGGTTTTGACATGCTCCCCGCGGAGGTTCAGAGGCGGGCGCCTCACCTGGGGAGGGGTTGCCCCGGTTCGCGGCGAGCTGCCGGGCTGCGTGGGCCGACGCGGCACGGTGCCTTCGCTGGATGCGAACTTCTGGGTTGGGGCTCGTTTTCGTTCTTGCTTCGGCGGCTCGTGTGGGCTGTCCTTCGACCGGCACTTTCCTTACATCGGTCACGGCGGTTTCCGGCAGTTGCCGTTTTTCCGGGCGGCGGCCCGGTTCCTTGCGGTTCGGTGGCCGCAAAGTCGGCGCACTCACCGCGACCGTGAATTCCTCGTGTCGCGCACGGGGGAAAGCGTTGCTAAAGAAATGCACCCAAACGGGACGGCGTGCCCCGCGAGCGCGCTTCGTGGAAGACCGCGAGCGTCTTCCGGCAGGTTTTCCCCCCTCCATGGCCGGCAGTTCGAGTGCGGGGCAGCGTTTGCGTCCGCACGTCGACCTAACCTTCCGAAAGGTAGTTTCGATTCGCCGGTAGGGGCGACTTTAGAAACTTTCGCGAGTCGTAACGCCCAGTCCGGTTGCGGCGTCCCTGCCGGACCCGGCGGCGAACCCGGTCTGGCAATCCCTGCCCGGACCATGAGTTAGCCGAAGAAAACCGGACAGAACGAGTCGACGCTCTCGACCGGTCGTGCGGCATAAGTCGGATCGCGGCGCTGCCGTAAGCTCTGCCGAGCAGGTTCGACCGCGCCGGTTATGCCGGCGGTGAATGGCCGCGCCGCTGCTAGCGCGGACCCGGCGGCACATACTCTTCGAGCTGCCGTGTGAGCAGGCCGTGGAGATGCCGGGTGGTGTTCTGCCGCTCGGAAATGCTGTGGGAGCGGGCTGGGTAGGGGAAGAAATCGAACTGCTTGTTGTGGGCGATCAGCTCGTCGGCCAGCGCCTCGGCCCCTTGAAAATGGCAGTTGTCGTCCCCCGTTCCGTGGACCAGCAGCAGCCGCCCTTCGAGCTGATGGGCATGGGTTATCGGGGAACCTTGCCGGTAGCCTTCGGCGTTGTCCCCCGGCAGCCCCATGTAGCGTTCCTGGTAGATCGTGTCGTAGTAGCGCTGGTTGGGGACCGGCGCCACGGCCAGTCCCGCCTTGTAGAGCTTGGGATAGCGGAACAAGGCGTTGAGCGTCATCGAGCCGCCGCCGCTCCAGCCCCAGATGGCAATCCGCTCCGGGTCCAGGTACTTGTGCTGCGCGAGCAGCGCTTGCGTGGCAGCAGCTTGATCGGCCGAGGCGAGCACGCCTACCTGACGATGGACGCTTCTGCGCCAAGCGCGACCTCGCGGCACGTCGGTTCCGCGGTTATCGAGGCTCATCACCACATAGCCCTGCTGAGCCAGGTACTGATGCCAGAGCCGCCGATTCCCGCCCCACGAGTCGGCCACCGTTTGCCCGGCCGGTTCGCCGTAGACGTAGAACAACACGGGGTATTTCTTGGCGGCGTCGAAATCGGCCGGCAGCAGGCGCCAGCCGTCGAGCTGTACGCCCGGCGCCGCTTCAACACGAAAGAACTCCGACTTCACCGGCTTGAGGGCCTTGAGCTTATCGCGGAGCGACTGATTGTCGGCGAGCAGCCTTACCTGCCGGTACTCCGGCAAGCTGATGAGCTCCGCGAGCGGCGGCCGATCGAAGGTCGAATAGGTATGCACCGCCCAGCGGGCGTCGGGCGAGAGCCGGTAGCGGTGTGTGCCGGGCTGGTCCGCGGGGCTGAGCCGCGCAAGCTGCGAACCGTCGAGCCGCACGCGGTAGAGATATTCTTGCGTGGGGTTGTCGGGAGAGGCGGTGAAGTACAGCCACTCGCCCGCCGGATCGAGGGCCAAGAAGTCGATCACGTCCCAGCCGTGCGGCGTGATGGCGGGACCGCGCTCTCCCTCGAGCGAAATCTGATAGACCTGCCGCCAACCCTGCTGCTCGCTCAGCCACAAGAACGACTTGTGAGAGGGCAGCCAGTGGAGCCTCGGGTTGAGATGGTCGAGCCAGGCGGCGTCGGACTCGGTGAACAGGAGCCGAACGTTGCCGGTCTTGGCGTCCGCCAGGAACACGCGGTTGTGCTGCTGCAGCCGGTCGAGTTGCTGGATGACGAGTTGATCTGTCCCCTCGATCCACTCGAGCGCGGCAAGGTAGTGCTCGCGGGGGTCGCCCGGGATCGAGAGCCAAGTGGTTTCGCCGCCGCCGACCGGCGCGACGCCGATGCGGGCTGCCGGATTGCGCTCGCCGACCTTGGGATAGGGGATCATCCGCACGCTGGGGTAGACCCCGGCAAGCTGATCGACGAGCGGAAACGTAGGCACGCCTTCGTCGTTGATCTGCCAGTAGGCGAGCCACCGGCTGTCGGAGCTGAAGCGGAAGCCGCGCTGGAGCTGCAGTTCTTCCTCGTAGACCCAATCGAACGTGCCGTTGATTCGCGTGGGGGAACCGTCGTGCGTGAGCTGCGTGACCTCGAGGCTGCGCAGATCCTGGACGAACAGGTTGTGATCGCGCACGTAGGCCGCGCGGAGGCCGTCGGGCGAGAACTGGGCGAACATGAGCGAAGACGGCGGGGCATCTCCTCCCAGCCGCACAAGCTCGCCGCCGGCGATGTCGAGTACCCAGTAGTCGCCGCGGGAGCGCGTGCGCCACACGCGCTGGGTGTTGGTGGAGATCAGGAGCTTCGCGCCGTCGGCGGAGAACTCGTAGGAATCCACCGAGAGCGGCCCATTGTCGCCCGGCGGCGCGAAGCGATGCGCCTGCACGAGCGCCTCGCGGCGGTCGCCGTCGGGATGCCGGAAGACGAGGTCGCGTTTGCCACCGCCGAGGGGGGAATCCTCGAAGCCGACATAGCCGCCGCGCTCGAGCCAATGGACCTCGGGTCCGTGGTCGCTGCCAAAATCGCCGCTCGAGAAAATGCGGTCGAGCGTGAGCAGCGACGGGTCGGGGGCAGGCGTCTCGCTCCGTAACGCTCTCGGCCCGGCGACCAAGACCAGAAGCAGACAGGCGGCCAACGTCCACCAGGGCCGCGAGCGGAGCGCAGTGCTCCACGAACCAACGTCGTTCATGCAATTCTCGGTGCGCGTTCAGAGGGGAAGCCGGAGCCCCTGCGGCGCCGTAGGTCCGGCGGCCCCAGTATGCTCGGAGCGGCGCAGCCGCTCAACCGGCGGGCGATCTAGGCCGCTTCCGAATCGTCGCGCCCGCGGGCGGAGAGGGCGTGGCCTTGTTCGTCCTCGAACCGCACCGACACCCGCTTCGATACGCCCGATTCCTGCATCGTCACGCCGTAGAGCGTGTGGGCGCAGGTCATGGTTTTCTTCGAGTGGGTGACGACCACGAATTGGGTCCAAGCCAGGAAGTCTTGCAGCACCGAGACGAAGCGGTCGATGTTCGCCTCGTCGAGCGCGGCGTCGACCTCGTCGAGAATGCAAAACGGGCTGGGCCGGCTGCGGAAGATGGCCAACAGCAGGGCCACGCAGGTCAGCGTTTTCTCGCCGCCGCTCAAGAGCGAGATGCTGCGCGGCTCCTTGCCGGGAGGACGGGCGACGATTTCGATGCCAGATTCGAGGATGTCGACCCCTTCCTCGAGCACGATGTCGGCGGCGCCTCCGCCGAATAGCTTGCGAAACAGCTCTTCGAAGTGTCCCTTCACCGTGTCGAGCGTGGCGGCGAACAGCCGGCGGCTGTCGGCGTTGATGCGGCCGATGATTTGATCGAGCGCTTGCTTGGCCGCCGTCAGGTCGGCGTGCTGACTGGAAAGCTGGGCGTGCCGGGCCTCGAGTTCGTCGAGCTCGGCCAGGGCGTCTACGTTCACGCCCCCCAGGCTGTTCAGCTTGCGGCGCAGGTCGGCTACCTCCTGGTCGGCAGCCGCGCGATCCTCGACGAAGGGCCGCGGGGTTTCGGCCACTTCGGCCAGCTCGAGACCGTAATCCTCGCGGAGCCGATCCGCCAAACTCGTGCGTTGCAGCCGGAATTCGCCGGCCGACAACTCGTGGGCATGGGCCGCTTCCTCGGAACGTCGGGCGGCGGCCCGCGCTTGGCGGGCTTCCTCGACCAGCTCCTGGCGCTCGGAGCGCTGGGCGTCGCGAGTCTCCGTCCAACCCCGAGTCTCGCGCACGAACGTTTCTTTGCGCAGAAACAACTGCGCGAGTTCGCTTTCGGCCGCCAGGATCGCCCGCTGCGCGGCTTGCTGCTTGGCGAACCGATCGTCGATCACTCGCCAGCCTTCGCGCGCTGCTTGCTCGCGCTGGTCGCGGTCGAGTTCGAGTTGCGCGACTCGAGCGGTCCAATCGTCGAGTTGCAGGGCTGCCTGCGCGGCCTGAACCCGCGCGGCGGTGAGGGCCGCCTGGGTCTCGCGGAGGCCGGGCTCGAGTTGGGCGATCTCGGCCACGGCGGCTTCGAGCTGGCCTTCGACCAGGGCCAGTTCCTGCTGGCATTGCGCATGCTGCTCGCGCGAGGCGCCCTGTCGGGCCGAGAGCGCTGCGCGTTCGCGTTCGCTGGCGGCGTGCGCTTCGCGCGCGGAGGCGATCTGGCGCGTGACGTCTTGGAAGCGCCGTTCGGCGATTTCCGCCTGCAATTGTGCGAGCCCGAGCGCTTCGGTGGCGTCGCGCGCCGCCTCGGCGGCCGACCGCAATTCGGCTTCGGCGGCGTCCTCCTGGGCGATCAACTGCTCGACCACGCGTTCTTCTTCATCGATCCGCGCGGCGAGCTCGGCGGTTTGCCGCCAGAGGACGCGCAGTTCGCTGCGCCGCGAAATCAAGCCCGCCCCCGCGTGCGGCGGACCCAGGCTCCAAATGCCGGCCGACTCCACGAGTTCCCCGCCGCGCGTCACGAAGCGCCCGCCGGCGCACTCGGCGGCCAGACGCTGCGCATCAGCCAGGGCTTCCACCACCCAGACGTCGGCCAGCAGCATGCGCAACGCCGGATGCTCGCTCTGCACGAGGTCGGAGGCGCCGCCGAGTACGCCGCGCTGACCGCGCAAGTCCCGCGCTGGGCTGGTTTGCGCCGGCTGGTCGAGCCACACGAAGCCCACGCGCCCTTCCACCTCGAGCGGACGAGCCTGGAGATGGGCACGCAGGGAGCGGCCGTCGCGCACGACGAGGTGCTGGGCCCGCTCGCCGAGCGCCACTTCGAGCACGGTCGCGTGCTCCACGTTCACCCGCAGCAAATCGGCCACCAGCCCCAGCACTTCGGCAAAGGGCCCAGGCTCGTCGGAGCGGGCTTGCAGCAGGAGCTGCTTGACGCCGGCGCCGATGCCTTCGAGCCGCCGTTCGAGCTCCTCGAGCACGGTCGCGCGGCTCTGGGCCTCCTGGCGACGGCCGCGCAGCAGTTCGAGCTGTGCCTGGGCGGCCGTGCGTTCCGCCCGCGCGTGTTCGCCGCGCTCCTTGGCGGCCGTGCGCTGTTCACCTGCCGCGGCGACTTCCAGTCGCAAGCTGTGGGTGCGGCCCGACCATTCGGATTGAGTCCGCTCGGCGTCGGCCGCTTGCGACTCGAGCTCCACGAGCCGCGCGTCGCGCGCCTGGGCTTCGGCCGTGAGCGCGGCGAGGCGCGTGTCGAGCGCTTGCAGCGCGCTCTTGCATTCGGCCAGGGCGCGGACCAGTTTCACTTGCTGCCCGCGCTGGGCGGCTTCGCGCGTGCGGCTGGATTGCAGGCGGGCCATCACTTCGCCGAGCGCGGCCTCGGCGGCGGCGGCCAAGCGTTCGGCTTCGGCGGCTGCCTGGGCGGCTTGGGCCTTGCCTTGCGCCGAAGACGAGAGTCGCTCGGCAAGGTCGCCGGCGTCCAAGCGGAACGTGGCCAGGTCGCGGCGGCGCTGGGCGATCTCGGCGTCGAGCTCCTGCCACCTTTGGCGCTGGTGCTCGATACCCGTTTCGAGCGCGGCGATCCGCTCGCGGTGCTGCGCCGTGCGCTGCTCGGAGGCCCGCGCTGAGCGCTCGGCCTCGCCGGCCTCGATATCGAGATCGAGCGCCCGCGCCTCGAGCCGTTCGGCCTGCGCCGTGTGCGCGGCATGCTGACCGCGGGCGGCGACGATTTCGGCCTCGAGCGCGGCGATCTCGGAGCTGGCTTGGCGCCAGTCCGCGGCGGCCAGGGCCACGCGGAGTTCGCGCAGCCGGTCGCTCAGTTCCCGGTAACGACGGGCCTTGCCGGCCTGCTGCCGCACGCTCCGCAACCGGCTCTCGACCTCTTGCACGATGTCGGAGAGCCGCAGCAGGTTCTGATCGACTCGCTCCAGCCGCCTTTGGGCCTCGACCTTCTTGGCCTTGAAGCGGCTGATGCCGGCTGCCTCTTCGAAGATCATCCGGCGATCGCGCGGGCTCGACTGCAACAGCACGTCGACCTTGCCCTGCTCGATGACGCTGTAGGCTTCGGTGGCGATGCCGGTGCCGGCGAACAGCTCGCGGATGTCGCGCAGCCGCGAGGGCTGCCCGTTGATCAGGTATTCCCCTTCGCCGCTGCGATAGACGCGGCGAGTGATGTGGACCTCGGGGGTGTCGACCGCCAACAGCCGCGAGGCGTTGTCAAAGACGAGCGTCGCTTCGGCCGAGTGCTGCGGCGCGCGGCTGCCGGAGCCGTTGAAGATGACGTCGACCATCTCCTTGCCGCGCAGGCTCTTGACGCTCTGCTCGCCGAGCACCCACTTCACGGCGTCGACGATGTTCGACTTGCCGGAGCCGTTGGGCCCCACGACCACGGTGATGCCGCGGGGGAAGTCGAAGCGCGTGCGATCGGCAAAGCTCTTGAAGCCAGAGAGTTCGAGCGCTTTCAGCATGTCGCCAGGGGCGGCGCCGGGGACGTCGATCTGCCCCGCCCCAATGGCAGGACCACGGACGCCATTTTATCAGGCGGGGCCGCCCGTGGCAGGGCGAGAACCGTGCGCCGGACCGGCACTACTGCGCGGAGTCGCCGGCGAAATCGAAGTCGTCCTTGGCGGACTTGTTGCCCGATTTCGGGGCGGCGAACAGACTGGGCAGCGGGCTGGCGACCCGGAAGCTCGGTTCCGGGGCCGATTCCTCTTCGTCGGTGGCCACCGCCGCGTCTGCATCGGGCCGCTGGTAGGTGCGCCCCGTGTCCGGCAAGGCGTTGATCGCCAGTCGGCTCGGCAGGGCCCCCCCTTCACGAGCTTCTTGGAGGAGCTGAACCACGTCGGGGTAGGTGCCGCCCAGATCGACCACGGCGCGAACGACGGCGTCGACCTGCGGCGGAACCTCGCGGCGTTGCTCAGGGCGATCGGGATCGAAACGGCTCACCGAGATTTGCCCGTTGGGCAGGTCGCGGACCATGATCTGGTTGCCGGCCTCGGCCAACAGCGGAGGCCGGAAGGTCTGGTCCTTGCCGAACAGCACCAATTCGGGGCGGTAACTCCGCGTGCAATGGACCATGGGCGGTCCGCCGCAATTCAGCACGTGATAAGAGAACTCGTCTCCCATCATCTCGCCGCGCACGAGCGGATCTTGCGAGTTCATGGCCCACAGGGCGCGGAACGCGCCGTAGCGAGTTTCGGCGCTCGAAACGTCGAGCAGTTGCTCGAGCGCATCGAAGGCCGACATGTCGTCCATGGCGCTCAAGGCCGCCAGCGCATAGGCGCGGAAGGCCGGCTCGGTGCGCAGCGATTCGGCCAGCGGTTCGACCGCCGCCGTGTCGTCGAGATAGGCCAGCGCCTCGGCGGCGTAGAACCGCACTTCGGGATCGGTCGCCCCGATGCCCTTCTTGAGCGCCGGAATGGCCTCTTTGCCGATGGCCTCGAGCTTGAGCGCGGCCGAGGCCGAGGTGACCGGGTCGAGCAACTGCCGTTCGAGCGACGCCAGCCGTTGCGCGCGCTCGCCCACCGATTCGCGGATGGCGATCGAGCGCACGACCTGCATATAGCGGGCCCAATTGCGGAGGTAACGCGGGTGCAGCACCAGGTCGATCCGCTCGTCGGTGCGCGGGTTGGCCACGCCCTTCTTCACGCCGCCTGGGGAGATGCTGAACCGGCGGTTGATTGCTTCGCCGATCTGCTGGCTCAGCATCACGCTCTGATCGGTGTGGACGGCGAGTTGCAGCGGCCGCGAGATGTTCGAAACGCCGCCTCCCAGCACCCGCGCCCGTTTGAGTTCCGACTTGTTGTCGTTGTCCGCCTTGGCCTGGGGATCGACCATCAGCGGCCCTCGGCCGATCGCCCAATCGCGACCTTCGTGAATGGCGCCGTCGCCGAGGATCGCCAGCTCCTTGAGCCGCGTTTCCATCAGGAAGCCGCCACGCAAACTGCTGGTTTCGCTTTGCGAGGGGACCTGCACCTCGAGATCGAAGTGGTCCCCCTTTTGAATGCCCGGAGGCAGCAGGCCCGCCACCATCACCAGCGAGGTGCTCGGCGAGGCCAAGATGGAGTTTGGATTGCGCACGCCGAGGCGCTGCATTTCGGTGATCAGCCGGCCGCGGTTGGGCGACGGCGCGGGATCGCTGCCGGTGCCTTTGAGGCCGGTGACCAGGGCCACCGCTTCCACCTTGACGTCGTGCGTGCCGAAGGGGACCGCCACGTCGCCAATCAGGCGCGTGCCGGTATCGCGGGTTGCCGGTTCTTCGGGACTCTGAGGCCGGACCACGGCGTCGGTGCAGCCGGACGCAAAGATCAACAGCGCGAAGACCCCTGCGACCCCAGACCCCAGACGCCACGGCGATTGGGCAGCTTGTTCGGCGGGCTTCATGCCATCCGCACTCCCTGAGGACCGCCTGCGCCGGAGCGAACGCCGCGACCACATCCGTGCAGCCGCTCTCGCCCCGCGCCCCTGCGCGGCCCGGGCCAACCAACGAAAAGAAACAATCGGGCGGGGAGATTATTGGCGCGCGTCGCCAGCGTCAAGACGAACCACGAGCAATCCCGTGCTAGCAGTTCGGCGAAGTCCAACGCTGAAACGCCTACTCGAGCGGGTTGATCACCAGCCCCGTAAGCAACTTCGGATAGAAATAGGTGCTCTTGGCCGGCATCCGCTCGCCGTGCTGGCTGATTGCGCGAATGTCGGCCAATGTGGCCGGCATCACGAGCGCCCCCAGCGGGAATTCGCTCGTCTCGAGGCCGTCGACGACCTCTTCCACCAGATGCACGTATTCCGGCTTAGGCAGATCGCGGCCGCCCAAGCGGTCTTCAACGACCAGGCGATGAAGAATCGCCACGCCCAGCCCTTGCCAGTCCTTGCTTTGGTCGGGCGAGAGCTCGGCCATCCGCTGGCGGCCGGCCGGCGTGATGCGGGCAATCGTCCAGCGCTCGTCCTTGGCGGTGAACAGGCCCAGCGTTCCCTGGTCGCTCTCGGCCTCGATCTCGTCCCACACGCGGCTCGCCAGGTCGGTTCCCTCGCCGGCTAGCTTGCAGGTAAAGCAGTTGCCCAAGCGCTCGGCGAACTCGGCCGAGTCGATCCGCGGCAGCCCGCGGAAGAGCCGGTGGGTGGGGAGCACGATCAGCCCGGGGTCGCTCATGCCGATGCAGACCATGAGCACGTAGTTGGCCGGGTGCTCCGGCGAGAGTTGCCCCGCGGCGGCCAGTTCGTCGCGGTAGTTGCAGGCAGTCTCGTAGCGGTGGTGGCCGTCGGCAATGAACACCGGCTTGGGGCCGAGCACGCCGATGAGCTCGGTGAGGACCTTTTCGTCGGTCACGGGCCACATGCGGCTGACGACGCCCAAATGGTCGGTCGCCTCGACGGGTTGCTGCCCGGCGATCGCGCGCTCGAGCAACTCCTGGGCCTCGTTCTGCGGATCGGGGAACAGGCCGAAGATCTGGCTCAGGTTCGCCTTGCAGGCGCGGGTGAGCAGCAGGCGGTCCTGCTTGGGGCCCGACATCGTGATCTCGTGCGGGTAGATCTTCCCTTCGCCGAACCGCTCCAGCTTACAGCGGCACATGAACCCTCGGCGGGTGTACTTCTGCCCGGCGTATTCGAAGACCTGGTGGTAGACGTAGACGGCCGGATAGGCCTCGGTGAAGAGCACGCCTTCGGACTGCCAGTTGCGGAGGAAGCGGGCTGCCCGCGAGTAGCGGTTGTTGGCGTCGTCGTCCCCCGGCTCGTCGCGGTTGAGAATCAGCCGCACGATGTTGGCGGGGTGCTTCTTGTAGAGCGCGTTCTGCAGCTCGGCGCCGATGACGTCGTACGGAGGGGCCACCACGTCGGAGAGCGAGCCGACGTGGCCCAGGTCGTAGCGGAGGGCGCGGAACGGTTGGATGTCTGGCATGGGAAGCTGGGCGAATCAGGGAGGCAACGCACATCTCAGAACGCCAGCGGCCTGCCAGCGGAGCGCGTTTTGCCGTGGGAAACGAGCGGTCCGTTATCCCGGCCGGGCGATGGGTTGTCAAATGGCGGATGCGAGCATCCAAGTCCTCTGGGTTTGCCCGCGTTGCCAGCACAAACTCTCCCCCGTACGAGCCCGATAATAACCCGGCCTCGATGGCCGACGAGCGCGAGACGTATGCAGACATCGAAGCTGGCCTGAGAGAGCTGGCCGCTGGGAGTGGGCGGCCGCTGGAGGAGTTCGATGCCGAAATGCGCAGAGAGTTTGGAATAGAACGAGACGGTGAATGATAAGGTGCGGAACTCTACCGGCTCCCCGGCGCCGTCATCTTCCGGCTCCCGCGGCGCAGCGCGTCGAGATGCCCCGTGGGGCTCGCGGGGTCGCTTAGGTCGAAGGGGTTCTGCCCCAGCCCGCCGAAACCCGGCACGGCGAACGGATTCGGCCGGTTGCGAACCCCGCCTGGCAACTCCTCGAAGGTCCGCGGCTGATTGCCGCCGATCTCGCCCAGATAAAAGTTGCGCCGCTTCGTTTTTGGCAGGTCCAGCTTGGGCGCCGAATCTCGTTCCCAAGCCTGTCTGCCCTGCAGCGGCGGCAAGCCGGGCTCCTCGCGTACTTCCGCCAGGTCGGTTTCCGGCTGCGGCCGCTCCATCATCAAGAAGCCAGGCCGCAGCCGGTTGTCTGACTTCTCCTTGGGCATGATCCAGGTCTCCGGCGCCTGGCTGCGCGAACGGGTTTGCCGCCCAAAGATCGACGACAGAGCCTCGGGCTGGGCGTCAACTTCCGAGTCTTCATCGTCGTCGTCCGTGGCGCTCTCGGCCGCTTTGCCGGTTCCCTGGCGATGTCCGCTCGAGCGCGTTCCGGTCAGCTTCGGGCCGAGCCCTCCGCCTGTGGCGCCACCCCCGAGCGAAGGGCTTTCGCCATTGGCGATCAGATCGGCCAGCGTCGCCGCGCGTCGGGGGCGGGCGCTCGGCACGGGGGGGAGCGGACCGAGGTCGAGGGCCGAATCGAGCACCGGGTTCGACAGCGCTTCCCGCTCGTAGACCACGGCCAAGTCGATGCGCGTCGCCTCGCGAAGTTCTTCGCTCGTGAGCAAACCGAAATCGGCCAGGGCCGAACGTAGTTCTTGCACCGCCCATTGCCGTTCAGGCAGGAAGTCAGCCAACGTGGTGGCGCGCGCCTCGTTGCCACCGAGCGCCGAATCGCGATGGTAGCGGTCGGGGTAACGCGCGCGGGCGATGCCGGCGAGCGTGACGCCCGTGTTGCGCAACGACGCCACGCGGAGTTTGGGCAAATGGTCGAGACTGCCGAGTGCGGCATCGGTGATTTGGGTGTCGTCGAGGATCAGGGTATCGAGGCCGGCCATGCTCTGCAGCAGCGAGATGCCCGTATCCGTCACCTGCGTGCCTGAGAGGTCGATTTCGCGCAGGCTCACGAGCGGCAACACTTGCACGAGCGACGCGTCGTCGAGCGTGGAGCCGCTTAAGTCCAGGTTCTCGAGCATGCCGAAGCGGCGCAGGGCGTCGAGCCGTTCGGCGTTGATTTCCAGTCCGTGCAGCGAGACGCGCGAGACGTTGCTGCCGTCCCAGTCGACCGTTCCGCCCAACGCGACAAGGTGGTCCGCCGCCCGGCCGTCGACCCGTTGGGCCGTGTTTTGTCGGGCGTCCCAAAAACTGAGCACGCCGGCGAGCAGCGCGGTCAGCAGGGCGACGACGGCCGCCGCCCGTACGCCCAAGAACAAGAAGGAGAGCGTGCGTCCGCCCGAGGACTCGCGCGGCGGGCGACTGCGCGGCAGGGGGATTTGCGGGGCGCGCGCTGGGGCCGGACGGCGCGTGCGGCGCTCTTCGAGCAGCGCGAGCGCTTGCTCGTAGGCAGACTGCAACTCCTTGAATCTGGTCGGATCGCCGCCGTGGTCGGGGTGCGCCGACTTGGCCGCCTCGCGAAACGCATGCTCGGCGTCTTGCTGAGTGTACGGAACGTGCAAACCCAGCGACGCGAGCGCAGGATGCGGCTCGGGGAGCGGAGGCTGGGGGGTGCGCTCAGGCATGGCTGCCGCGACGAAGTAAAGAACCGCTCTGCAAGCTCGGGACGCCGACCTAGGCTCGCATCCCAACACTTTCCCCAAGTATTCGGGCCGGCGCAGTCTAAGTCAAGCAAAGCCAACTGGTTGCAGCGAAGCGACCAAACTCCCGGCCGTTGCTGACGTTACAACCGTCGCACCCTCAGGTGACGAGCCCCTTGGTGACCATCATGAACACGTCTTCGAGCGAGGGGTCCTTTTCGGCGAACGATCGCATTTTCACCCCCGCGCCCACCAGTTCGTCGAGCAGACCGGCTACCTGATCATCTTCGGCCTTCAGCTCGAATACGGCCGAACTGTTGTCGACCTGCAGGTCGAGCAACTCGGGGCGGCTGCGGATAATCGAGAGCCCGGCGGCCTGACCCGAGAGGAATTTGACCTCGATCACCCGGTTGCGGCGGATCCGGCGATAGACCTCGTCCATCGGCCCGTGCAGCAGGAGCTGCCCGCGCTCGATGATGCCGATCGAGGTGCAGGTGTCGGCCAGCTCGGTCAGAATGTGGCTGGAGATGAGGATCGTCTTGCCCATCCGGCGCAGCTCCTTGAAGAGCGCCTTGACCTCGAGCCGGGCCCGCGGGTCGAGGCCGCTGGTGGGCTCGTCGAGGATCAGCACCGGGGGATCATGGACCAGGGTCTTGGCCATGCAAAGCCGCTGCTTCATGCCGCGCGAGAGGCCGTTCACGAAGTCGTCGCGCTTGTGCGTGAGGTCGAGCAGTTCGAGCACGTCGCCAATCACCTGCTTCCGCTTGGTCCGCGGAATCTGGTAGGCCACGGCGAAGAAATCGAGGAACTCCCAGACCTTCATCCCGTCGTAGACGCCGAAGTTGTCGGGCATGTAGCCGACGCTGCGGCGGACGCCCAGCGGGTCCTTGGTGACGCTGCAGCCGTTGACCGTGGCCTCGCCATGCGTGGCCTTGAGCAGCGTGGCGAGGAAGCGGATCGTGGTGCTCTTGCCGGCGCCGTTGGGGCCGATGAAGCCGAATAGCTCCCCCGCGCCGATCGAGAGGTTCAGGTTCTCGACCGCGGTGAAGTCGCCGTATTGCTTGCCGAAGTTCGTGATCTCGATCATGGCTGCCCCGGGGCGGCTGGCGTGGTGGGAGAAACGGGATTGGAGGCCGCAGGCGGCGCGCCGAGACCCGGAGGAACAATGCCGGGCGGCGACGGAGGTGGCGCCGACCCGCTCGGAGCGATGCCATTGGGACCAAAGATCGGCGCCGTGCCGTCGAAGGTGGGCTGGATCTCCCGCAGATCGCTCTTGGCGTTCACATCGGGCGCCGGCAACCGCCCTTTTCCCGGCAGGAGATGCACCACAGCCAGCGTGGCGGGCAGAATCTGCGAGGGAGCAGGGCTCGTTGCCGCGCCAGGCAGCCGCTCGTCGATCCGGGCGACCAGCCGCACTTCGCCGGGGTCCATTTGGCTGGGGGAACTCGCCACTGCGATCAGCGGCCCGAGGTCGATCGTACGCGCGGCGATGCTCTCGGCCGATCTCGGCCGCGACTCGTCCTGGGGAGGCGGTGGAGCGAAGGTCACCGTTACGGTGGCGCCAGCGGCCACGTCGCCCAGGCGGCCGACTTCTGCGATCTCGACCGCGTCGACCGCGCGGCGGAGCACCTGCACGTCGGCCAGCGGCAGGTTGCTCTTGTTCTCGAGCTGCCAAGCGCCGGCGTCGTTCTGGAACAACCGCAGCGGGCCCCCGAGGTCGAGCAGGTGCTCGGCCCGGACCATGGTGGTGGAGTTGGAGATCACGTTCAGATCGTCGAGCCGCACGTCCTTATCGCGGCGGTAAGCCGTGGGCGAGCTCGATTGGGCGATGCCGCGCGTGTAGGTGGGATCGGCCGAAAACGGGGCCGCCATCGCCGAAGTGCCGTCGAAGTGCAAATCGTAGGCGGTCGACAGCGACGAATAGAGCGCGGAGTAGCGTGTCACGTGGCCGCGTGGGTAACCTGCATGCGCTTCGAGCACGGCCAGTTCCGTTTGCGAGCTGGCAAAGCCGATGTCGAGCCGCGCCAGCTTGATCACCGTCGCCGCGCCGCCGAGGGCGATGATCGGCACGGCGATCCAGGCCCATTCGAGCCGGCCGAGCAGGCGAAACACCACGTAGTTGAGCGGCACGAGCACCGTGAGATAGCCGGCGAGCACGTAGAGCACGAAGTCACGGTTGGGGATCTCGATGCCGGCGGCGTTCCGCAGCGCGGCCCGCGCCACGTTGCTCAGGCCGCGGGCATCGTTCCACGTGGCAATGTCGACAGCCTCGCGGCTGGGTCGGACGTGTTCGTTTCCAAACGAAAACCCTTGGGGCATCTGTGAGCCCAGATCCGGATCGTCGATCAAATCGTACCCGGTGTCGTCGACCACGTAGCTCGGGTTCTCGTCCGCCGTGAGCGCATCGCGGGTGAAGATGCGCAGGTTGCTCACGAGTCGGGCGTCGTAGCGACGGTCGGCGAGCTGCCCTGCATGGCCGTCGTTCACGTCGACCCATTCCAGGCGATAGTCGAGTTCGGCGTCTTCCGCGTAGCGGCGTTGCGGGCGGCGCAGCAGCGCGCCATTGACGAAGCCGTCGAAATGAGGCCAGTTGAGCAGTGCTCGTTCACTCAAACGAAACGCCGTGACGACGATCCGGCCGCGCCCCGCGCGCCCCTCGACGACGAGCGGGGCGCCTTGGGGCGAGCGGACGAGCGTTTCGACGGCGGCGCCTGTCGATGGCTCGAGCGTCACGCCGTTCCAGGGTTTGGCCAGCGTGAGTTCGCGGCGGCCGTGTTTCTTCTCGGAAATCGTCCAGCGTTCGTTCAGGTCGACCAGGTCGGCGTTGTCGATCTCCAGCGGCGCGCCCGCCTTGACCGGCAAGTAAGGGGCGAGGAACGAGCCCTTCAGGCGGTCCAGTGAGTCGGGGCCGCTCAGGATGATTTGGCCCCCCCAGTGCAGCCAATCGAGCAACGCCTGTTGCTGCTCGGGGGAGAACGCGGCCGGGTCGAAGTCGTCCATCAGCAGGCCGGCGATCGTGGTCCAACTCAGCCCCTGTCCCGGGAGCGGCAAGGGGGACTTGGGATCGGGCTTGAGCGCGAGCACCTTGTAGTACTCGGCCCAGGCCGCGGCGCCGTCTTGATCGCCGAGGCGAAAGCGGCAGGAGTCGAGCAGTTTGAAGTAGGAGTAGCGGCTCGGGTCGGCCGTGAGGATCAGGAACACGAACTGGTGCGGATGCAGAGTCACCAGCGGGTCGCGGGCGCCGGAGAGCACCGCCCGCCCGCCCCCTTGCGTGAGCAATCGCGAAGCCAGCCGCGTGCGGCGCGCTCCGGCCGGCACGAAGAACGTGAGGTCGAGAAACTTGTTCTGTCCCTTGGGGAGCAGAGCGGGGCGCGACGTGGTGAGATAAAGGGCCGTGCCCGGCATGTCGACCGGATTAAACTTCGGGTCGACGGTTTCCCCTTCCAACTCTCCCTGGAAGTCGAAGTTGTTGGCCTTGATCTCCTGCGTGGCCGTCGACCAGTGGCCGGGCTTTACGAACTGGCTGGGCTTGGCCTCGAAGGGAAGCACCTTGAGCCCCGAGAGCTCGAAGTCCTCCTTGGGCTTTTCGTTCTTGGCCTCGTCCGGCTTGTCCTTGCCGGCGGCCTTGGGATCGACCGGCGCGCTCGAGCCGCAACTGCCGCAGCCGGGCAAACAGGGCATGAGCAGCGCCGCCAAGACCACCCAGGGGCGGAGCCACGCCGAATGCGAAGGGCCGCACAACATCCGTAAGGTCCCCTAATCGTTCCGTTAGCGCGCCGCGCCTGCGAGTTTCCCAACCACTGCGCACACTCCGCTACCGAGTGTAAGGGCTGCCGTCGCGCCGAACCAGCGGCAGCTCGAGAAAGTCCTCGCGCTCCCTCGCGGGAATGCTCCGACCCACTCGGACCGATCGCGGAGAAATTGCTTGACGCTCCAATTTCAGCCGGCTATGCTCCGCGAGGCCGTTCCCCCCGAAGGTGGGTGCTGTTCGGTCCGCGCCAACTTGGACCAGGCATCTACGAGGAGACCGCGATGAGCGGAAAGAAGTCGCGTCCGCGCAGCGCTTCTCACCAACGGCTGGGCCATTCTTCCCGCCCTCGACAGGGCCTGTTCGAGGCCTTGGACCCACGCTTGATGCTCTCGGTGTTCGACCGGGCGGCGTTGCTCAATGCCACGGGGCCCGTAGCGCCGGCCGCCGTGGCGCCCACGCTCGATCAATTGTACCGAATCTCCGACGACCTGATCGATCTCTATGCCACCGAGGTTGCCGGACTCAAGACGCCGGCCAGCGGCGGGCTCGCGCCGTACTCGGCGCCCCTCACGCGCGGCGCCGACGGTAAAGTCGGGATCGATGTCTCGGCCGTCGACGTGGCCCTGCTCGAGCCGCTGCTGAGCGACCTGGGGTTCGTATCATCCGCGGTGCTGCCGGATCACCATTTGATCGAGGGCTACCTGCCGCTCGCGGAGCTGCTCAATGCGTCTACGCTGACCGCTCAAGGGCTGCTCGGCCTCGCGGGGATCGCGCAACCGCAGACCTCGACGGGCTCAACGCTGGACGAGGCCGACTACACCCTGCAGGCCGCCCGGACCCGCGCCACGAATCCGCCCGGCGTCGACGGCACGGGGGTGACGATTGGCGTGATCAGCGACAGCTACAACAACAAGGGAGGCGCCGCTGCCGGCATCGCGAGCGGCGACCTGCCAGCCTCGCTGGTCTTCCTGCGCGACAATGTGCCGGCCAATGGCACAGACGAGGGACGCGGGATGATGGAGTTGGTGCATGACCTCGCGCCGGGTTCGCCGAAGGCCTTCGCCACGGCCAACGGCGGCGAAGCCACGTTTGCCCAGAACATCCGCGATCTGGCCAAGTCCACCGGATCGGGGGGCGCGGGGGCGAAGGTCATTGTCGACGATGTCTTCTACTTCGCCGAGCCGATGTTCCAGGATGGGATCGTCGCTCAAGCCATCGACGACGTGGTGACGAACAACGGCGTCTCCTACTTCTCCTCGGCCGGCAACCTCGAGGATCAGGCCTACGAGAACACCAGCCCCACGTTTACGACCACGACCATTGCGGGCATCTCGGCCTCGCCCGCCAAGTACCTGCAGTTTTCGGCGGGGGTGTTCACGCAGAACGTCACCCTCAGCAGCCAGACGTTCTTGGCCGGCCTGCAATGGAGCGACCCGTTCTATACCGTCGGCGGCGTCGCCAGCAATTTGGATTTCTTCGTCCTGTCCGGCGGAAGCGTGATCGCAAGTTCGACCGCCAACAACATCGCATCCAACGTTCCCAACGAGATTTTGGGCGTGTCGGGCACGGGTACAGCTCAGCTCGTGGTTCGTCTCACCGCAGGCGCCGATCCCACGCGGCTCAAATGGGTGAACTTCGGCGCCAACGGCAGCGGCCCCGTCACGATCCAGTTCGACACCACCAGCCCGACGATCACTCCCCACTCGGCGTCGGCCAACGCCATGTCGGTGGCGGCCGCCCCGATGTACGACCAGCGCACCGTCGAGGGCTTCAGTTCGAAGGGACCGTCGACGATCCTGTTCGGTCCCTCGGGCGCAGCGATTCCCGCCGCGGTGCGGGCCAAGCCCGACCTCATGGCCAACGACGGCACGAGCACGACGTTCTTCGGCTCGACCATCAGCGGGCTCCCGCATCCCCTGTTCTTCGGCACTTCGGCGGCGGCGCCAAACGCCGCAGCGGTGGCGGCCTTGGTCCGCCAGGCCAATCCAGGCTTCACTCCGGCGCAGGTCTATAGCCGATTGACTTCAACGGCCGATCCGAACGTCGTCGGCGGAGTCAACTTCGTGGGCGCCGGCTTGGTCGACGCCTATCGCGCGGTCATTGGGCAACCCCAGGCAGCGGCCTTGCCCGTCAGCGACGGCTTCGAGTCGGGCGTGCTCGCGCAGCGTTGGGACGTTTGGAACGGCACGGGCGGCCGCACTGCGGTGAGCACCGCCAACAGCCCGGCGACGGGGGCTGACCACCTGGTGCTCGACAATGTGCTGCCGTCCGGATTCGCGGTGCCTGGACTGAGCGAAGCGATTTTGCACATCAATCTCGCAGGGCAAACCGCGGTCACGCTCGAGTTCGACGCCAAGCTGTTTGGTTCGGAGAGCGTCGAGCCCATGCCGGGCTCGTTCGCGGGCCACAACAACTCCGATGGCGTGGCCTTGAGCGTCGATGGGACGAACTGGGTTCTGCTGAGCGCACTGAGCGGGCTCACCTCCGCCTATAAGTCCTGGAGCGTCGACTTGAGCGCCGCCGCCGCGGCCGCCGCGCTCACGCTGACGGCCGACACCCAGATCAAGTTCCAGCGCTATGGCGGCGCGACGGGGCAGGCGCCCGCGTCCGGCCTGGCCCTCGACAACGTGAGCATTGCCGCGACCGTGGTGCCCATTTCCGGGGTGACGACGATTCAGGCGGAAGAGTTCGTGCGTCGGCAGGCGGCGGTTGGACATCGGTGGTCGATCGTGAACGCCGAGACGCCGGGAGTCGGCTCGTTCAGCGGCGCCACAGGGCCGAGCAATGACTTCATCCAAGCGCTCACCTTGGCGGGCCAAGACAGTCCGACCACCAACGTGACGCCGGCGACGCCTTACGTGGAATACGACATCGACGCTCCGCAGGCGGGAGTCTACGAGTTGTTGGTCCGGGCGGCCGGGGTTTCCAGCGCCAGCGACTCGCTCTGGGTGGCGGTCTCCGGCGGCGCGCTTCTCGACGCGCAGGGGAACACGACCTCGGGCAGTGCTCTGTTGATCCCGACCAACCACTCGGCCGGTTTCGAACTGCTCAACGCGGGCCGCTGGACTCTCTCGGCCGGCGTCCACACGATTCGCGTGTCGATGCGCGAGTCGGGCACGGGCCTCGACGCCTTGCAAATCGTGCCTCCCCCTACTTTGGGACCGGGCGTGCCCATCTCGGGAGTAACCGAAATCCAAGCAGAGGATTTCGTCCGCCGCCAGACTGGGACGGGGCACCAGTGGTGGATCGTGAACCAGGAGGTCCCCGGAGTCGGCGCCTTCACGGGCGCCACAGGGCCCTCGGCCGACTACCTTCAGGCGCTCACGTCGGCGGGGCAAGACAGCACGGCGGTCAACTTGTCGCCGTCGGGACCGTATGTCGAATACGACATCCAAGTTCCTCTGGCCGGCGACTACGACTTGGTGCTGCGGGCCGCGGGCCTCTCCGGGACGAGCGACTCGTTGTGGGTCGAGGTGACAACCGGCGCGCTTAGCAATTCGCAGGGCAACGCCACGTCTGGAAACGCATTGCTCATTCAGACGGGAAGTTCGAGCAGCCTGCAGCCGCTGAACGCGGGGCGCTGGACGCTAACGGCCGGGGTACAGACCATCCGCGTCTCGATGCGTGAATCGGGGGCCGCCCTCGACGCCTTGCAGATCGTCCCGCCGAGCTCGCCGGGGGCTGGCGTTCCCATCAACGGGACGACGGACATTCAGGCCGAGGACTTCGTCCGTCGCCAGTCCGGGGCGGGGCACCAATGGTCGATCGTGGACCAAGAAAGTGCGGGCGTTGGCGCCTTCTCGGGCGCCACCGGCCCGGCCGGAGACTACCTGCAGGCGTTGACTCAGGCCGGCCAAGATAGTGTGACCACGAATCTGACCCCCGCCGCGCCGTACCTCGAGTACGAGATCCAAATCATGCAGGCGGGGCTCTACGATCTCAAGCTCCGCGTGGCAGGCATTAGTTCGGCCAGCGACTCGTTGTGGGTCGAACTGCCCAGCGGGTCGCTCAGCGACGCGCAGGGGAACACCGCGGCTGGCGGGGCGCTCAAGATCGAAACGAATTCGAGCGGCGTGTTCACGCTGAAGAATGCAGGACGCTGGAACCTGGCGGTCGGCGTCTACACGATCCGCATCTCGATGCGCGAATCGGGGACCGCGCTCGATGCCCTGCAGATCGTGCCGGTGTAGTAGCCGCTGTTGAGCAACTTTGTGCTGCGAGCTTAGTCTGGCGCAGCGGAGCCCCGGTTGGCCCACCAGGGGAGCGTGATGCCGCCGTCGATGAGCAGCGAGCTGCCGGTCATGTAGTCGTTGGCCGGATCGCAGAGGAAAGCGATGCCGCGGCCGATTTCATCGGGTCGCCCCAGTCGGCCGAGGGGAAGCTTGGCCCCGGCGGCGGCCAGCGTTTCTTCACTGGCGAATTTGCGCTCCCCGGGCGTATCGATCCAGCCGGGGTGGATCATGTTCACGCGGATGCGGAACTCGGCTAGCTCGATCGCCGCCGTACGCCCCATTTGATCGAGCGCCGCCTTCGACATGTTGTACGCCATCGCTCGCGGCACGGGCGTGTAGGCGTGTGGCGAGCTCACGAGCACGATCGAGGCCGGTCCCTTCTGGCCGATCATCTGCCGCGCGGCTGCCCGCAGCAGGTAGAAGGCGCCCCACATCGTCACATCGACGGTGCGACGGAAGCCCGCCATGTCGGCTTCGTAGAAGGCCTCGCGGTCGCTGTAGGCGGCGTTGGAGACTGCGATGTCGACGCGGCCGAAGCGCTCGGCGGCGGTGGCGACGAGGGCCTCGACATCGGCCTGGTTCGACACGTCGCCGGCCAAAGCGAGCGCTTGGCTGCCGAGGGCTTCGATCTCGCGCACGGCCGCGGCTGCCTCGTCGTGCCCCGAACGATAGTTGAGCACGACGCGGGCGCCGGCTTGGGCGAGCGCCAGGGCGGCGCCCCGGCCGATGCCGCGGCTCGCGCCCGTGACCACGGCCACCTGGCCGGCAAGAAACGGTGCAGACATTCGCGTTCCTAACGAGGAGCAGAAAACAGCCAAAACGACGGCGTTCATGCTAGCGAGGAGCGTGCTGGGCCGACAGGCCAAGGGGATCGGCGCGGGGGTGGTTGGGTCAATCGCCGCGGTCGGGTATCGTGGTCGCTGACGAGTTTGGGGCGCCGCCGCTGACCGATCGCAGCGATCGAACATGTCCGTTCTCTACCTAACCGAGTCCGACGTTCTGCGGCTGGCCGACGTGCGGCTGGCGCTCGACGCCGTGCAGGAGGCCTTTGTGCAGTTGGCTGCCGGGCAGGCCGACAACGTTCCCCGCGCGCGGGCGCGCGGCCGAGGCGTGGTGCTCCACAGCATGTCGGCGGCGGCTGACTACCTGGGGGTTGTGGGGTGGAAGAACTACACCACGACGCGCGCCGGCGCGCAGTTCTTGGTCGGAGTCCATGACAAGGAAACCGGCCGTCTGGTGGCCCTGATCGAGGCCGACGCGCTGGGACAGCTTCGCACCGGCGCCACGACGGGCGTGGCGACGCAGTGGATGGCCGAGCGCGGGGCGACCGAGCTAGGTCTGTTCGGCACCGGACGGCAAGCCGCCGCGCAACTGCGGGCCGCGGCCGCCGTGCGGCCGATTCGCCAGGCGTTCGTGTACGGCCGAAATGAGGAGCGGCGCGAGCACTTTTGCGAGCGAATGTCGGAGGAATTGCAGATCGACGTGGAGCCGGTCGACCGCCCCCAAGAGGCGGCCGAGGATCTGCCGATCGTGATCACGGCCACTTCGAGCACCGAGCCCGTATTCGCCGGCGAGTGGCTCGCCGAGGGGGCGCTCGTGTGCGCCATCGGCTCGAATTGGCTGGGCCGGGCGGAGATCGATTCCGACGTGATCCGCCGGGCCGACAACATCGTCTGCGACAGCGTCGAAGCCTGCCGCCGCGAGGCGGGAGACTTTGCCGACGCCCTGGCCAAGGGGATCTTCGATTGGTCGCGGGCAGTCGACCTGGCGACCGTGGTGAGCGGCCAGGCCTCGGGACGCAATAGCCCCTTGAGCGTGGTGCTGTTCAAGTCGGTGGGGCTGGCGATCGAGGACGTGGCCCTGGCCTCGAAACTCGTCGAACGCGCCCGCCGAGAAGGCGTCGGCCAAGACCTACCGCTCTAGGAAAAGCTCCATCAAGAGAATGTTTCTCGCAAAGGCGCAGAGGTCGCAAAGAAAACGCGGATTGGGCACTGAATTCCTTGGCGTTCTCCGCGCCTTTGCGAGAAACGAATTCTCTTTGTCTTCGTGGTTAGTAACTTCGGAAACCAACTAAGAGCCATGACGTATCTATCGGCGGAAGGGTGCCAGGCACGGCGGACTCGTTTGTGGGCGGCGCTCGAGGCGCAGCCCGATTGGATTCTGATCTGCGAGCCGCAGCATCAGATGTACCTGGCCAGCTACTTCCAGCACCCCTTCGTGTTCAACTGCGTGAACGCCGCGGCCGTGCTGATCCTGGGCCGCCAGGGGCAGAGCATCCTCGTGGCCGACAATCTGGTGCAGGGCTTCGCTCAGCAGGCCCATGTCGACGAGGTGGTGACGCCCGTCTGGTACGACGGGCAGACCACCGCTCCGCACCGCCGGCCGCGCCTTATGCAAAGCGCGCTCGAACGGCTGAAGGCATGCCCTGGCCGGACGATCGGCCTCGACGCTTCGGCCACGCCTGCAGGTGTCGTCGAGGGACTGCGGAGCGCTCGCGGCGGAATCGAACTGATCGACGTCGACCCCGTCCTCCATCGCCTGAAGCGGAGCAAAGCGCCCGACGAAGTGGCCCTCATTCGGCGGGCCATTCAGGCGGGCGAGGCAGGCCAGGCGGCCGGGCTGCGCGACATTCGCCCCGGCATGACCGAGTTCGACGCCTATCTGGTGGTGCAGCAGGCGGCCCTTCGCGCCGCCGGAGACCGCGCGCTCGTCTACGGCGATTTCGTTTCCGGACCCCGCTGCGAGGAAGAGATGGGGGGGCCACCGACCCAGCGCGTCATCAACGCAGGCGATCTGGTGCTGCTCGACTTCTCGGTCGTGCTGGGCGGCTACCGAGGCGACTTCTGCAATACGTTCGCCTGCGGCGGCGGGCCTACGGCAGGTCAGCGCCGGCTGCATGCTGCCTGCCTCGAGGCTCTAGCCGCTGCCGAAGCCCTGTTGGCGCCAGGCAGGCCTGCCCGCGAGATCGACGCGGCGGTGCGGGCGAGTTTCGCTGCAAAGGGCCTGGCCGAAACGTTCGTGACGCACACGGGGCACGGGCTCGGGCTAGGGCACCCCGATGCGCCGTACCTGGTGCCGGACAGCCAAGACACGCTGGTCGCGGGAGACGTGATCGCGATCGAGCCGGGCCAGTACGTGAAAGGCACAGGCGGCATGCGCTACGAGCGCAACTACCTGATCACGGAAAGCGGCTACGAGACGCTCTCGCACCACGAACTGCGGATCGAGCAGTAGGAAAGCCGGTGGCGAGTGGCCTGTAGCTGGAGGACAGACGCTAGCGACAAGCCGCCAGCCACTGGCTACCAGCTACAAACTACCAGGCAAAGTGAGCGAACGCCTTGTTGGCGTCGGCCATGCGATGCACGTTTTCGCGGCGGCTCATGGCGGCGCCTTCACGCTTGTAAGCGGCCACCAGCTCGTCGGCCAGCTTCTCGTGCGTGGGGCGGCCCTTCTTTTCGCGGACCGCCAGCAGAATCCAGCGGATGGCCAGCGAAAGCTGCCGGTTGCGGTTCACCTGCATGGGAACCTGATATGCGGCGCCGCCGACGCGCTTCGAGCGAACTTCGATCGACGGCTTGACGTTCTCCACCGCGGTCGTGAACACGTCGATCGGCTCGGCATCGGGGATCTTGTTCTTGATGACGTCGAGCGCGTCGTAGAACACCCGCAGGGCTACGCTCTTCTTGCCGTCCCACATCATGCAATTGACGAACTTGGTGGCCAGCAACGAATTGAACAGCGGGTCCGGCCGTTGATGCGTATGGCTGGCGGTGATGCGGCCCATGCGAGCGAATTCCTACCTAGTGTTCCAACGAGTGTTCGAGTGAGTCCGGCCTACGGCTTCTTGGCGCCGTACAGGCTGCGCGACTGCCGGCGGCCTTCGACCCCCAACGTGTCGAGCGCGCCGCGGACGATGTGATAACGCACGCCCGGCAAATCCCGCACGCGGCCGCCGCGCACGAGCACGATCGAGTGCTCCTGCAGGCTGTGGCCTTCGCCCGGAATGTAGACGGTGACTTCCTTGGTGTTCGACAGCCGCACGCGGGCGATCTTCCGCAGCGCCGAATTCGGCTTCTTCGGAGTCATCGTCTTCACCTGCAAGCAAACGCCCCGCTTTTGCGGGCATTTGTCGAGCACGGGAGACTTGCTGAACTTCCGTGGCGGCTTGCGGTTACTGCGAATGAGCTGATTGATCGTGGGCATGGCACATTTCTACGAAGGGACCGCCGTCCATCGACGGGAATCCACCATGATACTGGACTGGCAGAGGGCGTCAACAGGCATTTTCGCCCAGAACGCCGCTCCCCTTGGCAAGCCTTCGCGGCCCCGTTCTGCGAAGCGAGCGGAGTCGTCTGGAATCTCCTGGCAGGCGGCGGTACGATTCGGCCAATCGCTTCCCTTTCGAGCCGCAATCCCAGCAAGCTGAGCACACGTATGAGTTTCGATCGATTCTTGTCGACCAAGACGGGCTGGCTGGGTTTGGGCGTGCTGATCGGACTGGTGCTCTCAGTGGCACTGCCTGGCATCTGGCCTCACACTCCCTTGCACGCCTCGGCGACCGACTCGGGCGAGAACTTCGCCATCGCCACCGGGCTGCTCGACGAGCGGATGGAAGGCATCTTCTGCCTCGATTTTCTCACGGGCGAGCTCCGCGGCGCGGCGATCAACTTCCGCACGGGCCGCTTCACCGGGTATTTCGAAGGCAACGTGCTGGCCGACCTCAACGCCACCGACATCAAGAACCCGCGGTTTCTGATGGTCACCGGCGGCGCCGACTTCCTGCGTCCCGGCGGCAACATTCGCCAGGCCAGAACGGTCGTCTACGTGATGGAGACCACCGGCGGCTGGCTGGCGGCCTACGCCATTCCCTGGAACCCCTCGAGCCAGGCCCTGGCGGCCCCTTTCGCCAGCCGCTTCGTCCTCCTCGACAAACGGCAGGTCCGCCAAGTCGCCATCCGCGATCAGTAGATTTCGGTAGTTGTGCTTTTCCCGCCGCCTTCAGAACCCTCTCCCTCCGGGAGAGGGCAGGGTGAGGGCGCCTCGCCAAAGACCCCCGTCCGCATGGAAATCGCCTACAACGGCCAACCGCGCACCATCGCCGACGCGACCACCGTGGCCGAACTGCTCGTCGAGCTGGGCCTGAACGTGCGACACGTCGCGGTCGAGGTCAATCAAGAGCTCGTGCCGCGAGCGAAGCACGAATCACGGGTCCTCGCCTCCGGCGACCGTGTGGAAGTGGTGACGCTCGTAGGCGGCGGGTAGAATGCCGGCTTTGCCGCCGCAGCCCTCTCTGCTCGCTCCATGGCCACCGATCTCGACGCCGATCTGCTCCGCATCGGCACGCACGCACTCTCCAGCCGGTTGATCGTAGGGACTGGCAAGTACGCCTCGTACGAACTGATGGCCCAGGCGCTCGAGGCCTCGGGGGCCGACTGCGTCACCGTGGCGGTGCGGCGGGAACGGCTGCTCGACAACCAGGGCCGCAACCTGCTCGACCACCTCGACGCCTCGCGCTACACGCTGCTGCCGAACACCGCGGGCTGCTTCTCGGCCGAAGACGCGATCCGCGTCGCCCGGCTCGGCCGTGAACTGCTGCTAGGGCTCGAAAACCCGGGCGCCGATTGGGTGAAACTCGAGGTGCTGGGCGATAAGAAAACGCTGCTGCCCGACCCCATCGGCACGCTGCAGGCGACGGAAGCTTTGGTCGCCGAGGGCTTTCAGGTGCTGTGCTACACGACTGACGACCCGATGACCGCGCGTCGGCTGAAAGAGGCGGGCGCCGTGAGCGTGATGCCGGCAGGCAGCCCCATCGGCTCAGGGCAGGGGATTCTGAACCCCAACAACATCCGCATCTGCCTCGAGTATCTCAAAGACGGCGACCCGGATTACCCGGTGATCGTCGACGCCGGAGTGGGCACGGCCAGCGACGTGGCCTTCGCCATGGAACTGGGAGTCGATGGCGTGCTGCTCAACACCGGCATCGCCCATGCCCGCGACGTGCTGCTGATGGCCCGGGCCATGCGTGCGGCTCTCGAAGCCGGGCGCTCGGCGTTTCGGGCAGGGCGGATTCCCAAGCGGCTCTACGCCACGGCGAGCAGCCCCGAAGAGGGCGCCATCTCGGGCTCCGGACGCTAGCCGTGCGCTCCGGCCCGTGATGAGGTCAGGCCGGGCTCGACCAGGGACCCGCGGGGTTCTCCCTTGCGCGCGCTCTCGTGCTGCAGGTCAGTAGGCAAGAGAGAGCCTACGGCACCAGCCCCTGCTTGGCCGCCCACACCGCGGCTGACGTGCGGTCGACCGCGCCGATCTTGCGCAGCGCGTTCTGCACGTGCTCCTTCACCGTTTCCACGCTGATCGCCAAGGAGCGGCTGATCTCGCGGTTGCTCAAGCCCAGCGCCAGGTGCCGCAGGACCTGGAGTTCCCGCGTTGTGAGTTGGTGTCCTTCCGCCGGCGCAGGGGGCGTTTCGGCCATGAGCGCCGCAATGTCGCGCAGGCGGCCGTGCCGCTCTTGGGCGGGGTCGGCTGCCCGCACCACGGCCGACATGATCTGCTCGCCCGTCGCCCCCTTGAGCAGGTAGTCGACGGCGCCCAGCGCCACGGCCCGGGCCAGGTAAGTAGGGTTCTCGTAAGCCGAGAGGAGCACGACCTTGGTCTCGGGCGTGTCCTCGAGGATTTTCTCGAGCACGTCGAGGCCGTCACGGTCAGGCAGGCGAACATCGAGCAGCAACACGTCGGGGCGCGAGCGCCCCACAGTGCGGGCCGCCTCGGCGCCGCTGCCCGCCTCGGCCACGACCTCGATCGGGCCCTGCGACAGCACCTGCCGCAGCCCCGCCCGCACCAGTTCGTGGTCGTCGACAATGGCGATTCGAATGGTCATCGAAGCATAAAGAGTCGCCGGCAAAGCAGGAGGGAGCGCTCCGCAGCGCGGAACGCCAATGCCCGCCGGACAAAGAGGCCCAAAAGTGAAACTGTTGCCGATTGTGCCGGCTGGCACGATCGGTTCGCCGTCGGTGTGCCGAGATGAGGTGCGAAAGAGAATGAGGCCGCAGCGACGGAATAACCTATTTTCGCCCTGCTATCCGTCGAGGCAACACTTTGGCGCGCCGGTTCCCCGAATTCTGCCGCCGCGATGCGTGGAACCTAGGCAGCGCGTTGACCGGAAACTCCCTGTGACGTAGATGATTTTCGACAAATGTTCCCGGCCGCGACACTCGCGCGCCTCCGCCGAAAATCCTCCGCACGAGCCGCCGCCCATGGCCAGCCCTGCCCGTTCCCTCCTGTTGGTCGACGACGATCGCCGCCTGCTCGAGAGCATGTCTGGCTGGCTGCGCGAGCAGGGCTATAAGGTGGAAACGGCCCAGGGCTTTCAAAGGGCCGCGGCCCAACTAGCCCGCAAGTCCTACGATCTGGCCCTGGTCGAAGTTCGCCTGGCCGATGGCGACGGCTTCGATCTGCTCGAAAGCTGCCGCCAGAAGCACCCGCAAATGTCGGTGCTGCTGATGTCTTCCTACGCCACCGCCGAGTCGGCCGTCGACGCCATCCGCTGCGGGGCTTTCGACTTCCTCAGCAAGCCGCTCATCGACGACGAGCTGCTGATGGTCATCGAGCGGGCGCTAAACCAGCAGCAGGTGGTGGAAGAGAACCACGCCCTCAAGGCCCAACTCGATCTCCGCTACGGTCTCGAGAACATCGTGGGGCACGATGCCCGGATGCGCCGCATCTACGACATGATCGACAGCGTGGCCGATACCCGCGCCACGGTGCTCATCACCGGCGAGAGCGGCACCGGTAAGTCGCTGTTGGCCCGCGCCATCCACCGCCGCAGCGGCCGCCGCGACAAGCCGTTCGTCGAAGTGGCCTGCGGCGCCTTGCCGGAAACCCTGCTTGAGAGCGAGCTCTTCGGCCACGTCGCCGGCTCGTTCACCGGCGCCACCGGCGACAAGCTGGGCAAGTTCATGCAAGCCGACGGTGGCACGATCTTCCTCGACGAAATCGGCACCGCCAGCGCCAGCATGCAGGTCAAGCTGCTGCGCGTGTTGCAGGAGTTCGAGTTCGAGCAGGTCGGCGGCACGAAGACTTTCCGCGTCGATTCCCGCGTGATCTTGGCGACGAACGAAGAACTCTCCGAGTTGGTGAGCTCCGGGCGGTTCCGCCAGGATCTCTATTACCGCGTAAACGTGATCAACGTCGAGCTGCCCCCCCTGCGGGAGCGGATCACCGACATTCCGCTCCTGGCCCGGCACTTCCTGGCCAAGACGAGCGAAGAGGCCGGCCGCCCGGTCCGCGATTTCACGGCCGAATCGCTGGGCGCCTTGCAGCGTTACCGCTGGCCCGGCAACGTCCGCGAGCTGCAAAACGTCGTCGAGCGGGCGGTGCTGCTCGGCAAAGGCGACGTGGTGCGGATCGAAGACCTGCCGCGCTCGGTGGCCATGTCGGCCGGGGTGACGCTCGAGCCGGTGGGCAACCGCACGCTCAAGCAGGCGCTGGAAGGCCCCGAGCGGCAGATCATCCTCGAGGTGCTTGAGAGCAACAACTGGAACCGCCAGGAAACGGCCGAAACCCTCGGCATCAACCGCACCACGCTCTACAAGAAGATGAAGCGCCTGGGCCTGGAAGACGGCCACCGGGCGGCACATTAGGGCGCAATCTTCTGTGCGGCGACCGCCGCGGCCCCGCTGCCCGCCACCCCAAACCTTGGGTATGATAGGGGTGGAGTGAAGGGATGTTGCCCTAAGCGGCCCATCTAGCAGGCTGGAACCGCGCGTGTATGCGTATTTGACCGTGACCGCCGGCAATCGGGCGGGCACGACGTTTCTCCTCGATCCGACCGACGAATGCCGCATCGGTCGCGGATCGGATTGCGCCATCGTGCTCAACGACCCGCTCTGCTCGCGGGTCCACGCCGTCTTGGCCCAGGAGGGGGAGGGGTGGCGGATTCGCGACGCCGACAGCCGCAACGGCACCTACGTCAACGGCCAGAAGATCGACGAGGCCACCCTCGACGACGGCCACCGCTTTCGCGTCGGCTCCACCGAATTCGCCTTCCAGCGGGCCGACCAGCCCCCCACGGTTGGCACCGGGGCCGACGGCAGCCTGACCCAAACCATCATCATGGATCAGCCGGTCAACCCGGCGGAGACCGGCAGCTTCACCATTGAGGGGCTCCGTGGCGCCCGAGAGGCCGAGGACCTGGTGGCGCTCTACGAGTTGAGTGTGAAGCTGCTGGCCTGCGACGACCCCGACGAAGTCAGCCGCATCGCGCTCGATCTGCTGCACCAGCGGACGAAGGCGGCCGTGGTGGGTTTTCTGTGGGCCAGCGAAGATGGCCGCCTCAAGCCGCGGCGCGTGATCCCCGAGGAATCGGCGGGGCGCGTGTCGCTGAGCGACGCCCTCACCAAGCTCGTCTGCAAACAGGGGCACGCCGTGTGGGTGGCCAACCAGCAGTCCGACGAGCGCGAGAAGGCGCTGCGTCACTATGCCGACGGCCTGTGCGTGCCGCTCGTGCACGGGCAGGACGTGCTCGGGGCGATCCACGTCTACCTCGAGAAGGGGCGGTTCCGGCAGTCGGACTTCCAGTTCACGATTTCGCTCGCCAACGTGGTGGTCGTGGCGCTCGTGCGGGCGCGGCGGCAGTCGAGCCTGCAGACCGACTTTCAGCGGCTCGTGGCCCGTACGCCTGGCTACGAGGGGCTGGTGGGCGAAAGCCCGCCGATGCAGGAGCTGAAGAGCAAGATCGGCCGCCTGGCGCGGGCCACCGGCTGCGTGCTCATCCGCGGCGAGAGCGGCTCGGGCAAGGAGCTCGTCGCGCGGGCATTGCACCGCGCGAGCCCGCGGGCTGACCGGCCGATGCTGTCGGTCAACTGTGCGGCGATCCCGGTCGACCTGATGGAGAGCCAGCTCTTCGGCCACAAGGCCGGGGCCTTTACGGGCGCCGACCGCGACCACGCCGGTTTCTTTCAGCAGGCCGACCTGGGCACGCTGTTTCTCGACGAGATCGGCGAGATGACGCTCGAGGGGCAGGCCAAGCTGCTCCGCATTCTCGACGGCTACCCCTTCCACGCGGTAGGCGGCACGCAGGAAATCAGCGTCGACGTGCGGGTGATCGCGGCCACGAACCAAGACTTGCAGCGCTACGTGCAGGAAAAGAAGTTCCGCGAGGACCTGTACTATCGGCTGAGCGTGTTCGAGCTCAAGGTGCCCCCCTTGCGCGAGCGCGGGCAAGACATCGGCCTGTTGATCGACTTCTTCCTCGATCACTTCCGCCGGCAGCACGGGCGGCCGAACTTGGCCTTGTCTGAAGCCGCGCGGGCGAAGCTGCTCGAGTATCAGTGGCCGGGCAACGTGCGGCAGCTTCGCAACGTGATCGACAGCGCCGTGGTGCTGGCCGACGAACCGCAGATCGGCGCCGACGACCTGGATCTGCGCGGCAGCACGCGGGGGGATTTCGACACGCTGCGGCTCGACCACTGGGAGAAGCGGCTGATCGGCGAGGCGCTGCGGCGCAGCGGGGGGAACGTGCCCGAGGCGGCCAAACTACTAGGTATTGGCCGGGCAACCCTCTACCGCAAGATCGAGGAATACGGGTTCAAGCGGTAGCTGCGGGTAAACGAACCGTGCAGGCGGGAAGGGCGCGGAGAAGTGCCAGATTGACCCGAGCGCAGCAGCGAGGGCGTTTACGCAACGCACTGCGACGCAAGGCTTTGCTGCTTCAAGCAGAGGGCGAACGTGAATCCCCAGCGAGCGTGCTTGGGGCACGTCTCCGCGCAACCCCGTTCGTGATCACCCCTTCCAACTTCTCTTCGTCGCGCGCTTGACGCTCTCCTGCGCGAGGTGTACAAAACTACACATCACTTCACGGAGGAGGAACGAAGCCATGCTGGTGCTGTCACGAAAGTCGGGCGAGAGCGTGCAGTTGGGCGGGGCGGCCGGGGAGATCGTGATCAAGGTCATCGACCTGGGTGGTGGCCGCGTGCGGCTGGGAATCGAAGCGCCGCAGAGCGTGACGATCGTCCGCAGCGAGTTGGGTCCGCGACCGCCAGCCACGCGGGAAGGTTGCGCAATCGCGCAGGTGGCGTGAAGATCGGTGCGTGGTAAGCCGATCGGGCGTCCCTCACCCAACCCTCTCCCACAGGGCCCACAGGGAGAGGGCTTTCAAATTCTCCCTCTCCCTGTGGGAGAGGGCCGGGGTGAGGGTGATGGCCAACAACGGTGGCCACACGCGTTCCCCGGCAATTCCTGCCCGCGCAAAAACATAGAGCCGGCAGACCGCGGGCGGTCTGCCGGCTCTTTATTCGCAGCCCATCTTCCGACCCGCGCAGCGCCTTACGGCGCCGGCGGTCGACCGAATCGAGCGTTGCTGACGATTCCCTTCGAGCTATTCGCGCGGACGCACCGCGCCCGTCAGTCCGGTGTAGTCGGGCCGATCTTCCGGGTGCCACAAGGGGTGACCACGGAGAATCCGCTCGGCCAGGATGTCGAGCTTCTCTTTCGAGCCTGCAGGGGCCTGCGTGGCATCGAACTCATTGTTCCACGAGGGGTTGAAATCCTCGTCGTGACCGTACTTTTGAATCGCCTCGAAGACGTTGCGGACTTGCCGCATGGCAGTTCGTTCCTCTCGCATCAAAACCAACAAACAAACCAACAACGCCGGAAACTCGCAGCAATACGAGGCAACCGGCGAACCTGTTCGGAATTTGCAGCGGCCACCCACCCAACGGGGCGGCTGCTAGCCAACGCAATCTCGTTCTACCTTGCCCCCATCAGGAGGCCGGGCGATCAATCGCTCACGCGAACTTTTGCCGCGTGCTCCTTAGCGTCACATGACTCGTTTCGGGGGGGTGTGGCGTTGGCTTCGAGTCAGGAGGGGTGACGACCGCAACCGCGGTCCGCATATTATTATCACTCGCTGGCAAGAGTCAATCATCTGGCGCGCACGAAAGTCTGGCAGTCTCGTCAGGTGAGCGAGCTGATCACGCAGGCCTCCCGCGGCCCAAGCGACTCGACTAACTAATTCTCTGCACAACACTTACGGCCGAGCACCCATGTCTAGCTGGACCCAGCGCAACCTCGAACTTTCGCCGCGACCGGCCGGTTTTCATTTGATCACGCGCGAGGTGGTCGCTGCCTTGCCGGAGCTGCGGGAACTCGAGATCGGCCTGCTCCACGTCTTCCTGCTGCACACCTCGGCGTCGCTGACGATCAACGAAAACGCCGATCCCGACGTGCCGGCCGATCTCGACGACGCCTTCACTCGGCTCGCCCCCGAGACGGCCCCCTACCGCCACACCTGCGAAGGCCCCGACGACATGCCGGCCCACGTGAAGAGCTGTCTGCTCGGCTGCTCGCTCACCGTGCCGGTTGCGCAGGGCCGCTTGCAGTTGGGAACTTGGCAGGGGCTCTACCTTTGCGAGCACCGCCGCCAAGGAGGGGCTCGCAAGCTCGTACTTACCCTGCATGGGTCGCCGCGCAAGTAGCCCGCGTCGCGCCGTTCAGCCCCCCAGCCCCACGGCAACCGGCTTGCCGGCCGCCCCTTGCGCAACAGAGTCGATCCAGGCGTCAACCAGCGTGCTCTGGTTGGCGTTGCGGTCGATCGCCGCCAGCCCCGCCAGGCACCGCTCGAGACAATCCAGCAGCCGCTCACCGGCGAGCTCGGTCTGCTGCAGAAGGGCGCTCGCCGCCCGCTCGAGTTCCGCGTCGCCGTTCGGCGGCCCGCCTGCCTGCCGACGCAACGCTTGCCGATAAAGGTCGATGGCGAAGCCAATGACCTGGCGAAACCGCGCTCGCCGCTGCGAGGCTTCCTTGCCGGCCGCCTCGATGAACGCAGCGGTTTCTCGCGCCAAATCAACGGACGCGAGTCGCCGGTCGGTGAGCCGGTCGTAAAGCTGGCGGCGAAACGCCCACAGTTCAGGATCGGCCAGCAGCAGCGCCTGCTCCAGGCTGCCGCCGCTCTGGCCGGCTAGCCGCTGCGCTTCGGCTGGGTCGGCCACGTCGCCGCGGTCGAGCAGAAGCTGGGCGACGTTCTCGGCCGGCAAGGGGCGAAACCGCAAGATCTGGCAGCGCGAACGGATCGTCGGCAACTGGCGATCGGCGGCCGCGCCCAGCAGGATCAGAATCGATCCTGGCGGCGGCTCCTCGAGCGTTTTGAGCAGACAATTGGCCCCTTCCTCGTTGAGGAAGTCGGCGTCGTCGATGATCGCGATCTTTCGGCCGCCGAGAAACGGCTTGAGCGCCACGCGGTGGCACAACCCCTCGCGCATGCGGTGCTCGGGATCGCCGATCAGCAGCTCGACCGGAATCGTGCTGCGGTCCGCCGGCTTGGCCACCAGGTCGACGTCGGGGTGCGTGCCGGCGTCGACCTGGTGACAGCTTGCACACTTTCCGCAACCGGCGCCATCGGCCCCGCGCTGCCCGCAAAGCAACGCCTGGGCCCATTTCAGCGCGAGCGCCCGCTTGCCGATGCCCGGTGGCCCGACCCACAGATAGGCGCTGGCCAGCCGCCCGCGCCGTTCGGCGCGCAGCAGCAACTCGAGAACGTCGTCGTGACCGCAGATTCCTTGCCAAGGCATGCCGGAGACTCGCGAGAGGCTGGTCCGGCATTCTATCGCGCGGCGCCGCATTCCCTTAGCCCCCCGTCAATGACGGGGGGCAACCGGCCGCTCGCCAACTGCCTAAGCAACCTTGCCGTCCTGCTCGGCGCCGGGGGCGATGTCGATGTTGCCGAGCCAGCTTCCCTCGGGGTCGAACAACTGCACGAGATCTTCCCCCGCCGGCCAGACCACTTTCCAGCCCCCTTGGCGAAAGGCGCGGCCCACATAGCGGCCGTCGCGGACCAGGATCGTCTCCACGATCGGGTCGCTGCGGTCGGCGTCGGCCACTTTCGTACCCAGGGTCTTCGCAACCCAATCACGCAGGGTGTCGGCTTGTTGGAGGGGCATGGCGTGGTGTTGATGGTCGTTGGGGGAAGTTGCCTAAGTTCCATCGGCCACAAGGTCCCCCGAGATTCGCGGGTCGCGCGCGCGACGTCGCAATCGGAACATTCGCCTCAACGAACCGCGCGCCAAACCCTCTGGGCCGTGCTCCGCTGCGAAGGTAGAGTGTCAACGAGTTTTCACTTCCCGCGCCGCTCGCTAAGCAGGCGATCGATGAAATCCGTGCTGATCACCGCCTTCGAGCCCTACGACGTGTGGACGAGCAACGCCAGTTGGCTCGCGCTCATGGAGCTCGTGCGCGAGCGGCCCGCCGAACCGCGGATCGTCACGCGCCGCTACCCCGTCGACTTTCAGGCGGTGCAAGAACGCTTGGCCGCGGATCTCGACGGCGACTACGATCTGGCTCTCCACCTCGGCCAAGCGCCGGGGACGGGCCTGATCAAGCTCGAGGCGTTCGGCGTGAACGTGGGAGGGCGAATCGGCCAGCACCCCGACGAGTTCGCCCCGCTCTCGCTGGCAGGACCGGCTGCGTATCGCAGCCAGGCGCCGCTTGCCCGGTGGGCCGGCCAATTGCGGTCGGCCGGCATTCCAGCCGCCGTGTCGCACCATGCCGGGACGTATCTCTGCAACGCCACGCTTTATTGGACGCACCACCTGGCCGAGCTCCGCGGCCTGCGTACGCAGTCAGCCTTCCTCCATCTGCCGCTTGATCCCAGCCAGGTGATCGGTCAGACGCGCGATCTGCCGTCGCTGCCGGCGGCGACCGTGGCGGCCGCGCTGCGGCTGATTCTGGCCGACGTCGTGAGCGAGGCGCCGCCCAGCCTGGCGTAGTGCCACTGCCCCCTCGGGCCGGGTTCTGCCGTTCGTTCGGGTTGAGCGGGAACGGGCCGCGCCCTATGTTTGGAACGCCGCGCCCTCTGGCCTGGCGTTGCTCCGTTTCCCCGAGGGTTCCCGCGTGTTCGACAGGCTGCTCAAGCCGCTGCCAATGGGGGCGATCGTCGCCGAGTGGGTGCTCGGGATGACGCTCTATACGACCATCGTCGCCTGGCTCCTCTACCGCTTTGAAATCGAGTTGGTGGACATGGCGGCCGAGATGACGCTGCTCAACGGCCTGATCCTTGGTTTGTTGCTCGTCTTCCGGAACAACACGGCCTACGACCGCTGGTGGGAAGGGCGCAAGCTTTGGGGGCAGCTCGTAAACGACTCGCGGAACCTGAGCCTTAAGGCCATGAGCGTGGCTTCGCCGGAGGAACGCCGCCAACTCGCGCGGCTCTTGGGAGGCTTCGCGAACGCCCTGCGGTTGCACCTGCGCGGACCGACGAAGCTCGCCGACGTGCCCGGCTTCGGCCAGGAAGCGGCCAAGCCGATCCATGTGCCCCTCTATCTGGCGGGGCAGGTGCAAGCCCTGGCCGACGAGTGGCGAGTGAGCGGCCGCATCGAGGCGGCGCTCACGCCGGTGTTCGACGTCCACATCCGCGGTCTCATGGACGTGTGCGGCGCGTGCGAGCGAATTCACACCACGCCGCTCGCCAAGTCGTACGTGGCGCTCTTGCGCCACGGCATCGCCATCTACGCGGTGGCGGCCCCCTGGTTCGTCGCCTGGGACATCGGCTTCTGGAGCATTCCGGTGTCGGCGCTGATGTTCTACTACATCTTCGGCGTGGAGCTGTTGGCCGAAGAGCTCGAAGACCCCTTCGGCACCGGCCCCGACGACCTCGACCTCGACCGCTACTGCCGCACGATCGAAAACTCGGTGAACCAGGTGCTGCTCACTGATCAACCTGCGACGGCGATTCGGGCATAGTCGGCGCAGAGTTTTCGAACCACAAAGGCACGAAGACACCAAGAATTCATTTCTCGCAAAGGCGCAACGCTCGCCAAGAGAGGCCAGCTAGCCATCGCTTTGCGTGCGTCGCGCCTTGCGAGAAGCAATCTGTATTCTTTGTGTCTTCGTGACTTTGTGGTTTCAATCTCGTTTCGTCGTCACACCCAGATGTCGGATGTGCAGTCGCCGCCGGGGAAGCGGATTTCGTGGGTCCGCGCCGGGCCATGCGGCTCCTGCCCGAAGTCGACCAGGAACTTATCGTTCACCGCCAGGCCGCCGGTCTTCGTGTCGCAGTCGAGCTGCAGGAGATACGAGCCTTGCTTCGCCATGGCCGGGTAGAACTGATTGTCCCAACTGCTGTAAAGCGAGTTGGTGACATAGAGCCGCCGGCCGTCGAGGCTGAGCTGCAGCATCTGCGGCCCGCCGCCGAGCAGGTTGCCGCGGAACGGCGTTCCCTTGCCGAGCACGCCTCCGAGCCAGACCTGCCCCGTCAGCCGCGGCCGCGCCGGGTCGCTCACGTCGTACTGCCGGAGGTCGCCGTGCAGCCAGTTCGAAAGATAGAGCCAGCGGTCGTCGAGCGAGAGGACGAGGTCGGTGATCAAGCCCGGCACCGGGAAGGGCCACCCTTGGTGTTCGATCGGTTCGACCTGCACCACTTTGTCGGCCTGCCACTTGCCGTCCTGCTCGTGCCAGTGCCAGATGCTGCTGGCGAGCGCGGCCCCAACGAAGCCGTGCGTGCTCTCGGGATTGTGTTGAAAGCGGACTTCGAGCGGAATCAGCCCTTCAGAACCGAGATCGATCGACTGCTTGATCGTGCGGCCGTCCCAGTCCCAGAAGTGGAGCCGCTGGCCGTATTTGCCTGCCTGCACGTCTTCGAGTTTGAAACCTGGGTTCATGGTGTTAGGGGCGGCCCACTCGCTCGAAACCATCACTTTTTGCCGCGGCTGATACCAGAAGTCGTAGTTGAACTGCATGCCGGCGGGGTCTTTCTCCCAGTGTCCGGCGATCTCGAAGGTCTCGTCGAGCAGGAGGAAGCCGCCTGGCCCGTCCCCCTTCGCGTCGCCGAGCATCGAGAGCATGATCTGGCCGCTCGGCAGGCAGTGCACGGTGTGCGGCGCGGAGAGATTCACCGCCTTCACGGCGGCCGGCTCGATCACCTTGTGCAACTTGGGCGCGCGGGGATCGGCCACGTCGACAATGTGGATGCGGCTCGAACGCAGCCCCGGCAGCACGAGGTAGCGCCGCTGCTTGCTTGGGTCGCCATGGCAACTGCTGCATGCGTTCCAGCCAAAGTGGTGCAGCTCATCGCCGACGTTCGGCATCTCGAGCCGATGGATCACCTGGCCGTACCGCGGCGAAGCGGGATCGACATCGACCGCGGCCAAATAGTCGGGCCGATTGACCGGGGTGCCGACGTAAATCGCCGGCAAATAGGCCAGCGTCTCCCGCGGCGACTGCATTGCCTCGGCAGGCGAGGCATAGGTGGGGCACGTAGCGGTCGCGGCTTTGCTCTGCGCGCTCGCGGCGCGCCAAGCGAGCCCGCCGCCGAAGGTGGCGGCGGCGGTCGAAGTGAGGAACTCGCGGCGTTGCATGGCAACCTCCTGGGTGGTTGCCGTTCAGTTTTACCGCGAAGACGCGGAGGCGCGGAGGCGCGGAGAGGCCGGCGGCGCGCCATCACCCGCTCATCCTGCTCCTCAACCCCAGTTGCCCAGATCCTGAGGTTACCCCGCCTTGCGGGCCTCGCCCGGCGAGGCGATCTCTTCGAGCGACTTGCCCAGCCGCTTGCGGCCGGCCCCGATGCCCGGCTGATGCGGCAGCGTGCGGGCGGTGGCGGTGAGGGGTTCGCCGATCGTGCGCTGCTTGAGCACGCCGGCCAGATGTTGGTTTACCCCTTCGGCGTCCTGCGGAATGCCCAGCTCTTCGACGGCGTCGGAAAAGCCCAGGAGCACTGCCCGACGCACCCCTTCACGAATCCAAGCATACACCCCTGCCATGCCCAAACTCCCTCTTCCCTCGAGACTACCGGCCCAGCGGCTTTGCGCCCTCCATGGCGCTACGGGCATGCCGGCCGGCCGGTGGCAGACACTAGGAAATCAATCGGCGCGCGACAAGGGCAATCCGTACTGCGCTCTGGAGGTAATGGTTGCTATCAGTTGTTCGCACCCACCACCCACTCTGGCAACCACTCGAGTGCATAGCTCGGATCGCAGTCGGGGCTGCGGCGGAGCAATCGCCGGGCGGCCGCATGACAACTGCGAATGCGGCGCTCGACTTCGGCCACCAACTCTTCGTCGGAGAGGCCGGCCAGCTCCTCTTGGAGCAGCGGCTCGCCGAAGACCACGGCCAGCCGGGCGGGCCGCGGAAATAGGGCTGAACGTGGGAAGGCCGTAAAGGCGCCATCGAGCCCCACCGGCACGAGCGGCGCTCGGCCCCGGCGGGCGAGCGCGCAAAAGCCGGGCCGCAGCGGCGAGATCTCGCCGTCGCGGCTCCGCGTCCCTTCGGGAAAGATCAGCACCAGCTCTTCCTGCTTCAGCCGCCGCAGCGTTTCCTTGAGCCCCGAGAGACCCACTCCTTCGCGGTCGATCGGAATCGCGTCGAGCGATTGGATGAGCCAACGGAACGGCGCGAAGCGGAACAGCGATTCGCGAGCCAGGTAGTTCAGCCGGCGATCGCAGGCCAGCCCCATGAGCACCGGGTCGAGGTGGCTCTGATGATTCGAGAGCAGCAACCCGCCCCCCTCGCGAGGCACGTGCTCGCGGCCGGCGACGCGAATCCGGCAAGCGGCTACCGCAGCCAGCCGGCAGGTCACTTGCAGGAAACCGTACCAGAGACGCTTGGCGGCGGAACGTTGGGCCATGACGCTGCCCTAACGCCGCGAGGGATCTGATGTAAGCCTGGCAGTGCGCTGATAGTACAGCCGCTCGAGCTCCACGGCCACCGCGGGCGGCTCGAGCCGATCGGTGTTCACCAGGATCGCGTCGTCCGCGGCATAGAGCCGCCCCACCTCGCGGGTCGAGTCCTGCTCATCGCGCTCGGTCTGGGCCGCGAGCACTTCTTCAAACGTCGTGCTCGCGCCGCGCCGCAGCAGTTCCGCCAGACGCCGCCGAGCCCGCACCTCGGGGCTGGCCGTGAGGAAAAACTTGCACTCGGCCTGGGGGAACACGACGGTGCCCTGATCGCGGCCTTCACTGACGTAGTCGCCTGCCTGTGCGGCCTGCCGCTGCAACTCTACGAGCACGGTCCGGACGCCTGGGCAATCGGCGGCGTAGCGGATCAGGCTGGTGAGGCTGGGATGGCGAATAGCTTCGGTCACGTCCTCGTCGTCGAGCAGCACCCGCGTGTCCTGCAGTTCGATCCGCACGTCGCGGGCAAGCTGTTCGAGCAAGTCCGCGCGATCGAAATCGAGTCCTCGCCGTTGGGCGGCCAACGTCACGGCGCGATACATGGCCCCGGTGTCCAGGAAATGAAATCCCAGCCGCCGGGCCAAGGCCCTCGCCGCACTGCTCTTGCCGGCCCCCGCGGGCCCATCGATGGTGACGATCATGCCCTTGAGTGTAGGCGATCCCGGCGAATCGACCAACCCGCGCGGGTTTTGAGAGTTTCTCGCAAAGGCGCAAAGCTCGCTAAGACGAGGGAGGGTCGACTCACTCCTTTGCGAACCCTGCGCCTTTGCGAGAAACAATCTTGTATTCCTCCGCGTCTCCGCGCCTCGGCGGTTCAATCAGGCTCCTGCCCAGCGGGCGAGTTTTTCTGCGGCGAAGGCTTGGAATTCGCCGGCTTCGATGGCCGCGCGGGCAGCGGCCAGCAGGCGTTGGTAGAAGGTCAGGTTGTGCTCGGAGAGCAGAATCGGGCCCAGCATTTCGCCGGCCTGGAATAGGTGCCGGAGGTAGCCGCGGCTGTGCTGGCAGGCGGCGCAGGGGCAGCCTTCTTCCAGCGGACCGGGGTCGCGCTCGTACTTCAGGTTGCGCATCCGCACTCGGCCTGAATCGGTGAACGCCAAGGCGTTTCGCCCACTCCGCGTCGGCATCACGCAATCGAACAGATCGATGCCGCGGCGCACCGCCTCGAGCAGATCCTCGGGCCGGCCGACGCCCATCAGATAGCGGGGCCGGTCGGCCGGGAGATGCGGCGCCGTGGCGTCGAGCATGCGGTACATGTCGGCCGGCGCTTCCCCCACGCTCAGGCCGCCCACCGCGTAGCCGGGGAAATCGAGGGCGACGAGCTCCTCGGCGCATCGCCGCCGCAGCTCGGGATCGAGGCCCCCTTGCACGATGGCGAACTGGGCCTGATCGGGCCGCCGAGCCGCTTGTTGGCAGCGGGCGGCCCAGCGGATCGTCCGCTCCATGGCGTCGAGGATCACCTCAGGCTTGTTGGGGAGCGCGACCACGTGGTCGAGCACCATGGCCACGTCGCTGCCAAGCGCTTCCTGCACTTCGATCGCCCGCTCGGGGGAGAGCTCGAGCAGCCGGCCGTCGATGTGCGAGCGAAAGGTGGCGCCCTGCTCGCGGACCTTGGTCATTTCGGCCAGGCTGAAGAGCTGGAAGCCGCCGCTGTCGGTGAGGATCGGCCCCTGCCACCCCATGAAGCCATGCAGCCCGCCGAGCTCGGCCACGATCTCGGGCCCCGGGCGGAGCGCCAGATGATAGGTGTTGGCGAGCACCATCTGCGCGCCGGTGCGGCGGACCTGCTCGAGCATCAACCCTTTCACGGTTGCCTGTGTGCCGACCGGCATGAACGCCGGCAGCTCGACCGGCCCATGCGGCGTCTGAAACGTCCCGCGCCGCGCCTGCGAGTGCGGGTCAACGCGGTGGAGGGTGTAGCCGAAGCCGGCGAGGGGGAGGGCATGGTCACAGCGGGCTGAAGAATGCTAGTGCGCCGGAGGTTGGCCTCAACGGCAAAGTGCGCTTGGAGAACGAGCTTGCCGTAATACGAGGTCGCCTTACACTGCCTAATGTTCACCATCGGTTACACGCGTGCCCAATCGCTTCAGGAAATGCAGCGAAGGAAACCGCGATCCACGATCCGCTGCCAATCATCGTCCAACGACGGCCCGGCCCTCGTCGCGGTCTCCGTTCGTAGCGGGCCGATTCATCAAGCAATTCCGCCAGTGGGCCCGAAGCAGATTCAGGCGTCGTCTGTTTCAAGTTTGGCAGTTGGTCCATCCTCCAGGTGCTTAGCTTGCAGACAAGCGGCGCCTTTCGGTTCAATCGATGGCCGCCCTCGTGGGCGATCTACAGCAACCACGAGCAGATTTGCAGAGGTGAAAATGGCTCGCCTCGCCTGTCCCGCGTGCTGATCGTAGAGCATCACCCCCTTCACGGCGCGGGACCGCCATCGCCGTCTTTCTCACGAAGAGCCTTGGTGCGTGCGCCGACCCGGCAGCAAGTCGTGTTATTCGTGGTCGGTCACGCGGATACGTGGCCCGGCGCGGAGCTTGACACCGCCGCCCGAGAACGTCGCTTCCGCCGCCGAACGCAGCAGCCGTCCCATCCGCTTTCGGCCGATCCGATTCCCTACGCCGATGGGCAAGAAGTGGGAGCAGGGTTACGCAAGCCGGCTCGCCGGGATGCGCCGCACCCGAATGGTGACGCCAACTCCGCGCGGATTCGATGGGATTGGCAACGGCCGCGGCGAAGAATGGTCGAACCGGCGCGCGACCTCGACTATCTCGGAAAAGGACCCCTCCCATGCGGCGTTTCACTGAAACGCTCCCAGCGGGTCGATGTACTTTCCGCGACTCGATCGCGCAGCGGATCGTGCCGGCGCTTACCTGCGAAGATTGCCTTTCGGGAGAAGGCCGTCGGGCTTAAGTTCGACGGTTGCCACTGTTCGGGCGGAACCCGCACTCATCGGCCTCGCGCGTACGCTCGCGAACCCTTGCGCTGAGAAACCGCCGCGGACGAGTTCTTCTGCGAAGCGCCCGTGGTCCGTACAGGACCAGATCCGAGACTACATTGAGCCTTATATCGCAAAGTGAAAACGCTCCGCGATAGGTGGGCGATCCAGTCGAATCGTCGACTGCTTTGTCGCGGCGTATGGCGACGGTGAACCCGTTCACCATCATTACCGGAGGCGACGGCGATGGAGGGCAAGGGGCCGAGTTACAGGCGTGTTTATCGGCGGACCTCGGACGACTCGCTGGCGTCAAAGCCACTCGACTACGCGAACCTGCGGAGCGTTGAAGACGAGATTCGACTGATTTCGCTCGATGCAGCGCAACGGTTTTCCGTATGTCGATCCCTACACGGTTAAATCGCTCAGTTCGAGCAGCTCAGACGGTCTACGACCCGAAGATTCACCGCTGGCGGGGTCGTGCGGAAGTATTACTGAACTTCAACGTGGTGACCTCATGCGGCGGAGCGCGGCGTCAAGACACCCGGAGATCGAAGGTTTGGTCAGCAATGAAGAAGTAACGGACTGACGACCAGAGAGCACGTCGAGATCACGCTTTGACGCGATCGCCGGCGGGCAAGTGACTGGCAAGAGATCGTGACAACCCGTCAATTTCTTTTCCGCAACAGGTCGAGCAGTTCACCTCACCCGGAATGGAGAACTACAGAAGTCGTTCTCCTTCGTAGCTTCCTATGCAGTCAAGGAGCGGTCGCCACGGTCGAAGACGTGTTGTTCTTTGGAACCCGCCATCGGACGGCATCATCTTGATGAGCGTGGGATGTGCCGGGCGTCAACGGCTCTCGGCGACGAGTTCGACCATTGCTTTTCGACTGCACTCCCGATCTCGCCCCGTGGTGGATACGGAACCGCTCGATGATCCCAGCCTTCTGGATGGCTCGCCTGGACTCACCCGCAAACAACTCGACGTGCGTCTCTTGCAAGCCAAACTGATGGGGCGGGTTCCCACAAAGCAGATTCATAAGACGGTGGAGCAGTTGCTCAAAGAGCAACTGCTTGCCAGCTCCACCGGAAAGACGCGAATCAACGACGAAACAAAGCTGTGGACAGCGCGCTCCTAGTTGTGGACGCCCCCTACCCCACCAGCCCCTTCGCCGCCTCCACCACCGCGTCGCTCGTGATGCCGTAGTTCTTGTAGACCGTTTGATAGGGGGCCGAGGCGCCGTAGGTCTTCATGCCGATGAATACGCCGCGGTCGCCCAGGTACTTCCGCCAGCCTTGCTCCACGCCGGCCTCGATCGCCACGCGGGCAGTCACCGAGGGCGGCAGCACCGACTTGCGGTAGGCCTCGTCTTGGTCTTCGAACAGTTCCCAGCAGGGGAGGCTCACCACGCGGCTCTTCACGCCGGCGGCCGTGAGCTTCTCGTGGGCTTCGACCGCCAGCGAAAGTTCGCTGCCGGTGCCAAGCAGGATCACGTCGGGCTTGCCGCCGGGGGCGTCGGCGAAGATATAGCCCCCCTTGGCCACGCCGGCGACCGGGGCGTACTTGGTGCGGTCATAGGTCGGCATGTTCTGCCGCGTGAGCACGAGCGCCACCGGCCTGTCTTTGAACGGCATGATCGTGCGCCAGACTTCGGCCGCCTCGTTGGCGTCGCCGGGACGCATGACGTAGAGCCCGGGGATCGACCGTGCGGCCGCCAGATGCTCGACCGGCTGATGCGTCGGGCCGTCTTCGCCCACGCCGATCGAGTCGTGCGTGAACACATAGATCACCGGCAGCCGCATGATCGCGCTCAGCCGCATCGAGGGGCGCAGATAATCGCTGAAGACGAAGAACGTGGCGCCGAAGGGGCGGATGCCGGTCGTCGCCAGGCCGTTGAGCGCGGCGGCCATGCCATGTTCGCGGATGCCGAAATGGAAGTTGCGGCCGCCCGGCGTTTCCGGCTGGAAGCTGCCGGCGTCGGAAAAGGTGAGCGTGGTCATGGTCGAGGGGGCCAAGTCGGCCGAGCCGCCGATCAGCCACGGCACCTGCTCGGCCACGGACACGAGCACCTTACCCGACGAAATCCGGGTGGCCATGCCTTTGGCGTCGGCCGGGAAAGTCGGGATCTTGGCGTCCCAGTCTTTTGGTAGCTCGCGGCGCTGGATCTCGCCAAGCTGTTGGGCCAAGCCGGGGTTGGCCGCGGCATAGCTCTCGAAGGCCCGCTTCCACGTCGCGCTCAGGTCGGCCCCGCGAGCGCCCACACCTTGTTGGAAGTTCTTGAGCACTTCCGGCGGTACAAGAAAGTGGGCGTCTTCGGGCCAGCCGTAGACCTTCTTGGTCGCCTTGACCTCGTCTTCGCCGAGCGGCGCCCCGTGAGCGCCGTGGGTGTCTTGCTTGTGGGGCGAACCGAAGCCGATATGGCTACGGACGATGATCAGGGTCGGCTTGCCGGTGGTCTTCTGGAAGCCGGAGAAGGCCTTTTCGAGAGCCGGCAGATCGTTGGCGTCGGCCACGCGGAGCACGTTCCAGCCGAGCCCCTCGAACCGCCTCTGGGCGTCGTCGCTATAGGCCAGGTTGGTCTCGCCTTCGATCGTGATGTGGTTGTCGTCGTAGATCCAGCACAGGTTGTCGAGCTTCAGGTGGCCGGCGAGCGAAGCGGCCTCGTTGGAGATGCCCTCCATCAGGTCGCCGTCGCTGCAGAGGGCATAGATGTTGAAGTCGAACAGCGTTTGGCCCGGCTTGTTGTAACGGGCCCCGAGCCAGCGGCTGGCGATGGCCATGCCCACGCTGTTGGCGATGCCTTGGCCGAGCGGGCCGGTCGTGGTTTCGACGCCTGTGGTGTCGTGATACTCGGGGTGCCCTGGGCAGCGGCTGTGCCACTGGCGGAAGCGGCGGAGGTCGTCGAGCGAGACGGCCGGCTCGTTGAGCACCTTGCCCTGGGGATCGGCCGCCTTCACCTGCGCCAGGTGGAGGACCGAGTAGAGCAGCATCGAGGCGTGGCCGCAGGAGAGCACGAAGCGGTCGCGGTTGGGCCAGAGGGGCTGGGCCGGATCGTAGCGCAGCACCTTGTTCCAGAGCACGTAGGCCACAGGGGCCAGGGCCATCGGGGTGCCGGGATGGCCGCTGTTGGCCGCCTGCACTCCGTCCATCGACAGGGTGCGAATGGTGTTGATGGCCAGTTGCTCGATATCGATGGCGGCGCTGGTCGTGGCTTGCGACATAATCTCTTTGCTGGCCCCAGGAACGGGCGAAATGGGCGACGGACGACGGCCTTGAACGGCGGCATTTTCAGCCCGGCAGTGTACGGGCTTGCCGGCGGGGTCGTCAACGATCAGCTAACTGAACTACAAAGGCACGAAGGCACAAAGAGTTAGGCAGGCAGGGTTCTTTGTGCCTTTGTGTCTTTGTGGTTAGATTCCCGGTCTCGGACGCTCTAACGGCCCAGTGCCTTCAGCCGCTCCACTGCGTCCACAACCGCCCCGATCGTGAAGTCGATCTCCTCGGCGGTCGTCCCCCTCCCCAGGCCGAAGCGCAGGCTCGCGCGGACTAAGTCGTCGTCGAGACCCAATGCCCGCAGGACGTGGCTGGGCTCGGGGCTGACCGACGTGCAGGCCGCCCCCGAGCTGACCGCGACGTCGCGCATTTCGAGCAGCAGGGCCTCGCCGTCGACGCCGGGGAAGCCGACGTTTAGGTTGCCTGGCAGGCGGCGGCCGGAGTCGAGAGCCGGGCCGTGAAGCCGAACGTCGCCGATGGCCGCCAAGAGCCCGGCGTAGAGCCGGTTGCTCAGATCCGCGAGCCGTTGCCCCTCGGTCGGCAGCAGTTCAAGCGAGAGCTCGAGGGCTTTCGCCAGACCCACGATGCCAGGAACGTTGAGCGTGCCGGAGCGACGCCCCTCTTCTTGGCCGCCCCCGAGGATCTGTGGCTCGAGCCGCACGTGCGGTTGCTTCCCGCGCACGTAGAGGGCGCCCACTCCCTTGGGTCCGTACATCTTGTGGGCCGAAAGGCTGAGCAGGTCGACCGACAGCTCGTCGACATCGACCGGCAGCTTGCCGACCGCCTGCGTCGCGTCGCAGTGAAAGAGGACGCCGTGTTCGTGGCACAAGCGGCCGATCTCGGCCACGGGGTGAAGTGCCCCGATCTCGTTGTTGGCCAGCATCACGGAGACGAGGATCGTGTCGTCGCGCAGGGCATCGGCAACTTGCTGGGGATCAATGCAGCCGGCCAGGCGGTCCCCTGCCGGAGCGACGGGCAGGAGCGTGACCTCGTAGCCGCGGCGGCCGAGGTGCGCGAGCGGATCAAGCACGGCGTGGTGCTCGGTGGCCACGCTCACCAGATGATTGCCCTTGCGCCGCGGCCGCTCGGCCACGCCTTGAATTGCCAGATTGTTGCTCTCGGTCGCACCGCTCGTGAACACGATCTCGGCGGGCTCGGCCCCCAGGGCCGCAGCGACGCTCTCTCTCGCTCGCTCCACGGCCTCGAGCGCCTGGCGGCCAAAATCGTGATTGGTGCTGCCGGGGTTGCCGAAGGTCTGCGAGAAGTACGGCAGCATCGCCTCGAGCACGCGCGGATCAACCTGCGTGGTGGCGTGATGGTCGAGGTAGATGGGGAGGCGCAAGGTGGTCATGACGGCGAGCGCAAATAGAAAACCCAGACGCCCGGCGATACCTCGCCCGCAGCGAATTGGACTAACCCACCGTCGGTTTGGATGGAATAGAGAGAAAGCTTGTGCCGTTGCCCCGGATAGCTCGGATGGGGCACAACGAGGGGGCGGCCGCGGAACTCCTGCCACACAAAGGCCCACGGATTCACACCGGCAAGGTCGATTGGCTCGTAGCCTAAGCAAATCGCCGCAAATTCGTAGCCTACGGAATTCGGGGTCACTAGTTCCATTCTGGCCCTAGTCACGAAACAGGTCGCGCAATTCGCGGGAACCATGCACTATTTGGAGGATGCAGGGGCCTCGCACCTCTATGCGGTACAGCACCACGTAGGGACGGCAGATGAATGCGCGAATTCCCTCGGCGAGATCGTCGCGAACCTGGCCCAACTCCGGATGTAGACCAAGGGCTGCGAAGGTGTCGCTCAAACGCTGAATCTGACGGGTCGCGGTCTGCCGGCGACTCTGCTCCACCGCCAAATAGTGCCAAATGGAGTCCAGATCGCGCGCGGCGCTCGGAGCTAACGTGAACCCGCTCATGAAGCGTCTGGGTCGAGCCCATACTTGATCGCGAACTGGCGGTCCAAGCCATTCATGTATTCCCGCATCTCGGCTTCGTCGTTCAGGACGATTCCTTCCCCTCGGTCGACTTCCTCAATGCGCCGCGCAAGCTGCTCGCGGAACTCACGCAGATGCTCGCGGTCTTCCCGCAGTGCCCGCAGTGCCGCCAGCAGCAGAGCTTCGCGACTAGCGTACCCTCCGGCTGCCAACTCGCTCTGAACCAAGGCTTCGAGTTCTTCCGACGTCGACGTTGCCATAGACAGAACCCAACGTGAAGGGGCTTCCCACGACAAATTATCGGCACCGGCAGCGGGGGAGTCGACTTGCCGGCCAGCTCGCGTTCTTACCCAAATCTTGCCCACCCCCTTCCATTCTATTAAGCTAAGTCCAACAATCCCACCCGCGCCCCGTCGCCGGTCCCGCCCTGCAATCATCCGTTTTCCGGAGCCTGCCCGATGTCGCCTGACAGCAATGTTTCCCGCCGGAGCTTCTTGGGGGCCGCCAGCGTCGCGGGGGCCGCCGCTGCCAGCGTTGCCTGGACCGCCCGCAGCTACGCGAACATCAAGGGCGCCAACGACCGCATCCGCATCGGCTTCATCGGCGCGGGGGGCATGGCCAACAGCCACATGGAGGCGATCGTCAAGATCGCCGAAAAGCAGAACCTGGAGACGCTGGCCGTCGCCGACTGCTGGAAGAAGCGGGCCGAAGACGGCGCTAAGCTCACGAGCGCCGGCAAGGTCTTCCAAGACTACCGCCCGCTCTTGGACATCAAGGAAATCGACTACGTCACCATCGCCACGCCCGAGCACTGGCACTGCCAGATGACGCTCGACGCGCTCGACGCCGGCAAGGCGGTGTACTGCGAAAAGCCGATGACCCACTCGATTCCCGAGGCCCAAAAGGTCGTCGCCAAGCAGAAGGAAACCAAACTGCCGCTGCAAGTCGGCGTGCAGGCGATGTCGGATGACAGCTACCGCACCGCCGCCGACGCCATTCGCGAAGGCATCCTCGGCAAGGTGGTGCAGGCCCAGATCGAATACGTCCGCCGCTACGACAAGCAGGGCCCCTGGCGCGAGCCCGGCCTTGATGCCAATCAACCCAAGCCGGCCGATCTCGACTGGACCGCCTGGCTGGGCCACACCGCCAAGCGCGATTGGGATCCGCACCACTACTTCGAGTGGCGCAACTACTCGCAGTACTCAGGCGGCATCGCCACTGACCTGTTCATCCACCGCATCACGCGGATCATGAAGGCCTGCGACCTGCTCTATCCGCGGCGCGTGGTCGGCATGGGGGGGATTTGGCAGTGGCCAGATGGACGCGATCTGCCCGACAACTTCGAGATGATCTGCGAGTACCCCCGCGGGATGACCGTGTACGTGCTCGGCACGATGAGCAATCGCGTGGGGGTCGACCACCTGATCCGCGGCTACCGCGGCACCATGTACTTCACGCCCACGGGCTGGGTGGCGAAGGACAAGGACGACAAGGTGCTCGGCATGCATACGAAGACCGGCGCCGAAGACAACCTGCTGCACCACGTGAACCTGCAGAACCATCTGCGGAGCGGCGAAGCCCTCAACTGCCCCTGCGAGTTGGGCCTGGCCGGCGTGGTGGCGGTGAACATGGCCAACGAGAGCTGGCGCACGAGCCAAGTGATGGGCTGGGACGAGAAGAACGCCAAGATGGTCCCGGCGCACACGCTGGATCTCAGCCATTTTCCGGCCGACGCCTCGGCGTAGATACGTGCCTAACAATTGGCAGCGATCAGCTTTCGCGGATCATGGCGCACTGGGCCGAGAAGATCGGCGGACGCGTCGAACAGAACGGCGTTGCTTAGGGGAGCCGGATTTCGGCCGGCGCTGCTGGACTAGTGTGGCACAACCCGAAACACAAGGTGGGACACAGCGCTAGGGCGTCGGACGAACCTTGGGCTCGAAGATCTGCCGTACCAACAGACAGAAGCCCGGCAGCAGCGTTGGCTCATCGAGAGTGTCGGCCTCGGTGAAGAGCTTGATGTCTGCGTCGCTGCGGTAGACCGTCACCGTGCGCCACTGCGGATTGACCAGCCACACGACTTGGCAGCCGTGGGCGAGCCAGTCCTGCACCTTCTCGTCGATCTCGCCGGTTCGGTCTGAAGGAGATGCGATCTCGATCGCCAGGTCGGGAGCGCCGGGGTAATACGGACCCTGACGACCGGGCGGCTCGATCCGTTCCTGGAGGATGAATGCCACATCGGCGCAGCGCACGGTATCTGGATTGCGAGCCAAAAGGAATCCGGTATCGCTCGTCAAAACGGCGCCGAGACCGTGCTGTTCGACGAAGTGGGTCAGCACGTAGTTGAGCCGATTCTCGATGCGGCCATGGTCGTAACCGGCCGGCGTCATCATACGGCGCTCCCCTCGCACCAGCTCGCTCGGTCCTCCAGAATTCGGCAGGGCAAAAAGTTGCTCCGCCGTCATTGAGTTCGTTGAAGTCGCCATGGGTCCGGCCTCGTTCGCTCGCGCGGCCAAAAATCCGGGCCGTTCGCCTCTGGAGAATAGGGTATCTGAGCGCGGGCGCTTTAGGCTACCGGCGCCTGGTTGAGGGTTCCTTCCTAAACCAACTCCCCAATCGGCGCCGCATCTCCATCCACCAAATACTGCGGCCGCCCGCTCAGGTCCTTAATCGTGATCGACCGGGCGTCGATGCCCAGGTTGTGGTAGAGGGTGCAGAAGATGTCCTGGTGGGTCACGGGGCGGCTGTCGGCCTCGCCCCCCAGGCGGTCGGTGGCGCCGATCACCTGGCCGGTCTTCATGCCGCCGCCGGCCAGCAGGGCGCAGGAAACTTGCGGCCAATGGTCGCGGCTAGCGTGGCGATTGATCCGCGGGGTGCGGCCGAACTCCCCCCAGCAAACGACTGACACGTCGTCGGCCAGCCCGCGCTCGTGGAGGTCGGAGACCAGCGCCGAAAGCGCCTGGTCCAAGAGCGGCATGTCGATCCGCCCTTCGACGTAGTTTTTGCCATCGGGGCCATGCCAATCCCAACGGCTGAAGTTGAGCGAGACGACGCGGGCGCCTGCCTCGACGAGCCGGCGGGCCAGCACGAAGCTGTCGGTCATCCGCGGCGCGCCGTCGCGCCGCGGCGTGGGATTGCCTTGGCCGTAGCGGGCGAGGTTGCCGGGCGCTTCCTTCGAGAGGTCGAGCGCTTCGACCAGGGCCGATGAGGTGAGGATGCCCACGGCCTGCTGCGTGTAGGCGTCCATGCCGTCCATGAGTCCGGTGGCGTCGGCCTCCCGGCGAAACGTGTCGAGCGAAGCGAGCAGTTGCTGGCGGTCGCGGAGCCGCTCGAGCGTAATTCCTTGGAGCACCATGTCTTGGGCCGCCCCCTGCTTGCCGCGGCCGATTACGCCAAAGGGAGCGTGGGCAGAACCCAAGAATCCGCCTGTGCCTGGCTCGCCCCAGGTGCGGTTGCCCGTCTTGTACATCAGTGAGACATGCGGCGGCACGCCGGGCGTGGCCGCGCCGGCCAGCTTCGAGACGACGGCGCCAACCGCGGGCCAGCCGCCGGCGGGCTTTGGGCGGGGCAAACGGCCCGTCATGCACTGGTAGCCGTCGTGGTCGCCCGTAGAGCCGACGAGCGAACGGATCGGCACGAACTTGTCCATCATGCCGGCGATCCGCGGAAACATTTCGCAGATGCGGATGCCAGGCACGCTCGTGTTGATCGCGCGGAACTCGCCGCGGATTTCGGCCGGCGCCTGCTCCTTGAGGTCCCACATGTCGAGATGCGGGGGCCCGCCGGGGAGAAATACGTTGATCAGCGCCTTGTGACGGCGTTTGACGCCGGCTTCGGCTTCAGCCGCCAACACCTGTGGGAGCGAGAGGCCACCCAAGGCCATGCCGCCGATGCGCAGAAAGCTGCGGCGGGAGACGCCGTCGCACATCCGCTGGCCCGCGCGGGGGCTGCCGAAGATCGTGAGCATGCGAACGCTCCTGGGCAAGCGAGGATCACGGCCTAACGCCCCTGTCAGCTAGGGCGCCGACGAGGCAGGTCGGAAGGGTGGGAATGTCGACCCTTGCCAGCGCCCCTTACGATAGCATCGGTCCAGAAAAACCACAAATATCGAACGTGGGTCAAGCGGCGCATCTCCCGGGCGCGTGGCAACCTCCAGGGCGAGCGGTCCGGCGTGAGCCGGCTGACCAGAGCGCGCCCAACAGCCAACCTGCCGGCCAGCTTACGCTGGGCCGCTCGCCGGGGGCCTTCGTGAGGGAGAAGAGAGGCTACGCAAAGACCTCGGCGCCGGTCAGCCGCGGCGGCGGGAAGCTGCGGCCGCAGTCGAGACACGCCGGACGATCGACCGGCGTCGTGTGCTCGCAACTCGGACACGCCCCCAGCGGCGGCCAAGGCCAGAGAAACCGGTACGCCAACCAACCCGGCACGCCTAGCGCGAAGCAGAAGACCGCCCAAGCTGCGGCGCCGGGCAGGCCGAACTGCTTTTGGCGGCGGTAGGCGGCAATGGCCAGGGCGAGGCCGATGAGGGTGACTAGGAGGACGCTGGGCCAGATTTGGGACGCGGTCTTTGCGAAGCCGCTCGCATAGCTCCCATCCGCAGCCGCACCTTCTGCCCGAGTCGGCGCTAGCAGCGCGAAAGCGTACAGCGTCGATGGAATCGGGGTAACGAGTAGTGTGGTCCAGCATGCTTCCGCAGCCGAGGCGCCACGACGGCGCTGGCCAGCGAGCACCCGCTCGTCGACGACTTTCCCAGCGCGGTCGAGCCACACGATTCGCGATTCCCCCGCCTCGTTGATGTGGTATTCGTCGATCAAGAGCCGATCGTCGGCCAATTGCAGGGCCCGGAACGCGTTGTCGCTCCAGTCCGCAGGAAGCTGGTAACGAATCGAGTCGCCGGACTTCGGGTCAATGACCTCGATGGCGTCGGAAAATCGCAGCGCCAGTCGGCTTTCGAGCGGTTCGGGGTTCGACGAGCGCACCGGCGGCGGTTGTTCAGTTGGCGCAGCGCGGTCGATCTTGGCGACTGCCACGGCGTCTGGGGCCTCTCGCAGCACGCGAACGCTGCGGCCGCCAAGATCGATCTGCCACAACTTACCGTCCGCCAGCAGAGTCATTTGGCCGTCGCCCGGCCAGTATGGGATTCCAAATAGCTCCGTGGTCGCTAGGTTCAATCCGTCACTGCCCTTGACCTCGAACCAGTCAGCGCGGTCCGGAAGTTCCTGCGAAAAACCCTGCCGGCTAAAGTACGCCATCGGCCGATTGGCCCCCAAGTCGTAGCCGACGCCATAGGCCCGCCCGTTCACCTGACCATCGTGGATCAAGTACCAAGCGGACCTGGGCACTTGCGGGACCATCTCCGCGACAAGCCGGCTTCGCCAAGGAACGCCCATCAACCAAGAGGCGAGAGGACCGCTGCTGACAAAGTTCAAATAAGCGAGGTCGTTCGCCGACTGATTCGCCAACGGCTTGCCGTCGAGATCGAGCAGCACGATCGGATCACCCTTTGTCTGACTCCGGTAGATCACCGGTTCGCCCTGCCGGGTGACGCAGAGCTGATCGGACTGCTCGTTGCGCGAGCGCGACTGCTGCACCATGCCCAGCACGAACCCGGTCAGGCTCCCCCAGGCGACGGCGACGCCGAGCGCCACGACCAATGCGAGCGGCAGCAGGCGGATCAAAGGCAGCTTCGACATGGTGAGGCTCGCGAAAGGGCTGAAGACAGTGAGTGCCGAATGGACTAACTCAACTCTCGCTCATCGGCGACGAATAGGATGAGCCAGACGAGCAGCGCGCAAACAGCCAGGAACACGGGCAGGAACAGCGCCCCGCGAAACATCGCCAGCGGAAATACGACCATCAGCGAAGCAACCAGCGGCGCTAGCCGAGTTCCCAGCCAAGCAGCCGGCCGCAGTCCGGAAAGGAAAGCCCCCAAGTACACCGCAGCGCCGGCCAGCCAAGTCTGCCACGTTTCCAAGGTCATCGACCAGAAAAAAGGCGCATGGTGCGTGCCTGGCGTGCCAGCCCACCAGCCGTAGATCAGCACCGGCACGGCCGTCGGGGCCAGGTACACGAGCAGCCCCGTCACCAGTTTCACGCGAACGTACTGCCGTCGGCTAATTGGGCGATGGAACAAGAAGAGCTGTGCGCCTCCCCAGTAATCTCCCAACGTCTGCCACAGTCCAAGCGCCGCGGCGATCAGGATGGCAACGCCCCCATATTCGAGCCGGAAGCTATCGCCGAGGAACGGCAACGCCGGAAGCCCCTGCGCGGCTGAAGTCCAAAACGGATTCCACCCCATTTGCGAGGCTGCGATGAACAGCAGCGCCGCGAGTCCCAACCCCGCGAACACCGAGACCTCGCGCAGCTCCTTGAGGGCAATGGCTCGAATCATGGCAACTCTCTCAGGGCAAGGGACTGCAAAGGGTGCGGGCAAGGTTCGGCGGAACAACACAGGCTGGAAGCCTGTGCCACTTAAGGTAGGGCTGGGCACTCCACGGCTGCTATCCAACCCTCGTCGTGGGACAGGCTTCTCGCCTGTCGGCCCACGCCAACATCGGCAGGCCACGCCGTGGCCCGCGGGTGTACTCGATGAACGCGTCTTCCAGGTTCAGTTCCAGCACGTCGACGCTCTCTGGCCCCAGCGACTCGACCAGCGCCCGCTGCCGCGCGCCGTAGCCAACGAACACGAGCTCGAGCCGCCGCCCAGCGCGCCAGGCGCTTACCAGTCCTTCGCTCGGCGGACACACGGGCGGTTCCCCCGTGAACTCGAGCACGACCTTGCAGACCGCCAGCTTGAAGTGCTCGGTCGGGCAATCGACCCGCAGCACGCCGTCGACCATAATGCCGATGCGGTCGGCCACGCGTTCCACGTCGTTCAGAATGTGCGAACTGATCAGGATCGTGCGGCCTTGGCGCTGGATGATTTGGATCAGCGACTCGAGAAAGTCGCGCCGCACCACGGTGTCGAGCCCCAGCGTGGGATCGTCGAGGATCAGCAGCTCAGGATCGGGCGCCACCGCGAGCGCGAGCGACACCTGGGCCCGCTGGCCGTTCGAGAGCTTGCGGATCTTGGCCCGCCGCGGCAGGGCGAAGTGGTCGAGCACCTGATCGAGCAGCGCGGTGTTCCAGTTCGGGTAGAACGCGCGGGTGAAGTTCACCGCCTCGCCGACCGTCATCCAGCGGACGAAGGGATGCCCCTCGGCGATGTAGGCGATGCGGGCGCGGGTGGCGGGCGGGAGTGTCGCTGCGTCGTCGCCGAGCAGCTTGGCCCTCCCGCGGTCGGGGCGCACGAAGCCCAGCAGCATTTTGAGCGTTGTCGATTTGCCGGAGCCGTTGCGCCCCAGCAGCCCATAGACCGTGCCTTCCGGAACGTCGAGCGTCAGGCTGTCGACGACGCAGCGCGAGCCATAGAACTTCGTTAGACCCGTGGTGGAAATCGCGGCGGTCATGCGGGCGGCCTCGCTATTCGCTCAAGGTGGGCTGAACCCATTGGTAGCGCGACAGGCGTTCGGATACGAGGCCCAGCACGTCGTCGGCCGAGAAGCCCAGGTGGACCGCGGCCGTGAGCAATTCGTCGGCCAGAGCCAACAGTCGTTCTTTGCGGGCCCGCTTGGTCAGGTCGTTGCCAGGCTGGGCGACGAAGACGCCCAGCCCCGGTCGCGTGTTGAGCACCCCTTCGCGCTCGAGTTCGGTGTATACCCGGGCCACGGTGTTGGGATTGATCACGAGCTGCCGCGACAGGTCGCGCACCGAAGGCAGCCGCTCCTCAGGCCGCAACCGGCCGCGGGCCACCGCCTCGCGAATTTGCGCCGCCAACTGCCGGTAGATCGGCAGCCGGCTGGCGGGGTCGACTTGCAACTCCATGGGCTCCTCGCGTCTGTACTAATACTACTAGTACAGATGGACGGCGTCAAGAGAGCCGCGAAAAAAGTGTCTTTGCCAAAAGCGGCACACGCGCACGTTGGGCGCGCGGCATGGACGCGGTCGTCGTTGACGCCGAGCCACCGCGTGTACTAGAACCATAGTACAGTTGCGTCGGGCTGCGATGGAGACTGCTGATGCGTCGGCTTGGCTACACGCTCATCGAGATGCTCGTGGCGATCGTCATCATCGGCGTGCTGATCGCTTTGTTGCTACCGGCGGTCCAGGCGGTGCGCGAATCGGCCCGGCGCACGACCTGCGCCAACCATCTGAAGCAGATTGGACTGGCGCTGGCGGGCTACTCTCAGCGAAACGCCGGTTATTGGCCGAGCAACTGCGGGCCGTGTTTCGATGAGTCGCTCCAGCCCTGCCAGGCCGACTCGCTCGAGCTGGCCTATTCACCGCTTGCTCATTCGTGGCGCTCGGCAATCCTTCCCGATCTGGAACAGCAGGCGCTTTTCTCCCAGATCGACTTTGCCCGCTCCCCAATACACGGCAAGAACCATCCCGTGGTATCGACGCTGCTGCCGATCTACCAGTGTCCAAGTTATGTCGGCGCTCGGCGAAAAGTGGTCGACTTGGGGAGGAAGGACGCGCGGTTCAACGGCGTCAACGCCGGCGCCGTCGACTATCAGGCCGTGACGAACGCCGAACTGCCTTACGCCGTTGCCGCGGGGGCGTTCTTTGGACCCGGTCAGCTTAGCTGGCAGAGCAAGTTCTTCGAAAAGATGCGGGCGCCAGCCAAGGTCTCCGAAGTCGAAGACGGGCTTTCGAACACCTTGCTCGTCGGCGAAGTTGCGGGGCACCCCACGTACTACGTCGACGGCCAGATCGATATGGAGCATACGCCTGGGGGAGGACTCACGAATTGCGGTGCTTGGGCGGCCTCGGGAACTGTATTGGGCATCGACGGGACGGTCAATCAAACCAACCGGACCTTGTTTTCGTTCCATCGCCGCGGAGCGCAGGGCCTATTCGCCGACGGTTCGGTGCATTTGATCTCCGCCAGCGCCGACCCAGATGCGGTCAAAGCCCTGGCCAGCCGCGCCGGCGGCGAAGCGGTGGCGGAGAGCGACTGGAAGTAGCCTGCATTCTCCGAATGCAGCATGCTAAACCAGGGCAACCGACCTCGATCGCATGGTTGCGCGGCAGCGCATCGTCGGTCGTTCTTAGCATTCCGCTCTCGGAGAGAGCGGGCTACGAATCGCGGACTAAGACGGGCTCGCCACATCCGCCGTCGTCCAAGCCCCGTCCACCAGCCGCCAGACGCCGCCGGGGTTCTTGTTGCGGAGCGCTTCCGGCAGCCGCTCCGCCCGCACGTTGTCGTAGCACTCGAGCCGGGCGAAGCGGTGCAGCGCCGCCGGGATGCCGACTGCCGTGAAGCCAGGGTGGCCGGTCGCGGGATAGGGGCCGCCGTGGTTCATGGCCGGGCTCACGGCCACGCCGGTCGGCATCTTGTCGTTCAAGAGCCGCCCCACCCGCGGCCGCAGCCGCGGAGCGAGCCGGGCGTAGAGCGCTTCGTCGGCGCCACTGGTGGCGCTGTAGAAACAGCCGGTGAGGCTCCCTTCGAGGTGATCAATGAGCGCGTCTGCCTCGTCAGCGCTTTCGGCCACTACGAACAGCGAGGCATTGCCGAAGGCCTCGGTTTGCAGAGCCGCAGGCTGGGCCAGGAACTTGGCGGCGGTCGTGCGGAGCAGCGTGTTAGCGTAGCGGAAGCCGGGGCCTTCGGCCGGCTGGCCCCCGGCGAGAACGGCGGCGCCGGCGGCCCGCAGCGTCTGCACCCCTTCGCCCAGCGACTTGAGCACGCCCCGCGAGAGGAGCACGTCGGCTGGCGCGGCCTGGAAACGCTCGGTCACGGCGGCGATGAACCTTTCCGTGTCAGCGCCAGCAAGCAGCACGACGAACCCCGGGTTCGTGCAGAACTGCCCCGTCCCCATCAGGCAGCTTCCGGTGAACTCCTCGGCCAGCTTGTCGCCCCGCTCGGCGAGTGCGCCGGGCAACAGGAACACCGGATTCACGCTCGACAGCTCGAGGTAGATCGGCTTGCCGGCCTGGTCGGCGGCGGCCTTGAGCGTGAGCCCCGCCTGGCGGCTGCCGGTGTAGCCGGTGGCGCCCGTGCGCGGATCGGCCACCAGCCGCGCGCCGTCGGCGTGGCTCGTGCGATAGAGGAGTTGCACCGTGCCGGGGGGCAGGTCGGCCGCGTCGGCCGCGGCTTGGGCCAACTCGGCCAACAGCCGCGTCGTGCCGGGGTGCGAGGTGTTGGCCTTGGCGATCACCGGGTTGCCGGCCGCGATCGCCGCAGCGAAATCGCCTCCCGAGATGCTGCCGAAGGCGAAGGGGAAGTTGTTGGGGCCAAAAACCCACACAGGCCCGATCGACGCGAATTGCGAGCGGATGTTGAGCTTGGTGTCGATCGTCGGCTGAGACCAGGACCGCGCCCGCGCGGCGGCCGCCGCCAGGCGGAGTTGGTTGATCGTCCGCGGCAGCTCGATCTGCGCGAGCCGCGTAGGCGCCGGCAGACCCGTTTCGGCATGAGCCGTGGCGACAAGCTGCTCCGCATCGCCTTCAATCCGTCCCGCATAGTCTTCGAGGAACGCGGCGATCGTTTCGACCGGCAACTTGGTAAGCACTTCGTGCGCGCGGACCGCGGCGTCGAGCGCCGCATCACAATCTGCCCACGTGCTTACCGGGAACTCGTCCGGCAGTGGCTCGCCGGTGGTGGGATTGTCGGCGCGGAAGACGCCTGAGGAATTCGCGGGACGCCAGCGACCATCGATCAAAACGGGATGCGGGGGCACGGGGACGGTCCCTGGAAGGGCTTTGTGGGCCAAGAATGATGTTTGACTCGAACGAGCGGTTCGGACGCGGATTAAATGCCAACGTCCCTCACCCAACCCTCTCCCACGGGGAGAGGGCTTTTCCGGCTCCCTCTCCCACAGGGAGAGGGTCTTTCTGGCTCCCTCTCCCTGTGGGAGAGGGCCGGGGTGAGGGTACGCCGAAACGCAGCCAATCTCTCAATCCGTGCTTACGACGCCCTAGCTCCCTGCCGGCTCCGCCTCCTCATCGCCCCCGTCGGAGGCCTTTTCCTCCACCGGCACGCGCACGATCGCGGCCAGCGTGTCGGCCTCGTCCATGCTCATGATCCGCACGCCTTGCGTGTTACGGCCGATAATGCTCAGGTCCTTCACGGCGATCCTTTGGATCTTGCCGCGGGCCGTGATCATGAGCACCTCGTCGTCGTCCGACACGCGGACCACGCCGATCACCGGGCCATTGCGGTCGGTGGCCTTGATGTCGCGCAGCCCCTTGCCGCCGCGGCGCTGCGTGCGGTAGCGACGGCTCGACGATTCGCCTTCCTCGGCCTCGGCTTCTTCGACCGGGCCGGGGGGCGGCGCGGGCACGGCCGAATCGTCGTCCGGCGGGGCTTCTCCTTCGGCGCCGGTGCTCGTTCCGAAAGGAGTGCGCTTGCCATAGCCGTTCAGGCAGGCGGTGAGGAGCGTGGCCTCGGGATCGGCCACCACCATGCCGACGACATGATCTCCCTTCGAAAGCGAGATGCCCTTCACGCCGCTCGTGTTGCGCCCCATGGGGCGCACGTCCCCTTCGCCGAAGCGAATCGCCATGCCGGCCGCCGTCGAGAGCACGATTTCATCGCCCCCCTGAGTGACCGCCACGTCGACGAGCTCGTCGTCCTCGCGCAGCTTGATGGCGATGATGCCCCCCTTGAGGGGCCGGCGGTAGGCGTCGAGCGGCGTCTTCTTCACCAAGCCCCCCTTGGTGCACATCATCAGATAGTGATCCGGCGCATCGAAATCGCGAACTGCCCGGCAGTCGGCCACCTTCTCTTCGGGCCGTAGGTTCAGCAGGTTGACGATCGCGCGCCCCTTGCTCTCGCGGCTCAGCAGCGGCAGATCGTAGATCTTTTGCCAGTACACGCGGCCCATGTTTGTGAAGAACAGCAGGTAGTCGTGCGTGCTGGCGACGAACAGGTGGGCGATCGGGTCTTCTTCGTCGGTCTTGGCCCCCTTCATCCCCTTACCGCCGCGGCGCTGCGCGCGGTAGGTGCTCGAAGGAGTGCGCTTGATGTAGCCTCCTTGTGTGATCGTGACCACCATCGTCTCTTCGGCGATGAGGTCCTCCATGTCGACGTTGCCCAGCTCTTCGTCGCTGATCTCGGTGCGGCGGGCGTCGCCGTGCTTGCGTTCGAGCTCCTGCATCTCCTCGCGGATCATGCCGCGGATGATGTTCTCGTCGGCCAAAATCCGCGTGAACTCGGCAATGTCGTCGAGCAGCCTGTTGTATTCGCCGCCCAGCTTCTCCTGCTCCAGGTTCACGAGCTGGCCGAGCGTCATCCGCAAGATAGCGTCTGCCTGCACGGCCGTAAGCGTGTAGGCCTCGCGCACGCCGCGCTCCGACTGGAACACCACGAAGCCACGGTCTCCCAATGCCCGCTGCATGAGCGCGGCCGGGCATTCGATGCCCATCAGGCGGGCCTTGGCCTCGGCCTGCGTGGCCGAGGTGCGGATGGTGCGGATCACCTCGTCGATGTTCGCGTGCGCAAGCAGCAGGCCCTCGACCGTGTGCTTGCGCTGCCGGGCCTTGGCCAGCAAGAACTGCGTGCGGCGGCGAATGACCGTGATGCGGTGCCGCAGGAATTCCTCGAGCATTTCCTTGAAGGCGAGCACCCGCGGCTTGCCGTCGACGAGCGCCAGGAAGATGATCGAGAAGGTGTCTTGCAGCGGCGAGAACTGGTAGAGCTGGTTGAGCACCAGGTTCGGGTCGCCATCGCGCTTGAGCTCGAGCACCAGCCGCACCGGCTCCTTGAGATCGCTCTCGTTGCGGATGCCGGAGATCCCTTTGATGCGGCCTTCGTTCACCAGCTCCGCGATCCGCTCTTCGATTCGGTCGCGGGCCTGCTGGTAGGGGATTTCCTTGACGATGATCCGGCTGCGGCCGCGGCTGTCCTCTTCGATCTCGGTGCGGGCCCGGACCACGATGTTGCCGCGACCGGTCAGATAGGCGCGGCGGATCGAGTTGTGGCCGCAGACGATGCCCCCCGTGGGGAAGTCGGGCCCCGGCACGATTTCCATCAGCTCGTGGATCGACACGTCGGGCTGGTCGATCAGCCGCATCACCGCGCGGCACACCTCGCCCAGGTTGTGGGGCGGGATCGACGTCGCCATGCCGACGGCGATGCCGCCCGAGCCGTTGACGAGCAGATTGGGAAACTTCGAGGGGAGGACCGTCGGCTCTTGGCGGCGCTCGTCGTAGGTCGGCACGAAGTCGACCGTGTCGAGCTCGAGGTCGTCGAGCAACATAGCCGCAAACGGCGACATGCGTGCTTCCGTATACCGCATGGCCGCGGGAGGGAGGCCGGCGATCGAGCCGAAGTTCCCCTGCTTGTCGATCAGCACGTAGCGCATGTTCCATTCTTGGGCCATGCGCACGAGCGTGGGGTAGATCACGCTTTCGCCGTGCGGGTGGTAGTTGCCGCTCGTGTCGCCGGAGATCTTGGCGCACTTCACGCGGCTGGCGCCCGGCGAAAGGTTGAGGTCGTTCATCGCGACCAAGATGCGCCGCTGCGAGGGCTTGAGCCCGTCGCGAACGTCGGGCAAGGCGCGGCTGACGATCACGCTCATGGCGTACGTCAGGTAGCTCTCCTTGAGTTCATCCTCGATCGGCAGATCGACCAGGCGGCCGCCGTGGATGTCGCCTGGCCCCGAGGGTGTCAGTTCCGGGGTGTCGTCGCTGAGATCGTCGGACAACGCAAATCCTTTCGCCGCTGAGGCAGTTCAGACCGCGGCTCGCCAGGGGTTGGGCGCTTTGTCAGGGGGCGAGCACGACGGTTCGCAAAGGCGAGTCTGGGGCGCCTGTGCAACCCGCAGCCCCACCGAGCGGGGCCGCCTTGAAAGAAGCCTCAATGTAGCCGATTCGGGGCTCGGTCACAATCGCCGCGGGCGGCCGGCGGCGGTGCGCCAACTGGTTAGTGGGCAAGGGTTTGGCCCAGCGGTGCGGCCGTCGTTTCCGGCGACCGACCCCCTGTGCGAGCGTAACGGAATGGCCCTACTTTCGGAATCGACCTGACGCGGTCGATCACTCTGACCACGGCACGGCAGTACCAACTCACGCAAGGCGCTCTCAGGGAGAGCGGGCGAGTCAATTCGCGAGTGGCTGCGGTCCTGCGCCGGCAGCAGCGAGCGTAGTGCGCGGGAGTACGGCCTAGTGGTGGTCGGGCACGCTAAACATGCCCATGCCCATGCCACCACCCATGCCCATGCCACCACCCATGCCCATACCACCTCCCATGCCACCCATCATTCCGCCTCCCATGCCACCCATGCCTCCCATCATTCCGCCTCCCATGCCACCCATGCCCATCCCCATGCCACCCATCATTCCCATGCCTCCCATCATTCCCATCATTCCGCTTTGGACCGGGATCACCAGGTCTCCCACCGGGTAGACCTTGGTGCTGAGGGCGCTTTGTTCGGCTTCTTCGGGCGTCGTGATCAGCAGGTATTCGTCTTTGATGGCGTAGGTCAGGTCTTGTTGCCGCAGCATCAGCCGCAGGGCCGAGCGGAGCGAGATGCCGCTGACGTCGAGCGTGATCGGGGTGTCGACCGCCACGCCGGCGTCTTCCATCGCCTTGTTGTCGAGCTGAATCTCGATGCCGTGCTGGTTCTTGAGCAGGTTCACCACATCGGTCAGCGGCGAGTCGGTCACGTTCAACTGCGTCGTCTTGTCGAGCTCGGCGTAGATCTTCTGCTCGGCCGGGCTCCCTTCCGAGAGGTCGGCCCGCTTGTACTTGGCGCGGGCGGCCGTCAGCTCGGCCCAGAACTGCGGATCGGGATAGACGATCGGCGGATCGTCGGGCGTCGGAATGTGGGCCCGCTCCACCTGGGCCAACGTGTCGACGAAGCCGCGCTGCCGCGCCTCACGCAGGGCCATCGCTTCGACGTAGTAGCCCGCGGTGCGGGCCGTCAGCATGGCGGCCACGGGGACCGGATTGCGGGGCATCAAGTCGCGGGCCGGCATCGCGGCGTCGACTTCGGCGTCGACGTAACGACCCTCCGCCATCAGCGCGTTGAAGCGCTGCATGAGCTGGTCCACCCGCTGTTCGTCGCGGGTCAGGTTCTCGGCGATGCGGTTCTCCTCGGCGGCCGCCGCCCGCTCCTGGGCCAGCTCCGCCTCGCGCTGCTCGTGCTCGATCACCAGGCGGCTGGCGTGCCGCAGCGAGGTGTCGATCTGGGCCAGCAGTTGGGCCCGCAGCTCGGGCTCGATCTCGGCCCGCAACACCCGTTCGCGGACCAGCTTGAGGTCGGTCTGGGCCAGCTCGGGCTGATCGCCCATCACGCCGCGGGCCTGGTTGAGCGCGTCCTGCACGTCGGCCTGCAGCGACTGGGCCAGCAGCCGCCGCTGCGTCTCGAAGGCGTTGAGCAAGCGGCCCTGTTCGTCGAAGGCTTGTTCTTCGGCCGGGAACTGGGCGTCGGCCGCGGCGGCCGGAGCCGGGGCTTGCGCGAGCAGCAGCTCGTCTTGGCCGTGGCCCGCCTGGGCCAACTGCACGGCCCCTTGCAGGGCGCGGGCCGCCGGATCATGCGGATCGCGCTGGAGGGCTTCCTTGGCCAGCGTTTCGGCGTTGGTCAGGTTGCCGGCCGCCACCGCCTGGCGGCCCAACTCCACGAGGCCGTGTCCGCCGGCGGCGAACATCCCCCGCAGCTCGGTGAGCCCGGCCGTGCCGAGCGTGGCCAAGGTGGCCCCGTGGTCGGGCTGGGCTTGTTCCACCAGCGTGGCCAAGAAGGCGTGCTTGTCGTCGCTGGGGGCAGGCGCCACGTTCCAGGTCAGCGCGGTCGCTTGACCGGCGGCCTCGGCGTTGATCGCCACTTCGGCGGCTTCGCTCAATTCCCCTGCGCCGATGACCACGGTGTCGCGGTCGCTCCGCAAGGGGGGCGTGACCGCGGGGAAGACCTCGGTGAGGCCGTGCGGCCAGACGGCCGACTGGGGATAGTAGACCTGGGCATGGCTCGAGTCGGCCAAGAAGCGGCCCGCTTCGCCCTCGGCCAGTTCGGCGTGGTCGATCAGCAGGCGGCCTCCGTGTGATTGCCCAGCGCGGCGAGCAGCATCCCGTCGATCCGCGGCCCCACGGCGTAGCAGGAAACGGGGGCGCGAGCGCCCACCAGGTCGGCGGCCAACTGGGCGAAGCCCGCGCTCTGCAGCACGTTGGCCGCGCTCATGCCGTCGCCGATGTAGGCGATGGCGCGGGTCGGATGATTCTCTTCGAAGGTCGCGGCGGCGGCCCGCAGCGCGGCCGGCATGTCGGTGGAGCCGAGCGGCACGCGGGCTTCCAGCGCGGCGACGGCGGCCTGGGCTTCGTCGCCGCCGGGGGCTACGAAGCCCTTCGTCAGCGGCACGACGTCGGCGTCGACGGCGATCACCTGCACGCGGTCTTCCGCGCGGAGGCTGGTGAGCAGCGCCTGCAAGGCTTGCAGCGACTTCTCGCGGAAGGGGCCGACCTGGCTGGCCGAGGTGTCGACCAGGGCCACGACGTCGACCGGGCCCGCGGCCTCGCCCGCCGGCGCCGTCAGGCTGAGGGCAAAGTACGAGCGGCCGTCAGGCTTCGCATACCGCTCGAAACGGGCCACGCCAGCCGAACCAGGAACCTCCGCAGCCAACGCCGCAGAACCCACAGCCCAACCCACACAAGCCACACCCAAGCCCGCCAACCACTTGCCAGGAGGCATGTTCAGAAACTCCATCTCACCGTTGAGACAAAGCCGGCGACCGTGGTTCAGTTTTGAGTCTGTCGCACCAGGCCGCCGGTGGGACGGGCGACAGGAGGGATCACGACGGCATCAATTTTAATCGTCTAGCCCCCTGCGTCCACATTCTGGCGAACATGTCAGGTTTTTCATGAAACGCGCGTAAGCAGTTCGCGCGCGAATTACTCGCTTCAAGACAAGACTGCCGCGAGCAGCTCGCGCACGGGAACTGGTCGACCAAGAAATTGCTGAGTCGCGCCAGCTAGCCGGATCGGCCAGAGTGGAAACTTCGCATGCCTGCGAAGCGCAGCGAGAAGGTGCTCCTCCGCGCAAGAGAGCGAACGCCGCGCGATAAACGCCTGCGATTAGGGCGCCAGCAGCAGCCGTCCCGGCGCCTGCAGATAGCCGATCACGTCGTTGAGGAACCGCGCCGCGGCGGCGCCGTCGATCACGCGGTGATCGTACGACAGGCTGAGCGGCATCATCAGCCGGGGTTCGATCTTGCCGTCGACGACAACCGGAAGTTGTCGCGATCGGCCGATGAGCAGGATCGCCACTTCGGGGTAGTTGATGATCGGCGTCGAGTACGTGCCGCCGATGGCCCCCATGTTGCTGATCGTAAAGGTGCCGCCGCGGAGATCGTCGACGGTGTACTCCGAGTTGCGGGCCTTCTGCGTGGTGTTGGCTAGGGCCTGCGCGATCTGGGGAATGCTCATCCGGTCGACGCTGCGCAAAACCGGCACCACCAGCCCGCGTTCCGTGTCGACGGCGACGCCGAGGTTGATGTACTGCTTGTAGATCAGGGTTCCGGCGTCGAGGTCGAGCACCGAGTTGATCACCGGATGATGCTTGAGGGCATGGGCCACGGCCTTCATCACGAAGGGCATCATCGTGAGCTTGATTTGCGAGCCGGCGTAGTCGGCCAGGCCGTTCTTGCGAATCCGCTCGAGCTCGGTGATGTCGGCGTCGTCGTAGTTGGTGACGTGCGGGATCTTGGTGGCCGACTCGACCATCTTGGCGGCGATGGTCTTGCGAATTTTGGTAAGCGGCTCGCGGCGGACCGGACCCCAGTTGTCTTGATCGCCGCTGGTTTCGGCCGGCACGAGCGCGGCCACGCCGCCGCTGCCGCGGGCGACTTGTCGCACGGCCGCCATGATGTCTTCACGGGTGATGCGGCCACCGGGGCCGCTGCCGCTGACGCGGCGGAGATCGACGCCGAGTTCGCGCGCCAGCCGCCGCGTGGCGGGGCCGGCGGGAGCGGCCAGGCCGTCGTGCCCATTGCCGCTCGTGTCCGCCGCGGCGATCGCCGGAGCGGCCGGCTTGGGCGCGGGACTGGCAGGCTGCGGGGCAGGCTTGGCGGGCTCGGGCGCCGGGGGCGCGCTAGCCTTGGGCGCGGGGGCAGGGGCCGGCTGGGGCGCTGCGGCCTTGGGGGCCGGGGCCGCCGGCTTTTCAGCGGGGCCGGCCGCGCCGGCCTCGGTTTCGACCGAGATCAGCGCCGCTCCCACCGCCACGTTCTCGCCCGCCTTGACGTGGATCTTGGTCACCTTGCCCGCCTTGTTGCTCGGCACGGGGATGACGGCCTTGTCGGTTTCGATCTCGACGATGTCCTGCTCGACCTCGATCTGGTCGCCCACGTTGACCAGCACATTCGTGACGTCGCCGCCGGCGACGTTTTCACCCAGACTGGGAAGCTTGATTTCGATTTCCATGGTTGCCAACAGGAGGGTCGACGGCGGACGGGCCGCCGGCAGGACGGTGGGTGCGAAATGAATACGGTGTCTGGCCCAGGGGCAGCCAGCTTACGCTGGCCGCTCGCCGGGGCGGTGAGCGATGGGTTCCACGAGTCTAGGCGATCGCAGGGTCGACCTTTTCGGGGTCGATGCCCAGGTCGCGGATGGCCCCGGCTACGGCCGCGCGGTCGAACTGGCCGAGCTGCGCGAGCCGGTACAGCGTGCCGACGACGACCGACTCCGCGTCGACCTCGAAGTGCCGGCGGAGCGATTCGCGGTTGTCGCTGCGGCCGAAGCCTTCGGTGCCGAGCGTGAACAGACCGCCTGGCACCCAGGGATTGATCTGCTCCGACCACATCCGCAGGTAGTCGCTGGCGGCAATGAACGGCCCCTGCACGCCGGAGAAGACCTCTTCCAGGTAGCAGTGTTTCGGCGGCTGGTCGGGGTGGAGCATGTTCCAGCGGGCGGCGGCCTGGGCGTCGCGGCGGAGTTCGGTGTAGCTGGTTACGCTCCACACGTCGCTCGACACGCCGTACTTCTCGGCCAGAATCTGCTGGCCGCGAAGCACTTCGCGGAGGATCGCTCCGGAACCGAGGAGCTGCACGCGCGGGCGGCCCGCGCCGGCATCTTGCGACGACAGCCGGTAGATGCCCTTGATGATGCCTTCCTCGGCGCCGGCGGGCATGGCGGGCTGAGCGTAGTTTTCGTTCTCGACCGTGATGTAGTAGATGCCGTCTTCGCCCTGCTTGTACATCCGCTTGAGGCCATCGCAAACGATGACCGCCAGCTCATAGGCGTAAGTCGGATCGTACGACCGCACCGTGGGGAAGGCGGCCGAGTTCACGTGGCTATGGCCGTCTTGATGCTGCAGGCCTTCGCCGGCCAGCGTGGTGCGGCCGGCGGTGCCGCCGATCAAAAAGCCCTTGGCCCGGGCGTCGCTCGCGCACCAGACGAGGTCGCCGATGCGCTGGAAGCCGAACATCGAGTAGTAGATGAAGAACGGAATCATGTTGATCCCGTGCGAGGTGTAGGCCGTGCCGGCGGCGATGAACGACGACATCGAGCCGGCCTCGGTGATGCCCTCCTCGAGCAACTGGCCGTTCTTGGCCTCCTTGTAGTACGACAACTGATCGGCGTCGACCGGCTCGTAGAGCTGACCGATGTGCGAATAGATGCCGTACTGCCGGAACATGCCTTCCATGCCAAAGGTGCGCGACTCGTCGGGCACGATGGGGACGACGTACTTGCCGATCCGCTTGTCCTTGAGCAGCGTGTTCAGGAGCTGCACGAAGGCCATCGTGGTCGAGGCTTCGCGGCCCCCTTCGAGGAACTGCTTGAACTGCGGCTCGCTGACCGCCGGCGTCTCGATGGCCACGGGCACCATGGGTCGGCCGGGGGTGTAGCCGCCCAGGGCCTTGCGGCGCTCGTGCAGGTATTTCATCTCCGGGCTGTCGGCGGCCGGCTTGTAGAAGGGCGCCTTGGCCACTTCCTCGTCGGAGATGGGGATGCCGAAGCGGGTGCGGAACTCGCGCAGCTCGTCTTCGTTGTACTTCTTCTTGGAGTGGGTGATGTTGCGGCCCTCGCCCGACTCGCCGAGGCCGTAGCCCTTGATCGTCTTGGCCAGAATCACCGTGGGGCGGCCCTTGCACTCGACGGCCGCCTTGTAGGCCGCGTAGACCTTTTCGGGGTCGTGGCCGCCGCGTCGGAGCGACTTGAGCTTCTCGTCGGAGAGATGCTCGACCATCTCGGCCAGCTCAGGATATTTGCCAAAGAAGCGCTCGCGGATGTAGCTGCCCGGCATCACGGTGTACTTCTGGTACTCGCCGTCGACGACCTCGCCCATGCGCTTGATGAGCAGGCCGTCTTCGTCCTCGGCCAGGAGCGGATCCCAGTCGCCGCCCCAGACGACCTTGATTACGTTCCAGCCAGCGCCGCGGAACACGGCCTCGAGCTCTTGAATGATCTTGCCGTTGCCGCGCACGGGGCCATCGAGCCGCTGCAGGTTGCAGTTGATCACGAAGATCAGGTTGTCGAGCTGTTCGCGGGACGCCAGCGTGATGGCGCCGAGCGTTTCGGGTTCGTCGCATTCGCCGTCGCCCAGAAACGCCCACACGTGGGTGCCGCTCGTGTCGCGGATGCCGCGGTCGTGCAGGTAGCGGTTGAACCGCGCCTGGTAGATCGCCATGATCGGGCCCAGGCCCATCGAGACCGTGGGGTACTCCCAGAAGTGCGGCATCAGCCACGGATGCGGGTACGATGACAGGCCGCCGCCGGGGGCCAACTCGCGACGGAAGTTGCAGAGCTGCGTTTCGTTCAGCCGGCCTTCGAGGAAAGCCCGCGAGTACATGCCGGGCGCGGCATGGCCTTGGAAGTAGATCTGGTCGCCCGTGTAGTCTTCCCCCTTGGCGCGGAAGAAGTGGTTGAACGCCACCTCATACAGCGTGGCCGACGAGGCGAACGTGGAGATATGGCCGCCGAGGCTGCCGTCGGTGCGGTTGGCGCGCACGACCATGGCCATGGCGTTCCAGCGGATGATGCTCTTGATCCGCCGCTCGATCTCGCGGTTGCCGGGATAGGCCGGCTGCTTGGAGACCGGAATCGTGTTGACGTACGGCGTGTTGGCCGTAAACGGCAGATCGACGCCCGATTCTTGGGCCTTCTGGTCGAGCAGCGACAACAGATAGCTGACGCGCTCCGGGCCCTTGCTCTGCAGAACGTATTCGAGCGACTCGAGCCATTCGCCGGTCTCGGCCGGATCGACGTCGTGCGCGGCGGGGCCCTGGCCGTTGCGCAGGGCGCCGTTGGCGTCGCCGGATTGCGGACCACGGTTGCCAGCGCTCTGCGGCGGGGCGGAGGAATTCGCCATGGTTGAACTCACGGCCAAGGTTCCAGGGGATTGCGGTTTGTGCGGAATCAGCGGCCGTCCAGTGGCAGGGCCGCGCGGCCCTCAGGCTGGCTAAACGCTCTGTTTCTGCCGCTTGGGGCGGTACATGTCGGTCGCCGTGCCGTAGAAGACCTCGGCCGCGCCCGCAAGCGTTTCGCTCAGCGTGGGGTGGGGGTGAATCGATTCGGCCAGGTCACGGGCAGTGCAGCCCATTTCGATGGCCAGCACGCCCTCGGAGATGAGATCGCCGGCGTTGGGGCCCGCGATGCCTACGCCGAGGATGCGCTCGGTTTCTGGTTCGATGATCAGCTTGGTGAGGCCTTCGGTGCGGCCGATGGCCTGCGCCCGGCCGCTCGCCCCCCAAGGATAGATGGCGACTTCGACTTCGCGGTTCGTGCGCTTGGCTTCCGCTTCGGTAAGCCCTGCCCAGGCGATCTCAGGATCGGTGAACACGACGGCCGGAATCGCCAGGGCGTCGAACGCGGCAGGTCCGCCGTGCAGCGCCTCGACGGCGATCTTCCCTTCGTGCGTGGCTTTGTGGGCCAGCATCGGCTCGCCCGCCACGTCGCCGATCGCCAGAATCCGCGGGTCGGCGGTCCGCAGGCACTCGTCGACTTCCACGAAGCCCTTCTGGTTTACGACCACCTGGGTGTTCTCGAGGCCGATGCCAGCCGAGTTGGGGCGGCGGCCGATCGACACCAGCACGCGGTCGAAGTTCTCAGTCCGAGCGCCCTCCGGACCTTCGAAGGCCACTTCGATGTGATTGCCGCGGTCGGTGAGTGCGGTGACCTTGGTGTTCAGGTGGATGCCGTGGTAGAGCTTTTGCAACCGCTGTTGCAGCGGCTTCACCAGGTCGCGGTCGGCGCCGGGGAGCAGGCCGTCGGTCAGTTCGACAACGCTCACCTTGGAGCCCAGCGAGGCATAGACCGTGCCCATCTCGAGGCCGATGTAGCCGCCGCCAACGACGAGCAGGGAACCGGGAATGTCCTTGAGTTCGAGCGCGCCGGTGGAGTCCATGACGCGATCGGTCGGCAGGTTGAAGGCCGGCGGCACCGCGGGGCGGGAGCCGGTGGCCACGATCAAGTGCTCGAACGTCAGCGTGGACTCCGTATAGGTGGCCGGGTCGCCCCCTTCGAGCTGCAGCGTTTGCGAATCGGCCAAGGTTCCCTTGGCGTTGATCACGCGCACGCCGCGGCGCTTGGCCAACTGCTTGAGGCCGCCGGAGAGGGTTTGGATGACCTTCTGCTTGCGGGCCCGCAGGGCGTCGACCTCGATTTGCGGGGCGGCGAAGCGCACGCCCCACTCCGACATCTCATGGCTCTCGGCGATCACGCGGGCAACGTGGAGCAGGGCCTTGGAAGGGATGCAGCCGCGCAGCAGGCAAACGCCCCCCAAATTGGGTTCCTGCTCGACAAGCGTCACTTCCATTCCCAGGTCGGCCGCCAAAAACGCGGCGGCGTATCCCCCTGGGCCACCTCCCAGCACGGCCAAATGCGTATGCATGGATCCTATCTAACAAAGACTTTGCGGCGATTCCGGTTGCGCACGATTAGGGCGCGAACGAGTAAGTCTAAGCCCCGAAGGCCCGCGGGTCCACCTAACGTGCGCGCACCGCGAGCGGAGGCTCGAAACGCGGGGTGGAGGAGGCCCATCGAAGGCCCCCCTAGTAAAAGCGAGAAAGGGGTTGGGGGCAAGGGCCGTTTGCAGCGATTCGGCCGACCCAAGCGCAAACAAAAAAGCCCGCTTCGCTTGCCGGAAAGCAAGCGAAGCGGGCTTGAGATGGCAAGGTCGATTGTTGACCGAAATTAGCCCCCCGTGAATCACGGGGGGTAACCACGGTCAAGGCTCGCGGAATGTCGCCGCTGTTAACCCCCGGCGACTCGCCGGGGGCTAATGGCGGCACAGCCGCGGCTTAGTACATGTCGTAGTCGCCGCCGTGGCCGCCGCCGCCCTTCTTGGCCGCTTCCTTCTTCGGCTTCTCGGCGATCAGGGCATCGCTCGTGAGCAGCAGGGTCGACACGCTGGCCGCGTTTTGCAGGGCCGTGCGGGTCACCTTGGTCGGGTCGATGACGCCGGCCTTGACCAGGTCTTCGAAGACGTCGGTCGCGGCGTTGTAGCCGAAGTTCCCCTTCCCTTCGAGCACCTTCTCGCAGATCACGCTGCCGTCCTTGCCGGCGTTCGTGGAGATGGCGGTCACGGGGGCGCGGGCGGCGCGGAGCACGATGTTGTAGCCCACCTCTTCGTCGTGCGCGAGGCCTTCGGGTTTCACCGCCGAGGCAGCCCGCAGCAGAGCGACGCCGCCGCCGGGAAGAATGCCTTCCTCGACGGCCGCCCGCGTGGCGTGCAGGGCGTCTTCAACGCGGGCCTTCTTCTCCTTCATCTCGCTCTCGGTCGCGGCGCCCACGTTGACCTTGGCGACGCCGCCGGCCAGCTTTGCCAACCGCTCCTCGAGCTTCTCCTTGTCGTAGTCGCTCGTGGAGTTGTCGATCTCGCGGCGAATCTGGTCGATGCGGGCCTTGATGTCGGCGCTCTTGCCGGCCCCTTCGATGATCGTCGTGTTGTCCTTGTCGATGATCACCTTCTTGGCGCGGCCCAGATCGGCAATCGTCAGGCTCTCGAGCTTGATGCCCAGGTCCTCGAACAGGGCGCGGCCGCCGGTGAGGATCGCGATGTCCTCGAGCATGGCCTTACGGCGATCGCCGTAGCCGGGGGCCTTGACCGCGGCGCACTGGAAGGTGCCGCGGAGGCGGTTGATCACCAGGGTGGCCAGGGCTTCGCCCTCGACATCCTCGGCGATGATCAGCAGCGGCTTGCCGGCGTTGACCACGGCCTCGAGCAGCGGCACCAGCTCCTTGATGTTCGAAATCTTCTTCTCGTGAACCAGCACATAGCAGTCGTCGAGCACGGCCTGCATCTGCTGCGAGTTGTTCACGAAGTAAGGCGATAGGTAGCCGCGGTCGAACTGCATGCCTTCGACCCACTCGACCTCGGTCTTCAGGCTCTTGCCTTCGTCGACCGTGATCACGCCGTCCTTGCCGACCTTCTCCATGGCCTCGGCGAGCAACTCGCCGATTTCCATGTCGTTGTTGGCGGCGATGGCGCCGACCTGGGCCATTTCCTTCTTGCTCTTGATCGTGATCGAAGCCTTGTGGAGCTTCTCGGTGATGTCGGCCACGGCGCGCTCGATGCCGGCCTTCATCTGCACGGGGTTGACGCCCGACACGACGGCCCGCAGGCCTTCGTTGAAGATGGCTTCGGCCAGCACGGTGGCGGTGGTGGTGCCGTCGCCGGCCACGTCGCTCGTCTTGCTGGCGACTTCGCGGACCATGCGGGCGCCCATGTTTTCATAGGTGTCCTCGAGGTCCACTTCCTTGGCCACGGTGACGCCGTCCTTGGTCACCGTCGGGGAGCCGAAGCTCTTCTGCAAAATCACGTTGCGCCCCTTGGGGCCCAGCGTCACCTTGACCGCCCGCGCCAGCTTCGAAACGCCGCGGCGCATCGCCTCGCGGGCTTCCTGGTCGAACGCAATCATCTTGGCCATCGTATCGAACTCTCCAAAAGATTCGGGTTATGCGGGATGTTGAACGGGGAGGGGCGCGGCCGGCCAAGCGTCGCAATCGCGAAGCAACGTCGTGACGGCCGCAGCGACCCGGGAGTTATTCGATGATCGCGAGGATGTCGTCTTCGCGCATCAGCAGCAGTTCGTCTTCTCCGAGCTTCACGGTCTCGGGCGCGTAGGAGGTGAAGAGCACCTTGTCGCCCACCTTCACTTGCAGGGCCTTGCGCGTGCCGTCCTTGAGCAAGCGGCCGTTGCCGACGCTGATCACGGTGCCCCGCGACGGCTTGTCCTTGGCGCTGTCGGGCAGCACGATGCCCCCCGCGGTGCGCTCCTCACTGACCTCGCGCTCCACGACCACGCGGTCTCCGAGGGGTTGCAGCTTGGCGCCGGTCTTCTTCTTGGGCTTGGCCACCGTCGACATAGAGAGTTCGCCTCCGAAACGAATCGTTGAATGGGGTCAGGTAGGGGAAAGCGCCGCGCACGCGCGGCGGCTGGTTCGACCTGTCAGACCGGGCGCGGAGCGACACCGGCGACCCGCAGAGAAGCAACCGCCGGGCCAAACGACCAAGTCGGGCCGCAAGATGTTTTATGGCAATTGGTTGCGAACTGGAGATGCCGACGGCCGCGATCGGGTCGCCCGCCAAAACCGGCGATGGGACGCCCTCGGCGCCCGTGGGCTGCCAGATTGGCAGCATTATCGCCGCGCTTTGCGAGGGTTGCTAAGTCGCGAACCAGCGGCCGTTGCGCAATCGAGGTGCGCCGGGCATAATGGTGCGCACAATCGCCCAGTCCGAATTCGACCAACGACCCCTCGCTTGCGGAGAAGCCCCCCGTGCCGACCGACCTGCAGCTCGACGTGATCGCCGTGGGCGCCCATCCCGACGACGTCGAAATCGCCTGCGGCGGCACGCTGGCCAAGCTCGTGCGGCAGGGGTACAAGGTCGGCATCGTCGACCTAACCGACGGCGAGCCGACGCCGGGGTCCCCCGGCCCCGAGGTGCGGCTCGAAGAGGCGCGGCTGGCGGCCGAGGCCCTGGGGGTGCAGTTCCGGGCGACGCTCGATCTGCCCAATCGGCGGCTGTTCGACTCGTTCGAGGCGCGGGTGGCGCTGGCCAAGCTGTTTCGCCGGCACCGCCCGCGGCTGGTGATCGGCTTCGGCGAGAAGACGCCGCTGGCCTCGCCGGACCATTGGCAGGCGATGCAAATCACCGACGCGGCGGTCTTCTATAGCCGGCTCACGAAATGGGACGAGCACTTCGACGGCCTGCCGGTCCACACGATCTCGATGCAGCTCTACTTCTCGCTCTCCTTCGGCACGCTGCAATTGCCCTCGGCGGCGAGCCACCTGGTGGTCGATATCAGCGACACGCTGGAGGCGAAGCTGGCGAGCGTGCGCTGCTATCAAACGCAATTTCCGCCCTCGAAGGGGCACGTGTTCGACCGCGTGCGGTCGCTGGCGGTCTACACCGGCACGGCGGCGGGCTACAACGCCGGCGAGCTCTTCGCCAGCCCGCGCACGCTGGGGACGCGGGATTTGATGCACCACCTGTTCGGGCTGACGCCGGCGGATGCGCCGCGGCCGGAGGACCCGCGGTAGAACACCGCGAAACGCTACCACCTCAGCAGCGTCGTTCCCCAAGCCAACCCCGCCCCAAACCCGCAGAGCACGATCTTGTCCCCCCGCTTCACGCGTCCCTGCTGAACGGCTTCATCGAGGGCCAGGGGGATGCTGCCGGCCGAGGTGTTGCCGTAGCGGTCGAGGTTCACTACCAGCTTTTCGCGGCAGATTCCCAGGGCTTCGGCCGCGGCGTCGATGATGCGAATGTTCGCCTGGTGGAGCACGTAGAGCGAGACCTCGCTCGCTGGAGTTTCAGCCGCCGCCAGCACTTGGTTGATCGAATCCTCGATCAATCGCACCGCCCACTTGAAGACCGGCCGCCCGTCCATGTGCAGGTAGTGCTCGTTCTTCTGCACGTACTCGCAGGTGAGGGGCACGCGGGAGCCGCCGAGCTTGCGGTAGAGCAGCTCGGCGCCGCTGCCGTCGGAGCCCAGCGCGTAAGAAAGCAGCCCTTGGCTCGCGCTGCCCGGCGACAGCAGCACGGCCCCGGCGCCGTCGCCAAACAACGGGTAAGTTTTTCGGTCCGAGGGGTCGACGATCCGCGAGTTCGTGTCTGCCCCAATCACCAGGGCGAGCTTGGCCGTGCCGGCGGCCACGAACTGCATGCCGGTGACCAGGGAGTACATGAACCCCGAACAGGCCGCCTGCACGTCGAAGGCCGGCGAGTCGAGGTTCATCCGCTCCTGCACCAGGCAGGCGGCCGAGGGAACCAGCCAGTCGGGCGTGAACGTGCCGACGATGAGCAGATCGACATCTTCCCGACGCACGCCGGCGGTCGCCAGGCAGCGTTCCGCGGCGTTGACCGCGAGGTCGCAAGTGGCCATGTGGTCGGGGGCAAAGCGGCGCTCGCGAATGCCGGTGCGCTGGATGATCCAGTCGGCGTCGTAGCCCAGCTCGGCCAGGTCCTCGTTCCGCACGACGCGGTCGGGCGCGTAGCTGCCGGTCGCCACGACCTGCACCCCGGTCAGGCGTCGCACCCGAGAACGGACCTGTCGGCCCACGTCATGACTCATGATCACCAGTTTCTCCCTCTCCCGCCGGAGAAGGGCCGGGGCGAGGGCTCTCGCGGACTGCGAATCGGCGAAGGTTTGGGCAGGGCTCGGAGAGGGACGCGTTGCTCCCCCTTGCTTGCGCTGCGGGCTAGTATCTACCGGGGCTCTTCGCCCATCTCCACCCAGGTCTTGCGCTCGTGCGACTCGAGCACCGCGTCGGCCACGCGCTGTGCGAGCAGGCCGTCGTAGAAACTCGGCACGGCCTCGCGGCGTTCGACGATTGCCGACACGAACTCCCACACCAGGTCGTAGCGAAACACCGTGGCGGGCTTCCCCTGCAACGGGTCGCGCGGGCTGCCGGCCGGCTTGAGGAACTCGGCCGGCACGTCGCGGGTTTGCAGGTCTTGGCCCGTCTTGCCCACCAAGATTGTATTCGGGGCGTGGAGCTGATACACGGCCGATCCCTCGGATCCATTGACCTCGGCCCACTCGTGGCCAAAGCCGTCGCGGCCGTAGCCCTTCGCCAGCGTGGTCCCTTCCCAGACGCCGGTCGGTCCGGCGGCGAACTCGCCGATCAGGCACGACCAGTCGTCGACCTCCGAAGGAGGGCAGGTCTTGCCGTCGGGAGTGCGGTCGCGGGGGGCGAAGCGGGCCACGGCCCCGCAGAGCCGCGCGAGCGGGCCCAGCAGGTCGTGGGCGAAGTCGATGCGGTGGATCGTCATGTCGAACAGATCGCCGGCGCCGGCCTTGTCTTTATATTGGCGCCAGCCCCAGCTCGTTTCCGGCCAGTCCAAGAACCGTTGGCTGCGGAAATGCCGCGGCTCCCCTAGCGCCCCGCTCTTGAGCAAGTGGCGGAGGTACTTCATCGAAGGGGCGAAGCGGTAGGTGAAGGCCGTCATGTGGACCACGCCGGCGTCGCGGCAGGCGTGGTACATCTGCCGCACTTCGGCGGCGTTCAGCCCCAGCGGCTTTTCGCACATCACGTGCTTGCCGCCGCGGGCGGCGGCCAGGGTCATCGCGGCGTGGGTGAAGTTCGGCGTGGCGATGATCACCGCGTCGATCTCGGGATCGGCGCACAGCGCCTCGTAGTCGGTCGTTACCCGGTCGATCCCCCAGTCGCTCTTGCGGCGCTCGAGCAGGGCCGGATCGGCGTCGCAGGCGGCCACCAGCTCCGCCCGCGGATCGAGGCGAATGCCGGGAACATGGTGATAGTCGCTCACGGCGCCGGCCCCGAGAATGGCGATGCGAACGGGGCGGCCAGAGGGATGCTGCGGCATGGATATCTGAAGGTCGGCCGATTGGGGCAACTTGGGAGGCTGCGAAAGGAGCAACCAGCCTAGAGGCTGCCGCACCAGCGGACAAGACCAGGGCGAAGCCCCTCCGGACCGCCTGCAGGCGGTCCGGAGGGCCCTTCGGATCGATATTAGCCAGGCTTATGCAAGCCCGGTCTGAATGCGAGGCCGCTAACCCTTTCGCGCCGCCAGCGCCGCCTTCACGCCAGCCGCGTAGTCGGCATGCACCTTCGCGAAGTGCCCCAACTGCCGCTCGACGATGAAGTCGGGCACGCCCTGCATAGCGTCGGCGATGTTCGAGAACAGCCGTTGCTTCTGCTCGGCGTTGAACAGATTGAAGAGTGCCCGCGGCTGACCGTAGTCGTCGTTGCCTTCGCGGTGGTTGTAGCGGTCGGCGTCGCCTGAGATCGCCAGCGGCGGCTCCTTCAGTTCCGGCCGCTCCACGGGCCCGTTGAACGAGTTGGGTTCGTAGTAGGCGTCGGCCGGCGCGTTGTTCGAGAAGAACCGCATCGGCCCGTCTTTGTGATAGTTGTGAACCGGGCACTTGGGCGCGTTCACGGGCAGGGCTTCGTAGTTCGTGCCCAGCCGATAGCGGTGCGCGTCGGCGTAGGAGAAGATCCTCGCCTGCAGCATCTTGTCGGGCGAGAAGCTGATGCCGGGCACGATGTTCGACGGGGCAAAGGCCGCCTGCTCGATCTCGGCAAAGTAGTTGTCCGGGTTGCGGTTGAGCTCAAGGGTGCCGACGTCGTGCAGCGGGTAGTCGCCGTGCGGCCAGACTTTGGTGAGGTCGAACGGATTGTACGGCGTCTTTTCGGCGTCCTTCTCGGGCATGATCTGCACAGCGAACCGCCACTTGGGGAACTCGCCGCGCTCGATCGCGCCGAACAGATCTTCCTGTGTCGACTCGCGCGTCTTGCCGACCACGCCGGCGGCCTCGGCGTTCGTCCAGTGCTTGTGGCCCTGCAGCGTCTTGAAGTGGAACTTCACCCAGAACCGCTCGTTCTTGGCGTTCAAGAAGCTGTAGGTGTGGCTGCCATAGCCGTTGATGCGCCGCACGTCGGTCGGCAGACCGCGGTCGGACATCAGAATCGTCACCTGATGCAGCGACTCGGGCGAGAGGGACCAGAAGTCCCACATCGCCGTCGGCGAGCGCAGATTGGTGCGCGGGTGGCGCTTTTGGGTATGGATGAAGTCCGGGAACTTGTAAGGATCGCGGACGAAGAAGACCGGCGTGTTGTTGCCGACCAGGTCCCAGTTGCCATCCTCGGTGTAGAACTTGAGCGCGAAGCCGCGAACGTCGCGCTCGGCGTCGGCCGCGCCGAGCTCGCCGGCCACGGTCGAGAAGCGGGCGATCATCGGCGTTTGCTTGCCGATCGAGGCGAAGACCTTCGCCTTGCTGTACTTGGTGATGTCGTGGGTGATCGTGAGCGTGCCGAAGGCGCCCCAACCTTTTGCATGCACCGGCCGCTCGGGAATCCGCTCGCGATTCTGATGAGCCAGCTTTTCGAGGAGCTGGTAGTCCTGCATGAGCACGGGCCCGCGAGGCCCAGCGGTCAGCGAGTTCTGGTTATCGGCGATGGGGGCGCCGGCCGTGGTGGTGAGCGTCGGCTTGTCAGCCATGGAAAGGGGCTCTCCTCTCGTGAAGACCAGAAAGGGATTTGAGGACTTGCTAGCTTTGTAGCTATCCCCCCCAAGGTCTGGTAGGGGGCGCGGCGGGATCGACAGGGTGCCTGGGGTCGAGCGCAGCGAGCCCCCAGCTAACCACGGTGGTTCTCTCGAGGAAGCCGGCCGCCCGCCAGAAGTTTGACCCGCCCGCCCCCCTCAGCTACCCTGCGGAATAGGGGTTCGCTCGCGTTCGTCTGCGCCGTGTGGCCGGCGGGCAGCGGGTCTTTTCCACGGAACAGGGCGGCTGATGACTCCCTCGCGCGGCGGCTGTGGCCGCCTGCTCGCCTTTCTGGGCCTCGTCCTGCTGGGCTCGTTCCCGGCGGCCGCCGGCACGATCGTGCGGTTCGACACGGTGCTCGGCAACATCGACGTCGAACTCAAGGACAAGGCGGCCCCCAAAACGGTCGCCAACTTCCTCAAATACGTGACCGACGGCGACTACACGAACACCTTCTTCCATCGGTCGGTGAAGGACTTCGTGATCCAGGGGGGCGGCTTCCAGACCACGAACTACACGCCGGTGGCGACCGATCCGCCGGTCGTGAATGAATACAACGAGTCGAACCAGCGCGGCACGATCGCGATGGCGCGGGTGGGCAAGCAGGTCGACAGCGCCACGAGTCAGTGGTTCTTCAACCTAGGGGACAACAGCGACCTGGACACGGTGGACCAAGGGTTCACGGTCTTCGGCCACGTGATCGGCGACGGGATGCAAGTGGTCGACGCGATCGCCGCCCTGCCGATCTACAAGTTTGGCTCCCCCTTCGGCGAGATTCCGCTCCGCGACTATACGACGTTTCCCAACCCCAAACCGACGCTCGACAACCTGGTCGTGCTCAACGCGGTGAGCGTGATTGGCACGATCTCCGACGAGACCCCCTGGCGCAACGCGACGATGCCAGCGGATGTCGACAACGACGGCGGAGTATTTCCAGTCGACGCGCTGACGATCATCAACGAGCTCAACGGCGCGGGGCCGCGGGCGCTCGCCCGCCCGGCGCCGCCGGGTCTGCCGCCCCCCTTCCTCGACCCCTCGGGGGACGACATGCTCGCTCCGAACGACGCCCTGTGGGTGATCAACGAGCTCAACGCGCAGCAGGCCGTGCCGGAGCCGAGCGGGTTTTGGCTGGCGCTGCTGGCGGCTGGGGGCGGATTCTTTGCAGTGCGGAGACGTCCTTCGGGGAGTGCGAAGCCGAGTCCGCGCGAAAGCTGAGTCACGGCGGGCTCACCGCCTCGCCGCCTTCGCGGCTGGCCAGGCCCTGCAAAACCGCCGGATCGATCTCTTCCGTCAGGAAGTAGACTCGGCCATCTCCGAACAGCGTATTGACCCCGCCCGCGTGGTAGCTGTACATCGCTTGCGCATTGTTGCGATTGATGGGGGAGGGCCAATGCAGGTCGGCGTCGAAGATGTTCACTAGGCCGTGATTGTCGGCATACGCCCAAGGATAAGCGGTTTCCAAGGGCCGTCCGTCTGGCTCGTCATTGATGATGTGCACCGTGCCCCTGCCGGCGCTCTCGTAGACCATGATGGTGTTGCTGAGGCCGTCTGCCACGTAAGCGAGCCGCGCGGGCCAACTATTCCTTCCGCCCCACTCCGTCGGAAGATCTTGCCAGTCGAACACGGGCTCAGTCAGTGGACACCACATCCCCGACACGTACGGGGAAAAGTCTCTCTTCGCGAACGAATGCAACGCATAGTAGTCGCGGGCGCCGCCAGATACGTCACCGAACATTCCGACACTGTCGCGGAAGTCCACGCTGCGGGCATATCCTTCGGTCGCGGGGCATTGATAGAGGGGCAAGACCGACGAAAGCACCGCGGTGCGTTCGACGGTCAGTTTGCCTGCCTGCAGCTTCGCGGCGTCGAACAATGTTTGCCCCTCGAGGGATGGCAGCAGCGTGTAGCGCCAGCCGAGGTAGCCCTCGGTGTAGTGCGCAGGCAAGCATTCGCGGTTGGCCGAGGCGTAGAGGTGGGCGGCAAGGCCGATCTGCTTGAGGTGATTGACGCACTGCACCCGCTTGGCGGCACGCCGCGCCGCTAGCACCGCCGGCAGCAGGAGCGCGATCAGGATCGCGATGATGACGATCGCGACCAGGACTTCGATCAGGGTGAACCCGCGGCTTCGTTGCATATCGGGATTCTTTCCGTCGTTCACCAAGTGTCCGCGGGGATTGCTTCGGCGTCCTGCCGATCGCACAGGCGGCGATGCACGTCGTGGTCGATCGTGTAGTTGATCGCGCGCACCGAGCCGTCGCCGAAAACAAAATGGCTCGCGGTGCGATGGGCGCTGCCGAACCGTAAGCCGGGGGGTGCACACGGGCCTTCCTGGGAACAGTCGGCCATGTAGTTGAACCGCGCGAAGGCCACGGTCGCATCGAGACACGGACCGAAGGGGCTCGCCCCGAAGTCTGCGCAGCCAGCATAACATTCGAGGTAAAAGCTCTGCTCTCCCAAGAAGTAGGTGTTCGACAGGCCGTCGGTCACGTCGGACGGCCGGGTCTGTACGCGAATCACGCCGCTGATTCCATTGAACCCTGGGTAGTGCGGCCAAGGAAAATTCGCCGCGTCTCCCTCGCGCAGTGATTCTGGGGACCGCCCTCGCAGGCCCACGCCCAACATGTCTTCAGGGTATTGAGCCCCTCCATTGACCGAGTAGTCACAGCCGGCTTGGCGCGACCAATCGTAGCGAGCAAAGACCGCCTGAGACACATTGTGCACCTGCACGTTAGGACTGCTGACCACCGTGGGGGGCCGCCTGCTGGGGCAAAAGAGAACGGCCAGCGGCGTTTTGGCGCGGGCGAGAATGGCCTCGGCGCGGTGCTCCTCGTTTTGGCCAGCGCCGAGTTGGTGCAGCGCCAATTGCTCGAGCTGTGGCAGTACGCTGTAGGCCCAGGGCCCAGGCTGCCTTAGCCCGAATCCCCGGTCGGGTTCTCCCGCCCAATGCGATCCCCAACCACCGGTGGGAAAGTGCTTCTGCTGCTGCTCATGGACGTGGAATGCCAGGCCAAGCTGCTTTAGATGATTGCGACACTGCACTTTTCGCGCGGCCTCGCGGGCAGCCTGCACCGCCGGCAGCAAGAGCGCGATCAGGATCGCGATGATGAAGATCGCGACCAAGACTTCGACGAGGGTGAAACCGCGCGATCTCGGCATCGTCCCCTCACTGCCAGTCCTTGTCTTTGATCGCCTCGCCGCCGTCGCGGGTGAGCAGACCTGCAAACACCGTGGGCGTCGCCCGCTCCGCCAGGAAATGGACCGAACCGTCGCACATCGCAAGTTGGCCGCCGCCAGGGTGGAAGGAATAGAGGTTCGTCCAATTTGCTTGGTTGATGCCGAGCGTGAAGTTGACCGTGGCCCACTCGGAGCTGATCCAGGCGCCTTCCAAGGGAACCCACCAACTCGGGTGGCTCTCGACCTCCTTTTCGAAATACAGCGGTGTGGCGCAATTTTCGAGTAGCAATCCCGTATTGGACAGCCCATCGCTGACGTGTCGGAGCGGCGCTGGAGCATCGAATCCCAGCGAGTTCAAGTCGTCGAATCCTTGCGCATCGAGGCCGGTCCACGCGCCCCAGCCGCCGCCGGGATCGTCAGGGTGGGCCCATTCCCCGAATACTTGCGTGACCGGTTGGTAGTCGCGCGCGGCAACGCCCAGGCCCGATCGCAGCGGGCGCGGAGCATCGCCGCCGAGGCTCTCCACGCGCCGAGGATAACCTGGAGTGCTGGGGCATTGATGCACGGAGAGCATGGTGCGAGCCGCCGGCAAATTGGCGGCGGAAAGTGCCGATCGCGTCGGGTCGATCTGGCTGTGGAGCGCCTGCTGCTCGTGGTAAGGGAGCAAGGTCACTCGCCAAGAGAGACTCTCGTGCCACGTAAACTGTCCACGGCGCTTCGCTGGGCGCTGCTGCGGATCAAAGAGTGCAGCGGCCACGGCCGGCAGGTATTCTTTGTGCCCGTTCGAGTACAGGTGCAACGCTAGCCCGAGCTGCTTGAGATTGTTCGCGCACTGCATCCTACGCGCCGACTCGCGGGCCGCCTGCACCGCCGGCAGCAAGAGCGCGATCAGGATCGCGATGATGAAAACCGCAACGAGCACTTCGACGAGGGTAAAGCCAGAACGGCGGCGCATCGCAGACCCTGCGTGTGTACGAGGGAGGTGCTCGAAGCCACGGCGCTCTTTTCCGTTCCGCCTCGGATTGTAACACGCAGGAGACGACTGCCCTACACTTGGATCGCGCGACCATTCGTTCGGCTGCGAACGGTTTGACGAAACGCGGCACGAACGCGCGGCCGGCGTGTCGCAATTGCGGGCGGCCGCACGAGAGCAGAACGCCGCTCGTCGAGGGCGCTGGCGACCACTAAAACCGCTGCTGCAAGCTCAGCAGCAGGAAGTGGTATTGGGCGTACTGGCGGCTGTTCGAGAAGTCGCCGCCGATCCAATCGCTCGAGCCGACGAATTGCTGCGGTCCGAACGAGTACTGGTACGCCAGGTCGAAGCTCGTGAACTCGCTGAAGTTCCAACCGTGGCCGATCGAGAAGGCGTGTTCGAGAATGCCTTGAATCCAGGGCGTGAGCGTGCCGGTGGGAATGGGGTTGCGGTGGTAGGTGTAGCCCAGCCGCCACACGTGGTCGTCGTTGGGGCGGAACTCATACCCCGTCCGCACCGAAACCGTGTCGCGCCATTGCAGCGGAAAGATCTCCGGCAGCGAATTGCCGACTACGGCTTGGAACACCGGGTTGTTGGGGTTGGTGAACAGCACGTCGAACTGGTCGAACGCCCGCGACCAATCGAGCCAGAGGACGTCGCAGGCGACCGTGTGGTGCGGGCAGAAGCTATGCTTCACGCCCAGGCCCACCGACTGCGGCCAGCTCATATGGAGCGCCGTGTCGAAGCGGTTGAGCCCGAGCCCCGGCACGTTCACCAGCGTATTGCCGTCCATGTTGAAGCTGGTCTGGCTCTGGTAGCTCGCGCCGATCGTCGTTTGCTCGCTGAGCTGATACTGCACGCCAAACGACCAACAGGGGGCGGCGCCCGTCGCTTGCAGATCGAGGTACATCGGCGTGCCTTGGAACGGCCCGGCCGCTTGCAGGAAGTAGGGGCCTTCGAGCTCGGCATGGCTCACCCCCACGCCGAAGGTGGCCCCCGCGGAAAGGTTGTCGGTCAGCCGCGCGGAAATGCCAGGCAGGATCTTGCCGAAGGCGCCGAGCGACTTGTAGTGCTGCTGGCCGAGCAGAGGAAAGGGCCCGGGCAAATCGTAGGCGGTGGCGAAGCCAGCGACGGAGAACGCGCCCAGGCCGAACGACCAGACATCGTCGAGACGGCGGATATACGACACCTGCCCCATGGGGAACGGGTTGTCGTCGGAGGGGACGTAGCGCCCGTTGTTGGCGGCGTCTCCATATTGCAGATCGGTGAACAGCAGATCGAAGCCGACTTCGGCCAGGCCGTCGCCTTGAACGTTCGCCATGGCGGCCGGATTGTCGAGCAGCATCTGGCCGTTGTCGGCAAAGCCTAGGTTCGCTCCGCCGCGGCCCACGGCGCGCGCGCCAACGCCGTCGCGAATCAGCCCGTCGGCCGCGGCGACGCCGGTCCAGCAAGAAAACGCGATCGCTGCGAGCGCAATGACGCCGCGACGATTCCGCCTGAGGAATGCGCGCATATTCGGTCTGCTCCCCAAGTCCCTTTGGGTTGTAGCAGTCGGGCCCCTTGTAGCGATTCATCGTCCGCCGCTCGACCACCGGCACAGAGGCGGGGGACGGCGAGGCGCAAACCTAACGACTGGCGTGCGGGTCGTAGTGGTCCGCTAAAGAGGGCAAGCTGCGGAGGACGGCCCCTTCGCAGGCGAGGGACCTCAAGGTTTTCCTAATCCGCCGCGCTCACGAGATCGGCCCGCCCGGCTGAGCGCGGCAATCAGCTCCGCGGGCCGAATCGGCTTGGTGAGGAAGTCGTCCATGCCGGCGGCCAGGCACTGCTCGCGGAAGCCCCCGACGGCGTGGGCCGTCATCGCCACGATCGGCACGTGGCCGCCTGCGGCCGCCTCGGCCTGGCGGATGGCTGCCGTGGCTTCGAGGCCGTCCATATCGGGCATCTCCAAGTCCATCAGCACGACGTCGAACCGCTGCTCGGCGACCGCCGCCACCGCCTCGCGGCCGTTGTTCGCCACGGTCACCTGGTGCCCCAGCATCTCCAGCAAGCCGACCGCCACCTGCTGGTTGACGATCCCGTCCTCGGCCAGCAGCACGCTCAGCGCGCGGGCGGGGGCTGGCGTTGAGGCCGTCGACTCCGCGGCGGCGCGGCCCAGCGCCTGCTCGAGCGCCTCGAGCAACTGCGAGAGCTTGGCTGGCTTGGCGAGGCATGGCAAGTCGGCCAACTGCGGCGGCGCCCGCAAGCCCGCTTCGTTGAGCGGAGTGAGCATCACCACCTGGCAGGCGCGGAGTTCGGGGTCCTCGCGGAGCGCTTCGGCCAGCGCCCAGCCGTCTTCGCCGCCGAGGTCGGCGTCGATCACCGCGGCGCGGAAGGGCTCGCTGCGAGCGGCCGCACGGTTAAGCTCAGTCAGCGCCTCCACCGCGCCCGCCACCGACTCGACCGTCATCCCTTCGCCGGCGAGCATTTCGACGAGCGCCTGGCGCTTGCGCGGATGGTCGTCGACGACGAGCACGCGTGCCCCTGCCCAGGCCGCCGTCGGCGTGGGGGTTTCGGCCTCAACCGCGTCGAGCTGCGCGGTGAAGTGGAACGTGCTGCCCCGGCCCGGCTCGCTCTCCACCCAAATCCGGCCCCCCATCAACCCCACGAGCTGCGCCGAGATCGAGAGCCCAAGGCCGGTGCCGCCGTACTTGCGCGTGGTCGAGCTGTCTGCCTGGCGGAACGATTCGAAGATCCGTTCCTGCTCATGCTGCGCGATGCCGATGCCGGTGTCGCGGACGGTGAAGTGCAATTGCGTGCGCTGCCGCTCGCGCGACTCGACCCAGGCGCCGACCTCGATCTCGCCCCGCTCCGTGAACTTCACCGCGTTGCCCACCAGGTTCACGATGACCTGCCGCAGGCGGCCGGGATCACCGAGCAGCAGGCGAGGGGCGTCGGGGGCCAGCCAGTGAATCAGCTCCAGCCCCTTCTCGGCGGCGCAGCGGGCGCGTACCTGCAGGGCGTCGCCCAGGATCTCGCGGAGATCGAAGGTGATTTCCTCGAGCTCGAGCTTGCCGGCTTCGATCTTGGAGAGGTCGAGAATGTCGTTGAGCAGCCGCAGCAGCGCATCGGCCGATTGCCGCACGACGTTCAAATAGCTCTTCTGCTGGGCCGACAGCGCCGTACCCAGCGTGAGCTCGGTCATGCCGATGATGCCGTTCATGGGCGTGCGGATTTCGTGGCTCACCATGGCCAAGAACTGGCTCTTGGCGTGGCTCGCGGCCTCGGCGGCTTCTTTCGCGCCGCGGAGTTGCTCTTCGGCTTGTTTGAGCTCGCTGGCCACGCGCTCGAGCTCCTGATTCGAACGGGCGAGCTGCTGCGAACGGGCCTCGGCCGCGGCGGCCCGCTCGGCGACGCGCAGCTCGAGCGTCTCGTTGAGCTGCTGCAGTTCGTGGAAGTTTTCGCTGTTCTCGAGCGCGGCGCCGGCCAGCGTGGCGATGAAGTCGGCCAGCCGTTCTTCGTCGGGGCCGAACAGATCGCGCACCCGCCGATGGCCGGCCACCAGACATGCCGCGGGCCGTCCGCGCACGAAGACCGGCGCATAGAGCGCGGAACCTTCGATCCCTTGCTCATCCAACCCATCGCCGGTGGCGGCCAGCGCCCGCCCCGTCGCCAGGGCCTGGGCCGCGAGGGCCGGGCTATAGCTTTGCCCTCGATCGGCCGCCGACGGCCGGAACTCCCCGCCCGGCGCCGTGGGGGCTTCGAGGACGAGGCAATTCTCGCAGCGGAGCATGCGGACCGCCGCGCGGCGTACTTCTTCGAACAGCGTGTCGGTCGACAACGCCGAGGCTACGCGGCGACCCACGTCGAGCAGCGTGGCGAAGCGATCGACAATCGACAGGTTGTCGGCCAGGGCTGCCTCGCCTGCGGTCTTTTCGCCGCCGGCGCCGGCTTCGAGCTCGCGCACCCGCCGCTCGAGGAGCGCCAGGTCTCCCGCCTCGTCGCGCCAGCGCAGCTCATGCGCCACGCGGGCACAAGCCAATTGAGATTGCGCGAACTCATAGCGGGCGTGCTGGTCGCGCGCCGCCTTCATGCCGCGGGCGAAGGCGCGGCGGGCCGCGCGCTCGCGTCCGCTGCGAGCCAGCACCAAGGCGTATTCACGCAGGGCATGAGGCAGATCGGCGGGAAACCAGCGTCCCATCCGCACTGCCTTGCGCGCGGTTGTCAGGGCCTGCCGCTGCAAGTGTCGCCGCCGCTGCTGCGAGTAGCCGGTGAACCGCTCGGCCTGGAGCCGCTGGGCCGTGGCGAGCCACGCGAGGTTCGGAATGATATAGGCGTTGCGGACCCCCGCTTGAGCCGCCACCTTCAGCGCTTTGGCGAAAATCTGCTCGGCGCGCTCGACGTCGTCAGCCGCGAGCAGCCGCACCCCTTGGGCCAGCATGGTCTGCGCGGTCCCTTGCGCGTCGGGCCGCTTGCGGCGCAGCTCGGCGGCGAGCACCTCGTCGGGCAAGTTCCCGCCCGTGGCCCGCGACCAGACATCGAGGTTGATGCCCGAGGCCTGCTCATCTCCTAGACGCAGTGCCGACTCGTGGTTGCGGCGGGCTTGTTCGACAGCGGCGGCCAGATCTCCCAGGCGATAGAGGGCCGCGGCCACCTGGTAGCGGGCGATGTGGACTTCCCAGTAGTCCCCCGTCCGTTCGAGCAGCCGCACCGCCTCGCGACCTTTTTCGACGCAATCGCGGAAGCGCCCGGCCGAGAGTTGCACGACGGCGTAGTAGGAAAGCGATTGCCCCTGCCCCCACACATCGCCAAGCTCCCGGCGGATTTCCAGCGACTTCTGCGCGTACTTCACGCCGCGGTCGAACAGCGAGACGAGCGTCATGCCGGGGGCGTGTTCGGAGTAAGCCTGCGCCAGCTCGAGCGTGGGCGGATAGCGTTCGGCCAGGTTGAAGCCGCGCAAGTGCGCCCAAAGCTTGTGGGCGTTGCTGCGGGTGAACCAGTAGCCGTGCGCCAGGCGACTATAGAGCCGCCAGCTCAGCGTTTCAGCAGGCGCCGCGGGGCCGATGCGGCGGCCGACGAGCGTGCGTGGCAGCAGGGTGTGCAGTGCCTGAACGACGACTTCCCAGAGGAGCATCACCACGGCAGCCGGCAGCCGGCCAGGCACATAACGACCCAGCCGGCGCAGCGCCTGTTCGAAGGCGGTGGTGGCCGACTCCATGTCGCCGCGCTTGAACGCCAGCTCGCCCAGCTTGCCGCGGATCTGAGCCTGGGCGTAGCTTCCTTCGGCCAACTCGGCGGCGGCTTCGAGCACTTCGGCCGCTTCGTCATAGCGGCCGCGGAGGAGCAGCACATCGCCCAGCCCTTCGGTCATCCGATAGCGCGTCGCCGGATCGGCCTCGTCGCCGCCGCGCTGGGCGATGCGGTACTGCTGCTCAGCGATCTCGAGCGAGTGCTGGGCTCGGGCTTGCTCGGCAGCCCGCAGAGCATAAGGAAGCGCGAGCGCATGCCGGGCGGCGGCGTCGAAGTGGTAGGCCAGGTCGAACACGGCCGTTGGCTGGTGCCGCTGCAGGTGCAGGGCCGCGCGATAGTGAAGCTGTTGGCGGGGCTCGTCCCCCAGCCGTTCGAGTAGCGTGGCGCGGATCTTGTCGTGAACGAACACGCAGTGCGCGCCGTCGGGACGCACCCACACCAGGTGGCGGCGGCGGGCCAGATCGAGCGCGCCGATGGCGTCGGCCGTGCGCTGGGCGGCAAGCTCCGCGGCCGTCTTCAGGTCGAATTCCTTGCCCAGCACTGCGCCCACGGTGAGCAGTTCGGTGGCCGCCGCGGGAAGCAAGTCGATGCGGCGGGCCAGGAACGAGGCGGCATGCCGCGACGACTGCAACTCGGCCATCGCCAGCCGTTCGGTGCGCCAGCCGTCGGCCTCGGCCACCAGGGCGCCCGACTCGACCAGCCCGCGGAGCACGGCCGAAGCCATGAAGGGGCTGCCGTCGCAGAGGCCGCGCACCACTTCGACGACGTCGGGTGGCAGCGGGCCCGCCATCGATTCGATCAGCCACTGCACTTCCTCGCGGCCGAAAGGGGCGAGCTGCAGATGGAGCGCCGCCGGCACGCGGCGAAACGCATGTTGCGACGTGACCTCTTCAGTGCGAAAGGCCACCACCACCAAGGTATTGCCCTCGAGCTCGCGCGCCGCGAGTTGCGCGGCCACGTGGACGATGAGCTTGGTGGCCAACTCATCAGCCCACTGGCAATCGTCGAGCACCAGGAGCGCGCCTTGGGGGCCATCGCCGAGCGCCGCCAAAAAGTGCGCCAGGGCCTGCACGCTTCGCGCTTCGCCAAACGCCTCGGGACCCAGCAGATCGGAGGCCTGCCACCCAAAGGCCACCGCGAGCTGCGGCAACGCCGACGCCACGGCCGCCCGCTGATCGCCGAGCCGTTCAGCCAGGGCATAGCCAAAGGCGCGGTCCTTTTCCACCCGTGCGAGCACCTGCTGGACGATGCCGTCGAGCACCTGGAACGGATGCTGGCCGACGCCGCTGGCGGCCTGGCCGTGCAGCACCCATAGGCCCTGCCGCGCGGCGCGCTGCATCAACTCTTCGAGCAGCCGCGTTTTGCCGCCGCCGGAAGCCGCTTCGACCAGCGCCAGCGACGACTCGCCCTCCAGGCAGGCCGCCACGCGGGCGTCGAGCGACGAGAGTTCGGCCCCGCGCGAGACGAACGCCGGTTCGGTCAATGTGCGGCGTTGGTCCTGCAGGCCGACGACGATCTCCGGATCGGTCTCGCCCGCCGCCAAGGCCGTGCGGAGCGCCTCGAGGTCGGCCAACACCGCGGCGGCCGACTGATAACGGTCGCGGGGGTCCTTGCGCAGCAGCCGCTGCAGCAACTCGTCGAGTGCGCGGGGCGCCGCGATGCCCAGGCCGCGGAGTTCAGGCACGCGCCCCGTCATGTGGTCGAGCAGCAGCCCGCCCACGTCGGCCGCGGCAAACGGCGGGCGTCCCGCCAAACATTCGAAGAGCACGGCGCCGGCGGAATACAAATCGGCCGGCTCGCCGACATCTTGATCGAGCGAGCCCGCCTGCTCGGGGGACAGATAGCGGGCGGCCAACACGTCGGCAGCCGGGCTCGAGGCCGGAAGACCGAAGAGGGCCGCATCGGTCAGCACAGCCGACAGCTTAGCGCCCGCGGTCAGCACCACGTTGCTCGGCTTGACGTTGCGGTGGAGCAGATCGGCGGCGTGCAGTGCGGCGAGAGAGCGGAATAGGTCGCAGCCGACGTGGAGTGCCGCGTTCAATTCCAGCGGCCCGCGCGTCAGTCGCGCGGCCAACGATTCGCCTGCCACGAAGGGGCGGACGAAATACAGCCAACCATCGTCTTGGCCCTGCGCGGTCCAGGCCGCAAGCGAGGGCACGTTGAGTTGCCCAATCCGGCCGACTTCGTGCGCCAACCGCATCCGCACGCCGGCCGCGACGGCCTCGGCGGCAAAACGACGCACCACCACCTTGGTTTTCGCCGGATCGCGCTGATCGAGCGCCAGACAGGCGCGGGGATCGTCGGCCAGCGGGCGGATGACGCCATAGCGCTCGGCGATCAGCCCGGGCAGCGCAGCCGCGCCCGCGGGACGAGAAGCCGAGCGAAGGTCGGAGCGAGTCGGCTCCATGGCGTTGCGCAGGAAGGAAGACCCCGGAAACAGCAGCGCGAGGCGTTCTGCCGGCATCGCCCCAACAAATCTAGGTTGGCACGCGGCCCCCTTGAGCTTGCGGGAGAACCTACGTCGCTGTGCTGGCGGGGACGATCGCTATAACCGGCCCCCGTGCGTGGGCGGATCGGGGCCTAGTCGCTCGCCACCAGGTCGCCCTGCGAGGCCTCGATCTCGGAGAGCTGCTGGTGAATTTCGATGAATCGTTCTTCGTTGGCCAGAAAGGCGTCGACCAGCAGCGGGTCGAAGTGTTTGCCTTTCCCCTCGAGAATGATTTCGCGGGCTACGTCGTGGCTGTAGGCCGGCTTGTAAACGCGGGCAGTGGTCAGGGCGTCGTAGACGTCGCTCACGGCCACGATCCGTCCGCTGAGCGGGATCGTCTCGCCGCGCAGCCCGCGGGGGTAGCCGCTGCCGTCGAACTTCTCGTGATGCGTCAGCGCGATCTCGCGAGCCATCTGCAGGTAGCGAGCTTCGGTGTAGGCCTTCGCCGCGGCGCCCAAGGTGTCGCCGCCGATCACGGTGTGCTGCTTCATCACCTCGAATTCTTCCGGCGTCAGCCGCCCCGGCTTGAGCAGGACGGAGTCGGGAATGCCCACCTTGCCAATGTCGTGCAACGGACTTGTGAGGTAGAGCAACTGCACGAAGTCGCCGTCGACGTGTTCGCGATAACGCGGCGTTTGCGCCAGATGCTCGGCGAGCACGCAGCAGTAGGTGCGAATCCGTTCCAGGTGCGCCCCCGTTTCTGGGTCGCGGGCCTCGGCCAGCTTGGCCAGGCTGAAGATCGTTACGTCGCGCGATTCGAGGGCCAGGATTCGCTCAGCCACCCGCAGCCGAACATAGAGCTCATGAGGGTTGAACGGCTTGGTGAGGAACTCGTCGGCCCCGGCCTTGAGCCCATCGATGACGTGCTCGGTTCCCTTGCGCGATGTGAGCAAGATGAAGTAAACGTAGGCGCTGGCGATTCGGCGGCGGACCTCGCGGCAGAGCTCGATGCCTGACAGGCCGGGCATTTCCCAGTCGGAAATGACGATCCGGAACTGCCCGGTGCGGACCAGCTCGAGCGCTTCGACCCCGTCGCGGGCGCGCGTCACCTCGTAGCCGCAAGCGGCCAGGGCATGCTCGATGAGATCGAGCGAGTCGGAGTCGTCTTCCGCTACCAACACTCGCATGGTTCGCGCCTATCGCTTCCGCCTGGAACGCGCTGTCGCCGGTCGGTTCAGGCTCGTGAGCGGAGCAGTTCCGCCCGCGCTTCACGAAATTGTTGCCATTGGTCGTCGAGCCGCAGCAAACAACGCCGCGCGGCGTTCAAGTCTTCGCGCCGGGCGAACTGCTCGAGCTCGCCGCAGAGCGCCTCGATCGGTCCGGCCGAGGCGTTGGCCGCGCTGCCGCGCAACTGATGCGCCAGCCGCGCTGCGCGGGCGTGGTCGTCGGCGTCGAGCGCCGCTCCGATCTCAGCGAGATCGGGCGCCACGCGCTGCTCGAAGCTCGCGAGGATCCTCTCGGCGAAGGCCAAGTTGCCCAAGCAGCGATCGAGCAACTCGTCGAAGGCGATTCCCATCGTCCGTTCGGCGAGGCACACCTGCGCCGGGGGCGCTTTGTCGCAATCGTTCATCATCAGTTTGCCCGCTGGTTCCTAAGCGTGCCGGTGGCCTGGAATTCGAGCCGTGCAACTGTAGGACACCCTGGCGTCGCGGGCAAAGCGATTGCAGCGATTGTGCGAGCGATGCGCCCCCGATCGAGCATTTTCCTGATTTTTCAGTCGGCGCTCTCCCGCCTAACGGCGGTAGCCGACCGGCGAGACATCGTCCACCATCCGCACCGGACGCGGCCGGGTGCGGCGCGCGGCCGGCCGCTCGACGGGCGGGCGCTTGACCGCGGGGGGCGCGGTCGCCTCGTCGACGGCCTCTTCCTCGAGCGCTTCCCCTTCGAGCAGCGTCGGGTAGGGCTGCGCTTCGCCCGGCGAGGGCTCGTCGAAGTAGGGCTTGAGCGGCGGGTAGCGCCAGGGGCTTTGGTAGTCGGTCATGAGCTGCTGCGAGTACATGCCCGGCCAGTGGTAGGTGTACTGCGGCGGTACTGGAAACTTGTAGCTGCCGTTGCAGTTGCAGTTCGACCAGTCGTCGATGCCGTAGAATCCCGGCAAGGCGCAGGGCCAGCAGCCCAACAGATGGTCGCAGAGCCCCGGCTTGGCGCACGCCTTCGTGCCGCAGGGCTTGCAGGTGTTGCAGCCGGCGCGGCGTTGCGGATGCAGCAGCTCGCCGGCGTCGGCCGTGCTCGCGCCGGCCAGCGCGGCGCCAGCAGCCAAGAGAAATCCTGTCAGTACGTGCGATCGCATGCTTCCCTCCATGTGCGCGGCGAAACGCCGGCCGACGCCCAAGGCGATCGGCGCAGGCAAAGGATGAGCGGCATGCCGGACGGGCCGCATGGGCGGGGTCTGGGTCTAGAGGACCGCCAGCAGGGCCTGCTCAGCTACGATCATCGGCGCGGCCGCTACGATGCGACCAGCCAGAACCGCAGGCACAACTGGTGCAATCGGCGCATGCCGGCGGCACAAGCGATACGCCTTGCGCAGCTTTCCAGAGAAGAGGGACGGACTCGCGATTAGCCTTCGATGGCTTCTTTCACGGGCTGCACGAAGTGGGGCGTGCGCTGCGAGGTGGAGAGCTCGGCGGCCTTCTTCTGGGCAGACTTGCGTTCGCTGTATTCAAACAGCGCCACGCGCTTGAGAGACTGGTTGAAGACCCCCCAGTAGGCCTTATAGCGAACTTCCTTGACCACCTTGGCCCGGCTCTTGCGTTTGGCGGGCGCCTTCTTCACGGCGGTCGCTTCGGCCCCGCCCTCCACTCCTGCCCGCTCCGCAGCCTCCGCCTCCGCTCGCAACTCTTTACGGTTGACTACTTTTCGGGCCATATCAGCCTCCAGGGGAAGGATGCGCGGCGTGCCGGGGGTTGCGGGCGGTTGCCAAAAGTGGGCGATTTCGCACGCAACGGCGCTTTGTGTGAACTTTCAGTTTAGCGGGTCTGAGGCCTCGCTACTACCGCGAATTGGGGTACGGGCGCGCAAATCGGGGCGGCCGGTTCGCGTTCTCGCGATCCGGCCGCCCCGCAGATTTTGACGTCGCTTCGCCCGCCCCGAGCGAACTTTACAGGCCGGCCTGGCGGCGGGCCGCCTCCAGCCACAGCCGCGAGTTGCCCTGCACGCGCTGCATCCGTCGGCCCCAGCCCTGGATGGGCTGCGCCTGTTCGGCTGCGACGGCCTGGGCCAACGTGGCGTCGGCGTCGGCGTTGCCGGCCTGGCGCTGGGCGACCGCGGCGAAGTACAGGTCGAAGGCGTCGGCCGAGCTCAGCGAGGCTTGGCGGATGGCCGAGCCACGACGGGCCGAGGGCTCCGGCGACGGGGGAGGCGAGGTCGGGGCCGTAGGGGCCAAGGGAGCAGCCGGCGTCGGGGCCAGCGTTTCGCCCGTCGAAACGGCGGCGTCGCCGCCGCAATCCGAGCAGCCGCCGCCGCAATCACCGCTGCCGCAGCCGCCCGAGCCGCAGCTCGAGCAACCGCTGCCGCAATCGCCACTGGCGCAGCCGCCGCAGCCGCCGAGGCCGCAGGAGTCGCAGCCGCCGCAGCTCCACGAGCCGCACGACGAGCAACCGTGGCGATGGAACTTCGCGTGCAGGTGGCCGATCAGGCCCACGTGGCAACCGCCGCCGCAGCAGGCATGGCGGCGATGAAGGTGGCCAAACGCGTGCGCTTCGGCGCCAACGCCCGCCAGAACGGCCGTCACCACGGCACAAGTACAGGCACGAACAAATTGCATGGAAGGAGTGCTCCGCTCTGGAGGCTTTGGAAAAAGGGATCACGGGCGCGCAAGATCATCGCCGCCGTCACGTCTTATCAGCCCCCCGCGTGGCAAAGTTTGAGGCCGGCGAAAAGTTTTCGCTTGAAGCGGAAGAAGAGGGCCCCGCGGATTGCGCGTTACAGAACCGCCGGCGCCGTCCGTCCGACTTGGACTTCAGCCGCTGGACAACCTGGCCGCCCGCCGTAGCATGGCTTCGCCCGCACGGCCGCTACAGATGGGCCGCGATTCCGATTAGTCCGCCACGCGTTCTTCGCCTGTTAGCTATGCCCTCCCCGCCACGCATCGTGTCGCTCGTTCCTTCAGGAACCGAGGCGTTGTTCGCACTTGGGTTGGGAGCGCAGGTGGTTGGCGTGAGCCATGCCTGCGATTGGCCTCCGGCCGCGGGGCTGCTGCCGCGGCTGACTCGGACCCGCGTCGACGGCGGTGCGCCAGGCCAGGCGATCGACGACCAGGTACGTGATCTGCTGGCCGCAGGCGAGCCGCTCTACGACGTCGATCTGCGGCTGCTCGAAGAATTGACGCCCACGCTGATCGTCACGCAGTCTCAGTGCGAAGTCTGCGCCGTCCATTACGACGACGTGATTGGCTGGGTCGAAAGTTCGCCGCGGCTCCGTAGCGCGCAAGTGTTGGGCTTGAACCCCCGGCGGCTCGACGACGCGCTTGAAGACGTTGCCCGGATCGCCGTCGCGGCCGGGGCCGAGTTGGCGGGCGACGCCTTGGTGGCCCGCTTGCGCGGCCGGATTCAAAAGGTCGCGCAGCAGGTTGCCGGCGCCCCGCGGGTGCGCGTGGCCTGTCTCGAGTGGCTCGAGCCTCCCATGCTCGCCGGCAACTGGGGGCCGGAATTGGTTCACTTGGCCGGAGGCGTGCAGCCGCTGACGACGGCGGGTGAGCACAGCCGCTACGTCGATTGGCCTCAAATCGCCGCGGCCGACCCCGAGGTCATGGTCGTTTGCCCCTGCGGCTTTGGGCTCGAACGGGCCGTGGTCGAGGCACGAGCGCTCACGAGAATCGAGGGCTGGGGCGGTTTGTCCGCCGTTACAGCCGGCCGAGTGTTCGCCCTCGATGGCAACGCCTACTTCAATCGGCCGGGGCCGCGGTTGGTCGACACGCTCGAGCTGCTAGCACACCTGTTGCATCCGGATCTCTGTGCGGCGCCAGTTGGCGGCTGCTGGCAGGCCGTGGGGGCCTAGGTCCTGGCGGGATCTCTGGGGGCTCGCTTCGCTCGACCCCAGCCACTCGTCGCCCGCCCCCAGCCACCCATGCTAGCGCCGCACAGAGTCAGTCGCCGGAAACGTCTGTTGCCCCAGCTTGCCCCTCCTTGATACCCTACGCGGCCAATTGCGCTCGGCACGAGGCTGCGCGCGATTCGCGGGTCAAGCGTTTGGTTTCGCCGTCGGACGACGGTTGAGCCGCGCCGACCTTCCCTTCATGCTGCTTGGAGTATCGTCATGAGGACTGGCGCTCCCCGCCTGCCGCATTCGGTTGGCTTCGTGCTCCGCGCTGTTGCCCTGACGGCCCTGCTCTGCGGGGCCGCCGGACATGCGCGGGCGGACGATGCCCAATGGATCTGGGCGCCGCAAGCGCCGGAGAGCGGCCCGCGCACGGCCTACTTTCGCCGTGTGTTCGAAATGGGCCGACCCGAGAGCGGTACGGTCGAAATTGCGGCCGACGAGCGCTATGAACTGTTCGTCAACGGCCGCAGCATCGGCAAGGGAACGAACTGGCGCTCGCTCGACAACTACGACATCACCACCGCGCTCGTGCCGGGGCGCAACGTGATCGCCGTGGAAGTCTCCAAAGAATCGGCGGGCCCCGCGGGCCTCGTGGCCCGTGTGGCCGTGAAGCAATCGGGCAACACGCACGTTTCGCATTCCACCGATGCTCAGTGGCGGGCCTCGGCCACGCAGCAGCCGCATTGGCAAGGGCGGCTGGAAGCCGGCCAATGGGCAGCCGCCACGGTGCTCGGGGACCTAGGGACCGCCGAGCCTTGGGGCGCCGAAGTGGGCGCCGGCGCGGCCTCGAGCCGCTTCAAGACGCCGCGCGAATTCCGCGTGGAGCAGGTGCTCGGCTCCGCCCAAACGGGCTCGCTCCTGGCGATGGCGTTCGACGATCTCGGCCGCATCATCGCCTCGCGCGAAGACGGCCCCCTCGTCCGCGCGAGCGACACCAATGGCGACGGCAAACTTGACCAGGTGGTCGAATACTGCGGGCTCGTGAAGAACAGCCAGGGCATCCTTTGCTTCGGCAGCCACGTCGTCGTCGTCGGCGACGGTCCGGAAGGCCCCGGGCTCTATCGCCTGATCGACGAAGACAAAAACGACCAGCCCGAGCAGGCCCGCCTGCTCATCAAGTTCAAAGGGGGCATGGGGGAACACGGCGCGCATGTGCCGGTCCTCGGCCCGGATGGGATGATCTACGTGCTCGTAGGCAACCATGCCCAACCGGAGCGGCCGTACGACGCCAACAGCCCCCATCGGCACTTCTACGAAGGCGACCTGGTGCAGCCGCGCTACGAAGACGCCGGCGGCCACGCCGTGGGGATCAAGGCGCCCGGCGGCGTGATCCTGCGGACCGATCTCGAAGGCAAAACGCTCGAATTGCACTCCGGCGGCTACCGCAATCCGTACGATTTCTGCTTCAACCGCCAGGGCGAACTGTTCACCTTCGACTCCGACATGGAGTGGGACCAAGGACTCCCTTGGTACAAGCCGACGCGGCTGCTGCATGCTACGAGCGGCGGCGAGTTTGGCTGGCGGAGCGGCTGGGCCACCTGGCCGGCCTACTTCCTCGACGTGCTGCCGCCGACGCTCGACGCCGGCCCCGGCTCGCCGACCGGCATGACCTGCTACGACCATTTCATGTTTCCGCGGCGTTACCAGAACTCGCTCTTCGTCTGCGATTGGTCGCGCGGCCGGATCTTGAACGTGCGGCTCGAACGCACCGACGGCAGCTACCAGGCCACGAGCGAAGTCTTCGTCGAAGGCCGGCCGCTCAACGCCACCGACACGGAGGTCGGGCCCGACGGCGCCCTCTACTTCGCCACCGGCGGACGCGGCACGCAGGGGGGCATCTACCGCGTCGCCTGGATGGGCCGCGTGCCCAACGACGTGCTCAAGCTCGGCCAGGGCATGGCCGCCGTGCTCCGGCAGCCGCAACCGAACAGCGCCTGGTCGCAACGGCGGATCGCCGAAGTTCGCCGCGAAATCGGCGCCGATTGGGACGAGCAGATCGCCGCCGCCGCCAGCAACGATCAATTGGCCGTGCCGCTGCGGGCCCAGGCCTTGCACCTGATGCAAATCTTCGGCCCGTTCCCCAGCGTCGATTTGCTCGCGCGGGTTTCGCGCGACAAAAGCCCGGAGTTGCGGACGAAGGCGGCCTACTTGCTTGGCCTGCACGCCGAGGCGGCCGGTGTCGACCGGCTCGTCGAGCTGTTTGCCGATGAAGACGGCGCTGTTCGCCGCCAAGCCTGCGAGTCGCTCGCGCGGGCAGGCAAGCCGGCGCCCCTCGACAAGCTGCTGCCACTGTTGGCCGACCCGAACCGGCACGTCGCTTTCGCAGCCCGTCGGCTGCTCGAGCAGCAGCCGCGCGACGCGGCGCTCGCGGCCGTGCTGGCGGCGCCGAACTTGCGCAGCGTGCTCGTGGGGTCGCTGGGCTTGGTCACCGCCCATGGGGATCGCGACACTGCGCTCGCGGTGCTCGAGCGGGCCCAACGCGCCCTCGGTGAGGACATGTCGGACGCCGACTTTCTCGACTTGCTCCGCGTGATCGAAGTTGCCCTCGAGCGTGGGCAAATCACGACGACCGACGTGCCTGAGCTCGCGAAGCTCCTGTCCGACGAGTATCCGGCCGAGGCGCCCGAGGGCGTGGCCGCCGAGGCTCGGCTCGACTACCTGATGAACCGCGAACTGGTGCGGCTGTGCGTCTACTTGCAGCAGAGTCAGATCCTGCCGCGGATGCTCGCGCAGCTCCCCAGCGATATTCCCCTGGCCGACAAGCTGCACGCCGCGCTCTATGCCCGCTTCTTGCAGGTGGGCTGGACCACGGAGCAGAAGCTGACGCTGCTCGAGTTCTACGAAACCTCGCGCAGCCTGCCGGGCGGGCACAGCTTCAGCGGCTACATCGACAACGTGAATCGCGACTTCGTGGCCGCGCTCTCGCCAGAAGAGAAGACGCTGATTCTGGCCGCGGGCCTCAAGCTGCCGACCGCCGCACTCAACGTGCTGGCCACCAGCAAGGAACTGCCGACGCCCGAAGTGCTGGCGCAGCTCATTCAGCTCGATCGCTCGCTTACCGGCGCCACCAGCGAGCCGGCCAAGCGGCTTTCGCTGGGCATTCTGGCCACGTTCGCTCGCTGTAGCGACCAATCGGCGCTCGCCTACCTGCGCGAGGTGTTTGCCCGCGATCCCGAGCGTCGGCCGGTGCTCTCGCTGGCCTTGGCCATGCAGCCCGGCGGCGACAATTGGCCCCTCTTGGTGCAGGCCCTGCCGAGTCTCGAAGCGATTCCCGCTCAGGAAGTGATGAAGCGGCTGGCTACGGTCGATCGCAGGCCCGAAGGTAGCGAGCCGCTGCGGCAAGTGATTCTGCGCGGGCTCAAGCTCGGCCCCGCCGGCGGTTCGGCCGCCTTCGATCTGCTCGAGCGCTGGACCGGCGAGCGGAACGGCGTGCCAGAGGACTCGTGGGAGCAAACGATGACCCGTTGGCAGGAGTGGTTCAGCACGATGTATCCCGACGCCCCCGAGCCGAAGCTGCCGGTCGAAACCGCGGCCAACCGCTGGACGCTCGAGGAGTTGCTCAGCCATGTCGAGGGACCGAACGCCGCCGGCGACGCCACGCGCGGCCGCGAGGTGTTCGTGAAGGCGCAGTGCGCCAAGTGCCACCGCCTGGGGGCCGACGGCGAAGCCCTGGGCCCCGACTTGACCACGCTCGCGCAGCGGTTCGGGAAGAAGGAAGTGCTCGAGTCGGTGCTCTTCCCATCGCAGATCATTTCCGATCAGTACGCCGCCACCACGCTGGCCCTCGAAGACGGCCGCACGCTGCAAGGCATCGTGGCGGCTGCCGGCGCAGGGCGGATCGCCGTGCTGCAATCGACCGGCGACAAGGTGGTGATCGAAGAAGCCCTGGTCATCGAACGGCGGCCCAGCAAGACCTCGGCCATGCCCGACGGGCTGTTCGCAAACCTGTCGCTGGAAGAGATCACCGATTTGATGGCCTACCTGCTGCCCAGCGGCGCGCCGCCGGAAGTGGGCGCCGTGCCTGGCGGAGCGCTGCGGTAGGCGAGCGCGATCCGCGCTCCGGCGAGCGGCCGGCGTTAGCCGGCTGACAGGTCCGCGAGGGACGCGCAAAGCCGCGCTCTCTGCCGGAGCCGACGGATCACGGGTACTGCCAAATTCCTGCCGGAGGCAGGCGGTGAAACTAGCCCCACGTTTCAACGTGGGGTTGAGATAGCCCACCGCGCAACGTCCCACCGCGTGCCGGCTGGCACGCGATAACCTGGGGCGGCAAACGTCCCCCGCAGTGAACTGCGGGGCTATTTTCGGCAGTCGCTTCCGCGACAACGGAGGGCTCCCCGGCGAAAGGGGGCATTGCGAATCCCCGTTTCCTCGGCCGGCTTACGCCAGGCCGCTCGCCGGGCGGTTGATTGCGGCCCGATAGACGGTCTCGAGCGGGTCCAGCGCATCAGGCCACCAAGGCGCGGGCGCTACGTGCTCAACCCCCCCGAGCAATGGCTTGCTGGCCTCGGCCAACTCCGCCGGCACGAGCACGCACCGCGCGTTCTCTGCCCCTTGCTCGGCCAGCTCGCGCGGCCGACTCCCCTCGGCATGCTCCAGATCATCGGCCACGAGCGTCGCCACATACGGCACGCCTGTCTCGCTGGCAAGCTGTCCCCAGAAGGTCAGCCCCTCGGCGTGGATCAGTTGCGGGTTGAACTCGGTTACCGCCTGATCGAGTTGGCGCCGAAGTCGCTCGCGCAACGTTGCCACGGCCGTCTCGGCTAGCGCGTCGGTGGCAGGACGTTCGTCATCGAGGACCAGCACCTCGTGACCTTGGCCGCGCAGCGTCGCGGCCAAGTGCACGGCGACTTGCGAATGCAACGCCAGGATGACGCGCATCGCTAGTGCCCCGAAGTCAGCTTCAGCCCCACAATTCCCGCCAGCACCACCGCCAGGCAGGCCAGCCGGGGCCACCCAGCCGATTCGCCGAACAACACGATCCCCAGGATCGCCGTACCGGCGGCGCCGATGCCGGTCCAGATGGCGTAGGCCGTCCCCACCGGTAGGCTCTTCACCGCCTGGGCCAGGAAGAAGAAGCTGGCGATCATCCCCAGCACCGTGGCTACGCTCGGCCAGAGCCGCGAGAAGCCGTCGGTGTACTTGAGGCCGATCGCCCAGCCGATCTCGAGCAGGCCGGCGACGATGAGCAGAATCCAGGGAACCATGCCGAAGAGAATCCTCAGGGCCGGTTGGTCAGCGCGACCGCGGCCGACTAGGTGCGCCTTCTTAGCGGGCGGCCGCCGCGCCTTCGAGCGCATCGAGCAGCGAGGCCACGTAGTTGCCCACGTCCGCGAGCACCGCTTCGCGCGACTGCTTGTCGACCGCCGCGATCCGCCGCACCACGGCCGAGCCCACGATCAGCCCGTCGGCCACGGGCGCGAGCAGCCGCACGTGCTCCGGCGTGCTAATGCCAAAGCCGATGCAGATCGGCAGCGACGTCTTGGTCCGTAGCCAGCCTACGCTCTCGACAAGGTCGGGCGGCAACTGCGTGCGTTCGCCGGTGATGCCGGTGACCGAGACGAAATACACGAACCCGCTCGACGACTCGCAGATCCGCACCGCCCGCTCGCGCGGCGTGGTGGGCGTGACGAGTTGGATCAGGCTTACGCCCGCCTTGCCGCAGATCTCGGCCAGCTTACTGGCTTCATCGACCGGCAGGTCCGGCACGATCAGTCCGCTGCCGCCCGCCTTGGCCACGTCGGCCGCGTAGCGCTCCGCGCCGTGTCGGTAGACGATCGCGTAGCTGACCATGGTGACCACAGGCGCCGCGAGCGCCGGCGTCGTCTTGGCCAGCATCTCGAGAATGCCGGCCAGCTTGACCTTCTTATCGAGCGCCCGCGTGTACGAGGCCTGGATCACCGGACCGTCGGCGATCGGATCGCTGTACGGGATGCCGAGCTCGCAGAGCGCGGCGCCGCGGCTGACGATCTCCTTGAGCAGGGCGCCGGTGAACTCGAGGTCGGGGTCGCCGGCCGTGATGAAGGGCATCAGCGCCTTGCGGCCCTCGGCCCGCAGCTTCTTGAACAGTTCGTCGATGCTGGGTGGTTGGCCGCTCATGCCTGCCCTCGCTTTTCCCGCAGTCGGGCAATCTCGGCCGCGTCTTTATCGCCACGACCCGATAGGCACACGACGAGCGCCTTGTCGCGCGTCAGCCGGCTGGCCAACTCAAGGCCTTTCGCCACGGCGTGCGAGCTTTCGAGCGCCGGCAAGATGCCTTCGCTCGTGGCCAGCTTGTCGAACGCCTCGAGGGCGTCGTCGTCGCGGCAGGCGGTGTATTTCACCCGGCCCGTGTCTTTCCAATAGCTGTGCTCGGGGCCCACGCCGGGGTAGTCGAGGCCGGCCGAGATCGAATGCACATCGCAGGTCTGGCCGTCTTCGTCCTGCATCACATAGCTGAAGCTGCCGTGCAGCACGCCAGGCTGACCGTAGGACAGCGGCGAAGCGTGTTCGCCCGGGCGATCCGAGCGGCCGCCGGCCTCCACACCCACCAGTTCGACCTTGGGCAGATCGACGAACGGATAGAACATGCCGGCCGCGTTGCTGCCGCCGCCGACGCAGGCCACCACCACATCCGGCAGCCGGCCGATCTGCTGTTTGCTCTGCTCGATCGTCTCGCGGCCGATCACCGATTGGAAATCGCGGACGATCTGCGGGAACGGGTGCGGCCCCACCACGGAGCCCAAGATGTAGTGCGTCGTCTCGACCGAAGACATCCAATCGCGCATCGCGTCATTGATGGCGTCGCGCAGCGTCTTCGAGCCCGTGGTCACGGGGCGCACTTCGGCCCCCAGCATCCGCATCGAAAGCACGTTCGGCTGCTGCCGGCGAATGTCTTCCTCCCCCATGTAGACCACGCAGTCGAGGCCGAAGCGGGCACAGGCCGTGGCGGTGGCCACGCCGTGCTGACCGGCCCCGGTCTCGGCGATGACCCGCTTCTTGCCCATCCGCACAGTGAGCAGCGCCTGGCCCAGCGTGTTGTTGATCTTGTGGGCGCCGGTGTGATTCAGATCTTCCCGCTTCAGGTAAATGCGGGCGCCGCCGGCCAGAGCCGTGAGCCGGCCGGCGAAGTAGAGCGGGCTGGGGCGGCCGACGTAGTTGCGGTGGAGGTCGTCGAGCTCCGCCTGAAACTGCGGGTCCTGGCGGGCCTTGTCGTACTCGGCGGTCAGCTCGTCGAGGGCACGGACCAGCGTCTCCGGCACATACCGTCCGCCGAACTCGCCAAACCGCCCGAGGGCATTGGGAACGTGACTAAGGGTGGGCATTCGCGCTCGTGTGCGACCAGGGAAACGGTGTCGGCGGCCGAAGTCTGCAATCAGCCAAGACTTTACGGCGAAGGGCCTACGCGAGGAATCGTAGGCCGAGACAAGCTGATTGTCGACCGGGGGTAAGCCGGGGTCAAGCCGGCGGCTTGCCCGTCCGGCTGGGGAGTGAACGAACCGCGGAGGCGCGGAGGAGTGTCAGAATGCTTCAGGCGAGGTTACGACGCTGAGGAGGGCCGAAGGTTCGCGACTTCGCTCGTTTCTGCCTGGTATTTGTTAGACTGTCGAAAGAGCTGCCCTAAACGCTTCTGCGAGGTCTTCGGCTCGAGCACGACGATGAACGCCACGAATCGGCCGAACGCGCCCGTTGGTGTGTGCCTTTTTTTGGTGGGGCTAGGGTTTCTTTGCGTGGCGATTGGTGTGAGGCAACTCGTTCGCCAGGTCAGTTTTGGCCGAGCGGCGGTCGCCACGCGCGGAACGGTGGTATCGCTGCGTGCCGCGGACCCTCACTCTTCCGAGCACCCGACCTACTACCCGACGGTGGAGTTTCGCATCGATGATGGCCGGTCCATTCGATTCGAGGATCGAGTTGCCACCAACCCACACCCTCAACTTGGGGATGCCGTGTCAGTTTTGTATCGGCCCAGCGAACCCCAAGATGCCCGCATCGACAGCTTGGTTCGGCGCTGGCTTATTCCGACAGCCTTGATCCCTTTCGGCAGCTTGGCGATGTGGCTGGGGGTCTGGATCCTGAGAGTTGCGCGTAGGGCAAACGAGGAATGAGCCCCATGCTGCCGCCGGTGGTTTTGTCGCTCCGCCGCCGGCACATTTCGTTGCTTTCGGCCGCGCTCGTCGTTGCAACGGTCAGTCTGATGCCGTTCGCGTTCTTTTGGCAGGAGCTTGCAGCGGAGCAGGGGCCTACGCCTTGGCCCTACTTGGGTGGGCTCGCAGTTTGCGTGACCTTGGTCGCAGGTGGCGTCGTTTGCGCCGTGATCGTCGCGGCGCAGCTCGGAACGCGCGTGTCCCTCGACACTGCGGGGCTGCACTACTCCTCGGTCTGGAACACCCGCGATGTTCCTTGGAGCGAGATGACATCGTGGGACACGGTCATCCAGCACGAGGGAGAGCACGCCGAAATCGAGGTTCGCGCTGCCGGCCGGACCTTTCGCGCGGAGGTCCCGCGGCAAACCCTGGGCACGTCGCTCGTGTGCCTGAAGGCGTACTGCGAGCAGTACCTCGTGCCGCAGGGCGCCAAGTGGAAGGTCTACGTTGGCGGGCACAATTGCTTATTGCCTAGTTGTCTCTTCACCTCAGCGCCAGTGCCGCTCTGGTCTCCCCTCGAGTTTCCTTTCGAGGCGGTGGACGAGGCGAACCAGCCAACCATCACGTTGCGGTCCTGCATCCGCGCGCCCTATTTCGTCTTGGCGGTCTTATTCGCCGCCGGGGCGGCGTTCTGTTGGGTGCATGCGGCGGACCATGACGTTTTCGGCAAAGGGGCGCTGGCGCTGGGCGGCGCTGCAGCATTCTTCCTGTATTGTGGAGTCATCGTGGCCGGCATGAGCATCACCGTGAACGCCGAAGGCATTCACCTTTGTGGTCGAGGTTCGGGCTCGTCGGTTCGAAGCTTGCTTTGGCCCGATGTTCGAGAATGGGCGGTCGAGTTGCGGGAAGAGAACGCTCCTCGCTTGGTCTTCAACCCCCACTCGGTCACCGAACTCCTGGCTGCCTTCAACGATCCTGCCTCGATCGATCTGATCATGTCAGACGCTCGATACTATGGGCGTAAGGAATTCGCTCAGATGCTGGCAGTGTGCCACTACTACGCGGCCGATCGAATGCGATCTTTGCCCATCACGGTCAAATGAGCAGTCCGCGCGATCAATTTGCACTGCAATCTGAACGCCCCTTTGCGATCTCTGCGCCTTTGCGAGAAAGTCTGCCTCCTGCTCTCTCTCTCTCTCTCTCTCTCCGCGTCTCCGCGGTCAAAAACCTGGCGGCTACTTCTCCCACCGCCGGTCCTGCCGGATGAACTCCGCGAACCGTCCCGCCGCCGGCGAGAGAGGCTCACCGCGGCGGACGAGCAGCCCCGAGTGGATCGGCCGGATTTGCTCTCCCAAGCTGCGCGCGCTCACGCCGCGGCCGCGGGTGACCGCGCCGCCAGGCAGGAGCGGGACGATCGAGACGCCGAGGCCCGCGGCGACCATTCGCACGATGATCTCGGTGTTCGTCGTTTCCATCTCCACGCGCGGGCTCAGCCCCTGCTCGTGAAACGCCTCGAACACGTGGGCTCGGCCTGTGGAGCCGCGTTCGAAAAGGATCAGCGGCTGGTCGGCCAGGTGCGCGAGCCGCAGGTCCTTCGTCCGCAGCAGCCGGTGTCGCGGCGGCGTGATCAGGCTCCAGCCCATCGAGAACAGGTGCTGGTACTCGAGCTCCGCAGGGGACTGCTGCGGCGCCGCCACGCCCAGCGAGATCGCCGGATCGGCGAGCAGGGCTTGCTCGACTTCTTCTTCGGTGTGCGTCGACAGGCGGATGCGGATCTGCGGGAACTCGGCGTGGAAGCGCCGCACCGCGTCGATCAGCACGTAGAGGATCAGATACTGGCTCGCCGCCACGTGGACCTCGCGCGGACCCGCGCTCGATTCGAACAGGTCGCAGAGATCGCGCGCACGATGCAGGAAGGCGACCGCGTGCGGCAAGAACTCCTGCCCTCGCGGCGTGAGCGGCGGGCGGCGGCGCAGGCCGCGGCTCTTGTGATAGAGCTCCACGCCCAGCCGCTGCTCGAGTGCGAGCAACCGATTGCGCACTCCTTGCTCGGTGATCAGCAGCGTATCGGCGGCGCGGCGGAGGCTGCCGGTGCGGGCGAGCTCCACGAAGGCGGCCACCTGATCGGTCGAGAGGGACGGATGAACCTCCACGGGCGGTTCTCCCTTGACACAACAAAAACCATTTCTGAGACACCCATAAACAATTATGCGTTGCAAAGGGGCCGCGGCACAATTCAGGCGTTCGACGGTTTTCGCTTCCTCCCCGCGAACGTTCCCGGCGCACCGGCCGAGCCGCTCGCCTTCCCAGACGAACCGGAGAAGATTCGATGAAACGCCTCGCGTTCTGCACCCTTTGCGCCGCCCTGCTCGGCCTAGTCTTGGTCCCTCGTCCGCTGCCGGCCAGTCCGGGGGCTGAGCCCGCCGGGCTAGTCGTCCACGAGTGGGGCACCTTCACGTCGCTCCAAGACGAGCAAGGAAAAGCTCTGCCGGGAATCAACATCGACGACGAGCCCCTCCCCAGCTTCGTGCACAATCTGCACCCGCACGTGCTGACCCGGCCCTATGTGCTCACGCATCCCGACATGAAGGGAGCGCCGCAGCGGCACCCCGATGTCACGATGCGGCTCGAGACGCCGGTGATCTACTTCCACCCAGCGGCGGGCGCGCCGCGGCCCCAGTCGCTGAATGTCGATGTCTCGTTTCGCGGCGGCTGGCTCACCGAGTTCTACCCCGCAGCCAAAGCCGACGCGCCCGGCCTCGAGGCCGGCAAGTTCACCTTCGGCCCGATCACGCCGGAGACGCTCGGCAGCCTCGCCTGGCACGGCCTGCAGGTAGGCACGGACCGGCCGGGGCCGCAGACCGAGGAGCACGTGTGGACCGCGCCGCGGCAGGTAAATGCGGCGAGCGTGACTTCGGCCGGGGGCGAGAGCGAGAAGTACCTGTTCTACCGCGGCGTGGGACGGATCGATTCGCCGCTCCGCGTCGTCACCGATCTAGCCACGAATACGCTCTACCTGCGCAGTCAGGCAGGCGAGCTGGCGGCCAAGCAGCCGCTGCCAGTGCCGGCGGCTTGGCTGGTCCACGTGCGGGCCGATGGCCAAGCCGCCTGGCGGAGCTTGCCGGCGGTGGAGCTGACGCAGGACCGCGAGCGGAACTTGGCCTCGACCAGCGCCGGGTTCGCAGAGAAGGAGTTTGGCGGCGACCGGCTCGACGAGCTGCGCTCGAGCATGCACGCCGCGCTCGTGGCCGATGGCCTATTCGCCGACGAAGCGACCGCGATGCTCGAAACCTGGCGGCGGGCGTACTTCCAAAGCCCGGGGCTGCGGGTGTTCTACCTCGTTCCCAGGGCGTGGACCGACCACACGCTGCCGCTCGAGCTCTCGGCGCCGGCTCACGTCGAACGCGTGATGGTTGGCCGCATCGAGCTCATCAGCCCCGAGCAGCGGGCGAGTCTGGCCAAGCTGGCGAGCGGCCCCAAGACCAACGCCAACTGGTTGCAGCTCGTGTACGTATCGCCGAACGCCAATCGCTTCTTCGAAGGGCGGGCTGACTTCGGGGACCTGGGAGTGAAGATCCCGGCCGACTACCAGACGTACTTGGACCTCGGCCGGTTCCGCAACGCGCTCGTGATCGACGCCGAACGCAAGCAGCCGACCGAAACGCTGCGGACGTTCATCGACATGTACGGCCTGTGGCTTTTCCGGCCGGAAAACCAGTAAACGCGTGGTCGGAGCCAACGTGGTTTCCCCCGGCGACTCGCCGGGGGCTAAGGGTGGCTCACCGCAGTATGCCACTCATTAGCCCCCCGTGAGTCACGGGGGGAGTTCCACGGCAATCAACGAATTCCGACAACGAGCAATGTAGACCGGAATGGTTGCATCACGATCCTTGTCCCCCGGCGACTCGCCGGGGGCTAACAGACGCCTTATTTCTTCGAGAACACGTCGCTGTCGAACACCCGCACCTTGTTCCAGAGGTGCTTGTTCTCGGCGATGAACTTTTCGTGACGTTCCGACGGTTGGTACTCGTCGTGGGCGGCGCGGTCTTCGAAGACCACGTGCAGGCCGACATCGAAGTCTCGGTCGTTCACCGGGCGATCGAGATCCGAGGGCGTTCCGACGGCGAAGAAGACCACGCCGGGATGCCCGGAGAGCCACTTTTGGCAGCCGGCGACCAGCTTTTCTCGATTCGCGGGGGACGACTCGGCGAGGGTGAAGAACACGTTGTGGGCCAGCATGGGCTTGGAAGGCTCGGCAGCCAAGGCTTGTTTCTCCAGCGAACGGTTGAGGACCAGATCGGCCGCGGACCAAGCCACGGCCACGAGCGCAAAGGCCGCCAGGGCCAGACGCAGCGACGCTTTCATCGGCGAACTCCTGTCGGACGAGGCCGCCTGAGAGGTCGGGCGGCCGGAAGTAGGTGAGGCGAGCAGCCCGGCCGTTGCCGGAACCACGAGAGCCGGATTGTCGCAACTGGAGGCGCGGCGTGCAAACGAACGCCGGGTGGCCGGCGAGGAAAAACCGGTCAAGTAGCTTGGTTTCCGAATGGCCCCACACAAGCCCGCAGCGCAAGCCAGGGACTCGAGCGTTGGTCGGCGCGCTGGCCGGAGATGCCGCCCGGCCCGTGAAGGTTTCGGGCCGGGGTCGAACACGGACGAGTACCTCTCCCTCGCTCGCGCTCTTGCGCTGCGGGCTCGTATCGGTCGCGACCGGAACTGACCGAATCTAGCGGCGCCGGGCGCGCCGCGCGAACAGGCCCAGCCCGCCGAGGCCCGCCAGCAGCCAGGCGGCCGGCTCCGGAACCGACACGATCTCGCCCCGCTGGCTGAGCGAATTGCCCAGCAGGCGGTAGTTGAAGGCGATCGAGCTCAGGTCCTCGCCGGGCTGGAAGGGCTTTCCCAGGTCGAGCTTGCCGCCGGGCTGGAGCACGCCGGGCGCCGTGAGGTTCAATTCGGCCAGGTTGCCAGCGCCGGGGTTCGTTTCCTTGAAGCCGAGGCCGCCGTCTCCCAAGAGCGCGCTGATCTCGCCCCCGCGTCCGGCGCCCACATAGTCGGCGATGCTCATCCAGCCGGCCGGATTCAGCTTGCCGTTCTCGTCGGACAACTGATAACCGTCGAACGACACGGGGGCGCTGCCCAGGTTCTCGAGCCAGGCGGAGCCATCGGCGCCCGCGAGGATGCGCAGGTCGGCGCCCAAGGGGGGCTCGAGGAAGCGAATGACGCCATCGATGCCGTTCAACTCGGTAACTGGCTTGTAGGAGAGCTTGAGGCCGGAAGCGGGCCCCACCGCCTTCGCGAAGGGATAGCCAATGCTGAACTCCGCGCCCGGTTGCAGCACGCCTGCTCCCGCGATGTTCAGTTCGGCCAGCGCCTTGGCCTCCGGATTGGCCTCGCCGAACGTGAGGCCTCCCGATCCCAGGCTGGCAATGACGTGGCCGGGGTTCGATTGCACCTGATCGGCGATGCTCGACCAGCCCTTGGGCGAGAGCAGGCCCTTGTTCGAAATGATCAGGTAGCCGTCGAAGGCCAGTTCTTTGCTCCCGTCGTTCGCCAAGAAGGCTTGGCCTAGGGGATCGATCTCGAGGGCCAACTGGGCCACGGCCCGCCCGGCTGGGCCCGTGAGGGCCAGCAACGTGGAGAGCACCAGGAACGCGACGCTGAAGCGGCCGATGCGCATAGGGATCCTCGCCTAAGTTTGGCCCCCATGCCCACTGCCGGTCTCGCTGCGGCGCATTGTGGGCGGGAGTGAGAAAAATCGCAACGTTTTTGCGCGTTCGTGCGGGGACCCGCAAAGCCGGCTCGCGAGCGCGAAAAGCCAGCTATCGCGCTGGCGATGGGCGGCGGATCGACCAGTCGGCCAAGTCGAGCTCCGGTACGAAATCGAACTTGTCGATCTGGGCGGCGGCGAGGAGGTCTTGGTCACGGCCCAAGGCCAGCACGTTTCGGCCGCCAAGTCCGAGCTTCAGCGCCTCGTGGAGCTTGCGAACGGTGAATTCCGCCGGAGACGCACCCACGGCCATCAACGCGCGAAAGGCCCCTTCGGCCAACTGAGCGGCGTCGTTGACGGCCAACCCGGAAATGCCGCGGCGAGGTTTGGCGACCAGAACGCCCGCTAGAAGTGTGTCTTCGCAGGACACCTGCCCCTCGGTGCCAGCGCAAACGAGATGCACGTTCTCTTCGTCGCGGACTGCGTCAGCCACGGCTGAAAGATTTACGACGGCGCCGATCAGCACCCGCTTCGCCTGCCGACAGCGCATCATCGCCCGCGTGCCGTTGGTGGTGGTGAAGACGATCGACTTGCCTCGGACGATCTCGGGAGAATACTCCTCCGGCGAGTTGCCGAGGTCGAAGCCCTCGATCCTCACCCCTCCTCGCTCGCCGCCGAGGAGCACCTGGTCCCGCGGGAACTCGGCGGCGGTCCGCCGGGCATCCTCGATCTCCAAGCACGGAATGACCTGGGCCGCCCCGGCGGCCAGGGCATAGGTAATCGTGGTGGTCGCCCGCAGCACGTCGATGACGACGACCGTTTTGCCAGCGAGCTCGGACTCGTCAACCAGGTCAGGTAAGAGATGAACGCTGAGGCGGGCCATGCCCCCTGTTCTCCCCTACCGACCCCGCACGGGCAACCCTAGAATGAGCCCCAGAGTTGAAACGAACCGCCGAGACGCGGAGACGCCGAGAGGACAAAGAAGATTCTTTCTCGCAAAGGCGCAGAGATCGCAAAGAGGGATGGGGCAGTCCGTCGCCGCCCATTTCTTGGCGGGCTTTGCGCCTCTGCATTCTCCGCGTCTCGGCGGTTCGTCTTGTGTTAAGGTTAACTAAGAAGTGCGGTTAAAGCGGTGGGTCTGCGCTTCGCTTGACCAACCCTGCATTTGCTCCCTCTCCCCTGTGGGAGAGGGTTGGGGTGAGGGTCGATCGAAGATTGTGCTGCGGTGGTACTGACGAAAAGCTCGAACTCGAAGCGACAAGCGATCGCGTTGCTCGCTCGCCGCGGCCCCTCACCCCCGGCCCCTCTCCCACAGGGAGAGGGGAGATGGGGCCACACACGAAATGCTGGTGTTGTTCGCTTGATGACTGTCGATAAGTCGGCTGCCCGCGTTCGCCGGATGTTTGGCGAGATTGCCGGGCGCTACGATCTGCTCAACCATCTGCTGTCGCTCAACGTCGACCGTTACTGGCGGTGGCGCACCGTGCGCGAGGTGGCCCCCGCCGGCGAGGCCCCGATCCTCGATCTCTGCACCGGCACCGGCGACCTGGCTCTGGCCTACGCCAAGGCGGCCGGCGGCGCGAAGATTGTGGGCGCTGATTTCTGCCATCCGATGCTCAAGCTCGGCGATGAGAAGAAGCGCACGGCCGGGCTGAATGGCCAGCTCGCCTTCGTCGAGGCCGACGCCGAGCAGTTGCCCTTTCCGGCCGACCGGTTTCAGATCGTCTGCGTCGCTTTTGGCCTACGAAATGTCAGCCGCACCGAGCGGGGGCTGGCCGAAATGGCCCGCGTGTGCCGGCCGGGCGGGCAGGTGGCCGTGCTCGAGTTTTCGACGCCGCAGTGGCAGCCCTTCAAGGCGTTTTACGGCTGGTACTTCCGCAACGTGCTGCCGCGAATCGGGCAGTTGCTCGCGAGCAATCGGCTCGACGCCTACAATTACCTGCCGGAAAGCGTCGGCGAGTTTCCTGCTGGAGAAGCACTGGCACAGCTCATGCGGCAGGCCGGGCTCGAGCAGGTTCGCTACCGGTCGCTGACGCTCGGCATCGCCACCCTCTACGTAGGGACCAAATGCACCCCTTCGTCGTAGCCATCACCGGCGCAAGTGGCGCCGCCTACGGCGTGCGGCTGGTCGAGGTGCTGCTCGCCGCCGGGCGCGACGTCCATCTCACGATCAGCCCCTCCGGGCAAACCGTCCTCGCGCAAGAGCTGGGGCTCAACGTCGATCTGCGTGCCTTCCAGCGGGATGAACTGCTCCCCGCCTCGCCCAGCAATGATTCTCGCCTGGCCGAAGTACGCAAACTTGCGGGAGGGGCGCACGGGCATATCGAATACCACCACTATCAGAACTTCATGGCCCCGATCGCCAGCGGCTCGTTCCTCACCGCCGGCATGGTCATCTGCCCTTGCAGCGGCAGCACGCTGAGCGCCGTTGTGCATGGACAAGGGGCAAACCTTATCCATCGCGCGGCCGACGTGCATCTGAAGGAGCACCGCAAGCTCGTGCTCGTTCCGCGCGAAACGCCGATGTCGGTGGTGCAGCTCGAGAACATGCATCGCGCGGCACAAGCCGGTGCAGTCGTGTTGCCGGCCATGCCGGGCTTCTATCACGGCGCGAAGACGATTGAAGACCTGGTCGATTTCGTGGTCGCCCGCATCTGCGATCAGCTCGGCGTGAAGCACGCGCTCATGCGGCGCTGGGGGAGCGAGACCGAGTGAACAAGCGCTCGACCGTAGCTCGTAGGTTATGCTTCAGCATAACGAACCGCGGTGGGGTTATGCTGAAGCATAACCTACGGAGGGCCTGCGCATGATGGCGAGTGTGCGCAAGTTGCTCGAGCTAATTCGCTTTAGCCATACGGTGTTCGCGTTGCCGTTTGCGCTGTTGGCAGCCGCGATGACCTGGACCGCCAATGCCCACGAAACGCCGCCGGTGGCGTTCCGCGCTCGCGACCTGCTTGGCATCTTGCTCTGCATGGTGTTCGCCCGTAGCGCGGCGATGGCATTTAACCGGCTGGTCGATCGTAAGATCGACGCGCTCAATCCCCGGACGGCCGTGCGCCATTTGCCGGCGGGGACGCTGAGCGTGCCGGCCGTCGCGCTGTTCGCCGTGGCGAGCGGCGCGGCGTTTGTCGGCAGCACGCTGCTGTTCCTGCCGAACTGGTTGCCGCTGGCCCTCTCGCTGCCGGTGCTGGCCTTCCTGCTGGGCTACAGCTACACGAAGCGGTTTTCGGCCGTCGCCCATTTCTGGCTCGGGGCCGCGCTCATGCTGGCCCCGATTTCCGCCTGGATCGCCGTGCGAGGGCAGGCCGTGGTCGCCAGTCCGGCCGATCTGCTGCCGGCCTTGGCCCTGGGAACGGCGGTGCTGCTCTGGGTGGCCGGATTCGATATCATTTATGCGTGCCAAGACGCGGAGTTCGACCGCCAGGCAGGACTGCACAGCGTGCCGGCCCGTTTGGGAGTGGTTAAGGCCCTGCGGTTGGCCGCGGTCTGTCACTTGGGAACGGTGGTTTGCCTGGCGGCGCTGCCGGTGGTGTTTCCGTACCTAAGCTGGCTGTACCTCGCCGGCGTGGCGGCCGTGGCCGCGCTGTTGGCGTATGAACACTTGCTGGTGCGGCCGAACGACCTCTCGCGGGTGAACCAAGCGTTCTTCCATGTCAACGCGGTGATCTCGCTGGGCCTCTGCGGCCTGGCGATCATCGACCTGTGGCGATAGTTCGAACTGGGATTTGAACCACGGAGACACAGAGGCACGGAGAGGACAAGCGGAGGATTTAACCGCAGAGGACACAGAGGACGCAGAGCCAAGGCATTCATTTGCTCTCTCTGCGTCCTCAGTGTCCTCTGCGGTAAGAACGTATTTGTCCTCTCCGTGTCTCTGTGTCTCCGTGGTGAACAGATAGCGACCAACGGACGAAGATGAAGCTGCAAGCGATTCGCGATAAGGTAGAGGCCGGGACTCGGCTGTCGTTTGACGAAGGGCTGTATCTGTACAGCCCCGAGGTTCCGCTCAATGAGTTGGGCGAGTTGGCGAACTTGGTTCGCGAGCGGAAGAACGGCAACCTGACCTACTACAACATCAATACCCACCTGAACCCCACAAACGTGTGCGTCTATCGCTGCACGTTCTGCGCGTTCCGCTCGAACCTGCGCGACGCCAAGGGGTATCTGATGACCGACGAGCAGATCCTCGCCCGTGGGCAGGAGGCCGTCGACGCCGGCTGCACCGAGATGCACATCGTCGGCGGGCTGCATCATCAGATGAAGGTCGACTGGTACCTGAACATCCTCCGCATCCTGCACGAGGCCTACCCTCAGTTGCATCTGAAGGGCTGGACCGGCGTCGAGATCGACTGGTTCACGCACCTCACGAAGAGCTCGATCGAGGACGTGCTCAAGCTGCTGATCGATGCGGGCGTCGGCAGCTTGCCTGGCGGCGGGGCCGAGATCTTCCACCCCGAAGTGCGCGACAAGATCTGCGAGCACAAGGCCGACGCCGGCCGTTGGATCGAGATTCACCGCACGGCCCACCGGCTGGGGCTGCGCTCGAACGCCACCATGCTCTATGGGCACATCGAGAACGCCTATCACCGCATCGACCACCTGTGCCGGCTGCGGGAGCTGCAGGACGAAACGCACGGCTTCCAAACCTTTATCCCGCTGGCCTTCCACCCCGACAATACGGGCCTGGCGCACATCAAGAAGCCGTCGAGCCTCATGGACCTGCGGACGATGGCCGTGTCGCGGCTGATGCTCGACAACTTCGACCACATCAAGGCCTACTGGATCATGCTGGGCATCGAAACGGCCCAGGTGGCGCTCGCCTACGGCGCCGACGACCTCGACGGCACCGTGCGCCACGAGCTGATCTACCACGACGCAGGGGCGACCACGCCGGAGGCGCTGACGGTCGAGCAGATCAAGCGACTGATCGTCGAAGCAGGCCGCGAACCGGTAGAGCGGGATACGCTGTACCATCGGGTGCATCGCGAGGGAGACCGCTGGCGGACTGGGGAGTTGATTGGGGCGGGGTGAGGGCATGGCGGAGTACAACTGCCGCGTATGCGGTCTGACGCAGCCTGATCCGCCCTGGGGCGAAGATGGCGCCACGCCGAGCTACCTCATCTGCTCATGCTGCGGCGTGGAGTTTGGGTACGAGGACTCTACGGTTGAATCGACACGGAGCTACCGCGACGCTTGGCTCCAGAATGGTTCCCCGTGGCTCGAGCCCAAGGAGCGGCCCGACGACTGGTCACGCGAATATCAACTGGGCCAGGTTTCCAGCGAGTTTCGATAGTTCCTCCCTCCGGAAGTGCCGGCTTCGGCGCGGTATACTGGGGACGTACACTGGATTAGGTGACCCCCGTGACAATCTCCTTCCAACTTCCCGATCACTTGCAGGCCCAGCTCGAACTCGAGTGGGGCGATCTAGGGCAAGCCGCCAAGCAAGCGCTCGCGATCGAGGGCTACCGGACCGGCGCACTTAGCCTAGGCCAACTCTCCGAAGCGCTGGGGATCTCGACCTATGAGGCCGACGGCCTCCTGAAACGCCGTGGAATCTACCTCGAGCAAAGCGAGGAGGAGCTGGCAGCCGAACGGGAGTTGCTGAGTAGGTTGCTCGGCCAGTGATTGTTGTGTCCGATACATCGCCGCTACGCTATCTCGTGCTCATTGAAGCCGAGGGCATCTTGCCGGCGATGTTTCGGAGGATACTCGTTCCTCCGGCGGTCATCGAGGAACTCAGGCACTCTTCGGCTCCCGTTGCTGTAGCTGCCTGGGCAGCTTCCCCGCCTGCTTGGCTGGAGATTCAAGCCCCTGCTGATCTGGCGACGACGACCGCGCTGGGCCGCGGCGAGATCCAGGCGATTGCGTTTGCCCTCGAGACACCAACGAATGCATTGTTGGTGGACGATCACAAAGCCCGCAGAGCAGCAGCGGTCCGGGGCATCGTCACGATTGGTACCGTAACGATCCTGGAACATGCTGCACTCAAGAATCTGCTGTCGCTTTCGGAAGCCTTCAGAAGGCTCCGCCGGACAAACTTCCGCTGTACCGACAGATTGCTTGCTGCGGCGCTCGAACGCGACGAAGCGTCGAAACGCTCGAGCGGGTAGATGTGGGTAGGGCAGTCCTCGCACAGATGGAGGCGCCCGTGCATCCGGCTCTCGCAATTGCCTGCTCCACACGGCTCGCTTTGACTCGCGGGAGTCGGTGCGCAGGGTGTTGATCCCCGTCACCGCTGCTCTACACTGAGGCGGGTATCGGCGGGGCCGACGTTTCACACGCGGAGGCGGCCATGTTCAGCGGCAAGCGTTCTGTCCCAGCGTTCGTAGTGGCGTTTGCGGTGGCGTTCCTGGCTTGCCCCCAGCCATCCCGCGCCGCTCCTCCGCAGGCGATTAGCCCCCAAGCTCCTGCCGCATCCCAATCCGTCAAGTCGCTCCAGCTCTCGGTCAGCCCCAACGGCCGCTACTTCGTCGATCAGCACGGCAAGCCCTTCTTCTACCTCGGCGACACCGCCTGGCTGCTGTTTCAGCGGCTGAATCACGACGAGGTGGAGGAGTATCTGCAAGACCGGGCGCGCAAGGGGTTCACGGTGATCCAGGCTTATGTGATCCGCGGCTTGGGCGAGCGCCATCCCGATGGCAACAGCTCTCTCTTGGGAGAACCTCCGTTCATTGACCGCGATCCCACGCGGCCCAACGAGAAGTACTTCCAAAACGTCGACTACGTGATCAACCGGGCGAACGAGCTCGGTCTGGTCATGGGCCTGGTGACCGCCAAATCGTGGCACGTGAACGATGGACCGGAAAAGGTGTTCGACGAGCAAAACGCCTACGCCTTTGGCAAGTTCCTGGGGGAGCGCTACAAGCACAACGCTGTGATGTGGTATCCCGGCGGCGACTCGAAGCCGGGGGGCGATCAGGCGGTGTGGGTGGCCATGGCCAAGGGCCTGCGCGAGGGCTGCGGCGGCAGTCAGTTGATCTCGTACCACGGTTCGGGATCAACGTCGTCCTCCACCTGGTTCCACAACGCCGACTGGCTCGACTTCAACTCGATCCAATCGGGGCACGGCTGGGCCGCCAAGACCTACCGCTTCGTCGACGCCGACTACGCCCTGGCGCCCGCCAAGCCGACGGTCGACATGGAGCCCCCCTACGAGAACCACCCCACCGGCGACAAGACGCCGCGGATCGACTCCCACCAGGTGCGCAAAGGAGCCTACTGGAACATGCTTGCCGGCGCCGCAGGGCACGGCTACGGGGCCCTCGATCTCTTCTGGCTCTACAAGGACAACGACGGGCCCTTTCCCAAGAACGGCTTCCAGCCCTGGCGCAAAGCCATGGCCTACGAAGGCTCGCGCCAGCTGGGTTACCTGCGGCGGCTGTTCGAGCTGCGGCCCTGGCACGAACTGATCCCCGACCAGTCGGTGATTGCCGCCGGAGAGGGCGAAGGCGAAGACCTGGTGCGGGCAGCGCGGGCCGCAGACGGCAGCTTCGTCCTCGCGTATCTGCCGACCGGAAAGCCGGTGAGCATTCACTTGGACAAGCTGTCGGGGAAGACGGTGAAGGCCCAGTGGTTCGATCCCCGGCAAGGAACTTGGCAGCCCATCGGCCAGTTCGCCAACTCGCCAGTTCACGAGTTCACGCCGCCTTCCCAGGGCGAGCGCGACGACTGGGTGTTAGTGCTGGAAGACGTTGCGCGAGGCTATCGCGTCGAATGAGCGAATCTCGAGGCCGCCGAATTCGTTGTGCCGCCGGTGGCGCGCTCGTGCTCGCACTCGCTGTGTTGCCGGTCGAAAGCAGGGCTGGGGCCGAGCCCATTGACGCGGCCCTCCAATATCTCGCTCGCGAAGCCCAAACCTGGCGCATCCAGAACGGCTGCTTCTCCTGCCACAACAACGGCGATGCGGCGCGGGTGGTGAGTTTTGCCCGCCGCGCCGGGCGGCCGCTCGATCGAGCGGCGCTCCGGGAGACGTTGGACTGGCTCTCCCAGCCCCAGCGGTGGGCGGCCGAGCTGGCCGACACCGATTTCAAGGACGCCGAGCTTGCAGAACTCCAGTTTGCCGCGGCGCTGGCCGAGGCGCTGCCGGCCGAACTCGTCGACCGGCGCGAGGCGCTGGCGGAAGCGGCCGAGCTGCTCGTAAAGCGGCAGAAGCCGGATGGCCGTTGGAGCGTGGACCGCAGCGGCCTGGGAGGCGGCCCGGTGACCTACGGCGACGCGCTGGCCACGGCTGTGGCGCGGAACGTGGTGGCTTCGGCCGACGCCCGGAAACATGCCGCGCCGCTCGCCCGCGCCGACCGCTGGCTCCGCGCTGCCCGGCCACAGTCGCCGGCCGAGCAGGCGGCGATCGTCTTGGGACTCGCAGGGGCCACGGACGAAGAGGCCGCGGCTCAACGGCAGCGGTTCCTCGCGGGCGCCCGCGCGGCGCAGACGTCGGGAGGGGGCTGGGGACAGTTCGCCGGACGCGCTGCCGAGCCTTTCGACACGGCGCTCGTACTTCTTGGCCTGGCCAAGCTGTCCGAAGAACCCGGCGCGGCCGAGCTCCTGGCCCGCGGCAGGGCCGCGCTGCTGGAGATGCAGGCGTCGGCTGGCAATTGGCGGGAAACCACGCGTCCCGCCGGCGGCGAGAGCTACGCTCACCGGGTGTCGACAACCGCCTGGGCCACCCAGGCGTTGTTGGTCACCGCGGTCAGCGAGAAGTAGCAGGCGTTGAAGCAAAAGCCGGGGGCTCGCCTTCGGCTCGACCCCAGCCGCCACTTGCGACACTCCCATTCAACGAGCTGGCTTGCTGCCTTGTTAGGGCCGCATGAGCGATTTCCTTGACCCCCCGGACTGGTAGGCAGACAATGAGGGTCTGCCTCCCTCAGTTCCCCTCACGACCCTGGGGCGGCATAACCGATCTGACCGATAGAGTCGAAAAATCTCCGCAGGTCGGGGCGTAAACCGACCGTTCGGCGTGGGGATTTCGTAGAATCGACAATCGCTAGCTGCGTTTACTGGATACCTTTAAGGACAGAGGGCGCGGCGGCGGGCCCCATCCGCCCCTCGGCCGGCCCCCTTGTCTGGCGTTCCGCCCCGCGGCTTCTCAGTAAGCCATTGCAGAGTTAGAACTTTGGAAGCGTGCCCTGTGGCGTGCGAGGCGCTTCGCCGCAAACGGGACGTTCCCCGACCTTTCCGCCCTCCCCGCGCGATTTGCCGATGAGCACCGAACAGCAGTCGATCGACCCGGACTTGGTCGAACAGACCAAACAGCAAATCCGCGGGCTCGTGGCCGAAATTGCCCAGATCGCCAAGAGCGACGTCGGCGTCGCCGAGTTCTACGAGGCCTTGCTGGGCCGCATCGTCTCGGCGTTGGCCGCCGTCGGCGGCGCCATTTGGACCGTGGGTGAAGGAGGCAGGCTGGAACTGGCCTATCAGATCAACCTCCGCCAGACCGGGTTGGCCGAAAGCGAACAGGGGCAGCTTCAACACGGGCGCCTGCTCCGCAAGATCATGGACTCGGGCGAAGGCACTCTGGTGCCGCCGCACTCGGGTTCGGGCGACGAAGAGCAGGGCGGCAATCCCACCGACTTCCTGCTCGTGCTGGGGGCGCTCAAGAGCGATCAGGAAACGCAGGGCGTGCTCGAAGTCTTCCAGCGCCCCGTGGCGAATGTGCCCACGCGCCGCGGCTATCTGCGGTTCGTGCTGCAGATGTGCGAGCTGGCAGGCGACTTCCTCAAGACGCGCCGGCTGCGGCACTTCACCGACCGCCAGGCCCTGTGGGGCCAGCTCGAGAACTTCACCCGTCTGGCCCACGCCAGCCTCGACCCGAAGGAAACGGCCTACACGATCGCCAATGAGGGCCGCCGGCTGATCGAGTGCGACCGCGTGAGCGTCGCGCTCCGGCATGGCAACAAGTTCACCGTCGAGGCCGTGAGCGGCCAGGACGTGTTCGACAAGCGGTCGACCACCGTCCAGCTCTTGAATCAGCTCGCCACCGCGGTCGGCCGTACCGGCGACACCGTGTGGTACACCGGCGACACGAGCAACCTGCCGCCCCAGGTGGAAGACGCCGTCCAGCACTACGTCGATGAGTCGCACTCGAAAACCGTGGCCGTGCTGCCGCTGCGGAAGCCCAAGACCTCGCCCGACGCCACGCTTGATGTCGCCCCGGCCGAAGTGCTGGGCGCCCTGATCGTGGAGCAGATCGAAGACAGCCGCCCGAAGGAAGGCATGCTGCAGCGGGTCGACGTGGTGACCGCGCACAGTTCGGCCGCCCTGGCCAACTCGCTCGAGCACCACGGCCTGTTCCTCATGCCGGTCTGGAAACAGCTCGGCAAGGCGACCTGGGTGGTGCGTGCCCGCACGCTCCCCAAGACGATCGCGATCGTGGTGGCGGTGGCCTCGGCGATCGCAGCCCTGGTCGTGGTGCCGGCGGACTTCGAGCTGCACGGCAAGGGTTCGCTCGAAGCCGAAACCCGCCGCGGGGTCTTTGCCCCGGTGCAGGGGGTGGTTGAAAAGGTGTTCGTGAAGGACGGGCAGAAGGTGGCTAAAGATGAGCCCCTGGCCCAGCTCTCGAGCACCGAGATCGACGCCAAGCTCGTCGAGATCACAAACAGCGTCGAGGCGGTGCGGGAAAAGCTCACCTCCAAACAAACGGCCATGCTCGCACCGGGTCTGACGGTGGATCGGCGCGACGAATTGCTCGGAGAGAAGGTGGCCCTGGAGGTCGAGCGCGAATCGCTCCGCCAGCAATACCGGCTCTATTCGGCCGAAAAGGCCAAGCTCGAACTGAAGAGCCCCATCGCGGGCCTCGTCATCTCGTCGGACGTCCTCGACGAGTTGGTCCGCCGGCCGGTGGGCTTGGGCGACAAGCTCATGCAGATCGCCGATCCCACCGGAGAGCTCGAGCTCGAAATTCTGATGCCTGAGGACCGCATGGGGCACGTCGCGCAGGCGGAGACGGCTCGCAAGGCCCGGCTAGCAGAAATTCAGAAGCAGCTTGCCTCGTCGCGCGGCGACAGGAAGGCCCTCGAAAGCGAAAAGCAGCAGCTCGAACGCGGCCTGCAAGTGACGTACATTCTCGCCACGCATCCCGGTCAGGAGCACGCGGGCTTTGTCCGCGAGATCAACACGCTGGCCGAAGTCCGCGGCGCCGACGGCAACGTCGTGCTCCTGCGGGTGGCGATCGACAAGCGTGAACTGACCGACCCGCAACTCGGCGGCGCCGCCACGGCCAAGGTCTACTGCGGCCGCCGTTCGATCGGCTACGTCTGGTTCCACGACCTGTTCGCCTTCGTGCAGCGGATGCTGTTCCGAATCTAAGTTTGTCTCTAAACGGCGGCCAGGCGAAGGTTCGCAGGGCCGCAGTGCGTGTTTCTGTTCCAAGCCTTGGTTCTGCTTACAGACGGATGCCTGCCATGACCCTCCGCGTCTCCGCGTCTCCGCGGTTCGTGCCCTCCTTCGGGTGGAAGAAGGCCTGTGGCGGCTTGCTCGTTGCCGGACTGGTGTCGGTGGGCGCGGTCGGCTGGGGCGCGCCCGGCGACAGCGGGGGCAGCCGCGGACTGAAGATCGAGGACTGCAAGATCTCGGTGATCAACGACATCGAGATTCCGGCGGAGGAGCCGGGGCCGATCATCAAGCTGCTGGTGGCCGAGGAATCGGTCGTCAAGAAGGACCAGTTGGTCGCTCAGATGGACGATCGGCTGGCCAAGCAACAGCTCCTCGCCGCGCAGAGCAAGCATCTGGCGGCCGCGGAGCAGGCGAAGAACGACGTCAACTACAAGTACGCCGTGAAGGCCGCCGAGCACGCCAAGGTGGAGTACGAGAAGTCGAAGGAGGCTACGCGGCAGACGAAGAATGCGGTCGCCGACATCGACATCAAGCGTTTCTTGCTGGCCTGGCAGAAGGCCGACTTGATGGCCGAGCAAGCGCAGCTCGAGCAACGGGTGGCCGTGCATACGGCCGCCGCCGAAGCCGCCGAGGCCGAGGCCGCGAAACTGGCCATCGCCCGCCGCCAGCTCAAGAGCCCGATCGACGGCGTCGTGGTCGATGTGCCCAAGAAGGCCGGCGAGTGGGCCGCCGCCGGCGACCCCGTCGTCCGCATCCTGCAGATGGACAAGCTGCGGGTCGAAGGCTTTTTCGACATCGCCAAGTATCCGCCGCACAAGATCCGCGGCGCGGCCGTGACCCTCGAGGTGGAGGTCGGCGGCGAGATCAAAAAATTCCCCGGCAAGGTGGTGATGATCAACCCTGAGGCGATCTACAACGGCGCCACCAAGCTGTGGGCCGAAGTCGAGAACCGCCAGGAGAACGGCGAGTGGGTGCTCCGTCCCGGCATGAAGGTGACCGAGATGGTCGTCGACACCGATTTCGTGCCCGCCGGCGACACGGCCCGCCACCGCCGCTCCGGCTTGGAATAGCCGTAGGTTATGCTTCAGCATAACTCCACGCCAACTACTCGTCCGCGGTGTATGCCACCTACCCTGATTATTACCCCAACGTGGGTTTGGTTGTGCTGAAGCATAACCTACTTTCTGACTCTTAATTCGCCGTGGCCACTCTTGCCGACAGCCTGGTTTCTAGTTCCGCCCGCAAGCTGCCGGTGCGCGTGCGGCCCGATCTGTCGGCGCGCAAGCACCGCTACCAGGGGCGCAGCTACTGGGTGGTCAAGGACCCGGTCGGGCTGAACTACTTCCGCTTCCAGGAAGAAGAGTTCGCGATCCTGCAAATGCTCGACGGGGCGACCAGCCTCGACGATCTCAAGGAGCAGTTCGAGCAGGACTTTCCGCCTCAGAAGATCACGGTCGAGGAACTCGGCCAATTCGTCGGCATGCTGCACCGCAGCGGCCTGGTGATCACCGATGCGCCGGGGCAAGGCAAGCAACTCAAGAAACGCCGCGACGAGCGGAAGCGCAAGGAACTGCTCAGCGCCCTGGCCAACATTTTGGCCGTCCGCTTCAAAGGGATCGATCCCGACAAGCTGCTCGACCGCCTGCATCCCTTCGTGGCCTGGCTGTTCACCCCCTGGGCGGTCGCCGCCTGCGCGACGTTGGCGGCCTCGGCCGGCTTGCTCGTGGCGGTGCAGTTCGACGTTTTCCGCGCCAAACTGCCAGCCTTCCACGAGTTCTTCGCCGCCGAGAACTGGTTCTATCTGGCCATCGTGCTTGGATTGACCAAGGTCATCCACGAATTCGGCCACGGCCTGAGCTGCAAGCACTTTGGCGGCGAGTGCCACGAGATGGGCGTGATGGTGCTCGTGCTCACTCCCTGCCTGTATTGCAACGTCTCGGATAGCTGGATGCTGCCCAACAAGTGGCACCGGGCCATGATTGGCGCGGCAGGCATGTACATCGAGGTGGTGATGGCCTCGATCTGCACGTTCGTTTGGTGGTTCAGCGCGCCGGGCATGCTCAACCAGCTTGCCTTGAGCACGATGTTCGTCTGCTCGGTGAGCACGATCGTGTTCAACGCCAATCCGCTCTTGCGATACGACGGCTACTACATCCTCTCCGACATCATGGAGATTCCCAATCTCCGCCAGAAAGCCAGCACGATCTTGCAGCGCAAGCTGGCCTGGTGGTGTTTGGGGCTCGAGGAGCCGGACGACCCGTTTCTGCCGCAACGCAACCAGGCGTTCTTCGCCCTCTATACGGCTGCGTCGGCCGCTTATCGCTGGGTGGTGACGTTTTCGATCCTCTGGTTCCTCTACAACATCTTCAAGCCCTACCGTCTGGAGGTCATCGGCCAAATGATCGGGATCGCGGCGATCGTGGGGCTGGTGGTTCAGCCGGCCTATAAGGTGGGCAAGTTCTTTTACGCCCCTGGGCGGATGCGCAAGGTCAAGCGCGGCCGGATGTACGCCTCGCTGGCGGTGCTGGCTGCGGCAGTCGCGGCGGTGCTGTTCGTCCCGCTCCCCTACCACGTCGTTTGCCCGATGGAAGTCGAGGCCCGCGGCGCCGAGTCGATTTACGTCGACCAGCCGGGCGTTCTACAGCGGCTCCACGCGCGTCCCGGTCAGGAAGTGAAGGCCGGCGACGTCTTGGCCGAGCTGACGAGTCCTGAACTCGACCTCGAAATCGCCGACCTCACCGGCAAGCTGCACCAGCAGCAGGCCCGGCTCAGCGTTCTGCAACACCAGAAGTTCACTACGCAGGTTGCGCATCTTCAGGTGGGCGAAACGAAGGAGATGATCCACCTCTACGAGGACCAGCTTGCGCAGGCCAAGGAAAAGCAGGCCAAGCTCACCATCAAGGCCAACCGCGATGGCTTGGTGATCGCCGCGCCGGCGAAGCCCGATCAGGCGCTTCCCCAGAAGCTGCGCAGTTGGTCTGGTTCGGCACTCGAGGAGCGCAACCTGGGGGCGGCGCTCGACCGCGGCGTGCTGCTCTGCCAGGTAGGCGATCCCAAGCAGCTCGACGCCAAGCTATACATCGATCAGGACTATATCGACTTCATCCGCTCGGGGCAGGCCGTCGCGGTGATGCTCGACGAGTTGCCGGGGCGCAAGTACGACACGAAGGTCGTCAACAAGTCGCCGCAGCCGGTCCCCTCGGTGCCCAAGCAGGTGGCCGACAGCACCGGCGGCGGCTTGCCCACGCAGACGAGCGAACAGGGCGAAGAGCGTCCGCTCAGCCCCACGTTCGCCGTTCGCGCGCCGCTCGACGACAACGACGGTCTGATGCGGGTCGGCCTCCGCGGCCGCGGCAAGGTGTACACCGAGTGGCAAACCCTAGGCCAACGCGGCTGGCGCTACCTCACGCGGACCTTTAACTTCCGCCTGTAAACTTCTGGCTCCCTCGTCGAACGAGCGCCGTCCGGCTCCCTCTCCCTGTGGGAGAGGGCAGGGGTGAGGGCCGGTGGCGCCTCGAGCCACGTCGATCATCCCTCCCTCCGACTTTCTTCAGCATTGGCAATTCGCCCGTTCCTCGCTGCCAACGGTCCCTCACCCCCGACCCCTCTCCCACAGGGAGAGGGGAGCCTGCGGGGAGCTTGGCTGAATTGCGCTGGGCGGCGTACACTTGCGGAAACCCGCTTCGCCCGCCTCTCGCCCAGAGCCTGCCATGTTCCTGCCCGACGACCTGATCCACTGGCCACGCCGCCCCAAGGTCGAAACCGATGCCGCTGCCGCGGGCGAGCCTGAGGCCCCACGCGTGAGCCGGCGGGCCGCCCTGCAGACGACACTCGCCGCCACCGGTGCGGCGGCGATCGCGGCCGGCGTCAGCCAGCTTTCCACGGCGCCGCAGGCGGTGGCTGCCCGCGCGGCCGTCAAGCCGCTCGAGATGAAGAAGTCGATCAACCTGTGGGCATTCCCCTACCCGCAGCAGATGTCGCTGATCGACTGCCTCCGGCTGGCCAAGGACGCGGGTTTCGACGGGATCGAGCTCAACTACGACCTCGAGAACGACCTCTCCCCCAAGGCGGGCCCCACGGAGTTTGCGGCGATCCGCAAGCAGGCCGACGAGATCGGCATCGCCATCAGCGGGCTCTGCTCGTTCCTCTTCTGGCCCTATCCGCTCACGAGCAACGACCCGGCCAAGCGGGCTCGGGGGCTGGAACTGGCCGGCAAGATGACCGAGGCCGCCGCGGCCCTGGGAGTGGAGAATCTACTCGTGGTGCCCGGGGCGGTCTGCATCCCCTGGCGCACCGACCATGAGCCGGTGCCCAACGACGTGTGCGATCAGCGTGCCCGCGAGGCGATCGGCAAGCTGCTGCCGGGGGCCGAGAAGCTGGGCGTGTCGCTCAACATCGAGAACATCTTCTTCAACGGCTACCTGATGACGCCGATGGAGATGGCCGACTTCGTCGACAGCTTCGGCAGCGAGCGGGTGAAGGTGCACTTCGACACCGGGAACATCATGATGTTCCAGTTCCCCGAGCACTGGATCAAGATCCTGGGTCCGCGGATCCAAAACGTCCACTTCAAGGAATTCACGAAGAAGGGGACCGACTACTCGCTCGAAGCCTTCCGCCCGCTCCTCGACGGCACCACGAACTGGCCGGCCGTGATGACGTCGCTCGACGAGGCCAAATACCGGGGGTATCTGACGTTCGAGTACTTCCACCCCTACCAGCACCACCCGGAGGCGCTGGTGTACCAAACATCGGACTCGCTTGACCGGCTGCTGGGACGCAAGGGATAGCGGCGCGGGCAATGCCGCTGTTGGCCTCCTTGGTCTCCCCGTGGGAGAGAGGGTTGGGGTGAGGGTCGGTGACGTTGGATGTTCGTCGTCCCTTCGGTAGCCCTCCGCCGTGAGCGGACGCGAGAATGCCGCGGGCGTTGTGGGCCGTTCCCCCGTCCCTCACCCCCGGCCCCTCTCCCACAGGGAGAGGGGAGTTCGCGATGCCCTACGAGAAAGTCGCTGTCGACCCCGAGCTGTTGAGCTTCGCGCGGCGGTTGCGGCAGGACGCGAGCGACGCCGAGTCGTTTCTCTGGGCGCTGCTGCGGGGCCGCCGGCGGGACGGTTGCAAGTTTCGTCGGCAGCATCCGGTCGGTCCCTTCGTCCTCGATTTCTATTGTGAACAGGCGAGGCTCGCGATCGAATGCGACGGCGGCCAGCACAATACAGATGAAGCGCGGCGACATGATGAGCGTCGGACGTTGCTTCTGGCAGAACGCGGCATTCGCGTGCTGCGATTCTGGAACCATGAGGTTTTCGAGGACAGTGAAGCGGTGCTCGAGGCGATCTATGCGGCGCTCGTTGCTTCCCCGTCCCTCACCCCCGGCCCCTCTCCCACAGGGAGAGGGGAGACAAATCCGGCTCCCTCTCCCTGTGGGAGAGGGTTGGGGTGAGGGTCGGCGGGAAATGAGGGCCTCGACCGTGCTCGACGCATCCGGACTGGATACGCACTCACGGGTCGTCCGATCGCTTCCACCGTCCCTCACCCCCGGCCCCTCTCCCATAGGGCCCACAGGGAGAGGGAGCAATCGCGCTAAACCTTGCCGTTCCTGCCTGTCGTAACTGCGGCGATCGCTCGGCGAGATGCTCTCCCGCGGTCATCTCCACCGATTCTGCAGCGCGCCAACCACCGGGTATAGTTGCCGCGTCGGCGCTCGTGTTGCGCTTGTTGTCGCGCTCGCGCCCTCCGAACGAACGGGATGGAATCCAATGCGGCCCAATGCGCTCCGCTTGCCTGCCGTCGGCTGGCTCTTGGCGGCCGCGCTGTCGCTTGGCGGCTGCACGCATTTCCAGCGCGATTGCCCGCCGAGCGATCTGCTGGCGGGTGAGCAATTGCTCGACCTTTCGGCCGAGGCCGATCCCACGGCCGGCAACGAGCGGTCGAACCTGCTGGCCGCCCTGCACCACATCAAGGCCAACCAGCCTCCGCCCGATCCGCTGGCCCGCAAGTACGAAGTGCTGGCCCTCTCCGGCGGCGGCAGCTACGGCGCCTTCTCGGCGGGTGTGCTCAACGGTTGGACCGCCAGCGGCCAGCGCCCCATGTTCGATATCGTTTCCGGCGTAAGCACCGGCGCCCTGATCGCCACCTACGCGTTCTTGGGGCCCGACTACGATTCCTACCTGCGGGATTTCTACACGAGCACCTCGGCCGACGACATCTACCGCATGCGGCACAAGCCGGCGGTCCTCTGGTCGGTGTCGGCCGCCGATTCCCGCCCGCTCGAGCAGCTCATCGAGTCGCAGGTCGATTGCCAGTTGCTCGCCGCAGTGGCCCAAGCCCATGCTCAGGGGCGCCGGCTCTACGTAGGGACCACGAATCTCGACACGGGGCGGCTGGTGATCTGGGACTTAAGCGCGATCGCTGCCAGCGGCCGGCCCGACGCCGTGGCCCTCTATCGCAAGGTGGTGCTTGCCTCGGCCTCCGTGCCGGGCTTTCTGCCGCCGGTGAAGATCGACGTGACCGTCAATGGACGCTCGCACACCGAACTGCACGTCGATGGCGGAACCACCGCCCAGGTCTTCTTCCGCGCCTCGATGCTGCGACTCGAGCCGCAGCAGTTCGCCGGCGGCCGACGCCCGCTGGCCGGCTCGAACCTGTACGTGATCGTGGCTGGCAAGTCGTATCCCGACCCCAAGTGCGTCGAGCCCAAGGCCCTCACCATCGCGGCCAGTTCGCTAGGGGCTCTGACCTCCGCCCAAACCCGCAACGAGCTGGTGCGGATTTACACGCTGACATTGCTGACCGGCATGCAGTTCCACATGTCGGCGATCCCGCAGCACTGGCCGCTGAACGACGACAGCATGTCTTTCGACCGGGCGGAGATGCAATGCCTGTTCGACCAAGGTTACCGGCTTTCTTTGGCCGGGCAGGCCTGGGACGAGGTGCCACCGGTGTTAGACGCTTCGGAGCAGAGCCAGCCGCGAGCCGGGACGGAGTTTTTGGCGCCGCCGCCGATGCCGGTGATCGATTGTGCGGAACTTGGCGCCGCGAGGCGATGATAAGGGCGACTCGCCCTATCGACCAAGAATATTGTTCTGCAGGAAGGCAAGCGCAGTCGCCGCCCAGCTTGCCTGCGGGAACACCGATGAGATCGTCGCCAGCGTACACCCCACTAGGATCGCCGCCGCCGCCAGCATCTTGCCCAGGTCTTGCCCCTTGAGGGTGCCGAGCTGGTCGGGCTGCCCCGAGAGATAGGCGCTCGCGGCGAAGAACTCTTCCCCGATCAGCGTGTAGTCGCAGGCGGCCACGAAGAATGGCAATTGCGACGCCTGGGCCGTGCCGGCGATTTGCATGGCGCCCACCGAGTTGCCCGTTTCGGCCAGGATCAGCGATTCGGCGAAGAACTGGCCGAAGTAGAAGCAGGCGGCCGGCTTCTCGCGGACCATGAGCCCCGAGACGGCCGCCACGAAGCCGAACTGCTCGTCGGTGAGGTAGTAGACCGAGTCCTCGTTGTAGGCGTCGAGCCGCCCAGCCGAGACATACGCCGCCTGCACCGTTTCGCGCGCCGCGGTCATCACCAGCGAACGCGAGGTCGGCACGATCAGCGGCGAGTCGTAGTCGGCCACCACTTGGGCCACCCGCCCGAGCACCGTGACGCCGGCCACCGTTTCGAGCTGGTCGAGGTCTTGAATGCCGGCGATGAACAGGCAGGGGCGGCCCATTTCCGTGGCGCGGCCGACGGCTTCTTCCACCGCCTCGAGCCCGGCGATCCGCCGCACGCCAAATCGCCAACCGGCGCGAGCCAGAAAAATGAACAGCAGCACGCCGCTCGATAAGGCGAGCAGCCAAAACAACAGCCAGCCGCGGCCCCAATTGAACCAGCCTGTGGGCTGTGCTGCAGCCTGGGCCAGCAGCAAGGCGGCGATCGACAGCGCGGCCGAAGGCATGGGCGTTTACTCCTCCACGAGTTCCAGGTTCGCCCGCGGCGCCACGATCGTGCGGCCGTCGGCCAGTTTGACTTCGGCCACCCGGGCCTTGGCCCCGGAGGCGAGCCACTGCGGCTCAGCCGGCAGCGCCGACACGGCGCCGAGCAGGCCGAAGTAGGGGTCGCGAATCAAGCGGATGGGCGCTCCCACGGCCAACACTCCGGCCACCGGCCCCGAGCCGCCTGTCGCGGTAGTCGCGCCGCCGCTCGAGGGGACGATCACTTCGGGGCGAATCACGCCGGCGCGAATCTGCGTGGCCCCGTTGCAGGCGGCCTGCTGCCCGGCCCGCGAGGTGAGCAGTTTGTAGGTGCGGTCGGCCATCGCGATGTCGCCAAAGCCTTCGGTGATGATCAGCGTCAGGCCGACTTTCTCGGACCCGGTGACGGCGACGCCGAGGTCGTAGCCCAAGAAGTTCCGCAGATCGGCGTCGTCGATGCCGCCCGTGACGATGGCGCTTACTTCTAGTCGCACAGCCGCTTCGAGGGCGGCGGCCGTGACGCGTCCGCCGCCGATGACGATCGTGCCGCGATGCTCGGGTCGCAGCAGATGCTCGTCGAGCAGGTCATGCGGTTTCCCGCAAACGGGGCGCAGCGGTCCATAGGCCTCGGGACCGATGCCGAAGATCCCCTGCACCAGCGTCCCTTCGCCGGCGACGATCACTCCCTCCCCCGGCAGCACCTCGGCTACGACCCCCGTGAGATACGCCGCCACGCGGAGCGGCCGCGCCGGGCCGCGGAGCATCAACTGCCCGGTGACATTTGAGATCGCCTCGACCGTGCCGGAGGTCGGGGCGTGGGCGTCTTTGACCATCAGGCCGAACAGGCTCTCGCTGCGGGCAAGGAGCTGGCCGGCCGTCACCGCGTCTCCCTGCTTGACGACCATCGCGCGGGCGAGGTCGCTCGAGGCGACGCCCAGCATGTTCGCCAGACTGAGCGGGAAGACTTCGCCCGGCATCTGCGTTTCGGCCACGGTGTCGGTCGCCTGCACGCGCTGCCCCGCCGTCACCAGCACTTCGCCGGGAATCGGCAGGGTGCGGCGATAGCGCAGCCCGGTGTGCGGCGAAACGCGGAGGCCGGGGGTGTAGATGGCCGGCATGGTTAGCGCGTCCTCAACCAGGCCCCCAGAAGGGGACGATCAAAGGGGCGCGGGCCGCCGGTGGACCCAGGCATAAATGCCTGGGCTACGCAAAGGCACGGGACGCCTTGACCGCTGTCGCGAACATTTCCGTAGCCCAGGCATTCATGCCTGGGACCGGCCGCGGACAAACGCGTCATCGCTTTTCCCCCGCAACATCCGGCGGATACAACTCGAGCGCATCGACCCACCCCGCGACGCGCCGCCGCTCAAACGGCGCCGAGCCCTTGGGCGCGAGTGGCCGCCCGCGGCCGTCGAGCACCAACCCCACCGTGCCGCGGATGGTTTTTTCGACCGTTTTGCCTGAGCCCGCTCCCATGTCGAAGCCGCGGGCCGGGTGAACGCGGACCTTGATCTCCCCCTCCGGCAAGCGGATCAGTCGCAGGTCGCCGCAGGCGATCCCTCCCTGCTGCGAAATCCCGGGGCCGCTCAGATCGTACGAGAAGCAAGCCTTTCCTTCGCGCCCGACGCCGCGCGGGGCCACGCACTCCCCCAGCACGATAAGGCAATCGCGCTCGAACACCTCGAGCGCCGCCTGCGGATGCACCTCGGCCAGCACGCCCAGGTGGGGCATCATGAAGATGCTGTCCTTGGCGAGCGTGGTGAAGCCTTCGGGCTCGAAGGAGTCTACGAGCATGGCCACCGTCTGCTCCATCCGGGGCGCATGCGAAAGCACGCCACCCGAGCCGACGATCAGGTCGAGCTTCAGGTTGTCGACGATCGTCGCCCCGGCCGTGCTCTGGGCGAACACGTCGCCCACGGTGCGCTGCTGCTGAACTCCCTTGAGCGTGGTGGCGAACTCTTTGTGCTGCTGGTAGGCCAGCCGCAGCGCTTCGCGGGCCACGGCCTGCTCGAAGACCAGGGCCTCGCGCGTTTGCGGGATCGTGGTCGGGCGAATCATCTTGTTCTTCACCCGGTTGCGCAGCTCGCGCTCGTCCATATCGAGATGAACCCAGCGGAGCACCGAGAGGAGCGTCGCCTCGGCCACCACGTTGGCGATCGAGTAGCTCATGCCCAGGTTGGCGCTCACCGTGCGGTTGAAGACCTCGCCGAAGACGCTGAACACGTCGGTCGTGGCGCCGCCGATGTCGACGCACACGGCGTTGATCCCCTGCCGCTTGGCGATCTCCTGCAGGATGTTGCCCACGGCGCCCGGCGTGGGCATGATCGGCGTGGCCGTCCAGCTCATCAGCTTTTCGTAGCCGGGGGCGTGCTGCATCACGTGTTCGAGGAACAAGTCGTGAATCCGCTCGCGGGCAGGGTGCAGGTTCTCGCGCTCGAGCACGGGGCGCACGTTCTCGATCACCGAGATATCGAAGTGCTCGTCGGCGAGCGTCTCTTGGACGACCCTGCCCACCTCGCGGTTGCCGGCAAAGATGATCGGCAGTTTGTAGTTGCCGCCAAAGCGGGCCTGCGGGCGGGCCGGGGCCACGAGTTCGGCCAGGCGTACGACGTGGGTCTTCGTGCCGCCGTCGGTGCCGCCGGCGATCAGGATCATGTCGGGGCGGAGTTCGCGAATCCGCTGAATCTGCTCGTGAGGGCGTCGTTTGTCGTTCGAGGCGATCGTGTCCATCACGATAGCGCCAGCACCCAGGGCTGCCCGCTTGGCGCTGGCGGCCGACATTTCGCGGACCACCCCGGCGACCATCATCTGCAGGCCGCCGCCGGCGCTCGACGTGGAGATGTAGATGTCGCAGCCGTCGCCGTTCTTGGCGGGGTGGATCAGGCGTCCGGAGTCATCGACGAGCTTGCGCCCGGCAAGCTCACCGACCTCGAGGGCGGCGTTCACCACCCCCTGGGTCACGTCGGCCACGGGTTCTTCGACGGTCGTGGGCGCCTCGCCCCGCCAGGTCTGGCGATAGGTGCCGTCGGGCTGCCGCTCGATGAGAATGGCCTTGGTCGTGGTGCTGCCGCAGTCGGTGGCCAGGATCACGCGAAGCTGGTCAGGCACGACGTTCGGCATGGGGACTCACGAGGCCGGCTGATCGGGGGTGTTCGGCCGCGACTCGATCCGCTGGCACAAATAGTCGACCGCGCCGCGCTGCTCGAGCAGTTCGGCCATGCCATGCACGCGCGACTCCCCGACAAGGCTGCCCAAGAGGGGAGTGAGGCCGTGCAGCGCCTGGGCCGCTAGGTAGTTGAGCGGGCGGCTCATTTCCAGCAGCATGACCGCCGGCACGCCCAGCCCGCGACGAGAAACGCGGTCGGCCAGGTGATCGGCCAGGGCCTGGCTTTCAGGCGAGAGGCTGGCGTCGCCCGAGGGTTCCACCGCGAAGGCATGCCGGAGCCGCTGCCGCCAAGCCGCGCGAGCGGGTGGATTCGGCGACGGCAGGCTCGCGTCGGGCATCGGAAAGTTGCCGCGAGAAAATGGCGATAGATGCAGGTGGAGACTCACTTTAGCAGTCGCCGCCCACGTTGGCGACCCCCGCGCGCCGGGCCGAACAGCATCGCGCGTTGCATTCCGCCTGGCTTCCCGCTCTAGCAAGCGGGGAAACGACACAGCGGCCCGAAAGCCGAACAGGAGCGTGGATCATGCCAGACGGAAAGCGAAAACGCCGCCACAGCCCCAATCGTTGCCGCCGCGAGTGGTATGCCAAGCACCGTTCGGTCCGCTTCCGCCGTCGTTTTGGCCTGGGGACGCTCGAGCAAACGAGCGTGTAAGTCCCCGTTCGGCCGGGCGAGTGCTTTTGCGTTACCCGGGGAGGTTCGGCGCTCATCAGCCGAGCCGCGGCGCGGCACCTCAGTCGCCCTGGCCAACCCGCGATTCGAGTCTCTGGATCCGGTCATTGAGTGACCGAACTACCCCCCCGACTGCCCCAAGGACGATCCCGCTCAGCAGCCACGGGGCTACGTCGACGGAGCTTTGCCCGCGTCCCGAAAGCATGAACGCGGTCACGAGGAAAAGCGCCGAAAGACTGGGCAGAACGTATCGACTCACAGCCATTCTCCGACAAGAGACAGCCCCTGTCCCACCGCCGATTTTTGCACGCAGGCGAGCAGTTCGCCAGGACGCGAGCTCATTCTTAGGACGTCAGTCCCCAATCGGGCCGCTTGCCAAGGCCCAGCAGAACCGGTAATTTCAAAGACTTGCCTCGATAGGGTTTGCCGCCAGGCGAGTGAGCGATTTGGATCGCTCGCCCGAGAGGGTGGCAGGGGCCTCGAACACTCCGGTCTGGGCGGTCTCTTTTGGCCGCTGCTGCTGCACGATGATCGCCTTCTCTCCGCCGGATCAGCAACGGATTGTCATTACCGGCATTGGGCTTACGTCCCCCAACGGCAACTCCTTGGCCGACTTTCGCGCGAGCCTGCTCGCGGGGCGCAGCGGCGTGCGGCCGTATGAGATTCGCTACGTCGGCCAAACGTTGGCCGGCGTCTGCGACTTCGACGAGCAGCGCCACCAAAAGAAAAAGGACCGTCGCCGCGGCACCCGCGCCGGCAGCGTCGGCATCTACTGCGCCCACGAGGCGGTGGTCGACAGTGGGCTCGACTGGGCCAACGTCGACAAGGCGCAAGTCGGCGTCTATGTGGGCGTTACCGAGCACGGCAACGTCGAGACCGAGAACGAGATCTACGACCTGAAGGGGTTCGACTACGATACCAAGTTCTGGTCGCACCACCACAATCCGCGGACCGTGGCCAACAACCCGGCCGGCGAGATTTCGCTCAACCTGGGCATCACCGGGCCGCACTACACGCTCGGGGCCGCCTGCGCCGCCGGCAACGCCGGGCTGATCCAGGGCGCGCAGATGCTGCGCCTCGGCGAGTGCGACGTGGCCATCGCCGGCGGCGTGTCGGAAAGCATCCACACGTTTGGCATCTTCGCCAGCTTCAAGAGCCAAGGGGCCCTGGCCTGGCACGATGATCCGGCCCGCGCCTCGCGCCCCTTCGACAGGCACCGCAATGGCATCGTGGTGAGCGAAGGGGGCTGCCTGTGCATCCTCGAGCGCTATAGCGACGCCGCTGCCCGCGGCGCCAAGATCTACGGCGAACTGGTGGGCTACGCCATGAACAGCGACGCCACCGACTTCGTGCTTCCCAACCCCGAGCGGCAGGCCGAGTGCTTGCGGCTGGCGCTCAAGCGGGCCCGGCTGACGCCCGCAGACGTCGACATCGTGAGCACGCACGCCACAGGCACCACCAGCGGCGACGCCCAGGAGTGCGAGGCGCTGGTCAAGGTGTTCGGCGAGTCGGGACGCACGCGGTTCAACAACTCGAAGAGCTTCATCGGCCACACGATGGGGGCCGCCGGGGCGCTCGAACTGTGCGGCAACCTGCCTGCGTTTGCCGACCGGCAGTGCCACGCTACGATCAACGTAGACGAACTCGACCCCGACTGCCGGTTGCCTGGGCTGGTGATCAACCAGCCGCAAGAGCTCGAGCGGGCCGACGTGATCGTGAACAACTCGTTCGGCATGCTCGGCATCAACTCGGTCGTCGTCGTCAAACGCGTTTAGCGAATAACTCACCACGGGGACACGGAGACACGGAGAGGGAGTTGCACCGCAGAGGACACAGAGGACGCAGAGCAACAGTATTTATTTCTGCGTCCTCCGCGTCCTCTGCGGTAAAGAAATCCTCTCCGTGTCTCCGTGTCTCCGTGGTTCAATGAATCCGTGCGGAGAATCTGAATGACCTCGAATGAGATCCGTGAGGCCGTGCTCGATATTCTCGAGGGGATCGCCCCCGATGAGGATCTGGGTGACTTGCGCGACGAGGCGCCTTTCCGCGAGCAGCTCGAGCTCGACAGCATGGACTTTCTCGACATCGTCATGGAGCTCCGCAAGCGCTACCGCGTGCAGGTGCCGGAAGAGGACTACGGCCAACTGGTGAGCATGGCCAGCACCGTGCAATACCTGGAACCCAAAATGGCCGACCTCCAGAAGGTCTAAGGACGTTTCACCACGGAGGCACGGAGACACAGAGAAGCTTCTGCGAGGATGAGCAGAGCAACGAGCGCCGCAGCAATTCGGATTGCATTGCTACGTTCCCTCTGTGATTTGATTCTCAGTGCCTCCGTGTCTCCGTGGTTCATTCGCCTCCGCCGCCAGCGCCCATGTACGACACGATCATCATTGGCGCGGGGATGTCGGGATTGGCGGCCGGGATTCGGCTCGCCTACTACGACCAGCGGGTGTGCATTCTCGAGCGGCACACCACGATCGGCGGACTGAATTCGTTCTATCGCCTTGGCGGGCGGAACTACGACGTCGGTCTGCACGCGATCACGAACTTCCAGCCCAAAGGCACGAAGCGCGGTCCGCTGGCCCTGCTGCTGCGGCAGCTTCGCATCGCCTGGGAAGAGTTTGCCCTCTCGCCGCAGGTAGGTTCCACGATCGCCTTCCCCGGCGTCACTCTCAAATTCGCCAACGGCCTCGAGTTGCTCACCGACGAGATCCGCCGGGCTTTCCCCCAGCAGATCGACAACTTCCGCCGCTTCCTGGGCGCCGTCGTCGACTACGACGACCTCGAGACCGATGGCTTCGGCCATTCGGCCCGCGAGCGCGTGTCGCAGTACATCAGCGAGCCGTTGCTCGTGGAAATGCTCTTCTGCCCGCTCATGTTCTACGGCAATGCCCGCGAACACGACATGGACTTTGGGCAGTTCTGCATCATGTTTCGCAGCATCTTCTTCGAGGGGCTCGCGCGGCCGCTGGCAGGCGTGCGGCTGATCCTGAAGAACTTGGTGCGGCGGTTCAAAGCGCTGGGCGGCGAGCTGCGGCTGCGGGCAGGCGTGAGCCGCTTGGCCGTAGAAAACGGCCGCGTGAGCCGGGTAGAGCTCGATGACGGCAGCGTGGTCGAAGGCAAGCGGGTGCTTTCCTCGGCGGGCTGGCTCGAAACGATGAAGCTCTGCGAGGACACGAGCGTCGCCGACCCCGAGCGGGCCGGGCGGCTGTCGTTCGTCGAATCGGTGTCGGTGCTCGATTGCACGCCCAAGGACCTGGGGCACGACCGCACGATCGTGTTCTACAACGACTCGGAGAAGTTCCACTGGGAGGTGTCGCGGGAACTCTGCGACGTGCGGAGCGGCGTGATCTGCTCGCCCAACAACTTTCTCTACGATCAGCCGCTGGCCGAAGGGATGCTGCGGGTCACGTCGCTCGCCAACTTCAACCAGTGGGCGGCGCTGCCGGAAGATCAGTACCGGCTCGAGAAGCTCCGCTGGTACGACCGCGTAGCCGCCTCGGCCGTGCGGTTCATGCCGGACTTCCGCCATCATGTGATCGCGACCGACGTGTTCACGCCGACGACGATCCGCCGCTTCACGGGGCACGACAACGGGGCCGTGTACGGCGCGCCGGACAAGGTGTACGACGGCGCCACGCACCTGAAAAACCTGTTCCTCTGCGGCACCGACCAGGGCTACGTCGGCATCGTCGGCGCCCTCGTCTCCGGCATCACCATGGCCAACCGCCACCTCCTGCGCGACCCCGCTTAACCAACCTCTTGAACCACAAAGGCACGAAGACACCAAGCAGATTGTTTCTCGCAAAGGCGCAAAGACCGCAAAGTGGAGATCTTAGACCCACTTGGCGAGCTTTGCGCCTTTGCGAGAAATGAATTCTTTCGTGCTGACCATGTTCTATGCCTAAAGACTTTCTCGCTGGCGTTGCGGATTACTACGACGTGGTCGTGATCGGCAGCGGTCTGGCCGGGTTGACCGCCGCCAACACGCTGGCCCGCGCGGGCCGCAGCGTGCTCCTGCTCGAACAACACTACAAGCTGGGCGGCATGGCCACCTGGTTTCGCCGGCCTCAGGGGCACATCTTCGATATCTCGCTGCACGGCTTCCCCGTCGGCATGATCAAGAGCTGCCGGCGTTATTGGTCGGCCGAGATCGCCGACTCGATCGTGCAGCTCGAGAACATTCGCTTCGACAACCCGATGTTCTCGCTCACCACCACGTTCAATCGCGAGGACTTCACGCGGCTGCTGATCGAAAAGTTCGCCGTGCCTGCCGAACAAGTGCAGGCGTTCTTCGATACTGCCCGCGGCATGAACTTCTACGACGACCAGACGACCACCGTCGGCCAGCTCTTCGAGCGGTTCTTCCCCGGGAGGGAAGACGTCATCCGCCTGCTCATGGAGCCGATCACCTACGCCAACGGCAGCACGCTCGAAGACCCGGCCATCTCCTACGGCATCGTCTTCTCGAACTTCATGTCGAAGGGGGTGTTCACCTTCAAGGGGGGCACCGACCGGCTCGTGGAGCTGATGCAGGCCGAGCTCGAGAAGAGCGGCGTCGATGTGCGCATCAAGTGCGACGCGGCCAAGATCGCGGTCCGCAACGGCAAGGTCGAGGCCGTGGAGGTCGGCGGCCGCACGATTCGCACCGGGGCCGTCGTTTCGAACGCCAACCTCAAGAGCACGATCTTTCGCCTGGTGGGCGAGGAGCATTTCGACCGCAACTTCGTCGACGATGCCCGCGCCGTGCGGCTCAACAACTCGAGCACCCAGGTCTACATGGCCCTCAAACCGGGGGAGATCCTCGACGAGAGCCTGGGGGATCTGCTCTTCAGCTCCACGGCCCCGCTGTTCCGCACCGAGGCCCTGCTGAGCCGCGACATCACCAGCCGCACCTACTCGTTCTACTACCCGCGCACCCGGCCCGGTTCCGATCGCTGCCTGATCGTGTCGAGCACGAACGCCCGCTGGGAGGACTGGGCGGACCTGCCCGACGACGAGTACGAACGGAGCAAGGCCGATCTCGTGGAAACGACGCTCGCGGCCCTGGAAAAGTACATTCCAGACATTCGTTCCCGGATCGACCATGCCGAGGCGGCGACGCCGAAGACGTTCTTCCACTACACGCGCCACGAGCACGGGGCGAGCTTCGGCACCAAGTTCGAGGGCCTGGCCGTCAGCCGGGCGATCCCGCAGCAGGTGTCGGGGCTCTTCCATGCCGGCAGCGTAGGCATCATCATGTCGGGGTGGCTGGGAGCGATGAACTACGGCGTCATCGTGTCCAACGACGTCGACTCCCTGCTCACCAAACGCGCGGCCCAACCCGCGGGAGCGACTTGAGCGATCATTTTCACCACGGAGACACGGAGACATTGAGAAAGAGATTGCACCGCAGAGGACACGGAGGACGCAGAGAAGGATTGATTGTGTTCTCAGCGTCCTCCGTGTCCTCTGCGGTTAAAAAATCCTCTCCGTGTCTTCGTGGTTAGTTCCAGCTTCGAGCGAGCATGAAGCGTACGATCCCGCAGATTCTGTGTACGTCGGCCGGGTTGGTGCTGGTCGTTACCTTCTTCCTCAATGACCCTCGCGCTCGGACTTGGCAAGAACAGGCTTCGATCTGGTTCAACATCCTGGCCGCCGTGGCCATGGTGCTGGGGGCCGCCAATCTGGTGCGGGTTCACCTGCAGAAGATTTCCGACCGCAAGGCGGGCTGGGGCTTCTCGGTGGTCACGCTCGTGGCCTTCGCGGTGATGCTCTCGGTGGGGCTGTTCAAGATCGGCGTTCCCCCTTCGCCTCAGTTTCCTGAGTTCACTTGGTCGGGGCAGTTCGATCAGGAGGGCTCGCCCTTCTGGTGGTGCTACGAGTACATGTTCCGGCCGCTGTTGGCCACGATCTTTTCGCTGCTGGCGTTCTATGTCGCCACCGCGGCGTTTCGCGCCTTCCGCGCCAAGAACACCGAGGCCACGCTGCTCCTCGGCACCGCCTTCATCGTGCTCCTCGCGCAGACCTACGCCGGCACCTGGCTCACGAGCGACGTGCCCAATGTATGGCGTGATCTGCCGACCGGAGAACTCCGGCTGGAAAACGTAAAGGTCACGATCATGCGCGTGTTCGCCACGGCCGGCAACCGCGCGATCATGATCGGCATCGCGCTCGGCATCGTGGCCACCTCGCTCAAACTCCTCCTCGGCATGGACCGCTCTTACCTGGGACGCGACTAGAGCAATCTTTCACCACGGAGACACAGAGACACGGAGATGAGATCGAGTAATGCAAACACATTGGCAGATCTGCAGACTTATAGGGCTACGTGCATTTCTCCGTGCCTCCGTGTCTCCGTGGTGAGAGTTTCCTGAACCATGGTCGAACGACTGCTCAATCTGGATCGCCGCTGGATCTACCTGGCCATGTTGCTCGCGGTGGGCATTCCGGTGCTCGTGCAGCCGGTGTTTCCCGAGCATCCCACGCCCCTCGTGCAGAAGGTCTTCGACGCGATCGAGAACCTGCCCCCCGGCTCGAAGGTGATGATCGCCTTCGACTACGATCCGAGCGCCGAAGGGGAAATCGGCCCCATGGCCACCGCCTTCGTGCGGCACTGTGCCCAGAAGGGGCACAAGATGTACATGATCGCCCTCTGGCCGGTGGGGCCGCTCATGATCGACGAGCGGATCAATAGCGTGCTGCGGCCCAATTATCCGCAGCTCGAGTACGGCAAGAACTACGTCAACCTGGGGTACAAGGACGGCAAGGAGGCCGTCATCAAAGTGATCGTCACCAATCTGATGGCCATGTTTCCCACCGACCACCGCGGCACCAGCCTGAACAACATTCCCATGTTGCAGGGCGTGCAGTCGGTGCAAGACATGGACCTGCTGCTCAACATCAGCGCCGGCACGCCCGGCACCAAGGAGTGGGTGCAATACGCCTCGACGCCGTACCGCGTCCCCACCGCCGCGGGCGTCACCGGGGTGCAGGCGCCGCTGTTCTACCCGTACTTGGGGCGGCAGCTCTTGGGGCTGCTCGGGGGCGTGAAGGGGGCCGCCGAGTACGAGGCAGCCCTCTCCGAGGCCTATCCGCAGTTTACCGGACCTGCGTTCTCCGAGGCCCGTCGGCGGATGGGCCCGCAGCTCGTAGCGCACCTGCTGATGATCGGCCTGATCTTGGCCGGCAACGTGTTGTACTTCCTGAGCCGCCGGAGCTGACGCGTGCCTGACGACTCCACGCCTGTTGCACCGACGCCGCGCTCGCGCGAGACCTTGTTTTGGACAGCGCTGCTCGTTCTGGGCGCGCTGGGCTTGCTCGGGCGGGCGATGTTCACCACGCAGGGGATGGGCCGCGAGTACGTGAAGCAGGCCCCCACGGTTGCAGGGCAAGCCAACGTGCGCTTTGAGGCCGCAACCTACCGTGAGTTCGCCGCCGGTCAGGCCCAGCTCAGCCAGGCCCGCACGGTGGGCCTCTGGATCTCGGCCTTCCTCACGCTGGCGGTCTTCTCGTTCCTCTACAAAGACAACGTGTTCTACCGGCTGGCCGAGTCGATCTTTGTCGGCATTTCGGCGGCCTACTGGATGGTCTATGCCTTCTGGAGCACGATCATCCCCACGCTCGTGGCCCGGCTCTCGCCCACGCTCGTCAAAGACACGTTCATGCCAGGGCTCGAGATCGAGCAGGACCTGATCTTTCTGATTCCGCTGGGGCTGGGAATCATGCTCCTCTGGCGGCTCTCTCCGGTGGGCGGGTGGATTGCCCGCTGGCCGCTGGCCTTCATCGTCGGCACCACGGCCGGCATCCGCCTGGTCGGCTTTCTGCAGGCCGACTTCCTGAGTCAGATCGTGAGCACGATTCAGCCGTTGATCACGCGGAGCGCCCAAACGGGCAGCATCGATCCCTGGGGCTCGCTGGGCAATACGCTGCTGGTGATCGGCGTGCTCTCCGGGCTCGTCTACTTCTTCTTCTCGATCGAACACAAGGGCCCGGTCGGCGCGGTGGCGCGGGTGGGCATTTGGTTCATGATGATCACCTTCGGCGCGGCCTTCGGCTACACCGTGATGGGGCGGATCGCGCTCTTGGCCGCGCGGCTCGAGTTTCTGCTCGATGACTGGCTGTGGCTGATCGATCCGGGGGCGAACCGGGTGCTCGGGCCGTAGGCGGGGCCCGGCAAGCGATTGCGCCTGGTCGGCGCAGCCGCGCTTGGCAACGTTTGGCCCGCGCGCGAGAATCGAGCTTGGGCGAGCGGAGATAATCCATGGCCAGGCGACGTATTGCGGTTCTCTTGAGCGGGGCGTTGGTCGTTGGGCTCGGCGTCGTCGCGTTCTTCCAAGCGACGCCCGCCTGGTCGTACGCTGCCCGTGTGTTCGTGCCGGTAGCCTGCGCGCTGGCCGCGGTGGTGGGCGTTCTGAAGGGGCGACAGGCTCCGTTCGCGATCGGATTCGCCGTTTGCAGCGCGGTGCTGATGACGACGGTGTTTCCCTTGGGCGACCCCTGGTGCTTTTCGGACCTCACTGACCGGATGACGGACGACGCGTATGCCCAGACGCTGGCGGAGCCCGATCAGGAGTGGTACTACGGTCGGGTTGGGAGTCAGGCTGAGATTGTCGGTACGGCAATGATGGTGGGGGCATCCGTGGTGGTCGGACTCGTTGCGCTATACATCGTCCCACCGGTGGTCGACCGGCTTGCGCGGCGGTTTTCGGTGCAACGGCTCATGATCGCGGTCGTCGTTGTCGCGGCGGGATTATCCCTGGGGCGGGAGCAATACCGTAACCACCAAGCCGACCTGTATCGGTACGAGGAGACTGGGCGGAGCCGGCGCATCGCGTGGAAAGCGGTCTATTACGCGCGGATCGTGCACGAGGGAGGGATCGAACTCACGGACTATTCCCCGGGCGAGGCTTATCCGCCTAGTTCAAGGCTTGATGAGTTCCCGCGGCTCGCGCTGCGGGACGGCAAGATCAACGAGCGGTTGGCCACCGTCCTAGCACGCTGCGACGTTCGCGACATGACCTTGCTCGACACCGAAATTACCGACGAGGCTCGGCCCATCCTGCTCGCCGCTTTTGACGTCGTGAAGGACGATCGCCAGGAGCGATCTTGGTTCTACCATCGTAAGAGCACGGAGGGCGCTCAATCGCCAGGCCCTGCGGATATTTTCTACCTTCGACACGGTAATGTGACGTTGCCGATTACACGTTTCTGAGACCAGTCGACATGACCGCCGCGTTGGCGCGGGGCTGGTCACGCCGCCTTGCAAGAGGGTTCTCGTGTCGGGCGAGCGTTCGCGGTAGACTCGATGGCGGCGGACGCTACAACAAGCAGTACTGCTCCCTTCGGAAGTTCCTATGCCTGACGACAAAAAGATCATCATCGACGAAGACTGGAAATCGCAGGTCGAGCGCGAGAAGGAGCAGCTTGCTCATCCGGAAAAGGCGCCGCCGGCTGCGGCGTCGGAGCAATTGCCGCCGGCGTCGTTCGTCGAGCTGGTGACGATGCTGGCCACCCAGGCGCTCGTGTCGCTGGGGCAGATTCCACACCCGCTCTCGGGCCAGGCCGAACTGCGGCCGGCCGAGGCCAAGCACTTCATCGATCTGCTCGAGGTGCTCGAGCAGAAGACGGCCGGCAACTTGGGCGACGACGAGAAAGCCCTACTGGGCGACGCCTTGCACCAACTGCGGTTGGGCTATGTGAGTCTGACCTCGCGGTAACGCTGTCGTGCCCGGCTCACGCCAGCAGCTTCGTGACCACGTTGCCGTGGACGTCGGTCAGGCGGAAGTCGCGCCCCTGGAAGCGGTAGGTCAGCTTCGTGTGGTCGAAGCCGAGCTGGTGCAGCAGCGTGGCGTGCAGATCGTGGACATGCACCCGGTCCTGCACGGCGTTGAAGCCGAAATCATCGGTGCCGCCGAAGGTCAGGCCCGGCTTGAAGCCGCCGCCGGCCAGCCACATGGTGAAGGCGTTGGGGTGGTGGTCGCGGCCGTCGTTGCCGTCTTGGCACATCGGGGTGCGGCCGAACTCGCCCCCCCAAACGACGATCGTGTCGTCGAGCAGCCCCAGCCGCTTGAGGTCTTTCACCAGGGCGGCGCTCGCCCGGTCGGTGTCTTTGCAGTTCTTCTTGATGTCGTTCGTCAGGTTGCCGTGCTGGTCCCATGATTCGTGGAACAGCTCCACGAACCGCACCCCGCGCTCGACCAGCCGGCGAGCGAGCAGGCAGTTGTTGGCGAAAGAGGGTTTGCCGGGCTCGGCCCCGTACATCTCGAGCACTTCCTTGGGCTCTTTCGACAGGTCCATGAGCTCGGGCGCGCTCGTCTGCATGCGGAAGGCCATTTCGTAGGAGCTGATCCGCGTGGCGATCTCGGGATCTCCCACCGTGCCGAGCCGCATCCGGTTCAGGCGGCCCAGGGTGTCGAGTGAGTCGCGCTGCAACTCGCTGTCGACGCCGGCCGGATTCGACAGGTAGAGCACCGGATCGCCGCTCGAGCGGAACTGCACGCCTTGGTAAACCGACGGGAGAAAGCCAGAACCCCAGTTCGAGTTGCCCCCGCTGGGCCCCTTGGCCCCCGAGCTGAAGACCACGAAGCCGGGAAGATTCTGCGATTCGCTGCCCAGACCGTAGAGTGTCCAGGCGCCGATGCTCGGGCGGCCGAACTGCTGGCTGCCGGTGCTCATCATGATTTGAGCCGGCGCGTGGTTGAAGGCGTCGGTGGCCAGCGACTTGACGATCGTGATGTCGTCGACGACCTCAGCCAGATGCGGCAGCAGCTCGGAAAGCTCGGCCCCGCATTGCCCATGCTTGGCGAACTTGAACTTGGGACCCAAGAACGTTGCGCTCGGGCTGATGAAGGCCGCGCGGTAGCCCTCGATCAGTTCCTTGGGAGGGAGCGTGCCGTCGAACTTGGCCAACTGCGGCTTGTTGTCGAACATCTCCAGATGGCTGGGAGCGCCGGCCATGAACAGGAAGATGACGTTCTTGGCCTTGGCCGGAAAATGGGGCTGCTTGACCGCCAGCGGGTTGGGCAGATCGTCGGCTGCGGCGTCGGCTCGGGCCGAACGCGCTCCGAGCGCGCCCAGGGCCATCGCCCCCAGGCCTACCCCGCAATCCTGCAAGAACCAACGGCGCGAAACCTCGCGCGGGTCTTGTCCGCGGTGCAGATGCGATTGGCAGTTCATCTCGGCTTCCTCGGAGGCTAGCAGAAGTAGGTAGTAGGCCTACTCTTTCGTGATCGTTTCATCCAGGTTCAACAGCACCCGCGACACCGCGGTCCAGGCGGCCAGTTCCACCGGCGTGGCCCCCTTCGGCACCGTCGGCTTCGCGGCCCCTTCGCCGCCGGCGATTTGCCAGGGGTTCAGCCAGCCTTCGGCGGCGCGTTCCTTTTGTTTGCCGTAGAAGGCCAGCAGCTCGGCCCTTTCGTCGGCCGTCGGCTGCCGCGACAAACAGCGGCGGAAGGCGTAGTCCAGCCGCCTCTCATCGCAGTCGCCCCCTTCGCTGAGGGTCTTAGCCGCGAGCGCCTGGGCGCACTCCACGAACACCGGCTCGTTGAGTCCCACGAGCGCTTGCAGCGGCGTATTCGATCGCACGCGGCGAACGCAGGAAAAGTCGCCGTTGGGGGCGTCGAACGTTTGCAGCACGGGGTAGGGGACCGAGCGGTAGCGGAAGGTGTAGAGCCCGCGGCGATAGCGGTCGGGGCCCGCGGCGGTTTGCCAAATCTTCGGGCCATAGCTTACCGGCGGTTGGATCATGAACTCCGGCAGCGGCGGGAAGACGCTTGGGCCGCCCACGGTCGGCGTCAACAGGCCGCTGGCCGCCAGCGCGATGTCGCGCACGATCTCGGCCTCCACCCGCACGCGCGGGCCGTGGGCCAGCAGGCGGTTGTAGGGATCGCGCGCCAGCAACTCGTCGTTCACCTGGGAGCTTTGCCGATAGGTGGCCGAGGTGACGATCAGTCGGTGCAGGTCCTTCAGACTCCAGCCGCGGTCCATGAATTCCACGGCCAGCCAGTCGAAGAGTTCGGGGTGCGAAGGTTTCTCGGCCTGCGTGCCGAGGTCTTCACTGGAGCTCACCAGCCCGATGCCGAAGTAGGTTTGCCAAACGCGGTTCACGAGCGAACGAGCCGCGGTCGGTGAGTTGCGGTCGACCAGCCACTTGGCGAAGGTCAGCCGCGTCGCCGGCGCGTTCTCCGGCAGCGGGTGCAAAAAGCCAGGCACGCCCGGCTCGACCTTGCGGTCCGGCTTGAGGAAGTCCCCCCGCTTGAGCATGGCGGTGTTCCGCGGGTTGTCGCGCGCGAGCAAGACGAGTTGGATGTGCCCTTCGGGATGCGTCTTCCAGAGCGCCTCGATCCGCTCGTTGGCCTCCTTCCACTCCGGCACGGTCGTGCGCCAGTGGCTGAACAGCGCGGCGGTTTGCCCAGGAGACCGCTCGGCCGCCGGCACGCTGAGAACCGGACGCACTGACGCGGGCAGCGGGTCCGCCACGGCGTTCTCGGCGCCGGTGATGCTCAGCCGCACGCGCCCGAGGTTGTTGTTCTGGTTGTCGTCGCTGTTCCAGCCGCCGTGGTACTGCTTGAGATGAATGGTCAGCAGCGTGCCGCCGGGATTCTTGATCGGCTGCTCGAGCACGAAAACGGCCTTGCGCGGAAGATTGCGGCGGCCGGGGTCGACTTCGTGGCTCCAGGCGGTTTCGTCTTTGCCGTCGATGGCAAAGGCGATTGGCCCCGTGATGCGGCGATTGCCTGACTTGTCGTCGTAGATCGGGTTCAGTTCGGCCTCGGGAGGATTCACATCGGCGGTGGCGCTGGCGATCTTGATCTTCTGCTTCTTGTCGGGCTCGCCCGCGGGCGCCGCTTCGATTTCGATGTCGGTGAGCGCCCCGGTGCCGAGGATCGAGCGGCCCGGTCCGTTGCGGGGCAGATTCGGGTCATTGAGCAGCTCGAGCCGGAACGCCCGAATCTCCGTCAAGTCGCTGCGGACGTGAATCACGTGCGTGTGATGCGTGGGAGCATAGCCCTGGGCGAGGAGCGAGTGGTCGGATTGCAGGAAGTACCGCTGGCTGCCGGTCAGGCCCTCGGCCTCGTCGGGCTCGAGCACGGTCCACTCGGGCTGGTCGCTCTTGGTCTTCTCCACCCACTTGGCCAGTTGCTCTTGCCAGTCGGGCGTGCGGTGTTGCAGCTCCCCTTCGATCTCCTTGATTTGGCGAAACATTTCGGCCCGCTGCATCTGCTCGGCGGGCGTGTAGACCAGCACGTTGCCTTCGTGGTCGTTGTTGAGGAAGGCGAAGAGCCGGTAGTAGTCTTCCTGCGTCACCGGGTCGAACTTGTGGTTGTGGCACTGGGCGCACTGAATGGTGATGCCCAAAATGCTCTTGCCGATGGCGTCCATGCGGTCGAACATGGCCTCCATGCGGAACTGCTCGGGGTCGATGCCCCCTTCTTCGTTGAGCATCGAATTGCGGAGGAAGCCGGTCGCCACGAGCTGGTCCTGCGTGGCGCCCGGCAACTGGTCGCCGGCGAGCTGCTCGATGATGAACTGGTCGTAGGGGAGGTCTTTGTTGAGCGCGTTGATCACCCAATCGCGGAAGAACCAGACCCAGCGGAGCTTGTCTTTCTCGTAGCCGTCGGAATCGGCGTAGCGGGCGGCGTCGAGCCAGTGGCGGGCCCAGCGCTCGCCGTAGTGGGGCGAGGCGAGCAGTCGGTCGACGAGCTTTTCGTAAGCGTCGGGCGACGAATCGTGGATGAACGCCTCGACCTCCTCGATCGTCGGCGGCAACCCGATCAGATCAAGGCTCAACCGGCGGATCAGCGTTACCCGATCGGTCTCCGGCGACGGGAGCAGACCCTCTTGCTCGAGCTTAGCCAAAATGAAGCGGTCGATCGCGTTCCGCACCCAAACTTCGTTCTTGACCGCCGGCAGCTCGGGACGGACCGGCGGTACGAACGCCCAGTGCTTGGTCTTGTCGCGCTCGTCGCCGGCGAGCTCGTCGGGCCACTTGGCGCCGCTGGCCACCCACTTGCGGAGCAGTGCGATCTGCTCGCCCGTCAGCGGCGCGCCCTCGGGGGGCATGCGGTCGGATTCGTCTTGGCTTTCTACCCGCAGTACGAGCGGGCTGGCATCGGCGTCGCCAGGCACGATGGCCGGCTCGCCCGACTCGCCGCCCTCGAAAGCAGTCTTCCGCACGTCAAGGCGAAAGCCCGACTTCTGCTGCTTCTTGTCGTGGCACTCGAGGCAGCGGCTGGCGAGCAGCGGCTGGACGTCGCGGGCGAAGTCGACCTCGGCCGGCGTTTCGCCGCGCGCCGTTACGCCGGAGAACGCCACCAGAGCCACGACGGCGCAGGGAATTCGTCGCATGACAGGAACCTTGGCAAGCACCGCAGGAAGCGGCAAAGGCGGGAGGGGACCCCCTTGAGTCTAACCGACCGCCAGGGCCCGGCCAATTGCCTGGACGGTCCCCAGACTAGGAAAGAGGGGCCGACAGCCGACGCTTCCTCCCCTCTCCCCGTGGCCCCGTGGGAGAGGGGCAGGGGGTGAGGGACCTTGAAGACTCGGGCGCACGGCGACCCGCCGAACACCGCCAACTCCCGACCAGGAAGCTGATGGTCGCGGGCCCTCACCCTAGCCCTCTCCCACAGGGAGAGGGGGCGAAGCGGCCGACCACCAGCCCAGCCGCGTACGGCGTGCGGTAATGCACGAAAGGGAGCGATTTAAGAGCAGGATGGGGCTAGCTCGGAACTTACTTCGACCGGCCCGGCGGCTGCTGATTCTTGCCCTTGAAGCGCTGCTTGGCGTCTTTCTTGATCTCCGCCAGCAACCACTTCAGATCGCGGTTGTCGGACTCGAGTTTCAGCCCTTCCTTGCAGTCGGCGGTGGCGCCTGCTTCGTCGCCGGCCTTGAGCTTGGCTTGGGCGCGCTCCAGGTAAAGTCCCGGTTGCGGCCGGGCCTCGATGAGTTGGTCGAGCAGGCTGATGGCGGTGGTCATGTCGCCGGCTTCGATCGCCTCGGCGGCCTTGCCGTAGACATCCTCTAGCTTTTCCTGCTCGGAGGTGCAGCCGCAGAGCGGCAACAGCGCCGCGCACACGATCAACGCAGGCAACGATCCAAGACTCTTCAAGTAACTGCTCCTACGGCAGACGCAACAACGGACCTTAACCGATGGATTGCCAACGACGGGCGTCTAGAACTCGCCCAGCGGCTGGCCATCTTCACGGTTGCCGAGGTTCGACCACGTAATGGGATTGATCGATTCCGACACGAAGCGGGCCGAGCCATCGCCCAGCAGGATGTGACAGCCGCCCGGGTGGGCGCTGCCATAGCTAAGCTGCATGGCGTTTACGCCGTCGGACGGAATCTCGCCGGTGCGGAGTTTGTCGAGATAGATGTTCATCCGCACGCCGGTCGACCCCAGAAACTCAGAAAAGTCGTCGCCGATGTCGATGTCGTCGCTGCCGATGTACCAGTGATCGGCGTTGGCGCCTTGGTGGGGCTCGCGGACTTCAGACGGCGTATCGTCAGGCAGCGTCTCGCCGACCAGCATCGTGTTCGAAAGTCCGTCTGTGGCGTCGCCGATCTTCACGCCTGAACTGGTGAAGATCATCCCGTCCAAGTTGCGCATCTGCGACAGGTTTTGGTTGCTGGCCTTGCCGCTGGCGCTGCCAAGATAGCAACCTGGGACGCGGGCGAGCGTATTCCAGTTATCGCTCGAGATGTACTTCACGTGCTCCGCCACGCCTGCCGAGGGGCAGCGGTAGCCGGGGATCACCGTTTCGGTCGCGCGCATGTTGGGTCGAGTTGCGCGGATCGCCGGCGTGATCAGATCCGTGGGGTGTGCCCACTGCCCTTCATCGCTCTCGATGAACCGCAGCGTCGAGTACAGGTTCTGCTGCTCGATGAAGGGAAGGATGTAACAGGTCCAGCCAGCCCCCTGCTCGTTGTAGGCGCCCATGGGCAGCACCTTGACCTGATCCTGATACAACATCAGGGCCAAGCCCAGCTGCTTGAGGTTGTTGGTGCATTGCGTCCGGCGAGCAGCCTCGCGCGCCGATTGTACGGCCGGCAACAGCAGGGCGATGAGCACGCCGATAATGGCGATCACCACCAGCAGTTCAACCAGGGTGAAGCCGAGACGTTTACGAACGACCATCGAGAAACCACTCCTCTTCAAGAATTCCGCCCGCGCGCGGGACCATCCCCGCCACGATGCCCGGGCGAAGGAGTCGACGAGCCTGTTCCGGGTCTCGTTTTGACTCCCCTGCGCTGGGGACACCCTTCCGTTGTACTGGTCACAAACCTAGGCACCAAGCCGCCGTAACCGAAAACTCATAGAGCCTTGGTCTGGCCTACCAGCGACCCAATTTGTGGGCGGGCGGCCAATGCTAGGCAGCGCTACCCTCCAAGGCAAGCCGCCAAAGCGGGCAGTCGGCTGCGCCCACATTGCCAACCGCTATTCTAACAACATCTTATGCTCGCCGCCCGGCTGCTCGCAAACATAGCGTGGCACGGCAAAGCCCGGCAGCCGGCGCCGCAATTCAGCCACGATCGACCGGCCTTGCTCGACGCTGACTTCAAAATGGGCAGCCCCTGCTACACGATCGAGTTGGTGCAGGTAATAGGGCGAAACGCGCAGATCCACGAGCAACTCGCACAGTTCGGCGAGCACCTCGGCCTCGTCGTTGATACCCCTCAGCAGCACGGCTTGATTCAGAACAGGCACACCTGCATCGACCAGCCGCCCCAACGCAGCGCCCACGGCTGTGTCCACCTCGCGGGGGTGATTGATATGCACCACCATCCAGGGGGCGAGGCGGGTTCCGGTGAGCCATCCTAGGAGCTCGTCGTTCACGCGGGCGGGGATCATTACGGGCAGCCGCGTATGGACCCGTAGCCGGCGGAGATGCGGGATCTCGGCCAACGCCTCAGTCAGCTCGGCCAGCCGCTCATCGCGCAGCATCAGCGGATCACCGCCGCTCAGGATCAGCTCATGGATCGAAGGGTCAGCGGCCAGCGTTTCGAGCGCCGGCGTCCAGCCCGCCAGCGTGCCCGGGGCCTCGTCGTAGGGGAAGTGGCGTCGGAAGCAGTACCTGCAATGGACGGCGCAGGCCCCGGTTGCTACCATCAAGGCCCTTCCGCGGTATTTGTGCAGCAAGCCAGGTTGGCGGACCGCTGAGCGGTCGCCCACGGGGTCGTGCGAGAACCCAGGCGAAGGCGCCGTCTCGGCAGCCACGGGCAGCACCTGCCGCAAGAGCGGATCGTCCGGGTCGCCCGGCCGGATTCGCTGCAGATAGGGCCGCGGCACGAACACTCGAAAGTCGGCCGCCGCCTGCCGATCTCCGGCCGTGGGGGGCTCGAGCCCCAACGCCCGGCAAAGTTCGGCCGCATCGCGAACCGCGTCGCGCAGCGTCTGTTGCCAGTCGGCCCCGTCTTCGCAGACGTGGCGGACGGACGGTTCGCAGGGCGACCTCAGAGGATTCATCAGCAACCGCGTCAGCAGGAAATTTTCGTGGCGAACTACAATACGAGCGATCTGCGCAAGGGACTCAAGGTGCAGATCGACGGAGACCCTTATCTGATCGTCGAGTGCAACTTCGTCAAGCCGGGCAAGGGGCAGGCGATGTACAAGATGCGGCTCAAGAACCTGCTCCGCAACACCGTGATCGATCGCACGCTCAAGAGCGGCGACTCGATGGAAGCGGCTGACGTTTCCGAGATTGAGGCCCAATTCCTCTACCGGCAGCAGGACACGTTCTTCTTCATGGAGAACACCACCTTCGAGCAATATGAGCTCTCGAAGGACTTGGTCGACGAGGCCTGGAAGTATCTGAAGGAAGGCATGATCTGCTCGATGGTGCTGTTCAACGAGCGGCCGATTTCCATCACCCCGCCCAACCATGTGGTCCTCAAGGTCGAATACGCCGAGCCGGCGGTCCGCGGCAACACGGCCACGAACCTGACCAAGCCGATCAAGGTGGAGACCGGCGCCGAACTGTATGTTCCGGCGTTCATCGAAATGGGGGACAGTGTAAAGATCGACACCCGCACCGGCGAATATCTGGAACGGGTCCGCTCCTAAGCACGGGCCTCCACCGCCTGACAGGGCGGAGTAGTGTAGTATGGAGAGGCTGTTTGGCGCCGCATTATGCTGACCTGCGCGCATTCCTGTCTTTCTGCGAGCACCATCTACTGACGCGATGGAACCGGCGCGTGTCCTGATCGTCGACGATTCGCGCGTCTTTCGCGCGGCTCTTGAAAGCGCGCTGGCCGGGTTGCCCGACTTGGTGGTGGCTGGCTCGGTCTTCAGCGGCCAAAAGGCTCTCGATTTCCTGCAAACCGCCCACGTCGATCTGGTGACGCTCGACGTCGAGATGCCGGGCATGGACGGCCTCGAGACGCTGGCGGCGCTGCGGCAGTGGAATCTCGCCCAACCAGCGGAGCGCCAGGTGGGCGTGGTGATGGTGAGCGCCTTCACCCAGCGCGGCGCCGACGTGACCGTGCAGGCCCTGGGGGCAGGCGCCTTCGATTTCGTGGCCAAACCGAGCGCCGCCTCGCCGGAAGAGGCAATTGCCCAATTGCGGCTCGACCTCGTGCCCAAGCTTCGAGCCTTTCTTCACCGGCGGAGGCCGGGAGGAAGCGTGGCGCCCGCTGCGCCGCTCAAGGCCCCTCCAACGACGACCAAAAGCGAGCCGAGCGTCCGGCCGCGAAAGCTACGCGGGATCGCGGTCGCGTCGTCGACCGGGGGTCCGCCGGCGCTCGCGGAACTGCTGCCTGGTTTGGGACAAATCGTAGCCCCGGTATTTATCGTGCAGCACATGCCACCTACGTTTACCCGGTCACTGGCGGCGAACCTTGCTCGCCGGATCAACCGCGAGGTGATCGAGGCCCTTGATGGCGATCTCGTACAGACCAGCCGCGTGTACATTGCTCCGGGGGGCAAGCACCTAGCCCTGCGTCGCGACGCCGCCGGACGGTTGATGACGGTCTGCACCGAGCAGCCGCCCGAGGGAGGCTGCCGCCCGTCGGCCAACGTGCTGTTTCGCACGGCATCCGCGGCCCTCGGATCGGACCTGGCCGCGATCGTGCTGACCGGCATGGGCAACGACGGCACCGCGGGGCTCGGCAGCGTGCGCCGCGCCGGCGGGATCGTCATCGCCCAAGACGAGTCGTCGAGCGTAGTCTGGGGGATGCCTCGGAGCGCGGTCGAAGCCGGATTGGCTGACCTCGTGCTTCCGCTCGGCGAGATCTCTGCCGCGGTGCGCGCCGCGGCCCTCCCGTAATCCACTCACCGCCGAGCACCTCGCTGGTCGATGCACCTGGCGCCCGAAACGTTTGACGCCCTGCGACGGCTGATCCACAGCCTCTGCGGCGTCGCGCTCACGCCTGACAAAGCCTACCTCGTGCGGCATCGCCTGGAGCCGGTGATGCAAACTGCCGGCCTCACGAGCTACGAGGATCTTGCTGCTGGGCTGAGCCGCGGCGACCCGGCACTCGCGGCCGCCGTGGTGGCGGCCATCACGACGCAGGAAACTTCGTTCTTTCGCGACGCACATCCCTTCGAGGCCCTCCGCACGAGAATCCTGCCAGAGCGCCAAGCGCAGGCAGCGGCCGCTAAGCGCCCCTTGCGGCTCTGGTCGGCCGCCACCGCTACGGGGCAAGAAGCTTACACGCTGGCCATGCTCGTGGCCGAAGCCGGCGGCGACCGCAGCGGGGCCAAGGCCTGCGAGATCGTGGCCACCGACATCTCGGCCGAGGCGCTGCAGGCCGCCGAGAAAGCCGAGTACGCCCGTCGCGACGTTGCCCGCGGCCTGTCGGCCGCGCAACTCGCCCGCTTTTTCGACGTTTGTCCGGCAGGCTACCAAGTGCGGCCCGTGCTGCGACGGTTGATCACGTTTCGCCAGCTCAATCTGGTCGACCCGTTCGAGTCGCTCGGGACGTTCGACGTGGTGCTCTGCCGGAACGTGCTGATCTACTTCGACGAGCCGACGCGGAGGAGCGTGGTGGAGCGGATTCGCGGGCGGCTGGCCCCAGGGGGCTGGCTCATCCTCGGCGCCGCCGAGAATCTCTACGGAATCAGCGAGACATTCGAGTCGGTCCGCGTGGGGCAAACCCTGGCCTATCGCACGTAGGTCGAGCCAAACTTACTCGTCGGGGAACGCGCCCGGCGAAACGCCCAGATCGACGATGCTGCAGCCTTCAATGGCGTTCAGCCCCAGTTCCGCCGCCCGGGCGCGGACTTCGGCGTCGGTCGTGCCGGGGTTGAGCCAGAGTTGCCGGCAGCCCTTAGCGGCAATTTCGTCGAGCGCCGCCAGGGTGCGGCTGGGAGTCAGATAGACCGAAATGCGGTCCAGCGTGCCAGGCACGTCGGCCAGCGAGGGATAGGCGGTCAGCCCCTCGATCGTGCCGCCCCGGGGGTTCACGGGGTAGGCCGTGTAGCCGCACGCCACATGCGCCCGCAGCGACTTGTTGCCGAACTTCCGGCGATCCTCGCTCGCGCCCAGAATTGCCACGGTAGGTTGAGACTTGGCCATGGCGGGCTCCGGTTGACCTGTTACGAACCGCGGAGAGGAACCAACCTAAAGTGCCTTGCTCGGCGTCTCGGCGTCTCGGCGGTTCGCTTCTCCCAACCCCTCAGCAAGCCGCCGGGCTTTGCGGACCTCGAGATACATGTACCCGCTGAAGCCCCCCAAAATTGCGAAGGGGGCGCCCATCATGAAGAGGATGCTCCAGTAGAAGCCGCGGGCCAGGTTCTTCCCGTTGGCCCCCTGCTCGGCGAAGCTGTCCTTGCAGTTAGGGCAAGCCAGTGCCGGCTGGGCCAGTGCCGCCGAAATCAGCAAGACTGCCGCAACGATTCTCACCACGGAGACACGGAGACACGGAGAATTCGTGAGAGCAATTCTCTTCTTCTCCGTGTCTCCGTGTCTCCGTGGTTCAAATTTCATTGAGGATCATTTCTCCTGCGAGATCGCAGCCGTGGCATTTGCCGGCGGGGCCGGGTAGAGGTGGTAGAGCATTACGTAGATTACCACACCTGTGATGGACACATACAGCCAGATCGGGAAGCACCAGCGGGCCACGCGGACGTGCGCCCGGCGGCGGTTGCGGAGGCCGAAGTAGATCGTCGCCCCGGCCAGAAACGGCACGGTAACCGCCAGTGCGATGTGGGAGAACAGAATCGCCAGATAGACGGTCCGCACCGCGGACGGCCCCTGAAACGGGACATGCCCGGCATAGGAGTGATACACCAGGTAGCAGCCGAGAAACGCCACCGAGACGCCGAAAGCTGCCAGCATCACATTGCGATGGGCCGTTTCGCGGCGGGCCTTGATCAGCGCATAGCCCACGAGGAGCAGCACCGTGGCCAAAGAGTTGAGCGCCGCGTTCACCGCCGGCAGATCGTAAACGCTCATCGCCCGTCTGCCCCCCTCCGGCCCCCTCTCCCTGTGGGAGAGGGCTGGGGTGAGGGACCGTGATCGTCAGCTTTCGCGCCCGAAGCTGGCGCGTGATCGGCAGGTTCGTCGGAACTCGAATCCCCACCGTCCCTCACCCCCGGCCCCTCTCCCACGGGGAGAGGGGGGGCGGACAAGGCCTTGGGGATGGCTTCTTCCAACCGGGCGAGGTCCCCGGGTTCGAGCGGGTTGAAGTGGCCGATGATCTTGCCGTCGCGCCCCACCAGGGCTGCCCGCGTCGAATGGTCCCCTTGCACCACGGTCACTTTGAAAACGTCTCGCCCAATCCGCAGAATGTAGTCGATCGGCCCGGTGAGAAAATGCCAGCGGGCTGGGTCGGCCTTGAAGAGCTTCGCATACGCGGCCAGCGCCTCAGGCGTGTCGTTCTGAGGGTCGCAGGTAATGCTGACGAACTGCAGTTCCGGGTGCTTCTGCTGAAGCCCCGAGATCGCCTGATTGAGCTTCCGGCAGGCGCTTGGGCAGCTCGTGAAGAAGAAACTGCCGAGCCATACCTGTCCGCGCAGCGACTGCGACGAGAACGGCTTGCCTTGTGAGTCGGTGAGCTCGAAGCTCTCGAGCGGTGGGCCGGCCAAAGGGAGCTGCGTCGGCCGCTCGACATGGACCACGGCCAGCGGGTTGCCTTGCAGGCGCCGCAGCACGACGAGCGTGCCGTAGGCGAGCCCCACCACCAGGGCAAACGCGGTCCAATAGACCGCCACGCTTCTCACAACAAATCTCCCTTCGTAGTCCGCGAAGCCGACCAGGCGGCCAGCCCCAGCATGCCCAGGGCAAAGAGCGCCGTCACCGCCAGGCTCAGCCCCAGGCCGGGGAGCCCCGCCGGCAGAACCGCGGCCAGCGTTTCGGGCGAAGCGTTCCAATAGAGCAGCCGCCGCAGCGCCGCCATTCCATAGGTCAACGGATTCAGCCGAATGATCCAGCCCAACCAGCCGCCGGCAGCCGGGAAGAAGGCGCCGGAGAGGAGCCACATCGGCATGAGAAACACGTTCATCACGGCGTGAAAGCCCTGGGTCGAATCCATCCGCCAGGCCAGTACGAACCCCAGCGACGTCAGCGCGAGGCCAATCACGGTGAGCAGCAGAATCGAACCGACGATGCCGACGGGTCCCGCTGGCAGCCATAGCCAGGCCAGGCCGAGAGCCAGGAAGATCAGGGCCTCGAGCAGGGCGATGGCCGTGCCCCCCAGGACCTTGCCGAGCACCATCGCCCCCCGCGGCGCGGGCGAGACGAGCACTCCCTGCAAAAAGCCTTCGCGGCGATCCTCGATGATCGAGATCGTGGCAAAGATGGCCGTGAACAGCAGGATCAGCACCAGCGTGCCGGGGAAGAAGTATTCCGAGTAGGTCAGGCCGCCGGTGCGCCCGGGCAGGGCGAACGAGGGGCCCAGACCGGCGCCGAACAGCAGCCAGAACAGAATCGGCTGGCCTAGCGCGCCGAAGACGCGGTGCCGCTGCCGGAAAAACCGCACCAGTTCGCGCACGGCCAGCGTGTAGGCGGCGAGCGCCGCGCGGCCCAAGGGACTCGCAGGCACGGCCGGCGACAAGGTGGCGGCGGGAACGGCGGGGGAGGCCATGGGATGGGAGGTATTCTAGGCAGCGAGGGCCGCGAAAGGTTCGAGAGCCGTCAGCAGAACAAACCGGCAGTAGTTGAGCAGCATGAACTGCTGGCAGAGCAAGGGATAGGTCTCGCGATGATCAGCCATCCATCGGCAGAACTCGCCGCCCGGGCGTCCTTCCATTCGCAGATATTTGAGGACCAGCGCCAACCGCTCGGGCTTCATCGAACGGTTCTTCTTCGACGACACAACTCCGGCCACCGCGAGATCCAGCAGGATTAGTTCACCGAAGGCGTCGTAGATGACCTCGCGCCCCCAGGTTGCATCGTGCAGCGACGCTCGTTCGCGGCCGGACGCATGCCACAGTTCCCGCACTCGGTCGTGGACCTGACAAACGTGCAAGAACACGTCCGGCGGCAACGAAACATGCATCGAGTGGGCGACGGACGCGTCGCCGGAACGGAGAGCGGCGAGAGGATTGGACTCGCCGATATTGTAGCCGGATGGCGCTAGAGGGGCAGCCCTAGGTGAGTGCTGCTACCGCTGCTCCCCACCGACCAGCCGCGCCAACCGCTCCGACAGCCCTTCCAGCCGCAGGAGCTCGGCTTCCTCGCGGGGGCCAGCTTCGGCCGATGCTCGGTTCACCGTGTCGGCGCGGGCTTTCGAGATCCGCGCGGCCACCACGGTGACCACCGGCTCGAGAGGCTCCAGCCGTCGCATGGCCGCTTCCGATTCGGCGGCCACGGCGCGGTACTCGGCCAGCATGCTCCGCAATTGGTTTAGCTCGTCGAGCTGCTGCACCAGCGGTTCGAGCTGGTCGGCCGACCAGGGTCCGCGGTCCCCAAGCCGCGACTCGAGGGCGGCCAGGGCGAAATTGAAGCCGCCGATCCGCACCGAAAGCTCGCTAAGATTGATCTGCACGGCGTCTTCTGCGGTTTGAGCCGTCTCCGCGTCGACCGTGGCCAACTCCTCGTGCTCGGCCGCGCGGGAGATACGCAGCTCCCAGGCTTGCGTGCGGCGGGGGCCATGCTCGGCAACTCGGGCGGGCTGCGGCGCATGCTCGCGACGAGGCGCTAGCTCCAACTCCCGACCCTCAGGTCGAACGTCGTGCGCTCCCAGGGCGGGGCCGGCGGGCGCGGCGATGCGGGGGCTGCTCTTCGCGGGAGCGCCAGCGCGGGCACGTCGCGCCGTCCGCGGAGCATCGTTGTTGGGGGCGGACGAAGCCGAAGGCTTGTCGACGTTCGGCCGCGGCGCGGCCACAGGGCGGCGGGCCGTCACCCGCGCGGGCGCGTCGGCCGCCTGAGGGGCGGGGGACGATCGCCGTGGCGACGCCGCAGGCTCGCGACTTCCCGTCGGCCGCGGCTGCTCGGCCAACTCAGAGCCGCCGGGGGCCGCAATCCGCGCCGGCTGGCGCGCGATCTGGTTCGGGCCGGACGGAGCAAGCGCCTCCGGCGCGCGAGCCGGCTCACGCCGCGGGGCGGCCACGCGCTCGGGCTGCTCGTCCACGACGGACTCAACTGCCGGCGGCTTCGCCTGGGCCGTCTCTGCCGCGCCCACGAACCGCGGCGTCTCCGGTAGCGTGCCGGCCTCTCCCGCTGCCCGGAGCCACGCGATCAGCGTTTGCCGCTGTTCGGGGCGGCTGCCAGTCAACCGCCAGGCCGAGAGCACGTTTTCCCAGGCCTGCCGGCGACGATCGTATTCGGCCCGATCGCCGTGATAGGTGTTGTAAGTGGCGATGCGGTACGCCCGGGCCAGCCGCTCGATCGACGCTTGCTCGAGCCTACCGCGGAGCACCAGCAACTCCTCGAATTGCTCGGCCGACAGGGGGTGCTTCTCGAAGAGCTGCGCGCGGGCGGCGCCGATTTGGCGCTCGGCCTCGGCGCGGTGCTGCTCGTCGCTCGCCGGCAGAGCGGCTAGCGCCGCCGCCAGCGGTCCCCGCTCGAGCCAGGCCTGCTGCGCGGCCAAATTCTCAGCGGTCAGCTTGTCGGCCAGCGGGCGCCACTCGTGGGCGGCGGGCTCGCTCTGCAAGAACGCGACCAGCACGAACTCCTCGGTCTCGGCGGCGGGAGCGGCCAGGCCCAGCAGCAGAATTGCGGCCCACGAGGCGCAGAGTTGCATGAACGACACCCAGGTTCGCACAATAGAAGGAGCAGCGGGGCGGCCTGCCCAGAACGGCAAACTTAGGCTCGCCGGCTGCACGCGTCAACGAGGCAGGTTGCCCCGAATCCGCCGCCGTCGGGCCGCGGCGCGGCTTGGCCCCAAACTCCATTAAGTCCCATGCCCGGCGGTTCGTCAGCGGGCAGGGGCGTGTGAATCGCCTAAAGATGCCCCGACCCGTGCGGATCTTGCTGCTCGTGACTGCGGCGCTGGTCGTGCTGGCCGTGCCGTTCGCGCTGTTCGGGGCCCAGCTCGAAGGCTCGCTGCCGGGGCTGCTCGAGCGAATTCGCCGCCCGGAAGTGATGTTCGCCGCCGTCACGGCCACGCTCGCCACCGACATTCTGCTGCCGGTCCCCTCCAGCGTGGTCAGCACGCTGGCCGGGAGCGAACTCGGCACGGGGCTCGGGGCGCTGGCCTCCTGGCTGGGCCTGACGTTGGGGGCCGTGTTCGGCTTTGGCCTGGCGCGGCGGTTCGGCCGCCCCTTGGCTGCCCGGCTGGCCTCGGCCGACGATCTGGCGGCGATCGACCGCATTGGCGAACGGCAGGGAACGCTGCTGATCGTATTGCTCAGGGCGTTGCCGCTCTTGGCCGAGGCGAGCGTATTGTTGCTCGGCGCGGCGCAGATGCCCTGGCGGCGGTTCCTGCCGGCGGTCGCGCTCAGTAACCTGGGGATCGCGGTGGCCTACGCGTGCTTCGGTTCGTTTTCGCGCGACCACGAGTGGCTGCCGACGGCGCTGGCGATCTCGCTGGCGCTGCCGCTGGCCGTGGCGGCACTCGTTCGCCGCCGCGTGCTTCGGTCGGCAACCGAAGGAGCGTAATTATTAGCCCCCGGCGAGTCGCCGGGGGGCAAGGATGGCGAATTACCAGCCACGATAACCGACCGTGCGATCAAGCATACGCGGTGGTCGCCCCCCGTCATTGACGGGGGGCTAATTTATTGCACCAACGGTCTTCCAACGAAACGCTTCAGGAATCCCTCGTGTCCGACGCCGCTTGGCTCTGGGACGCTCCGGCCGCCCTGTACGACATCGAAACGACCGCCGCCGGCCCGACCGGTTCGCTGCCGCTGACCGATGACATGCTCCGCTACGCCCCCAGCGGCGATCTGTTCGGCCTCACGCAAAACGCCGGCATGGGTTGGGACCCGCGCGAGATGCTGGGGCCGCAGTTCCTGCTGCTGAGCACCCAAGGGGGCGTGCGTGCGCCCGATGGCCGGCCGATCGCGCTGGGCTATCACACGGGGCACTGGGAAGTCGGCCTGCTCGTGCAAGCGGCCGCGCGCGAACTCAAGGCCAAAGGAGGCGTGCCGTTCGCCGCCTACTGCTCCGATCCGTGCGACGGCCGCAGCCAAGGCACGCCAGGCATGTTCGACAGCCTGCCCTATCGCAACGACGCCGCGCTCGTGCTACGGCGTCTTATCCGCTCGCTTCCCACGCGCCGCGGCGTGCTCGGCGTGGCAACCTGCGACAAGGGGCTGCCGGCCATGATGATGGCGCTCGCCGGCTGCAGCGACCTGCCGAGCGTGCTCGTGCCGGGGGGCGTGACCTTGCCGCCGGCCTCGGGCGAAGATGCCGGCAAGATCCAAACGATCGGGGCCCGCTATGCCCACGGCGAGATCTCGCTCGAAGACGCGGCGGCCCTCGGCTGCCGTGCCTGCGCTTCGCCTGGCGGCGGCTGCCAATTCTTGGGCACCGCGGCCACGAGCCAAGTCGTCGCCGAAGCGCTCGGCATGGCCCTGCCCCACTCGGCGCTCGCCCCCAGTGGCCAGCCGATTTGGCTCGACCTGGCTACCCGCAGCGCTCAAGCCTTGTGGAGGCTCACCGAGCGCGGGCTGGCGCTCAAAGACATTCTCACCGACGCCTCGATCCGCAACGCGATGATCGTGCATGCGGCCTGCGGTGGCTCTACGAACCTGTTGCTGCACGTGCCGGCGGTGGCGCACGCGGCGGGGCTGCGGCGGCCGACGGTCGACGACTGGGCCGAGGTCAATCGGCTGGTGCCGCGGTTCGTCGATGCGCTCCCCAATGGCCCGGTGGGGCATCCAACCGTGCGGATGTTCTTGGCCGGCGGCGTGCCGGAGATCATGCTGCACCTGCGCGAGTTGGGGCTGCTCGCCCTCGACGTACTGACAGTGGCCGGCTGCACGCTGGGCGAAGTGCTCGAGACTTGGGAGCGTTCGGAACGCCGCGAACGTGTTCGCAAGTTGCTCTGGGACCGCGACGGAGTCGACCCCAACGACGTGATCATGGCCCCGGCGGTTGCCCGCGAGCGCGGCCTGACGAGCACGATCTGCTTCCCGCGCGGCAACCTCGCGCCGGAGGGAAGCGTGATCAAGGCCACGGCCATTGATCCGACGGTCGTCGATTCGGACGGAGTCTACCGCAAGACCGGCCGTGCCCGCGTTTTTTGCCGCGAGTCCGACGCCGTGGCGGCGATCAAGGGACAAACGCAGCCAGCTATTAAGCCCGGCGACGTGCTTGTACTCGCGGGGCGCGGGCCGCTCGGCTCCGGCATGGAAGAGACCTATCAGGTCACCTCGGCGCTCAAGCACTTGAAGTGGGGCCGCGAGGTGGCCGTGATCACCGATGCCCGCTTCTCCGGCGTGAGCACCGGCGCATGCATCGGCCACGTGGGGCCGGAGGCCTTGGCCGGCGGCCCGATCGGCCGCTTGCGCGACGGCGATCTCGTGCGGATCATCGTCGACCGCGTGCGGCTCATCGGCAGCCTCGACTTAGTCGGCGACGGAGAGCGCGAGTTCAGCGCGGAGGAAGGGGCCGTCGTACTCGCCAGCCGCCCTACGCACCCCGGCATCGCCGCCGATCCCCGGTTGCCGGACGACACGCGTCTGTGGGCAGCGCTCCAAGCCGCCAGCGGCGGCGCTTGGGGCGGGTGCGTGTATGACGTGGACGCGATCTTGGCGCGGTTGGGCGCTCATTAGCCCCCGGCGAGTCGCCGGGGGTCAAGGATGGTGATTCACCGAACGCGGTGACCTTGGGCGGTCCGCACATTCATCGGTATTTCCCCCCCCGTCATTGACGGGGGGCTAATGCGCGCGATCGTGCGTCAATCGAACGCCAACTCCTCCGGTATTCGCACGAAGGACCAAGGGCGTCGGGCCCAGCCCAACTCGGCGTTGTGATCCTCGATGTAGCGTATGCGCTCGCGCACCGCGTCGGCGTCGAAGCAATATCGCTTGTCGTAACCCTCAGTCCACAGCGGCCGCCCCACCCGCAACGCATAACGAGCGGCGTCCTTTGCACACTTGACGACCGCCGCTGGGGAGTGGGCCGTCGGACCATAGAGGATGTGGCCGTGTGTGTTGTGAACCGACATCGCCCAGATGGGAAGCGACATCCGCCCCACAAGCGAGTCACCAATGGTTTGTCCCACGAACCGGAGTATTTCGTCACTGAAGACAAATGCAGGGTGCTTGAGTCGCCGTTGATCTGCTTCCATGAGTTGTGGATTCGGATCCCGCGCACGGCCATCTTCGGTCCAGCCGCGTTCGTCGCCGCGGAGCCAAGTTCCGTACGTGGTCAACGTGACCATCGTCGCGAGGATGCCGGACATGGCGTCGGGCCCTTGGTTGATCCGGAGTTGAACATTAGCCCCCGGCGAGTCGCCGGGGGAGGAGGATGGTGATTCACCGAACGCGTTGACCTTGGCGCTCCGCCGCAACCGCCGTTGCTCTCCCCCCGTCATTGACGGGGGGCTAAGGGGAGCTACATCAACCCCTCGAGCTCGCCCACCAACTCCTCGAACCGCGCCAGCGCCCGGTCCACCGGCTCCGGACTTTCCATGTCCACGCCGGCGTCGCGAAGTAGTTCGAGCGGGTATTTCGAGCAGCCCCCTTTCAAGAAGCCAAGGTAGGCGTCGAGTTCGGCGCGGCCGCCGCTCGTGACCCGTTCGGCCAGGGCGATCGCCGCGGAGAGGCCGGTGGCGTACTTGTAGACGTAGAATGCCCGATAGAAGTGCGGGATGCGCAGACACTCGAGCGAGAGCTCATCGTCGAGCGTGAAGTCGGGGCCGAAGTAGGCCTCGAGCAGTTCGCGGTAGACTGACTTGAACTTGTCGATCGTCAGCGGCTCGCCGGCCTCGACGAGCTCGTGGATGATCTTCTCGAACTCGGCGAACATCGTTTGGCGGATGATCGTGGCGCGAATGCCGTCGATTTCGCGGTTGATGAGCAAAGCGCGGTCTTCCTCGCTCTTGGCCTTGGCCAGCAGCCGGCGGCTGAGCAATTGCTCGTTGAAGGTGCTGGCCACCTCGGCGACGAAGATCGTGTAGTTGTAGTACTGGAAGGGCTGGTGCTTGGCGGAGTAGAAGCTGTGCATCGAGTGCCCTGCCTCGTGCGCAAGCGTGAACACGTGGTCGAGCACGTCGGGCTGGTAGTTCATCAGGATGTACGGATCGCCGTCAAAGCTGCCGCAGCTAAAGGCGCCGCTCTGCTTGCCCCGGTTGGGATAGCGATCGCACCAGCGGGCGGTTAGGCCCTTTTCGAGCACGCCACAATAGGCGCTGCCCAGCGGCTCGAGCGACTCGACGACCAGCCGCACCGCCTTGTCCCAGGGATGCCGGCTCTTCTTCTCCGACATCATGGGCACATACGTGTCGTAGTGATGAATATCGGGGAGCCGCATCTTCTTGCGGCGCAGCTCGTAGTAGCGGTAGAGGGCCGGCAGCCGGCCGCGGACCGCCTTGATCAGGTTGTCGTAGACGGCCAGCGGCACCTTGTCGTGAAACAGGGCGTTTTCGAGGGCGCTCTTGTAGTTGCGGGCCTTGGCGTAGTAGACGTCGCGCTGCACGCTGCCAGCCAACGTGGCGGCAAGCGTGTTTTCGTGGGCCGTGAACTGGGTGTAGTACTGGTGGAACGCGGCCTTGCGGACGGCGCGCTTCGGGGATTGCAGAAACGACGAGAAAGTGGCGTTCGATAGCTCCACCAGTTCGCCGAGCTCATTCTTGAGTGCGCCGAACTTGAGGTCGGCATCGGTCAGTTGGCGAAACACTTGGTTCGCCGTGTCCGACATCTCGCCCTGCATCGCCAGCAGCTTCTCTTCGCCCTTGGTGAGCGTGTGCGGCTTGTAGCGCAGGATGCGCTCGAGCGAAAGCCTGTGCTCGGCCAGCTCGGGCGCCTCGAGGAACTGCTTCATCTTGGCCGAGGGAATGGCCATCAGTTCCGGGCGGAAGTAGCTGCCGGTCTCCGCGGCTTTGCTGGCGGCGTGGCGATAGCGGCCGACCATCCGCTGGTAGGCGCTGTTGGCAGTGTCTTCGGTCGTCTTCAGAAAGGCGTACGTGCCCAGGCGTTCGCTGGCACGCTCGAAGTCGTTGTCGAAGTTCAGGCAGGCGGCCAGCGTCTGCGCGCTCTCGCCGAGCTTGCCGCGGAACTGCTCGTACTCGGGAATGCGGACTTCCCACTCCTTGAACGCCTTTTCCCAGGCAGCGTCGTTCGGATACAGACTGCCGAGATCCCAGGTGTCGGTGACCTTCACCTTGTCCCGCGGCGGCAACGACTTCACTTTGGCTTTGGCAATCATGCGGCTACTTCAGGTTGGGTTGTTAACCACGGAGACACGGAGGCACGGAGAGGAGTCTTAACCACCAAGGCACGAAGACACGAAGAGATCGAATTCATTTCTCGCCAAGGCGCGGAGATCGCAGAGGGCGACAAATGGTTGTTCTCGCATGGGCGGTACTTTGCGAACTTTGCGCCTTGGCGAGAAACAAGGTTTTCTCTTCTTCGTGTCTTCGTGCCTTGGTGGTTCCTCTCCGCTCTCCGTGTCTCTGTGTCTCCGTGGTGCAATGTTTTTCAGACTGGCCTTGAGTACAGCACTTCGGGTTGAGACTGGCCGGGCAGGTAGAGCGCAAGGCCGCCGGCGGGGCTGTTGACTTGCACGACGCCGTTGGGGCGCCCGGCGGCGTGCGAGGCGAGGATGGCCTCCATCGCCTGCACTGCGGCTACCGTCTGCCGGTCGGCCGAGAGGTCGTTATAGGTTAGCTCGCGGGCATGCGTCAGGCGGGCGGCACGCTCCGACGCCGGTCCGCCAAACTCCACCGTGGCCACCTCGCGGGCAAACCGCTCGATCGCCTCGATGCCGTAGCCGCGCTGGCTGCGCTCGCCCCAGGGTTCGAGAAACACGCCGTTGTAGTGATTGTTGAGCGTCACCTTCTTCTCGACCGGCGTGCGGCCTTCGATCGTGCATTCCACGCCCCGCTTGCGGCTATGGGCATTCCACACGCCGTTGTCGAAGCGGAACTGCACCTCTTGCTCCACGTAGCCGGGAAAGTTGTCGGGCGTGACCCAACTCGTGTGAATGTCGAAAGCCGCCTCACGACCATCGTCGTACTCGTAGACGAGTCGAAGCTGGGTCGAATCCCAGGTCGGCCCATCGGCCGGCCCCACGATCCCCCTCTGCCCGGTGCAGGCGACGCTCTTGAGGCGGCCGCCGAAGGTGAAGTCGATTAGCTTGACGTAATGGACCGCCACGTACGTGCCGGGGTTGCGGCCGCGAATCCATTCGGCGAACTGGCCGCCGGCAATCGACTTCGGCTCGAGCAGCGAGCAGTAGCCGTGGTTTACGTGCCGGAGGTCGCCATCGGCCACCAGCGTGCGGAGCTTCTTGTGGTCGGGATCGAGCAGCTTGTGGTAGACGACCTTGGCGAGCACGCCGCGCTCGCGGGCAAGCCGCTCGAGTTCGTCGAGCTCAGCGAGCGAGAGCACCGACGGCTTCTCGACCAGCAAGTGCTTGCCGGCCGCCAGCACTTGCCGGGCGGCGGCGAAGTGTCGGTCGTCGGGCGTGGCCACGCAGACGAAGTCCGCGTTGCTCGCGAGCAGCCGTTCGACCGCGTCGTCGCCGGCATAGCTCGCGAACTCAGGCATTCGGCCGGCGCACGCCCGGGAATAAGCCGCGGCGCGCGTGCCCGTGCGCGTGGCAATCGCGGTCAGCGGCACTCTGCAGACGCCGAACGCCGACTCGTAAAACCCGTCCCGCCCCGCACCTTCGAAGAAGGGCCGGTAAGTCTCGTCGAAGATCATGCCCAGTCCGACCATGCCGGCGCGGAGCGAAACGGCTGGCCGATCGTGGTGACCTGCGGTGGATGGCATACGTGGATGAAGTGGGGCCGGCGAATCAAGCCGGCATCGTATCTCGCCCGTTGCGCTCCACCAAGGGGCGGTTCCGATTTGCAAAACGACGCCGGCCGGCAGCAAACGCCAGCAGCCCCGCGAGCGCCAAGGCCGCGGCGCTGGGTTCCGGCACGGGGGCGAGCGCGCCGGCCTTGGCCCCGCCGGACTTGCCAAAGTTCTCCTTGAGCAAACCGAAATCGGCCAGGTCGGTACTGCCGCTGGCGTTCACGTCCCCTTTGCTGAGGCCGCCGCCTGGTTGTCCAAATCCGGCCTTGAGAATGCCGAAGTCGCCTAGATTCACCGCGCCATCGAGGTTCACATCCCCCGGCAGCGCCGCCAGCACGACGATGTTCTCGCCGCTCACGGCCGGCGCCAGAAAGACGTTGCCGGTCAAGATGCCCCCCTTGTCGAATTGGCCCGTCAGATCGCTCGAGGTGAGGATCGTGAACTCTTGGCCGAGCACCGGCTGGAATTCGCGGGCGAGCTGAATGGTGAGCTTGCCGCTGATGCTAGCCGGTCCGGCGACGTGGATGGCGTCGTGGCTGGCGCCGGGAGTGTCGCCGCCGATCTGCACGATCATTTCTCCCTTTTCGCCGGTCAGCTTGAAACCGCCCGAAACGTCGAGGAGGCCGATCGACTCGCCGGCGATGCGCGTCGGGCCCTCGACGGAGATGGTGGCGTCAATGAGTCCGTCGGCGGTCAGCGAACTGCGGCCGCTGAGATTGATCGTGCCGCCGGTGATCTTGCCGCCGCCCGTCATGAGCACGTTGACGTGCTGCAGGTTGGTCGTACCAGGGTTGAGCGCCAAGAGGCCATCGGTTTGCACCGTGATCGGCGACACCTCCTGGTTCGTGGTGCCCGCGTGGGTGGCCGTGGTCAACGACGTAAGATCGACTTTGCTCCCGGCCCCTTCCACCAGGATCGAATACAGTCCGTCGTTGATCGTGGAAACGGACGACAGATCGAGCAGGCCGCCGGCCGACGCACGCATCTGAATCCGCGCGTTGGTCAGCAGCACGGGCGCGAGCGCAGTGAGCGCAGGGGCGTCAATCGTGCTGCCAGCGCCGTCGGCGGTGAGCAGCGCCTGCTGGTTGTTGTTCGCTCCGGCATGGCTGAACTGGGTCATCTTGGGGAGCGAGATCACCGCGCCCTCGAAGGCCTCGAACCCGGTGTTCGTCACCGACTGCAATTGGGCGAAGCCCAAGTGGCTGGTTCCCCCGCGCGATTCGAACCGCGTCTTGCCGGCTGGCACGGTGGTCAGGGCGTTGAAGTTGATCGTGCTGTCGGCGCCGCTGGCCACCACGTCGACGTTGCCGCCGCCAAGCGACTTGAGGCTGCCGAAGTCGATTTGGCCGCCCAAAGTCGCCTGCATGTTGACTTGCGAATTCTGCGTCGTCGTGCTGCTGAAGGTCGTCAGCACAGGGAAATTGAGGTGGCTGGTCGCGCTCTCCGCAATGAAGTTCGCCTGCCGGTTGTTCGTCTGGGTGTCTTGGAGGAACGTCGTCAGGGCTGGCAGCTCCAGTTCGCCACCGGCGCGAGCCACGAAGCTCGTGCCGTGGGCCGAGGCGAGTTTGGGAGCGTCGATCTCGCCCGCGGCGCCAATCACCTCGAAGCGGGCGAGCGCTTCCACTCCCGAGGCCACGGATTGCAGCGCCGGCAGCTCGATTTTGCCGCGCTCCGCGAGGAGCACGAACCGCCCGGCGCCCAGCGTGGCAAGCTGGTTGAACTGCGCTGTCCCGCCGAAGGCGCCCCGGATCGTCAGATCCGAGTTCTGAACGTCTGAGCTCGTGAGCTGCTGCAGCGCGGGAAGCTGCAGCAAGCTGCCGATCCCTTCCGCGTTGAGTTGGGCCTGCGAATTCGTGGTCACGGCGTCGCGTAAATACTGGCTAAGCGCTGGGAGCGCGATCTGGGCGCCATCCCGGGCGATGAAGCTCGTCTCGAAGGCCTGTTGCAGCGCCGGCAGCTTGATGGCCGCGTCGGTGCCGCGGGCTTCGAACGACACCTTGCCGTCGGCGATCGTCTTGAGCGAGCTCAAGTCGACTTCCCCGTCGTCGGCCACAATGTCGAAGCGGCCGGTGGTGATCGCCGTCGCCGAGGAGAGATCGACGCGGCCGCGCTTGAGCCCCTGCACGATGACCTGCGAGTTCTGCGTTTTGTTGCCTGCCAATTGAGTCACGCCCGACAGATCGACCTTGCCGTTCAGCCCATGGGCGAGCAAGGTGACCGACTTATTCGTGTCGAGTGTGGTATGAGAGTACGAGGTGATCAGCGGCGCGGCGATCTGCGCCCCCTCGCGGGCAAACCAACTGGCGCTGTTCGCTGTGGTCAAGGCGCCGATCTCCAGCTTGCTGTCCGCGCCGGTCGCTTCGAAAAAGGTGCGGCCCTTGGCAATTTCCGCGAGCTTGGGGAAGGAAACCTGCCCGTGATCCGCGGTGAACCGGATCAGGCCGTCGTTGATGGTAGTTACCGCGGGCGCCAGCAGCGCGCCGCCGGCCGTGGCGCGAAACTGGGTTTCCGAGTTGTTCGCGTTCGAGCCCGTCACCTGAACGAGATCTGGCAATTGCAGCGAAGACTTGGCGCCTTCGGCCACAAAGGTGCGCGTGCGGCTCGCGTCCTCGGTCGAGTTCGCATAGGCGGCGATCGGAACGACGAGTTGTCCGCCGGTGCGGGCCGCGAAGTTCGATTTGTCGGCCGAATCGAGCGCCGGGATCAACAGCGAGCTGCCGGCCCCGACCGATTCGAAGTTCACCGAGCCGCCGGTGACTGTGGTTAGCGCCGAAAGGTCGACCGTGCCGCCGTTGGTCGCCTGAAACGCATAAATGCTCTGCTGCAGGCCGCTCCCCGCGATCGATTTCGTGCCCGACAAATCGATCAGACTTCCTACGCCGTCGGCTGTGACCTGGGCCAAACGGGTAAACGCGGGGTCGGTGTGCGTGATGACGTTGTCTTGGTCCAGGAGAATCTTGCCCCCCTGCGAGGCGAGCAAGTTGCCCGCCCGCAACGTGGCCACGCCGACTCCTGTGAACTGCAAGCCGGCGCCGGCCACGCTAATCTGTCCGCCGTTGGGCAGCTCGGTGGTTCCCAAGACCGTGAGCGCTCCCGTGCCCGAGAGGTTGAGCGTCTCTGCCAGCTTGAGCGCCCCGATGTTCGGAACGGGCGCCAAAAGATTGACCTGGATGTTGTTGGGGGAGATGTTGTCGATGATCGCCGTGTCCGCCGGGCCGGGGAGCGAAGGATTGCTGGTCCAGTTCGCCGTATCCGTCCAAGTGCCGCCCTGGCCAGCCAGCCAATTCACATTGGCGGCTTGCAACAGTCCGTAGTGGAGGCCAAGCAGCCCCAGGGCCAACGTCACAATGAGGGGGATCCGGGTGCGCATCGCAGGCAGACTCCTTAAAGGGGCAATCGCTAAAGCAGAGAGAGGCGCTTCCATCGCCAGGTGAAAGCCGCAGCGTGCCCGAACCGTTGGGATGGATCGGGCGCCGCGCGGCGCTCTCGTCGCGCGGCCATCCTAGTGGTGTAGTGGGCGCCGCCACAAGCGGGGATGCCCCGAGAGAGGGGCATGGCTTAATTCCTGCGCAAGTAATGAGCGCAGCAAGTGATTCGTGAAGCTGGTGCGCGAGTGAATCAGCCTCGCGCAGGCAGGTCGGCTGCGTTGCGGAAGATCTGCCTTACCTCGACTTCGCCCTCCCAACCCGGCATCAACTCGGCGAATTGCCGCATCAGCCAGCGGCCGGCTTCGACGGCAGCCTCGTGAGTCGGCAACTCGAGCAGGGCGAAGCTGCCGATCACCTCTTTGGCTTCGGTAAACGGTCCGTCAACGACTTCTACCCTGCCGCGCCGCATCTGCACGCGCGCTCCCTGGCGCGTGGGGGCCAAGCCGCCGGTTTCCAGCAGCGTGCCGGCGCGACGCGCTTCTTCAGCGTGCTTCGCCATGGCCTCGACGAGCGCAGGGGGCGGCGGAACCTCGGATTCGGGCGATTTCACCAGGAGCAGGAAATGCATCGGGTTCTCCGGAGGAGCGGCCGTGGCGAGCGCAAAAGTCGGGGGTCAGGAGTGTAACGGGCGCCGGAAGGTCCAGGGGCACTCCTACGTCGAATCAGTCCGCCCGCGCTCGACACTGGAGCGGCCATTTTTCTGCCTCCGCAGGTCCGGTCCTCGTGCTGGACTTTCGCCCCCCCGCGGGTTAAACAAGAAGTCTGGCCGCCGGAAACGGATTCGGTGGCCTTGCCTGCCTTTTCCGCCTCTCCGGCCCGGTTCCGGCGGGGCGCGTCCCCTCCCCAAATCCCGAGAGCCTCGAGCCCATGGGCCTCCACGCATCGAATCGCCGTGAATTCTTGAAGACGGCCGGCGCCGCCGTCTCGATTCCGTACATCATCACCTCCTCGGCCCTCGGCAACGCCGATCGGGCCCCGGCGAGCGAACGCATCGTCATGGGGGGCATCGGCGTCGGCAACATGGGCTCCGGCGACCAGGAAGCCTTTTTGAATCGCGGCGACGTGCAGTACGTGGCCGTGTGCGACGTCCGCAGCGGCGTGCGCGAGAAGGGGAAGAAGAAGGCCGACGAGAAATACGGCAACGCCGACTGCCAAGAGTACGGCGACTTCCGCGACCTGCTGGCCCGTAACGACATCGACGCGGTGCACATCGCCACTCCCGACCACTGGCACGCGCTCATGGTGATCGAGGCCTGCCGGGCCGGCAAGGACATCTACTGCCAGAAGCCCGAGTCGCGCACCTTGCGCGAGGGCCCGCTGATGGTCGACGCGGCCCGCCGCTACCAGCGCGTGGTTTCCGGCGGCAGCCAGCGTGTGCTCGAGGATTACCGAGGCATCGTCGACAAGTGTTGGGGGGGCGAGCTCGGCCCGATCAAGGCGATCAACGTCAACGTCGGCCCCCTGTCGCAACTCTGCAACCTGCCGGCCGAATCGGTGCCTGAAAGCATGGACTGGGAGATGTGGCTCGGCCCCGCCCCTTGGGCCCCCTACAACTCGAAGCGCTGCGACGGCAACTTCGGCACGTCGGGCGGCAGCTGGCGATCGTATGTCGACTACTCCGGCGGCGGCATGACCGACTGGGGCGCGCACCACTTTGGCGGCGCCACCTTCGCCGTCGACGTGCGCGAGCTGCAGCCGGAAGAGATCACCTTCCACAACGAGGACGGCAAGAAGCACCTCACCTTCCGCTACCCCAACGGCATTTCGATCTATCACAACAAACCGGGTTGGGAAAACCTGCAGGTCGAAGGGACGCCGGGCGCGAAGCGCGAGGCCAAGCCGGTGCCGCAGTACAAGGGCCAAGGCGGCATCTACGGCGACTTCATCGAGTGCGTGAAGACCCGCGAGAAGCCCTTCCGCGACATCGAGCTGGCGCTCAACACCGTGACGGTGGCTCACCTGGGCATGGTGGCCTACGAGCTCGAGCGCTCGCTCAAGTGGGACCAGGCCAAGCAGGAGTTCATCGGCGACGCCGAGGCCAACCGCCTCCGCGACCGTGCCCGCCGCGAACCCTGGCAACTCTAGGCCTCCGTCCCCTGCCTTCCCGACCAAACCAAAATACGCACAAGGAACTTTCCCGTGTTGGATCAAGCCTTTGAAGCCCTGAAGACCTACGACTGGGGCGTCGAGCCGAAGGTGCTCGCCCCGATCGACGAGGCCGTCATCAAGACCCACGAGGACGCCGCCGGCCGCGAGCAGCTCGAGCTACGGCTGGTCGAGGTGCTCAAGAACGGTTCTTCGCGCGACGCCAAAGACTACGTCTGCCGGAAGCTGCTGGTGATCGGCACCGCCGCCTCGGTCCCTACGCTGGCGGCCCTGCTGCCCGACGCCGACAACTCGCACATGGCCCGCTACGCTCTGCAAGGCATTCCGGCCGCCGAGGCCGCAGCGGCCCTGCGCGACGCGCTCGGCAAGGTCGACGGCGTGCTCAAGATCGGCGTGGTGGCCTCCCTCGGCGCCCGCGGCGATGCCGCGAGCATTCCGGCCCTGGCGGCCCTGCTCGCGGGCAACGACGAGAAACTGGCCGCTGCCGCCGCCGTAGCCTTGGGCGACATTGGCGGCGCCGACGCCGCGAAGGCTTTGGCCAAGGTCAAACCGCGGGGACCCGAGGTCGCCCGCGCCGCGACCGACGCGTCGCTCGCCTGCGCCGAGTCGCTCTTGGCCAAGGGCAACAAGGGCGAGGCCTTGGCGGTGTACAAGTCGCTCGTGGGCGAGAACCAGCCGAAGCACGTGCGGCTGGCCGCCACCAAGGGCATGCTGGCCTGCGCCGGCAAGTAGCCTGGCCTAGACTTCGGTTGAGTCAACCTTGGGGCGCCATCGGCAACACCCGGTGGCGCTCCTTTTTCGTTTTTCTGTGAGCAGATGGCTTTCGACAGCAACGAGGGAGGTGGGGCCGTGCAACCTGGTAGTGCCTGGCGTCTCGGAATGCTCGCGGTCTTGATCGCCCTAACGCTCTCGGCCACGCCGCTTGCGGCGCAAGACGACAGCGCGGCCTTGGTTCCGCTCGTGGTCGACCTGCTGCGCGAGAAGGACAAGGACCTGCGGGCACTGGGCCTCGAGCAGGTCCGCACGGAGGCCAAGGGGGAAGCGGCTACCAAGGCCTTCGCCGCCGAACTGCCCAAGCTCCCGCCCGACACCCAGGCAGCCTTGCTGCGGGCATTGGCCGACCGCGGCGACACGGCGGCCCGGCCCGCGGTGCTCGAGCAGCTTGCCGCGGGGGACGAAGGAGTGCGCGTGGCCGCGATCGAATCGCTCACGCTGCTCGGCCTGGCCGACGACGTGCCGCAGATCGTGCCGTTCCTTGGCAAGTCGTCCGCCGAACAAGCGGCCGCTCGCAATGCCCTGAGCCGTCTGGCTAGCGGCGGCGTTTCGGGCCAGGTGGCTGCAGCCCTCAAGGGGACCGACGCCGCGCAGCGCGTCGCCCTGATCGAAATCCTGGCTGCCCGTCGCGCCGCGTCCGAAGTCGAAGCTCTCGCGCCGCTGGCGACCGACGGCGACGCCAAGGTCCGCGCGGCGGCCGTCGCGGCCCTCACGCAACTCGCAGGGCCGCCGCAAGTCGCCGGGCTCGTGCAAGCCTTTCTCGCCGCACCAGCCGGCGCCGAGCGCGATGCCCTCGAGCGCGCCATCGCCCAGGCGTCGCTCCGCGGCGAAGGAGACAAGGCCGCGCCGCTCCTGGCGGCCCGCGCCGCTTTGCCGGCGAGCGAGCAGACGGCCCTGTTGCCGGTCCTCGGACGCGTGGGCGGGGCGCAAACGCTCGCGCTCGTCGAGGCCGCGATCGCCGACGCGAAGCTGCGCGAAGTGGGGCTCAAGGCCGTCTGCAACTGGCCCGACGCCTCGGTCGCCCCGCGGCTCGTGGAGTTGATCGCGCTCGAGAAGAATCCGCAGCAACGCATCCTGCTGTTGCGGGCACTCATCCGCGTGGCTCCGCTCCCTGACGATCGTCCGCCGGCCGAAAAGCTCGCGCTCATGCAAACGGCGCTCGATCTCTGCACGCGCGACGAAGACAAGAACTACGTGCTGCAGCGTGCCCGCGCGATCCGCATTCCGGAGACGCTGAAATTCTTGCGGCCGTTCCTCGACCAGCCGGCACATCGCGAAGTGGCGGCTGAATCGATCGTCGAGCTGGCCCACCACCGCACGCTTCGCGAGGCGGCCAAGCCGGAATTCATGGCGGCGCTCGACCAGATCATCGCGGTCAGCAAGGACCCTACGTCCGTCGAGCGGGCGACGCGGTACAAGAACAACCAGACCTGGGTGCGGCCAAAGTAAGCCCAGCATTCTGTCGCGGAGAGAGCAGAATGCTATTTCCGCCCCAGCAACTCGTCCACCGCGGCGCCTAGATCTTCGCGCAGCATCAGGGTTTCTCCCACCAGCATCGCGTCGACGCCGGCGGCGGCTAGCCTTTCCGCGTCGGCTCGCGTGCGGATGCCTGATTCGCCCACGACCAGGCATTCCTCAGGAATCCCCGGCAGCAGCCGGAGCGTGTGGTCGAGGTCGGTATGGAACGAGCGCAGGTCGCGGTTGTTGATGCCGACAAGGATGGCCCCGGCCTCGAGCACCCGCGGCAAGTTCTCGGGGTCGTACAGCTCCACGAGCGGCGTCAGCCCCAGCTCGAGGGCCGCGTTGTGCAGGCTGCGCAGGCTGCAATCGTCCAGGCACTCGGCGATGAGCAGCGCAGCGTCGGCCCCGGCGACGCGGGCTTCGAGCAGTTGATAGGGGTCGAGAATGAAGTCCTTGCGCAGCACCGGAAGCTGCACCGCTGCTCGCACGGCCTTCAAGTAGTCGAGATGCCCTTGAAAGTACTGCTCGTCGGTGAGCACGCTGAGGCAGGTGGCGCCGTGGGCCTCATAGGTGCAGGCGATGGCCACCGGATCGAAGTCGGCACGGATGACGCCTTTGGAGGGGCTGGCCTTCTTCACTTCGGCGATGAGCTTGATGGGGCCCGGCGCCGCGAGGGCGGCAAAAAAGTCGCGCACGGGGGGCGCGTCATTCAACCGCGCACGCAACTCCGCCGCCGACACGTCCGCCTGCGCAGCGGCAATCTCGAGGCGTTTGGTGGCGACAATCTGATCGAGGATCGTGGACACTTATCGGTCATTCTTCACCACGGAGACACGGAGACACGGAGAGGAAGGAACTGAACGACGCAATTTCCCGCTCCGTGTCTCCGTGTCTCCGTGGTTCAAAAAAGTTCAGTGCTTGAAGTGCCGGCGGCTGGTGAAGAGCATGGGGAGGCCGTGGTGGTTGCAGGCGGCGATGGCGTCTTCGTCGCGGCGGGAGCCGCCCGGTTGGATGAAGGCGCCCACGCCAGCGGCCGCTGCCGCTTCGACCGAGTCGGGGAAGGGGAAGAAGGCGTCTGAAGCGAGTGCGGCCCGGCGGGCGCGGTCGCCTGCCTTGCGCAGGGCGATTTCCACCGCGTCGACCCGGCTCATCTGTCCAGCGCCCACGCCGCACACCGCGCCGTCTTTGGCCAGCACGATGGCGTTCGATTTGACGTGCCGCACCACGCTCCAAGCGAGCCGCAGGTCGGCAAGCTGTGCTGTGGAGGGCTGCGCGGCGGTCACGATCTTCCACTCCGCCTCGGGGTCGGCCGCGTCGTCGGGGGTTTGGGCAAGGAAACCGCCGTCGATTTGCCGGAACCCTCGCGCCTCGCCGACGCCCGTCAGCTCGCCAGCCCGCAGCAGGCGGACGTTCTCCTTCCATTTGGGCCGCGTGGTGAGGATCTCCACGGCCGCCGGTTCGAAGTCGGGCGCGACGATCGCTTCGACGAACCGCCCCGGCTCGGCCAGATATTCGGCGCTCGCCGCGTCCACCGGCCGGTTGAAGGCCAGCACCGAGCCAAACGCGCTCAACGGGTCGCCCTCCCAAGCCTGGGAGAGCGCTCGAGAAATCTGCTCCGCCCAGGCCGCGCCGCACGGATTGTTGTGTTTGATCACGGCCACGGCCGGGCGATCGAGCGACTTGACCACGTTCAACGCCGAGTCGAGGTCGAGCAGGTTGTTGTACGACAGCTCCTTGCCGTGCAGTTGCTCGGCCCGCACGAGCGACCCCGCGCCCGCTTGCGGCGAGCGATAGAGGGCGGCCCCCTGATGGGGATTCTCGCCGTAGCGCAGAACCTGCTGCCGTTCGAGGCTGAGCGTGATGCATTGCGGCCACGCGTCCGCTTCACCGTGCCCGCTCAACTGCTGCGCAAAGTACCCGCTGATTGCCCGGTCGTATTCGGCGGTGCGGGCATAGGCGGCGCCGGCAAGCTGCTTGCGGAATTCGAGCGTGGTGCCGCCGCTCGCGGCAACCTGCTCGAGCACGGGGGAATACTGCGTCGCGTCCGTGCAAACCGTGACGAAGGCGTGGTTCTTGGCTGCCCCCCGCACCAGGCTCGGCCCGCCAATGTCGATCTGCTCGATCGCCTCGTCCCAGGTAACGCCTGGGCGGGCCACCGTTTGCTCGAAGGGGTAGAGATTCACCACCACGAGTTCAAACGTCACGATTCCGTGGGCGGCCAGCGCCTCGAGATCATCGGGCCGGTCGTGGCGGGCCAGGATGCCGCCGTGGACTTTGGGGTGCAGAGTCTTCACTCGACCGTCGAGCATTTCCGGAAAGCCGGTGTAGGCGCCCACCTCGCTCACCTGGAGCCCGGCCGCCTGCAAATGCCGGTAGGTGCCCCCGCTGGCGAAGAGTTGCACCCCGTGGCCGACGAGGGCTCTGGCGAACTCGGTGAGCCCGGTTTTATCGCTGACGCTGATCAGGGCTCGCTGAATGCGGGGCGACTCGGCCAAGGCTCGATCTCCAACAACGGGACGCGCGGTTAAGGCCAATCGTTGTACCGATTCGGCGGCGCGGGTCAACGCCTTGCGGCGGCTGCACGCGTGCCTTCGGCCGTCCCTGCTGTACCAGAATCGCCTGCTACTCAGGCTTGGCTGCAGCGTCGCCGGGAGCCGCCATGTCGGCGCCACCAGCCGGTTCGAGCGGTGCAACTTCCGCGTCGTCATCCGCGGCGCGGCCGCGACGATTGGCCCGGCGAGCCCTGCGCCCGGCCGGCTGATTGTCGTCACCCGCCCCAAGGGCAGGCACTCCGTCGGGCGCCGCATCTCCCCGGTTGCCGCGGCGGGCAGCGCCGCGACCCCTGGCCGGGCGATCCGCGTCGCGGTCTTCGCGCGGCGGTTTCGGCCGGGCCTGGGCTGCCGCCGCACGCCGAGGGGCCGCAGGGCGCGGGGCCGCGGCGGTCGGCGCCGCGGGTTTGGCGGCCTTCGCCGCAGCATCAGCGGCCGGCGCATCCGGCGCGGGAGGCGGCGCGAACACGAGCGCCTGCGGCAGATCGGTTTCACGCAGGCACTGCACTAACCCGCTGGTGGTGACGAAGTACAGGCGATCGTTCTGACTGTTGGGCATCGCCAACGCGATTTCCGACGCCATGAACGAACCCAACCGGCGCCCCGTCTCCAGGTCCAAGATCATCAGCCGGCCAAAGCGGTCGCGGGCATAGACGCGCTTGGCAGTCGATGCGATCACGCTGTGCACGCTCGGGGCGGTCCACACATCGTCTCCCGTCGTCAGGTCCAGGCACACGAGCTCGCCGGTTTCGGTCACCACAAAGACGTTGCGCACGCCCACCACCGGGGTCTGCCGAATCGGAGTGGCGGTTGAAGCTCGCCAGTGGATGTCGCCGCTCTCCTCGTCCACGGCGTACACAAAGCCGTCGTTCGAGGCGGCGTACACGTAGGGGGCACGATAGACCAAGGGCGCTTCGATCGACCCCGAGGTGTCGACGCGGGCGCCTTCAGTCGGATCCTTGGGATCCAGCAGGTAGAGCTTTTTGTCTTCGGTGGCAATGCACAGCCGCTTGGCAGTGAGCAGCGGCCGGCCAGGTCGACCGGCAATCCGCAAATAGGCGGGCGTGTGCTTGGGGTCCTTGATCAGGATCGACTCGATGCGCCCTTTGTAGGTCGGCACGAAGACGCTTTTCTCGCCCACCGCCAAACCGTCGCCCGCTGCTGAAGTGAGAGACCGCTCCCACTCGAGCGTGCCGTCGGAGCGGGCGCCCAAATAGACCTTCGAGCCGTTGATCACACCGACGCGGTCGTGACTGAAGGCCGGCGGAGTGCTGGGATACGACGGGTCGCCCCAATGCACGACCCACAACGACTTGCCGGTCTCAGCGTCGAACGCCTGGAGCGCCGCGGCGCTCGTTTGCACGTAGAGCACGCCCTCGAACAACTCGATGCTCGTCGCGCGGGCGCCGATCGCACTGAGCTGCACCTGCGACGACCACTGGCGCTCGAGGCCAAAGCGGCGGATCGCCACGGGGTCAATCAGGCCCCCGGGCAGCATTTGAGCGGGCGCCTGGGCGGCCAGGCTCACAACAGCCACGAAGCAAAGGAAACGGAGCATGGTCAGCCAGCGGCCAGGAGAATCGGAAGCGGCCCGGCGCTCGAACGGCCGGTGGAATTTCCATGATAGTCGAAATTCTGCGGGTTGTGGGGGTTCTCCCCTTTTTCGCGGCCCCGCGGGCAACTTCGTTCGCCTAGACCACTTGCGCGGGGGAAGCGTAGGATGGGGGCGCTTTTCGCCGGCGAGCGTGCCCGCCGTGCGAGCCGCCCGAGGTACGCCGCACGCCGTCTCCAGAGCCCCCTCCGAGCCCATGCCTGCCCGATCCGACGAACGGCTCGACGGCTTGCTGCGCGATGTGTTGGGCTACCTGAACCTTTCATCCGGCCGCCGCGACCCCAAATTCTTCGAGCGGCTCGACGCCCTGTTCCGGGCCGTGGCCGCCTGGTCGCCCGACGAGGTCTGGCCCTCGATCCAGAAGCTGCTCGGCGATCGGATCGAGGCGCTGGCCGGGACCTCTGCCGCATTTGCCGAAATCGATCAGGCGCGGGCTGTAGCGCCGCTCGTATTCGGGGATGTGTGGCCCGCCTACCGAGAGTGGCATGCCGATTTGTTGGCGCACCAGGCGCCCGCGGCCACCCCGCCGCCGTTCTTGGTCGCGCGTTTGTGCGAGGCGGTGCTCACTCAAGGGGGCCCTTGGGGAGAGAAGGAGCGGATCGTCGCCGGGGCCCTCGACGAACTGAACGATTTTCTCGGCTACCGTCCCGTGGCCGTACTGCGCACACCGCAAAAGATCGAGCCCTACCCGCACGAGTGGGTTGCGCCCGTGCCTCTGTTCGTGCGCGGGGCCGGCGTGGGGTTGGGGCCTTACGAGGCGATCATCAGCGGCGCGATCGATATTCTTCGCGGCGCCCCAGCCGAACTCCTTCACGAAGCCAGTTTCGATCTCGACCGACTCGACGAGCTGGCCCTCGACCCGCGGGCCTACGACTTCGAGCACCCGGTGAACAAGCGGCCGAACCATCAATTCGGCGAATGGGACCCGCATTCGGTGGATCAACGGGGCTACTATCGGCGTTTCGTGCTCCGCGAACCTCTGCTGGCGGCGCTGGCTCGCTGGGTGAACGCCGCGCCCCCGGCCGAACGCGCCGAACGGCAATTCGACGCGGCGGCGGTCGCGGCCGGCACCCTCCTGATGGCGAGCGGCACCAGCGGCTGGGGCCCGGAGGCCCACGACTCGACCGTGTCTCTGGGAAAGCTGGTAGGACGCATCGCCGCCTATCGAGACGCCTTTTACGCGCGGCTGCTAGCCGGCGCTACGGGTTCGCGCGGCGAACGCCTGCGGGCCGAGGCGATCGAGCTCCGCCAGCCCTTTGGGGCGGTGCGCGGTTTTCTCAACGCCGAGTTGGCGCGCGAGCGGGCCGAGCAATTGGCCCGCGTCCACGTGGCGCTGTTGTTCGCTCAATTGGGAGACCGCGCCGGCGCCGAACAGTACGTGGCTGGGGTGCCGACGCCCGCAGCGCGGCTGCAGGCGGACATGGAATGTCAGATCGCCGCGGCGCGACGGGCGCTTTCCGATCGAAAGCCTGGGAGGGCGCTGGCTCCCCTGGCCGAGGCCGAGCGGCTGCTCGAGCGCGGAATCGCCTGCGGCGCTTTTGCCGACCCGTGGAACATCCTCGGCTTCCAGGGGCAGTTCAGCCTGTTTCCGGCGGTGGAAAACAGCGTGCGCGATCCGCGGGTCGACCAGCTCTGCCGGCTGGTGCAAGGGCTGCTGTCGCTCGGAGTGGACGCCTGGACCACGGCCGCGGCCGCCGGCGACGCTCCGGCCGCCGAGGCGCTGGGCGAGCGGGTGATGGCGCTCGCCCGCTGGTGGGACCAGTTCGCCACGGCCGACGTGAGCGGCGTAGGAGGGTTTCAGGCCGCGGACATTGCATCTTCGGGGGCGCAGGTCAGTTCCGCGCTTGCCGACGCGCGGAAAATCGAAGCCGGTCGGGAACTGGCCTTCTGGCGCGGCCGCGTCGCCGATTTCAATGGTCCGGCGGCCTACTCGCTGGCGCTTTCGGCGCTGGTCGCCCAGCGGCAATGGAACGCGGCGATGGGGCTGCTCATGCTGTGGCTGCTCAACCGCCACGACGCGCCCCTCGAGCAAGGGGAGGCCTCGTTCGAGCATTGGGCCACGCGCTGGCTGGCCGAAGTGCTCGGTCCGCTGAAAACCGCTGGACAACAAATCCCGGCCGACCGCTGGGGCCTGGCCGCCAAGTTCTTCGACTTCCTCGAGGCGAACGCCGACGAATACTGGCAAGCCCCGCGGCTGGCCTCGAAGCGTTTGGCCGATTCGCTCGAATTCAGCGAAGGTCTCACGGCCCAGGCCGACTCGGAGGACGAGGAGGACGATCTGTTCAATGCGGCCTACGAAAGCATGTCGTATCGCGACAGCACGCGCGACGGCGTCGAGGCCGATATGCTCGAAGGGGGAAGCGGCGCCCCGGTCGAGGGGGAGCTCGACTACGAATTGCAAAGGCTGAGCCCGCACCTGGCGTTTCTCGTCACCTTGGCTCGTTTGTGGCGCCGGTCGGTAATGGCGCTTTCGCGTTCGGACACGCCGACCAGCGAAGCCTTGCGCGAGCTGCTGGCCGGATGGCGCGGGCATGCACAAACACTGGAGGCCGAACTGTTCGAGCTGCTCCTCGACGTGCAGCGGCATCCACTGGGCGAGCCTCTGCCGACGCGCGAGTCGCTGGTCGAGCACGACCGCCGCCGCGGCGTGCGCGAAACGCTGCTCGACCGCGTGCAGCGCGCCGCCTGGGAGGTGTCGCTCGCGCGGCTGTCGCTCGAGTACGCCGACGACGCGGGCGCGCGGTCGAACGAGCGAACCGAGCTTCAGGGCGTTCGCCTGCTGCAGGCCTTGTCGGCCGGTAAGTTGGACGACGTGCGCGCGGCTTGGCCGCAGTTCCTGGCCGCGCTCGCCCAGCAGCCGCTGCTCTACGTGCCGCCAAGCAAGGGGGGCGATCCCAAGAAGGCGTTTGCCGCCCGCCGGTGGCACGCCGTGCTGGGCGCGCTGGCCGAGCGGCTGCCGCGAGCAGGGCTGCTCGTCGAATCGTGCCAACTACTCGACGCCGTGCTCCAGCGGGAGCGGGGGGGCGCTCCGGGCCCCGGCGCCGTGAGCGAGTTCGACCGCTTCTTCGAAGCTACCTACCGCGCGCTCCTGCAAACCTTGCTGCAGACGCCCGCCGGTTCGCGCGCCGAACGAAAAACGCGTCCCGCGCGCGAGCTCGTGGAGTTGGTGCAGCGCTGGAATCATTCGCTGCTCAATCGCTGGCTGACGCACAGCCGCCTAGTCCGCTTGTCGGCGCTCGAACGCGTGGCCGCGTCGGCGCGGTGGCAGGATTTGGTCGGCTTCATTCGCCGTCATGGCGGGCCCCTCTTCACGCAGACCTTCCTGAACTATGGGCACCTGCGCTCGATCCGTCACTTGGGGGTCGACCGCTGGCTCGAGCAAGTCGCCGAAACCCCCGACGCGGAGGACGACTATCCCCTGCTCGCCGACCTCGACCGCGGCACGCCGCGCAAGCAGGCGGTCGAAGTGCTGAGCGTGGTCGTCGAGGCCATCGCGGAGAACTACGCCTACTACCGCGAGTACAACGGCACGACCACGCAGTCGGACCGCGGAGAAAACCTTTACATGCTGCTCGACTTCTTGCGGCTGATCGCCAGCTACGACCGCATCTGCTGGAACATGCGGCCGCTGATCGCCGCGCACGAAGTGCTGCTCGCCGACGGCGATGGCGAGGCGGCCGCCCTCTGGCGGCAGTCGCTGGCCGAGCGAACCGCCGAAGCCGCCGACTCGCACCTGAAACGCTATTCCGAGCTGTCGCGGGAGTACGGGTTGCGGCTGCCCAGCGTTTATGAGCGGCTGAGCGAACGCTTCGTGCGGCCTTTGGCCATCGATCGACTGAAGGGTTTGATCGCTCCGGCGATCGAGGAGGCACGCGACGACTTGATTGGAGCGGCGCTGACCACGCTGCGCGAAGAGATCGACGAACTGCTCGAGGCGCCGGCCGGCAGCGGCGTCGAAGCGCCGGGCTGGATCACTGCACTGCTCGACGAAGTGGCCGAGCAAAGCGCCGCCCGCGAGCCGGACGTCCGCTGGAGCGCGGAGTTGCCGTTGGGGCCCCGGGTGGAGCTGACCTGGGACCAGATCGTGCGGCAGCTCGAGGCTTGGGAGGACGAGGAGGCGGGTTAGGCATCGCTGCGGTTCGGCGAGCGGCGACTGAGAACTTCTGCTATGGAACCACTACCGTTCCCGGTCATCCTCCGCGGCGGCAAACGATACTTGGCGTCTCTCGGAACCCAAGGAGCCTACCGGCATCGAATGGGAGGCATCTGCGGGCACCGCGTAGAAGGAACTCCGCATAGGGATCCGAACTTCCATCTGTTGGTGACGCTGGACGCTACCGATCCGAGGCTTGAGTTGCCAAGCTCACTCGGCGAGGTTCCTCTCCTTTACGGGTTTACCTACGACGGATGTGAACTGGACTACACCGTGACGCCGTGCGGAGCCATCCGACTTAATCGGCTGACGCCCGCCCGACCTTCCGACGATTGGCCCTACCCCGAGTACCCAGACGCCTTCCCGGAAGTGCCTTTCGACTTGGACGCCGGCGCCGCCGGGAGTAGAACCGAGGCGTCAGGCTTTACTTGGCAGGGTCTTGAGGAGCCGCTAGCCGATCTTACGGTGATCGTGCCGCCAAATCCGGCGTACGGGGTGTCGCTCTGGGGTCCTGAGGGAGATAGCGAGAGAGTTCTGGTCGTCTTTTCGATCGTGACCAACACGATGAAAGTATCGGCGCGGAATCAATGCACCTAAGGTCACTTCCGGGCCCGGCGACTTTTTCATCGCCCGGCTTCGCCAGCGGTCAGCCGGCGCCGCCCTTCCGCCGCGATCGCCTCGAAATCGATCTCCACGAATTCTCCGCGGTCGGCGCGGGCTGCGCGTTCGCTCAACTCGGCGCGCAACGCCTGCCAGCGCCCGCTGTACTCGCGATGCAGACGCAAGGCGTCGGCCAATAGGTCCGACTCACTCGCATAGCGGCCAGACGCCACTTCCTGCGTTAGATAAAGGGCCAGATCGTCAGGAAAGTGGAGCGAAGTCGTCATTGCAAATCTCCGAGCGGCGAGGGCATGCCTCTACTATGGGAGAGGTCTCCTTCGATGCAAAGTGCGCCGCTCGACCACACCATCTCGCAAGACGGTCTCCCGGTATGCGTCGGTCCGCCGCTGTCCGGCGGGGCTCGCGCTGCATACGATTCGAGTGTGATTCTCGCGCTCCCGGATGTCAGCGGCAGCGCGAAGTCCTCTTATCGAAAGTGATGCAGCGCCATGGGTTCCACGCTTTTCCTCCAAGATCCGTCGCTCCCCGCCGCTCTCGGTCCTTCCGCCGCTCTCCCGGTGGCCGACGATGGGCCCCTGCTCGACGCCTATTCGTCGGCCGTCGTGCGGGCGGCGGAACTGGTCAGTCCGGCCGTGGTGAACATCGAGGTTCGCCTTTCCGCGGCCGAGGGCGAGGCCCGTGGCGGCCGTCGCGGCGGGAGCGGCTCGGGGTTCATCATCACGCCCGACGGCTTCGCCCTCACCAACAGCCACGTGGTGCATGGCGCCGAGAAGCTCAAGGTCACGCTCAACGACGGTCACCAGACTTCGGCCGAAGTGGTGGGGGACGATCCTGACAGCGATCTGGCGGTGATCCGCCTGCACACCCGCGATCTGCCGGCGGTCGCGCTCGGCGAATCGCGCGACGTGCGCGTGGGCCAGGTGGCGATCGCCATCGGCAACCCGCTGGGCTTTCAATGCACGGTGACCGCCGGTGTGGTGAGCGCGCTGGGCCGCTCCTTGCGCTCGCGCTCGGGGCGGTTGATGGACAACATCCTGCAGACCGACGCCGCGCTCAACCCCGGCAACTCCGGCGGCCCGCTCGTCGACTCGCGCGGCACAGTGATCGGGGTGAACACCGCCATGATCCAGCAGGCGCAGGGGATCTGCTTCGCCATCGCCGTAAGCACCGCGCGTCTCGTCGCTACGCAGCTCATCGCCTACGGCCGCGTGCGGCGCAGCTACCTGGGCGTTTCCGCGCAGAACCTTGGGCTGCCGAACTGGCTGGTTCGGAAACACGATCTGCTGCAAGACAGCGCCGTGCTGATCGCGGGGCTGGAAACCGGCGGCCCCGCCGAAGCCGCCGGCCTGCAGGTGGGAGACCTCCTCGTGGCGCTCGATGAGCGGCCGATCACCGGCATCGACGATCTGCACCTGATGCTGACGCACGAACGGGTGGGCCGCCCGGCGATGGCCACGATCGTCCGCGGCGACGACCGCCTGGAAATCGCGGTGACGCCGGCGGAGGCGGCCCGTCGTTAGCAATGCGGCGATCTTCGCAACCCGGCGCACCAGCGACTGCGGCCCGCTAAGCCCGCCAATCGCTGCGATCGGGCGGGCGCGGACCTTGTCACCCCCTCTCGGGCGGCCAAGAATGTCGTAGATTATTTGCTGACGAATCATTGGGGTACGACGGAAGCCGCTCCTCGCGCGAATAGCTATGGCCTGGATCGCGCTCAAAATGCTGACGGGCAACCGGGGCAAGTACGTCGGCATCATCCTGGGTGTCGGGTTTGCCGCGCTGCTCATTTCGCAGCAGGCGTCGATCTTCTGCGGCCTGATGCTGCTGACCACCAGCCAGATTCAGGACGTGAAAGGGGCCAGCATCTGGGTGATGGACCCGAACGTGCAGTTCATCGACGATCTCAAGCCGATGTCGGAGAACGAGCTCTATCGCGTCCGCGGCGTGCCGGGCGTCGAGTGGGCCGTGCGGCTCTACAAAGGCATCACGCGGGCTCGCCTGCCGGACGGCAACTTCCAGCAGATCATCCTGCTCGGGCTCGACGACGCCACCCTGGTGGGCGCCCCGCAGAAGATGTTCCTGGGCTCGCTCGCTGATTTGCGGCAGCCCGACGCCATCATCATGGACTTGCAAGGGTACAAGCAGCTTTGGCCCGGTGAGCCGCTGCGCGTCGGCCGCACCTTCGAAATGAACGATCGGCGGGCCGTGCTGGTCGGGGTGTGCGCCGCGTCGAAAACGTTTCAGACCTTTCCCATCGTCTACTCGCGCTACAGCCAGGCAGTCACCTTCGTGCCGCCGGAGCGCAAGGTTTTGTCGTTCGTGCTCGCCGACCCGCAGCCCGGCGTGGCAGCCGAAGAGGTCTGCCGGCGAATCGAACGGCAAACTGGCCTCCAAGCCCTGACCCGCGACCAGTTCAAGTGGCAGACGATCTGGTACTACATGCGGAAGACCGGCATTCCCTTCAACTTTGGCATCACCGTGCTGCTCGGGTTCATCGTCGGCACGGCCATCGCTGGGCAGACGTTCTACCTGTTCACGATCGAAAACCTGAAGCAGTTCGGCACGCTCAAGGCCATGGGGGCCAGCAACCTGCGGATCACCGGCATGATCCTGCTGCAGGCGGCGGTGGTCGGCTTCGTCGGCTACGGCTTCGGCGTCGGCGCGGCGGGCATCTTCGGAGAGATCACCCGCAGCTCCGGCAAGATGGCCTTCTTCATGCCCTGGCAGGTGCTGGTGGGCACGGGGGCAGCGGTGCTGTTGATCGTGGTCCTGGCCAGCTTGCTCTGTATTCGGCGCGTGCTCGTGCTCGAACCGGCTGTGGTCTTTCAGAGCTAATCCGCGCCATGACCGAAGCCGAACTCGCCATCGTTTGCCGGGGCATTACCAAGGAATATGGGACCGGCGGGTCCCAGGTGCTGGCGCTGCGCGGTGTCGATCTCGAGGTGCCCGGCGGCGAGATGACGCTGCTCGTGGGCCCCAGCGGCTGCGGCAAGACAACCCTCCTCTCGGTGATCGCCGGCATCCTCAACCCGACCGCCGGCGAACTATGGGTGCTGGGCCAGAACCTGACCCGCATGACGAGCGGCCAGCGCGTGCGCTTCCGCGGGCAGAACATCGGCTTCGTGTTCCAGCAGTTCAATCTGCTGCCGGCGCTCACGGCCGAAGAAAACGTAACTGTGCCGCTGGTGATCGCCGGCTGGCACAAGCAAAAGGCGCTCGTGCGTGCCCGCGAATTGTTGGACGCCGTGGAGATGTCTCATCGAGCGAAGGCGCTGCCGGCGACGCTCTCCGGCGGCCAACAGCAACGCGTGGCGATTTGTCGGGCGCTCGCGCACGATCCCAAGCTGCTCGTGTGCGACGAGCCCACCTCGGCGCTCGACGGCCAAACCGGCCACACGATCATGACGATCCTCCGCGGCATCGCCGTTCAGGCCGGCCGCGCCGTGGTGGTGGTCACCCACGACAGCCGGGTGTACGGCTTCGGCGACCGCATCGCCTACATGGAGGATGGCCGCATCACCAACATCGAACGGCAAACGCCCTCGCTCGAAATCCGCCAAGCCGACCACGGCGCCCAAGTCTTGCCGCTCGTCGGCGCCTCCGGAGAGACCCCCTCGTGATCGTTCGCTATGTGCTGCCGCTGATCGCGCTCGTGCTGCTGGGCTTCGCAGTGAGCCACGTGCTGCGCAGCCGACCGGTGGAATCGAATCCGCCGCCGCCAGTCGAGCCCTCGCGCAGTCCCTTTGGCGCAACGGTGGCCGGGGCCGGAATCGTCGAGGCGCAGACCGAAAACATCTCGATCGGCTCGCCGCTGCCAGGCGTGGTGGTCGAGGTCAAGGTCGTCGTCGGGCAGAAGGTGCAGCCGGGGGACGAACTGTTTCGGCTCGATGATCGCGCGCTCCAGGCCGACCTCAAGATGCGTCAGGCCGCGCTCCTCGGAGCCAAAGCCGATTTGACGAGGCTCGAAAACCAGCCCCGGGCCGAACAGGTGCCGGTGCAGGAGGCCAAGGTCCATGAGGCGCAGGCGGGGCTGCTCCAGGCGCAAGACGCTTTTCGCCGTGCCCGCAGCCTGCTCGAAACCCGCGCCGTCACGCAGGAGGAGGTCATCAGCCGCGAACAGGCGGTCGCTACCGCTCAGGCGAAGGTCGAAGCCGCGCAGGCCGAACTCGCGCTGCTCAACGCCGGCGCTTGGACCTTCGACAAGGATGTGGCCAAGGCCGCCGTCGAGCAAGCGGCCGCGCAGGTGGATACGATCAACACGGAGCTGGGCCGGCTCGTGGTGCGGGCGCTCGTGGCGGGCGAGGTGCTGCAGGTCAACGTGCGCCCTGGCGAGTTCGTGGGCGCGCCGCCGTCGCAGGCGCTGATCGTGCTTGGCAACGTGCAAAAGCTGCACGTGCGGGTCGACATCGACGAGAACGACATCCCCCGCTTCCGGCCCGGCGCCTCGGCCAAGGCCATGCTCCGCGGCAACCCCGAGATTTCCTTCCCCCTGCAGTTCGTGCGAGTGGAGCCCTACGTGATCCCCAAGCGGTCGCTCACGGGGCAGAACACCGAACGCGTCGACACCCGTGTGTTGCAGGTGATCTATGCCCTCGAGCCGGTGGAGGATCGCCGGCTCTACGTGGGCCAGCAGGTCGACGTGGTGATCGAGGCCGAAAAGAAGCTGACCCCGTAACTAATCCTCCACCTCGACCGTCTGCACGGCCACCGGGGCTCGCCGGCGGCGCCGCACGAAGCGCGGCTCCGGCAGGTGGTAGTGCCCTTCGGTAAAGAAGTGGCCCGCCAACAGCCGGTAGAAGAACAACAACACGAAGGCGCCTCCCGTTGCCACCAGGAACCCCAGCGGTGAGATGGGCGAGATCTTTTGGCCGTCGCTGAAATAGGCGAGCGTGCCGAGCCCGATCACCGTTCCGCCGATGCCCATCGACATCGTGGCCACGGTGCCCCCGGGATCCCGGCCCGGCATGATGGCCTTGGCGAGCAACCCGGTCAGGGTGCCGAAGCCGACCCAGGTGAGCACGACGTCGGCGGCGTGGCGAGCGGTCTCGGCGATTTCGACGTCAGCCATGCGAAGGGCCTCCTCCGTGAGACGGGGCGTAGGCGGGCCGGACCCGACTGCGCAGATTGCCGGCGCGCGGCGACTCACCTGGGGAATCTATCGGCGGGCCCGTTCACGGGCCATGAGCCGTGGAGGCGGAGAGTTCGGCTGTTGGCAGGGCCGCGGGGCGGGTGAAAAGAAGTCCCCGTAGGCCGCTGACGTCCGCGATGCGATCTGTGGCTATCGCAGCCGCGGTACGTCAGCCGCCCGGGGCGTCGTCCCCCCAATGCCGGCGCGAGCTGACCGCAGTCGGTGAACGGAGCCACCGCCGCGGGGCCAACGCCGGTCGACGAAACTTATGCCGAGCGAACGCCGCACGGGGCGTCCGCCCGAGGTTGACTGGTTAGCGACGGGCCATCGGCGCGGCATTCCGCCGGGTGACGGCCGGTTGCTGGAGCTGGGCCTGTTCCTGCTCGAGGCGATAGGCTTTCAATGCGTTCGCCTCACGCGTCAGCTTGAACTCGGGCCCCGCGGGAAAATACTGCACGTCGTCCTGCATGTAGAACGGGCTGGGCAGCGTTTGTCCGCCAATGTCCGATTGGCAGCCGATCGAGCCAGCCGCGGCGACGGCCATGCCGCCGCACAGGGCAGCCAGGCGCAGAGGACGAAGCGTTTTCGAGGGCGACATGCCGTGTCTCCGAACAAAAGCGCAAGACCAATGGCCGCACGGCGAGCGCCGGCGAAGACCTTGCCAGCGGCCGCCCTCGAAGGAGCGGCCAAGCGGCAAAAAAGGCGGTCGAACTAGCGTCCCTGCCAGCACGACCACCTGCGATCCTCAGCCAGCGGCTCATCCTACAGCCGCTACCACCGTTACAGGCGGCAGCATTGTTATCGTCCACCTGTGCCGGCAACTTGCGGACGATTTGGGGGAATACGCTCTAAGGGGGCGGTTTCGGCGGCGGGCCGTGCTTCCGGGCCGGGCGGTTGCCCCTCGCGCGGCCGCTCGCTGAGCTCGGCTCGCGGCCGAGCCGGGCATGCTTGAATCCCGCTTCCCCCTGTGCGATACTCGCGCAGGACAAGCTCTATCACTCCTCGCGGCGCCGCTAGCACGCCTCGAAAGGCCCGTGCAATGCAGATTTGGCCGGCCATCGACCTGCGCGGCGGCATGTGCGTTCGCCTGCAGCAGGGCGACTACAACCGCGAGACGGTCTTCGGCGAAGACCCGGCCGCCATGGCCCGGCATTGGGTCGACCAAGGGGGCGAATTTCTGCACCTGGTCGATCTCGACGGCGCTCGCGAAGGCCGCCCCGCCAACCTGCCGGCGATTCAGGCGATTCTCTCGGCCGTGTCGATCCCCTGCGAACTGGGGGGCGGCGTGCGCGACGAAGAAACGATCCGCGAACTGCTGGAACTCGGCCTGAGCCGCGTGGTGGTGGGCACTCGCGCCCTCAAGGAGCCGGAGTGGTTCCGCGGCGTCTGCCGCAAGTTCCCGCACAAGGTGGCCCTCGGCATCGACGCCCGCGAAGGGCGCGTGGCCACGCACGGCTGGCTGGAAACGAGCGACCAATTGGCGACCACGCTCGCCCGGCAGTTCGAAAACGAGCCGGTGGCCGCCATCATCTTCACGGACATCGCCACCGACGGCATGCTCGGGGGCCCAAATCTCACTTCTTTGGCCGAAATGCAAGCGGCCGTCGACCTGCCCATCATCGCCTCTGGCGGAGTGGCGAATCGACAGGACGTGGCTCGTCTGGCGGCGCTCGGCGTCGCTGGCTGCATCATCGGCCGCGCGTTGTACGAAGGCACGCTCCGCCTTCCCGAGGCGCTCTCCGCCGCGCGCCGGGAGGCCACTCCACCCATGTAGAAAGCGAGGCCAGGCATGGCCAAGGTACACGTCGAGTCCATCCGCAATATTGTGCTTTGCGGGCACGGTTTGGCCGGCAAGACGACGCTCATCGACAAAATGTTGATGAAGACCGGCGCCATCAACCGTCCCGCCAGCGTGGACGACGGCACCAGCGTTTGCGATTTCGACGAGGAGGAGAAACACCACAAGCACTCCATCGAGTCGTCGATCGTTCATTTCGAACACGCAGGCAAGCACTTCAATCTGATCGACACGCCGGGCTACCCCGATTTCATCGGGCAAACCATTGGCGCCATGCGAGCCGTCGAGACGGCCTGCATCGTGATCGACGCCCATCACGGGATCGCGGTGAACACGCGGCGCGTGTTCCACGAGGCCGGCAAGGCTGGTCTGGGCCGGATTCTCGTCATCAACAAGATGGACACCGACAACATCGATTTTCCCAAGCTGCTCGACAGCATTCGGGAAATGTTCGGCAAGTCGTGCGTGCTCTGGGACGTGCCGCTCGGAGTGGGGCACGACTTCCGTGGCGTGGCCAACGTGCTCGAGCCGCCGGCCGACACCCAAGGCGCGCTCGTCGATCCGGCCCAAGTCGCCGATCAATTGATCGAGGCGATCGTCGAGGTCGACGAGCACGCCACGGAACAGTACTTCGAAGGCATTCGCCCGAGCGACGAAGAGCTGCCGGAACTCGTCGACAAGGCCCTGATCGAAGGGACGCTGATTCCTATTCTGTGCGTGTCGGCCAAGACCGGCGTTGGCATGACGGAGCTGCTCGACGCGCTGGCCCTGAGCGCCCTGCCCCCCACGGTCGTGCCAAGGCTGGGAACCAAAGACGGCGCCGACGTGGTCATCAAAGCCGACGAGAGCGCCCCGCTCGTGGCCCAGGTCTTCAAAACCCGAATCGACCCCTTCGTGCAGCGCCTCAGCTACCTACGGATTTATTCGGGCCGCATCAACAAGGACGACAACGTCCATGTTTCCGGCTCGAAGAAGGCCGTGAAGCTGCATCAGTTGCTCGAAGTGCAAGGGGGCGAAACGCACGCCATCGACGGCGCGGGGCCGGGCTCGATCATCGCCGTGGCCAAGGTCGAAGATCTGCACACCGGTTCGTGTCTGGGCGACGTGACGCTGCCGCGGATCGAGTTTCCCACGCCCATGGTGGGACTGGCCGCCGAGCCCAAGACCCGCGGCGACGAGGGCAAGCTCTCCACCGCGTTGCACAAGATCGTCGAAGAAGACCAAACCTTTCGCCTCGACCGCGACCCGCAGACCAAGGAACTGGTGATCACCGGCACGAGCGAACTGCATCTGCAGTTGATCCTCGAGCGGCTCAAGCGGCGCGACAAGGTGGAAATGATCACCCACGCCCCCAAGGTGCCCTACCGCGAGACGATTCAGGCCAATGCCGACGGCTCCTACCGGCACAAAAAACAGTCCGGAGGCCGCGGGCAATTCGGCGAGGTGCATATCCGGCTGTACCCGCTGCCGATCGGCGCAAAGCCCGAGGAGTTCGCCACCAAGGAGCGATTTCCCTCGATGCGGGAGTTCAAGTACGACCCGCAGCACAATTTCATCTGGGTCGACTCGATCGTAGGCGGCACGATTCCCAACAACTTCCTGCCGGCGGTCGAGAAGGGCTTCAAGGAGCGCATGGACCGCGGCGTGATCGCCGGCTACAAGGTGCAGAACGTCTGCGCCGAGGTCTACTTCGGCAAGCACCACCCGGTCGACAGTTCGGAAGCCGCATTCAAGACGGCCGGGTCGATGGCCTTCCGCAACGTCTTTCAGCAGGCCCGGCCGTCGCTCTTGGAGCCGATCGTGACGCTGCACATCACCGTGCCCAGCGGCAAGGTGGGGGACATCAACGCCGACATGTCGGGCCGCCGCGGCCGCGTGCTCGGCATGGACTCGGCCGGCGGCGATCTGCAAACCGTAGAAGCCGAGGCCCCGCTCTCCGAAGTGATGACCTACGCCCGCTCCCTCTCGAGCATCACGGGGGGCCAAGGCAGCTACTCGATGGAGTTCAACCGCTACGACGTAGTGCCAGGCAACGTGCAGAAGGAGATCATCGACAAGGCGAAGCTGGAGGAGGAAGAGGAAGAGTAGCCGGTGGCTGGTGGCTCGTAGCTTTAGCTCACACGGCGAGCGGCCTGGCGTAAGCCGGCCGGCTGGCTGCCCACGGAGTTTTTCCGCTCCGTCAGCCGGCTGACGCCGGCCGCTCGCCGGACCGTTTGTGGCGGGACCGCGCGGGACGGTGTAGGCTGCAAGCATGCGCTCGTTCATTGCTCATCGCTGGCCTCGCTTCTCCGTGCGCGTGTTGCTGCTCTTCGTGACGGCGGCCGCGGTCGCGCTCGGCCTCTACATGCGGCGGGTCAACGAATACGCCGCCGCCATCGAGGCGATCGAGCGGCTGGGCGGCAAGGTGACGTACGACTACCAGGACCGAGACTCGGCGCCGCGTTTTCCCTGGCTGCGAGACTGGATCGACGACCGATTCGCCTCGCGCGTCGTGGCGGTCAAGCTCTCCGAGACGGCGGCCACCGATGACGACATGCGGCACGTGGCCACGTTAGGCAGCTTGATCCGGCTAGACATCGATAAGACGACCATCTCCGACGAGGGGCTGGCGCACGTCGGACGACTTCAAAGCTTGAAACTCCTGGATGCATCGCACACCCGCATCACCGGCAAAGGCCTTGCGCATTTGTCAGGCGTCCGCGATCTCACATGGTTGAGTTTGGGAAGCACCCCGCTGACCGACGGCGGGTCGTCGGCCATCGAACAGCTTCGAGACCTTAAAACCTTGTGGCTGGCTGAAACCAACCTGTCCAGCGCCGCTCTTCGCCACCTGGCATCGCTCGAGAAGCTCGAAAGTCTGAATCTCAGATCCACGCGCGTCACCGGCCCAGAGCTGGCCGCGTTGGCCAAACTGCCGAAGTTGGAAATCCTGGTGCTCGCCAAGACACCGGTAAACGACAGCGATCTGGCGTATTTGGCGGGCAGCAAGTCGCTGAACGGATTGTTTCTGTTCGGCACTCAGGTCACCGACGTCGGCATTGCGCAGCTTGCCGGAATGCCGAAGCTCGAGGGCCTGCACATGGCGGACGTCAAGCTGACGCTCGACGGAGTTCGCCATCTGCAGCATCTGCCCACGCTCGCTTACCTCTCGATGGACGGCAGCGAATTGGACGACACCTGCGTGCCGGAACTTGCCAAACTCCAGCAATTGCGCGAGGTCACGCTGACCAATAGCAAGCTCACCCCACAAGGCGCAGCAACGCTCCGCGCCCAATTGCCGAATTGCCTGATCCACATCGAGTAGGGTGGCGGCGAACGAAGTGAGCCCCACCGACGAGCGCGGTGGGGCTCGCAGAGCCTCGCCGGCGCCCTGGGCCCGGATTTCGCAGGATCTGGCGCTCCGTCAGCCGGCTTACGCCGGCCGCTCGCCAGAGGCGCAACTCGGCCGCCAGTGCGCCGGCTACGGTGGTGCGTAGTCCGGGTAAACGTTGACGCCCCCTATCCCCACCGATCAAACTAGGGCAGGCGTGGTCAATTTCCCCTAGCCCAGTCCTGCCCCAGGTTCGTGATGCAGCGGTTGAAACTCCTCGGCGCATTTGCCCTCGCGCTGTTTGCAGCTCGCTCCGCCCTGGCCGGCCCCGAAATCCCCGGCGCCCCCCAGGCGAAGCCCGTGGCCCTCGTCGGCGGCACGATCTACCCCGTGAGCGGCCCGGCGATCGAGCGCGGCACGCTCCTCTTCGACAGCGGCAAGATCACCGCCCTCGGGGTCGATGCGGCCGTGCCTGAGGGCGCGGAGCGGATCGATGCCGCCGGCAAACACATCTATCCCGGCCTCATCGAGTCGAACAGCGACCTCGGACTCGTTGAGATCGACGCCGTCCGCGCCACCCGCGACCAGGCCGAAACGGGCGCGATCAATCCGAATGTGAAAGCCCAGATCGCTTTCAACCCCGATAGCGAGCAGATCCCCGTCACCCGCGCGAACGGCATCTTGCTGGCCGCCGCGGTTCCCTCCGGCGGACTGCTCGCCGGGCAATCGGCCCTGATGCGGCTCGATGGTTGGACTTGGGAAGACATGACGCAGAAATCGCCGCTCGGCCTGCACATCCACTGGCCGGCGATGACGCCTGCGTACAACTGGCGGACCGCAGACTCGGCCAAAGATCAGCTCGAGGCCCGCGATCGGCAGCTTGCGGAATTGCAACAAGCGTTCGACGATGCACGCGCGTATCACAAGGCCAAGGACGCCGCCGCCGCCGACGGTCGCCCCACGCCGCCGGCGGACGTGAGATGGGAGGCAATGCGGCCCGTGCTCGACGGCGCGCTGCCGATCATCGTCTCGGCCGACGAGCTTGCGCAGATCTTGGCCGCAGCCGACTTCGCCCGCCGCGAAAAGCTGAAGCTGATCATCTACGGCGGCTACGATGCGGCCGAATGCGCCGATGTGCTCAAGCAACTCGATGCGGCCGTCATTCTGGCCGGGGTTCACCGCTTGCCGTCGCGCCGCCACGACGCCTACGACGACCCGTTCACGCTGCCCGCGCGCTTGAAGTCCGCCGGCGTGAAGTTCTGCATCTCGAGCGGCGACCGGCGGGCATCGATGGTCCGCAACCTGCCCAATCACGCGGCAACCGCCGCCGCCCACGGCCTGTCGCCGGAAGACGCGCTGCGCTCGATCACGCTCTGGCCGGCCGAGATCCTCGGCGTGGCGGAGCAGGTTGGCTCGCTCGCGGTGGGCAAGGAGGCCACGTTGATCGTCACCGACGGCGACATCCTGGAGATTCCCACGCAGATCGAGCAGGCCTACGTGCAGGGCCGAACCGTCGACCTCGACAGCCGCCACAAGCGATTGTGGCGCAAGTACCAGGAAAAGTATCATCGGTTGCCCGCTCCCGCGGCGGGTAAGCCAACGGGGCCGTAGCCGACCTTGCGACAACAAGGAGGCGGCGGCGCCCAATCATCCCACCCAATTCGTTTTCCTCCCCAGCGACGATGGAGGCAACGGTTGCATGCATAGCCTGGTGACTGGCGGCACCGGACTCTTGGGCAACAACCTCGTGCGGCTGCTGCTCGCGCGCGGCGACCGTGTGCGCGTGCTCGCGCGTGTCACGTCCGACCCACGACCGCTCGCCGGCCTCGACGTGGAAGTCGCGCCGGGCGACGTTTGCGATTCGCAATCGGTGGAACGCGCCTGCCAGGGGGTCGACCGCGTGTTCCACGCCGCGGGGCACGTCCATATCGGCTGGACCGGCCAACACCGGCACACCGCCGTCAACGTCGGCGGCACGCGCAACGTGGCCGAAGTCGCCCGCCGGCTAGGGCTGCGGATGATCCATGTCTCGTCGACCGACACGATCGGCCTCGGGCCCGGGGCCCCTCCCTACGACGAAACGAATCCCCCCGGCGGCAACCCCGACGTTCCCTACATCGTCACCAAGATCGCTGCCGAAGAGGCGGTGCTCAAGGCCGTGGTCGAGGGGTTGAACGGCGTGATCGTCAACCCAGGCTATCTCCTCGGTCCCTGGGACTGGAAACCATCGTCGGGGCGGATGTTGCTGCAGGTGGCCTCGGGCAAGGCGCTCTTGGCGCCCGTCGGCAGCACGACGTTTTGCGATGCGCGCGACGTGGCGGCCGGCGCAATCGCCGCGGCCGAGGTGGGGCGTGTGGGAGAGCGCTACATCTTGGGCGGCACGGCGATCCGTTATCGCGATGCCTGGCGATTGATGGCCCAGATCACGGGAGGCCGTTCGCCGCTAATACCCGCGGGGCCGATCGCCCGCGTCCTGGGGGGCATCGGCGGCGGACTCTGGCAGCGGCTGACCGGCCACGAGCCCGACATCAACTCCGCGGCGATCGAACTCGCCTCCCTGCGCAAGGAATACTCGAGCGCGAAGGCCATCCGAGAACTCGGCTATGGCATTCGGCCGCTCGAGGAGACGGTGCGCGACGCCTGGGGATGGTTCCAGGATCAAGGGTATGTGCGACGGCGAGCTTCAGGCGCCGGTGATAGCACGGCGCCTCGGCAAGCGACTCCGCCAGGCGAGCGGCCGGCGTAAGCCGGTTGGCTGAGATCGCGCGGTCGAGCCGTCGGCCCCCGCCGGAGTGCATATTGGCGCCCGCCGTCCGGCGAATCGAGCTTGTCCTGGGCTTCGCCGGCCGCCTATACTTCGCGGCCTGCCAGGGAGATCGCCGCTGCGCGTTTCGCGCGCCTCCCTGGGCGCGAAGCATGGAGGCTCGAGCGATGCGCGGTTGGCCTTGGCGATTGATGGTGGCATGGGTCGGTCTCGGGGCAGTTCCCGCCTGGGGGCAGGCTCAAGACGACGCCTTGCCCCGCACCAGTATTGCCCGCGTGAGCAAGGGAAGCGGCTCGCTGCCCAACGACGAGGGGCAGGTCTGGCGCGAGTACGACATCACTCCCTACACGCTCCGCGTGACGGCGACCGCTCGGCCCGAACAGGCGGTCGTCGATTGGATCCTCCGCGAAACGGGCTATGAGGCCTGGCACGGCACGCCCGTCGCCCTGCTCAGCGCCGATTCGCGGACCCTGCGGGTCTATCACACGCCGCAGGTGCAGCAAGTGGTGGCCGAAATGGTCGACCGCTTCGTGAACACCGAGGCCGACACCCATGCCTTTGGCCTCCGCATTTGCACCGTGGGGCACCCCAACTGGCGGGCCAAGGCGATGCGCTCCATGCAGCCGGTCGCCGTGCAAACCCAAGGGGTGCAGGCGTGGCTGCTGGCGAAGGAGGACGCCGCGTTCATCGTGGGCGAACTCCGCCGCCGGGCCGACTTCCGCGAGCATAGTTCCCCCCACATGCTCGTGAACAACGGGCAGGCCAACGTCGTCTCCACGGTGCGGCCGCGGCAATACCTGAAGGGGATTACCCCTCGTGGCGATCTGCTCACCGCCTTCGAGCCCGAAATGGGGCAGGTCGACGAGGGCTTCAACCTCGAGTTCAGCCCGCTGTTATCGCTCGACGGCCGCACGATCGACGCGATCGTGAAGTGCAACGTGGATCAGGTCGAGAAGATGGTGCCGGTGGTTCTCGAGGCGCCCACCCCCGCCTCGCCGCGCGGACGGGCGAAGATCGAAGTGCCGCAGGTTTCCAGCATTCGGCTGCACGAGCGCTTTCGCTGGCCGGTCGATCGCGTGCTGCTGATCAGCCTAGGCATGGTCGCGACCCCCGTGCCTACCGAGGGCCTGGCCACTCGGTTGGGCGTGCCGATGCTCGACAGCGCGCCGCGCGCGGACTTGCTCGTGTTCATCGAGAGCAAGGGGCCAGCCGGCGCGGCCCAGGGGCCCACCGCCGAAACCGCCGGGCAAGCCTATCGCGGCCGCTATTAGGCTCGGGTGGCGGGGATGATCGCGAGTGGCTGGGGTCGAGCGCAGCGAGCCCCCAGTCCGGTTCGCTCTGGCCAGCGCCCCCCGGTGGCTCGCGAACTCAAAACCGCGCCCGGCCCGGTCGGAGGAAAGAACAAGGCATCCATGCCATGCGGGCCCATCCTTGGGTAACTTGCCTCCCAGCCGGGTGACATGCGGGGGAGATGGCGTATCCCTCCGAGCCGGGCTTCGGGCGCTGGTCTAGTTCGCGAGCTTGCCAAAGAGCCGCCGGAATTTAGGCATCCGGCGCGCCAGGTACTGCAGCCAGGCGGCGGGCTGCCAGATTTCGACACATACGGCCGCCCCCACGACGATCACCTCGCCCCCCGCTTCGACCTGCAAGAACTCCCGAAAGCCTTCGGGAATCAGCAGGCGACTGCGGCCGGAGATCTGCACGGTCTTGTGCCGCGAGGAAAGCAGCCGCCCCAGCAACTGCACCTCGCCCAAACGCCCCTCGAGCCGGCCCGCGGCGATCCGGGCTTTGATGAGCTCCACGCCTGTATCGAGCTTGGCCTGCCAGGCGGCGGCCGGCCACAGGCTCAGGCATCCGGGCCGTTCCTTGGCCAAGATCAGATCGGCCCCGGCCGCCAGCAACGGCTCGGCCAACTCCGTGGGCAGCGACAGCCGGAAGCGGTCGTCCAGGGACCGTGGGTGCTCTCCCAGCAGGAAATCGTTGGCGGCGGTCATCCCGGGCAACCGATCGTCGGCGGCAAGGCCGCTGCGAACGCTCCTGGTCGTGCTGAGGTGGCATGAGCGGACCAACTGTTGGGCAATTATCCCACAATCATGCCAACAATCAATCATTGCTGGGCATGTTTCCCACGGGCAGAGTTTAGCAAACCGATTTGGCGGTGCAACGCCCCCAGTCGGAATTTTCCCCGCCCACGTGTTCGTCGGAAGCTGGATCAATTAGGGGTCCTGTACGGATTCGGCTGGCAAAATATGATGGTTTCGCGTACTTAGTGGCTGCGGCTAGGACGAGCGCACTCCCCTGGCCTACACGCGGTGGGCCGCCAGGCCAACCAGCAGCGCGGAACTCATGATCGCCAGCTCCAATACCTCTGACGCTGCCAGCCAACGCCCCGACTCTGTGGTGATCACCGGGATCGGCATGATTACGTCGGTCGGCGGCGAACGCGAAGCCGTGTGGCGGGCCGTCCGCGCCGGGCGCTCCGGCGTGCGGAACCTCCAGGGGCTGATGGGCATCCCTGCCGGGCTCCTGCAGGGCGCCCCGGCCGACGTCGCTCCCGAGTATCCCGGCCAGCTCAAAGTGATCTCGCTCACGCAGCATGCCACGCGCGAGGCGCTCGGCGATGCCGGCGTCGATCTCAGTTCGCTCGACCTGGCCAACTTCGGCTGCGCCCTAAGCGCCCATATGGGCGACACGGCTTATGTGAATGAGAAGCTGCACAAAGAAGAACTGCTGGGCGCCTATGCCCGCCCGTGGTGCGAGCAGTTTTTTCCGCTTACCGCCTGCACTTCGGTGGCCCAGCGCTACGGCTTGGGCGGACCGTTGCTTGCGCATTCCACGGCCTGTGCGAGTGGGATGATCGACATTCTGGGCGCCGTGCGGGCCATTCAAGACGGCCAGTGCGACATCGCGCTCGCCGGCGGCGCCGAGGCGTTTCACCCGGTGTTCGCGGCGGGCTTCTACCAGATGCGGGTGCTGGCGCACCACGATGATCCGACGCAGGCTTGCCGCCCCTTCGACCGCAACCGGCAGGGGTTCGTGATGGGCGAGGGCGCCGCGGTGTTCGTGCTCGAGCGCGAAAGCCACGCGCGGGCCCGCGGGGCCGTGCCCTACGCGGAGATCGCCGGCGGCGCTATGCTGGCCGAAGCCCACCATGTGACGGGGCTCGACGCCGAGAGCGACGCCCTGGCGCACCTCATCGATCGGGCGCTGAGCCGGGCCAAGGTGCGGCCGGCCGAGATCGGCCATATCAATGCCCACGGCACGGGCACTCAGCAGAACGACCTTGTCGAGGCCCGCGGCATTCATAAGGCTTTTGGCCCGGCGGCGAGCGACGTGCTCGTTTCCGGGACCAAATCGATGCTGGGGCACCTGGTGAACGCCTCGGGGAGCGTGGAGCTCGCGCTCGCCACGCTGGCGCTCCGCGACCAGTTCGCCCCCCCCACGCTCAACCTCACCGACCCCGATCCCGAGTGCGATCTAAACGTGGTGCCCCCCTCAGGGCATTCCCTTAACACCGAGCATGCCCTTAAGCTCTCGATCGCCTTCGGGGGGCACCTGGCGGCGATTGTCTTGCGCCGTTTGCCAGAAGGCCGCGAGCGGCAATCTTGATCAAGTCGTTCGCGTGCGAACGCCGATCTGTTGGGTGACCGTAGCCGGCCCCTGCGCCTGCGCGGCGGTCGACACTTTTCTCACTTCGCGCCGTTCGCCGAACTTATCTGAACTGCGAACCACGGCCGCTAGCAGCCGTGCCCCGGCGCGGGCAACAAGCCGAGGGCAGAGCGATGCTTACGACGCTCCCGCAGTTCTTCCATCCCTACCAGGCCAGCCGCGGCGAAATCATCGAACTGGTGCGGCCGCACAGCCGGGAGCAAATCCGCGAGACCTTTGCCCACGATCCGTTCTTGGCCAACTTCCTGGTGAACCATTGGGAGTTCGCCCACGGCGCGGCGGAATGCACGTCGTACCCCTGGAACGTCGTAATCCCGATCTCCGATGTTTGCAACGCGAGCTGCTCGTTCTGCAACGCCTGGCTGCGGGGCAAGCGGCTGCTCAAGCTGGAGGAGCTCGACCGTTTCGAGCCGCTCGTTCGCCACGCGGCCATGCTGGGGCTCGAGGGGCACGGCGAGCCGCTCGTGCATCCGGAGTTCGAGGCCATCGTCGAACGGCTGCACGGCATGGCCGATCGCCGCTGCCGGAAGTACATCATCACCAACGCCTGGCTGCTCGAAGAGAAGTTCGAACTGCTGCAGAAGCTGAGCATCAACGTCTACAACATCAGCCTCAACGCGGCGAGCGCCCCCACCCATCACCAGGTGATGCACTTGGGGGAGCGGGCGTTCCACAAGATCGTGCGCAGCATCCGGCGACTGATCCAGCTCAAGCGGGCCAAGGACAAGGACGGCGAGCAGGCGATCAACCTGTCGATGGTGGTGACGAGCGAGAACATCCACGAGGCGGCCGGCTTCGTACGGCTTTGCAACGAATTGGGCGCCACGCACGCGAATCTGCGCACGTTGCTGCCCACGCAAGAATTGCTGGCCGGGCTCAATTACCACTTGCTCCCCCCGTACCTGCACCCCGAATTCGAGCGTCATCGCCGAGAAGCCGTCGAGGCGATCGCTCAGTCCGGTGTGCCTGTCTCGGCCGATCCGGGCTCCTGGAGCAATCCGGTGTTCACCGCGGAGCAGCAAGAGCGGATTCGCCGCGAGCCGCCGCCGGCGCTCTCGCGGGCCGAAGGACGCAAGCTCGTCAGCCAGATGAAGGAGGAGTACCGCTGGTACGCCGAGGTGGCGTCGTGCGGCGAGGCCTGTCCCGAGGGGCAGGAGGGGCCGCACCAATCGTTGTCGACCTTCGCCGACAGTCCGTACGGCCGCACGGCGCCCTACCAGTGCTGGGACATTTACTCGATCTTCCACATGAACGACTTCTATTTTTTGCTCCGCCCCTGTTGCTACATGGACTCGGTGCCGGGGCACCGATTCATCAAGTTCGATGGCGCGCACGGGTTCTTCGAGGCCTGGAACAGCCCGGCGATGGTGGCCCTGCGCCGCAGCCTGAAGGAGGGTCCGCTCCTAGACATGTGCAAGCGGTGCGCTCCGCAGCCGCAGTTCGTGCCGATCGAGCAGCTTCGCCAGGCGGCTTAGCGTTCGGCGTCGCCGGAAGTCCGCCCTTGCTTGCGCCGGACCGCGCACCGGACCAACGCCAGCGTAAGCAGCGCCCACGCATAGGGCGGCTCCGGCACGAGTTGCAGTCCCTCCGGGCGATGGAGGTCGATCCTTTGCGGCGCATCGCGCAACAGGCGAAAGGCGTCGCGGGAAACGAGGGTCGACCCGCTGGGCGAGACCATGAGCTCGATCTGCGCCGGCCCCTCATGATCGAACATGACGAGTTCGAGCGGATAGTCGCCGGCCTCGAGCCAAACCCTGCCGAGTACGGGCGTGTACTGCCTGGGTTGATCCTCGACGGACAAGGTCTGGCCCGCAGCGGTGACGACGCCAAGTTCCGAGAGCGACGAAAAGGCGGCGCCGTTGATCGTAAGCGCCGCACCGCCGGCGCCGTGAAAGCCGAAGGTGTACTCGCCTGCGACATCCACTTGCAGGATTCCCTCGGCCTGGAGGGCAAAGTTGCTGTCGAGGCCGTGGAGAAAACCGTGGTGTTCCGGAAACCAGCCGGCCCAGCTTCCCGCAGACAGATCGAGCCCCGTTAGGGCGCCTTGATACACCGCGTCCGACGGAGCGGGCGAAGCCAAGAGCGCGCGGGCTTCCGCCAGATTGTCGATTGGGTCTACCGGCCCAATCCCCTGCCGGACAACCTCTTGAACCTGGAACCCGCCGCGGACGAACGGCGTTGCTGCCTGCAAGGCGACGCCCGGATCTCCGACCAGAGCGAACTGCTGATCGCCCGGTCCTTTGGCCGACACCTCGAGCGCAGCCAAACCGTTGTACTCGTGGTAGACCATTTCGATGTCGTGGTCTCCCGGCTCGAGTTGGATGGAGCCCACGGAGGGCCCCTTGTCAAAGGATCGATCAGCGGGGTAGGTCAAGGAGCCATAGATTGTGGTCTGGGTTGCGTCGTTGGGGTTCTGGATGGGAGCCGCAATAGGATCGAAGCGTTTGCCGGAGACGTAGATCTCAAACGCGTCGTCGCTGTCGACACGGAACTGCCACGGTCCTCCCCGGCCTTCCGGAACACGAATCTTGCCATGAGCGACGAGCGCCAGCTTGTCGACCGCTCGGCCCGAGGCAAATTCCCGATCAATCGTGAACTGGCCGTCCAAGGTTTGGTCCACGTAGTCCAGAACGGGCGTCTGATAGTCGACCGTCTTCGCCTGGGGAGCCGGGGAAAAAAGCGTGTTCAACGCGCCCGCCAAGCCTTCGCCTTGAGTGGGGTCGACGATCTCGCGCACCCCCCACGTGCCCCAACCGCCTTGGGGCCCAGGCGCCCGGGCGGCCTGAGCTTCAAGCAGGAAGTCCGCGGGCATCCGTGTTTCATATTCAACCACCCAAAGATGTTTGTCTTCGCTTTGGGCATCGCTCCATTGTCCGGAGGCCGTGCGACCCAAGACGGCCACGTAGTCAGCGCCGCTGGCCCCCTGGGGGCCGGAGTTCTGCCGCCAATTGCCATATCGGAACGGTTCGCCATTGCTCCATTCCCAGCCGACGCCATCGCCCACCGGACCATTCAGCCCGGCTAGTCCGTCCAACAACGGTTGGCCGGTCGACGTTTCCCCACCGCCGAAGACCTCGTCATCGGTGAGGCCGATCCAGTAGCTGGACTCCGCCGGAACGCGGCTGCGAATGCCGGCGTTCTCTTCGGCGCCGCCGACCGACAAAAGGTGCCCGGCCACGCTCTTGCCGGATAAGGACTCAACCCGACCCTCCGCGTCCGCTAGCGCCGCGTGCCAAGTTGCCGGCGTGGCGGCGATTTCCCCAGACACCGAAAGCGCCAGGCGCGGGTTGACCGGAGTTCCCGGTAGGCCCTCGATTTCGTAGAGATTCCAAGTTCCCCCTTCGCCAAATGGCGCCGTGAAGAAGTGCGGCGACTGGGCGAACACGCCCGTAGAGAACGCCAACAGCCACAGCGCGCCCGCAGATCCTCGTAACGCGAACCGCGACATGCCACAGAGACCACTCATGTGGGCATCCTCTCGCGAGACAGCCCGACCGCCTTTTGCCCACCAGGGACGATTATAGCCGCCGTGACCAAAGAATGCTGATTTTTTCCTTGAATGCCGAAGCGGCGGTGGGCGCCGGTTCGCCGCGCGGGCGCGTTAGCCCACAAGCTGCCGGATCGGGGTCCCCTCGCTCACCAGCCGCACGATGTCGCGGGGAACGTTGTCCTGCAGCCGCAGCACGCTGGGGTCGAACAGCGTGTGCATGATCGTGGCGATGAGGTTGCCGAGCGACACGGGGTCGCCGGCGGGTTCGCCGCCGTCGCGCGACGAGCGGCCGATGATCTGCCCCATCGGCAGCCCGCCGCCGGCCAGCAAGAGCGGCCCCAGGTTGCCCCAGTGGTCGCGGCCCCCTTGGGCGTTGAGTTTCGGCGTGCGCCCCATTTCGCCGCACACCACGAGCAGGATCTTGTCGCTCAGCCCCCGCGCCGCAACGTCCTCGAGAAACGCCGACACCGCGTGGTCGAGCGGCGGGCCCATGTAACTCATGCCTTCGCCCATGGGGGCGTTGTTCACGTCGGCATGCATGTCCCACACGAAGTTCGTGGTCACGGTCACGAACCCGCAGCCCGACTCACAGAGCCGCCGCGCGAGCAACAGCAGCTTGCCCAGCGAGCGGGCATTGTCGGCGTAGTTGCGGTGGTTGTTCCAATGGCGGCTGATGTTTTCGGGCCGCACGAGCGGGGCGGTGTCGTAGCGGGCAACCGTCCGCGGGTCTTCTTGATTCAGGTCGAAGGCGGTTCCGACGCCGCGGAGGATCACCTCGAAGGCCTGCCCTTGCAGGCGGTCGACGGCCGTTAGTGCATCGCTGGCCGCGGCGCGGCGCCGCAAGGCGTCGAGCTGCGACAGCAGCCGGCGGCGGTCGTCGAGCCGGTCGCGGGGCAGCTTGAGCTTCAGATCTTCCTGCAGCGTCCCGGCGGCCCCCGGCTCAAACGGGGCATAGGCGGCGCCAAACGGCCCGCTCGCGCCGAACCGGCCGAAACTCATTTCGCCCGGTTGGGTCTCGGGGTCCACTGCCTGCGGAAACAGCAGGGCGTTGGTCGGCAGCCCCGTGACCGCGTTGTTCACGCCGGCCACGCGGGCATAGATCGACCCCAAATTAGCCCCGAGCGTTTCACGATGCACCACCGGCTTGATGTCGTGGTTGGCGTCCCCAGGCACGAACGAGCGGACGATCGCCAGCCGGTCGGCCAGCCTCGCGAGCCGCGGAAACGAGCCGCCAAAGGTCACGCCGGGGATCGAGGTGGCGATCTCGCCAGTTACGCTGCGGATGCCGGAGGGCGCTTCCCCTTTGGGATCGAAAGTTTCGATCTGGCTGGGCCCGCCGTGGAGAAACAACAGGACCACCGAGCGATCGCGCACCGCTGAACTCGGAGCGGCGGCAGCCGCGCTCCGCGCCGCCCAAGGGAGCCCGGCCAGGCTCCAGGCGCCCAAACGCAAAAACTCGCGGCGTCCAAGCCCGCGGCCGTGATCGAAGAAAGTCAGCATGGGTATGGCTCTCCCTGAGAATCGCTGACGCCAACTCAGGGGCATCCTACCGCGCGAGGCCGCCCGGCACGAGCAACGGTCCACGAACTCCGCCAGCGGCATTCGAGGTTTTCGGTCTCGGCCTCGAGGGCTATACTCGCCCTGTGGTCACTTATCTGCTGCTTTTGGTGGGGGCGTGGTGTGCGGGGCCGTCGGCGGCGCCCGCTGAGCTTGCGCCGAGACGGCCGGCCACCGAGTCGCGGCGGGCCGAGGCGCCCGCGGAACAACCTCCGCACGCCGCCTGCCTGGATTCTCGGGCGCAGCCCGTATCCTGGCGCTGTGCGCGATCGTGGCCGCTGACGACGCCGTGCCTGGATCCCGTGTTCGTGGCGCTGCGACGGCCCGTGCGGCCCGACATCGTGGCTGCCCGGCGGAAGCCGTCCCCCACGCTCCAAGAAATTCGCATTCGACTCCAGATTTAGGCACAGCCGAGCGGCTCTTGCCCTCGGCCTGCACTCATTTGGCTGCGCTTGCAGTCTGCGCCTAATTCTTGGAGTTTTCCCGTGAGCCCCGATCCTAACTCGACCAACCCGCCTCCCAACAATGGACTGAAGGATGTTTTCAAATTGACCGCCTTGGTCGCGGCCCTGCTGGGCAGCGCCTGGTTCTTGAACAAGCTGCTCGAGGTCTGGCTCTAGCGCCGACGCCGTCAGCGACCTGACCCCAGACCGCGGCCCGCCGCGGGGAGCGAGCCGATGCACGAACCCGACGTGAAAATCCTGCTCACCCTCTCGGTGAGCCTGACGGCGGCGCTCGCGCTGGGGTACATCACGCAGCGACTGAAGCTGTCGCCCATCTTGGGCTACTTGCTGGCGGGCGTGTTCGTTGGGCCATACACTCCGGGCTTCGTCGCCGAGCCGCACACCGCCTCGCTGTTCGCCGAGATCGGCGTGATTCTGCTGATGTTCGGGGTGGGGCTCCATTTCCACCTCGACGATTTGCTCGCGGTCAAGCGTGTGGCCGTGCCGGGGGCCATTGGCCAGATCGCCGTCGCCGCCGCGCTCGGGTTACTGGCGACCGTGGCGACGGGGGGCAGTTGGCTGGCCGGGCTGGTGATTGGCGTGGCGGTGTCGGTCGCCAGCACCGTGGTGTTGATCCGCGTGCTCACCGACAACGATGTGCTGCAGAGCGAGCAGGGGCACATCGCGGTGGGCTGGCTGATCGTCGAGGACCTGTTCACGGTCTTCGTGCTCGTCACCCTGCCGGCCCTGGCGGCCGTGGCCAAAGGCGACGACTACAGCGTGGGGGGCGTGCTCCTCTCGGTGAGTTGGGCCATTATCAAGATGCTGGTTCTCGGCGTGCTCGTGCTCTGGGGGGGCCGCAAGCTCATCCCCTGGCTGCTCGAGGCGGTCGCCCGCACCCGCACCCGCGAGCTGTTCACGCTGGCGATCCTGGGCGTGGCGCTCACGGTGGCCACGGGGTCGGCCGTGGTGTTCGGCGTGTCGATGGCCCTGGGGGCGTTTTTGGCCGGCATGGTCGTGGGGCAATCGGAGGTCAGCCACCAGGCGGCCGCCGACGCCTTGCCCATGCGCGACGCCTTCGCGGTGTTGTTCTTCGTGTCGGTGGGCATGTTGTTCAGCAAGGATGTGATCTTTGCCCACCCGCTCTTGTTCCTGTCACTGTTGGCGATCGTGCTTTTGGCCAAGCCGCTCACGGCGCTTGTGCTGGTGTGGGCGCTCGGCTACTCGCCGCGAACCGCCCTGACCGTGGCGGTGGGCTTGGCTCAGATTGGCGAGTTCTCGTTCATCCTCGCCGCGCAAGCCGAAGGGTTGGGGCTGGTGTCGCAGGACGAGCAGAGCCTGCTCGTGGCCTGTTCAATCGCCTCGATCGTGCTCAACCCGCTCTTGTTCCGCTCGATTGCACCGCTCGAAGCCTGGATGCGGCGGCGGCGGAAATTGTGGGCCTTCGTCGGCGGACGGTCGGAGAAGCGGGTGCGCACCGACCTCACGCAACCGGCCCCGCTCGAGGAACAGAGCGGCCAGAGCCGCGCGATTCTGATCGGCTATGGGCCGGTGGGGCGCACCGCGGCCAAAATCCTGGAAGACTTTGGCCTCAAGACGGTGGTCATCGATCTCAACGTCGACACCATCGGCATGCTCAAGTCGCAGGGCAAGGCCGCCGTGTATGGCGACGCCGCGCAGCGCTCCGTGCTGCAAGTGGCCGGCATCGAGAAGGCCAAGTATCTGCTGATCACGATTCCGCAGATCGAAACCCGCACGGCGGCCATGCTGGCCGCCCGCGAACTCAACCCCAAGCTCAAGGTCTTCGTGCGGGCACGCTATCTCGAGGAGCGGGCCTGGCTCGAGGAGATGGGGGCCGACGGCATCTGCTTCGAGGAAGGCGAGGCCGCCGTGGGGCTGGCGGCGATGCTGCTCCCCGAGGTGGGCGCCGACGAAGAGCGGGTGCGGAGCGAGCTGCGCCGCCTAAGGCTGCGCTTCTCGGCGCCGCCGACGAGCGAACCGGCCGCCGACGCGAAAGCCACGGTCGAACTGGCGGAGCAGCGCCCTGGCGAGCGGCCGGCGTAAGCCGGCTGACGGAGCGCCTTCGGAGCGCGGCGAATTTGGCGTTTGAGCACGCCGGCTAGCTGCGCAGGCAGTCTTGCCACGCGTCGAGCGAATGATCGGGCTTCTCCAAGGGTGGCAGTCGCGCGGCCAGCTCCGGCGTGATGGCCCGCCACCAGAGCGGCTCGTCGATGGCGCGACCGCTTGCGATCCAGGTCGGCTCGCCGCGCTGCCGATCAAGCTCGTCCCAGACAGTCGCAATCACTAGCTTCTCCTGCTCGGTCGCCTTGGCGAGATCGTGCCTAAAGCGTGGCCGCTTCCCCGCAAGGCAGGGGGCTTGGAAGAGCCTTTCGAATGCCTCCCCCGGCAGGGGCGCAATCGCGAAAACGCGGATCTCAAGCTCAAAGTCTTCCGCCGCCATGTCGAACGCAAAGGTGCGGCTGCACTTCGCGCAGCGGAACGCGCCATTGATCGCGCCGTCGTACCAGCCGCTCACGACCATGAGGTCATAGCGGATCGTAGCCTTGTGGCGGTCGAGCCAGTCTTGGCAGCAGGCCATGGGCAAACCCGATTTAGCTTCTTGTACCGCCATTAGCCCCCCGTGAGTCACGGGGGGGATCCACCGTCATTTGCACATGCCGATGCGAGGCCAAAAAGCGGGGGTGGCGGGGTTCCGATCCTTGTCCCCCCGGCGACTCGCCGGGGGCTAATGGGTCTACTTCGGCGTTAGTTCTTCCTGAAACTCCTTGAGCATCCGCAGCGCCTCGAGCGGTGTGGTGCCGTTCAGGTCGACCTGGCGGAGCTTGTCGGCCAGGGGGTGTTCGGCCGGCTCGAAGAGCGTGAGCTGCAGGGCGCCGTCGATGGTTGCCCGCAGCTTCGGCTTGCGGCGGCCGCTGGCGGCCTGGCTGCCGTGCTCGGCCTCGAGCTTCTTGAGAATGTTCTCCGCGCGGCGATAGACCGCGCGCGGTACGCCGGCCAGGCGGGCGACGTGGATTCCGTAGCTGCGATCGGCCGCCCCCGGCACGATCTTGTGGAGGAACACCACCTGATCTTCCCACTCGCGCACCGCCACGTTCAGGTTCACGACGCCGGAGAGCGATTGGTCGAGTTCGGTGAGCTCGTGGTAGTGCGTGGCAAAGAACGTGCGGCAGCCGATGCGGTCGTGCAGGTGTTCCACGATCGCCCAAGCGAGCGACACGCCGTCGTAGGTGCTGGTGCCGCGGCCGATCTCGTCGAGGACCACCAGGCTCTGGCTGGTCGCCGTGTTGAGGATTCGCGCGGCCTCGGTCATTTCGACCATGAACGTGCTCTGCCCGCGGGAGAGCTCATCGCTCGCGCCGACGCGGGCAAAGATGCGATCGGCCACGCCGAGCTTGGCGGCCCGTGCCGGGACGAAGCTGCCCATCTGGCCCAAGAGCGAGATCAGCGCCACCTGGCGAATGTAGGTGCTCTTGCCGGCCATGTTCGGCCCGGTGATCAGGAGCAGCGGCTGCTCGCCGCCGGCCTGTGTGTCGTTAGGCACAAAGGCCCCGGTCGGCAGAATCGCCTCGAGCACGGGGTGGCGGCCGTCGTGGATTTCGAGCACCGGATCGGCGACCACTTCGGGGCGGCAGTAGCCTTGCCGACGGGCAAGTTCCGCGAGCGAGGCCAACACATCGAGCCGGGCGAGCACGCGGGCGCTGCCTTGGATCCGCCGCAGTTCCGCGGCCACCGCGTCGCGCAACTGCGTGAACAACTCGTACTCGAGCTCCTTGCCGCGCTCATCGGCGGCGAGCACCTTCTCTTCGTATTCCTTGAGCTCGGGGGTCACATACCGCTCGGCGTTCTTCACCGTTTGCTTGCGGATGTACTCGGGCGGAACCTTGGCGCCGTGGATGTGCGAGATCTCGAGGTAGTAGCCGAAGACCTTGTTGAAGCCCACCTTGAGGCTCGAAATGCCGGTCCGTTCGACCTCTTGGGCCTGGTAGCGGGCAATCCATTGCTTGCCGCCGGCGGCCAGGTCGCGGAGGTTGTCGAGTTCGGGACTGAACTCCGGGCGGATGAAGCCCCCTTCACGGCTCAACAGCGGGCAATCGTCGACCAGCGCGCCGTCGAGCTTCGCGCGAATCTCTTCGCAGAGGTCGAGCTCGCGCTCGAGCCGTTGCAAGAGGCCGCTCGAACGGGCCGTGAGCCGCGCCTTGAGCGCCGGCAAGAGCCGTAGCGTGCGGGCCAGGAAGCTCAAGTCGCGCGGCGTGGCGCGGCCGGTCGACACGCGGGCAAGCAACCGCTCGAGATCATAGACGCCGGAGAGCCGCTCGCGCAAATCGGCCGTGAGCCCTTCGGAGTCGAGCAACTCGGCCACGGCGTCGTGGCGGGCACGGATCTGCAACACGTCGGTGAGCGGTTGGCTGAGCCATTCGGCCAAGAGCCGCGAGCCCATGGCCGTCACCGTGCGGTCGATCACCGCCAACAGCGAGCCGTCGCGGCGGCCCTCGCGCATGGTGCGGGTGATCTCCAGGCTGCGGCGCGTGGCGGCGTCGATCTGCAGCACGCCGCTGGCGGCATACGGCTCGATCCGCTCAATATGTTCGAGCGAGGTCCGCTGCGTTTCGGCGAGATAAGCGAGGGCAGCTCCAGCCGCGCGCACGGCGGGGCTGGCCACATCGTCGAAGCCAAAGCCTTCGACGCCGGCGGTCTGAAAGTGCCGCGAAATCGTTTCCGCCGCGGCCGAAGCGCCAAACGACCAGGCCGGCCGCAGCGTGACGCGCCAACGGTCGCCGCGCGGGGCGTCTTGCCCTTCCGGCCAAAGCAACTCAGAAGGCGCGATGCGCGCCAACTCGTCGGCCAAGCGCGCGGCCGGAACGTCGCAGGCTTGAAAGCGCCCGGTCGAAAGCTCGATCCACGCCAGGCCGGCGGTGTCGCCCGGAGCGACCGCGGCCAGGTAGTTGCTCTCGGTCGGGTCGAGCAGGGCGTCTTCCACGAGCGTGCCGGCGGTGACGACGCGGGTGACTTCGCGCCGCACGAGCCCCTTGGCCTGCTTCGGGTCTTCGACCTGTTCGCAGATCGCGGCGCGGAAGCCGGCATGGATCAGCTTGGCCAGGTAGCTTTCCAACTGGTGGTAGGGAAAGCCGGCCATGGGGATGGCGTTCTCCCCCTTCTCGCGGCTCGTGAGCGTGAGATGCAGCACGCGGGCCGCGGTGCGAGCGTCCTCGTGGAACAGCTCGTAAAAGTCCCCCATGCGAAACAACAACACGGCGTCCGGACAGGCCGCCTTGGCCTCCCGATACTGCCGCATCATGGGGGTGTCGGACATGGGGAGCACGATCAAGGGGTGAGTGATGATTCCGGGAACGGGCCAGCCTAGCAAACGCGAGCGCGGCGTCTCAAGCAGTGCGCTCCCGCTGCTGCTGGGCGTTCGTCATAATTAAGACATGCCTCAACCCCGCCCAATCGCCGACATCCCCTGGTTCTGGGCCATGGTCTTCTGCAGCGTGGCCTTGATCGGCATTCTCACGGTGGGGCCCAAGTTCACGCGGCGGCAGGCGCAGCTCGAGCGGCGGGCCGAGGTGCGCGAGCGGATCGCCTATGGACAGCCGGTCAAGGAGATCGTCACCACGCACGCGCCGCCGAGCCCTTTCCGCCGGCTCGCGCCGCTGGCGGCTGTGGTCGGGGCGGGCTGGATCGTGTCGTGGGTGATGATGCAGCGGGAGATCCGCCGGAACTGGCTGGCGAATGGCTCGAGCGGTGGGGGCTCGGGGAGTTAAGGCGGTCGGCTCAGTGCGGTTGGAGTGGCTGAAGTCCAGCAACCGAACCCTACCCGAGCGCTCCTCCATGCGGCTGCCCCAACTCCAAGGCCTGATCCGCCGGCGCATTTTGGTCAACTACCGGGCCGACCCGGCGGTGCTGGCCGAGCTGCTGCCGGCCCCGTTTAGGCCGCAGTTGGTCGGCGGGGCGGGGCTCGTGGGCATCTGCCTGATTCGGCTCGAACAGTTGCGGCCCCGGCACGTGCCGAGTTGCCTTGGGTTGGTCTCCGAGAACGCGGCGCACCGGGCGGCGGTCGAGTGGGACGAGGCCGGCACGACGCGGCGAGGCGTGTTCATCTGGCGGCGCGACACCGACGCCTGGCTCAACGCTGTGGCCGGCGGACGCCTGTTTCCGGGCCGCCAGCAGCATGCTCGATTTCGAGTGAACGACGACGGCGAGCAACTGAGCCTGGCAATGCGGAGCGACGACGGCCGCAGCGAGATCGAACTGGCTGGGGGACGCAGCCAGGATTGGCCGCGAAATTCGGTGTTCGGTTCGCTGGCGGATGCGTCGGCCTGCTTGCGAGGCGGCTCGCTGGGCTTTTCGCCGGGCGGAGCGGGGGCGTGCTTCCAGGGGATGGAGTTGGGCTGCGACTGCTGGCCGGCCGAGC
>JAXMBI010000001.1:0-60000 GCA_046349955.1 Pirellulales bacterium | reverse complement strand
TGGGCGCCCCCTGCGGCAAGCCCCCTTCGTAAGTCGTCAATCGAGTCAGCAGCGCCGCGGCCTGGGCGTTCCAGCCGACGCGACGAAAGTAGGCCTCGATACGAAGGGCGCTCGTCGAAGGGAAGAAGTCGACGACGTCCAGGTGGATCACGATCGCCTGGCCTACGTGCGGCCGGGCGTTGTCGACGATCGAGCGGCCGCGCTCGAAGCCCGTGGCCGCCGGGTGTGCTCGCAGGCGTCCTAACACCCGCCGCAAGAGCCGCCGTTGCAGTGCTTTGGTCGCAGCATCTGGCACAAGCAGCCGGCGCTGCCCGCCGGAGCGCTTGGGGATGAACGCCTCGCGGTAGGCCGGTTTGAAGGCCAGCAACTCCGCGCGATCGATGCCGAGCGAGCCGGCGAGCCGGCTGACGCTACGGCCCCAGCCTCGTCGAGCGCGAGCCCAGCCGATCAGGCTGCCGGTCGTCCGCCGTCGCAGACGCCGTAGCCAAGCGGTTAGCGAGGAGAGGGGAATCAGTATGAGGAGCGCCAACAGCACAAACGGCACGAGTAGGAAGATCGCGACCGCCAGGGCCGCGCCACCCACTAGTCGAAGCAACCGTCGAAGCATTGCCATACGCACGACGCCGAGCGAGTTAGAAAAAACGGGCGGGGCGCCAGAGCGCCCGCGCCCCGCCTTGCTTGGGTATCCGAGCGTAGCGAGCGATACCAACTAAGACTGAACAGGCCGCCGTAGCGCGACCCGGCCGACGAAACATCGGCCTGTGCTGTTCGCACCGCCAAGGCAAAGGCAAGTTAGGCCCCGGCGGACGTGGCGTCAAACCAGCCGCGAGGGCGAGCGGCCGGCGTAAGCCGGCTGACAAACGGCTCCCACACGAAGAGAAGGCGGAACCCTGCCGCCGAAAAGCTGCCCCCACAAACGAAAAGGGCGGTCCGACCCCCGAAGGGATCGGACCGCCGCGGCAGACCAGACCTGGCTCCCCGGCCTTCAGTGGCTAGGGAACCTTCCCGATCGGCTGAAGGCGACTAGCCGCCACAGCCGCAAGCGGGTGCGCTCGGGCAGCAAGGGGCCGGGCAGCAGACCTGCACGGGCACTTGCTTGCAAACAACCTTGGGCACGCAGCGGGTCACCGTGTAGGCCACCTGCTTGGGCACGCACCGCTTGACCTGCACCACCTTGGTCTCGTGGACCGGCTTGCAGACCGTGTACGGCACTTGCTTGACGTGCTTCTCGGCCACCATGTGGCAGACCTTGTAGGTGCAGGTCTTCACATGCTGCTCGGTGGTCATGTGGCACACCTTGTAGGTGCACGTCTTGACCCGTTGCTCGGGCACCATGTGGCAGACCTTGTAGGTGCAGGTCTTCACGTGCTGCTCGGGCACCATGTGGCAGACCTTATACGTGCAGGTCTTCACGCGTTGCTCGGGCACCATCTTGCACACCGTGTAGGTGCACTGCTTGACCCGCTGCTCGGTGGTCATGTGGCACACCTTGTAGGTGCACGTCTTGACCCGTTGCTCGGGCACCATGTGGCACACCTTGTAGGTGCAGGTCTTCACGCGTTGCTCGGGCACCATGTGGCAGACCTTGTACGTGCAGGTCTTCACGCGTTGCTCGGGCACCATCTTGCACACCGTGTAGGTGCACTGCTTGACCCGCTGCTCGGTCGTCATGTGGCACACCTTGTAGGTGCAGGTCTTCACCCGCTCCTCGGGCACCATGTGGCAGACCTTGTAGGTGCAGGTCTTCGTGCGGCACTCGGGCACCATCTTGCAGACGGTGTAGGTGCAGGTCTTGGTGCGGCATTCGGGCACCATCTTGCACACCGTGTAGCTGCACTGCTTCACGCGCTGCTCGGTCTCGTAGCGGACGCAATTGATCGTGCGGGTGCGGGTTTCCGGCACCCAGACCTTCTTGCAGACCTTGACCGGCGGGCACTGGACCTGGACCGTCTTGCAGGCGCCAGGGCAGTAGACGCACTTGCAGGTGCAGGGATCGTAGCTCCAGCAGCCGGGCTCACGCACCGTCTTGCAGACCACGGGGCCCGGGCACTCGGAGACCTGGGTCTCCCAGCGGCCGCAGCATTCCTGAACCGTCTTCGTATAGTGAACCGGCTTGCACACCGAGTAGCAGATGTCGCGGGTCTTCGTCTCGTACACGGGCTTGCAGACCGTGTAGTTGATCTCGCGCGTCTTGGTCTCGTACACGGGCTTGCAGACCGTGTAGTTGATCTCGCGGGTCTTGGTTTCCCACACCGGGTTGCACACGGTGTAGCGGATTTCCTTGGTCTTGGTCTCCCACACGGGCTTGCAGACCGTGTAGCAGATGTCCTTGGTCCGCGTCTCGTACACCGGCTTGCACACGGTGTAGCAGATTTCCTTGGTCTTGGTCTCCCACACCGGCTTGCAGACCGTGTAGCAGATTTCCTTGGTCTTGGTTTCCCAGACCGGGTTGCAGACCGTGTAGCGGATTTCCTTGGTCTTGGTCTCCCACACCGGCTTGCAGACGGTGTAGCAGATGTCCTTGGTCCGCGTCTCGTACACCGGCTTGCACACGGTGTAGCAGATCTCCTTGGTCTTGGTCTCCCACACCGGCTTGCACACCGTGTAGGGGATTTCCTTGGTCTTGGTTTCCCAGACCGGCTTGCAGACCGTGTAGGGGATCTCTTTCGTCTTGGTCTCCCACACCGGCTTGCACACCGTGTAGGGGATTTCCTTGGTCTTGGTTTCCCAGACCGGCTTGCAGACCGTGTACTCGCAATCGCGGTAGCAGGTCTCGCGCACGTACTTGACGCAGTCGATGGTCTTGTTTTCGCAGACCGTCTCGTACACCGTCTTGTAGCAGGTGTAGTTCTGCTTCTCGTACACCGTTTCCCTGCAGGTCTTCATGACCGTGCAGCACTGATTGCAGTCGGCATAGCTGGACGTGTCGCAGCACGCCGAACAGCTCTTGTACCGGGCTGCGCCGAGCCAGCCGGCTTCGGCCTGGTTCACCGAGATCGCAGTCAGCAAGACTGCGATGATCGGGATACCCGACAACGCTTTCATGTTCGTCTCTCCTTCGTGGACCAATCAGGATGGGGTCTGGTCGAACCGCCGCGAGAAGACTCTCGCCTCTGGAATATTCGTCCTGCGCACTCGATCGGCATTAGCCAGCTTGCGCATGCGCCTCATTGCGCCACCGCGTCGTATGGCACGCAGCTAAGCCAGCTTTCCCATCGAAATGGCTATCGTCGGGAAATATCGTCAAAATGGGCCGCTGGCTTGAAATGAGGAGATTAGGAAAGCTCATTCCTGCCGGAGCTTTGCGCCAGGGAGGCACCTTGGCGGTGTGGCAACGGTGGCGCCTCCGGGAACGGACGCAACATTTGGCGGGGTCGAGCTTTGAAGGAGGGAACGGCCGGTCATTTCTGTGGGAGCGGAAGGCGCGTGTTTGGGGGCTCCCGTTCGGGGGGAGGAAGCCCGCTCTCTTTCCCAGATCTCACCCAAAGGAGGGGGTGGTTCGTCACGAAAACGAGCACGGGTCCGGCTGTGCCTGTAGGGAGCGCCGGCGGTGGGAGTCGCCCCGTTTCGCCGGCTTGACAGTCACCCCCTGCCCCGATATCTTTACTTGATTGCGGAAATGGTAAATCAAGGTGTGAGAACGATTTCTGCCGTCGACGCCCTGGTGGGAGCCGGCGGTTGCCCCGCAACCCAAGACAGGATTGCCGCCGTAGAGACGTTGTGATTTGTACCCGTGCGGCCTCGGTTTGCCGGAGTCGCGCGCAAGCTGAATTGCTCTGCGACCGCTGCTGGCGGACTCGCGGGGCAGCAGTCGTGGAAACGGCAACTAGCCGTATTCGGCGCGCGGGGCAAGGCCGCGTGGCGAATCCCTGGTTCCCGTTTTTTTGTTTGGCGCCGAGAGAACTGACAACTGCGAGCCCAGCCCAACTCAACTTTCCCTTAAGCCGACATGGATAGCCGGCCGCCGCGCTCCCGAGTGCGGGCCAGGTCAGCGTAGGCCCCGACGCCAACCACCCGCACACGAAGCCGTCAAAGCGAACGCTGCATGAACCCCGTCGAAATCTTGCGTATCGTCGACGCGATCCATCGCGACAAGAACATCGACAAAGAGATCGTCTTCGAAGGCATCGAGGCGGCCCTGGTCTCGGCGGCCAAGAAGCACTACGGCGAAGAAGAGGACATCTCGGTCCACATCGACCGCAAGGACGGGTCGATCTCGGGCGTGCACAACGGCGCCCCGCTCGATCCTGAGGAAACGGTCGGCCGCATTGGCGCTCAAACCGCCAAGCAGGTGATGATCCAAAAGATCCGCGAAGCCGAACGCGACGCCTTGTTCGACGAATACCAGGCGCAGGTCGGCCAGATGGTCACCGGAGTCGTGCAGCGCTACGAGTCCGGCACGGCCACGGTCACGCTCAACAACACCGAGTCGATCCTGCCGCGCGGCGAGCAAATTCCCGGCGAAACGCACCACGTGAACGAGCGGGTGCGGGCCACCGTGTTCGAGGTCCGCAAAGACAAAACGCGGGTGAAGATCATTCTCAGCCGCACGCGCCCGCAGCTGGTGCAGCGGATGTTCGAGCAGGAGATTCCGGAAATCGCCGACGGTGTGATCGAAATCCGGGCCATGGCCCGTGAGCCGGGCTACCGCACCAAGGTGGCGGTCAGCAGCTCCGACCAGCGGGTGGATTGCGTCGGCGCTTGTGTGGGCGTGCGCGGCAACCGCATCAAGAACATCGTCGACGAGTTGGCCGGCGAGCGGATCGACATCGTCCGCTGGAGCGAGGACTTGCAGGTCCTCGTGCCCAACGCATTGCAGCCGGCCGAGGTCGACGAGGTGATCCTCTGCCCCATGTTGGGCCGGGCGATCGTGCTCGTGCGGGAAGATCAGTTGTCGCTGGCGATCGGCCGCCGCGGCCAAAACGTCCGCCTGGCCAGCAAGCTCTGCGGCTGGGACATCGAGATCATGACCCGCGAAGAGCTCGACGAGCAGATCGACCGCGCGGTGAACGACTTCAACGCCCTCGAAGGCGTAGAAGAGTCGCTGGCCGAGCGGCTCGTGGCCGAAGGCTTCCTCGACTACGAAGACCTAGCGGTGATCGAGCCCGACGCCCTGATGGAAATGGGCGAGCTGAGCGAGGACCAGGTCAACACGATCGTGGCGCAGGCCGAGGAGTTGGCCGAGCAGGCTGAAAAGGCGGCGGCTGAAGGCCGCCGCAAGCAGCGTGAACTTGACAAGCAGGCGGCCGAAAGCGGGCCGCCGGCCGAAGTGGCTGAGGCTGCGGCGGCAGAGACTGCCCTCGCGGAGGCCGTCGTCGAAGAGGCCGTGGACGAGACGGCGGCCGAAACCGAACACGAAGACGCCGTGCCTCCGGTGAACGGAATGCACGGGGCCGACGCTGCCAGCGACGGCGGCGAGTCGCAGGAACCGATCGAGGATCGGTCCTCATAGCATCTGCGGGGAGACCCGGAATCGCTCGAGGGCCACGGCAGTCGCGCGACGCGTTGGGTTGGAGAACTGGACATGAGTTGAACGTGACGGAGCGCCCGACGGCAGACACTTGCCCGCGGGCCAGAAAGGGAGAGCCGGTTTGGCTGTTCGTATCTACACGCTGGCGAAAGAGCTCAAGCTCGACAGCAAGCTTTTGGTGGACATTTGCACCAAGGCCGGTCTGCCGGGGAAGGGTTCTGCGCTGGCCAGTTTGACGGAAGACGAAGTCGTCAAGCTCAAGGCGTTCATGTCGGGGCAGTCGAGCCGTCCGGCCCCGCGGCCGGTGGCCAGCCCGGGCGTGACGACGCCGGTGCCGATGATGCCGTCGCCTCCTCCGGCCCCCAGGCCCGTCACTCCGGTGAGCAGCCCCGTTGCGGCGCCGCCCCCCGCGCCACCCGCTGCAGCGCCAGTGACTACGGCGCCGGCGCCGAGCCCCGTGATCCCGGCGGCCGCGCAGACGAAGAGCGACGAGCCCCCCGCGTTGCGACGCGAAGACTATTTGCCCCCCGGAGGCGCCGTCGTCGGACGTCCGCCGCTCTTGGGCCGGCCGCGTCCTTTGGGGCAGATCGAGTCGAAGCGCAGACCTCCCAGCGACGGCGGCAATCAGCCTCCCGCGCGGACCGGCCCGGCGATCAAGCTCGCGCCGCTGCCTACGGCCGCTCAACCCACGGCCCCGGCCGTCTCCAACGAGCCGCCGCCGCAGAAGCCCGATCTCAAGCTGCCCATCGACGCCATTCGCGCCAGCCGCGCCGGCGGCGCCGGGGCGAAGCCGCTGTCGGAGCATCTCAAGAAGCACGAGCAGAAGCGGAAGGCCGAGCAAGGCGCGCCCGCCGCGCCGCGCAGCAACGCTCCGCGCACGCCCGCGCCGCCCGCCCCCGGCGGTCCGGCGGGCCCCGGCCGGAGCGATCGTAATCGCCGCGGCGGCGCCAAGGTCGCGGAAACGAAGGAAGAGGCCGGCGGACTGGGCGGACGCGAGCGCCGTCAGTTGAATCGCAAAGCGGCCGCTGGTCGTCGTCGCGACGACGACGACACGCTGGCCCCCGCGGCTACGGCCGCGCGTGGACCTCGCGGTTTGCGCCGCCTGGGCACCAACACGGCTGCTCCGCGCAAGACCAAGGTCACCGTCGAGTTGCCCTGCACGGTCCGCAGCCTTTCGCAGGCGTTGGGTCTGCCGGCCGCGCGCATCCAGGCCAAGCTGCTCGAGATGAAGGTCATGGCCTCGATCACTTCGAACATCGACCGCGAGCTGGCGGAGCTCCTGGCCGTAGAACTTGGCATCGAGGCGGACTTCCGCAGCGAGGAAGACCGCACGAACGAGCTGCTCGATGGGCTCCGCGACCTGTCGGCCGACGCCGAGCACATGACGGCCCGGGCGCCTGTGATTACGTTTCTCGGACACGTCGACCACGGCAAGACGTCGCTGTTGGACAAGATCATCGGCATCGACGTGGCCAGCGGCGAAAGCGGCGGCATTACCCAGCACATCCGCGCCTACCAGATCGAGAAGAACGGCCGCAAGATTTCGTTCGTCGACACTCCGGGTCACGAGGCCTTCACGCAAATGCGGGCCCGCGGCGCCAATGTCACCGACATTGCCGTGCTCGTGGTCGCCGCCGACGACGGCGTCATGCCGCAAACGGAAGAAGCGATTGCACATGCCCGCGCAGCCGGCGTGCCGATCGTCGTGGCGCTCAACAAGATCGATCTGCCGGGCATCGACACGCAGCGGATCTATCAGCAGTTGGCCACCGCCGGTTTGCTGCCTACCGAGTGGGGCGGCGACACGGAGCTCGTGAAGACGAGCGCCACCACGGGCCAAGGTCTTGACGATCTGCTCGAAACGCTGCTCACGATCGCCGAACTGCACGAGTACAAGGTCAACTCCGACCGCCCGGCCTACGGCACCTGCCTCGAGAGCGAACTCCACGAGGGCCGCGGCGTCATCAGCAAGCTGTTGGTGCAGCGGGGAACGCTGCGGGTGGGAGATGTCGTGGTCTGCGGTTCCGCCTACGGCCGCGTCAAGGCGCTGTACGACACCCTGAAGCCCTCGGTCTCGCTGGCCGAGGCGGGCCCCTCGACGCCCGTCAACATGACGGGGCTCGACGTGCCGCCAGGCGCTGGCGAGAACTTTTACGTGCTGCCCGACATTGCGGAGGCCCGTGACATCGCCGAGCAGCGAGCACAGCAATCGCGCTCGGCCACGTTGGGCAGTCAGACCTCGCACGTCACGCTCGAGAATCTCTTCGAGCGGCTTGGCGGCGACGAGGTGCAAACCCTCAACATCATTCTGCGGGCAGACGTGCAGGGCTCGACCGAAGCGATCCTCAAGGAGCTCGGCAAGCTCGAGCATCCGGAGGTCAAGATCCGAGTCCTCCACAAGGCGGTGGGCGGCATCACCGAGGCCGACGTTTACCTGGCCGACGCGTCGGACGCCATCATCCTCGGCTTCAACGTCGTGCCCGACGACAAGGCCCGCTCGTTGGCCGACCGCCAGGGCGTGCAGATTCGCCGCTATGAGATCATCTACAAGCTGACCGAAGACCTGAAGGCCGCGCTGGAAGGCATGCTCAAGCCCGAGCAGCGCGACGTCGAACTCGGCCGGGCTCTGGTGCAACGCGTGTTCACGATCAGCCGCATCGGGTCGATCGCCGGCTGCCGCGTGCTTTCGGGCGTCATTCAGCGCAACGCCCGCGTGCGGGTGATTCGCGAGAACCGCGTGATCGGCGACTACGGGCTCGATTCGCTCAAGCGCGAAAAGGACGACGCCCGCGAGGTTCGCGAGGGCCTCGAGTGCGGCATCAAGCTGGCCGGCTTCAACGACGTGAAGGAAGGCGACGTGCTCGAGGCCTACAAGGTGGAGGAGGTGGCGCGGGCCCTGTAAGGGGCGGAAGCGCCAGCACGCACCATGACCTCTCGCCGAGTGCTCAAAGCGGCCGAAGCCGTTCGCGAAGTGGTGGGGATGGCCATCTTGGCCGATCTCAAAGACCCGCGCATCCAAGGAGTCACCGTCACCCGCGTGGAAATGACCCCCGATATGCGGCAGGCCCGGGTGTACGTGTCGATCATGGGAGACGAGACGCGCCAGCGGCTCACGCTGCATGGGTTGCAGAGCGCGGCTGGCTACTTGCAGTCGAAGGTCGCTCAGCGCATCGATACGCGCTACACCCCGCGGATCGAGTTCCTCGTGGACGACGGCGTCAAGAAGTCGATCGAGATCGCCCGGATCCTCCGCGAAGTGCTGCCGCCGACGACGGAAGCTGTCGTCGGCGAGGACGAATCCGAGGTTGAAGCCGAGCAGCAGGAGTCGTTGCCGGCCGACACCCCTTAGCCTCGAGGCCCACCCCGCGGCCGCTGCTCCCCCCGCGGCCCTAAACTCCGCTCACCTGTTTCTTGGTCGTCTTGAGTTCGTATGGCTACCCCGAATCGCGCGGCTCTGATCACCAAGCTGCACCGCACCCTGAAGAAGGCCGGCAAGTCGCCGCCGCCGGCTGCCGATCGTACGGTGCTCGAGAATCTGCTGTTTGCCTGCCTCCTCGAGAATGCGCACTACGACACGGCCGCCAGCGTGTTGGCCAAGTTCCAGTCGTCATTCTTCGATCTGAACGAAGTCCGCGTGAGCAGCGTGAAAGAGTTGGCCGAAATCGGTCACGCGCTCCCCGATCCCCTGGCCGCCGCCACGCGGTTCAAGCGGGTGCTGCAAAACGTCTTCGAAGCCAGCTATTCGTATGATCTCGAGAGTCTGAAGAAGGTCAACCTGTCGGTGGCCGACAAACAGCTTCGCAAGCTCGACGGCGCCACTCCCTTCGTCGTCGCCTTCGTCACGCAGGCCGCGCTCGGCGGGCATGCGATTCCGCTCGACGAAGCGGCCTTGCAGGTGCTTTATGTCGTCGGCCTGATTCCGGCGGCGAATGTGGCCGCCGATGACGTACCGGGGCTGACGCGCGCCATTCCTAAGAACAAGGGAGTCGAGTTCGGCTACCTGCTTCACGAGTTGGCCGCTGACTTCTGGGCCAATCCGTTTTCCACCAATGCCCGCAACACGTTGCTAGCCATCGCCGCCGACGCCAAGGATCGCTTCCCCAAACGCGGCGCCAAAAAGGCCGGCGAAGAAGCGGAGCCGCCGCGCGAGGCCGCGCCGGCGCCGGTGAGCGAGAAGCCCAAGCCCCCGGCCGAAAAGGCGCCCGCTGAAAAGCCGCGGGCAGCCGAGAAGCCTACCCCGGCTAAGGCCAGTCCTGCCAAGCCGAAAGCGGCGAACAAGAACGGCTCCCCCGCGCCGAAGTCGGCTCCCAAGGCCGGACGGCTTGCCAAGGCCGGCGCACGCACATCGGCCAAGGGACTCGCCAAGCGCAAGCCGCGCTAACGCGGCCGCCGGTCGGCGTCGACTCGTGCGCCCGGCTTTCCCGCTGACTCACTTTCTGCGCCCGCCATGCCTAGACCCTGGCTCCGCCGCCGCGTCGCGTGTCTGCGTCCGTGCAGGGCGTGGGCCGCGCTCCTCCTGTTCTTGACGCCGGTCGCAGGCGTCTTGGCCGTCGAAGCGACGAGCCTCGACGATCACCCGGCGCCGCTGGCCCATCCTCGGAGCGAGCAGGCAGCCGATCGGCTCAGCGCCTTGGCCCTGTTTTCCGCGGCGCGACTCAAGGAGCAGAAGGGGGAGCCTGCCGCGGCTCTGCGCCAGTACGAACGGGCCCTGCGCTACGGCGCCGAGTTCGGCGCCGTTTGGCCGGTCGTCGTCGGCCTGGCCTTCGATCTCGACCGCCCCGACGAGGCCATTCGCTATGCGCTGCTGGCCGCCGAGCGCGGTCCGGTCGAGCCGGCGCTTCTCCGGCAGCTCGCCGTCTACTTGGCGCAGACGGGCGACCGCGACACCGCGATCCGCTACTACGAACGAGCGCTCGAGGCCGCTCCCGCCGATTCCGGCGAGGCGCTGCGGCTGCGGTTCGATCTCGGCCGCTTGTACTTTCTCGCCGGCGACTCGCCGCGCGCCGCCGACCGCCTCGGCCCCGTGTTCCTTGCGCTGCGCGACGCTAGCGATTCTCGCCTCACGGCCGACGATCGTCGCGCACTGCTCGAGCCGCCAGCCGTAGTCTGGAGACTCTTTGGCGAAGCGTTCCTCGCCGCTGGACGTCTCGAGCCCGCGCAAACCGCCTTCCACGCCGCGCAGCAGGCAACCCCCGATCAAGCGCTGCACGCCCTGGCCGAGGCCAAGCTGGCCCAAGCGCGCGGCGATCGGGTCGAAGCGCGCCGCCAGCTCGATCAGTGCCTGGCGAGCGGTTCGGAAGCTGCGGGGCTCGAGCCCTCCGAGCTGCTGGTCGCCTGGAGCGCGGCCGACTCCACGGACGCGGCCGCAGGCCTAGCCGAGCTGCAGCGTTTGCACGCCGCTGCGCCGGGCAACGTGCCCCTCAGCGTGGTGCTGGCCCGGCAACTCGTGGCCGCGGGAGACTTGCAGGCTGCGCGCGCAGTGCTCGAGGCGCTTGCCCCCGAGCGGCAACCGGTGGAAGCGCTCAGCGAGCTAGCCGAAATCCATCGGCTGCAAAACGACTGGTCGGCTCTCGCGCGGCAGTTGGGGCGGGCCTTGGAAAAAGGGGAAAGCTTGGCCTCCGTGAGCGGCGTCGTGCGAATGCTGGCGGCCGATCCGGCCCAGCTTGCCGCGCTCTCGGCCGCGGCCGAACAGAGCGAACCGCCGCTGCCTCGCCCCGCGCGGTTGGCGCTGGCGCTGGCAGCCCTCGAAGGGCGCCAATTCGAACTGGCCCAGCGCTGGTTCGAGGCGGCGCTCGTCGATTCGACCAAAGACCAGGCGGCCGATCTGCTCTTGGGCTGGGGCATAGGGCTGCTGCTCGCGGAGGAATCGGCGCGCGGCGTCCAGGTGCTCGAGCGCGCGGTGGCCCAGGGCTTTGCCGAGCCGGCCGGCTCGCTCTTGCGCTATCAACTGTCCGGCGCACTCACCTTGGCCGAGCGCTACGACGAGGCGCTGGCCGAGGCCCGCCGCGCCGCCGCGCTGCGCTCGCAATCGACCGAGTTCGCCGTCCGGCCCCCCTGGGTGCTCTACCAAGCGAAGCGCTACGCAGAGGCCGCCGCCGAATTCGATAAGGCGCTCGCCCGCTTCGACGACAAACACGAATCCGCCTCAGCCCGCGAGGCCCTGCGCGTCGCTCGGCTCACCGGCTCCCACGCGAACCTGCTGCTCGGCAACGTGGCAGCGGCCGAGGAACTGCTCGAGCAAGTGCTCGATGAGTTCCCGGAGGACGCTGGCGCACAGAACGACCTGGCCTACCTGTGGGCCGACCGCGGATTGCATCGTGAGCGGGCCCTGGCCCTTGCGCAATCGGCGGTCGCCCAGCAACCGGACAACGCCGCCTATCGCGACTCGCTGGGGTGGGCGCTGTTCCAAGTCGGCCGCTTCGCGGAGGCCGTCGTCGAGCTCGAACAGGCGGCCGCCGTCGACCCGCCCGACGGCATCGTCTTCGACCACCTGGGAGACGCCTATCAGGGCGCCGGCCGCACGCCAGACGCCCAGCGGGCCTGGCGCCGCTCGGCCGGGCTGCTCGATTCGGCGGAGGAGGGGCCGCGGCTCGAGGCGGTGCGGCGGAAACTTGCCAGCGGCTTGCAGTAGCCCAGGCGGCCCGTCTGGTCGGGCGGCTTACGCCGGGCCGCTCGCCATCGTACGAGTTGGCAGCCCCTCTCCCGGCGAGCGGCCAGCGTAAGCTGGCTGACTTCACGTTGAGCCTTTCGCCAAGCCGCGGCCTCGAAATCTCTCTTGCCCCGCCGGACCCGCGCGCACTAGGTTGATCCCAAGTCAACCTAGCCACCCCAACGGAATGAGGCGGTTTCGATGCGTACGCCTGGAGAGGCCCTCTACGCCCAGCGCGAGCAACTCGCGCAGCATTTCCCCCGCTGGCAACGCCTGCAGCAGCTCGTTGGCCGGCCGCAGGATTTGGCCCAGGCGCAGTGGCTGCAATTGGCCGCGTTCGCGCTCGACTATCGCCCCGACCTGATCATCGAACTGGGGCGCGGCTACGGCAACTCGACCGTCGTGTTCCTCGAAGTTGCTCGCCAATTGGGCGACTGCCAGGTGCTCAGCCTGTGCAACTCGCACGCTTGGCGCAAGAAAACCCGCCATAAGCTTGCCCGCGAGTGCGACGCCGAGTTCTTCGCCGCCGGCGACATTCGCGAGGTCGACATCCTCCGCACGGCGCTCGACCTCGCGGGGAGCGAGCGCTGCCTGGTGTTCTGGGACGCGCATGGCTTCGCCGTGGCCGAGTGGGTGCTGGGGCATCTGCTGCCGCGGCTCTCGCTGGGGTCGCAGCGGATCGTGATGCACGACCTGGCCGACCGCCGCTACTGCGGCCTCGACCGCGACTACCAGGCCACGCCCCTCTGGAAAGGAGGCAACGCCGACCTCCCCGGCATGCACCTAGGGCACGTCTTCTCGCGCGTGGGGCAGGCGATCTCCGCCCTCGACTTCACCACCCGCAACGAACTGCCGCTGCACTCGGCCGACGAAAGCCTGCACGGGCTGTCTGCCGAGCAGGCGGAAGAACTCGCGGCGAAGTTCGGCGATTGGTTCGACCGGACGGCGCAGTGGTTCTGGTTCACGCTCGACGAGTTGACGGTGCCGCCGGTGTTCCCGGAATACGCCTTCCCGCCGCAAGCGGGGTTGATGGCGCGCGCGGGTGAATACGCTGGGCAACGATGGGATGGGGTGACGCGACGGGTGCGGCGGTTGACGAAGGCCGTGTTGCCGAATCGGCCGCCGGTGAGCGCCGCGCCGACGCAGGTGATTTCGACGCGGGTTCGCACGAATCCCGGGAGAAGCGGCCTCCGAGCACCGGCGAAAACGGACAAGGCGGAACCGCACGTGGTCGAATCGCAGTAACCAGTTGTCGCGAGCGGTCCCCCAAACGAACTCGCCGAGTCGAATTCTTGCGAATCGTTCAGTCCGTAGCCAGAATGGGGCGGGTGGGCTGGCGGCGATTCCTAGATATGTGGCGAACTCGAATCCGCTCATATGCTCCGACGAGTATGCATGGTCGCGCTCGGCATTCTGAGTGCCTTCGCCTGGCAGATCGCTGATCGCCGCTCGGCGCCGGCCCAGATCACTCGATGGGATACGGGCGAGGTGATTCCGGGAACGGAGGGAGTTCGGCCGGGACCCTTTTCTGACTACCGTGAAAAGCAACTCCAGTTCGCTGATTTCTCGGGGAACCTTGATCTTCATGGGTCCACCTTTGAAGGCGCCGATCTCTCGCAGTCTTGGTTCCGCGACGCCAACCTCAGCGGGGCCAAAATGCTGGGTGCCAACCTGCGTGGCGCGCGCCTCGAATGGTCGCGACTCGATAGCACGTCGTTAGCGGATTCGGATGTGCGGGACGCAGACTTTCAGGGCACCACTGAACGCGGCTTCACGCGGGAACAGCTCTATTCGACCCAGAGCTATCGTTCACATGCCTTGGGACAAATAGGGTTGGCCTCGAATGACCTCACTTCGTGGGACTTCTCGCACCAAGATATGTCCCGCGCGCGATTAGACCGGGCTATCTTGTCGGCCACCGATCTCCGCGCTGCCGTCCTCGACGGAGCGCAGCTCAACGAAGCGACCTGGTCCGGAGCAAACCTGGCAAACGCCCGGATACAGGGTGCGAGCTTTCGCAGCGCGACGATGCGCGGGTTCACGGAGGCTCAACTCTATTCGACCGCGACGTACCAAGAAAAAGCGCTCGGCAACGTAGTCTTCTTGGCGAATGACCTTGCGGGGTGGAGCTTTGCCGACCAATCCCTCGGGGACGCAGCATTTGCGGATAGCAACCTCCAAGGCGCCGATTTGCGCGGCGCAGACCTTAGACGTGCAACTTTCGATAGAACGGTTGTCTCCGGCGCGCACTTCGGAGGCGCCGCAATGGAAAACGCCACGTTCGCCAATGTCTCGGGTCGAGCGGCAGATTTCACCAGCGTGGATGCAAACCACGTTTCGTTCGCGGGCGCTGAACTCTCCCAGGCCTCCTTCCAAGACGCGCGACTCGTTCGTGCAAATCTAAGCTCGGTAGTTGCTAATGGAGCCGATTTTCGCGGGTGCGACTTGACGGGGGCGTCGTTGACTGACGCGGCCCTGGACAGCGCCGCTATGTCCGATGCGCGGATTGCGAAAGCGGATCTGAGCGCAACGACGCATTTGGGCTTTATCGCGCAGCAGCTCTATACGACCCTAAGCTACAAACAAGGCGACTTGTCCGGAGTCGTGTTGCGAAAGAACGACCTGTCGGGCTGGGTTTTTTCTTCGCAGAAGCTAGTAGAGTCGGATCTGTCGGGATCTTCTCTGGGTGGCGCGGATCTGCGTGATGCGGATTTGACCGCGGGAGTTCTCGATAGGGCCAATTTGGCAGGTGCAAGCCTGAGGCAGACTGTGCTGAATGGCGCGTCGTTGGTTTCGGTCCAACTTGCCGGCGCGGATCTGACCGATGCGGATGTACGCGGTACGAAGTTGTGGTACGCGACCGACGGCGGATTTACGAAGGATCAACTCTACGCGACCGCGAGCTATCGCGCCAAGGATTTGAGCCGCATTGAGCTTGCTAGGTGCGACCTTTCAGCGTGGAACTTCGGCGGGATGGCGCTCACCGAGGCCAATTTGGCCTATTGCAACCTGACGGGCGCCAATCTGCGGAACGCAGATCTCACGGGTGCATCGCTCGTCGGCGCGGACCTATCGAGCGCCAGCTTCGAAGGAGCAATCATCCGTAACCTGAATCTCAGCGGAACGACTCAGCGCGGGCTCGTTCAGGCCCAACTGTATGCGGCAATGAGTTACGGCCAGAAGAGTCTGGGAGCGATTGGGATGCAAGCGAACGATGTGTCAGGCTGGGATTTTCAGGAGCAGGATCTACGAGACGCGAACTTCGAATCGGCGGCAGCCGCTGCAACGGACTTTCGCACAGCGGATTTGCGTGGGGCCAGCTTCCTCCAGGCACAACTTGCGGGAGCACGTTTCGACGGCGCCAAGATCAGCGGGGCGAGCTTCGACCGTTCTTTGGGCCTTCAGGCCGCGCAGTTCTATGCAACAACGAGCTACCAAGAAAAGACGTTGCAAGGCGTTGGCCTGGCCTTTGTCGACCTTTCGGCTTGGAATCTGTCCGGACAGGATCTCACCGGGGCCGATTTCGAGGCAACGTCGCTCGCTGGAACGGATCTTTCCGATGGGTCGATCGCATCAACCAACCTTCGGGGAACCGTTTCACGCGGGCTACGGAAGGAACAGATCTACTCGACAGCCAGCTTTCAACGCAAGAACTTGGCCGGAGTCAATTGGAGCGACAACGACTTGCGGGACTGGAGCTTTCGCGGAGTCGATCTGACCAAGGCTGATTTCTCGAACACTCAGTTAAGCAGCGTCGATTTCTCAGACGCCATCGTCGCGGGTGCACATTTCGGGAACGCAACCGCTGCGGGCTTCGAGCCCAGTCAGCTTTACTCGACCAGGAGCTATCGGGAGGGCCGTCTCGAAGGGATTTGGCTCATGGATGACGTTCTCTTGGGTTGGGACTTCCATGGTGCGCGGCTAGCTGGGGCGCGGCTCGATCGAGCGAACCTGTCGGGCGCCAACTTTGACGGCGCTGACTTAGCTTGCGCCGTGATGGAGGATGCCCGACTGACTGGCGCCACTTTTCGAAGCACCGACCTGCGCAATGCCAATCTGTTTAGGGTGATAGGGGCCGATTTGGATCTTGCGGACCTTCGACACGCACTCGTACTTTGGAGTTCTGGGGTCTTACACCGGGCAATTGGCCCAGATGGTGTGGTAAATCGCCTAGAATTGATCGCGAATGAGCGGTTGGTCGTCAGGAATGACCCAGCCGAGGAGAACGCGAGGTCAACCCCGCTTGCAGTCTCGATACTCGATGAGTTCGCGCTGCATTCCGGCGGCGTCCTCGAACTCCGCTTCGACGCCGACCCCTGGAACTCCCTCATCTCCTTCGAGCCCGGCATCCTCGTCGATCTCGGCGGGTCGCTCGAGCTCACGTTCGCGAAGGGAGTCGACCCCGCGGCGCAGGTTGGACGGACGATGCGCGTCTTCGATTGGACGGGCGTGTCCCCCGTCGCGCAGTTTGGCGTGGTGAGCGACTATGACTGGGATGTGAGCCAGCTCTATTCCTCGGGGCAGATTACGCTGCTCGCCGCGGCCGGCGTGATTGCGGGAGACGCGACCGGCGATGGCCAGGTCGACCTTTCGGACTTCGGGCTGCTCAAGCAGAACTTCGGCCAAGCGGGCGCACGGGGCGCGGGGGACGCCAATGGTGACGGCGCGGTCGACCTCTCCGACTTCTGGCTGCTCAAGCTCAACTTTGGCCGCGCGGCGCCTCCGGTCGCGGTGCCGGAGCCGGCCGCGGGGATTCTGTTGGCGGTGGGGCTGGTCGGGTGGATTGCGCTGGCCCGGCGCTGCAAACGGATTCGGCGCGGTTGAATGACCGGAGCGGGTCGGTCAGCCGGCTGACGCCGGCCGCTCGCCGGGGGCGTTGGTTGGCGAGGATCGCGCACTTAGCCGAACGAACTTCTACTTGGCCGCCGGTTCCGGCGGCGCAAAGCTATGGAGCAGTGCTCCATCCGCCGCCTTCCACACGCGGAGTACGCCGTCTTCGCCGCCGGCGGCTACCGTTTGGCCGTCGAAGCTCACGTCCAGCGCTTGCACGAAGTCCGGCGAGCCGCCGAAGCTGCGGTCGTGGCCGCCGGAGTCGGAGTTGAATAGGCGGATCGTGGTGTCGCCGCTCGCGGCCACGCACTGCGGGCTGTCGGCCGCGAACCGCACGCCCGTCACCTCTTTGCCGAAGCCGCCGAGCGTGCGCACTTGCTCGCCCGTCTCGGCATTCCACAGCTTCACGCTGCCGTCGCCACTGCTCGTGGCGACCAGGTACTGATTGCCGCGCCAGGCCGTGCCCAGCACGTGGTGCGTGTGCCCCTCGAGCGTCCGCACGACCTTGCCGGTGGCCAGGTCGACGAGCTTGGCCAGGCGGTCGGCCGACCCGGTCGCCAACAGCCGGCCGTCCGGCGAGAAGGAGACTGCACCGATCACGTCGCTATGAATGTCGGCCAGCGACCGCAGGTGCGCGCCGTCGGCCGTGTTCCAAAGTTCGAGTTCGCCTGCCCGCGAGGGCTCGCCCCCGGCCGAGACGAGCACAGCGCCATCGGGGCTATAGGCGAGCGCCGTCACGCGGTCGACGATCAGGCTCTCGCCTTCGAGGCCCCCGAGCGTTTGCGCGAGCCGCCAGGTTGGCGCGGCGCTGACCAGGTGAGCGCCCGCGGCGCCAATTGCCACGACGTGAGCGTTGTCCGCAAAGGCGGCGAGCGACCCGCCGGCCGCCGGCGCTGCGATCCGGTCGAGCCAGCCCCCGCGCTCGGCGTCCCAGAGTTCGACGGCGCCGCTCGTGTCAGCCCCGCAGAGTTGGCGGCCGTCGGCGGAAAAGGCCAAGCTCGTCCAGCCGACGTTCGCCGCTTGGGCGGCCGCGTTGGCGGCTTCGACGACCTTGGCCTGCTGATCGCGTTCTTCGGCCGCAAGCTTCGCGGCCTCTTCGGCCTTCGGCAGCGCCTCGCTCGCGCGGCGCACTTCGTCGCGGGCATCCTCGGCCGCGCGGTTCGCCTCTTTGTGCGCAGTTTGCGCGGCCGCCTCGGCCTTGGCGGCTTCTTCGAGCGTCTTGGCCGCCGCGGCGGCTGCGTCGCCGCCGGCCTTGTCGGCGGCTTCCTTGGCGGTCTTGGCTTGGGCGTGCGCCGCGGTCTTCTCCGCGAGCGTCTTGTCGGCGGCGGCGAGAGTTTCAGCGGTTTTCTTTTCGGCCTCCTGGCGCGTCGTCAGGTCCTTGGCCGCTTGTTCGGCGGCGGCCTTGCGGCGATCGGCCTTGCCGGCGAGCGCATTCGAGAGCCGCTGGGCAAGCGTGGCGCGGCGGGGCAACTCGCCGTCGCGCGTGAGTTGGGCGAGGGGCTCGTCGCGATCGGGGGCCCAAAGCTGCGCACTCCGGCCGCCGTGGCGGTGGCCAGCCGCGCGCCGTCTCCCCGCGCGGCGACCGCGTTGATCGGGCCCTGGTGCTTCCACTGGCGAACGGGTTGGCCGCTGCCCAGGTCGTACAGAATGCCGGCGCCATCGGTCCCGCCGGCCAGAAGCTGCCCTGCGCCGACCGCACAGAGGGCATTCACGGGCCCAGGCCCTGCCAGCTCGCGCGCTTCAGCCGTCGCCAAGTCGGCCAGCTTCTCCGGTACATTCCAGAGCCGCAGCTTGCCGTCCGCGCCGGCGGCGGCAAGTTGCTTGCCGTCGGCAACGAGGGCCAGCGCGGTAAGCGGCGTCTTGGCGTCGAGCTTCGCCAGCAGCGCGCCATCGGCGCCGCTCCAGGCCCGCAGCGAGCCGTCGCGACTGGCGGTGAACACGCTCTGCCCGTCGCGGGCGAACTGCACGCCGGTCAACTCGCCCGTGTGCCCCGCGAGTGCTGAGACAGTCGAGCCCTCTGGCAGCTTCACGATCTGCACGACCGGTTGTCCCTCGCGCTCGCCGGCGAACGCTGCGCGGTCGCCGGTGGGCGAGACAGCCAGCGCGACGGGCTTGGCCGGCGCCTCGGCGAGCTTCGCCGGCGCTGCGCCAGCTTCGCGCCGCCAAAGCCGCACGGTGCGATAGCCGCCGGTAGCCAGCGTGCGGCCATTGGGAGCAAAGGCGAGCGCCTGCACGAGATCGACATCGGCCGCGCCCTCGGGCGTCGCGTGCCCAGCGGCGGCCAGGCTCGGATCGACCAGCCGCGCGGCCTGCTGCCCCGTGCCAAGATGGTAGACATACACCTGATTGCCGCGGCTGCAGGCGACGTACTGCCCGTCGGGCGAGAGCGCGACGGACAAGATCGGCCGCACGTGGGCCGGCAGGTTTTGCCAAGCGATGGTTTCGGCGGCGGCGCCAGCGCTTCCTTCACGCGCTCCCTGGTCGATCCAGAGGGCGAGCAGCCCTAGCTCCTGCGGCGACAGGGGCGCAGCTCCCACGTCGTTGTCCGGCGGAGGCATGAGGGGCTCGGCCTGGTGCGCGGCGAGCTTGAGCACCAGGCTTTCAGCCGACTTGCTGGGCACGGCCGCCGGCCCGTTGCCGCCCCCCTTGAGGAGCGACGCGGGGGACTCGAGCACCAGATCCCCTTCGGCCGAACTCGCGCTGTGGCAGGCCAGGCACTTGGCCGACAGGATCGGCGCGATGTCGCGGCCGAAGTCGACCGGCGCGTCGCGTTCGACCTTGGCGATCTCGATGGGCTTGATCTCGGCGTCCTCGGCCCACGCCGAAGCGGCCAACAAGCAACAACAAGCCGCGCTGATCAGCGGGAGCGAGTGAAGCGTAAGAACGGTGCGACTCACAAGCGGCTCCCGCGAGAGATTCTTGGCATGAACGAATCGAGCCTCGTCGCAGACTCGGTCACTGCTTGGCGGCGGCCGGCTCGAAGACGAGCCACACCGGGCGTTTGGCTTCGAGTGTCTTGTCCCCCTGCTTCACGCTCGCCCGCAGTTCGTAGCGCTGCGCGCCGGCCGGCGTTTCGGCGGTGGCGGCGATGGCCAGTTTCACGGCGCTCTGGTCGCCGGGCACTTGGGCCTTGGCGGCGGGAAGCCCGGCGACACCATCTGGGGGCACGAGCGCCAGGTCGACCGCGTCGGCGAAGCCTGGCAGGCGAACGAGCGAGACCTCGAACTCGGCCTGGCCTCCGCTGGGGACGCTTAGCCGATGTGTGCAGCCGAGCTTCACGGGGGCCGACAGGAGCCGCAGCCGCGGCGCGGCGACCGGAGCGGCCACCTTCACGTTTTGTGGTTTGGCCGCTTCGGCCAGTTCGTTCGCCCGCTTCTCGGCGGCGGTGCGGGCGTCGGTCGCGGCTTGCAACGTGGCGGCGGCCGCGGTCGTCGCTTGGTCGGCTTGCGCCTTGGCTTGCGTGGCTGCGTCCGATTGTTGGCGGGCTGTGTCGACGGCGGCCGTGGCCGTCTGTTGCGCTTGCGCCGCGGCGTCGGCGGCGGCTTTGGCATCGGCGGCGTGCTGCGTGACGGCGGCCAGCACTTCGGTGGCGGCCTTCGCCTTGGCTGCCGCTTCGGCTGAAGCGGCCTCGGCAGCGGCGCGGGCTTCGTCGGCCGTCTTGAGCTTGGCCGCCAGGTCGGCGGCGCGGGCAGCCGCTTCGGTTTGGCGGGTTGTGGCCGCGGCGAACTGTTCGGCGGCGCTCGCGGCGGCGGCCGTGGCCGCGGTTTGCGCTTCGGTCTGCTTCTGCGAGGCGGCGGTGAGCTCGGCTACCTTGGCCTCGAGTCGCGTCTTGCGTTCGGCCGCTCGTTGCGCCGCTTCGGGATTGCGGGCATAGGCCGCATCGGCCACGGCGGCCAGCATCAGGTTGAACTCGCCGACGGGCGCATCGGGTTTGGCCTTGAGCACAAGAGCCCCTTCGGCCTGATCGGCGTTCACCGTGACGGGCTCGGCCTCGAGGTTGGGGGGCAGACGCTGGGCTGAAACGACTACGTTGCCTTTGAAGTCGCCGCGGCGCTCGATGGCGAAGGGCACGGTCACCTGCCCGCCGGGGGCCAACTCGGCCACGGCGCCCTTGGGCACGGCGACGAAGGGCGCCGTCTCATTGCCGCTGACCGATACGAAGAGCGCGGCCGTGAGCCGTGCCTCGGCGGGCGGCATATTGCCGTCGTTGGGGCGGCAGGGCCACACGAGCGTCGCCTTACGGGCAGTGCGAACCACGTCGCTATCGCCAATGCGGGCACTCCCGAGCACTTCGACCGGCCCCGACCAGGCGGGGGCGCCAGCGGCGGCCGAGAGCACGATCGTCGCCGTGTTTTGGCCAGGTGCAATGACGGCGGATTCCGCGCGAACCCCTGCCGGCAAGCCTTCGACCTCGAGCTCGATGGGGCCGTCGAAGCCATCGCGGCGTTCGACGAGCACCTGCAGCGCATCGGCGCCGCCGGAGCGGACGAGCGGCTGCCAGACATCGGCGGTGGTGTTGTTGTCGCGCGGGTCGGGACGGACGCGCGCGGCCTTGGCAACCAGGGCAAAGTCGGGGGCCTCGCGGTGGATCGAGAGCCAATAGACGCTCCGCGGATCGTTGGCCGCCGCGCGGTCTTGGACCGCCACCAAGTACACGCCGTCGGCCGGCACGGCAAAGCGGGCCTGGGCGTCAACCGAGCCCGCGGGGAATTCGCGGCCGCCGGGGCGTTCGGGCAGGTCGTCGGCCTCGAGCACGTCGGCCAGTTGCGGCTTGCCTTGCTCGTCGGTCTTGAGCGAGCGGATCACGAAGTAGGGATCGGTCGGCTGGCCCAAACGATCCGAGGCGAGCGAGAGCCAGAAGACGTCGCCCGCCTTGGCCTCGAACTTCAGCCAGTCGCGGTCGCGGCGGCCCTGAAAGCGGCCGGCGAACTCGGCCGGCACGGCAATCTGCTGCGCCGAGTCGAAGCGGTCGTTGGGCTCCTGCTCGGCCACCACGTCGCCGCGCCCGAGCGCGAGCGGCGTTTGGTTCGAGTCCCCCTGCGGCGTGCGGAGGCGATAAGGCAGCAGATCGAGAAACGCCGCGGGCGAGCGCGGACGCAAGAGCGCGGCGAGCGGATCGGCCGCGGCGCCCACCGGCACGTCGATCGTCACCGGGGCTTGCTCGAGGGGTTGCCCTTCGATGGCCAGGCCTTCGGCGGCCGCGCTGCCAGGCAGGTTGCGGCCGAACAGCGTGTGTGCCTGGCGGCGGCCGGCGACGACCACCGGCGGCCAGACGAAGTCGACGTAAGGACGCGTCGAGGCGGTGAGGCGGTAGAAGTACTCGCCGCCGCCGGAGTAGACAAAGTCGTGCAGTTTGACGAAGTAGTCGCCGTCGGCAGGGGCGCGGAGATCGAGCACGAGGTCGTGCCCTGCGGCGTCGCGGTCGGTTTGGAGTTCGCGCCCCGAGCTATCGAAGAGGGTCATCGCCGGGTCGAGCCGCGAGTCGAGGCTCTTGGCCTGGCAGCGAATCAAAATCCGCTCTCCCTTCCGCGCGGCGATCTTGAACCAGTCGACGTCCGCCCCGCCGTCGATGCGGCCGCTGAGCCCGGTTTCGAGCGGCGCGGCGGTGGCCTGGGGGCGGTCGTTGTTCGGCTCGGCCTCTTGCGCTTCGGGCCCGCGCGAGACGATGAGCTGCCGGGGGTTCGACACTCCGTAACGCCCCACCGCCCAAACTTCGTAGGCGCCCTCGGGCACGTCCTCGTCGACCGTGAGTTCGAAGACGCCGGGGGACGCTTGCGGGCCTTCATCGAAGGGGCCCGCCGGCTGCAGCTTGGCTTTGGCTTGGAGGCCCGGGTGCGAGAAACGCAGCTCGGCCACGTCGTCGAGGTCGGCCCCGCCGAGGGTGATCTCGCGCGTCGTGCCGGCTTCGGCGCCAAGCGGGAACACCGTGTAGAGCCGGGCGCCCGGCAACTGGGCCGTCGCGGGCGCGGCGCACGCGAGCAAAACCGTCCAGGCGAGCGCGACGCTCCCTGCGCCGGCTCTAAGCGATTTGACAGGCATTGATCTAGGTGGGTTCGGCGGCGCCAGCGTTGGGCGGGCTCGGGCCGCAGGTTCGGGCGGGGGATGTGGACGGGTCGAGCGCCCCCAAGCCTTCGTGGCCCGCAGCAGGCGCGGCAAGCAAAGTCGACGCAGCGGGCTTAGTGGTTGAACAAGAACTCCTTGGTGTTCACCAGTGCCCACACAATGTCTTCGTAGGCCTGCTGCCCCCCGGCCGCCTTTTCGACGTGCGCCGTGGCGACCGTCTGCTCGTCGGCGGTGGGAACGCGGCCGTAGGCATATTGGTAGAGCTCGCGGATCTTGTCGGCCGCGGGGCGATTCTTGTCTTGCGCGAGCACCGCCGCTCGGCCACTGCCGCTCGAGAGCTTGTTCTGCACCTCGTCGGAATTGAGAAGGTGCAGGCTCTGGGCCAGGTTGGCCTCATTCGACCGCTCGCACTCGCAGGCAGTCGCGCCTTCGGGCCGGCCGAAGACCGTGAGGAAGTACGAGTCTTGGTTGGCCGAGGGAAGCTGCAAGGCCCGCGTGCCGGCCGGCATGCCGCCAAAGGCGGTGGCGCCGCCGGTCACCTGATCGAGGGCGTCGAGCAGCACTTCGGCCGGTAGCCGCTTGGGATAGTAGCGCGAGTAGCTTTGCTTATCGGCCTGGTTGAACTCGTTGGGCTCGGAGCTCAGGGCGTAGGTTTGCGAGGTGCAGATCGTCCGCACCAGGTCCTTGAGATCGAACTTGTGAGCCACGAAGTGCTTGGCCAGAGCGTCGATCAGTTCCGGGTTTGTCGCCGGGTTGGTCACTCGCATGTCGTCTTCGGGCTCGACGAGCGCCCGACCGAAGAAGTGCTTCCAGTAGCGGTTGACGAGCGCCGGAGCGAAGAACGGGTTGTCGGGCTGGGCCAGCCAATCGGCCAGGGCTTGCCGCGGGTCGTCGTCGCTGGTGAGCTCGAGCGGCGCGCCGTCGAGCGGGGCCGGCTTGATCGGCTTGCCGGTCTTGGGATGCGTCGCCGAGGCTTCGCCCCGCTGGTGGACGATCCGCTCCTCACCAGGCCGCGAGCCGGGCTTGCGACCCACGCGGGAGAAGAAGGCCGCCAGCCCGTAGTAGTCTTGCTGGCTCCACTTCTCGAACGGATGGTGGTGGCAGCGGGCGCACTGCAAACGCATGCCCAAGAAGAGCTGGGCGGCGTCTTCCACCTGCTCATGCGATTCACGCACCTGGCGATACCAAACGACCGGCGGGTTCGAGGTCGCCTCGCCGGAGGAGGCCAACAACTCGCCGACGAACTGATCGAACGGTTTGTTGTGATACAAGCTCTCGCGGATCCAGGCGTGCAGAGCGATCGAGCCGCGCTTGAAGTTGTCGTCCTGGCGGCGGTTGCGGAGCACCGCGTTCCACTTAGCCGCGAAGAAGTCGGCGTATTCGCTCGATTCGAGCAGGCGATCGATCAGCCGGTCGCGCTTGTCGGTGGCGGCGTCGTCGACGAAGGTCTGCACCTCGGCAGGCGTGGGGAGCCGGCCACACACGTCGAGGAACGCGCGGCGGACGAACGTGGCGTCGTCGCAGACGGCCGAGGGGGGGAGCCCGAGTTGCTTGAGCCGGGCGAAGACCAGCTCATCGATGAAGTTCTTGGCCGGCGGCAAGTTCTCCACCGGCGCGCCCAGCGGCACGCTCGCCCGGAACACGGCCACCTTGCCTTGGTAGCGGGCCATGATCGCGGCGCCGCCCGTCTGGCTGCCGGTCTTCACCAGGCCAGTCGCGCTGCACTGGGCCAGTTCGGGGTCGTTCGACTCGAACTGCACCGAGAGGGTTACATCTTCGGTCGAGCCGTCGCTGTAGTGGGCGACCACAGCCAACTGCTGCCGCGAATCTTTCTGCATCGTCCGCTGCTGCGGGAAGATCTCGATGCGGCTGAGCGTGGGGTCGTCGGCCTTGCCGTAGGGCATGCCTTGGGCGATCCACCGCCGCAAGAGTGCATAGGAAGTGCTATCTCTCTCGAGCCGCGGGCCGCCGCCGTGCGGCAAGATGCCGGCCCCCTTGGTGATCAGCAGGCTGCGGTCAGGAGCGGCAGGGAAGAGCCGCCGGCCGCGCCCTTCCTTCACCAGGTGTTCGTAGTCCTCGGTGGGCTCAAAGCCCAAGAGCGAGAGCTTGAAGCCGTTTTGGCCGCTCGCCTTGCCGTGGCAGCCGCCGCCGTTGCAGCCCAACTTGGTGAAGATGGGCACGATCTGATTCGGGAAGTTGATCTGCAGTTCGTGGGCAATATTCGTGACGTTCAGCACAGCCTCGGCCGTGAGGCCTTGGGGGCCGATGACGCGGACCTTGGCTTCTCCTTCACGCAAGGGGCGCACGAGACCGGCCGGCGAGATCTCCACGACGTCGACCGGTTCGGCCGAGTACTGCACATCCCCCGTCAGGTCGCGCTCGCCGCCGGCAGCGTCACGCCCGGTGACTACCAGTTGCTGGCGGGCGTCACCGCCGCGGAGGGCCGGGATGGTTCCCGCACCGAGGCCGGCGTCGATGCGCAGCTCGACCAGGGCAGGCAACTCAGGGGAAGGAACCGCCGTAGCGGGCGCGGGGTTAGCCGGCGGGACCGACGAGTCGGCGGCGCGAACGACGTCTGCTAGCAGCAGCACTGCCAAGCACAAGCCAACGACAAAGCGAGGCATGGGCGATTCCCTCCAGGCGGGTGATTCAATCCCTTCGAACTGCCCCTCGCGACTCGCTTCCGTCCGGCCAGGGCATCAGGGGATGAAGCCTGGCAGCGGTCGGCTCCATGCTAAGGCGGCTCAGGCCAGGTGGGTTGCCTGAGCGTCCCAGCGGCGAGCTGCAACGCATCAATCGCCTTTGATTATTGCAGGTGGCGGCCCCCGCTGCAAGGAAGTTGCGGGCCCCGCGGCAGGGGCGCCAGCAGCGCATTTCGGCGGACTCGGGCGTTTGGCCCGCTCGCGCGGAAGATTTTTCACGGCAATACATTGCGCGCTCCGGCTAGAGGCCCGCGATCGGCGTGCATTCGTCGAGCAGCGCGAGCGGACGCCCGGCGGCGTTCACTAACTTCGACGACGGGTCGATGCCCACCGCGCGATAGACCGTGGCCAGCACTTGCTGCACAGTGGATGCGCCCTCCTCGGCCCGCTCGCCCCAGGCGTTTGTGCGGCCGATCACACCGGGCTGTAAGCCGCCGCCGGCGATCACGGCGCTCATCACCGGGGTCCAGTGGTCGCGCCCCGCGGCGGCGTTGATCTTGGGGGTGCGGCCGAATTCGCCCCAGCAAAGGACCACGACCTCCTCGGCCAGGCCGCGCTCCTCCAAATCCTCGAGCAGCGTCGCCAGGCCCCGGTCGAGAGCGGGCAGCGTCTGTTTCAGGTTGGCAAAGTTGTTCTGGTGGCCGTCCCACTCCCCCACCGACAGCGTGACGCAGCCGACCCCGGCTTCCACCAACCGGCGTGCCTTGAGGAACTGCTCCACGCCCGCGTAGCGCCGTTGCCCCGCCGCCGGCTCTCGCGACCCGTTGAGCGCCGCTCGCACCTTGCCGGAAGTCACCAAGTCAAAGGCCTGCCGCTGGAACTCGTCCATTGCGGCCAGCTCGCCACGGGCATCGACATCGCGGCGGAGGCGATCGAGCGAGCGGAGGAGCGTCGACCGCTCTTGAAACCGTTCGACCGACAGCCCCTTGGGCCGCTTGAGATCGGCCTCAGCCGGCCCACCGGGAACGAACGGCTGGTGCGACGGCCCCAAGAAGCCCGGCTGGCAGCCGATGGTCGTGCCGCGCAGCGAGACGAATGGGGGCAGGCCATTCGCCGTGCCCCGCGCGTGCGACACCACGGCCCCCAGCGACGGGCGCTCTTCGAGCCGCGCCGTCACGTTGGGATAGCCCGTCATCACGGTCAGGTCGTTGTGGTCTTCCGAAACCATGCCGGTCACGGCGCGCAGCACGCCGAGGCGGTCGCAGCGGGCGGCCAGCCTGGGCAGGTGCTCGCAGAAGCGGACGCCGGGGACCGAAGTCTGCACACTGGCGAACTCGCCGCGAATCTCCGCCGGCGCGGCGGGCTTGGGGTCGAACGAGTCGAGCTGGCTCGGACCGCCCGGCAGGTAGACCAAGATGGCCGACTTGCCGGAACGGGCGCTCGCGGACGAACCTGCCGCCCGGGCTCGCAACAGATCGGCCAGGCCGAACTGGAGCCCAAAGGCGCCGAGCTCGAGAAAACGGCGGCGGTGAACTTGGCCAAACATGGGGGGGGCGCTCGCAAGAAGTGCGGGGCGAGAATGCCCTCGCCCCGCGAGGAGCTCGCGAGGCGGAGAGCGGAACAGGGGAGCTGGCGCTCGCCGAGAGCGGCTAGCTCTTGGTCCTGTCCGTAACCTGGTAGCCGGCCGGGGGAGTGGTGTCGAACAAGGCCTCGATGTCCTTCACGTCTTCCAGCTTCGGGTCCCACTCGAAGTCGCTCAGCGTCCAGTGATTGCGGGCAATCTCGGGCGTGTGGTCGACGATCTCGCGGTCCAGCCGCACCGGCAGCTCGGTCTGGGGGTCGACCCACAGCGTGGTGGTGGTCTTGCCATCCTCCAAGCGGTATTTCAGCACCCGCTTGCCATCGAGCTCATCGTCGATGGGGGCCGCGTCCTCGTGTTGCTCGAGCTCGCGCAGGTTCTCGAGGATCGACCGTTTGCTCGAGTCGGTCGCCGGGGTGAAGTCGCTTTCGTACTTAGACAGCGTCGCTTCCTTGCGCGGCCACTTGCCGCTGGCCAACAGCTCCTTGAGGAAGCTGGGGGTCTCGTCGTTCACGTTCTCCGGGACGATGGTCTCCGTCAGCACGCCCAGCGTCCGGTCCTTGACGCCGTCGAGTACGAAGTAGTGAGCCGTCTTCACGGTGCGGTTGAGCGTCAGGCCGCCGCTCTCGCTGCGAAACCGCGGCGCTCGCAGGTCGGCATAGGCGACGCTCTCGAGCGAGGCGCTGCCCATCTGCTTGTCGTCGGTGGTTTGCTTAACCCGGTAGCGGACGATGTGGTGCTTCTTGGCTGCTTTCACGACGTCGGCCAGGGCGAGATTGGAACCATTGCCCCAAAACAGGGCGCCGACCGCCGCGACGAGCAGCGACGCGGCCAAGGCATAGCGAAACGCGGGACGCATGTAGAACCTCTTAACGGGAGAAAGGGGGGAAACCGAAATCGACTTGGGCTCGGGCCACGGCAGCCCAACGGGCGGCTTGGGCACGGGCATTTGCTGAAACGCGCGGACCGCCTCGTCGAGCTTGTCGAACTCGCCGGGCGAAGGCTGGTTGGTCATGAGTCGTTCCTTTCCACGGAAAGCGGGTTGAGCGCGGCGGCCAGCGACGTGCGGGCACGATGGAGGATTGCCCGCACCGCGCCGCTGCTGACGCGGAGTTGGGCGGCGATTTCGGCATGCGGCAGGCCGTCGACGCAGCTCAGCCAAAAAACCTCGGCCTGCCGGTCGGGCAACTCGGCCAGCGCCCCGCGGACGCGCTCGAGCAGTTCGGCGGCCGCCAGTTCGTCGGCGGGGTCAACGCTGCGCGACGCGGAGGGCGGAGCGTGTTCGAGCGCCGCGAGCAACGTCCGCTGACGCTTACGTTGCCGGAGGCGGTCGATTGCCCTGCGGGCGGCCAGGGCCGTGAGAAAGGCTTCCCAATTCACGACGGGCCGCTGGGGGGGAGACCGGCGAAGGGCGAGAAAAGTGTCCTGGTAGCAATCCAGGGCCTCGGCATGGTCGGCCAGCAACCGATAAACGGTGCGCCAGACCCTCGGCCCGTGTTCGGCTACCAGCTTTTCCCAGTCGATCATCACGCTCTCCGTTGGCCTCCACCTCTATAGTCGAAGGGGAGGGCGGAGCGTTACGGAGCGAACCTACGGTTGCGCATTTTCACTCGACGCCAAGAGCGAGGGTGGCCGGAGTCGAGCAAAGCGAGCCTCCAGCGAGCGGCGATTTAGGAGAGCGGCCGAATCAGATAGCCCCGAAGGGGCGGTAGATGTTAGCCAGGGGCGTCAGCCCCTGGGACGGAAACAAGAAACCGTTGCAAAGCCCTGAAAGGGCGACAGAAGGTCCGTCGGCGGCGCTTCTGCCGCCCCTTCGGGGCTTTCGCCGCCAACGAGCGCTTGTTTCCAGGGGCTTGCGCCCCTGTCTAACATCTTTGCGCCCCTTCGGGGCTCACTCCGCTGTACGACGGCCGCGCCGACGGCCAACGTGGCGGCCGCACTGACCTCCATCCAACCTCGATTCGTCCGCAGCCCATTTCCCGCCCCCAGAACGGTCTTTCCCCAAGGCCGTAGTTTGGGTATTCTTCTCCAGTCGTTCGTCGGCCGCGCTGCCCGTGAGGCACGCCGGGGCATAGGCGAACGATCTCTGCCTGGCGGCCGTCCGATTTGGCGACGGTTCCTGCCTTCGCGAAGGCGCCGTAGCCAAGTGGCTAAGGCAGCGGATTGCAAATCCGCCACCGTGGGTTCGACTCCCACCGGCGCCTCTTGTCTTTTTTTGGTTGTTGGTTTGCGGCCAGCGGGTGACGCTGCCGAACGAGTGCTCGACCATCGCGCTTAACGACTCTTAGGGCGGTCACGCCCCCAGCGCGCTGAGGACCGCTGTCTCGGCCCCTAAATGCCAAGGAGGTTGGTTGGGCAATCGTCGCTTGACCGCGTCCTAGAGCGGCACGCGTTCGCAGACGATGGAGCAAGCGGACGCCACGCGTGGCGGACGCAAAGCGGAAACGGCAATCAAGAGGCTTCCGAGAGCGACGAAAGACGCTGTACTCGGTTCCGGCAGCCAATGAGGACTGCCTCGCGATTTCCTTGTGGGTTCAGTGCCTCGGATGTCACGTACTGTCCGTCAACCGGAAATGACGGTGGCTCGCGTCCAGGTGCCATCCATCCAATTGGCTTTGGAGGCCACCGTCTGCGCGAAGCCAATCGTCGAGGAACCTAATGCCGCCAGCCATGTCCCAAACAAAGCGCGCTGTTCCTGGTCCTCGAACGAAGTGCCGACCCATGCTGAGCCGACGATTACACTCCCATCGGCGGATACGGCGGTGGCAACGCTGGTTTGTCCGAGTGATCCGAGTTGGTCCATGCCTCCCAACTCGGTCCGAAGCGGGACCGTAGGACTCTCCACGTGAATCCCGTGGTGCCGCCAACGATTGTCTTGCCATCGGCGGAGATCGCCCAGGCGATGCCGCCGCCGTAGTGCGGCGAACCGGGGAAGGTGGCCGAGGCAACTGGTACCCATCATCCTCGGTCCATCGAAATGCTTGGCTGCGGCCATCCCGCTAACCCTCCCATCGATGACCGGTTCCCGGTTCGCAGACACGTCCTCAAGCCTTGCCGCTGCCTGCCCAACGCCTGGAATCCAGTTTTCTTGGTCCAGCGAAACGGCTCTACGCCGTTGATAAAGATTGCCAACGACTACTTCGCCGTTCGCTGAAGTTCCACCGGCTACGCCAGTCCCGCCGATCGCTTCGAGCGCGCCATCGACTTGGACCATCGAACTGGCTGCCAGGGGATCCCCCACTGGCCCCAAGATTACCGAGCCATCGGCCGAAACCCGTCATGGCGTCGCTGGTTGGAATCCTAGTCCAACCATTCCCCTTTGCCTGGTCCAAACAAATGCTTCGTTGCCGGAAATTCCCACCACGGTGCTTCCGTCGGCCGACAGATCGTCTGGGAAGCTCCAAGTGTCTTCAGGCTTGAGCATTCCGAGCGGGATGAACTCAAGCGCTGCGACTCCAGGAACCCGGGCAAGGATTGCCACGGAAAAGCCGTAACGACCGCGAGAAGCTTTTTCTCATCGCCCACGCTTTATGCGACAGCCTGCACTTAGAACAAAGTCACTCTAGCAGCAAGCAGATTCCGGGCCACCACAAATGGCTATCCCTCCGGCCTCGCTAGCGTTCCAAGCCCCGACTGGTCACCGCATTGGCCTCGCTGGCTTCGGCCTATTGAACTAGGCCGGTTGACAACAAGCGGGCCCGAAGCATGTCTTGCCCGCAGCCGTCCGAGGATCCGTCGATGCGGCTTTCGAGGGATCGAACAGGTCGAGCATGTCATCGGTCGTGAGTTCTGCCAGCGGAATTCCGTCTGACGATCGCTCTGGTCGCGGACTGCGGAAGCACGACACCGGATCCTTGACAAGGTGACGAAGACGTAAATCGGCAAGTTCCCCATGACTCGAAATGGGCCCTCGTGCCGAACTCGCCGCCTACATGGCCGCCAAGAAAGTGACCTGCAACATTCCTGGTGACCAAAATGGACCGATTCGGCGATGCACCTGGAGATCGTGCTCGCAACCAGTTGGACGGCGTCCTCCGCGTCGGCGAGTGTGGCAGGAACGCTCGTGTTCGATAGAGCGGCCTTTGTCGACAAGCCCGAGAGGACCCTGCGCCGAGCGGCGAAGAACGCCTCGTTTCACAAGCAGCTGTGCACGTTCCTCCTCTCTCGTTGGCGGTCGCTTGCAACAAACGAACAAATCGCTACAGGCGTTCGATCACGCATGAAGAGCACGCCTCGCGATTCTCGAAGGCGCTGACGGAAAAGCGAGCAATTTGATCCGCGTCGCTGGTCGCTACGCTGACTCAGGTCTTGACAGCGCCCTGCGGTGGTATGTTGTAGTCAGCCGAGGCCACGATTGGGCGACCATACCGTTGTCCGAGACAACGATCCCTTGCCATCAATCGCCGTCATCAGATCCGCGCGGTCAAGTAGCTCGAACTCGCACGCGCCGGCTTTCGGTTCATTCTGCATTGAAGACGCCTCGGGCTTGCCGACGAGACTCTCACGGACTCTGCGCTACGTATCTCTTTACGCGATGGCCATTATTGCCTTTCTACGTGGCCCGCAAACCCAATCGCTCCGATCTTACCGCCCCCGCCTGCGGTAAACTCCAGGCATGCCCCTCTCCCCAGACGACCAACCCACTGCCGGCCCGGCCCCTTGGCCTGCCCCTTCCGGCTACGATCTGCTTGCCGAGCAGGGTCGCGGCGGGATGGGCGTTGTTTTTCGGGCGCGGCAGCAGGCCACCGGGCGGCTGGTGGCGCTCAAGTTCGTGCGCGATGGGGGGCTGGCGCGGCCGGAGGAGCGGGCGCGGTTTCGCATTGAGGCTGAGGCGGCTGCCCGCATGCGGCATGAGCACATCGTGCAGATCGTCGAGGTGGGCGAGCAGGGGGGCTGGCCGTTTCTGGCGATGGAGTTGGTCGAGGGAGGCGGGCTCGACGCCTGGCTCGTGGCCCATCCTCGCCCCGTCGACCAGGCCGCGGCCTTCCTCCGCACGTTGGCCCTGGCGGTCGAGCATGCCCACCAGCAGCAGGTGGTCCATCGCGACCTGAAGCCGGCCAACATTTTGCTCGCGCCGCGCGAAGCGTCAGGCGAACAGCCGCCCGCCGCAGCGCCTAGCGCGCTCCTGACAGACTACGTTCCCAAGATCGCCGACTTCGGCCTCGCAAAACGCCTGGACAGCGACAGCACCGCCTGGACGCAGGCGGGCGCCGTGCTCGGCACCGCCAGCTACATGGCCCCCGAGCAAGCGTCCGGCGACGCGGCCGCGATCGGCCCCGCGACCGACGTCTATGCCCTGGGCGCCATCCTCTACGAACTGCTCGCCGGCCGCCCACCGTTTCAAGCGGCAACCTGGCCGCAAACGATCGAGCTCGTGCTCCGCGAAGAGCCGACATTGCCGGTCGAGCTTCACGCCGACGTGCCGCTCGGACTGCAAACGATCTGCCTGCGCTGTCTCGAAAAGAACCCGCGCGAACGTTACTCAAGCGCGCAGGCACTGGCTGACGATCTCGAGCGGTTCCTGGCGGGAAGCGCGATCATGGCCCAGCCGCCCAGCGCGAGCCAGCGGGTGGCGCGGCTCGCCGACCGGCAAGGCTACGAGATCGTGGCCGAGATTGGCCGCGGTCCGCGGAGCGTCGTCTATCGGGCCTTGCACGGGCCGCTGCGGCAGCCCGTGGCGCTCAAGGTCTTCGAGCCGGGGCTCTGCAGTCGCCAGCAGTGGGAGCAGCGGCTGAGCGACGCGGCGCACGGGACCGCGGGGCTCGAGCACCCGCAGCTCGTGGCCGTGCAACAGGCAGGCTGGGTGGATGGGCGGCCGTTTGTCGTGAGCGAGCATGCGGCGCAGGGGAGCCTGGCGGCGCTCGTGACCGGCGACGAGCTGCCGCTCGAGGCGACAGTGGAACTTGCGGCCAAGGTGGCGGATGTGGTCGGCTACTTGCATCGCCAAGGCGCGGTGCATGGCAACCTGAAGCCGAGCAACGTGCTCCTCTCCGCCGACGGTATCCCCCGCCTCACCGACCGCAGGCTCACCGGCGGCATTTTCTTAAGCGACCGACCTGCCGCGACAGCAGAACCCTCTCCCCTCGGGAGAGGGCAGGGTGAGGGCCGGCGAACTCTTCTCGCCCCCTCTACGCTCGAAGCCCTCCCGCCCCAGACCCTCGCCTACCTCGCCCCCGAGCTCCTCGCCGACCCCTCCGCCATCCCGCGCCCCAACACCGACATCTACGGTCTGGGCCTGATCCTCTACGAACTGCTCGCCGGCCGCCCGGCGTTTTTGGCGGAGACGGCCGCCGAAACGCTCGACCGGATTCGCGCCGGCTCGCCCCCCGCGCCCTCGAGCTTGAACCCGCGCGTGCCGCCGCGGCTCGACGCGGGCGCTGCCTGGAGCGCGACCCGTGGCGGCGTTATGCGCGGGCGTTCGCGGTGGGCAAGGCGCTGCGGCGCGCGTAGGGTGCGGGCGATCGAAGAGACCCACCGGGGTTTACCGTTGGGCGCGCGGAGCGGCAGTGAGTTAGTCGACCGTGGTTTCGCGTGGGGCTTGCGCCCCACCCTACGTGCGCGGCTACCGGCCCGTAACCTTCGTCCCTGCCTCCGTGCCATCCGTGCGCCAGAGAAAGTCGCCCTGCTGGAAGAACAGCGTCTGAGACCAACCTAGAACTCGAAAGGCCCGCGCGGTCGTTTCGGCGGGATGGGTGCCCTCGGCCGTGCCGTCGGTTTGCCAGATTCGCTCGGTGAAATAGCGGTCGGTGATGAACACCCGGTCGCCGGCGGCGGAGAGCTGCGGCGCCGTGGAGTTGTTCGTCTTGAACAGGGAAGTCAGCGCTAACGTTCCCTCAGGCGTGCCGTCGGTGCGCCAGATGGCGAACTTGTCGTTACGCAGCGGGTCCGCGAGCGCTGAGAAGAACACGAAGTCGCGCCAGACGACGAGGCTCGAGTGCTCCAAGTCCGCGGGCGTTTGCGGCAACGTCGTCGTGAGCATGCGGGTCCCTTGCGGCGTGCCGTCGCTCTGCCATACTTGGCGGCCCTGCACGCCATCGTCGGCAAAGAAGACCATCTCGTCTCCCCGGGCCACGATCGGCGGGTAGGGGGTGCTCACCGAAGGATAGATCCCTGGCCGGATGTCGACGGCCAAATGCGTGCCGGCCTCGGCGCCGTCTGTGACCCAGAGCTCGGCGCCGTGAACCGCGTCTGAGGCGAAGAAGTAGGCCTGGTCGCCGCGCACGAACATTGCCCCCGGCGACGAGCCATGCCCAGCGCGGCGTTCCACGGGGTTCCCAAAGCTTGCCTTGAAGAGGCCGAAGTCCTCGAGGTCGATGTCGCCATCTTCGGTGAATTCTCTGAGGGCGAAGGGGACCGCCTCGCCCGAGCCTGCTCGCCAGCCGAAGTGCTCTTTGAAGAGGCCGAAGTCGAAGAGGTTCACCTTGCCGTCTTCGTTCAGATCGCCCAGGACGCCGAGCGACATGGTAGCGGGATTGAGATCGGCGAGCAGACGCGTGCCGGCGGCCGTGCCGTCGCTGCGCCAGAGCTCCGACCCGTGGTCTCGGTCGAAGCCCTGAAACAGGAGCACGCCGTTGACGGTGGTCAGGTGCGGCTGATCGGCCTCGTAGTAGCCGCCATAGTCAACGAGGTGCTTCTCGAGATCGACGACCTTGTACGTTCCGGCGTCGGAGCCGTCGGTCCGCCAGAGGGCACGTGTTGTTAGCGTGTCGGTGATGAAATAGAGGGCGTCGCCGAGGACCGCCGAGTCGATCATCTTGGCCGCCACGGGCGCGTCAGGCAGGGGGATGCGGGTCGCAAAGCCGCCTCCGTTGTTCGTCCGCCAGAGTTGCAACACGCCGTCGCGGTCGGTGTAGTCGAGGTAGACCTCGTCGTGGAAGACCGCTAGGTGGACTGGATCGAGCTCGAGCGTATAGGTGGGCAGGAAAACGCCGATCAAGTCGGCTCGTTCGCCCGCCGTGCCGACGTTGAAGAGGCCGTCGAGCGTACGCACGACGACCTCGCCGTTGACCTCGACCATGCTGACCGGATAACGGACATTCCCGGCGTCGGGCCCCGATTGAATGACAATCGGGGGCGCCCCTTCCACCGCGATGTCGGTGGTTGTCCCCGCGTCGGCTGCCAGCACCTGGCGCGGCTCGAGTGCTTCGAGCCGCAGCAGACGAGACTTCAAGTCGAGACGCCGTATCCCGAGCATCTTGCGGCTGCTCCGCCAGGCCGAAATTGGGCGGAAGCCTGCGTCCTCCCAAGGGATCGGCAGCATAGTGGGTGCGTGCTGCTACGGCAAGTTTTCTGTCGGTGAAGCGAGCAAGAATCCGCGATGCAAGCGAACGCGTGCCAGTGCCGCGCGTCGGGTGGGGGCGATCGAAGAGAGCCCTACCGGCATTCACCGTGAAGCGTGCGGAGCCGCGGCGCCTACTTCAACCGTAGCTCCGCGTGGGGCTGGCGCCCCACCCTACGTGGGGAGCTACACTACACTATGCAACCGCTCCTGCTGGACTACCTGCAGCGGATCCTCACTTCCCGCGTGTACGACGTGGCGATCGAGTCGCCGCTCGAGCTGGCGCCCAAGCTCTCGGCGCGGCTCGGCAACCAGGTCTGGCTCAAGCGCGAGGACGCACAGCCGGTCTTCAGCTTCAAGCTCCGCGGGGCCTACAACAAAATGGCCCGGCTCTCGGCCGCGGAGCTCGCCCGCGGCGTGATCTGCGCCTCGGCCGGCAACCATGCCCAAGGGGTGGCGCTGGCGGCCCGCAAGCTCGGCTGCCGCGCGGTTGTGGTGATGCCGGTCACCACGCCCAGTCTCAAGTGCGACGCGGTACGGGCATTGGGGGGCGAAGTCGTGCTCCACGGCGACAGCTACTCCGACGCCTTTGGCCATGCCCACCAGGTTGGGGCCGAACGCGGCCACACCTTTGTCCATCCCTTCGACGATCGCGATGTGATCGCCGGACAGGGGACGATCGGGATGGAGATCGTGCGGCAGCATAGCCAGCCAATTGAGGCGGTCTTCGCCCCGATCGGCGGCGGCGGGCTAATCGCCGGGGTGGCGGCCTATCTCAAGGCGGTGCGGCCCGAGATCAAAGTCGTCGGCGTGCAAATGTGCGACTCCGACGCCATGCTCCGCTCGGTGAAGGCAGGCGAGCGGGTGATGCTGCACGACGTGGGACTATTCTCCGACGGCACCGCTGTGAAGCTGGTGGGGGAGCGGACCTTCGAACTGGTGAGGGCGCTGGTCGACGACTTCGTGGTGGTCGACGCCGACGCCGTGAGCGCCGCGATCAAGGACGTGTTCGAGGATACCCGCAGCATTCTCGAGCCAGCCGGGGCGATGAGTGTCGCCGGACTCAAGCAATACGCCGCGGCGCACGGGCTGCGAGAAAAGTCGCTGGTGGCGATCGCCAGCGGGGCGAACCTGAACTTCGATCGACTGCGGTTCGTGGCCGAGCGGGCCGACGTGGGAGACGAGCGTGAGGCGCTGTTCGCCATCACCATTCCTGAAGAGCGTGGCAGCTTTCGCCGGCTGTGCGAAGCGATGGGTCGCCGCAATGTGACCGAGTTCAGCTACCGCATGTCGGACACGGCCCAAGCCCACGTCTTCGTAGGCCTGGCCATCCACGACCGCAGCGAGGCCGACGCGCTGCTCGAGAACTTCAGCGACCACGGCTTCGCGGCGATCAACCTGGCGGCTGACGAGCTTTCGAAGGAGCACGTGCGCTACATGGTGGGCGGCCGCAGCCCCTGCGCGGCCGACGAGCGGCTGTTTCGCTTCGAGTTTCCTGAGCGGCCCGGCGCGCTGATGCGATTCCTCTCGAGCATGCACCCCAACTGGAACATCAGCCTGTTCCACTACCGCAACCAAGGGGCCGACTACGGGCGGATTCTCGTCGGCTTGCAAGCGCCGGAGTCCGACCGGCAGGCGTTCCAGGAGTTCCTGGAAACGCTGTCGTATCCGTACGTCGAGGAGACGGAGAACCCGGTCTATCGGCTGTTCCTGAGATAACTGTAGCCCGACGCGGGTCGGGCTATGAGGAGCCGGCGACGATTGTTCCGGCTAGGACGGGGGCCGGCCCCCAGCAGGGAGGGCGCCGGCCGGGACCCAAATCGAGTGCTGTTGCAGCGCCGCGCAGGACGTGGCCTACCCTTGCGCATGGCCAGCGATCCCGGCGCTCGGCCGCCCTCATCTTTTCCCCGTTTCGAGGAGCCGCCCCATGTCGCATGAACTGTTCGTTTTTGGCCGCATCATTTGCATCGGGGGGTTCATCGTGCTGATGGGCGTGGTCGTCGAACGGTATTTGACTGCCCGGCACTACAAACGCTGCAACGGTTGAGCGGCCGAGGTCTCGCCTATGCGCCGAGAGCGGGCGCCGCGTAAAAAGAAAACGGCCCTGCCGAAGCTCAGGATTCGGCAGGGCCGCGTGTTTAGCAAGACTCGCGGAGACGGCGAGTCTGGCCAGACCGTGTCAGGTCGCGCTTAGTTGCAGCCGCAGCTCGGCTCCGCAGCGCAGCCGCAGCTCGGCTCGGGAGCGCAGCACGAGTCGCAGGCGGGGGCGCAGCAGCGGTGCTTGTGGGCAAACAGCCGCTTGAAGAAGCCACCGAACGGACGGCAGTGCTTGTGGCCGCAGCAGGGCGCCGGCTCGCAGCAGCTCGGCTCGGGAGCGCAGCAGGTGGGCTCCGGAGCGCAGCAGCTCGGCTCGGGAGCGCAGCAGGTCGGCTCCGGCTCGCAGCAGGTTTGCTCACAACAGCCACAGCCATGGTGACGGCCAAACAGGTGGCCGAAAGCCTTGGCCTCGCCAGCGCTGAACATCGTGGCCAGGGCAGCCACCGCCAACGCGGGCACGAGAAGACGCAGTTTCATGGGGAGTGCTCCTTGCAATCGAGGGGTAACACGCGGAATTCTTGCGCCGCGGTCGGCTGCATGGCGGAAACTCTCCGCCGCCGACGCGTCGCGGAATGGGTGTGTGTGCTACAAGGAGGTATCGTCAACGCTTTCTTCGTGTGTTAGCCAAACTACTCATTTTCTCCATTGGCCCTATGGCCACAGATGTGAAGACAAATGGAGTCTGCCGGCTTTGCGCGATATGCCGTAGAGCGACGATGGGAACGATTGCGGCGAGCACGGGAAGAGTCGGCGGCGTTGGCTCGTGTCCGCACGAAGGGAGCCCAACCTGCCAACCCGCAGCGCGGGCCAGAGACGCTAGCGCCAGTCGCGTGCTGGCCGAACACGCCGACAATGCACCTAGCTAGCTCTGCATGCAGCGGATCAAATCCTCGACGTCGAGGACGAGCGCCAAGCGGCCGCCGCCAAGCCGAGCCACGCCGGATACGCGCCGTGCCTTGGGTAGGATTTGCCGCAAGGGGCTAACCACCACCTGCCGGTGCCCGCGCACCTTTTCGACGAGCAAGCAGGCGGCGCCGGCGCGGCAACTGACGACGATGCCGGTCGGCATTCCCTGCTGCACCACGGATTCCGGCAGTCCCACGAGCTTGCCGAGCCGCGCCGCATGATAAGGCTGACCGCGGACCTGCGCGATGCACTCGCCGCGCACGCTCTTCAGGTCCTGCGGTACGATCCCGATGATCTCGCGGATGTGCTCGAAGGCCACCACGAACGGCACGCCGCGCTCCTCGACCATCAATCCGTCAACGACTAGGACCGCCGAGCGAATCGGGATTTCCAGGCGAAAAACGGTGCCTTGGCCAAGCTGCGTCTCCAAGAGCACGCGGCCGCCATGCGCCGCCAGGGTTGCCCGCACGGCGTCCATGCCGACGCCGCGGCCGGAGACTTCCGACACCTGTTCGGCGGTCGAAAACCCGGCGTGAAAGATCAGTTCGACCGCTTCCTGATCGGTCAGGGCGTCGGCCTTGGCCTGTGTGAGCAGTTCCTTTTCGACCGCTTTGCGGCGCACGCGGTTGGCGTCGATGCCGCGGCCGTTGTCGCGCACGGTGATCAGCGTGTGAGTCCGCGTTTGCTCGGCGGTCAGCCACAGCTTGCCCACCGGCGACTTGCCGGCGCGAGTGCGGTCTTCGGGCGACTCCAGCCCATGATCCATCACGTTGCGCACCAGGTGGGTGAGCGCCGCGTCGAGATCGTCGATCAGGGCCTTGTCGAACTCGGTGTCTTCCCCTTCGACGATCACTTCGACCTGCTTGCCCAACTGGGTGGCCAGGCCGCGGGCCATCTTGGGGAACTTCGAGAACAGTCCGGCCGCCGAGACGCGGGTGAGCGCGAGCACGTGCTGCTGCAGGTCTGCCGATTGGGCCGAGAAATCGCGGTTGATCTGCCGCATCTCGTCGAGCAGGGCGGCCCAGTCGTCGCTGCCGGCCATCCGTTGCTGCAAGTCCTTGTAGAGCTCGCAGGTGATGAACAGGCTCGACACATGGCGGAGGAACTCGTCGAGCCGGTCCTCGCGCACGCGGAGCACGCGGGCCTTCGAGGTTTCGGCCTTGGCCCCGCCGGCGTCGCCCTCCCGCGGGGCCGAGGTGTCGACCGCCAGCGCACTGAGCGCGAGCTCGAGCGTGTCCCACACGATCGAGAGCAGGTTGGCGTCGACGTCGAGCGGGCTATTGAGCAGCGTCTGGTATTCGGTCGCGGCCTGCCGCAATTGCGAGGCCGGCGACGGCTGCGCTTGTTGGTCGCAGAGCTCCGCGAGCGACTGGGCCCCCGCGACGAAACGCTCGCCCGCTGCGCGGTCGTGTTCGCCTTGTTCCGCCCGCAGGAAGAGCTCGAGCACTCCCTGCACGTGCGAGGCGGCGTCGGCCGTTCCGCAGCGAAACGCCTTATTGGCCAACTCGCTGGCCTTCGGGCGCTTGGGGGCGGCAGCGCCCAACTCTTCGTCGGGCTCGTCGGTGAGTTGCTGGTCGGCCACCAAGCCTTCGAGCCGAGCGGCCCACTGCGCGGCCGAGGGATGGCCGTTGGCTGCGATCTCGCGAGCCAACTGCAGCATCTGGTCGAGGAGCGCGTTTTCGGGGTCGACGCGGCAGGTTTGGGCCACTTCGCCCAGATGATCGAGGGCGGCCTGCTGCTCCGCGGTGAGGGCCGCGGCCGGATCGCTGAGCGCCTGCTCGAGCAACCCATCGAGGATGTCGAGCATTTCCACGAGCGAGCGGCGGAGCTCGTCGCGGCAGTTGAGCTTGTGATTGCGGACTTCGTCGAGCGTGTTTTCGAGCGAGTGGGCGAAGGCCTTGACCGCCGCCAGCCCGAGGAAGCCCGCGCACCCCTTGATGGAGTGAACGGCGCGGAACACGCCGTGGATCGGCTCCTCGACCTCGGGCTGCGCGGTAAATCGCGCGAGCAGTTCGGGCAGCGGCTCGAGCGATGCGCGCGCTTCGTCGACGAATTCTGCGATCAGCTCCTGCGCATTTTCGGCGGGGGCGTCGGTCATCGAGGTCTAGCTGTTGGGGCAGGGCGGGGGTGAGGAAGCGCGGCTAGCGGAAACGGTTCAAGTTGTGGACAGCGCGCGGCGGCGACCGTGCAGCTCTTCGAGCGACGACCACCAGCGGTCGATCTTGCGGAAGGTGAGTTCGAGTGACTCGAGCAGCGGCCCGAAGTCGTTCAGCGGTTTGAAGAAGCAAGCTTCGGCGCCGTGCCGCATGGCGTGCATCGTGGTCGACAAGTCGACCTGCCCCGTCAACAGAATGACCTGGATCCCTCCGTCGTGCTCCTTGATCTCGTCGAGCAGCTCGAGCCCCGTCTTGCCCGGCATCATGATGTCGAGCAGCACCACGCGGGCTTGGCTGCCGAGCAGCTTTTCGAACGCCGTGGTCGAGTCGTTCACCGAGATGACCTGATACCCGGCCAGCTCGAGCTGCTGCGCCACCATGCGGGTGACGACGATGTCGTCATCAATATGGAACACGGTGCGGCTCGCACGGGGGGCGGCGCCGGCTGGGGATTCGCGGTCGGTGGGCATGAATTGGTTCCGACTTACGACGAACGATCGGAGGGCCCGGCCAAGGCCAGACTCGGAGGCTCGATGGGGGGTAAGAAACTTGGGCCCCGTCGTCCTCTGTCGACCCCTGGCAAACAAAAAATTCCCTGAGATTTACTAGGCTTGCCTCGTCGCAACAAACGCTACAATCGATGAGGCTTTGCGGTCCCGATCCTTGTGCACGATGCATCCAGTCGGCGAGCCGAGCGCAAGCGGTGAGCTAGGATTGCTGCGGACCAACGAATCAGCAGACCGCCCCCAGGCAAGGGCGCGCTCCCAGCACAGTAAGGCGGAACCCCTCATGAGCGTTTCTGGCGCCGAGCCCATCCATTCCAGCTTGGCCGACGACGAAGATCTGGGCGAAATCGTCGACCTGTTCGTGGCGGAAATGCCCGACCGGATCGAGCGGCTGCTGAGCTATGCCCAGTCGCACGACTGGTCGGAGCTCGAGCGCCTTGCGCACCAGCTCAAAGGCGCAGCCGGCAGCTATGGCTTCGAGCCGATCTCGCCCGCCGCCGCGCGGCTGGAAGCGGCGGTCCGCGATGCCTGGCCGGAAGAGCAACTCCGCTGCGCGCTCGAGAACCTGGTGCAGCTCTGCCAGCGGATGCGGGCGGGTTTGCCGGAATCGACGACGGTGTGAGGCGCCCGCCAACACGAGCGTTATTTCTCGGGGAAGCGAACTAGCTCCGCGCCGCCATCCGCAGCGCCACCAGATACGGCACCGGCTCGCTCCCCAGCGCGTTGAGCACCGTGCCGCCGGCGGTGAAGCAGTGGGTCACCCAGTCGGGTTGGCCGTAGCGGTCGAGGGCCGCGCCCCCTTCGCCGCCCCCCACGTAGACCTCGACGCCGGCGTCCTTGAGCCGCTTGAGCTGGCTGATGAACTTGCGCGTACCGTCTTCGAAGCGCGGGTCTTCGAACATGCCGAACACCCCGTTGTAGAAGGCCACGGGGGGCTCCGAGCCGCCGGCGCTCTTGGCCTCGGCGATGAACTCGCCGAGTTGCTGCTCGAAATAGGCCGACGTTTTCGGTCCCACATCGAACTGCTGGTCGGTCGGCCCAAGCTCTTCGACCGCGCGGCCGTCGGCCAGCACGAAGTCGACCGGCAGTACAAAGCGAATGCCCTTCGCTCGGCCGTCGGCGATCATTTTCTTCGCCTGCTCGATGCGGTCGCGGGGAATGAAGTACGGCTTATCCGCATGCGCCGGGTCCTCCGCCACGCCCAGACCAAAGACCTTGCCGTCGAGCTCGGCGGCTGCCTTCTTGAGCGCCATCGCCAGCGAGCCGGCGGTGAACACCCAGCGGACCGTGCCGCGGGCGATCATCGCCTCCATGTCGTCGAGCTTGTCCGCCTTGAGACCCGAGAACACCACCAGGCTCGCCCGCAGGCAGCGGCGCATGGGGCCGTGGAACTCGCGGGCTACGTAGCTGCCGAGCGCCACGCGGTCCATCGCCGCCGGCACGATCGTGCTCGAGGCATCGAGGCTGCCGGCCGAAAGCGCTTCGTTCACGTACACGCGGGCCAGCCGGTCGGCGAACTGCTTGGCCAGCGCGGCCAATTGCGGGGCAAGTTGGGGCAGATCGCCGGACTTGGCCTTCCAGAGCACCGTTTCGATCTTGTACTTGCGCGTGTTCTCGAGCACGAGCACGCTGCCCGAAGGGGCGCTGCGCACCGCTTGGGCTGCCGCGTCGGTGATCGAGAGCGTCCCCTCATCGAGCCAGTCGGCAAGGAGCGGCACTTCGCAGCCGAGAATCAGGCTCAGCCGGGCCGCCACGGCCTTCAGGCTGCCTTCGGGCTTGCGGCCGATGTGGCCTAAAATGATCTGCTTCCAGCCTTGATCGCGGCCGAACTGCAGCGTGTCCTTCATCGAGCGGAGTCGAATGTCGCCGTCGCCGAGTTCCGCGCCCGGTTTGGCGTCGACGTCGCCCCGCACGAGAACCGGCGTCCCCGAGGGGAGATCGGCCAGCGCTCCGAGCCGGGGAATGGAGGCCAGGTAGTCTTCGAGCGACAGCGGCGGCCCCGAAGGCCCGACGCGAAGCAAGTTCTGGCACCACTGCAACATCGACTCGGCCGTCACGACCGGCATGGGAGCGCTCCCGAAAGGATAGGCGAGAACCTGGTGGGGAAGCGCGGGCCGGCCGGCGACGCAGCTTCCCGCCTGTGCGAACGAGCGACTAACCTAGCAGGTTCGCGGGCCGCTCTCTAGGAGGGGCGAAAGCCTGGGGAAGCGTGGCGATTTCTAGGGCTTTTCGGCTACGCGCCAGGCCGTGACGCCCTGGGGAGTGGAGACCAAGATCGCCGGCTCTCCCTGGAGCTGCGCGGCGGCGATGCCGGTAAGCTCGCTGCCGACGGCGAACTGATCGAGCACGTCGCCGTCGGACGAGAGCAAATGCACCGTGCCGTCGGGTCCGGCCAGCAGCCAATAGTTGGCGCGCCCGGCCACGACTGGCCCCGAGGCGATCGGCTCGATCGGCTTGCGATGCACCCCGGCCGGGAGCTTGTAATGCCAGGTTTCGCGAGCCTGAGCGTCGAGGCCCACAGCCGTTTGTGTGCCGGGCGAACTGATCGCCAGTGCGGCGTAACGCTGTGGATCGTCGGCGGCCTCAGCCAGCGAGATCAAGAACCGGCCAGGCGTCTCGAGCTCCGCTTCCGCTTTGCCCTGAGGGTCGATCGGCAGGATCGTGCCCTTTTCGTGGAGCGCCCAGACCTTCCGCCAGTTGGCGCCATCCGGGGGCGCGAGGGCCAGGCTCGGCACGTTCCGCGGGGCGCGGTTGAACCACTTGCGTTGCCCCGCGAAGCTCACCCCCTGCACGCCCACTTCGCCCCAATAGCCGACCAGCAGTTCGAGCGCGCCGTCGGCGTCGAGGTCCGCCAGCCGCACGTCGCCCAGGCCGGCCGTGCTCGCGCCCGGCGGCGGATAGCTGAGCACCAGGTTCCATTGATCGTCGAAGACGTGCGCCTGGGGCTGGCTGCTCGCTGAGCCGGCGTAGTAGCGCTTGCCCTGCCCATCGAGCGCTGTGCGCAGATAGGTGACGAGCGAGCCCTCGGGAATCGGCAGCGCATGCCGGGCGACGACTTGCCCCGCCGCGTCGAGTTCGGCGACGCTCGCGGCCCCTTCGGTCACCAGCAGCCGCATGGAATCGGCGCCGTCGGTGATCGGCAGGATGTTGCCGGGGAATTGCAGCTCGGAGTTCGTCCACAACTTCTCGAGCTGGATGCGCTCGGGCTCGCTCGCCGGCGCAATTTGCGCCACCACGGGCTGCGCTGAGTCGCTCTGGCCGGGGGCGGCGTCGGCCAGGGCCTGCTCGAAGGCCCGGCGATGGTCTTCGAAGCGGCCCCGCAAGTCCGCCGCCACGTTTTCACCCTTGATCAGCCGCTCGAGCAACGCCGGCAAGTCGGGCAGCAACTCGCCGCCGAGCGCCGTGTCGAGCGCCTGCACCTTGCCGTCGGCGCCGAGGACGACCATGTATGGGTAGCCCTGAATCTGCAACGCCTCGGCCGCCTTGCCCTGGGAATCGCGGGCGACCGGAACATCGGCTTTCCACTCGGCGAGCTTGGCGGCGAGTTGATCGCTGGTCACCTCGGGCGCGTCGACACTGACGGTGAGGAAGCGGACTTGGTCGTTGTCCTTGAACTGGTCGTAGACCTTTTGCAGCCACGGCATGCGTTGCGGGCAAGGCGGGCAGTCTTTGAACCAAAACTCGAGCACCGTGACCTTTCCGGCCAGCGAGTTGCTCTCGATTCGTTTGCCATCGAGGTCCGTCAGTAAAAAGTCGGGCGGGCTCTGTGCTAGGAGCGCCGGCAGCGGCGCCGGCGGCGGAACGAAGCGCACCACCGGCTTGCTGTCGTCGGCCGGCGGATGCGCGAAAACCTGCGCGTCGAGGGTCGGGTTGAGCTGCGCGCCGCGAAAGTGCGCGGTGAGTCGCCCGCCGGCGGGCAGGTTCCCTTGCGGATAGTCGATGCGCCGCAGCACGTCGTTCTCGCGGTCGATCCAGAGCACGAGGTCTCCCTCGGCGTGCGCGAGCTTCGCGCCGACGCACACGTGCCCGTCGATTTCTTGATCGTCGAGCAGCGAGGCGGCGCTGGTGGCCTTGCGAATCGCCGCGAGCGATCCGCCGTCGAGCAGCAGATCGAGCTGCGGGGAGGAGCGGGCCAGCCCTTCGGTGAGCACTCGGCCGAGCACCGGGTCTTGATAGAGCCAGTCGAGCGTGAGCGGGCTGGGAATCGGAAGCGTGAGCGTTTGGCCCTCGAGGTCGTCGAGCTTGGCCTGCAAAGTCTGGCCGTCGAGGCTGAGGGCCGCTTGGTAGATCGCCGCCGAGAGCTTGGCCGGACGCTCGAACTGCACCGCAAAGCTCACGCGGTCGCTCTGCTCCTGCCCGTTGAGATCGTAAGTGAGGAGCAGTTCGCCCTGGTCGACATAGCTCTTGGCGCCGGCGTAGGCCGCGGTCAAGCGGTCGAGCCAGGCGTCGGCCGAGAGGGCAGGCGTTGTCTTCTTCGCGCTGGCGAGCGTCGCCGGCGTCGTGGGCTTCGTGCGTTCGGCGTGGTACGTGCGGGCGGGCGAACGGCCGCAGGCGGCCAGGCTACAGGTGGCCAGGCTCAACGCGAACCAGCCCAACACGAAACGAACTCGGCCTTGCCCATCCATGTGCGTGCATCCGGAGAAAGTGGCCCTCGTCAGCGTGCTCGGGCCCTCCGGGCCCGAGCGAGCGCCCATTATGGGCCTGGCGGCGGAGCCAGGTAAAGCTCGGCTCTGGCGACGGCCGAACCGGGGCGGCGCAACCAGCTTGCAGACAGCAACTTGACCCCCCTGCGCCGTGGTTCCTATGATTCGTGGTCCGGGGCTCGGTTCGCAATTCTTTCAGACCCAATTCCCATGCTCTGCAAGCTCGCCTACGGCGCCGGTCAGGAACTGCGGCTCGACGTGGCCGAGCAGGCCTTGGCCGCCTATTTTCCGAGTCCCCGCGGTGAGCCGCTGGCCGATCCCGCTGCGGCCCTGCGAAAGGCGCTGCAGTCGCCGCTCGGCAGCCCTCCGCTGGGGCGCTACACCGTGCCGGGCGACCGGATCGTGGTGGCGGTGGATCACGGGGTGCCGCAAACGGCCCGGCTCGTGGCAGTGCTGGTCGAAGAGCTGGCTGCCGCGGGAGTAGCGGGGGACCAAATCGAAGTTCTCCAGGCCGATCCGCCGGGTGTGGCCAATGACTTCGAGCCCACCGCCGTCGGCGCGGGCAGGGTTGCCCGCCACGACCCGGCGCACCGCGAGGCGGTGGGCTTTCTGGCAGCCACCAAGGAAGGGCAGCCCATCTACCTCAATCGCGATCTGCTCGAGGCCGACCTGGTGATCTGGCTCGGCCAGGCGGCGCCCAGTTCGGCGCCGCGCTGGCACGGGGTGAGCCGAGACTTGTATCCCACCTTTTCCGATGCGGCGTCGCAGCGGCGGTTCGTGGCCGCGGGGTTGCGGGCCAAGCGCGAGGAGTTCGACCGGCGGAAACAAGAAGCGGCCGAAGCGGCCTGGCTGGCCGGCTCGCTGTTTCGCGTGGCCGTGGTGCCGGGGCCCGAGCAGTCGATCTTGCATGTGATCGCCGGCGACTCCGTTCAGGTGACCCAGGAAGGCGCCCGGCTGGCCGAAGCGAGCTGGGCGTTCCAAACGCCGCGGCGCGTCGACCTGGCCGTGGTGGCGATTCCCGGCGGCGGGGCCGAGCAATCGTGGGCCCACGTGGGGCGGGCGGCGGCGATCGCCTCGCGGATCGTGACCGAGGAGGGGGCGATCGTCGTCTGCAGCGAGCTCGCCGAGCCGCCGGGCAAGGCCGTGCAACTCTTGGGAGAGGACGCCGATCCCGAGGAGGTGCTCAAAGCATTGCGGGCCTCCGATGCCGAAGACGCGGTTGCCGCGTTCGAGCTGGCCCGCGCCCGCCGCAAGGCGCACGTTTTCCTACTCAGCCAACTCGATCCCGATGTGGTCGAAGGTTTAGGGCTTGCCCCCGCTGCGGCGCCGGCCGACGTCGAACGCTTGGCGGCCCGCCGCGAGTCGGTGGCTCTGGTCGGGGGCGGCCAGTTCGCCACGTTGTCGCTCATGCACGGAAGTCAGGCCTAAATGGACGCCGGACCGCTTTCTCCGGAGCTGGTGGCCGACTACCAGCGAGCTGTCGAAGCGGTCGGCTGGCTCGAGCGGCCACGCCTCCATGTGGAGTTGGCCGGCGCCGACCGCGCGAAATTCTTACACAACTTCTGCACGGCCGACATCCGCAAGCTGGCGATTGGCCGCGGGTGCGAGGCCTTCGTCACGAGCGGGCAGGGCAAGACGCTCGACTTCGTCACGGTGTTCGCCGGTCCGGATTCGCTCACCGTGAGCGGCGAGCCGGGGGGCGGGCCGAAGCTCGTGGCTCATCTCGACCGCTACTTGATTCGCGAACAAGTGACGCTGCACGAACGCTCGGACGAATGGGGCGAGATCCTGCTTGTGGGACCGCAGGCCGAGGCCCTGCTTGCCGGGCTAGGGATCGCGGACTTGCCTGTCGGACCGTGGGGCGAAGCGGTGGCGGAGGTGGCGGAGCAACGTGTGAGGCTGCGGCGGATAGATGAGTTGAACGCGCCAGCTTGGACGCTCGTGACCGAAAATGCTGGCCTGCCCGCGGTACGGCACGCTTTGAATGCGGCTGGCGCTGCCCAGATCGATCCGGTGGTCGCTGAGATCTTGCGGGTCGAGGCGGGCTTTCCGCGGTTTGGGCGCGATGTCAGCGACAAGAACCTGCCGCAGGAGGTCCATCGCGACGAGCACGCGATTAGCTTCACCAAGGGATGCTACCTGGGCCAGGAAACGGTCGCCCGCATCGACGCATTGGGGCACGTGAACCGCACTCTCTGCCGCCTCGCGTTTAGCGGCCCAGCAGTGCCGCCGGCCGGCATGCCGTTCGAGCAGGCGGGCCAGGCGGTCGGAGAGATCACGTCGGCCGTGTGGTCGCCGCGACTGGGCGCGATTGGCCTCGGCTATGTGCGCCGCGGCCACTCGGAGCCCGGCGCCACGTTCACCACACCCGTCGGCATGGCGATGCTTCGGCCGGCAATCTAACCACAAAGGCACGAAGACACGAAGCCGAGAGAGTTCTCGCAAAGGCGCAAAGCCCGCAAAGTTGGTCGTTGACCTGTTCGTGAGCTAGCGCCGTTGCCAGAAAACAAATCTGCTTCTTCGTGCCTTCGTGCCTTGGTGGTTAGAAATCTCCGCGCGGCAACGAAAAGGGCCGCGAGCAGTTGCTTGCTCGCGGCCCAAAAAAGCCCATTACGCTCTGAGCTCGTCGGAGCTAGCCATTCCGTGGTCGCGCGCCTCCTCCGGCCGGGCCGTATCCGGCCGGGCCTCCGCCACCTCGGCCACCGCGTCCGCCGCGGCCGGTGTCGTCGCTGCCGGCCGGCGCCGCCTCGGATTGGTAAGTGGCGTCGATGGTTTCGAGATTCGTTTTGTTGAACTTGTAGTCCGGCGAGTCGTCGAGCTCACGGCGGACGATCAGGCGTCCTCCTGCACCCAACAGCAGCAACTCGCCTGGCTCGGTGAGCTCGGAGTTGCGTCCCTTGCTGCTTGTGAACTTGTCGCCGCCGCGGATGTCGACGACTAGCAGATCGGTGCGGAAGCTCTGGTCGACCTGGGCGACCGTCTTGGGCGCCCCGTCTTCCGTAGCGATGCCCGTGGCCACGGGAGGCTCCACTGGCTTCATCACCTTGACCTTTTGGCTGGGGAAGTTCGCCAGCATGCCGCGGGTGAGAACGACTTCCTTGGCCGCCTCGGCCTTTTCACTGGGGACATAGCTGAGCGCCATGGCATTCGCCGTCGGCTCGCCGCCGCGGTTGGTCACTTCGCCGGCCAGCAGATCGCCGTCAGGCGGGATCGCAATCACTGGAGAGACTTCGCTCGTCGGCGAGTAGCGGAACCATTTTGCGGTCTTGGGACGCGGCTTCACCAACTCCGCAGGCGTCCGCTGATGATTCGGATCGCGGACGATCAGCTTCACGCGATACACATACTTGCGGCCGGGCTTGACCGTGAAGTCGAAGTGGCGGAGCAGGCTGTGGCTGATTTGGATCTGCTCTTCGCCGAATCCACCGCCGCCGCCGTAGCCGCCGGGACCGCGACCGTAGCCCGCGCCGCCGCGGCCGTAGCCGCCATAGCCACCGCCGCGCGGCATGCCGTAGCCAGCGCCTCCACGCGGAGGTCCGTAGCCAGCGCCTCCACGGGAGGGGCCGTAGCCGGCGCCACCCCGCGGGGGCCCGTAACCTGCGCCGCCGCGAGGAGGTCCGTAGCCCGGAGCGCCGCCCGCGCGGCCGCCGTAGGGGCTACCCCCGTAGCCCGGAGCGCCGCCGTATCCTCCAGCCGCTGGATCCTGGGCGTCGGGGTCCTTATCGAGCGATTCTGAATCCTTGTCCTCCTCTTGCTTGGCCGCCGGATCTTCGACGGGGGGCGGCCCCATCATCGCCAGAGGAATCTTGGGATGCGTTGCCCAGCGCTTCCACGACTTCTGCAGCAGTGGCCCGAGCGGAAACACCAGTCCCTGCTGGACGTACATTTCGTCCACGAGCTCTGGCGACTCGTTGCCCCCCCAGAGCGTCACTTCCTTCTCGATCGTAGCCGGCAGCACGCGTTGCAGCGTGGCTTTGCTCCAATCGAGTTCGGCGCCCGGCGCGGCGCCCGTCACATCGAGCCGCTCCACTTCGTAACCGGAGTAGTTCGGATAGTCCGTGCTGGGATCGTAGGTCGTTTCCGACGCCGCCAAAGCCTTCACGTACTCTTGGTTCTGCTTTTGGATGGGGACCAGGGCCCAGAGCGAGACCCAGTGCCGGGTTTCGACTTTAGAGCCCGGAGGCGCCACCATGATAGGTTCTGGGCCGCCCGCGCCGGCCATTCCTCCACCGCCATAGCCGGCGCCGCCCGGTGGCCGACCATAGCCCGCCCCGCCATAGCCGGCGCCGCCGCGGCCATACCCCGCGCCGCCACGGCCGCCCGCACCCGGCGGCGGGCCATAACCCGCGCCGCCTCGACCCGGCGGGCCGTACCCCGCGCCACCCCGGGCCCCCGGAGGAGGACCATACCCGGCGCCGCCGCGACCCCCCTGGGCATCGTCTTGGGTACGGCGTCGTCCCCTGATCGGTTTGCCGGTTTCCGGGTCGATCTCGAACTCCTTGGCGCCTGACTCCACGCGATCGGCCGCCGACTGGGCTTCATCGTAGTCGGGATCGTGGGGGTAAAACGTGCCATAACCCGGCCGGCCCTGCAGATCGAGTGCGGCGAAGAGATCCGGATCGCGACGGCGCGGCGTGACCGTGTCGGGAACCCAAACTGTGCCCTGCTTATACCCCGCGGCATCCACCAAGGCCTGACTGCGCTCGGCCTCCTGCACAAACTTGATCGCCGTCACCTCGGCCTGGGCCGGATCCCACGGCGACGACTCGATGTGCTGCTTCACCGTTTCGGCCAATTGGCCAAGCTTCGCGGGCGATTGGTCGGGCTTGATGGTCTCGCGGGTCGCGCCGCGATAGACCAAGAGCAACAGGAACACACAGACAACGCCCAGAACGAGCTTTTCGACGTGCAGCAGCAAGAACTGCTTCAGGCCGCCTGCGCTGAACTTTGCTTTGCCTTTCATCGCGCCATCTCCGATCGATTTCCGGTTTGTCGACAGTCCGCCAAGGGCCCCGCCCCCCGGGTTAATCCATGTCTGCCGCTCGCCACGGCGCTAGTTCTGCGCCAGGTCTTCGTCTGCAGGCGCCGCCTCTTCTTCCGAGCCGCCGGCCGACGGGTTCGTGAGCGCCGCGGGATCGGGCGGGTTGTAAATGTGGACGATTCCGCGCAGCTCCACGTAAATGTCGGTGGGCAGAATCTCGGGATCACCCTGCAGGAGCGACGCGCCTGCGCCTCCCGCGCCGCCGTAGCCACCGCCTCCCATGGCGCCGCCAGGGCGACCATACCCGCCGCCGCGGCCGTAACCGCCATAGCCGCCACCGCTGCGCGGCGGCCCGTAGCCTGGGCCTTGGGCGACCTGATACTCGAAGCCCACCAACCGCAGCGGGGAAGGGCGATTCAAGCTGCCGCTGCGCCGCGGCGGACCGTAACCCGGTCCGCCCCGGCCGCCGCCTGGGCCGTAGCCGCCGCGGCCTCCGCCGGGATAGCCGCCCGGAGCGCCGCCGCTGCCCGTGGTGTCCATTTCATTAGCGGCGTTGGTCTGGAACCGCACCGCGGTGATCTCGACCGGCAGCGGGGCATTGGCGCAGTTCGTCAACAGAATCGGCAGCTTCCGTTCGTCGACGATCAGCGACATCGCCACCGGCAGCATCTTGATATGCTGGCTGGCCGCTTCCTCGGCCTCGATCGGCGTGCCATCGCTCTTCACATAGCGATCCTTTTTGATCAAATCGATCGGCGACAGCAGCTCGGCGGAAGCCGGGTCGCCGGCAGCAGGCGCCGCCGCGCCGGCCACCGATCCGTAGCCGGCCGCCGCCGTTTCCGGGGGGGCGAACATCGTGACGCGGCCCTTGTCGATTCCCATGCCGGGGATGACCGCGGCCTCATTGCCCACCTGCACGGAAATGAGCGACTTGATCGTGGCGTTGTAGCGGCCGTCGGCTTTGGCGTTCGTATCGCGAATGATGCCGAACAGCGATTGCAGCACCCAAAAGTCTTCCTGGGCGAGCAGGATTTCTTCGGCCGAGGGCGCGTTCCCCCAGGTGAACCGCGTTTCGACGGCCAGCTTGCTGGCCGGGTCCCAAACGATTTTTCCTCCCAGGTCGGTCGGATCGGCCGACGGGGCCACCGGCGCGGCCGACATGGCCAACTCCGACTCGTCCTTGCGGGCGTCGATGATCTTGGCGAGCTCGGCGCCCACCGTCAGCCCCATCTCGCCGGCGAAGATGTTCTTGTATTGCTCGCGGAAGACGTCGTCGAGCGTGGGGGCCGGCCCGTCGGAAGAGGCCTTTTTGTCTTTGATGGCCTGAATCGCCGCGGCGAATTCCGGGCCCAACACCTCGGGCCACACGAGCACCGACTTTTGCCGCTCGTAGACGATCGCCCAAGCGCTCGTGACGTCCTTGCTCAAGCCCTCGGTGAGCTTGACGACCTCAGGGGCCCAGGCCGCGCTCGGCGGCTCGCCTCCCTGCAGCCCCTTCACCGCACTAAACTTGCCCTCGATCTCCTGCTTGTTCTTTGTGTACGCGGCGTCGATTTGACTCTGGGCCACGAACCAACACACCAGCACGATGCTGGCGCCGATGCCGGTGAGCATCCAGAAGTGGTGCTTCTTGATGACGGCAAAGATCTTTCGGACCTGGTCCATCGGAGCCTCTCCTGTTCCTAGGATTGCGGGTCGGTCTTGGCTTCAGTTGCATCTGCAGGAGCGGCCGCATCGGCGGGGGCTTCCCCGTCCGCCGCGGCTGCTGCTTCGCCTTCGGCCGGCGCCGACGCGGCGGCGGCCGCTGCATCGGCCGCCGCTTTCTCGAGCGCTGCCTTGTTCAACAGCCGTTGGCTTCGCGGCGTCGGCTTCCAGGCGAACTGCACCGAGAAGTCGAAGCGATGCACCTCGAGCATCGGCGGCTCGCCGGTGTCGAGCGTGGCCGCGCCCGGCGCGGCCGGGGCCGCAGTCGCGGCGGCGCCATCGGCGGGGGGAGTGGCGGTCGCTTGTCCCGCGGCGGCCGCCGGTTGCAAGGCCGCCTGGGCGGCCGTCGGCTTCGAGGGATCGGGAATCATCATTTTGGTGGGGCCGCTGCGGAGTTTCAGCACCGGGTTGATGATGCCCAACTCGAGCATGCCCACTTCCTCGAGCTTGTCCTGCGGCGTGCCATCGGGGCCGGCGACCTTCTCCCCGGTGGGCAGCTTTACCTTGCCCTCTTTCAGGTTCTTGATGAGCGTTTGGCGAACGAACTCGCCCGCGCCCACCTTGTTGTCGCCGTTGTGAGGGTAGTTGTAGTAGTGGTAGCCGAAGATCTCGACGACCCAGCCCTTGCCGGTGGGGGTCATCGAGGTGGCGCCGGTGGCCTCGGCCGCGGCGGCGTCGCCCCCTTCGGCACTGCCTTCTTCGTCCGTGGTCGTTTCCTCGGTCGTATCCGTCGACGTGTCCGCTGCGAGATCAGCGGTGGGAGCGCCGGCGCCATAACCGCCAGCGGTGTTGGTGGCCGGGGGCGACAGCTTGGTGTCGGCGAGCCACGTGGACAGGTCTTGGCCGTCCTCGCCGAAGTACTCCGACTCGACCTTCTGAATGTGGATCACCTTGCGCTTCGAGATCCCGTGGGGGTCCTTCTCGAGCTGCTTGATCCGCTCCGGCGTTTCGCTGGGGAGCGCCGAGTTCACCGCCGTGAGCAATTCGAGCCACACCACCCGAGTTTCCGAATTGCCGACGATCTCCTTGCCGACGTTCGTCACGCCCTTGTAGGTGTCCTTGGCCGCGGTGAACTCGGTGGCGTACTTGCCGGCGTCGGCCACCACCGTGTCGGCCTGGCCGAACTGCTGCTGGTACTGCTTCGTGTCGGCCCCGGCCCAGGCCTGCCAGTGGAAGGCGTAGTTCACCAGGCAGCCGGCCGCGAGCGCAGCCACGCCCGCCACGGCCCAGGGCTTCTTGGCGCGAATGATCCGCGTCTTGAGGATCTCGCGCGGCATCAGGTTGGTGCGCAGGCGGCCGCGGTCCATCCCCTGCAAGCCGAGGCCGTAAACCACGGCGAAGCTCGGCAGGTTTTCTTTGAAGGCCGGGGCGTCGACCACGCCGTCGCCCACCAGCCCGCGATACGAGGTGATCGTTTCGACTTCGAAGTTCAGGTGCTGCGACAGGTACTTCTGCAGACCGGGCAGCTTCATGGCGTTGCCCAGCGCCACGATCTGGCCGATCTTGGCGTTGCGGTCGACGCTCTTGAAGAAGTTGATCGAGCGCTGGACCTCGGTCACCAGGTCGTTGAAAACGTTCTTCATGGCCTGGAAGACCACCTTGGGGTCTTCGGCCTGCTGTACGTTGCGCTTCAGGTGCTCGGCCTTGGCGAAGGTGAGCTTGAGCTCCTTGGTGAGCGCCTTGGTGAAGTGGCTGCCTCCCAGGGGAATGCTGCGCTGCCAGACGCGGAAGCCGTTGGTGACCACGAGGTCCGTGGTGTCGGTGCCCATCGAGAGCACGACCACCGACGGGGGCGGGCCCCCTTCTTCGCTCGCGGCCTGCAGGCGGTCGAAGACGATGTAGTTGTAGACCGCCAGAGGCGCGAGCTGAACGACGTCGACCTCGATCTTGGCCTCGTTGAACGGACGCAGGGCCTTCGACACCTGGTCGCGCTTCATGGCGAACAGGCCGACCTCGGTCTCCATCGAGAAGCCGTCTTCGACGCTGCCGCCCGCCATCTGCTGGTAGTCCCAGACGACGTCTTCGAGCGCGAAGGGAATTTGCTGCCGAGCTTCGTACTTGACGATGTCGGGGATCTTCTTGGCCTCGACCGGCGGCAGCTTGATGAACCGCGCCAAGCCGCTTTGCCCCGAGACCGACACAGCCACGCGATCGCCGCGCACCGAGTTCCGTGAAAGGAACTGGGCCAGCGCGTCGCGAACGAGCTGAGGCGCGTCGGCGTCGGCCTGGCTGAGGATCTTCGGGTACTCGATGTAGTCGAACGCGTCGACCGTGACCCGGCTGGCGTCCTCGTTGGGCCGACAGCGGAGCGCTTTGACGGCGCATTGGCCAATATCGATGCCCCAGACGGCACTGCTGCGAGCCATATCAGATTGTCCTCTGTTCCCTGCAGTCTAGGGGCGTTCCCCAGCGCTGCCAAAGCAGGCGGCCAACATTCGCCGATTGGCTAAGAAGAAAAGGATGAGGGCCGAGCTGCCTGCGGTTCCGTACCGTTCTAATGTATCGAGTCACGCGCTGGGATGTCAATCAATTCCTATTGACAAACGGGGATCTGGCCGCCCTTGGGTCGGCGGCCGGGTCCCACGTCGGTCGGGGAGGGTTGCCGACGGCGGGGTGATTCTCGCGCGCCGCTGCGGGGCCGGCAATCATCCGGTCGCATTTTTTTCCATTTTTTTGCAGGGCGGGTCGCAGCCACAGGCTAGAAGCCTGTGCCACGAGGCACTGGCCTCGCCCCCGCCAGGCTAGGCCCGTCTCGAGCCGCGGCAACTCGACGATTCCCGTTCGCCGGGCTAAGGTGAACTTTCCCCACCCGGAACCTTCGCCGTTTGCCCAGCCCGCCATGCCGTTTCGCGAACTCGTCGTCCTGCTCCCCTGCCACGGGCTCGACGATTTCCCGCTCTATCTCGAGGGAAACGCGGCGGCAGGGCTGCTCGCCGCCTGGACCGCCCTGTGGCATCCGGCCCTGCTGAACGACGCCGGACATCTGCCCACCTGGCACCGGGCCGACGATCCCCCGACCGAGGGCGCCGGCCGGCTGCTGCTCGTTCCCGAGGCCTCCCGGCCCCTGCTGGCCAGCGGCTGGATCGAGCAAATCCAGGGTTCCGGAGGCGTGGTGCTGTGGGGGCAGCAACGTCGCGGGGAGTATGTGGAGTCCGCCCTGGCGGTTTTCCCGGACGACGCCCGCCGCGGAGGGGCCGTTGCACAACTGCTGGCCGACGACTTTCATGCCCTGGGATTTGCCTACCTGCAGATCGAGCTGCTCGCACGTCAGATGCGTTATCTGACCACGGTCGACCTGGTGCTGCTGGAGAACCAGACCACCGCCGCCGCGGCAGCTGCCATGCGCGATGACGAGCCGGCCGCCCGCGACCACTTGGCCAAGGGGTTCGACGTGCTCGCCGAGGCCCGCGACCGCTTCTATCCGACGACCGCCTGGTTGCTCGACCTGATTCTCGTGGCGCCGACGACGCTCGGACCCGGCCTGCTCGCCGAATTGGAGCGTCCGGGCCCCAAGAATCTGTTGATCGCCCCGGCCACGCTCGCCCGGCTGGCCGAGGCAGCGCCCCAAACGTTGGCGGCCCTGCGCGCTGCCCTGGAAAGGGGCGAAGCGACGCTCGTCGGCGGGCTTGAAGAGGACGACGAGCCCCCGCTGCTGCTCGCCGAAGAGGTCGCCCGCCGTTTTTCGCGGGGGATCGAGGTTTACGAGCGACTCTTGGGCCAGCGGCCGGCCGTCTTCGGCCGCCGCCGAGCGGGGCTGAGCGCGGTCTTGCCGGGGCTCATCTACAAATTCGGGTTCCGGGGCGCCCTGCACGTCCCGCTCGACGGTGGCCGCTTCCCCCGCACCACCCAGGCTCGCGGCCGCTGGGAAGGAACCGACGCCACGGCGGTCGACACCCTCTTTCGGGCCCCGCTCGACGCCGGTCGCCCGGAAACTTTCTTGGCCTACCCCCGGCACATGGGGAGCGCCATGGATCACGACTATTTGGCCACGCTCTGCCTGGCGCATTGGCCAGGGCAAGGGAAGCCTTGGCTCGACGACCTCCGCCGGGCGGCCAGCTATGGGCCACTCTTGGGCAAGTTCGCCCAGCTCAAGGAGTACCTCGAGGCGATCGACACCTATGGGCATCTCGCGCGGCACGAGGCCGATGAGTATCGCACTCCCTACCTGGAACAAGAAACCGCCACCGGCAAGGCCGATCCGATCTCGCGTCATGTGCGGCGCGAGCGGCTGACCCGGCTGGCGCTGAACCTCGAAACGGCCGCGATCCTGGTTGATGTTGCAAGGGGCCGAGTTTCGACCGCGTCCGACGCCGCGCGGCAGCAGGCAGCGGACTGGTGGGTGGCCAACGTAGTCGATTCCCACCAGTTCGATGCAGCCGAGCAGCAATGCCGCGAGCGCCTTGTCGAACTTGCTGGCGAACTGACGCCTGCCCTCGGCGGATCAGCCGACGGCGCGAGCAAACTCAGGCTGAATCCCACCGGCAGGGCTGCAGGTGTGTTGCCGGCGTTGGGCTTCGGCGTGTTTGTGGGCGGCGCGGTGGCCGAAGGGCCGCCGATTGGCCGCGAGCTACGGCTGGCGAACGAACGCCTCGAGGTGAACATCCATCCCGAAACCGGCGGCATCGGCGCTTTGCGCCGGGCGGGCCGCCGCCTGAATCGGCTATCGCAGCAGATCGCCTACCGCGAGCCGACCTGGGAGCGAATGGAGACCGAAATCACCGATGCCCGCGACGCCTACTCGCGGATGGCGGCCCGGCAGATCGAACTCACGCAGTCCGGCCCGGACCTGGGCGAAATCGTCAGCCGGGGCGTGCTGCTCGATCCCGAGGAGCGGCCGGTCGCCGAGTTCGAGCAGCAAACGCGGCTGGCCCGCGGCGCCGACGTCGTTGACGTGCGGCTGAAGCTCGAGCCGCACACGTTGCCGACCGGCGCGCCGTGGACCAACTACTACTGCGCCCGCTTCGCCTGGGCCGACGCTACGTGCGATCTGCGCCGCAGCGTAGGAGGCTCGAGCCACGCAACCCACCTAGAACGGCTCGAAGCGCCCCACTTCATTGAGCTGTTGTCCGACGATGGCTCGGCCGCGATCCTGCCAGGCGGGCTGCCCTATCATGGTCGCGACGGCATGCGCCGCCTCGACACGCTGCTGATCACCGCCGGCGAATCGTCCCGCGAGTTCGAGTTCGCCCTGGGGCTCGATCTCGCGAATCCGCTGGCCGCCGCCCTGGCGCGTGGCGTACCGTGTGCCGAGGCAATGTGCGGCCTTGCCGCCCGGCCCCCCGCCTGGCTGTTTCAAATCGACCAACCCGGCCTGCTGGCGACCGGCTGGGCGCCGCTCGTGGAGGAGGGTCGCGTGGTCGGCTTCCGCGTGCATTTTCAGGAGGTGCTCGGGCAGATGGATTCGGCGCGGCTGCGCACGTTTCGAAAGATCGACCGTGCTCGCATGGCCGACGGCCTGGGGGCCAACCTGTTGACGCTGCGGATCGAAGAGCAAGAGGCGGTCGTTCTCGAGTACGCCGCGCACGAATGGTTCATCGTGGAGGCGTGGTGGGCATGACGAAGCCAGCCGACGACGATCGGCCAATCTCACAGGCGCTGCGCGAAACGCTTTCGCCCCAGCACGACGCCCTTGAAAACACGGCGCTTGCGCGGCGCATGGCCCACGGCACGGTGGGCAGGGCAGAGTACGTCCGGCTGCTGCAGAACCTGCTGGCGATCCACGCGACGCTCGAGCCAGCCTTGGCGGCGTCGCCCCAGGTCTCACCGTGGCTCGCGCCCCATGCTGCCCGCGTGTCTACTCTGGCTGCCGATTTGGCGTTCTGGCAGGCGTTGGCCCTGACTTTTGGCGAATTAGAACTGCCGGCCCAAAGACTCGTTGGCCTGCTCGGTCGCATGGGCCGACAGCGCCCGCCCGCCCTCGTTGGCGCCCTCTACATTTTCGAGGGCTCCCGCATGGGCGCTCGAATTCTCAAGAGCCGCGTCGCCGCAGCGCTCGGAACGACCGACGAGGCCGGCGCCGGTGTCGACTACTTTGCCGCGGGGAGCAACGAGCACCCGGCCCGTTGGGCCCAGTTCAAGCGACGGCTCGACGAGGAGCAGTGGCCCGCGCGAGCGCGGCTGCTTTTGTTGGCTGGCGCTAGACGCACCATGCGTGGCCTCCTCGAGCTCTATCGCCTGATCGGCGACGGCGCCCGTTAGTGCATGGGGCAGGGCTGAAACTCCACGCCCAAATCCTCGACATGAACCGTGGGCGGGGCCCAATCGGCCGGACGCACGAGCAACCGGCGCAGCCTCTCGGCCCGCGACCAGCCACGCTGGATCTCACGGCACTTGGCCACGATCTCTTCCGGAGTCGGCAGGTAATCCTGGGGCTCCCACTGATTCTTGCGAACTCTGTGTTCACGACCTTCGGCCAGCCGCATGGTCCATCTCCTTCGATAGGCGAGCTGAAACTCAGTTCGGTATCCCGCCAATGAGCAGGTTCCGTGCCAAAGCAATGTGAGCCTCGCCGCCAAGCCTTCCCAGGTTCCGCTCCTCGCGCCGCCTGCGCTGGTGGCGAAGAGTTTGTTCGCTTACGACGCTCACTCGGGGACCGCAATAGTTCGCGACGCTCAGCGACCGACCAAAGCGCTGCCAGCAACGCCGGCAACCGCCGCCAGCGCGTGCAGCAGGGCGCGCCATTCTTTGAATACGAACCATCGGGCTGATGGTTCAAACGGGCTTCTTGCCCACAGTGGTCACGGCGTGAGAAGATGGACGCGGGCACTGCCAGCCACACTAACCAATCAGCGCCGTTTGATGTTGAGGCGAGAACGACTCGAGCCTGGCCGCCTTAGCCACGCCAAGCGTCGCTGCTTGCCTGTCTTGCTTTGCGCTGCGGCAACAACCCTTTTGGCAGCGGCGCCGGTTCGCGGCGCCGAAGTGTCCTTCGCCCCGGTGGAGGCCATTTTCGAGGCAAAATGCCTGCGCTGCCACCAGGGCGCCGAGCCCAAAGGGGGACTTTCGCTCGAGACCGCTGAACTGGCCCGGGCCGGCGGCGACAGCGGGCCCGCTTTTGAACCTCAGCAGGCCGACGCCAGCCTGCTCGTGGAGATGATCTCCGGCGATTCGCCGCAGATGCCGGCCCAGGCCGATCCCCTGACCCCGGCCGAGGTTGCGGCCGTGAAGGCGTGGATTTCCGCCGGGGCCGAATGGCCGGCCGGAGTCCGCCTCGCTCCCCGCGCCGCCGAGCAAGAAACCTGGTGGTCGCTCGCGCCGCTGGGAAAACACGCTCCGCCCCGGATGGATTCGCCCTGGATCCGCACGCCGATCGACGCCTTTGTCCTCGCGCGCTTGCAGCCAGCAGGCATGGCGCCCTCGCCGGAGGCCGATCGCCGCACGCTCATCCGCCGGCTGACCTACAACCTGCACGGCCTGCCCCCCACGGCGGCCGAAGTGGCCGAATTCCTAGCCGACACGTCGCCCGACGCCTACGAGCGGCTGGTCGACCGCCTGCT